>JAZRTP010000001.1:0-3678 GCA_045652105.1 Acutalibacteraceae bacterium
TGTACATATATCTCGCGGAAAATCCGGGGAAGCTGTTAAGATAATAACGAGCTGCAAAGGTGAAAACTTATGGAATATGTCGGAATTGAATTTTTGAGAAATTTACTCACACAAAAAAGAATAAGGATTAATACTCGCTATCTTTTTTATGAGATGAAGAATTTTACTTTCGATTTCGGCATCTCTTCGCCTCCGGAATTGAAGTATTGGAATAGTTGCGTGGGATGGTGCGCAAAAGGAGTTGACTCTTTGGCCGACAGGCTTGATTTTTATGGATTTAAAAATGATGTCTTCGGCCTGGATGATATTTATTCTGCAAATAATAAAGACGTTCTTTTTACCAGCGGAATTCTCGGAGCTCTTATCTGTGCCTGTTCTTTTATTTATGTTTCAGAAGATGATTCCGGCTTTCCAAGACTCCAGATCATCAATGGAGATGATGCAACCGGAATCGTAGATCCAACGACCGGACTTTTAAATGAAGGATATGCGGTCCTTGAAAGAGATATCTCAAGACAGCCGATCAAGGAAGCATATTTCACGCATGAAGGGACTTATTATTTTGAAAATGGTGAGCTAGTTGATACAAGATCTTATGCTATCAAAGAGCCGCTTCTTGTTCCGCTTATCTTTAAACCGGATGCAAAAAGGCCCTTCGGTCATTCGAGAATTTCCAGAGCTTGTATGTCAATCGTTGGCTCAGCTCTTAGAACAATCAAGAGGTCAGAGATTTCTGCAGAGTTTTATTCATTCCCTCAGAAATATGCAACAGGTCTTGATTCAGGAATAGAAATTGATAAGTGGTCGGCTGCAATGTCGGCCATGATGAAATTTTCGCTTAATGAAGATGGACAAAATCACGTTAAGCTCGGCCAGTTTGCTCAGCAAAGCATGAGTCCTCACGTTGAGCAGCTTAAAATGTTCGCATCATTATTTGCCGGAGAAGTTGGGCTCACTCTTGATGATTTAGGATTCCCGCAGAGCAATCCATCAAGCTATGATGCGATCAAGGCAAGCCATGAGAATTTGAGACTCACAGCAAAGGCGGCTCATAAATCATTTAATATCGGAATCTTAAATGCCGGATTCCTGGCTGCGTGCATAAGAGATGATTTTGCTTACACAAGGCAGCAGATAACGATCACAACTCCGATGTGGCTGCCTCCGTTCCAGGCTGATGTTTCAATGCTTGGAGCAATTGGAGATGCGATTCAGAAGATTAACTCTTCTTATCCGGAATATCTCACTGAAGAAAAGCTTTTGGAACTTACTGGAATCTAAATAAAAACAGATGATTAAAGGAGGATTATGGTCACTAAGTACAACACAGGGGATGAGGTTTTAATTCCCGCAAAGGTAAGAAGCGCAGCTGAGAGGAATGGTCAGATCATTTATTTTGTTGATACGGATAACATCTGGGATGGAATTTCCGAAGAGAATATCATCCTCAATGAGAATTCAACGAAAAATATTGAGCTGCAGACCTTTGCTGAGGCTATATCTGAACGGTGGCGTTAAGAGCAAAGCTCTTTTCGTGGCATGACAGTGGTTGCAAACGCTGAGAGAGTTGTCCGCCAGCTCTCTTTTTTCATGCCTTAATATGGCGAGGGAAGGCGGTGAAATATGGTAGCAGATGTTGTTCCTATTCTCAATGAGAGGATTGAAAGGTCTTTTCGGACGAATATGCTTAGGGACAGAAGGATTGCTCAGATCAGCAAAAGGATAAGAGATGGGACTGCAACATTCATTGAAGCTCATGATTATGCTGAGCGAATAGGCGAGAACCTATCGAGATCCTTTTTGAGCAATCTTACAGAAAATGCGCTTCCGGATGGGCGGCTTTATTACAATATTGCAAACAGGACAGTCGTTCCGGCGCTTCAGGTGAATCATATTACGATCAATGAGGCAGCAGAAGAAATCCAAAATGCGATTGATCTTAAGAACGGAATAGGGCTTAAGAGCGTAAGAGCGGATTTTCCAAAGGATCGCATTCAGGGGCTTATCGATAAGATGACAGCTGATGGAATTACTCTTATCGAGGCTCAGAGCTGGCTCAAGGAGCCTTTGATTAATAACCTGGAAGCTTTCGTTGATGATTTTATCAAGGAAAATGCAAAGGTACGGAGCAATGCCGGTCTTAAAACTACGATCACAAGAATAGCAGCTCCGGGATGTTGCGATTGGTGTGATGCGCTTGCGGGAACTTATGAATATGGCTCTGAGCCGCAAGACGTATATAGGCGGCATCAATTCTGCAGATGCATAGTGACTTTTCAATCAAAGAAAACTTCTCAAGATGTCTGGAGCAAAAAGATATGGCAAAGCTCTGAAGAAGAGATCGAAAGAAGGAAAGAGATCGGAAAGAAAGTCATTGAGCTCTCTCCAGAAGAGAGACTTGAGCAAGCAGCTAGATTGTCAAAAGACCTTGAAATAAGCGACATTCAAAAAGAAATAGGCTATTCAAGAAAAACGATAAGACGGATGATGCAAAAAAAGGATTCTGAGCAGCTGGCAAAAGAAATCGAAAAGATAAAAGAAAGGCAAAAGCTATTAAGGAGGTAATATGAGGGAAGACAATCAGAATCCCTCATTTACCAATGTAATTTTAACAAGAAAAACAAAATCACTCGGCGCAAAGGCAGTCAAACTTTACTCGTTTACCGGTCAGAATTTAATGCTCTGGCAGCAGAGACAGCTCCGGGCAATCATGGCCATTGATGAAAAAGGTCAATGGAAACACATGAATTACTGCATCGGACTCTCCAGGCGAAATGGTAAAGGTGAAGTCTTGGCTGCAAGAGAAATGTATGGACTTATCGTCCTGAAAGAGAAGATTTGTCACACGGCTCACAGAACAACAACTTCTCATGATGCATTTAATAGACTCTATACGCTTTTAAAGAAAGCCGGATATCAAGAACATTCAAAAAAGAAAAAGGAAATGCCGGAGAGAAGCTTCTATGCTTCCAAGCAGTACGGCCTTGAGCATATTGAGATCTCCGGAGGCGGAATCATTGATTTCAGGACAAGAACAAATAATGGAGGTCTTGGAGAAGGATTTGACCTTCTTGTAATCGATGAGGCTCAAGAGTATACATCCAAGCAAGAATCTGCGCTTTTGTATACGGTATCAGCAAGTAAGAATCCTCAGATCTTAATGGTAGGGACTCCGCCAACGGTTATTTCAGGCGGTGATGTTTTTGTAAGGATAAGAGAAGCAGTCCTTGATAAAAGATCTCCCGGAACAGGCTGGGCGGAATGGTCAACTCCGGAAATGGTCGAAGCTGATAAGCTTAATGATCCAAAGCTCTGGAAGAAATACAATCCATCTTTTGGAAAGCTCCTTAAAGAGAGAAATATCCGGAATGAGTTATCCGGAGATGTTCTTGATTTCAATATTCAGAGGCTTGGATTTTGGTGCTCATTTAATCAGAAATCTGAAATCACAGAAGCAGACTGGAATGAGCTTAAGCTTGAGAAATTTCCTGTTCTTAGTGAAAAAAGATATATCGGCATCAAATACGGAAAAGATGGAGTCAATGTTGCAATGAGCATTGCCTCAAAGACAAAGGACGGTCATATATTTGTTGAATCGATCGCTTGTGAATCAATAAGAGCCGGAAACGGCTGGATATTTGAATATTTATATAATCCAAAGATTGCAAAGATTGCCAT
>JAZRTP010000002.1:0-2197 GCA_045652105.1 Acutalibacteraceae bacterium
AACCACACAAAAACAGCGTTGCAGAAAGGGCACACATTACCCCAACTGCAACGCTTATTTTTATAACCCCTTATACTACAAGGCTTTACGGCTATAAATTAACAATACCACCATCGATACGATTGTATCAACAGTGGTACTTGATTTGAAAGGAGCTGCAATAGTTGATACAGTGCAACTGAAATGAAGATGTGCGGCACATATATACGGCAATTTCGGATATTCCTTAATTAACGTAATTTTTACAATTCATTGTGTTAATTTGGATTTTTTCATTTTAAACTGACCATTATAATTTGGATGAATGGGTGTGTGAAAATGAAAAAATACGAATGGATGAGAAATGATACCGCAGCAATTATGTTTTCTGCAATCGATGACAATTATAATTCCCGTATATTCAGAATATCTGCCGTTTTTAAAGATGAGGAGATAGATCCTGAGCGACTCGAAAAGGCAGTAAAACTGACTATGCCGCGATATCCCATTTGTATGTACAGAAACAAAAAAGGCTTTTTCTGGACATATCTTGAAAAAACAGACAGCTTACCTTCGGTTATGCCTGAGGAATACTGTCCCGCAGCACTCAGGAGGCTTGGCAGATTCGGAAAGCCTGAAATGGTTTTTCTTTATCATAAACGCAGAATTTCCATTGAAGCAAGTCATATTTACGGTGACGGTACAGGCTTTCTCGAAATACTTAAATCTGTTATAGCGCAGTATATGGTGCTTGGCGGTATTGACAGAAGTGATTTTCCCGGAATACGCTTCGGTGACGGTTCTCCGAGTGAAACAGAGACGGAAAATCCTTGTATACGTTATAAAAATAAGGAAAAAGTACAACAGCCTCACCGTGACAGAGCTTACGTTCTTCCGAAAAATTTTGACGATAATTACCAGAATTGTATAAACGGATTGATTGATACTGAATTTCTCAGGAGCTATTGCAAAGAAAAAAATATCACCGTTACCGAGTTTATTTCTGCCGTACTTATTCTTTCGATGATCAATATAGAAGAAAAAGCAATAAATGATACGGTAATAATAGATGTGCCCTGTAACATCAGAAAGATTTTCCCGACAGATTCCGTAAGAAACTTCACCTCTACTGTTCCCGTACATTTTGCTCCTGAAGGAAGAAAGGACTATACCCTCGATAACATTATCGAAGCAACAAGAGGTCAGCTTAAAAAGTATAACTGTCGGGAAACACATCAGGCATTCATAAACTCTAACCTTGCTCTGACAGAAAACAAAATTCTGCAGCCCGTTCCCTATTTTATAAAAAAGCCTGTAATTAATGCAATGCAGAAAAAATCACATACCACAGAAATGTCTGTCATTCTTACCAATATGGGAAATGTAGTTTTACCCGAGATAATGCACAGAGAAATTGAACGCTTTGAATTTATTAACGGTGATACGAGAGTGTATAATATGCCTTTATCCTGTTCTGTCATCAGCTTTAACGGATATATCAATCTGGCGTTTAATCTCAGCGGCAAGGATCGCAGAATTCCCCGTGAGTTTTTCCGTATTCTTACTTCAATAAATATCCCTGTAAGAATTGAAAGCTCAGAAGAAAACGGTGTTGAAAATAAAGCAGAGATTGCTCCTAAGGTATGTGACAAATGCGCAGTACGAATCGGTGAAGAATATTCCCGCTGTCCCCTTTGTGACAGTGAGCCTACCAAAACTGACAGCAAAGATGAATACTTTAAAACAGCTTTGTACCCACAGCCTTACAAGAAATTAAAGCATAAATATTCTGCGGGTGTAAGCTTTGATTTATCTTTGGAAAAATTAAAAGCATATTTTATTCTTCAACCGTAAAACAGTGACTTCCTCCTTATACCATAAAAATCTCTTATGACAAAAAGGCAACGAAACGGTCGTTGTCTTTTTGCCGTTGTTGATAACAGTCTGTTCTTGTGGCGCAATATTCTCAAAAACAAAAAAGGCGATGTTGAAATGGCTGAAAAAAATAATGGTTGTTGACGATGAAAAGGACATTGTTTTTTTGCTTCATGATTATTTCACCTTCTTGTTGCACTTTACCTTTTAACGATACCCCCATAATTTAACGATTACCAACCCATACCAAACCACAATTACATACCTAACCACACAAAAACAGCGTTGCAGAAAGGGCACACATTACCCCAACTGCAACGCTTATTTTTATAACCCCTTATAC
>JAZRTP010000003.1:0-72142 GCA_045652105.1 Acutalibacteraceae bacterium
AATTCAATAAAATCATCTTGGGTATCTGAAGAATTGAATATCGCTTTGTCTAAAAACATTACAAACAAAAAGCCGCAAATAATACCCGTTTTGTTAGACGATTGTTCTATTCCAACTGCTCTATCAGGAAGATTATTTTTAGATGCTCGTGAATCAATTCATAACGCTTTATCTGAACTTGACAAAAAATTTCAAACAAATAAAAAAGATAAAAACAAAGCTGACAAATCCTTGCTAAAACCTGTTTTAAGCAGTGTAATGTTTGGGCTAAGCAAACAAACAGATATTTCTATTGGGGGTTATGTTTGCGATAATTTCTCCAAACAAGATCTTATAGATAATAGAGAACGAATTCAAAAACTACTTCGAAAAAGAGCTAATGGGATTTTAATGAATTTTGTACCTTTAAGTGATTTTGATCTCAAATCGGCTGTTCCCAAATATAAAAACGGAGTATATGATGAGTCCATAGAACAAATAGCTGGCAGCATAGAATCAAGTATATGTGAAAAGATAACCGCATACGCTACCGTTTTTAACCCTGACATTCGAAAAATAGATGAATTGGTTAAAAACAAATTAGATAAACTTTATGTTACTTCTCTTACATATATTTTTTCCGTTCCATTTCAAGATGAGAATTTCGATAAGGATTGTATGCAAAGAATACAAGATAATTATTCGATAATCTCTTATGACTTTGAGGAAGGTGCAACAATTGAATATGACAGCAATTTTTTTGTTAGCATAAAATGTACCACCGAACAAATAAAATTAAAGTTAAAAACCGAATATGATTTTTCATTTTCTAAGAAAGCAGTTGCTTTTTCGCCTTTGAACTTTATAGAGTGGTTAATGGATATCGAACATTAAAAATATGTTGTTTGCTTTTGTTTTTTAGACTTTCAAAAATTAATAATAAATCTCCTTGTGTTGGTTGAAACAAGGAGATTTTCTTTTTTTTATTAAATCACACCATCCTAAAATGCCTCAACGCATCCATAATAGCATCTTCTTTTTCCTTCGGGCAATTCGGCACTCTGTGTCCTTCTTTGCCCTTGTTATAATTTTCACGCTCTGTTATCCCACACTTAGCCTTAACCTGTGATATATAAAGAGTTGACACTTTAAGACCGTGTTTTTCAAACACATAATCCTTGATTTCCTGATATGTAGCCTTGGTTTCGGCAGCAGTAATATCAAGCTCTGAAAGGTCAAGCTTTATGTCGATATGTGTGTCCGGTCTGCGTTGGGACAAAAGAACAACCGTCTCCACATGCACCGTTCTCGGGAACATATCGACAGCGGTATATTTTTCTGTTTCATAGCCAAGAGAAGCAAATATCTTACAGTCTCTTGCAAGCGTTGCAGGGTCACAGGAAACATAAACAACTCTGTCGGGATTCATCTGAACAACAGTTTTGATAACATCCTCACTGCAGCCCTTTCTCGGTGGGTCAAGAACAATCACATCAGGTCTGATGCCCTCTTCATAAAGAGTTTTTGCCGCACCCGAAGCATCGTCACAGATGAAGCGTGCATTTGTGATTGAATTATTTCTTGCATTTTCCTTTGCGTTTTCAATTGCCTGAGGAATGATTTCAACACCGATAAGCTGCTTTGCCTTGTCTGCCATTGTCAGACCGATTGTGCCCGTACCGCAGTAAAGGTCAAGAAGCACCTCTCCGCCCTTAAGAGACGCATATTCGGCAGCCTTTCTGTAAAGAAGCTCTGTGCCCTCAGGGTTTACCTGATAAAAGGACAAGGGTGAAATTCTGAATTTCAGACCGCAGAGCTCATCCTCAATATAATCTCTTCCCCAAAGAGTGACACATTCATCACCGAGAACAACATTTGTGTCCTGCTTGTTGATGTTGAGAACAATTGATTTTATGTTTTCGTCAGTCTGAGTGAGAGTGTCAATAAGCAGATTTTTCTTCGGTATGCTGTCACCGTTGACAACAAGGCAGACCATAATCTCACCGCTTTTTGCTCCTCGTCTGAGATAAATGTGTCTCAGCAGACCCTTACCCGTTTCTTCACTGTAAACGGTGGCTGTGGTCTGATGAATATATCTGCGGACAGCTGACACGATGGGCGCAAACTGCTCCATCTGAAGCATACAATCCTCACACTCAGCTATGCGGTGGCTTCTTCTTGAATAAAATCCCGCAATAACTCTGCCGTCCCTGTCAAGTCCCAGAGGAAGCTGAACCTTGTTTCTGTATCTTTCGGGATTTTCAATTGAAAGAATATCCTCTGCACCGAAACCCACCGAGCCGATTCTCTCCATTGCATCGGTAACAGACTGCTTTTTCACCTCAAGCTCTGCATCGTAACTGATGTGCCTGTAAGCACAGCCGCCGCATTTTGAATATACGGGACAGTCAGGCTCGATTCTGTCAGAGGAAGGGGAATATATCTTTTTGATTATGCCGACCGCATAGTTTTTCTTCACCTTTATTATATGCACAAGCAAATCATCACCGACTGCTGCACCGTCAACAAATACCGCCATATCCTCGAATCTTCCCAGACCGCTGCCCTGTGATGTCAGAGTTGTTATCTTAAGGCGTATTTCTTCATTCTTTTTCAGAAGCATATTTAACCTCTTTCGTTTGCTTTTTATTTTTCACTGCTTTCACTGCATCTGCTCTTTCAAATTCCATGCAGACTGCAAGACCGCCGAGACTGCTTTCTTTTGCGTAAATTGTTCCGCCGTGCTTTGAAATAATTTCACGGCAGATTGAAAGCCCGAGCCCCGCAACCTTTCTTCCCTTGTCTGAGGTATAAAGAGGCTCAAAAATCACTTCAAGCATTTCGTGGGAAACTCCCCTTCCGTTGTCGTGAATTTCAACATAAACCTTGTCCTTGTCCGAATAAAAGACCACCTTTATCAGATGCTCATCCTTGTTGAAATGCTTGAGAGAGTTGCCGAAAATATTTCCGCAAACTCTTTTGAATCTGCTTATATCAACAAAAACACAGGTATCCTTGCAGCTGTTTTCCCAGGTAACACTTACCCCCGCATTTTCAAGCTCATCGGCGTAATCGTTGATAAGACTCTTTTCAATTTCAGCCGCGGTAATTTTTTCAAAGCGCAGATTTGACGACATATTAAAGCTGAGATATTCGTCAAATTCATTCACAAGCTGCTGAATTTCAACACTTTTGTCATAAACGGTGTTAAGATATCTGTCACGCTTTTCCGCCGTGATTGTATCCTTCTTGAGTCTCTCTGTATATCCCATAATTGAAGTCAGCGGAGTTTTGATGTCGTGAGAAATTGATGCAATAATCCGCCTCTGGTGTTGCTGCTGCTTTTCAAGATTTTTTGTCAGAGAGAAAAATCTCTTATATAAAAGCCCTGCATAGCCCTTGATTTCAAGCTGTCCCAGATTACCCGTTTCATCGTATTCCTCAATTGCTCTGTAAATCTTTCGGTAGGGTCTGAGCATCATAACATAAATCAGGAATATAAAAACACACAGTATTGTTATTCCCAGAAAAAGCTCAATGAAAAGAAATGACACCAAATTACGGTCATCAGCCACATGCTCTCTCAGAAAATAAACTGAGGATTCAATGGAATAAGCCTCATCCTTATACTGAAAAGGAACCTGTGATTTAACATCAAGAATTGTCCAGGTGTCACCCTCAGAGGAGGAAATGATTTCATTTTCACTGTTTTTGATTTCAATAATCAAATCATCATAAGAATCAACAATGGACTGCCACTGCTGAGTTGACTCTGCATTGACAAGCTTTTCAATTATTACGTGGTTATACCGTTCAAGAACAGCCGCATCGTTGTAAGAAGCGTCAATAATGTTCTTTGTTGCATAAGCGTTGTAAACAAAAGAGAAAAGAACAACAACAGCAATGAAGGTAATTAACACTGTCAGCTGAAGCCTTCCGTTTTTTTTCATTCTGATTCTCCTTTATTTATAAGCTTTGACAAATTTATAGCCTACGCCCCAGACAGTTTTTATATATTCATTGTCGGGATCGATTTTGTCACGGATGCTTTTGATGTTGACGGCAACGGTACCGATGTCACCGAATTCCGTGTCCCAGACATTTGCAAAAATATCCTCCCTTGTAAGCACCTTGCCCGCATTTTCCATCAGATAAGCAAGAAGCTGAAACTCACGGGTTGAAAAATTAACGGACTCACCATTTTTCTCAACGGCCATTGAGCCCTTGTTGATTCTGATATCACCGATCTTTATGATATCCTCTTCAAGTATGCCGGATTTTCTTTCTTCTCTTCTGAGATGAGCCTTAACTCTTGCAATGAACTCCTCAACAACAAAGGGCTTTGAAATATAATCATCTGCCCCCACCTCAAAGCCTTTGACAGCATCCTGACTGTTAGCCTTTGCGGAAACAAAAATAATGGGACAGGTAACCCTGTTTCTGACAAAACGGCACAGATCGTCACCTGATATCCCGGGCATCATAATGTCAAGAGAAATCATATCAATGTCATTCTCGTTTGCGACTATGTAATCATAAGCCTTGTTGCTGTCAGTAAACACAACTGTTTCAAAGCCTTCATCCTCAAGAGCGTCGGAAATAAGCTCTGCAATGGAAATATCATCATCAACAATCAGAATCTTAGCCATAGCTGTCACCTCGTTATTCATTCTGATTTATATAATAATACAATTTTTCTTAAAAATAAAGATGTAACAGTCATTTTTTCTCGGCGGCTGCGGAAAATCTTTCCCCTTGACAATGTAATACACCGCGGATATAATCAAAAAAACAGCTTTAAAGGAGGTTGAGCTATGAATAAAAAGGTTTTAACAGGAATGAGCGGCGGAGTTGACAGTGCAGTTTCCGCTTATCTTCTCAAGGAACAAGGTTATGATCCGATGGGTGTAAACTGCCGTTTTTTCAGCCCTGACAACACCTTTATTGCTGAAAAAAGCTGTTGCTCTGCAAAGGAAGCAGAGGATGCCCTCAAGGTTGCCGAAAAGCTTGGAATACCCTTTGAAATTCTTGATTTTTCAGAAGCCTTCAAAGAAAAGGTTATTGAAAATTTCATCTGTGTTTATGAAAACGGAGGCACACCCAATCCCTGCATTCAGTGCAACAGATTTATGAAATTTGACAAAATGCTCGGTTATGCTCTTGAAAAGGATTTCTCCTTTGTTGCCACAGGACATTATGCTCAGTGTGTATATGATGAAGGCAGCGGACGATATCTTCTGAAAAAGGGCACTGACAGCACAAAGGATCAGAGCTATGTGCTTTATTCCCTCAATCAGCATCAGCTCAGCCACACCCTTTTCCCCCTTGGTGATATGACAAAGGCACAGGTCAGAGAGCTTGCCGCAGACCTTGGCTTCGTCAACGCAAAAAAGAAGGACAGCCAGGACATCTGCTTTGTTCCTGACGGAGATTATGCCGCCTTCATTGAGTGCACCACGGGAAAAAATTTTCCCTGCGGAGACTTTGTTGACACACAGGGAAAAATACTCGGCACTCACAAGGGAATCATCCGTTATACTGTCGGTCAGAGAAGAGGTCTCGGACTTGCTCTTCCGGCCCCCATGTATGTAAAAGAAAAGGATGTTGAAAACAACCGTGTTATACTCTGTGATAATCCCGGTCTTTTTTCAAAGCATCTTGATGCCGAAAACATCAATCTTATCCCCTTTGACTCCGTCAGCGGCTCAATCAGATTAAAGGCAAAAATCAGATACAGCCACAAGGAGCAATGGGCAACGGTCTTTCAAACCGACGAAAACACACTGCACGTTGAATTTGATGAGCCTCAGAGAGCAATCACCAAGGGTCAGTCCCTTGTGCTTTATGACGGTGATTATGTTGTCGGCGGCGGAATCATCAAATAAATATCCCAAAAAACCAAAACAGATACAGGCGTTTCCTGCATCTGTTTTTTTTGCTTATGTTCTGATTTTGTTATAATAAACCGTTTTTGCAAGAGAGAAATTAGAAAAATCAGGGCAATTTAACAATTTATTAGTATAAAGCACCAAAAAACCATTGGTCATTTTGTATAAAAATTAGATTGACAAACAGATTAATTTGTACTAATATTATTTTAAATACATATCAGATTAAGGTTGATATATGAAAGATTATTCCCTTTGCAACGACAATGAACTGATTCAGCTTATAAAAACCAATGACACAAATGCCTTGAATGAATTGACACAGCGCTGTTTGACTGTTGCAACAAGACTTGCAGGAAGATTTCATATCAAGGATTTTGAGCTGTCCGATCTTGTTCAGGAAAGCATGCTGATTTTCCCCTCTGTCGTTTCTACTTATTCAGAAGACAAGGGTGCTTCTTTCAGGACATATTTTTCCGTCTGCATCAGAAACAAGCTGATTTCACTTTCACGTTCAGCCGCAAGAAAAGAAGATGTTTCCTTTGTCGGCTTTGATGAAATTCCCGAAATCACCGTTGATGAAGACAATCCTGAGGATACTGTAATTTCAGAATGCTTTCTTACCGAATTTGAAAATGAGCTCAAAGAAATTCTTTCTCCTTGTGAGATGAAGGTCATCACCCTTTATATCAAAGGCTGTTCCTACAAAACAATTGCCGAAATGACCGGACTGACCGCCAAGGCAGTTGACGGTGCAATGCAGCGTTGCCGAAGAAAAATCAAAAATAAGCTTCATCCTGAAGCTTGATATATGCCCTGCTCTAGTGAGAAAAAATCGGTGCAATTCCGAGAGGGGCGATTTAAATTTAAGCGAGGTAAAAAATCATGTACGAAGACAAAACTCTCAAATGCAAAGAATGCGGCGCAGAATTCATCTTTACTGCCGGCGAACAGGAATTCTATGCAGAAAAAGGCTTTGAAAACGAGCCCCAGCGTTGCAAGGAATGCCGTATTGCACGTAAAAACAACGCAAGACCTGCAAGAGAAACTTTCATTGCAACTTGCGCAAAATGCGGCGGTGAAGCAAAGGTTCCCTTTAAGCCCACAGAAGGCAGAGACGTATATTGCAGTGAATGCTTTGCAAAGATGAAAGAGGAAGAAGAAGCATAATTTATATTTGAAGGTTTTTCTGATAAATAAATATGTTTTGAGCCTGTCTTTTCAGACAGGCTCCCTTTTTTTATATAATTTAAAAAAGAAAAATATCTTCTGAAGGCTCTCTGACAAAGGTCATCTTCTCTTTTGTCAAAGGATGCACAAAGCTTATGTGACGTGACCACAGAGCAATAACCGGACATTCATCCCTTGCACCGTATCTTCTGTCACCGTAAATGGGCATTTTCCTTGAAGCAAACTGAACTCTGATCTGATGAGTTCTGCCTGTATGAAGGCTGACTCTGACAAGGCTTTTTTCTTCGTTTTTCTGAATCACAGAATAACTGAGAAGGGCCTTTTTCACTCCCCTTCTTTCTTTTTTCACAGTGAAGGATTTGTTCTTTCCCTTGTCAAAAAACAGCAGATCCTCCATCTCACCCTCTGTCTCTTCGGGACAGCCGTGCACCGCTGTGACATAAGCCTTTTCCATTGTTCTGTCACTCACCTGACGTGAAAGCTCTGCGGCACTGTCCTTTGTCAGCGCATAAACCATCACACCGCCCACCTCTTTGTCAAGTCGGTGAACGGGATACACCTTGCAGCCCGCTTCCTCTTCCAGAAGAGAAACCATGCTTTTTCCACCTCGGGAATCCTCCTGAGAAAGAATGCCTCTCTCCTTTATGCAGACAAGGACTGCTTCGTCACGGTAAATTATTTCCATAATATCAACCTCAAAAAAAGAGCTGTGACCTTAAAAATCACAGCTCAGATTTTTATTTTGCATAATCGGTAGCTCTTGTTTCACGAATCATATTGACCTTGATCTGACCGGGATATTCAAGCTCCTGTTCAATCTTTTCAACAATGCTGTGAGCAAGAAGAGCAAGATCCTCATCACTGACAAGCTCGGGCTTGACAACAATTCTGACCTCACGGCCTGCCTGGATTGCATAAGCCTTTTCAACACCCTCAAAGGATTTTGAGAGATTTTCAAGATTTTCAAGACGCTTAATGTAATTCTGAATATTTTCACGTCTTGCACCGGGTCTTGCTGCTGAAATTGCATCAGCCGCCTGAACAAGACAAGCAACCAATGTCTTGGGCTCAACGTCACCGTGGTGAGCATGAATTGCATTGATGATTGTCTCATTTTCCTTATATTTCTTTGCATATTCAACACCGAGCTCAATGTGTGAGCCTTCCTGCTGATGGTCAATAGCCTTACCGATGTCATGAAGAAGACCTGCTCGCTTTGCAAGCTTCACATCAACACCAAGCTCTGCAGCCATAAGACCTGCAATATAAGAAACCTCAAGTGAATGATTGAGAACATTCTGACCGTAGCTTGTACGGTATCTGAGACGGCCGAGAAGCTTGACGATTTCAGGATGCACACCGTTGACACCTGCTTCGATAACAGCTCTTTCACCTGTCTGCTTGATTGTCTGATCAACCTCTCGCTGAGCCTTGTCGTGAATCTTCTCAATAAGAGTGGGATGGATTCTGCCGTCGCTGATAAGTCTTTCAAGAGTGAGTCTTGCAACCTCTCTGCGTACGGGATCAAAGCTGGAAAGGGTGATTGCTTCAGGCGTGTCATCAATGATGAGATCAACACCTGTGATGGTTTCGAGAGTTCTGATGTTACGTCCCTCTCTGCCGATGATTCGGCCCTTCATTTCGTCGTTAGGCAGAGCAACAACGGAAACTGTTGCTTCCGATGCGTGATCAGCCGCACAACGCTGAATTGCAGTTGTGATGATTTCTTTTGCAAGATTGTCACACTCATCATGAAGCAACTGCTCGTACTCCATAACCTTGACTGCCTTATCTCTTTTAAGATTTTCTTCAACGATGTGGATTAATTCAACTTTTGCCTGTTCTTTCGTATAGCCCGATATTCTTTCAAGCATTTCTAACTGACTTCTTTTGATGCTCTCTGCTTCGGAAAGTTGATTTTCTGCAGTCTTGATTTTTTCATCAAGCTGCTGTTCTTTTTTCTCAAGGTTTTCAACCTTTTTATCAAGATTTTCTTCTTTTTGAAGCATTCTCTTTTCCTGACGCTGAACCTCATTTCTTCTTTCACGAAGATCACGTTCAGTTTCAGTTCTGAGCTTATGGATTTCATCCTTTGCTTCAAGAATAGATTCTTTTTTCATTGTTTCAGCTTCGCTGACTGCCTGATTGACAATACGGATTGCCTCTTCGTTAGCTGAGCCGATAAGTCCTTCTGCCGTCTTTTTTCTGTGAGCCTGGCCAAGAATGAAGCCGATCACAGCAAAAACGCAAGCGCAGACAATTGCAATAATAATTGTTGTTAACCATTCCAAAGTAGCAGCACCTCCTTCTTTTTTTAATTTTTCTCAGGACTTAATGCAAGTCCCGGGGCGGCAATATCCATATAAATTAATTAAATTCAAGCCTCTCATCAGAAAGATTCGGGTAGGCTCCTGAGAGTATGCATAAACTGATATTGCCCTCAGATCATCAAAAGAATTACAGTAAAGTTACTCGATGATAATGAAATACATTATCTAGTTCATTTTAAGATAAATTATACAATATGTCAAGTCTATACCCGAAATTTACTGTAAAAATTATTTAAATAATATAAGTTTTTTCCAAGTCCTTCCTTCGCTGTGAAAATCATAAAAACAAGCGGCCTGCTCTGTTAAAAGCAAGCCGCTTAATGCTTATTTTGAAATTTAAGCCTTATTCCTCTGTTTCTTCCTCAGTATAATCTGTAAAATCAGAATCCTTGTGCTTCTTGGTCATCAGGAAGCCGACAAGACCGCCCAATGCAAGCAGACCTGTGGGAGCAACAACAAGCTCGATGTTTTCTGTTACTGTTTCAACAGCATACTGAATAACTGTTTTTTCTGTCTGCTGAACAGTTGTTGTCTCATAAACGGAGGTTGTTACAATGTTTCCCTGAGCATCCGTTGTGTATGTATCACCGAGAAGCTGCTTGAAATATTCAAAATCCTGGAAATAGGAGGTTGTGCTTTCAGTCTCTGTTGTGGGATAGGTTGTCAGAAATTCCTCTGCTGAGGAATCTGAGGTTGTGACCTGAGCTGTGACACCTGTAATCTCCTGGAAAATTGATGTAACAATCTCATTATCAGGCACAATTGAGCCGACAAATTCACCAATCTGACCAATAATGTCTGTGCTGTCAACAGTTGTTGATTCATCAACCTCTTCCTTGATAATTGTGAAGGTATAAACGGCACTGTCATTGATATTGACTCCATCGTTATAGAACACACCAAGGACAATCGTTTCTTTTTCAAGCTCGGGATTAAGGGCCACTGCAGTAGTTGAAGAGTAGCCTACCTCCTGACCGTCAAGAACAACTTTGATGTTTGCCGCATCTCCGTTTGTCAGCTGCTGACCGACAGTGATGGGAGTGAACCAAATTTTTTCGCTTGTTTCCTTGACATAAATCTCATAATTGAAAACGTCACTGTAAAATTCATTTTCAAGAACAAACCATCCGTTTTCACAAGCCATTTCAAAAAGCTGATCAATAGACTGCTGCTGAGTGAATTCCACACCTGATTCAGTGAGCATGGTTTCAAGAATAAGTCTTTCAACGCCCATATCCTCACCCTTGCTTGTTTCAGCAAGAAGCTTGATGGGATCAACTCTTACATCAAAGCCGAGCTCAATAACTGTTGAATGATAAGCGCTGTCAACATAAGCCTTCTCAACCTCGGTGAGATCAGTATAATTTGAGGTGGGCACCTGATAGCCGTTTTTAACAACGGCGAGCACCTTTGTCCAATAGAAAATTTCCTCTGCATCGGGATTCTTGCTCATGGGAAGCTGTTCAAATTCGGCAACATAATTCTTGACTGCCTGAATGGCAAAGCCCAAAACAGTGTTGACGCCTGAGGGAATGTAATTGCCTGTGACTCCTGCAAGGATAATTACAAGGGCTCCCTCAAGAGTTGTACCTCTGGGAATAACAATCTCCTTGCCGTAAAGAATGTATGTGGCATTATTTTTAAGAGCTGCATAAACAACGGAAATCGCAGCAACATCGTCTGCTGACTCATCTTCGGGAAGAACAATTCCGTATTCAGTGAGATAATCTCTCATTGTGTCAATGTCTGAGGTCATTGAAAGAGCAATAACACCGTAATACATAACATCAATAATCTGATAATATGTCTGAGTTATTTCTTCCTCATCAAGCTCATAAAGCGCCTCATAATTTTTACACTCATCAACAAAATGCACAAGAGTATGACTGTAAGGATAATCGTCAGGCTTGGGAACAACCTCTTTGGGCACAACAGAGTTGGCATCATCTCTGATGAAAAGGTTGTCAAGCCAGGCGTAATTATCAATAGGGGTGCTCCATCTTGTGTCACCGGGGGTGAAGCTGAGTGTTCCGTCAACTGAAGCAACCACCGCTGAAGCACAAGGGGCAAAAACGGCAAGCATCATTATAACCGCTGTAAGAAGTGCTGAAACTTTCTTCATTTTTTTACGCTCCAAATCAATTTTATATTATTTTCCTATCATACATTATTACACATAATATATGATACAACTTTACGGCAGAGATGTCAACGAAAAGAATGACAATTTATCAAAATTTAATTATTTCACTCTGCATGGCTTCCTTTTTTCTTTGAGCGTGCCGCGGAGAGACCCCGTTCTGCATAAAAAATCACCGATAAAGCTGACGCATACCGGTGATTTTCAATGCATTATTGTGATGTTAATTCACTTTTAAATAAATGCTTCTTATTTAATTATTCTTCTTCCTTGAGAAGTCCGATGCCGAGAACATCAAGCTGCTCCGTGTCAACAATTGCAGGGCAATCTGTCATAGGCTCACTTGCATTCTGTACCTTCGGGAAGGCAATAACATCACGAAGGGTTTCGAGACGGAGCATCTGCATAACAAGTCTGTCAAGGCCGAGACCGATACCGCCGTGAGGAGGTGCACCGTATTTGAAGGCGTCGGTAAGATAACCGAACTTTTCGTGTGCTTCTTCATCGGAGAGACCGAGAAGATTGAAAATTCTCTTCTGAAGCTCGGGATCAGTAATTCTGATTGAGCCGCTTGCAAGCTCGATACCGTTGAGAACAAGGTCGTAAGCGTTTGCTCTTACCTTGGCCTTGTCTGTTTCAAGGTAATCAAAGCATTCATCAAGAGGAGAAGTGAACGGATGGTGCATTGCAACAAACTGTCCGAGCTCTTCATCCCAGTCAAAGAAGGGAAATTCAACAACCCAGAGAAGATTGTACTTGTCAGCGGGGATAATGTCGAGCTTCTTTGCAACTGTCTGACGAAGTGAGCCGAGCACTGAAAGAGTTGTGGCAGCCTTGTCAGCAACAATAAGAATCACGTCACCGATTTCGGCACCGCACTTATCCATAATTGCCTTCATTTCGTCTTCAGTCATAAACTTTGCAAAGGAAGAAGCAACTGTTCCGTCTTCACCGATTCTTGCCCAGGCAAGACCCTTTGCTCCGATACCCTTGACGAATTCTGTAAGCTTGTCAATTTCTTTTCTTGTAAGAACTGAGAATGCCTTCTTTGCAGTGATTGCAGCAACCTTTCCGCCGTTTTCAAGAGCGCCTGTGAATACGCCGAAGCCGCAGCCCTTAACCTCGTCACCGATGTCGGTGATTTCCATTGCATATCTTGTGTCGGGCTTGTCTGAGCCGTAACGCTCCATAGCCTCTGCATAAGTAAGTCTGGGAAGAGGTGTTTCAATTTCAACACCGAGAGCTTCCTTGAAGACCTTTTTCATATATCCTTCGATGAGAGAAAGGATGTCTTCCTTTTCAATGAAGCTCATTTCAACGTCAATCTGTGTAAACTCGGGCTGTCGGTCAGCTCTCAGGTCTTCGTCACGGAAGCAGCGTGCAATCTGCATATATCTGTCAAAACCTGCAACCATCGAAAGCTGCTTGTAAAGCTGAGGAGACTGAGGAAGAGCATAGAAGCTGCCCTTGTGAATTCTTGAGGGAACAAGGAAGTCTCTTGCTCCTTCGGGAGTTGACTTGATGAGAATGGGAGTTTCAATTTCAACAAATCCGTTTTCATCAAAATAGTCACGGGTAATCTTTGTGATTCTGTGACGCATAAGGATGTTCTTCTGAAGATCAGGACGACGAAGGTCAAGATAACGGTACTTCAGTCTTGTAAGCTCTGAGGTCTGGCAGTTTTCAACAATCTCAAAGGGAGTTGTTTCACTCTTGCCGAGAATACGAAGGTCGGTAACGAAGATTTCGATTTCACCTGTGGGAATTTCCATGTTCTTTGATGAACGCTCTCTGACAACACCCTTTGCCATCAGTACAAATTCACTTCTGAGAGTGAATGCCTTGTCAAAAATTTCCTTTTCTGTAGTGTCATCAAAAGCAAGCTGAACAATGCCTGTTCTGTCACGAAGGTCAACGAAGATGAGAGCACCAAGGTCTCTCTGTCTCTGCACCCAGCCTGCAACAACAACCTCTCTGCCACAGTCAGCTGCAGTGAAATTGCCGCAATAATCTGTTCTTTTAAGTCCTGTCATTAAATCCATAACTGTCACTCCTTATATTTCAAAATTTCCCATTACTGAGGAAAAATCAAGATCATCAAATTCTTTTAAGCTTTCGCTGATTGAGATATTGAGAAAATCACTTTCAAAGGTATCAAGACTGAGCTCCTGCTCTTCACCTGATTCCATATTCTTAAGTCTGATCATTCTGCTTTCAAGCTCTCCGTCACCCATTACAACGGTGAATTTTGCGCCGATTTTGTTGGCGTATTTCATCTGAGCCTTAAGGCTTCTGCCGACAACATCAAATTCAACGAACATTCCCTCACGTCTTAATGCGTTAGCAATTGCCGCTGCTTCAAGAGAAGCCTTTTCACCCATTGTTGCAATATAAAGCTCACACTTGCTTTCTGCGGGGAAGGGAAGCTCCTGATTTGCCATAAGAAGCATAAGTCTTTCAATACCCATTCCGAAGCCGAGAGCGGGAGTATGGCTGCCGCCCACCTCTTCAACAAGTCCGTCATAACGGCCTCCGCCGCAAACGGTACCCTGAGCACCGATATCTGTTGAAACAAACTCGAAAACAGTTCTCGAATAATAATCAAGACCTCTTACGATTGTGGGATTGACCTTGAAGTCGATACCCATAACCTTAAGGTAATTCTGAACTGATTCAAAATGAGCCTTACAGTCATCACAAAGGAAGTCTGTGACCTTGGGCGCATCCTTTGCAATCTCAGAGCAGACGGGACTCTTGCAGTCAAGAATTCTCATGGGGTTTCTGTCAAGTCTGCCGAGACAGGTACCGCAAAGCTCTTCCTTTTTGCTTTCAAAATATGCCTTGAGGGCTGCGTGATAATCCTTACGGCATTCCTTACAGCCGATTGAGTTGATTTCAAGCTGAAGATTCTTTACACCAAGGAAATCAAAAATATTCTGTGCAACGGAAATAACCTCAGCATCAACTGCGGGATTTGAACTGCCGAGACATTCAATACCGAACTGGTGGAATTCACGGAGTCTGCCTGCCTGAGGCTTTTCGTAACGGTAGCAGGATGTGATGTAGCAAAGCTTCTGAGGCATGGGCTCGTTGAAAAGTCCGTGCTCAAGATAAGAACGTACAACACCGGCTGTGCCCTCGGGACGAAGAGTGATTGAACGTCCGCCCTTATCCTCGAATGTGTACATTTCCTTTTGCACAACGTCTGTTGTGTCACCTACACCGCGCTGAAAAAGCTCAGTATGCTCAAATACAGGTGTGCGGATTTCTTTATAACCGAAATTCTGTGCAATTTCAAGACAGGTGTGTTCAACAAACTGTCTTTTATAGCTTTCATTCGGCAAAAGATCAAGTGTGCCTTTGATTGATTTGGTAACTAATGCCATTTATCTGTCCTCCAATATAGAATAATCTGAAAAAAATAAAAACTCCATCTCCAACGCAAAAAGACTGCATTGGGGATGAAGCATAGCTCCACGGTACCACCCCGATTGAATACAAGCTGTATTCCACTCGATGTCTTAACGTGACAAACGGACAAACTGTCTGCTCGGGAATGTCTTCACCGGGGCTTCCGCAAGGTGATTTCAGCAAGTACACCTCTCTCTGAACGGAGCTGACCGATTACTCTTTTCCGTCTTAGCATTTATATATTATTTAATTCAGTTTTTTGGGTTAACAATGTCTCTCCAGTCAAGGTCGCCTCTTTCAAGGGCGTGAATGAGAGCCTCCGCAGTTGCAATGTTTGTTGCAACGGGAATGTTGTGAACATCGCAAAGTCTGAGAAGAGTTGCCGCATTGGGCTCATTGGGCTTGACTGTGATGGGATCTCTGAAGAATAAGAGCAAATCAATTTCATTGCAGGCAATTCGGGCACCGATCTGTTCCTCACCGCCCTGATAACCGCAAAGGAATTTAACAACGTTAAGACCCGTTGCTTCGCTGACCATTTTGCCGGTTGTTCCCGTTGCACAAAGAGAGTGCTTACTCAGTGTTCCGCAGTACGCAATGCAAAACTGTGTCATAAGTTCCTTTTTTGAATCGTGTGCAATTAGAGCAATGTTCATTTTTTCGCCTTCTTTCTCATTCTTGCTAAGGTTTATGTTATCAAAAAATCAATTGTTTTTCAATAGATTTTGTGAAAAAAACTGAAGAAACCTTCATTTTGTCAAATCATTATTCCAATTTGATAAAATTATATTTCAAGAGGAACATATTCTCCCGTTATTCGCAAAGCAATGTTGTTGAGGGCGTCAAAGGACAGCTGATTTTTCTTATAAATTGACATTCCCATTGAGCCGAATCTGATTCTCGGATCCTCGGGAACAACACCGATGAGCTGCACCTCCGTTGAGTCAATCACAGAGTCAATGTTAAGCAATCTTCCCTTTATAACATCCTTTCTGCTGACTCGGTTTATCACAAGTCGCACATCCTCAATTCCAAGAGAGCAGATTTTTCTTGCAGCAATACAGGCACTTCTGACACAGACAAGGTCAGGTGTTGAAACAACAATTGCTCTGTCTGCCGCTGCAGCTGAAAGAGTGAGTCCCCTGTCAATTCCCGCGGGAGCATCAATGAGAATATAATCAAAGCTGTCATCATACAAAGCAACAAGCTTTTTCATATCCTCTTCCGTTGTATCACCGTAATCCTCAGGACAGGTCAGAACCGTAAGGTCATCCTTTTCGTAAAGGGCATACTGAGCATCGGCTCCACCCACAACGTCACCCCAGTCATAAACAAGACTTTCCGTAACGCCCACAAGAAGATCAATGCTCCTCAGACAGTCACAGTCAATAAGAAGCACTCTGTGACCCAAAGCTGAAAGAGCCTTTCCGAAGCCGACGGTCAATGAGGTTTTGCCGACACCGCCTTTACCTGAAGCGATAAGAATTTTTTCTGCCATAATTTTCATCCTACCTTAAAAGAATGTTTTCGTCTGTTTCAGTTTCAGAATTATCCTTTGCTGAAAAATAATATTCCATAATATCCGAAGCAATAGGAGCCGTTGAACCGCCGCTTCCTGCACCTTCAACAACAACAGCAATTGCAATTTCAGGATTTTCATAAGGAGCAAAGGTTATCAGAAGACCGTTATAGGTTTCAATCAGTCTGCCGTTGACCTTCTTTGAAACTGTTGTTGTACCTGTCTTAGCGCCAACCTTTACAGGAACCTTTCTGAAATCCGCATAGCTTTCGGTACCGACAAGAAGCATACCTCTGTGAACAAGGTTCCAGTTTGCATCACTGAAATTTGCCTGAGAGAGAATTTCTGTTTCTGTTTTTGAAATTGTTGTTGAAAGATCGTTGGATTTAACGCTGTCAATGATGTGTGCCTTATATCTGATGCCCTTATTTGCAATTGTTGCAGCATAAGAGCAAAGCTGAACGGGAGTGAACTGGTTGTTACCGTGACCGATACCCGCCTGAATTGTGAGTCCGGGCGTCCAGATTTCACCAATGCTTTCTCTTAAAGCAACGGAGTCGACAGTACCCGAGCTTTCATAAAGCTCAATGCCTGTCTTTTCACCCAGTCCGAACATTGAAAAATAACTGTTAAGCTTTTCAATACCGAGAAGTCTCGAGGTTTCATAGAAGAATATGTTACATGAATTATAAAGAGCATTTATAACATTCTGACCGCCGTGATAACCTGTGCACCTGGGCTGATAGTCCTCATAATGAGTGTAAATCTGCTTGCAGCTCACAACAGTTCCGCCGCCAATAACGCCTTCCTCGAGACCTGCCATTGCAACAGCAGGCTTGATTGTTGAGCCGGGAGTATAAGTACTTCTCAGCGCTCTGTTCCACAAGGGAGTTGAAGGATCACTGTTAAGCTCATCGGCATTTTCGCTGTATGTCGAATTATCATAGGTGGGATAAGATGCCATAGCGAGCACGTCTCCCGTTCTTGTATCCATAGCAACAACTGCACCTGTAAGAGCGTATGTTCTTTCCGTTGACTGCTGCAAAGCTGCAATGCCGTCAGCAAGTGCCTTCTGTGCTACAAGCTGAAGCTTATGCTCAATTGTCACAATAACTGTATTTCCGGCCTGAGGAAGAACGGTGTATTCCTCATAAGTGTTACCCGAAGCATCTGTGGAAATTGTCTTTGTTCCGTTGACACCTCTGAGATAAGTCTCCATTGCAGATTCAACGCCGCTTTTTCCGATTACATCGTTGATTGTGTACCCCTGATCCTTGCGGTTATCATATTCTTCATTGGTTATGGGACCCACAAGACCGAGAAGATGAGGAGCAATTGTTCCGTCGGTGTATTCTCTTTCACTTGTCACCTTGACAACAACACCCGTGAACAGATCGCTTTTTTCCATAATAACCGAAACAAGCGCACTTGAAACATCAGAGGCAAACTCATAATCTCTGCCCGTATTAAATCCGTTTTTCACCATTGAATAATAAACGGAGGCAATATTTCTTTGCTGAGAAAGAGTGAACTGCTCAAGCTTATATCTTTCAACAAGAGCATTGAAGCAGTCGTTGACATCAGCATAATAATTAAGGTCAAGAAAAGCCTCACTTTTGAGATAAGAAATTTCTTTTTCTCTTTCCTTTTCAAATTCAAGCTTACCCTGTTCATTAATAATGATGGGCAGGTTGTTGTTCCATTCAATCTTATTCTTTTCGAAAAGCTCAATCAGAGCAAGAATAATCACGTTTCTTTCACTGTAGTCCTTGGGAAAGGAAAGATAAGTGAACATAACCTTGTTGACCTGCTTGTTTGTGACAAGGGGATAACCGTTTCTGTCAAGAATGATTCCTCTGACAGCCTCAACGGGCACATCAACACTTGAAACAACAGCATCCTTTTCCTTTTCGGGATTGATTATCTGAATGTTGAACAAATAAGTCAGAAATGAAAAAGACAGTAAAAATATAAAAACCAGCACAAAAATACTTCTTTTTACCGAATTGTTTTTTCTCTTCATCTTTTTCACTCCTTTCTTGAATAATTCAAATCAGAACAGCTTTTGTCAGAAGCTTCTTTTTTCCTTTGTGATTCTGACAAAAAAATCGATAATGTAATAATAAATAAACACAAACAAAAGTGAGTACAGAACTGAGGGGAGATAATAACTCACAAGAACCTCTGCCGCTCCCTCATAGCCCTTTCTGAGAATAAAAATCAGCCAGTAAGAAACATTCACTGTCAGCAAAGCTCCGAAACTGACAAGCATCACAGACCTGATGCTTTTTCTGAAAACAAAGGCTGCAAGCTCTCCCGAAACAAAGCCCACCGTTGTCAGTGCAACGGCAAAAAAGCCGTCACCCACGGGTGAAGCAAAATCCCAGAGCAGACCAGCAAGAGCACCGTACCACATTCCCGCAGAAGCACGCTCCGACATTCCGAGACAGACCGTCAGCGGAATCAATGCCATGGCAGGAACAGAAAAAATTTCGGGCAAAGCACCTGAATGCTGCATAAGTGCAGTAAAAACAATCAGAAAAACAAAAATGATTCTTCTGACATAAATCAGTCTTCTTGTTCTGAAATCCATTTTACTGCCCCCTTTGTTTTTTTATTCAACAAGCTCTTCTGTGCCCTGACCTTCAAAATCTGTTATAACATAAACATCTTCAATGCTTTTCACGTCTGCCCCCGGCTCAATAACCGCATAGCAGGAAAGATCATATTTGCTTTCGCAAACCTCTGTCACCTTGCCCACAATCAGACCCTTGGGATAAACTCCGCCGATGCCTGAGGTGACAATGATGCCTCCGGGCGTTACCGCTGTGCTTTTTTCAAGACCTGTCAGCATACAAAAGCCCTTAAGAGAATATTCAATATCCGTTGTGACATAAGCTGTTTCTCTTGTTTTGCTTTCAAGAGCGCTTACGTTAAGCTCAGGACTCAGAAGAGTCTGAACAACACTGTATGACGGATTGGTCTTTTTGACAATACCGACAAGGTAATTGCCCGAGACAACTGGGTCACCCACGCTTACGTCATCATTTGTTCCCTTGTCAATAATCAGTGAAGAAAACATATCCGCAGAATCTGTACCGATGATATTACCTCTTGCCAGAACAAAATCCGGATTTTCTTCTTTAAGCTCAAGCATTTTTTCATAAGAAGCAACCTTCTGCTCCATTTCATCATAATTGACAATGCGGTTTTCGTATTCGGCAATTATCTGTCTGAGTCTTTCAATTTCCTGAATATATGCACCTGAGCTTCTGAATCTTTTGCCTATCCACTGCGCCTTATCCGTGATAAAAACCGAAGCCTTCTGCAAAGGGCTGAAAACAGCTCCCACGGCACTTGTGACGGGTGAGGATGAATTTCTCACCGCAAGTGCAAGAACGGCGCCCACAAGAAGAGCAATAATCACAAGCACAAAGCGCTGAAATTTTCTGCTTTTAAAGAAGTTAAACATTTTTAACACCTCTGAGCTTTTTCAGCCCGATTAAAATCTTTTGCCTGAGGAGGCAAGAATATCCTTTTCAAGATAAATTCCCGTTCCGTCAACAACACAGTCAAGAGGATTGTCGGCAACGTTGACCGGCATACCTGTCTGCTGAGAAATGAGCTCGTCCATTCCTCTGAGCAAAGCTCCTCCGCCTGTAAGAGTAATGCCGTGCTCCATAATGTCTGATGAAAGCTCGGGAGGAGTTTTTTCAAGAGTTGATCTGACTGCATCAAGAATCTGTTCAACGGAATCAGTCAGAGCCTCTCTGATTTCTTCACTTGTGACGGTGATGCTCTTGGGAAGTCCGTCAATAAGATTTCTGCCCTTGACCTCCATTCTGCCCTCACCCTCATAAGCAATTGCAGAGCCGATTTTGATTTTAATATCCTCAGCTGTTCTTTCACCGATGAGAAGATTATATTTTTTCTTAATGTAAAGACTGATTGCACTGTCAAAGCTGTCACCTGCAACTCTTACAGAGCGGGAGGTAACAATGTCGCCAAGAGAAATAACGGCAACCTCCGCTGTTCCGCCGCCGATGTCAACAATCATGCTGCCGATTGCCTGTCCCACGGGAAGACCTGCTCCGATTGCAGCAGCCATAGGCTCTTCAATAAGGCTGACATACTTTGCACCTGCCTCAATGGCAACATCGTGCACATTTCTTCTTTCAACCTCGGTAACACCGGAGGGAATACAGATTACAACCCTTGCCTTTGCAAGATAAGAGCCGCCCATTGCCTTCTGAATGAATTTTTTGAGCATTTCACATGTGACGTCAAAATCGGCAATAACACCGTCCTTGAGAGGACGCATTGCAGTGATTGAGCCGGGAGTTCTGCCAATCATTTCCTTTGCCTCAGAGCCAACAGCAACAACCTTTGCAGGCTTTGAGTTGACGCTGATTGCAACAACAGAGGGCTCTCTGATAACAATGCCCTTTCCTTTAACAAAAACAAGAGTGTTCGCTGTGCCGAGGTCAATTCCGATATCCTGAGAAAACAACATAACATTCTTCTCCTTCCAGAAAAATAATATATAAAAAGTCACAATTATCCATAATAACAGTTATATTATTATATAACATATCTTCTTTTTACTCAATAGACTGAGAAAAATTTTATATATTTTTTATTTTTACAATAAAAAGGGAGCATATTCTGAAATTAAAAACGGAACATCCCCACGGCAAACCGTCAGACATTCCGTTTTTGTTTGTTATATCTTTACCTTTGCATAAATGCCGAATTCCGCAAGAACTCTGCCGCATTCACTCACGGGAAGACCCATAACCGAAAAGTAGTCCCCCTTTATTCCCCTGACAAGCATACTGCCGAAGCCCTGGATTCCGTATCCTCCAGCTTTGTCACAGAATTCATCGGTTTCAATATAGCTTCGGATTGTTTCACTGCTGAGCTCATAAAACTCAACCTGCGTTGTATTTTCAAAGCACACCGTCTTTTCACCGTCGGTGATGCACACTCCCGTTGAAACAATGTGCTCACGGCCCGACAGACTGCTGAGCATTTTCTCTGCATCCTCTCTGTTTTCAGGCTTGCCGAGAATTTTTCCGTCAACTGCAACAACAGTGTCACAGCCGAGAACCACCCTGCCCTTGTTTTTCTCCGAAACGGAGAAGGCCTTTCTTTTTGCCAGCTCAACAACAAGCTGCTGAGGAGGCAGCTCCTCTTCAACCCTTTCGTCACAGTCGGAGGGCAAGACCTCAAACACATAACCGGCATTTGACAAAAGCTCACGTCTTCTGGGTGAATTTGAAGCAAGAATGAAGCTTTTCATCAGATTTTTCCCTCATTTCTGAGATTTGCAACCTTGAGAACAAGAGCAACGGTTTTCGCATCGGCAATTTCACCCTTCATAACCATTTCAACTGCAGCCTTAAGAGGAATTTTTTCAACGCTGAGGAATTCCCCCTCATCAAGATTCTGCTTTGAAGCGCTCAGCCCTGTTGCACAGTAAAGATAAATGGTTTCATTGCAATAAGCAACAGTGGGATAAATTGAACCCATGTCAATCACCTTTTCAGCAACAACTCCGCACTCCTCTTCAAGCTCTCTGATGCCTGCCTTCATGGGATCCTCACCCTTTTCAAGCTTGCCTGCGGGAAGCTCAAGAAGGTCTCTGTGATAAGGATATCTGTGCTGACGGACAAAATAAAGCTCTTCATTTTCGGTCAGTGCCGCAACACAGACACCGCCGTTATGAAGGACAACCTCTCTTGTTGATTTTGAGCCGTCGGGCAGCTCAATGTCATCAAGTATAACATCAATGATTCTTCCGCGGAAAACGAGCTGAGAATTCAATGTTTTTTCTGTAAAATCCATTTTATCATACCTTTCTTTTTCGGCACCGACGCCGTATTTGTTCAGGGGAACATTGTACCATATAAAAAGAAATAATTAAATACCCTGAGGTAAAATTTATCAAAAAACAGAAGGTCTGCTCTTTTCAGAGACTCTGACCTTCTGTTCCTTTTAATTACCAACCGAAATAATCACCGAAGAAATCTTCAAAATCGCCCTGATTTCCGTAATAGAAATCCTCTTCGTTTTCATAGTCGTAATAATCCGTTGTTTCCTCCTGGATATTACCCTTATCTTCAACAAGAGTTATGGTAACATCAAAGGTTTTTGTTTTATAAGTTCTCTGCTCAATTCGGCAAAGAGTAAGAGTAAGTGTGTCACCGACTGAGCCCTTTTCAATAAGGTCAAGAAGAACACTTGAGTCATCCATATCCTTACCGTTAACGGCAATGATAAGGTCACCGACCTGAGCCTCTGTGTCATTGAGTGAGCTGTCCTCTGTGATGCCTGCAATGACAAGTGAGCCCTGAGGAAGTCCCTTGATTGAAACCACAAGAGAATAAAGCTGATAAGCACTTGCTGATGCATATTCAATGCCAAGCTTGGGTCTGTTGGGAACATACTTATACTGAAGAAGAGACTGAGCAATGGGAATTGCAATTGAGGTGGGAACGGCAAAGCCCATACCCTCATATTCTGTGTCTGAAATCTTTGAGGAGTTGATGCCGATAATCTGACCTGCCATATTGACAAGGGCACCGCCTGAGTTACCGGGGTTGATTGCAGCGCTGTGCTGAATAACAGTCATCTTATAAGTCGAGTTAATTGAACGGTCAATTGCGGAAACAATACCGTCTGTCATTGAGCCGAAATAATTTGATCCGCCGGGGTTACCGATTGCATAAACAGGCTCACCGATTTTCAGTGAATTTGAATCACCGATTTCAACAAGATCAAGTCCTGTTGTCTTGATTTTCAGCACACCGATGTCTGTTCTTGCATCAGAGCCCACCATTTCAGCCTCGTGATATGAGCCGTCAAGAAGAAGTATGCCATAAGTCACATTGGTTTCGTCAATAACGTGAGCACAGGTGATAATGTAAGTATATTCACTGTCTTCCTTCCAGAGAACACCTGAGCCTTCACCGTCAAGCTGGCCGTTTTTGTAAACAAGAACACCAACAACGCCGGGTCTTACCTTTTCGGCAACAACAACTGAGTTGATTCCGCTGACGACATTCTGCTGAGTTGTTTCAATGATGTTTGTTTCTGTTTCCAGAGGAAGTGTTGTCTGCTGAGTTGCGTTTTCAACACCGGTCTTTCCCGCCTTATATTCCTTGATTGCTTCGGAAAATCCGATAAGCAAACAGATCACAAGAAACACACCGACGATTATGCCGAGATTTCTTTTTCCCTTATTCTTGGGACGAGCTTCAAAATCCTCATAGAAGGTTTCATAATAATTTTCATTCTGTCTGCCGGCAGACTCTTTTTTCACACCCTGTCTCTGAGCTGAATAAACATTGTAGCCGTAATCCGCGCTCTTGTTTTCAGCGGGAGCTGCATAGGGGTTATATCCCTGAGTCTGATAAGGCACTCTTTCTTCAGCCTTATTTTCAGGCTCGGGCTGAGCCTCACGGGGAGGCTGAGGAAAATCAAATCTTAAGGAGGGCTCAGCTGTGTCCCCCGTCTGTCTGTTATCCTTTGACGGAATTTTATCTGCAAGAAAATCTGTGAAGTTTTCTTCAAAGAATCCGTCGTTTCTGTTTTCATTGTCATTCATAAGAATGGCTCCTTTCCGGGACTGAGTCGAACTGAATTTTAACAAAAATTACTTTTTGATGTAATAAGAATATAAAATGTTATTAAAAACTAGTTAAAAACCGCTCAGGCAAGAGGAATTTCAAAAGAAAATTCTGTGTACTCACCCTGCTTGCTTGACGCATAGATCTCTCCGTCGTGCATATTGATAATGGTTTTGACAATATAAAGGCCGAGACCGACACCCTTGATGTCGAAGCTTCTTGACTTATCAACCTTATAAAATCTTTCGAAAATTCTTGAAATTTCCTCCTCGGAAACTCCTGCACCGGAGTTTCTGATTGATACGGTTGTTTTCTGACCGTCATTAACAGCTTTTACCGTTATGCTGCCGTTTTCGGGAGTGAATTTGACAGCGTTGTCAATGAGGTTGTAAATAACCTGCTGAACAAGGTCTTTATCCGCACAGATTATCACATTTTCCAGATCCTCAAAGCCGAGAATTTCAATGTTCTTTTCCTCAATCTTTTTCTCAAAAGTAAGAAGGGTTCCGAAAATCTGACTTACCACATCATAATTTTTCGGAGCAAGCTTGACCTCTCCCGCTTCAATCTTTGAAAGATTAAGCATTGAAACAACCATTCTTGACAGTCTTTTGACCTCATTGGAAACAATTGACAGATATTTTCTTTCCTGATCGGGAGGAATTGTTCCGTCAAGAATGCCGTCAATAAATCCTCCGATTGAGGTCATGGGAGTTTTAAGCTCGTGAGAAACGTTTGCAACAAAGCTCTTTCGTGATTCCTCATTGTTTTTCAGCTCCGTACCCATTTTGTTCAGAGCCTTGGCAAACTCACGGAAATCTCGTTTTTTATATTTTTCGTTTGCTTTATATTCAAAATCTCCCTTGGCATAATGCTTTGTGATTTCCTTCATTTCACTCAAAGGCTCGGTGATTCCCCTTGCCAGTGAATAAATGAGAATGAAAACAATAATCAGAGCAATAATAACGGCATAACTGAAGGACTGAAAGATACTCACAATATAGGGTACAAGTCCTTCGAGTGCATCCTCTGCCGCAAAAACAAGTGCAACGGTCTGTGAATCGATAACAAGGGGGAAGCCGACAACAAATCTGCCCTGACCGAATTCACCCTCGGTGGTATAATCGGAAAAGCCTCCCGATACTGCTCTGCTGATATAGTCATCAGAAATTTTCATCTGACCGTGAAGCCCACATTCAACCCCGTCCTTTTTTTCAAAGCAGCTTCCGCAATATGTTATATTTCCCTCAACATCAGAAATGTAATAATCAGAACGTGTTGAGTCACTCATAACCTTCAGAGTGTTACACAAAACCGCTTCATCCGTTGCTTTTTTGCTCTCGTCAACCATTGAGTCGTTGTAAAGAACGATGTAAGCCTGTGCAATGTTTTTAACGTTACCCGAAAGGGTTTCAACCTTATCATCCCACCAGAGAGCACTGATGAAAACCATCATCAGAAAGCCAAGGAACATAAAGCCGACCATAATTGCTATAACAGAGGAAGCAAAATACTTTTTGAAAAGACTTCCTTTGTTTCTTTTTCTGATCTTTTTGCCCATTGAAAGACCTTCTTTCAAGAAAGCGCCTGAAAATTAATTCAGGCGTTTTTCTTTTACTGTTATTTTTTGTTTTAATCCTTGGTTTCGAATTTATATCCTACACCCCATACGGTTCTGAGCTCCCATTTGTCTGACGCGCCCTCAAGCTTTTCACGAAGACGCTTGACGTGAACGTCAACTGTTCTTGAGTCACCGTAATAATCATAACCCCACACCTCATCAAGAAGCTGATCTCTTGTGAAAACTCTGTTGGGATTTTTTGCAAGGTGGAAAATAAGCTCCATCTCTTTGGGAGGAGTGTCAATCTGAACTCCGCCGACCTTGAGCTCATAATTTGTCAGGTTGATTGAAAGCTTGTCATAATGCACTTCCTTGATTTCTTCAGAAACAGAAGAAGCGCTGCGGCGGAGAACAGCCTTGATTCTTGCCACAATTTCTTTTGTGTCAAAGGGCTTGACAACATAATCATCAGCACCCAGCTCAAGACCGAGCACACGGTCAAAAACCTCACCCTTTGCAGTGAGCATAATGATGGGAGCTTCAGAAAACTTTCTGATTTCACGGCAGACCTGCCAGCCGTCAAGCTTGGGAAGCATAATATCCAGAAGAACAAGGCTGGGGCTTTCCTCCTGGAAGGTTGTAACTGCACTTTGTCCGTCATTAGCAATAACAACATTGTAGCCTTCTTTTGTAAGATAAAGTCTCAGGAGTTCGCAGATATTAAGGTCGTCATCGACAACGAGAATTTTTTCAGAATTCATAATAATTTCTCTCTTTCTGTCTGATTTGATTTTTATTATGGGACAACTTCTTTAAATTTACTTTATTATTATGGAATATGTTGCTTTGGAAAATACATTACATTCTTTCAGGTGCATCAATTTTAAGCATGCTGAGAATGTTTTTCATTGTGTCTCTGACACAGATGCAAAGGAAAAGTCTTGCCTGCATAAGCTGTTCATCCTCAACACCGACACGGCAGGCGCTGTAAAATTTGTGGAAGAAGGTTGCAAGCTCTGTTGCATAATGTGTGACCTTTGCGGGATCATAATTCTTTGCTGCATTGATAATTACATCACCGAGGGTTGAAAGATATCTGATAAGCTCTCTTTCCTCGGGAGCCTTGAGAAGCTCAAGCTCCTGAACTGAACAATCTCTTGCTTTTTTGCCCTCAGCTTCAAGCTTTGCAAGGATGCTGCAGATTCTTGCATGAGCATACTGGCAATAATAAACAGGATTCTGTGAGCTCTGCTCAACGGCAAGGTCAAGGTCAAAGTCCATAAGTGAGCCGGGCTCTCTCATATTGAAAAGGAAGCGGACGGCGTCGATGGGTACCTCATTGAGAAGGTCAACAAGGGTGATTGCCTTACCCGTTCTTTTTGACATTCTGACAACCTCACCGTCACGGACAAGGCGGACAAACTGCATCAGAAGAATGTCAAGTCTGTCAGAATCAATGCCGACAGCCTCCATTGCACCCTTCATTCTTGCAACATGGCCGTGATGGTCAGCGCCCCAGACGTCAATGGCCTTGTCAAAGCCTCTTTTTTCAAGCTTATTTCTGTGATAAGCAATGTCAGCGGCAAAATAAGTGGGGTTGCCGTTTGCTCTGATGAGAACATCATCCTTGAGCTCAAGCTTATCAATGTATTCCTGACTCTTGCCTTCTCTGAGAAGCATCTGAGTCTGAACCTGCTTGTTCTTGTACCAGAGAGCGCCATCCTTTTCATAGGTGTATCCGCCCTTTGTGAGAATATCGATTGTTTCCTTAAGCTCAGTGCCGTTATGAAGTGTAAGCTCACTGAACCACAAGTCGTAATCAATACGGTATTTCTCCATTGCCTTTTTCATGTTTTCAAGATTCTTCGGAAGAGCAAACTCAACAAGAGCCTTTCTTCTTTCCTCCTCGGATTTATCCTTGAAGGAATCACCGTAAAGAGCCTTGAACTCAGAAGCTCTTTCAACAATGTCTTCACCGTGATAGCTGTCTTCGGGAAGCTCAATTTCTTCACCGAGAAGCTGTCTGTATCTGATATCAAGGGAAAGACCGAATTTATCAATCTGATTGCCCGCATCATTGACATAAAATTCTCTTGAAACCTTATAGCCCGCATAATCAAGAACTGCTGCAAGGCAGTCACCGAGAGCACCGCCTCTTGCGTTACCCATATGCATGGGGCCTGTGGGGTTTGCGGAAACAAATTCAACGTTTACGGTTTTACCCTGACCGTAATTGCTTCTGCCGTAATTTTCACCCTCCTGTCTGATTTCAAGCAGAACATCTGCATAATATGCATCAGCAAGATAAAAATTTATGAAGCCGGGGCCTGCAATTGTAACGTTTGTGAAATAAGTCTCTGAATAATCCATATTTCCGACAATTGCCTGAGCAATTTTAACGGGAGCCGATCTGAAGGCTCTTGCATTGACCATTGCCGCATTCGTTGAAAAATCTCCGTTGTTTCTGTCTGCGGGTACCTCAACTGAAAAGCTGTTGATTTCCCCCGCTGCAAGCTCACCCTTTTCCTGAGCTGCCGAAATTGCTTTTTCAACAAGCTGTTTTATCTGATTTTGTGCTTTATCAACTGTTTTTGACATTTCTTTTTTCCTCCCGGAGAGAGTCCGTCACTCACGGACCTTGCTTTTATTTTGATCTTTTAATTAACAGTGTTTTTCTTTCTGATTTCAACATCGAAGGTGATTGTTCCGATGGGCTTTCTGTCAGCCTCCGTTGAATAGGAAAATCTGAGGGTTCCGCCCTGCTCAGTCATATCGGAAATGATGCCCTTTGCGCAGATGTCCATAAACATAACACCATAAGGAGTTGTATGTCTGGAATAAGTTCTTTCACCCAGAGCAATGACCATATCCGTGCTGATTTCACCGTTTCGGTTGACATAAATGCGGCGGCCTTCTCTGACGTCAAGACTTGTCACAATCTCTCTGCCGTCCGAGTCGTGCTCTTTATAAGTAATCACATAATTTTCACCGCTGAAATCAAGGGCCGCATGAGCAATTGTTCTGATTTCATTTCTGTCATCATCAACTTCCTGCACGGTAATAACGGTTACAAGATAATCAAATTTCATTATAACTTAGCCTTTCATATACCTATTCCATTATATAATATCACACATATATAAAAAAATCAATTTTTAGACGAATATTTTTTTATTATATTTATCTCCGTGCGTTACCTTTGTTATAAGCAGTTTACTTTGTTCTTGACATTACGGCATAACAAAAGCTATAATTGACCTATAATTTTTTCACAGGAAGGTAAAGCTATGTTTCTTTGTTATAAAAATCCCGCTCATATGAGCTATTTCGGTTGGGAAAATGAAGCACTCCCCCTCGGAAACGGAAAAATCGGTGCAAAGGTTTTCGGAGGTGTTTCCACTGAGCTTATTCATCTTAATGAAAAAACTCTCTGGTCCGGCGGCAAGGACGTGGAGGGCTTCGGCTCAGGTGTAAAAAATGCCGACAAGGGCAAGGCTCTTAAAGAAATTCAGAAAAATCTTGCCGACGGCAACACGGCAAAGGCTGTTCACAACATGAAGCAGCTTGAAGGCTCAATGACAGGCTTTGGTGCTTATCAGTCCTTCGGAAATCTTTATCTGAATTTCCACGGTCACGAAAACAGTGACAAATATATCCGTGACCTTGATCTTGACTCAGCCTCTGCAATTGTAACCTATAAAATCGGAGAGGTATCCTACACAAGACATTATTTCGTCTCCTATCCCGACAATGTCCTTGTCTGCAGAATTCAGGCAGAGGGTGAAGACGCTTCAATTGATTTTGACGCTTACATCGTTTCTGAGCAAAAGGGCGTTCCCTCATCTGAGGGCTGCTCAATTTCCCTTTGCGGCACAGTCAATGCCAATGACGGACTTGAAGCCGCTGACGGTGCAGATAAAAACTCAATGGAATACGGCGGATACCTTAAGGTTATCACCGAAAACGGAACCTGTGAAGCAAAAGACGGTCAGCTTCAGATAAGAGGTGCCTCTGAGGCTGTTATTATTCTCAGCCTTGCAACCAACTATGTAAACAATTATCCTGATTATTTCTCTGACGAGGATCCTCTTGAAAAAGCAAGACAGACCGTTGAAAAGGCTTCAGAAAAAACCTTCCCCCAGCTTTATCAGACACATCTTGCCGATTACAGAGAGCTTTATAACCGAGTTTCATTCACTCTCGGTGAAGAAGAATGTCTTCTGCCCACAGACCACATTCTTAAGCGTTTTTCAAAAAAAGGCGAATATAAAAGAAACATCATAACAACTCTTTTCCAGTACGGAAGATATCTCCTCATATCCTCTTCAAGAGACGGCTCTCTTCCCGCAAATCTTCAGGGCATCTGGAATGCAAAGAACAATCCTCCCTGGTGCTGTGATTACCACTTCAATGTAAATGTTCAGATGAATTACTGGCCGGCATACACCGCAAACATTGCAGAAACCGCTTTGCCATATATTGATTTTGTCAACTCACTGAGAAAGCCCGGCAGAGTTGTTGCCAACGAAAGTCTCGGCATCGGTGAAGATAAGCCCGACGGCACACCCGACTACGAAAAGGCAACCGGCTGGCTGATACACACAATGGTCAATCCCCTGGGCTTTGTCGGTCCCGGAAGCGACTGGAGATGGGGCTGGGCTCCCACCAACGGCGCCTGGGCACTTCAGGGAATGTATGATTATTATCTTTACACAAAGGATACGGAAAAGCTGAAAAATGACATTTATCCCGCAATGGAAGAATGTGCTCTTATGTGGTCACAGCTTCTCATCGAGGACAAAGAAAGCGGCAGACTCATCTGCTCGCCAGGCTTCTCACCCGAGCACGGACCTCTTTCAAAGGGCATCACCTATGACCAGTGTATCCTTTACAATCTTTTTGAAGATGTTATTTCCGCTGCCCGTGAGCTTGAAAAGGCCGGCTGCGGCAGCTGTGTGAACAAGGAGCTGATTGAAAAAATTTCTCAGCAGCTTCCCAGACTCAAGCCCCTGCATGTCGGCAAATGGGGACAGATCAAGGAATGGTATGAGGAAGACAGCTTTTTCATGAGAGGCTTCAGAACAAAGAGCGTGCAGAGAAAGCACCGTCACATCTCTCACCTTCTTTCTCTTTATCCCTTCCGTCAGATTACTCCCGACAACAAGACTCTTGCCGTCGCCGCTCTCACCACCCTTGAAGACAGAGGACCCAAGAGCACCGGCTGGGGACTTGCAATCCGTCTTCTTTCCTTTGCAAGACTCGGAAAGGGCGACAGCTGTGATGAAATCATTGCCAATATTATCAAAAAAGCCATTCTCAACAACCTCTTCGGCACTCATCCTCCCTTCCAGATTGACGGAAACTTCGGTCTGACTGCAGGAATCTGTGAAATGCTTGTTCAAAGCCACAGCGGTTATATCCATATCCTTCCCGCTCTGCCTTCCGCCTGGAAGCAGGGAGAAATCAAGGGCATTATGGCAAGAGGCAATTTTGAGCTTTCTCTCAAATGGAACAACGGAAAGCTTACCGCAGGAACCATCCTTTCAAACTGCGGCGGAGAATGCAGCTTGAAATATGACGGAAAAATCATTCTTGTCAGCGACTCACAAGGCAATGAAATTGAAACCTCCTTTGAAAACGGCATCACAACCTTTATGACAGAAAAAGGCAAAACCTATTCCTTCAGCTGAGATGCTAAAAAATCAAAGCACAGATAATGTGCAGTATAAATTAAAGCTTTTACGTTAATAAAGCTAAAGAATTCAAATCAAAAAAAGTCGTCAGAAGCAAAGCTTCTGACGGCTTTTTGCATTGTTTTGTTTTTTCAGTATCCTCAGCCTCAGATTGAAGAAAAGGGCAGTCTGTAATATTCTCAACTAATTGTCTTTTACCTTTAAATCATAATTATTTTATTCTGACCCTTCAAGCTTTTCCAGCTTTTTATCAGAATAAATGCCGACAGAAAGAAAAATAATTATAAACAGATGAAAAATAATATCAACTGCCATAACAGAAATGTCTGACTGAGAAAACAGAGCCGCAGCCCTTCCCAGCAGCACAGCTGTGTCAACGGCATAAATTCCGAGACAGCCCTTGAGAAAACGGGTATTTTTTCCTGCCCCCACAAGAAGCAGAATGTAAACGAGAAAATATAATGCTATAAGAAGCAGCGGCAAAAGCAGACTGTCAGAAAATCCGAGAATGACCTCGGTTACTGTCAGCGAGAAGAAATAATCTGTGTTTTTCTTGATTAAAAATCTCAGAACAAAAATCACCCCGAGGACTATTGCAATAACAAAGGCTGTCATTGCGGATTTGACATTTGTCTGATACTTTTTGATAATGTCTTCTTTTGTGAAATTTCTATTCATAACAAACCTCTCTTACCAGGTAAATTTTGTGAGCTGACCGCTGCAAAGCAAATCGGGATAATTCCACTGTCTGAGAATTTCATAGGTGACAATGGCAGCGGTGTTTGAAAGATTGAGACTTCTTGCACTGCTTATCATCGGAATACGCAGACTTGATTCTGGATTGTCCTTCAGAAGCTGCTCAGGCAGACCCGCATCCTCTCTGCCGAAAATGATAAATGTATTTTCAGGGTAGCTTACATCAGTATAAATATGCTGTCCCTTTGTTGTGAGATAGAAAAAATTTCCGCCCTTGTTTTTATCAAAAAAATCCTCAAGATTTTCATAATAGGTTATGTCAAGAAGATACCAGTAATCAAGCCCCGCTCTTTTAAGTTTTTTGTCATCAACGGTGAAGCCCATAGGCTTGACAAGATGAAGAGAAGCGCCCGTTGCGGCACAGGTTCTTGCAATGTTTCCCGTGTTCTGAGGAATTTGTGGCTCAACGAGAACTATATTAAGCTTATTCATTATTTTCACCAGCCTGAATTTATTTCGGTTATTACCGCAGCACCGCTTTAAGCGGCTTTTATTATTCAATATGTTCTGACTTATCTTATCATATCCGAACAAAAAAATAAATAGTCAATGTGAAAAATTGCCGATAATAAATAAAGGCCTCCGTAAAATGCTATAACTGTTCCGGAAAAGTCTTCGGACATTTCGGGGAGAAAGCAAAAAGGAGTGAAAAAAATGAAAAAAGGACCTGTTATGGCGGGCATCGGCATCGGTATGGCCGTGGGCGCCGCCGCTTATCTCAAGGGCACAGTTGCCGGCACGGATATGAAAAGACAGATGAAGAAAAACATCAATAAAGCCATGAAGTCCGTGGAAGGAATTGTGGGAGATATGAAATATATGTTCAAATAAATCCCCCTGTAAAACGGGGGACTCCCCCGTACATAACCGAATTCAGCGTTCACCGAAGAAATCGGTTTGGAATATGCTCGTCACTCTACTGACGGAAGAAGGAGAATTACTTTGAAAAAAATTATAGCTTTATTTCTGATCGCAGCTTCCCTTTTCACTCTTGTGTGCTGCAAAAGAAGAGAAATAACCGAGCCTGAACACACCGCTCCCAAGGCAGAGGAAATGCTTTCAAACATAAACTCATCAACGGTTATCTCAAAAGAAAACACCGTCAGAAACAACATTGATTATTCATCTATGATTATCCGAGGTCAAGCAGGCGGAAAAAATCTTACAGACCTTATACCTCTTGAAAAGGTTACCTATCAAGACAAGGGCTCCGGTGAAGGTCTTTCAACTCAGAAGCTTTCACATTCCCACGGCCCCGCCTCCGGCGGTCAGCCTCATTACACCGTTGTGGGCTTTCAGGAGACCTTTGACTCCTTCGGTGCTCTCACCCTTGACAGAGTTTCGGAAGGCAAGGTTCTTTACCTCACCTTCGACTGCGGTTATGAATATGAAAATCTGACCAATCAGGTGCTTGATGTTCTGAAGGAAAAGAATGTGCCCGCAGCCTTTTTCTGCACCCTTGACCACGTAAAATCAGAGCATCGGCTCATTGCAAGAATGATAAATGAGGGACACATTGTGGGAAATCATTCTGCAACCCATCCTTCCTTTGCCGGCATAACAAGAGAGAAGATGATTACCGAAATTCAGGAGCTTGAAAATTATCTCAGAGAAAACTTCGGTTATGCAGCAAAATATTTCCGCTTCCCTGCAGGTGAATACAACGAAAACGCCCTTGACCTTGTTGAATCTCTTGGTTATGTGAGTGTTTTCTGGTCAGTTGCTTATGACGACTGGGATACCTCAAAGGTCAGAGGCAAGGATTATGCCGTTGAAAAGGTCACGGAAAGGCTCCACAACGGTGCGGTCATTCTCCTTCACAGCGTCTCAAAGGACAATGCCCAGGCTCTGGGTGAAATCATTGACACCGCAAGAGCGCAGGGCTATGAATTCAAGGCTCTTACTGATTACAAGCCCGTATAAAGAAAAAAAGAGATATAAAAACCCTCGTTTTTATATCTCTTTTTGATTTAAACAAATATACGCTTTGCATCGGAAAAGGTTCCGTAAACTCTCTTTCCGTTTTCAACTCGGAAGGCTCTGACCTTGAAATAATAAATCTTGATTCTTTCAAGCTCCTTCACTTTTTTGGTAAGAGTCTTTTTATCCTTGATAACAATTTTTTTCATATCCTTCATATCTTTATCAAGGGAATAATAAATTGCATAGCCGTCAGCACCCTTGACTCCTTCCCAGCTCACCGTGACAACGCCCTTTGAGGCGGAAAGCTTGAAGTTCACGGGAGCAAGACGGGTTTTCAGAGTAATTGATGAACTGAATTTTCCTCTGCCCGAAGAATTGACGGCACAGACCTTGAAATAATATTTCTTATTTGCCGAAAGAGCTTTAAAGCTGTACTGAGTATCCTTCAGCTCTTTTCTCATTTTCCAGTTTTTCCCGTCGGTGCTGACATAAATTCTGTATTTTCCCGCACCGCTGACACCCTTCCAGCTGAGCTTGAGGGTTTTGTCCTTGATGTTGCTTGCCTTGAGAGACTTCACCTGACCCGGCTTTGTCAGCACAACAATTTTTGTTGCCGTGCCCTTATAAACCTTACCCGAAGCTCTGACATAGGGCGTGACCGAAACCGTAAGAGGCTTACCTGAAGGAAGCTTTTTCACCTCGAAGCTGAGTGCCGAGGTAACCTTGAGTGAAACATATTTTTTTGTTGAGGAATCATATTTTTCAACAATATATCCCGTAGCTGCATTCACCTTTGTCCAGGTCAGCTTTGCTGAAGAGGAGGTGGGAGAATATGACACCTTGGTTTTCGGGATGACAATGCTGTAGCTTTTGCTGACGCTTCCCTTGTAACCGCTGCCGCTGACTGCTTTGACAGTAACCTTTGCAGTGCCGGGAAGAATGTTCGAGGAATAGGTCAGGGTATAATCCTTGCCCTTTGTCAGTGCTTTTCCCGAGCTTTTCACAGTGACCGCCGGGGTAACAGCCTTGCCTGTATAATCAACAGAAGAGGAAAGGCTTATCTGACAGGTGCTGATGTTTATTTCTGTGCGTCCGTCAAAAAAGTCTGCATAAGCCGCCTTTTTACCTTCAATGAAGCTGAAATTATCCTTTGAAAGATTGGGATCTTTGAAAAGATATGTATTTATATACTCGCCGCTTCTCGGCTTGACAACGTTACAAAGGTCTGCCGTGTACCAGATTCCGTCAACACAGACCTCACTCCAGGCATGATTTTTTGACTCATTCACAGCAATTATAGCAGGAATACCTGTGGCATTGCAAAGATCCTTGAAGGCATTTGCATATCCGCCGCAGACGGTTTTTCCGATAATCAGAGCATAGTAGGGGTCATTTGTGTACTTTGTCAGATAAACGTATTTTACATTTTCGTCAAGCCACCTGAGATAGTAGCAGACATATTCCATCTGATTTGTGCACACCTTATGGGCATCGGTGACAATTTCAAGGAGCTTTTCGTTATATTTTTCACCGCTTGAGCTTGAAGAGTCACCGTTAAGCTCAATAGTTATGTTCACGCTGAAAATGTCACACACATCATTATAAGGTGTGGCACTCATTGCAAGGCTGTTATATCTGCTCCAGTCTCCCCAGAAGCTTGTGAGCCTTGACTTGAATTTAAAAACCTCTTTTGAAAAGGTTTCAAAATTTTTACCGTAAGGGGCATCCGTATAAAAAAACTTCAGCTGTACCTTGCAGTAATCTTCAACGGGGTCTCCCATAAGATAACCCGTAACATCATTGATAACCTTGAACATTTCATCCTCGGTGACATTCCACTTTGTGTGTTCAAGGTATAAAATTCCTTCATTGGATGATATTTTGCAGTCGGAATAAGAGGTCAGTCTCTGTTTCATTTCATTGACGGACATTGCCGCTTCAGTCTCAACAGAAAAACCAAGGCCTATAACAAAAACAAGAAATATAAAAACGATTGTTTTTTTGAGTGAGTCTTCAAAAAATTTCTTCATTTGAGCTCCTTTGCTTTTATTCCTTCAATATTGATTAAAGCACCTTATCAATACTCATACCAGCATAAGCATTCAGTGACAGAGAAGCAACATTGCCGCTGAGGTATTCGTAATAGCCCTGAGCACCGACCATTGCCGCATTGTCACCGCAAAGAGAAAGCTCGGGAAAATAAAGCTTCCAGCCGTGCTTTTCACAAAGGCGGGTGATGTCTTCTCTCAGAACGGAGTTTGCAGAAACTCCTCCCGCAACGGCAAGAGTGGTGTGACCGAAGTCAACCATGGCTTTTTCAACGTTTTTCACAAGGCATCCGCTGACGCTTTTCATAAAGGAAGCACCAAGGTCTTCAACGCTGACCTCTTCCCCCTTCTGCTTTGCATTATGGATGATATTAATAACAGAGGTCTTAAGACCCGAAAAGCTGAAATCATAGGGTGAATTTTCCACCTTGGGCACGGGGAATTTATAAGCGCTGCTGTTTCCGTTTTTTGCAATTCTGTCAAGGTTGAGCCCTCCGGGATAAGCAATTCCCATTGTTCTTGCAGCCTTGTCAAGTGCTTCACCTGCAGCATCATCCCTTGTTCTGCCCACAACGGAGAAATCCGTGTAATCCCTGACCTCCACCATCAGAGTGTTTCCGCCGCTGACAACAAGACAGAAAAAGGGCGGCTTAAGGTCGGGATGAGTAATATAATTTGCGGCAATATGTGAGCGCAGATGATGAACGGGAATCAAAGGCAGCTTTGATGCATAGGAAAGACCCTTTGCATAATTCACACCCACAAGAAGCGCACCGATAAGTCCGGGCGCATAGGTGACGGCAATTGCATCAATTGTTTCAAGTGTGCAGTGCGCATCACTCAGTGCCTTCTGTGTAACAGCTGAAATTGCCTCTGCGTGTCTGCGGGAAGCAATTTCGGGAACAACACCGCCATAAATTTTATGCTCCTGCACCTGAGAAGCAATTACGTTTGACAGAACCCTTCTTCCGTCTTCAACAACACTTGCCGCAGTCTCATCGCAAGAGGATTCAATTGCAAGAATTTTCATTATTCATCATCACCAACATTGAGTTTTTTTGTCATTATCAAAGCATTTTCCTTGGGGTTGGAATAAAAATTCTTTCTCTCCCCTGCTTTTTCATAGCCCTCAGAGGTATAAAGAGCAATTGCACTCTTGTTTCCCTCTCTAACCTCAAGGGAAATGAATGCACAGCCTCTTTCTCTTGCCTTTTCCTCGGCATATCTGAGAAGCTTTTTGCCGAAGCTTCTTCTTCTGTATTTCTTGACAACGGCAACATTTGCAACATAACATTCGTCAACAACGGTGTGCATACCCATATAGCCCACCTTATCACACAAATATTCGGCAACAAAGAAAACCGAATTTTCATTGTTCAGCTCTTCTCTCACCGCATCTGCAGACCAAGGCTGAGAAAAGCATTCCTTTTCCGTCTGAGCAATGAAATCCACATCCTCATCTGTCATCGGACGGATAACCAGCTTTGAAAGCTCCTTGGCAAGAGTTTTGACCTCTCTTTCAATTTTGTCAGCACAAAGGCGGAAAATTGAAATGTCATCATCCTCGGGATCCCAGATGCCTTCACCGAAAAGTCTGACCTTGCTTTCTCCCACAAGTGCTTTTGTCGGCTCAAGATGCTCCTGGCCCATACAGATGAACAAATCATATTCCTCTGCCATATATTCACTTAAACGTTTTGTGCGGTGCTCTGACACATCAATGCCCTTTTCATTAAGCACCTCAATGGTATTGTCCACTGCTCTGTCTCCCACAAAAGCAAAAACACCGGCGCTGTCACATTCAATATCAAGCTTATCGTGTCGACATCTTTTATTCATAAGCGCCTGAGCAAAGACACTGCGGCAGGTATTGCCGGTACAAATAAATAATATTTTCATATTTTTATCCTTTTCTTTTCTCTACCGATTTTTTAATCACACTAATGCATTCTATATAATATGATTTTTTTTTGAAAAAGTAAAGAGTTTTTTTCTTGTTTTTCTTTTTTTCGGGACATACTTAATAATTTATTTATATTTCCTTAAAAGAAATAATATTCATTTGTGCTATTGTATAATGTATAATGAATACTAAGGTGAGTATATATTTCCCTTAACAATAGGAGGTAATCAAAGTGAAAAAGCTTTTAGCAGTTATTCTTTCAGTTATATGTCTGTTCTCCTGCATGGGACCCACAGCCTTTGCAATCGGAGACATTGTGGGTGATGTTCTCGGAGACACTCTGGGTGGTGCTCTCGGCCTCGGAGGAGAAGAGGATGATCCCATTGCTTACGGCATCATTTATGAAATGGATTTCCTTTCAGATGTCTCTCTCATTTATAAGCCGATGGCAAGTCTGAGCTTCAGCAATCCCGGTACATACATCGTTTCAAAGGACACTCCCATTGCAATTGACCACGAATTCATCTGCTGGCAGGATGACAAAGGAAATTACTATTACGCGGGTGAGTCCCTTTATGTTGACGGTCAGATAACTCTTTATGCGGTCTGGAAGGAAAAGACTGACAAGGACGCAAAAGTCATCAGAATCATCAAGTCCACAATGGAAGCTCTCAAGCGTATTTTCCAGAAATTCCTCGGCATCTTTGATTCCTCAGTTGAGTTTTATGAGAATTACCACAACAGCATCACCGAAACTCCTGACGAAATAACCTTTGAGCTTCCCGTTGCATATGCAATTTATGAAAAGGGCAGAATTAAAGTCTGCATTGATCCTCAGTCTCTTAATCTTCCCATCTGCATCCCTGTCGGTGACATTGAGGTCAAGGTTAACGAAACCGTAATTAATCAGACCTTCTATTTCTCAGAAATGCTTGACGGTGAAGGCCGCAATATTCTTCTCATTGACATCGGTGAAATTACCGCTCCCGCAACAATTTCCTTCACTCTTCCCGAAAAAATGCTTGACGGCACAAATGAAATCAAGGGCTATAAAGAGGTTGAAGGTAAATGGATTTATCAGACAATGACTCAGATTCAGTCAACAACTGCCTATGAGGTTGTTATCACAGTTGAATAAAAGCTTAAAGGCCGAGGCTCTGCTTCGGTCTTTTTTGTTATCCCTTCTGCTTATTTACGACCGCTTTTTTCTCTTTTCCGTATAAGGGAATTTTTTCTCTGACCTTGACTTGTATTTAATAGTATAATATAATGATTACCGTATAATCAAAACATCAAAGGAGACCACAATAATGAAACTTGCTACAAAATGCATACATTCAGGCTATACACCTAAAAACGGTGAACCCAGACAGATTCCCATCTGCCAGAGCACCACATATAAATATGATTCGAGTGTCGAAATGGGTAAGCTTTTTGACCTTGAAGCATCAGGCTATTTTTACACAAGACTGCAGAACCCCACAAACGATGCCGTTGCTGCAAGAATTGCAGACCTTGAAGGCGGTGTTGCAGCAGTTCTCACCTCCTCAGGTCAGGCTGCAAACTTTTTTGCAATTTTCAACATCTGCAGCGCAGGTGATCACGTTGTTGCTTCAACTGCAATTTACGGCGGCACCTTCAATCTTTTCAATGTCACAATGAAAAAGCTGGGCATTGATTTCACCTTCGTAACACCCGACTGCACCGAGCAGGAGCTTGAAGCTGCCTTCAGAGAAAACACAAAGGCTGTTTTCGGTGAAACACTTTCCAATCCCTCACTTCAGGTGCTCGACATCGAAAAATTTGCAAAGGCTGCCCACAGCCACGGTGTCCCCCTCATTGTTGATAACACCTTCCCCACTCCCATCAAGTGCCAGGCATTCAAATACGGCGTTGACATCATCACTCACTCAACAACAAAATATATGGATGGTCATGCAACTCAGGTCGGCGGCGTAATCGTTGACAGCGGAAATTTTGACTGGACTCAGAATGACAAATTCCCCGGCCTCACAACTCCCGATGCTTCTTATCACGGCATCACCTACACAGAGCGCTTCGGCAAGGGTGCTTACATCACCAAGGCTGTTGTTCAGCTGATGAGAGACCTTGGCTCAATCCCCGGCCCTCAGAATGCATTCCTTCTCGGTCTCGGACTTGAAACCCTTGCCCTGAGAATGGACAGACATTGTGAAAATGCTCTCAAGGTTGCAAAATTCCTTGAAAGCAGTGAGCTTGTTTCCTGGGTTTCATACCCCGGTCTTGAAAGTGATCCCCAGTATGAGCTTGCAAAGAAATATATGCCTGACGGCACCTGCGGTGTAATCTCATTTGGTGTCAAGGGTGGCAGAGAGGCTGCAACAAAGTTTATGGACTCTCTCAAGCTTGCATCAATCGTCACACACGTTGCCGATGCAAAAACCTGTGTTCTTCATCCCGCTTCAACAACTCACCGTCAGCTTTCAGACCAGCAACTTCTTGAAGCAGGTGTAAGAAGCGACCTGATCAGACTTTCAGTCGGCATTGAGGATGCAGAGGATATTATCGAAGACATTCAGCAGGCTCTTGTTGAAGCCACAAAATAAAAAAATAAAGAGGACAACAATATGAAACTTGGTATAGTAGGCTTGCCCAACGTCGGCAAAAGTACACTTTTCAACGCAATCACAAATGCAGGTGCGCAGTCAGCAAACTACGCCTTCTGCACAATTGAACCCAATGTGGGTGTTGTTGCAGTTCCCGATGAAAGACTTGAAAAGCTCAGAGAAATGTATAATCCCGTCAAATTCACCCCCGCCACAATTGAATTTGTGGACATTGCCGGTCTTGTAAGAGGCGCTTCAAAGGGTGAGGGTCTCGGCAACAAGTTCCTTTCACACATCCGTGAGGTTGATGCAGTCATCCACGTTGTCAGATGCTTTGAGGATGACGACATCATCCACGTTGACGGATCAATCAATGCTAAAAGAGACATTGAAACAATCAACCTTGAGCTCATCCTTTCCGACATGGAAATGATTGACAGAAGAATTGACCGAACATCAAAGGCCATGAAGGGAGACAAATCCCTTGCCGCTGAGCTTGATTTCCTCAAGAGAGTGAAGGAAGCTCTTGAAAATGAAGAGCCCGCAAGAAGTGTTGAATGCTCCGATGAAGAAAAGGCAATTCTTGACACTGTTGCTCTTCTCACCTCAAAACCCGTTATCTATGCCTGCAATATGAGTGAAAGCGATTTTGTTTCAGGCATTGAAAACAATGCCAACTATCAGGCAGTGTGTGAAATTGCAAGAGCTGAAGGCGCTCAGGTGCTTCCCATCTGCGCTGAGCTGGAGGCGGAGATTTCATCTCTTTCTCAGGAGGACAAGGAAATGTTCCTTGCTGACCTCGGTGTTGAAAACAGCGGTCTTGACCTTCTTATTCAAAGAAGCTATGCTCTTCTCGGTCTCATCTCCTATCTGACAGCGGGTCAGCCCGAGGTCAGAGCCTGGACAATCAAAAAGGGCACAAAGGCACCTCAGGCTGCAGGTAAAATCCACTCAGACTTTGAAAGAGGCTTTATCCGTGCTGAGGTTGTCTCCTTTGAAAATCTTATGGAATGCGGCACTCTTGCAGCAGCTAAGGAAAAGGGTCTTGTAAAGAGTGAAGGCAAGGAATATGTGATGAAGGACGGAGACATTGTTCACTTCCTTTTCAACGTTTAATATCAAACACAAAAAACAGCTCTGCTAAAATCTGCAGAGCTGTTCTTTTTTTGTATGGTGTTTTTTAAGCATTATGCGGGATAAGCGTTGAAATAAACCTTTCCGGCTTCAAGCTCAACTCCTCTGACTGCCATCATTTCAGAAACAGTCACAAGCTGGAAGCCCTTCTGAACGAGCCAGGGCACAACATTCTCAGTTGCCTGAGCCGTTGCTGAATAAAGGTCGTGCATAAGAATTATTGAGCCGTCACGGGCGTAGCTTTTGATAATGCTTGTTACGCTTGTGGCTGAACGGCTTTCCCAGTCTCTTGTGTCAATTGACCACTGAATAAAGGGAAGACCCGTGAGAGCGGCTGAGCTGCTCACCGCACCGCCCGGAGCTCTTGCAAGCTTGACATCCTTACCCGTAAGGCTCTTTATAAGAGCATTTGTCTTGCTTATTTCCTCAAGCATTTTTTCCCTGGAAACTGTTGTGTAAATAACGTGACTGTAGGAGTGGTTTGCAATCTCACAGCCAAGCTCATTGGCGCGGACAATGCAGGAGCTGTATTCACTGATTCTTGAGCCGACAACAAAGAAGGTTGCCTTTGCACCGTATCTTTCAAGAACATCCAGAATTCTGTTGGTGTTAGCGCTATGAGGCCCGTCATCATAGGTGAGTGCAAGCATAGGCTTATCGGGGTCGATGAGCCTTGTGATTGAAACAATATTGCTCAGATATCCCATTGAGCTGCTGCCCGCTGCTCTGATTACAAGCTGAGTGGGCTTGGCAATGCTGTCAAGTCTTACCTTACAGCTTACGGCGGTTCCGTCAACCACTCTGATTCTCTGCCAGGTTTCACCTTGCGCCTTTTTGTAAATATAATAATATTTTGCACCGTCAACCTTTTTCCAGCTGAGAGTGACGTCAAGGCAGTCCTGACTCAGAGTGACACCTGCGGGAATTCCGATATAAACCTGAGACATTCTTCCCTTGCTGCCTACACTTTTGGCTGTTCCTCTGACAGCCTTTATGCTGTAAGTATATTTCACTGAGCTTTTGACATTTTTGTCGGTAAAGGTCAGCGTTTTTGCAGAATCAATCACCGCAATTTTTGTAAATGAGGTATCCTTGGTCTTTCTGTAAACCTCATACCCCGTTGCCGCAGCAGCCTTTTCCCAGGTTACTGAAATGCCCTCGGCATAGTTGACAAGCTCCTTCACCTTGGGTGACACAAGACGCCACACCGCAGAGGCGGCTTCATAGCCGCTCTTGGTGTTTTTGCCGTCGGCTCTGACAGAATAAAAATATTTTTCTCCTGCCTTGACATTGGTGTCAACAAAGCTTCTTGATTTGACCCCCTCGGCAATAAATTTCCATTCACCGCCGGGCGCCTTTCTTCTGACAGTATAGCTGACCGCACCTGACACCTTGCTCCAGACAAGCTTTATGCCTTCTTCCTTGTTGACGGCAGCCGTCATTTTGGGCGCCGAAAGGAATTGTACGGTTTTAGCCTTGCTTGTGATTTTTGATGTCTGCTTTATGTAATAAGTATATGCGGTGTTTCCCCTGACGGATTTGTCGGTGTATTCTCCGCCCTTTACCCTTACGATTTTCTGATATTTTCCGCCGTCTGTCTTTCTGAAAACGGCATAAACCGTGTCCTTTTCATAATTCCAGGTAAGCTTGACGCCCTGAGCAACATTTATTGCCTTCAGGCTGATTTTATTTTTATCCGCAGCCTCCGCCGAAAGAAAAAAGGTGCACGTCATTATAATAACAAAAAACGGCAGTAAAAGCTTTTTCAACTTCATTTATTTTCAACTCCTGTCCCTTTTATTTTATTATAATGTTACTGTATATTAAGTGTCAATAGATTTATTTATACTTGCTTTTTATTTATTTTAATGTTAATATATACTTATTAATATTTCAAAGGAGAAACTGTTATGGATAAAAAAGCGACTCTTGTAATTATGGCGGCAGGTATGGGCAGCCGCTTCGGAGGTCTCAAGCAAATTGAACCCGTCGGTCCCTCAGATGAAATCATTCTGGATTATTCCATTTATGATGCCGTAAAGGCAGGATTCAGCAAGGTTATCTTCGTTATCAAGCACGAAATCGAAGATGCCTTCAAGGAAATCATCGGCACAAAATACGACGGTAAAATTCAGATTGAATATGCTTATCAGTGCATTGACAGTCTTCCCGAGGGCTACAGTGTGCCTGAAGGCAGAACAAAGCCCTGGGGCACAGGTCACGCAATTCTTTCCTGCAAGGAGCTTGTTGACGGACCCTTTGCGGTTATCAATGCCGATGACTATTACGGAAGTGAAACCTTCAAGGTTATGTATGACGAGCTTGTAAAGGAAAAGCCCGAATCAGATGTTTACGATTTTTCAATGGTTGCCTTCAAGATTGAAAACACCATTACAGAAAACGGATCTGTTGCCCGCGGTGTCTGCCGTGAGGAAAACGGCTATCTTGCTCAGATAAACGAAAGAACAAAGATTATGGAGCACGACGGCAAAATTGCCTACACAGAGGATGACGAAAGCTGGACTGAAATTCCTCAGGGCACTCCCGTTTCAATGAATCTCTGGGGCTTTACCGAAGAGCTTATGCCCGAGCTTGAAAAGAAGTTTGCAGAATTCCTTGAAAGCAACAAGGACAATCTTCTCAAGGGAGAATTCTTTATCCCCTTCGTTGTCGATGACCTTATCAAAGAGGGCAAGGCAAGAGTCCGTGTTCTTGAAACACCTGAAAAATGGTACGGTGTTACATATAAGGAAGACAAATTCACCGTTATGAAGGCTCTTGAGGAAAAAACAAAAGAGGGTGTTTACCCCTCTCCTCTCTGGTAATATAAAGCCTTACAGCGTTCCTCGGCAAAGACAAAAGAATATCTTGATTTAAGAAGACTTCTGCTCATCCTCAAGCTGATGGGCAGAAGTCCTTTTTTTCCGAGAAAAAAGCAAAGCATACTGTTAAGAGCGCTGATTCTCAGTCCGAGAACAAAAAGATAGACTGAATAAGCGGTTTGTGTCAGTTCACTCAAGCTGATACCTCCGATAAAATATATGTACCTTATCACATACCAAGCTTTTCCTTAAGAGCCTTCACCTCTCTGAGAACGCACTCAGGAGAAGGTCCTCCCTTTACAGTTCTCTTTCTTACACATTCGTCAAGATCAATGAAGCTGTAAATATCATTTTCAAAGGTGTCACAGACAGCCTTATACTCATCAATGGGAAGACTTTCAAGAGTAAGCCCCTTGTCAATGCACAAAGCAACAAGCTGACCTGTGGCCTTGTAAGCATCTCTGAAGGGAAGACCCTTGTAAACAAGATAATCTGCGCAGTCTGTTGCATTGATGAAGCCTCTTGCTGCCGCATTTCTCATATTTGTGCGGTTAACTGTTGCTGTTTCAAGCATGGGAGCAAAGGTGTCAAGACACATAATAACTGTGTCAACAGCATCAAAAACGGCCTCCTTATCCTCCTGCATATCCTTGTTGTAAGCAAGAGGAATTCCCTTCATAACAGTCAGCAGTGTCTGAAGGTCGCCGAAAACTCTGCCGGATTTTCCGCGGACAAGCTCTGCAATATCAGGATTCTTTTTCTGAGGCATAATGCTGCTGCCTGTTGAAAAAGCATCATCAAGCTCAATGAATTTGAATTCCCAGGAGCACCACATAATAATCTCTTCAGAAAAACGTGAAAGATGCACCATAACAATTGAAAGCACACTCAGAAGCTCCAGAACATAATCTCTGTCGGAAACTCCGTCAAGGCTGTTGTCGGAAACTCCGTCAAGACCAAGAAGCTCAGCAACATACTCTCTGTCAAGAGGATAAGTTGTGCCTGCAAGAGCACCTGAGCCCAGAGGAGACACCTTCATTCTCTTGCGGCAGTCGCAAAGTCTGTCAAGGTCTCTCATCAGCATTGCACCGTAAGCCATCAGATGATGTCCGAAGGTTATGGGCTGAGCTCTCTGAAGATGGGTATAGCCGGGCATAACTGCATCATAATTTTCTTCAGCCTTGTTCACAATCACCTCAAGCAGCTGTCTGAGGGAATTTTCAAGAACGTCACACTGTTCAAGAAGATAAAGTCTCAAATCAAGAGCCACCTGATCATTACGGCTTCTTGCGGTGTGAAGTCTCTTTCCGCTGTCGCCGATTCTTTTTGTGAGCTCTCCCTCAACAAAGGAATGAATATCCTCAGCTGTCATATCAATTTCAAGCTGACCTTTTTCAAGCTCAGCAGCAATTTCCTTCAGTGAAGCAACAATTTTTGCGCTCTCCCCTTCTTCTATTATACCCTGTCTGCCCAGCATTGTTGCATGAGCAACTGAGCCCTTTATGTCCTGCTGAGCCATTCTGCAGTCGAAGGGAATGGATGAATTGAAATCATTGGTCTTTTTATCAAGAGATTTTTTGAATCTACCTGTCCATAATGGCATAATTTTATACCTCCGTTAATTGCGGTTTCTTTTGTTTTCCGCTCATTTATTAATGTGAGCAGATATAAAAATATTATCCTTTAAAAATCAGATTTTGTCAACAAGAAAAATCAAGGGATGTTTCACCCTTGATTTTTTTATTTTCTTATTTAATGTCCCAATCCTTTGAAAGCATAGCCTTAACCTTGAGGGGAAGACCGAAGAGGTTGATAAAGCCTTCAGCGTCATACTGATCGTAAACATTGTCAGCATCGAAGGTAGCCATTTCTTCACTGTAAAGTGAGTAGGGTGACTTCATACCTGCACCGATGATATTGCCCTTGTAAAGCTTAAGCTTAACCTCACCTGTAACAGTTTCCTGAGTCTTATCAACAAAAGCTGCAAGAGCCTCACGGCAGGTTGTGAACCACTGACCGTAATAAACAAGCTCAGCATATTTAACTGCAAGCTGTGACTTAAGGTGAGCTGTGTCTCTGTCAAGGCAAAGCTGCTCGAGCATTTCGTGTGCCTTGTAAAGAATTGTTCCGCCCGGAGTTTCATAAACGCCGCGGCTCTTCATGCCCACAAGACGATTTTCAACCATATCTGAAATACCGATACCGTTTGCACCGCCGACCTCATTGAGAGCCTTGACCATTGCGGGACCGTCAAGCTTCTCACCGTTGAGAGTTACGGGAACACCCTTTTCAAAGCCGAGTGTGATGTAAGTGGGAACATCGGGAGCGCTTTCGGGAGTTACGCCCATTTCAAGAATTTCTTCATACTTGGGCTCGTTTGCGGGATCCTCAAGATCGAGACCCTCGTGTGAAAGATGCCAAAGATTCTTATCCTTTGAATAATTTGTTTCTCTTGTAATCTTGAGAGGAATGTTGTGAGCAATCGCATATTCGATTTCTTCTTCACGGCTCTTGAAGTCCCAGATTCTCCAGGGAGCAATGATTTCCATATCGGGAGCAAAAGCCTTGATTGCAAGCTCAAAACGAACCTGGTCATTACCCTTACCTGTGCAGCCGTGGCAGATTGCATCTGCGCCCTCTGCAAGAGCAATTTCAACAATTCTCTTTGCAATGATGGGACGTGCAAATGAAGTGCCGAGAAGATACATACCCTCATAAACAGCACCTGCCTTGAGAGTGGGATAGATATAATCTTCAACAAATTCCTTGTTGAGATCTTCAATGTAAAGCTTTGAAGCACCTGTTGCAATTGCCTTTTCCTCAAGACCGTCAAGCTCTGTGCCCTGACCAACGTCACCTGAAACTGCAATTACCTCAGCATTGTTGTAATTTTCCTTGAGCCAGGGGATAATGATTGATGTGTCAAGTCCGCCTGAGTATGCAAGAACAATTTTTTTGATATCCTTCTTATCCTTTTTGATAGCCATTTTTTTCAATCCGACGAAGACCTTTGAGCCTTGACGCCGACTCCTTTCTTAAAAGCGCAGACACGCCATAATTTTTTCGTATGGATATGATTATAAGCAACTTTATGCAAAAGTCAAGGCTTTTTTGCAATAAAAATACATTTTTATGCATTTTTTTGAATATATTTGATATTTTACTCCTCTTATCCTCTAAGATGCGCATACATAAATGCAAATCGAAGAGGAATAATATTCAAAAAGGAAAAAAGAGGTGCTTCTTATGGCTTCATTATGGCAGGAAGAGCTAGAGCTCCCCCGCTTTGAAAAGCTCAGAAAAAATATCAGAACAAAGGTGCTTATCATCGGAGGAGGAATGGCGGGAATACTTACCGCTTACCACCTTGAAAAAGAAGGCATACCTTATGTACTTGTTGAAAAAGGTAGAATCGGAAGCGGCACAACGGGAAACACAACGGCAAAAATCACCGCACAGCACGGGCTTATATACCACAAGCTGATTAAATCCGCAGGTAAGGAGAAAGCCAAGGCATATCTTCTGGCAAATGAAATTGCTCTGGAAAAATTCAGAAAAATCTGCTCTGAGGTCAGCTGCTCCATTGAAACCAAAAACAATTATGTTTACTCCCTGACAGACAAAACCCTTCTTGAAAAAGAGCTTGAAGCATTAAACAGAATCGGAGCCAAGGCTGAATATGTTAAAAATCTGAATTTGCCCTTTGAAACTCAGGGTGCAGTAATGTTCAGAAACCAGGCTCAGTTCAATCCGCTTGAATTCATTTCAAAAATTTCATCGGGACTTAATATATATGAAAACACAGCAATTAAAAAATATTCACCCGGCACAGCAGAAGCGGAAAGCTGCAAAATAGATACGGAGCATATAATTGTCACAACACATTTTCCCTTTATCAACAATCACGGGCTCTTTTCCCTGAAGCTTTTCCAGCACCGATCCTATGTCATTGCCCTTGAAAATGCAAAATTCCCCGACGGAATGTTTCTTGAAGAGGGGGAAAAGGGTCTGTCCTTCAGACATTACAAAAATCTGCTTCTTATGGGCGGAGGAGATCACCGCACGGGAAAAAAAGGAGGAAACTATGAGCTTTTAAGAAAGCTGTCAAAGGAATACTTTCCCGAAGCCGCAGAAAAATATCATTGGGCCTCACAGGACTGTATGAGTCTTGACAATATGGCATACATCGGAAAATACTCCCCGAAAACAGAGAAGCTTTACACCGCAACAGGCTTTTGCAAATGGGGTATGAGCGGATCAATGGTGTCTGCAATGCTTCTGACAGACATAATAAAAGGAAATGATTCGGGACTTGAAGGTGTTTTTTCACCGTCAAGGCATGTTATAACCCCTCAGTTTTTTGTCAACGTCGCTGAATCCGCCCTTTCCTTTCTTACACCAACAACAAAAAGGTGCCCCCATCTCGGCTGTGCACTGAAATACAACAAAGCAGAACACTCCTGGGACTGCAGCTGTCACGGCTCACGCCTTGATGAAAAGGGCAATATACTTGACGGACCTGCAAATTAAGTTCCTTTATTTTATTGACACTTTTGCTATTATGAAATATAATCTGAGTATCAATAAATATTAAGGAGAGCTTTTATGGAAAAAACAAAGAAACTCACAAAGCCGGAAAAGAAGGCTTTGCGAAAAGAAAAAGAACTCAGATACTGGAAAAAACAGCAAGCTCGTCCCAAGGGCAACACTTATTTCTGGTACCTTGTGCTGATTATTGCCCTTATTTATGCTGTTGACGAAATTGCCTCTCAGATCGGCACTCTTATGCAGACTGAAATTGCCAACGACTTTTTTGACAGTGACAGTGCGGTCACAATCCTCAATCTTCTTCAGGTTATAGCAATCCCCTTCCAGATTATCGGCATCCTTTACAGACCTCTTGCCGACCGTTTCGGAAGAAAGACCTTTCTGCTTATCAACACCTTCGGCATGTCGGTGGCAATGCTCACCATCTTCCTTTCACAGAATGTAATAATGTACTTTATGGGTGCTTGTCTGATCATGTTCTTCATTCCTCACGATATGCACGTTGTGTATATTATGGAATCGGCTCCCAGCAAAAGCCGAGCAATAACATATTCCGTGGTTAAATTCTTTGCAAATATGTCAGTTCTTCTTGTTCCCCTGCTCCGCCGTTGGCTGATGGAATCAGCAGCACAGTGGCGCAGAGTTTATCTCATTCCCGCAATTGTCGGCATCGTTGTTTCCCTTATTGCTCTTCTTTTTGCAAGAGAAACAGATGCATTCATTGAGTCACGCATCCGTTATCTGAGCATGACCGATGAAGAAAAGGAAGCGGAAAAATTAAACAAATCCGCACAGGATTCTCAGGGCGGTGTTGTGGATGCTCTTAAATTCGGTTTCCGCCACGAGCAGCTTCGTTGGATTTTCATCTGCTTTGCCCTTGCCGGAATCGGTGTTATCGGCTGTATGAACTATCAGGTAATTCTTACTCACGGCTATGCCCAGAGCCTCTTTGGTTCAAATGCAAAGGAGTTTCTTGATATTGTAAGTGTTGACCAGGTCAGCAAGGCTCTCACCCTGTACCCCATCGGAATGGCTATTTCCCAGGTAATTATGGGCTTCATTTCTGACAAAAAAGGCAGAAAAGCTGCTGCTATCACCCTTGCCGCAAACTGTGTAATTTCATTCGTTGTCTTCTATCTCGGTGCACGTTTTAACTGCTTTACTCCCGCAATTGTCGGCTTCTTCTGCGGTGCTTTCGTCGGAAGCTATTACTCAACCAATGATGTTCTTATTATGATGGCAAGTGAATCCGCACCCACAAATCTCCGTTCCTCAGCAACTGCCGCTCAGTCCGTTGTCGGCTTTGCAGGCTACGGTGTTGCATACATTCTCAACATGATTCTTGCGCTCATCTTCGGTGACGGCATAATCGGAACAATTGCTCTCTGTCTTCTTGTTCCCAGCTTTGTTATCACCCTTGTTGCTCTTATCAAAAAGACCCACGACACCCGCGGTATTGACCTTGACACAGTCACCGGCTGTGAATGGGACTGATAAAAGCTGACTTAAAACCCAACAGAAAAGCCGAAAGTCTCCCGTGACCTTCGGCTTTCTTTTTTTATTTACTCAGCTGAACAGAAATCTTCAATCATAACCTTCACGGATCTGCTCATTTCTTCGCTGAATTCACTGTTCCATTTTCTGCTGCAGAATTTTTCAACCCAGCTGTCAAGCTCATCTTCACTGGTGAAGCCCTGCTTTTCGGTGAGCATTCTGTCCATTTCTTTTGCCTTTTCATTGTTATATGTGTTTTTAAAGAAAATATCCTCTGTCTTGAAACGGACAGGTTTTTTTCTTGCCTTCTGATTTTCCGTGGGATAACCCAGACAAAGCATTGCTGCGGGTGCAACGTGATCGGGAAGATTAAAAAGCTCCTTGTGCTTTTCATAATTCTCTGTTATATCTCCGATATAGCATGAGCCGATGCCGAAGCTTTCAGCAGCGGCAACAACATTCTGAGCGGCAATTATTGCATCAGCCTGAGCAAGAAGAAAGTCTCCGTGGGACACCCTTCTGACCTCGCCAACGTGCTTTCTGAAGCACTCATACCAGCGGTTATAATCCGCAAGAAAAACAAGCACAACAGCAGCAGTTGCAATGAAGGGCTGATTGTCACAGGTTTTGACAAGAGCGTCCTTCAGGCTCTGATCTGTAACATCTATAACGGAATAAAGGGTCATATTTCCCGCTGTGGGTGCCTGAAGAGCCGCCTGAAAAAGCTCCTTCTTTATTTCCTGAGGAATCGGCTTATCAAGGAACTGACGGACAGATTTTCTTGCCTTAAGAGATTTCATAATTTCATTCATAATTATTCTCCTTATCAACGAAAGGACTGCTTCTGCCGCCCGGCATAAACAGTCCTTTTTTTGTTTTTATCAGATTCTTTCTGCAACAAGGTCGCCCATTGTGCTGCAGCTGACCTTTTCACAGCCGTCCTGCATAATGTCACCTGTGCGGAAGCCGTCATCAAGCACCTTGTTAACGGCATTTTCAATTGCATCAGCTTCCTGAGCCATATCAAAGGAATATCTGAGCATCATTGCAGCTGAAAGAATTGTACCAAGGGGGTTTGCAATGTTCATTCCTGCAATATCGGGTGCTGAGCCGTGGATGGGCTCATACATACCGAGAGTGCCTGAAGAAAGTGATGCTGAAGGCATCATACCGATTGAGCCTGTAAGCATTGAAGCCTCATCGGAAAGAATGTCACCAAACATATTTTCAGTTACGAGAACATCAAACTGAGTGGGGTTCTTGATAAGCTGCATTGCTGTGTTATCAACAAGAATGTCACTGTATTCAACCTCAGGATATTCCTCGGCAAGTGAGTGCATTGTCTTTCTCCAGAGACGTGAGGTATCAAGAACGTTTGCCTTGTCAACGGAAGCAAGCTTCTTTCCGCGCTTCATAGCGGTTTCAAATCCGACACGTCCGATTCTTTCAATTTCACTTTCGGAATAAGGCATAATATCTGTTGCAACAAGCTCACCGTTGACCTCAACAGTGTTCTTTTCACCGAAATATACACCGCCTGTAAGCTCTCTGACAATGAGAAGGTCAATTCCGTTGCCTACAATTTCCTGCTTGAGAGGAGAAGCGTCAGCAAGCTGAGGGAAGAGCTTTGTGGGACGGAGATTTGCAAAAAGACCGAGCTCCTTTCTTACTGCAAGAAGAGCCTTTTCAGGTCTGATTGCGGGAGGACAGTTATCCCATTTGGGACCGCCGACTGCACCGAGAAGAACGCTGTCGGAAGCCTTACATTTTGCCATACCCTCATCTGTGATGGGCACTCCGAATTTATCAATTGAGCAGCCGCCGATATCAACATATGTATATTCAAAGCTGTGGCCGTATTTTTCTGAAATTTTGTCAAGCACCTTGATGGCCTCGTTGATGATTTCAGGACCGATACCGTCACCTGCAAGAACTGTAATTTTTTTGTTCATCTCAATCAATCCTCCTTAAGAGATGCGAGAAGTCCGCCCTTTTTGATGATGTTCTGAATGAAGGGAGGGAATGCCTGAGCCTGATAGGTCTTTCCTGTTGTGTTGTTGGTGATAACGCCTGTATCAAAATCAACGCTGACCTGATCCCCTGCTGAGATTTCCTCTGCTGCCTCTTCACATTCAAGAATGGGAAGACCGATGTTGATTGCATTACGATAGAAAATTCTTGCAAAGCTCTTTGCAATGACACAGCCTGTGCCGCAGGTCTTGATAACAAGAGGAGCGTGCTCTCTTGAAGAGCCACAGCCGAAGTTCCAGCCTGCAACCATAACATCACCGGGCTGAACATTTTTAACAAATTCTGTGTCAATGTCCTCCATACAGTGAAGTGCAAGCTCCTGAGCGTTCGGAGTGTTAAGATAACGTGCGGGGATGATTACGTCTGTGTCAACGTTATCGGGATATTTGAAAACTTTACCTTGTGTGTTCATTTTACTCAAACCTCCTTGGGATCTGTAATGTATCCGGTGAGAGCACTTGCTGCAGCTGTTGCGGGAGAAGCAAGATAAACCTCACTGTCAACATGTCCCATTCTGCCCACGAAGTTACGGTTGGTTGTTGCAATGCAACGCTCACCTGCTGCAAGAATACCCATATAACCGCCAAGACAGGGTCCGCAGGTGGGAGTTGAAACAACTGCGCCCGCATCAATAAAGGCTGTTACATAACCCTTTTCAACGCAGTCTCTGAGAATCTGCATTGTGCCGGGGATGATGATACATCTGATTCCGTCTGCAATCTTTCTGCCCTTGAGAATATTGTAAGCTGTTTCCATATCCTCCATTCTGCCGTTTGTGCAGCTTCCGATTACAACCTGATCAATCTTGATGTCGGAAAGCTCAGCAGCGGGATGAGTGTTTTCGGGAAGGTGAGGACAGGAAACAATGGGAACAATCTGAGAAAGATCAATGTCAATTGTCTTTTCATATTCTGCATCGTCATCTGCCTCAAAAACAACGGGCTCACGTTCACTTCTGCCCTTGAGATAATCAAGAGTTATCTGATCGACAGGGAAAATACCGTTCTTTGCACCGGCTTCAATTGCCATATTGCAGATGCAGAGTCTGTCATCCATTGAAAGAGTTGCAACACCCTCTCCTGCAAATTCCATACTCTTGTAAAGAGCACCGTCAACACCGATCATACCGATGATTGTGAGAATAATGTCTTTACCGCTGCATTCTGCGGGAAGCTTGCCGATAAGATTAAATCTGATTGCTGAAGGCACCTTGAACCAGGCCATACCTGTTGCCATACCTGCAGCCATATCTGTTGAGCCGACACCTGTTGAAAATGCACCCACAGCACCGTAGGTACAGGTGTGGCTATCTGCACCGATAATGCAGTCACCGGCAGTTACAACGCCCTGCTCAGGAAGAAGAGCGTGCTCAATACCCATTTTACCCACATCGTAAAAGTGGCTTACACAATGCTCGCAAGCAAATTCACGGCACTGCTTTGACTGCTCAGCAGCCTTGATGTCCTTGTTGGGAACAAAGTGGTCAAGAACAATTGCAATTTTATCCTTGTCAAAAACGCCTTCAAAGCCGGCCTTTTTGAACTCATTGACAGCAACGGGAGTTGTGATATCGTTGCCGAGAACAATGTCAAGCTTTGCGCTAATTAACTGTCCTGCCGTCACGCTTTCAAGACCTGCGTGAGCTGCAAGAATTTTTTGAGTCATTGTCATACCCATTTCAATTAACCTCCTATACTGCGATTGACAGCTGAGAACAAGGCATTGATTGAGGAAGCAATGATATCATCGTGAATACCTGCACCCCAGATCTTCTTTCCGTCTGCCATTGTAATGCTGACATATGTGATAGCCTGAGAAGTTGAGCCCTTTGTAAGAGCGTGCTCCTCGTATGTAAGCTCTGAGAATTCGGTTTTGAATTCCTTCTTGACTGCATTGCTTACAGCATCAAGACGTCCGTTACCTCTTGATGTGATTTCCTTGACCTCTCCGTCAACCTCAACGGTGAGCATTACTCTGATGTCCTCGTTGGCACGGATGAAGTGATAGTCAATGAGCTTGATGTGGTTGTTGATGTTGACATAAGTGTCTGTAAACACATTGAGAACCTCTTCAGGTGAAAGCTCTGCGTGAGCGTGGTCTGAAACAGATTTAACAGTGTATCCGACATCCTCTCTCATCTTCTGAGGAAGAATATATCCGTAGTTATGCTCAAGAAGATAACCGATACCGCCCTTGCCTGACTGAGAGTTGATTCTGATAACATCTGTTTCATATTCTCTGCCGACGTCAGCGGGATCAATGGGAAGATAAGGAACAGTCCATGTGTCACAGCCTTTTTCCTCACGCCATCTCATACCCTTTGCAATAGCATCCTGATGTGAGCCTGAGAAAGCGGCAAAAACAAGCTTGCCCGCATAAGGCTGACGGTCATAAACCTGCATTCTTGTTACCTTTTCGTAAAGCTCGGCAATTTCTGAAACATTTGTGAAATCAAGCTCGGGCTCAACACCCATTGCATACATATTAAGAGCAAGGGTGATAATGTCAACGTTACCTGTACGCTCACCGTTTCCGAAGAGAGTACCTTCAATTCTGTCTGCACCGGCAAGAAGTCCGAGTTCGGAGTCAGCAACGGCACAGCCTCTGTCGTTGTGGGGATGAAGTGAAACCTCAACAGCATCTCTGTACTTAAGGTTATCACACATAAATTCAACCTGATCGGCATAAACGTGAGGTGATGAATGCTCAACTGTTACGGGAAGGTTGATGATTGCCTTTCTGTCGGGAGTGGGCTTCCAGACATCAAGAACAGCATTACAGATTTCAAGAGCAAATTCGGGCTCTGTGCCTGTGAAGGATTCGGGTGAATATTCATATCTGTAATTTGTGCCTGTTTCCTTTGCAATCTTTTCAAAAAGCTCTGCACCGTCAATTGCAATCTTGATAATCTCTTCTTTGCTTTTTCTGAAAACCTGCTCACGCTGAGCAAGTGAGGTTGAATTATAAAGATGAACAATTGCATTCTTGCAGCCTTTGAGAGCATCAAAGGTCTTTCTGATGATGTGCTCACGGCTCTGAGTGAGAACCTGAACAGTTACATCGTCAGGAATAAGATTATTGTCAATAAGGGTTCTGAGGAAGGTGTATTCTGTTTCACTTGCAGCAGGGAAGCCAACCTCAATTTCCTTGAAGCCGACCTTGACAAGAAGCTGGAAAAATTCAAGCTTTTCCTCAAGGCTCATGGGGATGATAAGTGACTGATTACCGTCTCTCAGGTCAACTGAGCACCAGGTGGGTGCCTTTTCTACACAAATCTTGTCTGCCCACTTTCTTGTGGGATTTTTCACAGGAAAGAATTGTTTTATATATTTTGACGTATTTTTCATCTTTCTGTCTCCTTAATGTCTGTTCCGACATAAATAAATTTAAGATATATTATAACATTCCCATTATTGTTTGTCAACACATTAAAGCATTAAAAAGATAAAAGGAAGTCACCTTTTCATCCATTGCCAAAGCTTTTCTTTTCAAAGCCTTTTGCACCTGTCTCACTGAACAAAAAAGCTACCGACAAGCCGAAGCTCATCGGTAGCAGATTGCCTTTTTAAATCAGAAGCGGAAGGAAACAAGGCTTCTGAAGAAATCACTGATTTTAAGGAAGAAATTGATAATCTTCTGAAGGAATGTGAGCTCAGGCTCAACAAGGCTTGTATAGCCGGGAAGTGTAACATTTCTGTCTCCGGGTTCACCGTCAACGGTAAAGCCGGTAATCAGAGGATTGAGAGCTGTTGTCAGAAGAAGCTCAGCACCCTCAAATCTCTTGAGACTGCTTCCGGCATAATTGAGAAGGTTAAAGCTTACATCCACTCCGAATAACTCAAGAACAAAATCCAAAACCGTTGCATACTCTTCTGCGCTGACGTCGGCAAGTGTATAGCTAAGCACCGCAGCAAGGCCTCTTGTTGCAAGAGTTGTCACTGTGCTGTATGAGGGATAATTCTCGTCACCGTTAACAAAAGCACGATAAATTTCAACAGCAAGATCGAAGAAGGTTGTGTATTCACTTGCAGGAAGAGTTTTGCCGTACTGAGCAACGATTGATTCAAGGCTCATACCCTCTTCAGTTTCCTGTGCCTTGTATATCGGCATTGAAAAAGCCGTGTAAAGCTTATCTGCAATCTTGTCAAAAATTGCACACATTTCGGGATTCTTTTCTGCATCAAGCTTAAGAAGCTTCTTGAGCTCTGTGGTGCTTGTGTAAGCGCGGAAGGTTATTTCCATGCCGACCTCAAAGCATTCAAGTGCATACTGAGGGAAGTTGCTTGCCATAAGCTCTGTTGCTCTTTCACTGAGGTTGGGAGCAACAATGCTTGTATCGATTTTTTCAACATCCTTGGTGGTGATCTTCACTTTTTCACCAAAGCGTACCTCTCTGTATTCACAGGGATATACATTGAGGCTGCCTGTAACAACGTCATAAATTGTTGCACCGTTTGCAGCTGTATAAGACTGAATATCGTTGTTATGGGTATGGCCTGTGAAAATATACTTCACAGCGCCCTGTGCAAGAACGTCAGCCATATTGATATCGGCATTGACGCTTGCGCCAACGTGAACAATTGATGAAATATTGTAATGGTCAAGCAGATTGTGATGCATCATGGCAATAAGCTTTTTGCCGTCTGCAGCAGCCTGATCGCACTGAGCCTTGATCCAGGCAAGTCTTTCCGCATTGATGCCGTGACTGCCCACGGGAGGCTGACAGCTGTCGATTGCAAGAAGTCTGTATTCATCGTCAAGATCAACTGTATACGAAGCGGAAAGAGTGTCAACTGCAAGAGCATCACCGTAACCGAAATCAGCATAATAATTCTTGAACTGTTCCACAGAGGTCTTGAGATAATCGTGATTTCCGGGAACAACATAAACCTGCTTGCCAGTTGATGCTTCAAAGTTGCCGATGATATCAGCAACGGCTTCGTGCTCAACAGCAATGCCGTTATCAGCAAGGTCACCGGGAAGAAGCACAAAATCACTGTCAGAAGCGGCAGCCTGCTCAAAGAAGCTGAGAATAATGGCCTTTGAAGCATAAAGGAGTCTGCCTGTTGATGTAATCTGAGGATAATCAGTGCTAATATTGTTTTTTACTTTCATCTGTGTTGCAGTTGAGTAAGCCTGATTATAATGGAGGTCATTGGCAACAGTGACAACCAACTCATCCTCAGCAGCAAATGAAGGCACTGCAAGAGAGAAAAGAAGAACCGCACTTAAAAGTACTGACAAAAACTTTTTCATATTTATTACGCTCCTTTTAATTTTTCTGTTAATATTTATTCTATAAAAAACAAGGCTTAAAGTCAATAAAATTTGTTATATTTCTCTTTTTCAAAATAAATTTAACTCTCCCTCCGTTACCGCCCGAATAAAAACAGTATTTTTTTCAAAAATCCCTTGATTTTTCCTTTTCAGTAATGTATAATAACTGAGTTAATAAAACACACGGAGAGTTGTCCGAGCTGGCCGAAGGAGCACGATTGGAAATCGTGTAACGGCGATAAACCGTTCGAGGGTTCGAATCCCTTGCTCTCCGCCATTCTATAAGGGTTTTCAAGGAATTGAAAGCCCTTCTTTTTTGTCTCAAAATATAAGATTTTTGCCCTCTCGCCGACGATTTGCCGACGGGAGGGTTTGCCTATTTATGGGAGTTTGGCGTCAAGTGGCGGGAAGGAAGAGTGAAAAACGCCCTGTTTGTCGGTGTTTGAGGTGGATAATTAAACTACTGGATAGTGTGTAATTTTTAATTTCTTACTTCAAAAGCTAGAAATAGTATTGCTATTATTCGAGATTTAGAATATAATATGTTTAATAGTTAACGGAGGTACAATTATGAATTATATGTCCGCAAAAGAAGCAGCAGATAAATGGGGGATTTCTCAACGAAGAGTTGCTGTTCTTTGTTCTGAAAAAAGAGTATCTGAAGCAATGATGGTTGGCAATATGTGGATTATCCCCACTGATGCTGAAAAACCTACTGATGCAAGAAGCACAAGATATAACAAAAGTGAAGAAAAAACAGTTAAGCCTTTCTTGAAATGGGCAGGCGGTAAAGGTCAGCTTCTTAAAGAAATAGAACGTTATTATCTGTTTGATAGTGGTAAAATTACAAAATATGCTGAACCATTCGTTGGCGGTGGTGCAGTTTTGTTTGATATTCTCAGCAAGTATGATTTAGAGGAAGTCTATATTAGCGACATAAACGCTGAACTTATCAACACCTATAGTACTATTCGCGATGATATAGATGCTTTAGTAGAATTGCTTTATGCTATGCAGGATGATTTCATTCCATTAGATACAGATAATCGTAAAATATATTATATGCAAAAGCGTGAGCGTTTCAATGATTTGAAAGTCAATGGAAATGAGAATATAAACATAGAAAAAGCGGCATTAATGATATTCTTGAATAAAACTTGTTTTAATGGTTTGTTTCGAGTCAACAAGAAAGGATTGTTTAATGTCCCTATGGGTTCTTACAAAAATCCTATGATATGTGATGAAAAGAATCTTCGTGCAGTATCGGAGAAACTGCAAAGAGTTACCATTGTATGTGGTGATTACAGAGAGTCAGCAGAGTTTATTGATGAAAATACATTTGTTTATTTTGATCCGCCATACAGACCGATTACTGACACTGCAAGCTTTACCGCATATACAGAAAACTTGTTTAATGATGAAGAACAGATTGAACTTGCAAGATTTGTTGATGAAATGCACAAAAAGGGAGCAAAGGTTGTGATTAGCAACTCAGATCCAAAAAACTCAAATACAGAAGATGATTTCTTTGACAATATTTATTCAGCTCATAATATCAAAAGAGTTGAAGCAACAAGAATGATTAACTGTAATAGTGAAGCAAGAGGAAAAATTAAAGAGTTGCTTATTAGCAATTTTTAAGGAGGAAGTATATGAACAGAGATTTTAATACATGGTTATCAGGATTTCGTGATAGTATAGCAGACTATGGTTACTACATAGATTTTGAAAAGGTTCACAGAAATGTAGAAAATATTAAGGTTGAGCTTAATATACTAAATTCACTCATTGGGTCTAAGAATATTGAAGCAGATTTTGAAAATCTTATAAAAAAATACCCCGAAGTACTAAAGTGCATACCTTTACTTTTGGCTGTCAGAGCAAACGAAATATATTGTCAAGACGAAAATGGTGGTTATGTTTTCCGGTTTGATTACAACTTCAAAGATATTAGCAAATATCCACCCAATAGTCACAAATTCCACAATAGATACAAATATTTTATGAGAGAAACCGGCCTTTTTGATTTGTTGGAAAATCATATCGTCAATAACTTGGTTGATTATGTTACAGGTGTTGAAACCGGTCTTGATTCTAACGGTCGAAAAAATCGTGGCGGACATCTTATGGAAGATTTAGTTGAAAGCTTTATTCAAAAAGCAGGATTTATTAAAGATGTCAACTATTTCAAAGAAATGTACATTCATCAGATAACTGATAAATGGGATATAGATTTATCTGCCATTTCAAATAAAGGAAAGATGGAAAAACGCTTTGACTTTGTAATCAAAACACCTGATATGATTTATGGTATCGAAACTAATTTCTATGGTAGCGGCGGAAGTAAATTAAACGAAACAGCACGTAGTTATAAAACTCTTGCATGGGAAACAGAAGAGATTGATGGCTTCACATTTGTTTGGTTTACTGATGGCAAGGGTTGGACAAGCGCAAGAAATAATCTTGAAGAAACTTTTGATGTTATGCAACACATCTACAATATTAAGGATTTGGAAGAAGGTATAATTAGTGAGGTTTTTAAATAATGACAAAGAAAATTACTAAATGGGAACCTGATGATTTTGAGCTTGAGATGACAACTCATTGGACCTTTCCGAAAAGAGGAGATTGGGCCACCCATGATGCAAAGTGGCGAGGTAATTGGTCGCCTTATATACCAAGAAACATAATGCTTCGTTATTCTCAGGAAAATGATTTGGTTCTTGATCAATTTGCAGGTGGAGGAACCACTCTTGTTGAAGCTAAGCTGCTTAACAGAAACATCATCGGTGTTGATGTAAATGATGTTGCACTTGCTCGTTGTAAAGAAAAAACGGAATTTGAACACGAAGGTGCAAATGGTAAAGTTTATTTACACAAGGGTGATGCTAGAAATCTTGACTTTATTCCTGATGAAAGCATTGATTTGGTATGCACGCATCCACCCTATGCTGATATCATTCAGTATAGCGAAGATATACCTGAAGACTTATCTTTATTGAAAGTTAAAGATTTCCTTAAAGAAATGAAAAAAGTGGCTGCAGAGAGCCACCGTGTTTTAAAAAAAGATAAGTTTTGTGCAGTTCTTATGGGTGATACACGCCAAAAAGGTCATATGATACCCATGTCTTTTGATGTTATGCGAATCTATGAAGATGCGGGCTTCAAACTAAAAGAATTGATTATCAAAGAACAGCACAACTGCAAAGCTACTGGATATTGGAAAACAAATAGTGTGAAATATAACTTTTTACTGATTGCACATGAGTATTTGTTTGTGTTTAAAAAATAGGAGATGAAGATTTGAATTTTTCATATTATGATTTCGGACATTTAGATAAAGGTAGAGTAGTAGAGGTTCAACTGTCTGCAGCAGCAAATGTAAGACTTATGGACTCTACAAATTACAATAATTATAAGAATAGAAGAAGACATCGCTATTACGGAGGTTATGTCACAAGAAGTCCTTACCGTGTTACTGTGCCTTCTTCAGGACATTGGTATCTTACAATAGATTTGGGCGGTTATGCAGGAAAAGTAAAGCATAGCGCAAGAGTACTGTCGGGTATGTTGCCCACAGCAAGAGAACAACTCCCGCTTACACAAGAAACCAACCTCTATGTTGATACCACAGATTCCAATAAAGAATATGATGTATTTATATCACATGCATCTGAAGATAAGGATGCTGTAGTTCGACCGTTGGCAATTGCTCTGAAAAATAGAGGCATCAATGTTTGGTATGATGAATTCGAGCTTAAAATTGGTGATAGTTTGAGGAGAAAGATAGATCAAGGTCTGTCAAAAAGCAAGTTTGGTATTGTTGTAATTTCAAGGTCATTTATCAAAAAAGGTTGGACAAATTATGAATTAGATGGATTAATGACGAAAGCAATTTCAGGGCAGCAAATACTTTTGCCGATTTGGCATGATATAACCAAACAAGAAGTTATCGACTATAGTCCTTCTTTGGCTGATAAAGTTGCCCGAAACACAAGCCAGGAAACAGTGGAAGAAATCGCTGAGGAAATTGCTGAACTTATATTGCAATAAAGAGGTATGGAAATATGTCAAAAAGATTAGTGTACATACTTACAAACCCTTGCCTTGACGGATGGGTTAAATAGGTATGAAATGATATCGAATACAGTGCCGTACATCAAATATGAGGTTTTTGACGCCATTTGACGCCATTTCTGAAAAGTGCTTAAAATGCCCTTTCTGCCGACCTTTTCGCCGACGAAACAGCGTTTCCTTTAGCTGACTAAATTGCCGGAAAACCCTTATTTTATAAGGGTTTCGGGGCTATCGGGCAAGCACTTGGAAATCGTGTAACGGCGATAAACCGTTCGAGGGTTCGAATCCCTTGCTCTCCGCCAAAAAATGAAAGGTAATTCCGCAAGGAGTTACCTTTTATTTTTCGATAGAATCAAAAGAGGGATTCGAAGTAGGAGCGGTAGTGAATGAAGCTCCGGTGGAGCTTCAAAAAAGCACCACGAGTCAGAACTTGTATAATAAAATATTGAGATATCATGATGACATTCTTGAAGGTGAGGTAAAAATTGATTAGAATTAAGAAAACCACTATACAAATGGGTCTCCAAAAACCGATGAAAATCCTGCACATCACAGATTCTCATTTGCATTTTTCCTTTGAAAGCAGACTTCCCGGCGGTACAGTGCAGTATGTAACAAACCGCGGTGACAGAGGAAATGCAAGAGAGATAACAATATTATAAGTTAAAAACACCGCCGACATTTTACCCATCATACGCCTAATAAACCCGGTTTTGAACACCCGGAAATTAGCTTAATAGAAGATGATGGAACATCAATAAAAATAATTTAGTCCGGATTTTTGATCCGGACTTTTTGTTTCGTTATTTAATTTACAGTGACAGTTCAGCAACATCAAAAAATAATTCCTACAAATTTATACGCTAACACAAAACATAACAGCTTACAACGGGCTGCTCAAGGCTTATTGTGAATTAGCCTTGTTGCAACTATTCCTGAATTTTGAAGGAGACATTCCGCAAAGGGATTTGAACCACGAAGAAAAATACTGTTGGTTAGAAAAAGACATTTTTTCTGCGATTTCAGATAATGAGTAGTTAGTATTTAACAGATACATTTTAACGGTTTCCAGCTTTTTCGTAGTGTAATACTGATAAGGCGAAATATCAAATTTTTCGGAAAATTTGTTAATTATATGATTTTTTGAGTAGCCGAATTTTTTGCACATATTTTCAAGCGAAAAACTTTGCATTATCTGTGAGTCAAGATATTCTCTCATTAAATAGGCGGGGTCTTTATGTTCGTTTGATGCATAATTGCGCAGGGCAATAATCAACTTTATAATTTCCGGTGTCATTTCAGCAACAAAAAGAGAATAATCATCGCCGTATACTTTTTTAGCTTTTTCATACATTTTTCCGAAAAGCTCTTCAAGCTCACAGTTGTGAAAGACATAATCATGACCGGGCAAATACTGTTCAAGCAACATCTCGGCTAACTCACCGCTTAAAGTAATAAAAAGTTTATGAAGTGTACTGTTTTTTGCATTGTAATACTTATGATTGGTGCCCTTTCTTAATAAAAAAACATCTTTGGGACCAAGATGATACTTTTGCCCATTGTTTTCGAGAACTCCGTTTCCGTTGACAACAAACTCGATTGCAGTAATTTGTGAAGAGCTTCTTTCAAAAAAACAATTGTCACACCAGAAACTTTCTCCCACAGCGGTAATATTAAGAGGATTTTCATCGTTCATGTGGGAATAGTATTCACAAACATTTTCATATCTTTTCAAATTCAAAAAAATACACTCCTGTCAGTTGCTTATAATAACGGTGAATAATGTGATAATTTATAATTTGATTGTATCATTATTCGGTGTGAGAAGCAATGAAAAATCTGTGAAAATAGTGATCAACATAAACTTTTTGTACTTGTTTTAAAAAATAATAGTATATTTTTAATTATTTTTGTTGATTTCGCAAATATTCCACTAACAACAGTTATTTGTGATAATTCATAAATTTGCTGTGATTTATTATATTGTAACTTTAAATAAAATATGTTAATCTTAAAATATGTATGGATATGTGCAATTAAAATGCATCATTATCCGAACTTTTTAAGGAGTGATTAGTAATGAAAACATGGCAAAAGGCAACCTTTATAATTGTATTGGTGATGTTTATCATCGCATCCGTTATTATTTCATTTGTTTCAATGGCAAGGGCGCCGTTTGAGTATGAATATCATACGGCGCCTGAAAGCGAATATTCCGTTGAAGGTTGGGTGCTTTTTGGCTTTAACGGAAACAACTCAACCAAAGAGGTACATATTGACTATGTTCGTGATGAAAACGGCAATAATCCCGATACCTCAAGGCCTGTTTCGGCAGTAGGCAAATTCACGATGAACACCGACGAATATGTTGAAATCATTTACATCGGCAAAGATGTTGAATACATAGATGAAACCTCGTTCTTCTACTGTAAAGAGCTTAAGTCGATTGAGGTTGACAAAGAGAATGAACACTTCACTTCGGTTGACGGCGTACTTTACACCAAGGATATGAAAAAGCTTATTGTCTATCCTATCAAAAAGGCAGAAACTTCATATACAATTCCCGAAGGTGTTGAAAGAATAGGTGCGTGTGCGTTTTATAAAAATGCAACACTCACAGAAGTGAATATACCCTCAACGCTTAAAGAAATCGGCGATATGGCTTTCTTTAAGTGTGAAAAGATTGCTCTTGTTACACTTCCTGACGGACTTGAGAAAATCGGCTCTGACGCATTCAGCTATTGTCAGGGCATGACACCTGTTATGTATGTTCCTGCTTCGGTTAAAGAAGTCGGAAGCTTTGCGTTCTATTCCTGCTCTAATCTCAAAGAATTCTATATGGGCGCACAGAGTGAAGATCAGATAAACTTTGGTGATGGCTGGCTTCCCAAAAATATTAAAAAGGTTGTTGTTAATGTTGCTCCGAAGGAACAATACGGCAAAACCCGTGACGATGCAAACCAAAGAATAAACGAACTTCTTGAGAAAGGCGGCGAAAACTGATGGCAAAATCCGAAAGCAAAAATAAAATGAATATTTTTCAGGAAATGAAAAAATACTGGAACACTCCTCCTGAGGGAAAACATGTTCCGTATAAAGAGTATTTTTCAATTTTTGCCGCGGTCGGCGGTGATTACACCCTGAATTATCTTAAGAGCTTCCTTACCTTCGGTACGGGATGTTATCTGATTGCATATTACTACGAAATTCCGCTGCTTACATTCAGTGCGATAAACGTATTTTTCATTGCTACAACATACTTCTGGAATCTCCTGACCATGGGTGTTGATGCAAATTTAGGTTTCCTTCCCAAAAAAATTGAACGCAAATATAATGCAGTATATCTGATCTTTGCTGTTTTGGGTTTACTGATGCTTATATTTGATTTCTCCTTTGTTCTTCCCGATGGCATTGCCAACATCTTAGATACCCGTTGGAAAGGTATCAACAGCTTCAACATTTTCAAAATATTCGGTGCGCATTTTTTGACAAACGGTTGGAGCGGTTTCAGAAATATTCTTATAAGAAAAAAGCTCCTCAAAAAACTCGGCAGATACAAAATTTTCACATATGCAAATGTTATTCAGTGTCTCATTGTTGTTGTGCTTATTTGTACTCTTCCGCTTTATGAGCTTCCGCTCACGGACAGAGTGTGGACTCTTTATCTTCTTTTCCAGCTTTACACAATATTCAATTACGTCGGCTTTACACAGTCTGTTGCAGATAATATCAGCCCCAATCCGCAAGAAAGACTGTATGTACGTTCGTTCCCTGTTAAAATCAGCCATTTTGTTCAGAATATCGTAAATGTTATTCTTCCGACCCTCGCAGGCGCAATGTTCCTTGACGGCATCAAGGATATCGGAATGTTCAGATATCTTCTCCCAATATTCTTCATTGCATCGTCGGGAGTTATGTTCATAGGACTTCGAAATATCAAGGAAAGAATTCCGATGCCTCCCGTCGAAAACAGGGAATATCTTTCATTCTGGCACTGCGTTTCAGGTATCTTCAAAAACAAATATCTTTGGATTGACCAGATTGCAACCTTGCTTGACGCTCTCGGCAACGGCATGCTTGATATGAAAACAATCCTTCTCATTTATACCTGGCGTGAAACAGGACTTATCTTCTCGCTTTGCGAAATACTTTTTAAAATTTCAGGCAATCCGGGAGAATTTCTTGCTCCGTGGATAAGAAAGAGATTCCAGTTCAAGCAGCTTATAATTTTTAAGTATATCGTCTACGCAATCAGAAACGGTGTGTATATCATTGCCATTCTTTTCCTCGGAAACATGCATATTCTTTGCGGTGTTGCAATCTATCTTGCAATGTTCCTGGCTAATCTCCTTGAATCTGCAGTTGCTATTGCACAGAAGGACACAAAAATCAGAATCACCGATTATCAGATGTATATTTCGGGCGAAAGACTTGAAGAATACCAAAAAATCATCACTTGGTTTACAACACCCATCACAACCCTCGTTTCTCTCATTATTCCGCTTATGTTCTATCGTGTAGGATTCACCTCTGATTGGGATGTGCTTTATATGAGTGATGTCAGAGTTCAGTGTATGCTTATCGGTATTGGCTTTGACCTTGTGGGATACGTACTGATGGCGCTTCCGTATCTTTTTATGTGGGATTTCACAGATGAAAAGCACGCCCATATTATGGAAGTTCTCAAGCAGAGGGCAGAAGCAGGAAATGCTGCACTGAAAGGTGCTCCGAGTGAATTGAAAGATGTTTCAGACACTGCAGAGGTTGTTGTTTCACAGAACAAATGACAGTATGTTCTAAGGTGATTATATGAATTTTATAAATGTTTTAAACAATAAGAGTGTATATGCCGACGGCATTCACGATGATACAAAAGCTCTTCAGGAGTGTATAGACAAAGTTAAAAACGGAGGTACAGTGTATTTCCCCGACGGAATCTATCTTGTTTCTACCTCTCTGATTTTCTATTCCAATCAGGTTTTCAAACTGTCTGACAATGCAGTTATTTTAAGAAGCAAGGACAGTGAACCGGTAACAAGATACCTTCTCGCTTCCTATTCAGAGCCTGAATGGAGCGGCTATGAGGGTACACATGATGTTATTATTTCGGGAGGTATCTTTGACGGTAATGCAGATATAACCGAAAAATCAACTCTTGTCAATACGGTACACTGCCGTAATATCCGTATTGAAGGATGCTGTTTCCGTCACTGCTCAACGTGGCATATGATTGAGATTAACTCAACTGAAAATGCGGTAGTACAAAACTGTGTTTTTGACGGACCTACATATACATTCATCCCTGAAAACCTTCTTAATGAGCAGATACAGCTTGACCTTGCCCGTGACGGCTCCTACGGTCCCGTTTATAACTGCGACGGAACTCTGATAGATTTTTGCAAGGATGATACCGTGTGCCGTAATATCACAATCACAAATAATATTTTCAAGTGTGCAGGTTTTCCTGCTGTCGGCCACCACGGAGACTGCGGACATCATAATATAGTTATCGAAAACAATATCTTTGATGGTGCTTCTGGTTTATACGGCAAAAGCAGAGGATATATAATCTTCAGACCTGAGGTTTACGATGTTGAAATAAAGAATAACTTTTTTGTGTCACCTGAAGAAACCGATTCGCCAAATTACGGAGTTGTATTTGAAAATCCCAATGAGGATAAACTGTTGACAGAGGGAAATATATTCAACGGCAAAATTGACAAAGAGGTAATTATGGGTACAGGTGAATAAGATGTTGAATTCTTTAAGTAACAAAAAATCAAATTTCCTTATTTTTCTCTGTTGGGCAGCTTATACGGTTGCTTATGTAGGAAGGCTTAACTATAACGCTTCAATGGTTGAAATTCTGTCTCAGATGGGTACAACTAAAGAGGCGGCAGGAACTGTCAGCTCATTTTTCTTTTTCGCTTACGGTGCGGGTCAACTTATAAACGGTCTGCTTTCGAAAAAATATAATACTAAATATTCCGTTACCGTAGCTTTAGCAGCATCCTGCACAATCAACCTTGCTATGACCTTTTGTCAGGGAATAGATTCTATGAAATATCTTTGGTTCCTGAACGGTGCATTTCAGTCAATTCTCTGGTCTTCCCTTATCAAAACCTTATCGGATAATCTTGCCGACAGCAAGCTTTCAAAAGCAGTTATGGTTATGAGCACAACTGTCGCATCAGGTACATTTGCCGCTTATGGCCTTGCTGCTCTTTTCTCATATCTCAGACTTGACTGGACAACTATATTTTATGTTGCATCAGTGCTTGTGGGTGCTGTGGCAGTTTTATGGTTTATCGGAATGAGTACCGTCAAAAAAGAAAAGGCAGAAAAAGAAGTTGCCGAAAGAAAAGTAAAAAGCAACTTATCTTTTACACCGGTATTTATTATAAGTATCACCGTTATACTCATATCGGCAATATCGAACGGGTTCATAAAAGACGGCATAACCACTTGGGTGCCCTCAATTCTGAAAGAGGAATTCGGTGTATCTTCATCACTTTCAATAATTGTTACGCTGCTTCTTCCGGTGCTGTCAATTTTCGGTACATCTTTAGTAAATGCACTTCATAAAAAACAGAAGGATGAAAATGCTCTTAACGGTATTTTTTATTTCATCACAATAATTTTTACTGTGCTTATAATACTGACACTTAATCTTAAATCAGTACCCCTTACCCTTATGCTTTTCGGCGGCATCGCCTGCCTTATGTCAGCAGTGAATAATGTTATAACAAGTGTTGTACCGCTTTATTCAAGAGATAAAATTGATTCGGGATTTTCAGCAGGGCTTCTCAATACTTTTTGCTATATAGGAAGCACTCTTGCAACATCGATGCTGGGCAAAATCGCAGATACAAAGGGCTGGAACGATGTGTTTATCTGTATTTTGATATTTACTGCTGTTTCATTTATCCTTTGCTTTGTATCGGCAGCACTGAATAAAAAATCAAAAATTAATAGAGGATGATAAATTATGATCAAAGCAATAACCGACATAGTAAAAGAAGCAGGAAAAATTATTCTTGCTGCACATAATCAGGAAAGTAGTATAACTGCCAAGGAAGGCAAGAAAAACTTTGTAACAAAGTACGATGTTGCTGTACAGGATTTCTTGTTTAAAGAGCTTGGCAAGGCCTTCCCTGATGCTGAATTTATCGGTGAAGAGGCCGAAAATGATTTTTCAACCAATGGTTTGCGTTTTATAATAGACCCCATTGACGGCACAACAAATTTTATGCAGGATTACCGTTGCAGCTGCATTTCTGTTGCACTTTGCAAGGAAAACGATGTTATTGCAGGTGTTGTATATAACCCCTACACCGACGAGATTTTCAGCGCTGAAAAAGGCAGTGGTGCATATTTAAACTCTGAAAGAATAAAAGTGAGTGAACGTCCGCTATCAGACGGACTTGCCCTTTTCGGAACATCTCCTTATCACCCTGAAAATACAGATGAAACTTTTGTACTTTTAAGAAAAGTCTTTGATCTTTCCCGTGATATTCGCAGAAGCGGTACGGCGTCTTACGATATATGTATGATAGCCTGCGGCAGAGGTGAGGTGTTCTTCGAGAAAGGCTTGCAGCCCTGGGATATTGCAGCCGGAACACTGATTGTAAAAGAAGCCGGCGGCATAGTAATAAACTACGAAGGCAAGGAAATCAGTCTTTCAACGCCGAACGATATTATTTTTGCAAACCCCAAGGCTTATGAAGAATTTAAAACTCTGATTTAAATTAGAACATAACATTTCCCCATAACAGAACTCTTCCATAAGGTCTTTGAACAAATGATTGAAGCAAAAGAGGAAAAAGCTATGAACAACACAACAGAGTACTTTTTAAAAACATTCGGATGGAAGTCGGACAGTAAAACTGACGATAAGTTTGTTTTTATTAAAAACAACATAAGATTTTCGGTTCTTACATCAAGACTTCTGAGAGTCGAATATAACAAAAACGGTAGTTTTACCGATGAAGCTACACAGTCTGTTATAAACAGAAATTTTGATAAACCGGACTTTGATATAAAAGAAAACGGTGATACGGTCATTATTTCAACCTCTGATACTGTTTACGAATATGATACCGCTAAAAGAAAAATGGCAAGCATTTCACTTGTCGACGGGAAAAAAGTTTCGGAATTTAAAAGCGGCAACCTCAAGGGTACATACCGTACTCTTGACGATGTTGACGGCAGAACAAAAATCGGAAACGGACTTATGTCAACGAACGGTGTTTCCGTCATTGATGACAGCAAGAGTCTTATTCTCAATGAGGACGGCACTGTCGGTGAAAGAATGATGACCAAGGATGAATATTATTTCGCCTACGGCCACGATTACAGAGGCTGTCTTACGGATTTTTTCTCTCTTTGCGGTCAGGTGCCTCTTGTACCCCGTTACTGTCTCGGTAACTGGTGGAGCAGATACAAGGCATACACTCAGCAGGAATACAAAGACCTTATGCAGAAATTCATTGATAAAGAAATTCCTCTTACCGTTGCTACTATAGATATGGACTGGCACTGGGTAGATGTAAAGGAACGTTTCGGTAATTCTGACGGCACTGCTTTTGAAGGCGACGGCTGGACAGGTTACAGCTGGAACACAGAGCTTTTCCCTGATTACAAGGAATTCCTTAAGTGGCTTAAAGAAAAGAATCTTCGCATAACTGTTAATCTTCATCCTGCTCAGGGCATACGTTTTTTCGAGGATATGTATCCTCAGGTTGCAGAGGCTATGGGTGTTGACCCCGCCACAAAGAAGAGAATTGAATTTGATATTACAGACCCGAAATTTGTAGATGCTTATTTTAATCTTATCCACAAGCCCTACGAAAATGACGGAGTTGATTTCTGGTGGATTGACTGGCAACAGGGCAAAAACTCAAAGATGAAAAACCTTGACCCTCTCTGGGCACTCAATCATTATCGTACGCTTGCCAATGAAACAGGAGAAAAGAGACCTCTTATCCTTTCCCGTTTCGCTGAGGTAGGCTCTCACAGATATCCTCTCGGCTTCTCAGGTGACACACATGTTTCCTGGAAAAGTCTTCGCTTCCAGCCTTATTTTACCAATACTGCCACTAATGTGGGCTATACCTGGTGGAGTCACGACATCGGCGGGCATATGAAAAAAAGCAAGGATGATGAGCTTTACATACGTTGGGTGCAGTACGGCCTTTTCAATCCTATTATGAGGCTTCACTCAACAAACAATGAATTTATGGGTAAAGAACCTTGGAAGCATAATTTTCAGGCTGAGGTTATTGTTACTGAGTGTCTTCGTCAGCGTCACTCCTTTATCCCGTATCTTTACTCAATGAATTACCGTACACATAAGAACTGTATAGCTCTTTGCGAGCCTATGTATTATGAATATCCTGAGGCGCCGGAGGCGTATGAGGTTAAAAATCAATATCTCTTCGGCTCAGAGCTTATGGTTGCACCTATAACACGAAAGATAAATTCAAAAACCTATCTTGCATCAACAGAGGTATGGCTTCCTGAAGGAAGATGGACAGATATTTATACGGGCGCAATTTATAACGGTGGTCAGAAAATCACAATGTATCGCGGCATTGAAATGCAGATTTCATAAACGAGGCGTTCAGCCATTACGAACAGCCGAGTATAATAAAAACCGATGTAACGACTACATTTATTACTGAGGAGCCTTGTGCAGGTTACAATTGTACTGATATTCATACACAGGACAGGATATTTTTATTGAGCGCAGAAGAGGTGGAAAGATATTTTCCTGAAAAAGTTACACGAATTAAGGAAAAAAGTGACCTCAGGCTGATTCTTTTATAATAGATAAATCTAATTAGGTTTCCGACGCCATTTGACGCCATTTCTGAAAAGTGCTTAAAATGCCCTTTCAGACGACCTTCTCGCCAACGAAACAGCGGTTTCTTTAGCAGACTAAATTGCCGAAAAGCCCTTATTTTATAAGGGTTTCGGGGGAGTCGAGCAAGCACATTGAAAATCGTGTAACGGCGATAAACCGTTCGAGGGTTCGAATTCCTTGCTCTCCGCCAAATCTAGTACCACTGTTGATACAATCGTATCGATGGTGGTATTGTTAATTTATAGCCGTAAAGCCTTGTAGTATAAGGGGTTATAAAAATAAGCGTTGCAGTTGGGGTAATGTGTGCCCTTTCTGCAACGCTGTTTTTGTGTGGTT
>JAZRTP010000004.1:0-323005 GCA_045652105.1 Acutalibacteraceae bacterium
AAGATAAGGCGATGCCGACACAATACCACCTTAGGAAAACTAAGGTGGTAAAATCATTTAAGCCTTAATAGCTCAGTCGGTAGAGCACGCGGCTGTTAACCGCGGTGTCACAGGTTCGAGTCCTGTTTGAGGCGCCAAAAAAGACAGATACCCAAAAGGGTGTCTGTCTTTTTTCTTTTGGCTTCTCAACAGTTCTCTCGCACTGTTCCACCGTGTTTCCACAGACGTATCTGCGGCTGTTAACTGGTTCAGGCGTTGCCGCTTCCTGCGGAAGATACAGGCAACGTCTGAACAGCGCAGCGGTCAAAGTTTTGGCGCCGCTCCAAGGCGCAACAAAACTTTGGGTACCGCAAGTCGATGGTGTCACAGGTTCGAGTTACGGCTCGCTTCGCTCTCTATTACCCTTTTGTCACTTCGTGACATTTCCCCTATCAGGGGAATCACCTGTTTGAGGCACGAAAAAAAGAAAAGGACATCCTAACGATGTCCTTTTTATATTTATTTAAAACAACTGAATCTCATTAATTATTCTTCCTACGCCTAAAATAAATTCCTTAAAGCTCATATTATCAGCCTTGGCAATTTTTATTAGACAGTAAAGCTTTGTGAAGCATCCTGTTGTATCAATGTTATAAAGAATACGGGCTTCGTAAAGCTTATCACCTTCTGTATATATATCAGAATAAGTAAGGCAGTAGGTTTCAAAGTTTTTTGGATCATTTTCATCAATAACAAAAACTCTTGAACCAACATTTATATCATTATATGCATTGAAGCTAATGGTGGGCGTATTGATAATTTTGATTCCCTTATAATCAATTTCAAAAGAGTTTTCGTGGTCATGTCCGCTTACTGTTGCAAGAACGTCACCTGTTTCAAGCATGGCATCGTACTGCCCGTTATTGTAATAAGGAGGGCAGGGGTACTCTCTGAGCTGACCTTTTGCACCGTCGGGAAGCACATAATATTTTGTTGTATCATTAAGGGGATTCTTTTTTCTTATAATTCTACCGAACCATAAAAGCTTAACCTGCTTTAAGGCATCATAAATTTCGGGCACGATGATGTGCTGGAAATTGATTGAGGGAACAATCTTACCGTCGTTTTCTTCCTGAAGCTTTGCTGCAGTTTCCTTGTACCATTCTATCTGCTCTTTGTAAACACAGGCATAACCGCCGTAATCATTTTCGGTGTTATAAGTACCTGAGTCGGTGAGCCAGAGATTGAACCCGTATCCGCTTCCGTCACTTTTCATTATGGGGAGATTATAGGTGCCGACTCTGTCTTCAAAGCAAAAGCCTTTTTCTCCGACATAGCAGTCATAGCTTTCATAAATTGAGAGCTGATGCTCTTTGGTGGATTTTGTTTCTTCATCATCGTGGTTTCCGAAAACAGCAGCAACCTTGATGCTTCTTTCTTCAAAAATATCCATAAACTCTCTTATGGCTTTTTCTGCTTCCTCTTTCTCGGGAACATCGTAACCTGAGATATTGTCACCCGTGAGAATAACAAGGTCAGGCTTTACCGCATCAAGTGTTTTTTCAATGTAATCTTTTGTGAGGGGATTAAGAGGATATCCGTCCTGAATATCACTAATGTTTAAAATGGTGAACTTTCCGGCCTTATTAAACCTTAAGGTGTTTTCCTCAGCGTGTACGGGCAAAGAAAAACAGGCTGCAAGCATAAGCATGCTTAAAAGCAGAGATATAATCTTTTTCATATGTAATTCCTCCTTTTTTTATATTATAAAACAAACAGATACTTTTTTCAATGGGCTTAATAAAAACAGCAAACAGGTTATGCTTTTGACAGACGCTGAAATTCAGCAGGACAAGAAGAATTCTTACAATTATCTTAAGTTTCCTCGACGGTTATTGTTAACAGCAGCGGTGTATGCTAGAATTTTATTAACAAAAATAAGGTAGGTAGCAATATGAAAAAGAAAAAAGTAATAATTTCAGTTCTTGTAATTATCCTTTCGGTTTTGTGGCTCAGCGGTATTGCTCCGAAGAAAATAGCACAAGCCTGGGGTACACATTATGTCAATGATCGTTTTCCCGAAATGGAATTAGTGTGTGTCAAAGTGGAGTATGCTGATGCTTTTGGTGATTACCTGATTGAATTTAAAGATAAGGATGAAAATCTTTACAGCTGTGTAATAAGTCCTTGTGTTTTTCCGTGCTCCTTGGGGCAGGGGCTTTTTGCCATTGAGGATTATTACGCCCAAAATTACGGTCAGCCATGATTTTGCAGATAAAACAAATTCCTCTAAGAGATGTTGTTTGATTTTTTCCTTTTATAATGATATAATTAATTTAAAGGATATTAATAAGGATGTGATTCAATGGCCAAACACGAATTCGGAATTATGTCTGTTGCACCCGAAAAAGGCCGACGTTATGATGATTATGAGGCACATAAATATAACTGTATTTCTGTTAAGGATGATTACCTAGAGCTTGTTGTTGCGGACTTGAATAACATTGATTTTTATTGGCACACAATTGATGTAAAAGGAAAAGGTCTTGCTTATTGCGGTATTACGTTAATTCCACCCTGCTCTTTAAAGGCTGTTATTGATGTTGTCAAGGATGTTTCTTCCTTGGCTGAGCTAAAAGAATTATCAGAAAAAGCTTTAATAGATAATTTGTGGATTATACATTTCGGCTTATAGCAGAAAATAAGGAGGTTGACTGATGAAAAAAAGATTTCTTTATCTGATTGTTCCTTTTTTTACCTTGTTACTTGAAATTTTACCTTATGGTGCGGTGTGCATTTTTAAGGATGACGCAGACTCAGTATTAAGAAAAACCTTTTCTTATTTCAGTCTTATACCTTACGGGTATGCAAATTTTGCACCCTTTATCACAGCGGTTTTAACCTGCATTGAAGTTGTTCTTCTTGTGCTTTATTGTGTTACGGGAAAGCTGAATTTCGCAAAGAAGGCAAAGCTTGTGCTTGTTGCTGCTATTATTATATCCTTTGCGCCTTTGATGCTCGGCTTTGAATATTTTTCTGCCGTCGGCTTGCTGATTTCAATTTCTCTTGTTGCAGAAATGCTTTTGCTTCATTTTATGCTTCACAACTCAGAGACTCTTGAATAAAAGCTTTTATTGCTTAATATTCCGTCTTGTAAAATTAATTTTCCTATGCTATACTAAAGGCCAGTTATATTTTTAAATATAAAAAAATAAGGAGGATTTTTATGAAGCTTATAAAAAAATCACTTGCAACAGTTTTGTTTGCCGTTATGCTTATTTCCTGCTTCAGCGTGGTTTCATTTGCTCAGAAAGAAACTGAAACAGATAACAGTTATCCTTTTGTGCTTGTTCACGGTCTCGGCGGTTGGGGACAGTATGACGAAATCACCGAAATTTATCCCTATTGGGGCGCAGGAGCAGGTATGAGTGAGGGTGAGGGTAATTTTACTGAATTCCTTACGGCAAACGGATATGAAGCTTATGCGGCGTCTGTGGGACCTGTAAACAGTGCCTGGGACAGAGCCTGTGAGCTTTATGCGCAGCTTACAGGTACAGTTGTTGATTACGGTGAAGCTCATTCGGCAGCTCACAATCATCAGAGATACGGCAGAAGCTTTGAGGAAACACCTCTTATGGGCAGGAAATGGTCCGTTGATGAGCCCATTAATCTTATCGGTCATTCCTTTGGGGGACCTGCAAGCAGACTTTTTGCTTCTCTTATGGCCTTCGGTGATCAATCTGAGATTGCCGCAACGGGAGAAGAAACCTCTCCTCTTTTTACGGGCGGACACAGCAAGGCGGTTCACAGTGTTATAACACTTTCAGGCTGTCATAACGGCTCACAGATTGCAAATCTCATCGTTGACCCCGTTATACCGCTGTTTTTCATTGCAGCGTCAGTTAATTTCAAGAGTGCTTTTTCTGACGACGGATTCGGTATGTATTCCGATCTTGCACTTTCTCATTTCGGACTCAGCGCCGATAAAGAAACAGGAAAAACCGATTTCAGTCTAAGAAGAATTTTCAATTATGTTAAGTCAGGGGATAATGCTGGTGTTGACCTCACAGTCGGCGGCTCACAGAAGCTCAACGAAATGATAAAAATGAGTCCGGACACTTATTATTATTCGGTTTCAGGCTCGGTAACAGAGGAAAACCAGTGGGGCAGACAGAAAAAGACCCATGACACAACTCCCATTTTTAATGCAACAACTTCTCTTCTCATTATGAGTCAGGGCTTTACCATTGACGGAATCAAGATGGATAAGGATTGGGCAAACAATGACGGTATGGTACCTCTGAAGAGCGCTCTTTATCCTCTTGATGAAGCAGATAATGCATTCCCTTATGAAGAGTCTTTGAAATCGGGAAGCATTAAGCCCGGTTCCTGGTATTATCTTGAAACAATGGATGGAATGGATCACGGTGATTATTGCGGAACAACTGATGATTATCCCGAAGGTTATGAAAAATTCTGGCTCGGACTTGCTGAAATGGCAACAAGCAGATAACAAAAAGCTTGTTATTTAACCTGATATAAATAAGAACCGCTTCTTGCGCCGTCAGACTAAGAAGCGGTTTTTTTTTGTGGCTGCAAAGCAATACCTTTGACAGCAACAAAGGCATTATTATTCCTACCTTTGTTTTATAAAAGAATTATAACAAAGAAACATTGAATATGTTAAATATTGATTTAGATGTTTTAACATGGTATAATTTTAGAAATAAAAGCCTGCGGAGAGGTGTTTTTTATATGGTAGTTTTAATTTCGGGAGCATCTCACAGCGGAAAAACCGCACTCTCTCAGAGATTGCTTGAAAAATATAAATATCCTTATTTATCGGTTGATCATCTTAAAATGGGGCTGATACGCAGCGGATATACACTTCTTACTCCTGAAAGTGACGATGCTGAGCTTACCGCTTATCTGTGGCCTGTTGTTTCGGAAATGATTAAAACCGCAATAGAGAATGAGCAGAATCTTGTTGTGGAGGGGTGTTATATACCCTTTGACTGGCAGAAAAGCTTTGAAAAGGAATATCTTGCTTCAATCAGATATATCTGCTTGATAATGAGTGAAGGCTATATCCGCAATCATTTCGACGACATAAAGAAATATTCTAATGTAATTGAAAAGCGTCTTGATGACGGATACTGCACCCTTTCTCAGCTGCTTGAGGATAACAGAAAAATGCTCATTCAGGCAAGGGAGCATAATGCTGATTTTATATTAATTGAAGACAGCTATGAATTTGAAATTAATCTTGATTAAAGGAGAGACAAGATGACAGAGGAAAAAAAGGTTTATGAGGATGTTCTGCTTAACATCTGTTCGTCGGGGGAATATCCTGCAAACTCCCTTTCAAATTTTGCAAACCATCCCTTTGAGCTTGACGGGGTCCGCTGTGAAAGTATGGAGGGCTTTCTTCAGGCACTTAAATTCAAAAGCAAGGAAAAGCAGAAAAAAATCTGCCTTCTGACAGGACATCAAGCAAAGAAAGCTTCAAAGGGCTTGCCTCAGCTTCGTTGGCGAATCACAAAAAAGCTCTGGTGGAACACAGTGTGCTTTGACCGCTTTTCAGATGATTATCAGATTCTTCTTGACCGAGCCTTCCGAGCTCTCGGAGAAAACAAAGAATTTACCGAAGCATTGGAGTTTACGGGAGACTGCATTCTCTGTCACAGCCTCGGTGAAACAGATGTAAGAAAGACTGTTCTGACTGAATATGAGTTTATCAGCAGACTTGAAAAGCTCAGAGGTACAAGCACTCTTGATTTTTAACAAGTAAACAGCCCGATTGTGTTCAGTTGCCGTCGGGCTGTTTTTGTTATAATAAAAGATATATTTGAGGTTTAGCAGCTTGCACAGCATTTTTTCATTTAAAATGAAGGAGTTTGGTGACGGTGAACAAATTAGCCATTGATCTGACTTGACAATAAAAACAAACGGTGTTATTTTTGAATCAAGGAATTGTGAACTGTTTTTTAACGAAAGGCTTACAATCTTTAATATTAGAAAAAGGAGATTTAATTATGAAAACCAAACTCTCAAAGAACTCAAAACCTCTGCTGTCTTTTTTCCTTCCGCCGGTTATTCTTGCTCTTGCAGGCATTCTCGTTTATTTCATTGAAGCTTCCGGCAATTCCTCGGGGCATTATGAATACATTCCCCGTTACATTTTTGCGGCAGCCTTTTGTGCAGTTATTGCTCTTATGTCTTCACGCCTTAAAGAAAAAGCTGTTCTGCTGTTTTCCTTTGCAGCTGTTCTTGTGTCTGTGGCCGCCTTTATAAAGGGATTTTCAAGTGCTTCCTACAGCATTTTCTCTCCTTATATGTATCTTGTTCATTATGCAATTAATGCAAACGTGATTGCTTATTTCTCAATGCTTGGCTTAGGTCAGTTCGCAGGAAGCTCTTCGGGTCAGAAATATAAGTGGATTTATTATCTGCTTTTTGCAGTTCCCGTTATTCTTACCGCATTGCAGACGGGCTTTGAGGAAATGTTCATTATAACAATGACTGTGTTTATTACGTTTACTCTGGCAATAACATCTGATTTATTTGTGCGCAGAAGTTATGTTTACATAATCATTGCAGCTGTATTGGTTTGTATTGTCGGTACGGGTTATATTGTTATTAATTCAAATGTTGCTCTCGATAGAATTGCAGAGGTTATTTTCCATTTCAAAAACGGCCTCTTCTTTGATTTCGAATATGTCGGATTTGATGATACAAGAAGATTGATGAACAATGTTATTATGAACAGCAGCTTGTTCCCAAATGCATGGACAAAGATCTTCAGCAGTGAGCAGATCAGTTATCTCGAAAGCGGTTTTTATTTCCTTCCCAAGCTGCTTGCAGTTTACGGCTGGGGTGTTTTTCTTATCGTTGGCGCAGTTATTATCAATATGCTCAAAATGCTCTGGTCAAAGGTAAAAAATTATTATTTATATGGCTCAGACCAAATCATTGTAAAGATGATAGCAATTTTCTTTACTGTGAGAACTGTACTTGCTTATGTATCCTTCTTCTGCTTTGACAAGGTTGTGACGAGTGTTCCCTTTACATCTCCGAGCGTAGCATATTTACTTGTTGATTTCGGATTTCTCGGTATCTTCTTTGCCACCTGCAGAACTAACTTCAGACTTGAAAAAGAAAAGGCTCAGAATCTTGACGCTGAGGAAGATGAGCTTGCATCCGTGACTGCAAAGAGCTTTGATTCAAAGGCTCAGAATGATGCAAAGAAACAGACCGATTACAGCTCAGAAAGAGAAGAGAAGAAGGAGGCTGCATCCTCTCAGGACGCTGAGGTATATGAACTCATCGAAGAGCTTCTTGAAGAGGATTATGCAGATGTCACCGATTTAGATATATTTGAAGATTAAGGAGGTTCTTATGTCACTTAAATGGTTTTACATGCTTTCCGAAGAAAAGGATCGCAGACTGATTGACAAATGTGTCCGCAATTCAATGACCGATGAAGAGGTCATGGAGTTTGTTAATCAGAGAAAAAAGGATATGATACGCGTAAAGATATACAAAATGCACTGTGAATTTGAAAACAGTGAAATCTACTGTGATTTTCATGCTCATTCCAATTGCTCAGACGGCTCTCTTACCCCCACGGAGCTTGTTGAGCTCGGTGAAAAAATGGGGCTCGGCTTTGTTGCCCTTTGTGACCACAATTCTGTTGCAGGTCTTGACGAAGCTCTGAGGGCATCGGAAAACTCAGGATGCAATGTTGTTCCGGGAATTGAATTCAGCACAGAATACAAGGGTGTTTCCCTTCACGTTGTTGCTTTGTTTATTCTTAGAAGCAGCCACAAAAAAATTGAAACCTTCCTTGAAAAATATCAGAAATCAAAGCAGGAAGGCAACCGCATTCTTGCTGAAAATCTCAGCAAAGCGGGATATCAGCTTGATTATGACAAGCTCCTTGACAAAACTGCCAACATCAACAGAGCGCATTTTGCCATTGAGCTTGTGGATAAGGGATACTGCAAAAACAAAGACGAGGCCTTTGCTGACATTCTTTCTGAGGACAAGGGTTATTATATTCCTTCGGATAAATGTGATATTCTCACAACTCTTGACTTTATCAGAACAATCGGAGCGTTTCCCATTCTTGCGCATCCTTTGGAAAAACTGAGCAAGGAAAAGCTTGATGAATATCTTCCCGCTTTCATTGAAAGGGGACTGAAGGGTATGGAAACCGACTGCACCTGTTACGGTGAAGACAAAAGAAATCAGGCCCGGGAGCTTTGCCGAAAGTATAATCTTCTTGAAAGCTGCGGAACTGATTTTCACGGTACGGCCAAGCCTGATATTACCTTAGGAAGCATAAAGGCTCCTTTGAGTACTTATGAAAAAATGCTTGATATTTTGCTTGATGAAACAGTCGATTGACAGCTTTTATATTGATAAATTTTCAAAATGCTGTTGATATAAGCTTTTGATGGTGTTATAATAAATTATTATCAGAAAATCTGAGGTGAATTTGTTATGAACATTGGTATATACGGCTACGGTAATCTCGGAAAGGGCGTAGAGGATGCAATCAAAAGAAATCCCGATATGTCTCTGAAGGCTGTCTTCACACGCCGCAATCCCGAAAGCCTTAAAATTGCAACAGAAGGAGTGCCCGTTGTCAGCACATCTGAAATCCTTTCCTGGAAGGATAAAATCGACGTGCTGATTATCTGCGGAGGAAGTGCAACAGATCTTCCTGAGATGACTCCCGCGCTTGCTGAAAATTTCAACGTGGTTGATTCTTATGACAATCATTCCGGCATCTCCGTTCACTGTGCAAATGTTGATGCAAAAGCTCTTGAAGGCAAAAAAACTGCATTGATTTCCTGCGGCTGGGATCCCGGTATGTTTTCACTTAACAGACTTTATGCTTCGGCAATTCTTCCCGATGGCAAGGATTACACATTCTGGGGCAAGGGCGTTTCTCAGGGTCATTCAGACGCCATACGCAGAATTGAGGGCGTAATTGACGCCCGTCAGTACACTGTGCCCGTTGAAGAGGCTGTCAATTCTGTCAGAGAAGGCGCTCAGCCTGAGCTTACAGTCAGACAGAAGCATAAGAGAGAATGCTTTGTTGTTGCCGAGGAAGGCGCTGACAAGGAGAAAATTACACGTGAAATTGTCACAATGCCTGCTTATTTCGAGCCTTATGACACAACGGTTACTTTTATTACTGCTGAAGAAATGAAGGAAAAGCATTCCGAGCTTCCTCACGGCGGCAATGTTATCCGTACCGGATTTACAGGCAAGGATAACTGTCACAGTCAGGTTATTGAATACAGTCTTCGTCTTGACTCAAATCCTGAGTTTACGGGAAGTGTCCTTGTGGCTTATGCAAGAGCGGTCTGTCGAATGTCAGCAAGAGGGGATTACGGCTGCAAAACAGTTTTTGACATTGCTCCCGCTGATGTTTCAATGATTGACAGAAACGATCTTCTTGCTCATATGTTATAATAATTAACTTAGAAGGAATACCAAATATGATTTGTAAAAATATCGCAGTTAATGAAAAAGGCCACCTCACCTTTGCTGAGCGTGACACAACTGAGCTTACCCAAAAATACGGAACTCCTCTTTTTCTGATGGATGAAGACAGAATCAGAGAAAATTGTCGAATTTATAAAAAAGCCATGAGGGAGCATTTCGGAGGAAACAGCAGACCTGCTTTTGCAAGTAAATCTGCTTGCTTCAAGGCTCTTTATGAAATTATGAAGCAGGAGGATATGTGCATCGACCTTGTTTCTTCGGGTGAAATTTTCACTGCTGACAAGGCCGGCTTCCCGATGGAAAATTCATTTTTCCACGGAAACAACAAAACTGATGCCGACATTGCTTATGCAATAGACAGAGGTGTCGGATACTTTGTTGCCGACAGCCTTTCTGAGCTTAACATCATTGATGTAACGGCCAAAGCCAAGGGGATCACCCAGAAGGTTATTCTCCGTCTTACCCCCGGCATTGATCCTCACACTTATTCAGCTGTTGCCACAGGCAAGGTTGATTCAAAATTCGGTGTTGCCATTGAAACGGGTCAGGCTGAGCTTTTTGTTGAAGAAACTCTCAGATATGAAAACATTGCAGTTATGGGTTATCATTGTCACGTAGGCTCTCAGGTCTTTGACAGTGAAGGCTCGGTTTATCTTGATGCTGCAACCATAATGCTTGAATTTGCCGCAGCAATGGAAAGAAAATTCGGTCTTAAGTGTCAGCTCCTCAATATGGGCGGCGGCTACGGTGTTCGTTACACGGAAAAGGATCCTTATATGGATATTCCCGCCAATATTAAAAAGCTTGCCGATCACATCAGAAAAGAAACATCCAGACTTGAAATTGCAATGCCTGAAATTCTTATGGAGCCGGGCAGAAGCATTGTTGCCGATGCGGGTATGACTCTTTATTCTGTCGGCACTGTAAAGAAAATTACAGGCTATAAGAATTATGTTTCCGTTGACGGAGGAATGACTGATAATCCCCGTTATGCTCTTTATGGCTCGGCTTATACACTTTTCCTTGCAAACAAAATGAATCAGGAAAAGGATTTCCTCTGTGATGTTGTTGGCAGATGCTGTGAAAGCGGTGACATTATTCAGCCCGAGGTTAATATGCCCGAGCCCGAAAGAAATGACATTGTTGCCGTTTGTACCACCGGTGCATATAATTATTCAATGGCTTCAAACTATAACAGAATTCCAAGACCTCCCGTTGTAATGATAAGTAAGGGTGAGGACAGAGTTGCTGTCAGAAGAGAAAGCTTTGAGGATCTTATCAAAAATGAGTTATAAAAAGTAAGGAGATGTGATTTTTCACATCTCCTTTTTCTTTTTTTATTATATCTGATTTCAGCCCTTAAGCTTTTTGTGAAGAACGGGCATCCACAGACCTGCCTGAACAGTACGGTGATCAAAGCCGCTCTGTTTGGGCTCTTTTGTTTCAATCCAGTCTGAGAAGCAGTTTTTATCCTTGGTGTCTGCAAGGTATCTGACAATTGCCTCAGAGAAGAGTCTGACGTTTTTGTCATCCTCGTCAAGACATGCTGCCCAGAGCATCCAGTCAGTTTTTGTGAAGGTCTTTCTGAAATCAAGGGGAACGCCGTATTTGTTGAGCTCTGCACGGTATTTTTCACTTTCACCCTTGTAAAGCTTTTCATCAAACAGTCCGAAGGAAAGAAGCTTATCCCATACAAGGTTATATTTAAGGCTCCAGGTTTCATTTTTGTTGATGCTGAAGGGGAGATAATCCTTGTCAGTGTTACATTCTGCAACAAGCTTGTCTGCATAAGCCTTTGCTGTCTGCATGCAGTCGTTGGTGATGCCGAGTGTATCACAGATTTTACCGAAGCAGGCAATGCCCATAATTCCCTTGATTGCAAGGTTGACATTTTTGACGGAATGTCCTGCAAAGTCATCTGTGCAAAGCTCTCTGTTGAGAACAACACCTGCTTCCTTGAGGTAGCTTGCCCATTTTTCAAGAAGTCCGAGGTTTTTCTCAAGGAATTCCTTGTCCTTTGAGAACAGATAATATGTATAGCTGAGAATGATCATATTGCCGCATTCCTCAACGGGCATCTGGAACTCATTCATATAAATGTTGAAGGACTTCTTTTTATAAATCTTTTTGTAGCTTACCTTGTGGGGAATAATGTGAATGTGGGGCTTAAGAGCATAAACCTGACCGCAGGCAATGGGATATCTGCCGATGTCGTGCGGAGCAAACTTTGCTTTCCACAGGTCGCTGTTTGCAAAACGGAAGATGCCGACAAGCATTGCCTTGATAAGCTCGGGTGCATAAAGCAGGAACATGGGTGCGGCGGGATAAGAAACGTCAACGGTGTTGATGCAGCCGTTTGAATGACATTCCTTTGAAAGATAAAGAAGGTGTCCCTTACGGCTTCTTACAAGCTTGTGGCCTGCAAAAATCTGTCTTGTTGCGGCGGCAAGAATTTTCTGATAATCCTCACCGAACTGCTTTGCATCAGAGAGAACAAGCTCATCCTGAGCGCAAACTCTTGCATAAAGCTCATCACGGTTGTTTACGAAATATGTGATAACATCCTCAATGCTGGGGAATTTTTCAGTCCAGAGCCCCTTGAGGTGCTGTCCGAAATAATTGATTGAATAAACATCGTCATAGGCAATGATAAAGGTGAAGGATGCTTTTTCGGCAGCCGTTGCTGATTCAGCTGCGGTAATACCCTCGGGCACAACTCTGCTTTCTTTACCGTGAAGGCAGACGTATCCCCAGTCAGCTGCATAGGTATCACCTGAATCATTGAGGGGAGTCTGCTTTGTCAGACCCATTTTTGCAATGATTTTGCCTTCACAGGTTTCTGTGTATTTGCTGACAAGCTTTTTCTTTTTGCCCTGGCAAAGCTCTTCAAAGCCCTTGAAGCAAACTGAAACATCGTGCTTGCTGCCGTCAGCTGAGGTAATATCACATTCAAGATAGGCTGCAGGAGCAGACATGATGTGGAAATCATCAAAAAGGAAGGGTGACCAGGTGCGGAAGGTCATATTGATTTTGTTGTTGGTAAAATCATATTCACTTACAAGAGGAGTGATGCGCACTGCGGTCTGAGTCATTGCAGCTTCTTCTCCTTTGCCGAGGAATCGGTAAGCTGTACCGTCAACTGTTACTGTTGCTTCAATTTTCTTTCTGATGCCGCACCAGAGGAATGTGTCTCCCTCTGTGAGTGTGTCAGCCTTTGACCAGATGCTGAAATGGGGATCGATTGTAGCAATCGGGTAAGATGGAAGCTTCATTGGTTAAACCTCACTTTCGATTATCGCTTCAGCTTCTTCAGCTGCTGAAGCTGAAACTTCAGCAGCTTCTTTCTTTTCATTTTCAATGCTGAGTCTGTATGCAAGTGCAGCCTCGTGAACCTCTTGTTTTGTCTTGCCTGTAAGCTTGTAAAGGAAGAAGGGAAGACCGCCGAGGAACATCATAATGCCGTGAACAACTGTATAGAAGAACAGAAGCCAGAGCTTTGTTTCCATTGACTGCTCGGGATAAACGCCTTCTTCGGGCTGAACATATCCGATGATGGAAATTGAAGATGTTGCAAGAAGAATCAGAGGAGCAAGAGTTGAAGCAATTGATGAACTGACTGTTGAGCCGAGTCCGCAGATGAAGCCGAGACTTGCATCAAGGCGTTTGTGTGTTTTGACCTCAAGATCTTCAAGAATATCAGCCTGGAACAGAGAGGGCAGAAGATTTGAAGCACCGAACTGAAGGCCGATAAGGAAAAGAGTGATAACAAAGATAATCTGAAGATAGGTTGCGCCGGTTGTGAAATAGAGGTAACCGATGCCGAAAGCAACTGTGTTTGCAATGAGTGAGTAAATACCCGAAGCAATATAGATCTGCTTTGAGTTGAATTTGTTCAGAAGGATTTTTACAATCATCATACCAACAAAGGTACCGATACCTGTGGGAAGGCTGAAAAGAATATATTTACTCTTTGAGCCGAGAAGGGCAGCGGCAAGGAAAACACCCATATAGCTTGCGATTTTACGGAAGGCCTTAAGGAATTCTGAAAGAACAACAATAAGAGCATATTTGTTTTTGATAATATCCTTGAAGCCGAGAAGGGGATTCTGTTTTTCACTTGAATATGTAACTCTCTCCTGAGCCATCTTTGCGCCCAGGAGCATAAAGATAACACCGACAACAGAGCAGAGAATTGAAGTGCCGAGATACTGAAGTCCTTCATCGTCTGTGATTGCACCTGCAACAAGAAGAACCACAAGGGGAGCTGAGTTACCGATTGCATTGACAATACCTCTGTAAGAGATGATGTCATCACGTTCTTTGTTGTTGGGAGAGATAACAACTGCAATTGAGTTGAGATGTCCTGCAAGACCGCTTGCAAGGTTATAGATCATCTGAATGCTGACAAGATAAGCAATTGAAAGGAAAGCATTCTTGAGAATGGGATCGGGAGTATAGAAAAGAAGCACGGATGTAATACCGAAGGGGATTGACCAGAACTTAACAAGGTTTTTGAATTTGGGTTTGCCGGGCTTGGGAGTTCTGTCAACGATAATGGTGATTACAAGGCTGAGAACGAAGCCGAGAACTGAGCAGATGGCGTTGATTGTTGCAATGTGGCCGGGATCAAGGACAAGAACGTCAACAAGATAAGCCTGACGGTAGCCGTTTACAACACCTGTGATTGTTGTCATAAGGAATGTTCCGATGAGAAAGATGAGCATTTCCTTCATCGAGACGTGTTTCTTTTCAGAAACATTAAGAATTTTGTTTTCGTTTTCCATTTTTTAACCTCCGTATTATACATATCATTTACATAATAGCATAATATAGCGGACAGTGTCAATTGTTCGTATAGACAAAAACTCTTGTGAAATTCACCATATTAACGGCAGAAAAGGTGGCTTCCGATTGCTGTGATAACAGGTCGGGAATGCATAAAGCTGTCAGTTGTTTTTGAAGGATTGAAGTAATAAATTGCACCGCCGCTCGGATCCCATCCGTTTATGCAGTCAATTGCCGCTTTGCGTGAGGTTTCATTCGGAGATACGCTCCAGTTGCTGTCGTTGACACAGGAAAAAGCGCCCTTCTGATAAATCACACCTGCAATTGTGTCGGGGAAGGAGGGGTGGGAAACACGGTTGAGCACAACTGCACCGACTGCAACCTGCCCCTTATAGCTTTCTCCTCTTGCTTCAGCGGCAATAAGCTTTGCAAGAAGAGTGACATCCCCCGACGAGTAACCTCCTGCCGAAGTTGAGGAAGAATCAAGTCCCAGAAATTTCAGCGTTTTCGTTCCCGCAATGCCGTCAGCGGCTATACCGCAGTTTTTCTGAAAGCTTTTTACGGCGGTCTGGGTTTTAATCCCGTAAATTCCGTCAACGGAGCCCTTATAATAACCGAGCTGTTTGAGCTTTGTCTGTATTTTTCTTACCTCTTCTCCTCTTGAGCCGAGTCGGGATATGGCGGAAATGCTGTCACTGCTTTCATTGCCGCTGATAAAAAGGAATGAAATTGCCGTGATGCCCACAAGAACAAGACAGAGCATTCTGTAAATAGTTTTTCGCTTTTTAAAATTTTGCATAATAAAAACACCTCAAGGATTAGTTTTCCTCAAGGTGCATTTATTATCAGTTAAAGTTTCAGTTTTTTTCAAGAATTTTCATCATGTCTTCCATTGATGTAAAATGAATGGGTGTAATTCCCAGCTTTTCAATGCCGATAAGATTTTTTGCCGTGTCATCAACAAAGAAGATTTCGTCAAATTTTTCTTCAAACATATTCAGACAGTGTTCGTAAATTTCAAGATCAGGCTTTGCCAATTTTACTGCACTTGAAATACAGACTCTGTCAAAAAGGGGATAAAGTCCGTGCTGTTCAAAAAGCTTTTCCACAAAGCCCTCAGGAGCATTTGACAAAAGAGCAATTGCAGAATTTTTACGAAGCTTTTTTATGGCTGCGACCATTCCTTCATCAAGTCTGACAAGACTTTCCCATTGAGAGAGGAGATAGGATTTATCAAGCTTCAGCTCTTCTGCCATATTTTCAAAAAGCTCATCGTAGCTGACAAGACCCTTGTCAGCGGGAATGAAAAATTTATCCTTAAGCTCCGCCGCTGTTTCCGGAGGAAAATGACTGCGGAAAAAAACAGGCGCAATTTCCCCGAAGATAACGCCGAAGCAATCGAAGATTATAAGTCGTTTTTTCATAACGTATCCTCATTTCTTTTTTCAAAATTATAACAGTAAGCAGTTATATTGTCAACAAAGCAAAACAATGAATAAAAAAATTACCCAATTAACAAACTGTTCATAAATATTTGTAATTTATGAATAATATACGTGTTATTCTTTATAGGGTTAAATACCAATTATTTCAGGAGGCACAAAAAATGAAATTTCTAAAAAAACAGTTATGCATTATCCTTGCAGCAATTATGCTTCTCGGCTGTATGAGCGCAGCAGCTTCAGCGGTTGAAAAGGATGATTATGATCATCTTCCGCAGGTTTATGTTCTCGGCTTCGGATCAACAAACATTTATTATGAGAATGACCCTGAAAAAACTCCTCTTCTTGTTCCGATTGACACAGACAGACTTCTTACAAATCTGTCAAATGTCGGCACTTACATTATTTCAGCCATTCAAAACGGAGAGCCTGACCTTCTGCGCTCCTGCCTTTATTCTTATTTTGAAGACAGCTTCGGTATGCTGAAGATTATGCCTGACGGTATTTCATCCGTTGAAGGTGTAACTGCTGAGCCCACAGCTCTCTGTTATGAAGGAGACGGTAAATATACCTTCTATTATGACAGCCGTCTGAGTCCTATGGATATTGTTGCAGGTCTTGATGAGTACATTGATTGGGTGCTTGATGATTCAGGAGCTGAAAAGGTTGAGCTTGTAGGCACAAGCTACGGTACAAATGTTGTTGTTACATATCTTAACGAATACAAGCAGAATCTTGACCGTGTGGACTCTGTTCTTATGTGTGTCCCTTCAACTCTCGGCATTGATTTCTTCGGTGAGCTTCTGAGCGGTGAGGTTAACATTGAGCCCGATGCATTTGAAGATTTCCTCAACAGCCTTCTTAATTCAGCTGTTGTGGGTGATTATTTCAAGGTGCTCAACAAAATTGGTATTCTTGATATTCTTATTGATGCAATGGTTGTACCCGCATTCCGTCAGGCCGTCTTTGGTGCTTTTACGGATATTGCGAGAAATATTCTTGCAACAATTCCTGCTCTTTGGGCAACTGTTCCCGATAAGTATTTCCACTCATCACTTAAAAATATGTTTGGTGAGGATTATCTTGATCCTTCTCACGAATATGCAGTTACCATCGGCAAGGCTGTTGAATATCACGAAACAATCAAGGTCAATGCCAATGAAATCATTCTTAATGCTAAAGAAGAAAACCCCCACATCAAGCCTGCGGTTATCTGCAAATACGGTTCACCCGCAATTCCTCTGAGCAAGGAAGGTGACCTTATGAGTGACGGACTTGCAGCTCTTGGAATTTCATCCTTCGGTGTTACCTGTGCAAGATTCGGTCAGCAGCTTCCCGCTGATTACAAGCAGGCAAAATATACTGATTATCAGTTTATTTCCGTTAACAGAAACATTGACGCTTCAACCTGTCTTCTTCCCTTCAGCACTTGGATTATAAAGGGTCTTGTTCACAAGGAGAAGAATGAGGATTACTGGAAGCTTATTGATGAAATTATTTACAGAGATCTGGATGTTTTCGCTGATCCTGACCTTCCTCAGTATCTTCAGGTTTCCGAGGATGATCCGGAAAAACTTGTTCCTCTTGCCGAAGAAGAGCTCGGAGAAACATCAATTTTTGCCGATATCTTCAGCCTGATTAAAAATCTTTTCCTTGTACCTCTTAATTTCATCAAGGAGCTTGTTACAAAAATTTTTGACAGATAAAGGAGTTTAAAATGGATACAGCAAAATTACAGAAAAGACTTTATAAACTTGCGCTTGTTTGCCTTCTGATTGCAATTGTTGTGTTTATCATCAATTACTTTGTTTTTCATTATGTAACAGATGAGGGCATCACTTTCGTCTGGCATCCGGAGGCGGGCAAGCCCTTTGTTACGGACCTTATCGGAATACTTGGCGCAAATATGGTGTTTGCATCAATTATATCTGCTCTTTGCGGGAAAATCCTTTGCAAAAAAGACTGATGTCATCAATCCGTAATGCTTATGCATTGCGGATTTTTCTCTACAATCAATTCACAATTTGTTTTAAATATGTTTATTTAATTTTTAAGCAGAGGCTTTATAATTTAACCGTATGTAATTATTTATTAAAAATACGGAAATTACGAGGTGATTTTATGAATAGCTTCATCGAGTATGTTGAAACCTCCTGTAAAGGTCTTAAAGACAATCATATGTCTTATCTTTATAAGAAAAGAGTTCTTGATGAAATTACAGAAAGAGCAAATCAGATTACAAAATCGGGACTGCGCGATGAAAAAGTTTTGGCTGATCTGATTGCAGATGAATATCCTGACATTGAGGGCGGCTTTGCAGCCTTCGAAAAGCAGGAAAAGAAAAGGCGCAGAGCAAAGCTTATGAAGGTTGCCGTGCCCGTCGGAAGCCTGATTTATCTCATTGTTATGTTTATTACATATTTCAGCGTCAGCTTCTCAATGGATGCTTGGAACAAGACTTGGCTTATCATCGTCGGCGGTATTTTCACCTGGGTGATTTATCTGCTCAGCCTCGGTATTAAAAAGCTGTGCAGCTTCGGTAAGATTTTTTTCATCGGAGCAAGAATTCTCATTGGCGGCTGTGTTATGCTTGTGATGACTTTTGTGTTCCTTTTCCTTCTGATGATGGTTCCCGCTGCAACGGTCTGGCCCGTTCTTCCTTTGGGTGTTGCACTTGTTCTCATCTCTGACCTTGTTTTTGCTTTTGTCACAAAGCAGAAATTCCGCACCATTTCACTGATGGTTTATCTGCCGGCTGTTGCTGCAATGGTTTACATCATTTTGGCCGCTTACGGTGTTGTCAGCTGGCTTGGCGGATGGATGATTGTCCTTCTCGGTGTCCTTGCCGATTTGATTTATATCTTTTCTGTGGTAATGAACAATATGAAATACTTTGCATACAAAGGACAGGAGGTTGAAGAATGAAAAATCGCAGACTGACAGCTGAGCTGTGGGATAAGATGCATTATCTTTTCCGTGATTTTAATGACCGAATGGTTCATGTTGAGCTTACTTATGATTTTGTGCCCGAAGTTGAAGCCTTAAAGACGGTTCTCATCTGTGCTCTTGAAAAGGCTCCCGTGCTGCATTCCCGCTTTGTTGACAAAAAGATTTCAACTTATTGGGAGGTTATGCCTTACGATATTGACGATATCTTTTCTGTTGTTCACTGTGAGGATATCGACAGTGCGGCTTCAGAATTTCTCACGGGTTATATTCCGCCCGATGCTCACGCTCAGATAAAGGTGGCACTTTTTGTGGGTGAGGGTAAAAGCAAGCTTTGTATGATTGAAAATCATATGTGTATGGATGGCGGTGACCTGAAATATTTCCTTGCTTCCTTCTGTGATAATTACAGTAAGTATGTTTCACAGGGCATCAGCCCCGTTGAATTCAGAACAGGCTCACGTTCCTATGATGATGTATATTCCGGCTTCACAAAAACTGAATCTGAGGTTGCGAAGCGTCTTTTCAGAAACATCAATGCAAAGGACGATCACAAATTCCCTCTGACTCCCGACAATATCAGAGACAAGTCCTTCATTGCAAGAAAGAAATTTTCTCCTGAAGTGCTTGCGGCCCTTAAGGCAAAGGGTAAGGAACTTGGCGCAACAATCAATGAGCTTCTTCTTGCCTGCTATTTTTACAGCGTTTATGAGCTTGCGGATTATAATCCAAAGGATAAGCTCATGATATCCAATGCAATCGACCTGCGCAGACATATGAACGATGTCAGTGACAAGGGCTTCACAAATCACACCTCTTGGATGCAGTGTGCAGTTGAAGAGAGGGGACGTGACATATTTGAAACAATCAAATATGTTGTCAGAAGCTCAAACAAGTTCAAGCAGGACAAATTTATGGGGCTTTACGGCCTTCCCTTGCTTAATTTCGGTTATAATATCCTTCCTCACGCCGCTTCAGAGGAAATTATCAAAATCGGTTACTCAAATCCGTTGATGGCTATGAGTAACATCGGTGTCCTTAATCCTCTTCAGTTTTCTCTTTGCGGAAATGAGCCTGTTGACGCCTTTATGACAGGTGCGGTTAAGTATAAGCCCTTTGTACTTCTTACCGCAACAACCTATAAGAATGTTATTACTCTTTCAATGTGTGTCAGAGGAAATGATGAGGATAAGAGAATTGTAAACGAGTTTTTCTCCCTTATGGAAAAGAATATTCAGACAATCATCGGATAAAACCCAAAAAATATAAGAGCAGTAAAGTTTCTTTACTGCTCTTTTTTTTATTCACCAACGGGCTTACTGTTCAGTGTGATTTTTGTAAGCTCGATTTTGTCAGGTCTGCCCAAGGCGGTTTTTTCATCACCGAAGCACATTGCCTTTCTGCCCTTTCTGCATTTTTTCCACAGGGGAAGGCCTTTCTTTTCCGGCTTTCCGTCACGGACAAAGGCACAAAGGTAATCTGTCATTTCATCAGAGATAACCTGATCTCTTTCCTCCATAGGTCTCCAGCAGTTTTTAAGTGTTCCGAACCAGTACCATAAGTCACTGCTGTGCCAGGCTCCTTTGTCGTCACCGGGAAGCATACGGCTGAAAAACCAAAGATAAGCATCATTTTTTACTGCCCATTTCTTTGTCATTGAATAAAGAATAACAGGGGCAATATCGTGGCTTGTTGAGCCGACCATATAGGGAATCTGACGGGGGATTGCATCTTCTTTGATGAGAATGCCGTCAATGACGGGTGCGGTGGCTGACATTCCTTTTTTAGCCTTTTGCCATTCACTGAAAAGTACATCTGCAGGAACCTGTCGGAACTGATGCAGATTGAAGGCACCGCAGTTTTTCATCACCTTCATCCAGAATGCGTAATTCTTTTCCGGCTTTGATAACATAAATGAGCCGAGGGCAACACCGCTTGACATAACTGCACTGCGGAAGAGATTTTTTGTCATTTCACTCTGGGAAAGGTGTTGAACACTCATTGCGCCCGCACTTTGTCCCATAACAGTGATTTTTTCGTCATCGCCGCCAAAAGCCATAATGTTGTTCTTTATCCACTCAAGAGCGGTCAGCTGGTCATATAAGCCGTAATTTCCGCAATGACCCGCTTCTGACATAAGCTCCGGGTGGCAGGCAAAGCCGAGGGGGCCGAGACGGTAATTAATTGTGACGGCAATAACACCCTTCTGAGCCCAGATAGGTCCGTCAAAATGCTTCTCGTGACCGCAGCCGCCGGTGAAGCTTCCGCCGTGGATATAAACAAGAACGGGGAGTTTACTTTCATAGGTGGCATCTGAGGGCACCCAGATGTTGAGGAAAAGACAGTCCTCACTGTATGTGTAGCTTTCACCCTTGCGGAATTCATTGTAATAAAAAGCTTTGCCCGGATTCTCTGCTTCGTCATAAAAAGCACGGGCCTGATAACTGCAGTTGCCGTAAGCAGTGGCATCGTATTCACCCTGCCAGCTGTTCACAATTTCGGGATATTTCCAACGTTCCGCTCTGGCATATCGGATTCCCTTGAAGGCAATTACACCTTCAAGACCGCTTTCGGTGCCTTTGATCTGACCGCAGGGAGTCAAAATTGATTTATCCATTTGCTACCTCCTCATTGCTCTTTTTGAATTTCAGAATTTTTTGACGTGTTTCTTCGTCCATGTTCCAAAGGAACTTAAATGCTGCCCAGGAGCCAAGCACAAATATTCCGGGAAGAAGAACACAGATAATCTTCATGCCGAAAATAGTTTCATCTGTCTGTGCGGGCAGGTCAGCGTTGTATCCGATCCAGCCGAGCATAACAAGCGCGGCAGAGTTACCGATTGTCTGACCGACACGGCGTGAAAGATTGAAGGTGCCGTAAATGGAGCCTTCTGTTCTTTTTCCTGTGAGCATTTCATTGTAATCAATTGCTTCACCCACAAGTCCCCACTGCATATAGATTGATACACTTGCAAGACCCATTGCGGTGTTGCTGAGAATGATGTGAACATAAGGATTGACATCTATGACGCTGTGCAGACCGAAAAGTCCTATGTATATAACTGAGCCTGCAAGAAGACCGAAGCGGATGAATTTTTCAAGTCCGAATTTCTTTGCAAAATAGGGGCCTCCCACAAGGGTGACAAGCATAAAGGGTGCTGATAAGATTGAGCCGTAGGTGATAAGGGCAAGGTCATTATAAACCGTTGAGAACATATAGTTTGTCAGAGTGTTGCTGACATACTGCATTGTGCAGATGAACAGACCGTGCACACAAAGAGCGATGAAGGGGCGGTTGACACGGAAAACGTTGATGATATCGATAAGCTTGATGTTTTCATCACGTTCATTTGAGTCTGTGACGGTGAATTCTTCTGTCATTGCATAATGTCCCAGGCACATTGCAAATCCGATGAGAGCGCATATTACGGCGCCGACTGCATAACCTGTTGCATTTGTCTGACCGAATTTCTTGATAAGAAGAGGCATAAGCATAACGGGAATTGCATTGCCGACAGCTGAGCCGAAGCCTCTTGCAGATGAAAGGGATGCGCGATCCTTGTCATCGGCTGACATTGCTGAAAGAAGGGAGCCCATGGGAATGTTGAACATTGTGTAGCTTCCTTCATAAAGGATTTTCAGGCCGAAAAGCACACAGATAAGTGAAAGGCCTTCAAAAAGAGAGGGGACTGACCAAAGAGCAATGAAGCTCACACTCAGAAGGGGAGCACTTCTCAGAAGCCAGGGGCGGAATTTACCCTTGGGATGCTGCTTTTTTGCAAAAGCCTTGTCCATCAAAGCACCCATAAGAGGGTCGTTGATGAAATCCCATACATTCCAGATAACAATGAGGGTTGCAAGAAGGTTGGTGTCAATCTTCAGGGCATCTGTGCAATACATTGCGAAGGTGCTTCCCATAATTGCAAAGGTCATACATCCGCCTGCATCACCAAGACCGTAGCCGATTTTATGACGTAGTGTAAGATTTGAAGATGAGGTGTTTTTGCTTTTTTGTTTCATATTTTTCCTCCTTATGTTTTTCAACATATATATTAATTATAGCACCTGAAAAGATGTTAATCAACCCTGAAAAGAACACAGGAAACCTTCATTATTGATTAAAAGTGAATTTTTTCTTGCTGGTGCGATGTTGATTTGGATTATTTAAAATGTTAAAATAATGGCAGAAACAAAAATGGAAAGGAGAATTCAGATGAAAAACAAAGGAAAGCTTGATTTTTCGCGAAAGCCTGTCATAGCAATGCTTCATCTTAAGGGAGCGGGTGATGAGGATATAATAGAAAAGCTGAAAACCGAAACTGAAATTTATTTCAGAAACGGAGTTGACGCAGTGCTTGTTGAAAATTATTTCGGAAGCATCCGCCACTGTGAAATGGCATTGATGTATCTGAGTGAAAATTATCCCGATAATTATTACGGGGTGAGTATCCTCGGAGATTATGAAAAGTCATTTGAGCTTGCCAAAAGATATAAGGCAGACTTTGTTCAGATTGATTCGGTCTGCGGTCATCTTCCTCCTTTTGACGATGCGGATTATGCAAGACAACTGATAAGAAGAAGTCAGGGAAGAGCTTTTCAGATTCTCGGCGGCCTCAGATTCAAATATCAACCTATATGCAGCGGACGCAGCCTTCTTGAAGATGCCGAAGAGGCGGTGAAAAGATGCGATGCCGTTGTCACAACAGGCACGGCAACAGGCAGAGAGTGTCCCACGGATAAGCTGATTGAATTCAGAAAAGTGCTGGGAGATTATCCGCTTATTGTCGGAGCAGGTGTTACGGCAGAAAATGTTTCGGAAAAGCTTGAATATGCAGACGGCATTATTGTCGGCAGTTATCTGAAGGATTTTCATCAGGATTACGGCGATGTGTGTGAGGATTATGTGATCAAGCTTATGAACGAGGTCAACAGATTCAGAGAAGGTCTCTGATTAATTTTGATTATAACAGTTGAAGCATCAACAATAAAAAGCTCAGCATTGACTTAAACCTTGCTGAGCTTTTTGTTGTTTTAAATTTGTGTTTGCAGTCAGCGCTTTTGCGTTTTCGGCTGAATCAGATGTCAATAACCACAGTGTCAGCCTGCTCCTGCTTCCAGTGCTTATATCTGTTTATATCTCTTTCAAGAGCATCCTTCACAGATAGAAAGACAAGCACATCATCAAAGTGACCAATTATGGGAAGAGCATCGGGTATAAGGTCGATGGGGGAGAGAAAATACAAAACAGCTGCAACAAGAGTTATAATTGTTGATTTCGGTACCTGTGTATAAATGCCCTGAACATAATCCTTTACCATTTCAATAATGACAGTAATATCCTTGAAATGCTTACCGATGAGACGAAGCTTGCTCAGCTCTGTGCAAAGTGCTGCTGCTTTTGTAAGAACGGCACTGAGCTTTTCTTTGTTTTCAAGGAGCACTTTTGCTTTGAGTGAAAATTTCTCGAGCTGATGCTTGATTTTTTCTTTTGTGATTTTTGCTTTTCTGATTGCATCCTGAAATTCATTGGTTTCACCGTTCAGAATTTCTTCTGCTTCGAATGTACCGTCAAAGGCTGTTTTGTCTGTATAAAAATCTTTATCCATATTGTTCTCCGTTTCAAGTCAATCGTTTTATTGTTGTGCAAAATTATTATACTTTAAAATAAAACCCAATTCAATATATAATTGCTTGTTGCTTCTTGAAAGCCGTCATAATGAAAGAAAAGCACATTTATTCAGCGACAGAAATATATTTTTTAGCAATATTGAAGCTTTCGGAAAATAAAAAAAGTACCCACCGTTTGGTGAGTACTTCGGTCTGGTTGCGGAGACAGGATTTGAACCTGCAAAGGCCCTCTTGCGGTGCCCGAAATTTTCAGTGCCTTGGAGCGGCACAAAATTTCGACCGCTGCGCCATAATCGCACTCCTTTCATCCGCCACCGGCGGCAGTCGTGCTCTATGCCCCGGGTTACTCCCGTCGGTTGCAGTGTCTTAGAAATAAAAAAGTACCCACCGTTTGGTGAGTACTCCAATCTGGTTGCGGAGACAGGATTTGAACCTGCAACCTCCGGGTTATGAGCCCGACGAGCTACCGGGTTGCTCCACTCCGCGATATATCACTCTCTCGAGTGCTTATGTATTATACATTAGACACCCGAGAAAGTCAATAGCTTTTTCAAATTTTTTTATATTTTATTATATGTTTATTTCTTAAGCTTTATTCATCAGACTGTGAAACAGGCTTGTTGGTGTTTTCACCGTCATCCTGAGGATTGCTTGTTTCATCCTCTTTGGATGCATCCTCAAGATTCTCTTCATATATTGTCAGAGTGATTTCAGTACCCTTATCAAAAGAAAGTCCTGCAACTTTATCCATTGTTGCAACGGTAAGATCCTTGTGGGTGCCGTCATTTCTGATATATTTAGTTTTGATTACAAAGAAGCTGTCCTCAAGAATTTTCTTTGCTTCGGAAAATTCAAGACCGATAACATCAGGAAGCTCAATCTGTTCAATACCCTGGCTGATAACAATTGTGATTGTTGTGCCTGCAAGAACACTTTCGTTTTTGGGGACACTTTGACTTACAACGCCGTTCTTTTCAACGGTGTCACTGTATTCAAAAACAAATTCAAATTTGAAATTTGTGTTGAATGTTTCGTTTGTGACAATGCTGTCATGAGTGTGAACGGAAAAGTCAGGCACTGTAACGTAAGTGTTTTCGTTTTTGTTATATTCGGTTGTTGTAATTTCAGGCTCTGTATAAACCTGCTCGGTTTTGTTCATGGGAAGGAAGGTCCATGAAGAGAAAATATTGTTCAGCAGGGGAATGTCATAGCTCTTATAAAGAGTGGTTGTATATAAAACTGAAAAAAGAACCATACAAAGAATGACAACTGCCGCAAAGGTACCGAAGCCGAGAGTGAAGAGTGAAGCATTGGATTTGCCGGAGCTTGCTTTTTTCACGGTCTTGTCCTGAACTTTCTTTACAACGGGAGCTTCTTTTTTGTCAGCGACAGCTGATTCCTGCTTTTTTGAAGGTTGAGCAGCTGTTCTGACAGGTGCGGCTGCTGAAGGAAGCAAAGCTGAAATAAGCTCATCCATTGTCTGATATCTGTTTGCGGGATAAACAGCAAGACCCTTTGCAAAGGCTGAAATTGTGCTTTTGTCAAGAGTCGCTGCAACTGAAGATGGGATAACCATTTCATCTCGTGTTGCTCTTTCTGTTGCCTTCTGAGGAATGATGCCCGTTACACTGTAATAGATAAGAGCCATTACTGAATAAACATCCGAATATTCCTTGGCTGTATTGTCAGAGCTGTAAATTTCAATTGAAGAAAAGCCCTGAATAGGAGGCACCTTAAGTGCTTCTGCCTGTGAGCGGCACTGCGGAATCATGAAGTTTGTCAGATGAAGCTTTTTATCAAGACCCACGTGAACGCTTGTGGGTGAAATTGAGCCGTGAATAACGCCGGCCTTGTGAAGAGCTCTGACAGCAGTAAGCAGAGTCTTGAAGGCAACAGTAACGCCCTTCCAGGTGAGAGGCTTGTCTGTTTCCTCAAAGTATGACTTGAGAGTGATGCTGTCAAGATGCTTACAGATAACATAAACAGTTCCGTTAAAATCAAGAATGTTTTTTACAAGGGGAAGAGCGGGCTCGTTGCTGATTGCACCGATGCTTTTCCAAAGGTTAATGAAGGAGTTAAGGCAGTTTCTGTACATAGCATCACAGCCGAGCATAACCATAACATCCTGCTTGTTTTCGTTTCTTCTGACAATCTTAGTGGGATAAAATTCCTGAATGTCAACAATTTCATCTGTTTCAAAATCACGTCCGATGTAAGTGATTGAATCGTTGGCAATTGATGTTACCTTGCCGATAAGATATCTTTCTGCAATAATAGTTTCTTTCGGCAGGCTGGGCTCATGTTGAACTGAGCTTGAGTCATACTGACAGTGAGGACAGAAAACGGTGTTTTCATCAATTTCCTTCATACAGTTCATACAGTATCGTTTATTTTCAGTCATTGGTTAAAACCTCCCGACCTGACATTAATTTTTTCATTATATTATTTTACATAATACAGTATGAAAAGTCAAGTTGGAAGGCTCGGTAAAAGTCAGGCTGCGTATGATTTTCCTGAGTTTCTTGAGTAAGTGCGGGCTGCATTGCTGCGGTAAGCCGCTTTTTTTGCCTGGGCTTCTTTTTTATATTTTTCTATTCTCTTTGCTTTTCTGTAAGCTCTGTACTTTTTTCTGAGCTTATATTCAATTGCAAGAAGCTTCTTTTCATTGAAAAGAGTAATGAAGAAGATTGCGCTGAGAATAAAATAAAAAATTGAGTAAGCGGTGAATGATTCAAACATAATGTTACCTCCTAAACGAACATTCGTTCTCTTTGTTTTATGGCTTGATTATAGCACGTTTTGTCGAAAAGTCAAGACAAATGTTCGATTATTTTATTTTTTGAGTACCGAAAAATGTACTTGATATATTTTCTTTGGTTTAAAAGGCTTAATAGTCAAAAAAGATAAAAGTTTTTTGTTAAAGTTGTCCATTGTTTTTTTTCGTGAAAACCAATGAAAAGATAGATTTTATATGTTACAATATCGTTATAATTAAAATATTAAAAAGGAGAGACAATTATGATTAAAAAAGAATTTAATTTTCCTTCAGCTTCAGGCTTAGCTGACATCCATGCGGCTTCCTACAAGCCTGAGGGTGAAATCAAGGCGGTTGTTCAGATTGCTCACGGTATGGCTGAGCATCTTGAAAGATATGAGGATTTTGCTCAGATTCTTTGTGACAACGGCATTGCTGTTTATATAAACGATCATTTAGGCCACGGCGCAAGCATAAAAAGCAAAAGTGAGCTTGGTTATTTCGGCAAAGAAAACGGCTGGTCAAACTTCATCGAGGACTGTCACAAGCTGACTCTGATTGCAAAAGAGGAAAATCCCGATGTGCCTGTTTTCTTCTTCGGACACTCAATGGGCTCATTTGTTGCAAGAGCATACTGTATCAAATACTCAGCGGATATCAAGGGTGCAGTTTACTGCGGTACAGCCGGACCTAACCCTGCCGCCGCTGCAGGTATCACAATTGCAAAGGTGATTGCTAAAATCAAGGGTGACCATCACAGAAGCAAGCTTATTGACAAAATTGCCTTTGGTACATATAACAGCAAGTTCGAAAAGAGAACGGCATTCGACTGGCTTTCAAGAGACAACGAGCAGGTTGACAAATACATTGCAGACGAATACTGCGGCTTCCTGTTTACTGCAAACGGCTACCGTGATCTGATGGAGCTTCTTGCTTATGTATCAGCAGACAGCTGGTTTACAGGACTTTCAAAGGAGCTTCCCGTTCTTCTTATTGCAGGTGCAATGGATCCTGTCGGAGAATACGGAAAGGGTATTGACAAGGTTTATAACACTCTTGTTTCAAAGGGTAAGAAGAATATCGAAAAAATCCTTTACGATAACGCACGCCACGAAATCCTTAATGAAAAAGCTTGCTTTGACAATGTGTGTGCTGATGTTATCGGCTGGATTACAAGGAATTTATAATTGATATGGAAAAAACACTTATTATAGAAAACAACGGGATTAAAAAAGAATTTAATCTCAGCAGAAAAAGAATTTCTGCCTTCAGAGTGGTCAATAAGCTTTCTCAGTCTGCTGTTGAAGCTCAGGAAGGCAGTGAAGAGTTTGCTCTTTATTTCAAATGGGGTTTAAGAAAAAGCTGTGTTCCCTGCAGCAGTCTGAAAATCAAATCAGCCGAAACAGAGGCGGGGATAGGAAAAAATTGTTTCAGATTTATCTTCAGACCCTTTAATGTCAGAGACAGCAAAATCAGAGCAGAGCTTGTTTATACAGTAAAGGACGGCTGCAATTATCTTGCAAAGCATATTGAGCTTTATTTTGAGGAGAAAGGTAAGAAGGCTGTTGTTCTGGACAGAATTGAGTTTGAAAAGCTTTCCTTTGATCCGAAACTCAGATTCTGGTCAGTCCCGAAACAGAAGAATTCTCACGTTCCCGGTTTTGCACTTACTCTGGGTCAGCCTGTTTATCTTGACAGCTTTTATATGGGCTCGGAATTTCCTGCTGCTGTCAATAAAATTGAAAAACAGGTTGCAACCGTTACCGTTTACAGCGGAAGAACCCTTGATGAGCTTATAGGTGACAGCTTCTTCAAAAGCCGCAGAAGTGTTATCGGTGCTTCTGAAAGTGATATTTTTCAGCAGGTACAGAAGGCCTTCTATGCTTATATCAGAGACATTTCAAAGCCTGACTGCTTCCGCAGACAGTATAATTCCTGGTATGACAATATGCTCAATATTACCAAGGAGAATGTTTACAGCTCTTTCCTTGAAATTGAAAAGGGACTGACAATGTCAGGTGAGCCTGCCCTTGATTCTTATGTTGCCGATGACGGCTGGAATGATTATTCAAAGGGCTTCTGGAGCTTCAATGAAAAGTTTCCCGATGAGCTTTATCCCTTTACTGAGCTTGCGGAAAATCTCGGCTCTGAATTCGGTCTTTGGATCGGTCCCCGCGGCGGCTACACCACAGACACACCGAAATTTGCCCGCAGCATTGAAAGAGCGGGTAACGGATATTACAACAAAAATGCCAAGGATATCTGTGTGGCAAGTGAACGTTATGTCAGACTTATGAAAGAGATGATGCTTGATTTTCAGAAAAAGTATTCACTTAATTATTATAAGCTTGACGGCTTTGCTCAGTATCCCTGCAAAAGTAAAAAGCATGATCACTTAGTCGGAGGAAAGAATGATATGTATTTTTACTCCGATGTCTGGGAAAAATGGATTGATATTTTTGAAAATCTCGGAGAAAAGGGAAAATCTGATTTCTGGATTAATCTGACCTGTTATGCTCCGCCTTCTCCCTGGTTTCTTCAGTGGGTGAACAGCATCTGGATGCAGATAAGTGACGATATGGGCTTCATCGGAAACAAAAATGCAGTTTCCGATAAGGACAGAATGCTTACTTACAGGGATGAGAAATATTATGATTTTTACAATGTCAGACAGTTTCAGCTTCCTCAAAGATGTGTTTACAACCATGACCCGATTTTTGCCGCAGAAGCAAAGGTGTCTGTGACAGATGATGATTTCAGAAGCTATCTTTATTCAATTGCCGCAAGAGGCGGAAGCTTCTGGGAGCTTTATTACAGCCATTCTATGATGAATGCTGCAAAATGGAGAATCAATTATGCCGTTATGCGCTTTATTGAAGAAAACAGAAGAATTCTTTCAAACTCCGTGATTTTCGGAGCAAGACCTTCCTCGGGTTCAGTTTACGGTTACAGCTGTTTTGAAGGTCAGCAGGGAATTGTCTGCCTTCGCAATGCTTCGGACAAGGCGGCTGATTACACCTTCAGGCTCGATGAGCTTATCGGTGTTGACAAGGAATTCAGCGACAGAGAAATGTGTACGGTGCTTCCTTACACCGTCGGCAGAAGCGGCAGAACATTCAGCTACGGTGACAAAGTGAAGCTGCAGCTTGACGGATACGAAACAAGGATTCTTCATTTCGGAAAACAGAAAAAACCGCTGAGAATTACTTATATCAAGGCTGTTGAAGAAAATGTGCTGGAGGTTCAGTTTAATCAGAGCGTTGACGTAACAAAAGTGACCTGTTCAGAGAACACCATCAAAAATGCTGTTCTTCTTGAAGATTATATGACAGCGCGGATTACCTTTGAAAACAGCTTTGAACAAAGCTGCAGCTACTGTCTGTCCTCTGTCGGGGATATTCTCGGAAACTGTACGGATATCACGGCAATTTTTGATCATTATAAGGATTATATTGTCACATCCGGCAGTATCACGGGTGACGGAGATTTCACAGTCATTGCCGATATCAAAAATAATGAAAAGGCTGTTCTTTACAGTCAGGGTGATGAGCTGAGTGTTGAGGTTGAAGAGAATGGCTTCATAAAATTCACCTGCGGCAGCAGTGAAATCACATCTGCAACTCAGGTCAGAGATGCAGTTCAGGTGGCGGCTGTCAGAGAAAGAAATAACGTAATCAAGCTATATGTCAACAAAAAGCTTGAAGCAGGTACACGCTCTGCCTCATTCACTCTTTCCGGCAAGGAAGCAGTGAGGGGAGACGGCGCCTGGGTAACTGTTTATAACAAGGCACTCAGTTATGACTGCATTTAAAAATCAAACAGAAAAAAGCACAGCTGCTGCTGTGCTTTTTTGTCAGTAATTGTGATGGCTTTTGATTTTGTTCATTGCGCCTTTTTCAATGCGGGAAACCTGAGCCTGAGAAATTCCCATTTCCTTTGCAACCTCAGTCTGAGTCATGCCGTTCATAAACCGAAGAGAAAGTATTTTCTTTTCACGTTCTCCCAGATCGTTGATTGCCTGCTTGGTGAGTATTTCGTCAAGAAATTCAGTGTCCGAGCTTTTGTCACTGATCTGGTCAATGACATAAATCGTGTCACCCTCGTCACTGTAAACGGGGTCGTAAAGTGAAATGGGCTCAGAAACCGCCTCAAGAGCAAGGACAACATTTCTTGCGGGTACATTCATTTGCTCGGCGATTTCACTGACGGACGGCTCCTTCTGGTTTTCATTCATCAGCTGTTCCTTTACCTGAAGGGCACGGTAAGCCAGATCTCTGATTGAGCGGCTTACTCTGATCGGATTGTTATCTCTGAGATAACGGCGGATTTCACCGATGATCATCGGCACGGCATAGGTGGAAAAGCGGACATTGTGGCTTGTGTCAAAATTATCAATTGCCTTCATCAGTCCTATGCAGCCCACCTGAAACAAATCATCGGGGCTGTCACTTTTTGCGGCAAACCTCTGCATTACGCTCAGCACCAGCTTCAGGTTGCCCATAATCATTTTTTCTCTTGCTTGAAGGTCACCTTGCTTGATTTTTTCAAGCAGCTCGGTTTTTTCTTTCTCCGAAAGTGTCTTGAGCCGCGAAATATCAATTCCGGGAATTTCAATTTTTTTGTAATACAATTGCAGTTCCATCTCCCAATACATTCTTTTAAAAAAAGTATTGCCCCGAAAATATAATTTAATAATTGAAAAATATGTAAAAGTATGGTAACATAAAATCAAATAAGTCATAACGTATTTAGGAGGTTAATATGAAGTATCAGATCAAGAAACTTGAGATTAACAATTTTGCGGTTTATGAACAGAACAAGCTTAAGGGCAGAAGCTATTTCATCCCTTATTCAGACATGAAAAAGCTGATGAAAACAGATGTGACAGAGCAGAGATTCAACAGCGATCTTGTAACCGTTCTTTCAGGTGAGTGGCAGTTTAAATACTTTGAAAAGATTTCAAGACTTCCCGCCAATATCGACACCGACAAAATGAGCTTTGACACCGTCAGAGTTCCTTCAACCTGGCAGAGGACGGGTTACGAAAAGCCTGTTTATCTCAACACAAGATATGAATTTCCTATGACTCTGCCCGTTGTTCCCGATGAAATGTCAGCGGCGGTTTATGTTAAAAAATTTAATGTTTCCGATAAAAACAAGAACATTATCATCACTTTCCTCGGTGTCTGCTCAAGTTTAACTCTTTATGTCAACGGCAAATATGTCGGTTACAGTGAGGGCAGCCATAACAGTGCTGAATTTAATCTTAACGGACTTGTAAAAGACGGTGAAAATGAGCTTCTGGCAATTGTGTCAAAATGGTCCAACGGAACATACCTTGAATGTCAGGATATGTTCAGAGAAAACGGTATTTTCAGAGATGTTTATATCACGGAAAATCCTGCAAATTACATAAACGATTTCAAAATCAATACCTGTCAGACAGATGACGGATATGAGCTGTCCGTTGATGTTGAAACAGTGTGCAGGGACAAAAATACCTTGTCTGTCACTGCGGAGCTTTATGACGGCGGCAAGCTGATTTCCGAAAAAACAGTTTCTGCCGAAGAAGGAAAAATCACATTCGGTGTCCTTGATGTCAGAACATGGACAGCGGAAACTCCTGAGCTTTACGATCTTGTTCTTTCCTTCGGTGAGGAAGGAGAAAAAGAATATATCAGAAGCAGAATCGGCTTCAAGACAGTTAAAATTGAAGGGGAGAGATTCCTTTTCAATTCAAAGCTTATCAAGTTCAAGGGTGTCAATCATCACGATACCCACGAAAAAACAGGTTATGTGATGTCTCCTGAGGATCTGCTGAAGGATATCAGACTTATGAAGGAGTTCAACGTAAACACAGTCCGCACCTCTCATTATCCTCCGGATCCCATCTTCCTTGATCTTTGTGACGAATACGGTCTTTATGTGGTTGATGAGGCTGACATTGAAACTCACGGAACACAGTCAGACCTTGACAATAATTTTGTTCTCAAGCCCAACATCATTTCAAATGATAAAAAATGGCTTCCCAGATATGAAGACAGAGTGATGAGAATGTATGAGCGTGACAAAAATCACGTCAGCATCACAATGTGGAGTCTCGGAAATGAGTCAGGCGGCTGGAAAAACCAGGATGCCTGTTATGCAAGACTTAAGGAGGTTTCCGACCTTCCCGTTCATTATGAAGCTGTTATCAAAACTCCGAGAGGCTCCTATGACGTTATCTCGGAAATGTATCAGCATATTCCCATGCTCGAAAAAATTGCTCAGCATAAAGCAACCTCAAGATACAGAAACAAGCCTTATTTCCTTTGTGAATACTGTCACGCAATGGGCGTCGGTCCCGGCTCACTCGAGGATTATTGGCAGCTTATCTATGCCAATGAAAACCTCACAGGCGGCTGCATCTGGGAATGGGCAGACCACAGTGTTTACGACAAAAAAGCAAAGTATAAATACACCTACGGCGGAGACCACGGTGAGAAATATCACGACGGAAACTTCTGTGTTGACGGCCTTTTCTATCCCGACAGAACACCTCACACAGGTGCTTACGAAATGAAGGCTGTTTACCGTCCCGTCAGAGCAGCTCTTGTTTCTGAGGGCGTTTACCGATTCAGGAACACAAACAGCTTTGTTGATTCCTCGGATCTTGTTGTCACCTATGAGCTGATTGAAGACGGAGCAAAAACTCAGATTGGCAGTGTTGATATCAATGTTCCTGCTCTTGAGGAAAGGGAAATCAATCTTAATCACAAATCCGTTGATAAAGATAAGGACACTCATATCACTTTTATTTATGAGGATAAAAATGGCAATATTGTTGCAAAAGAGCAGCTTACACTCAATGAAACAGTGAAAGCGGCGGAGCCTGACAGAAGCGGAAAGCCCGATGTCACCAAAAAGAAGGATAAGATTTATGTCAGCTTTAAAAACGGAGAGGCGGTTTTCTCAAGCACAAAGGGAAATCTTATCAGCTACAGCCTTGACGGCAAGGCTGTTTTTGCAGACACAGAGGGCCTCAAGCTTAACATTTACAGAGCCTTCCTTGACAATGACAGAAACATTGTCAACGGCTGGAAATCAAAGGGCTATAACGATATGACGGCAAAATTCCGCTCTCTTTCAACCAAGGAAAAGAACGGTTATGTTGAAATTGAAAGCAAGTATGACATTATTCTCAAGGATAAGACCCGTTTTGAATATGAGGGCGAATACAAGATTTATTACGACGGAACGATTGCTTTTGAAGCCGAGCTTAAAAAGAAGGGTATCAGCCTCAAGGCAACAGAGCTTCCCAGATTCGGAGCCAATATCAGAGTTGACAGCAGACTGAAGAATGTTGAATATTACGGTCTCGGAGAGCTTGAGAATCTTCCTGACTTTGATGCTCAGAGCATTATAGGCGTTTTCAGCTCAGATGTTGCAGGACTTGATGTTCCTTACATCAGGCCTCAGGATAACGGAAATCACGGCAGATGCAGATATATGAAGCTTACCGACGAAAAGGGTAAGGGTATTGAATTTATCAACAAGGATGATTATTTCTCCTTCAGTGTTCATCAGTATTCAAATGAGCTTCTTGAAAAAGCAAAGCATCTTGAGGATATTAAGGATGAGGGCTTCATCAATGTTAACATTGACGGATTCATCAGAGGAACAGGTTCAAACAGCTGCGGCCCGAACACCCTCGGAAAATACAGATTTGCATTCAAAAAAGAGACAGAGTTCGGCTTCTATATTAAGCCCGTAAGATAAAATTCGTTTCTCAGTCTCAATTAGCTGAAAAAAGGCTTTTTATCGAAAAAATAGTAATAAAAAAATCAATAACATCCGTATTTCTTCTTGAAATACGGATGTTATTTGTGTTATACTGTGGCTGACGACTTGATTTTTTCTGAAAAGCATTATTAACTTTGTGCCGACAGTAAAAAAAGTCAGAATAAAAACATAAAAATAACGGAGGCAAAATCAATGAAACAGTTAAACATTGGTATTATCGGTGCAGGTCGTATCGGTAAAGTGCACATGCAGTCAATCACCTACAATGTACCTTCAGCAAAGGTTCTCGGTATCACAGACGTTTTTAAAGACGGTCTTCAGGAGCTTGCTGACAAATACGGCATTGAAAAGGTCTATAACGATTATAAGGAAATGCTTGCAGATAAGGATATTGATGCAGTTCTTGTTTGTTCTTCAACAGATACACACGCTGACATTTCAATCGAAGCTGCTCAGGCAGGCAAGCACATCTTCTGTGAAAAGCCCGTTGATCTCACACCTGAAAAGGTTCAGGCTGTAATCGATGCAGTTGCAAAGGCAGGCGTTAAGCTTCAGGTCGGCTTCAACAGACGTTTTGACCATAACTTTGCACACGTTCGTTCACTTATCAATGAAGGTAAGGTCGGTGAGCTTGAGCTTATCAAAATCACTTCACGTGACCCGGCTCCTCCTCCGGCAGAATACGCTGCTGTTTCAGGCGGTATGTTCCTTGATATGACTATTCACGATTTTGATATGGCAAGATTCCTTGCAGGCTGTGATGTTGAAGAGGTTTATGCAAGTGCAACATGTCTTGTTGATCCCGCAATCGGTGAAGCAGGTGACGTTGATACTGCAATCATCAACCTCAAGTTTGCAAACGGTGCTCTCGGTGTAATCGATAACAGCCGCCGCGCAGCTTACGGTTATGACCAGAGAATTGAAGTCTTCGGCTCACTCGGTGCAGCAATGGCTTCAAACGACACTCCCACAAACGTTACAGTTATGAACGGTGAGGGTGTAACAACTGATAAGCCTCTTTATTTCTTCCTTGAAAGATATATGCAGTCCTTCCGTGACGAAATGATTCAGTTTGTTGATGCAATTCAGAATGACAAGCCCACACCCACAACAGGTGTTGACGGCCTCAATTCAATTCTTGTTGCTCTTGCAGCAAAGAAATCAGTTAAGGAAGGCAGACCCGTTAAGGTTTCCGAAATTATGTGATTCAAAAAGGAGTACTCTCTGAAAAGGGAGTGCTCCTGAAAGTGTTTTATTGAGACAATTCTTTAAAGAAAGGATTTGATTTTATGGTTCTTACAATGGCTCAGGCCCTTGTAAAGTTTCTTGATAATCAGTATGTCTGCTTTGACGGAAAAGAAACAAAATTCGTTGACGGTATTTTCGGCATTTTCGGTCACGGCTGCGTTGTCGGTATCGGTCAGGCTCTTGAGCAGGGCGGACACAGCCTTACATATTATCAGGGACACAATGAGCAGGGTATGGCTCATGCTGCAATTGCCTATGCAAAGCAGATGAACAGACGCAAGATTATTGCCTGCACATCTTCAATCGGCCCCGGTGCACTTAATATGGTTACCGCCTGCGGTACTGCAACTGCAAACAGAATTCCTCTGCTTTGCCTTCCCGGTGATACCTTTGCGTGCCGTCAGCCCGACCCCGTGCTTCAGCAGATTGAACAGCCCACAAGTGTTTCAATCACCTCAAACGATGCTTTCAGAGCTGTTTGTAAATATTGGGACAGAGTTGAACGCCCCGAACAGCTTATGACAGCCTGCATCAATGCAATGAGAGTTCTCACAGATCCCGCCGATACAGGCGCTGTCTGCATTGCAATGCCTCAGGATGTTGAAGGCGAAGCCTTTGATTATCCCGATTATTTCCTTGAGAAGAGAGTCTGGTATATGGACAGACGTGTGCCTTCTCAGAGAGAAATTGACGCTGCAGTTGAGATGATCAGCAAGGCAAAGAAGCCTATGATGATTGTCGGCGGCGGTGTTACTTATTCAGAAAGCTATGAATCAGCAATTAAGTTTGCTGAAAAATACAATATTCCCGTTGGTGAAACTCAGGCAGGTAAGGGTCAGATTCCCTTTGAGCATCCTCTTAATATGGGCGGATGCGGTGTAACAGGCGGTCCGGCTGCCAATGCAATTGCAAAGCAGGCTGATCTTGTCATTGCTGTCGGCACAAGACTTACCGACTTTACCACCTGCTCAAAATGGGGCTTCCAGAATCCCGCTGTCAAGATGCTTTCAATCAATGTCTGTTCCTTTGATGCCTTCAAGATGGATTCAGTTGCTGTTATTGCTGATGCAAAGGAAAGCCTTGAAGCAATCTGTGCAAAGCTTGACGGCTATAAATCCGAATGGACAACTGAGCCCGCAGAAGCAAAGGCTGCTTATATTGAAGAAATTGACCGCTGCTATAACGAGCAGCTTCCCGAGGTTCTTTCTCAGAAGAGAGCTCTCGGTATCATCAATGAAGTGATTGCTGATGATTCAATTGTTATCGGTTCATCAGGCTCTCTTCCCGGATGTCTTCAGAGAATCTGGAAAACAAAGGCTCCTTATACTTATCACGTTGAATACGGTTATTCCTGTATGGGTTATGAAATCTGCGGTGCACTCGGTGCAAAGCTTGCACGTCCCGATAAGGAAGTTTATTCAATGGTCGGTGACGGCTCCTTCCTGATGCTTCACAGTGAGCTTTACACTGCAGTTCAGGAAAACAAGAAGATTAACATTATGCTCTTTGACAACAGCGGCTGGGGATGTATTGAAAATCTTCAGAACGGTCAGGGTACAGATACTTTCGGAACACGTTTCACAAGAAGAAGTGAAGACGGCTTCCTCAACGGTGATGTCATTGTTACCGATTATGCAAAAATCGGTGAAGGCTACGGCTGCAAGACTTACCGTGTAACAACTGATAAGGAGCTTTATGTGGCTCTTGAAGACAGTAAAAAGCAGACCGTTCCCACTCTGTTTGACATCAAGGTCGCTCACAAGTCAATGACTGATGGATATGATTCATGGTGGAGAGTCGGTGTTGCTGAGGTTTCTGAAAGTGAAAGAGTTCAGGAATGCTACAAGGATATGAAAGCTAACATTGAAAAGGCCCGTTTATATTAATTAAAGGAGAGATAAATATGCTTAACAAAGAAAAAGTAAATCTTGCCATTGCTCCTATTGCTTGGACAAATGACGATATGCCCGATCTTGGTGCAGAAAACACCTTTGAGCAGTGTGTCAGTGAAATGGCTCTTGCAGGCTTCACAGGCAGTGAAATCGGCAACAAATATCCCAAGGATGTTGAAACACTCAAGCATAAGCTTGACGTACGCGGAATGAGAATCTGTAATGCTTGGTTCTCATCACTCCTTCTTTCAGAAGGCTATGATGCAACAATTGAAGCCTTCATCAAGCACAGAGATTTTCTTCACGCTCTCGGCGCAAAGGTTATCGGTGCTTCAGAGCAGGGCAACAGCATTCAGGGCAAGGCTGTAAGCATTTTCGGCGAGAAGCCCGTTTACACCGATGAACAGTGGGAGCTTATTGCAAAGGGCTTCAACGAAATGGGCAGACTTGCAAAGGAAAAGGGTATGTATTTCACCGTTCATCATCATATGGGTACAGGTGTTCAGACAGCTGAAGAAATTGACAAGCTTATGGAAATCACCGATCCCGACCTTGTTTATCTTCTTTTCGACACAGGTCATCTTTCATTCAGCGGTGAAGATGTTCTCGGCGTACTTAAAAAGTATGTGAACAGAGTTAAGCACGTTCACCTCAAGAGCATCCGTAAGGATGTTATCAATGATGCAAAGGAAAAGGGATACAGCTTCCTTGATTCCGTACGTGCAGGCTCATTCACAGTTCCCGGTGACGGTGACTTTGATTTCACACCCGTTTTCGACATTCTTGACGAAGCAGGTTATGAAGGTTGGGTTGTTGTTGAGGCTGAGCAGGATCCTGCCAAGGCTAATCCCTATGAATATGCAGTTCTTGCAAGAAATTACATCAGAGAAAAAACAGGTCTGTAATTTCTGAAAATTAAAAATTAAAAGGAGATGTGTTCACATCTCCTTTTTTATTTTTTATTCCGAAAGCAATGCTTCTCCCACAAGCATATCAACAGGATAGGTGATTTTGATGTTTCTTCTGTCACCTTCAACAAGTCCCACTGTATATCCCTTGAGAGAAAAAATCTTGCATCCGTCTGTCAGACTCTCTTTTTCTTTTTCATTCAGTTCATTATAAAGTCTTCTGAAAAGCTGAGCATTAAAGGTCTGAGGAGTCTGAGCAAGATAAATCTCATCTCTTGACGGAATGCTGTTGACCTCTTTTCCGTCCTTGCTTGTGAAAACAGTGTCAACAGCTGAAACTGCAGTGCCGATTGCCTTGAAGCTTGCGGATTTTTTCAGATGGCTTCTGATGATTTCCTCTGAAACAAAGGGTCTCACTCCGTCGTGAGTGACAATGACCGTGCTTTCATCAAGGCCGTAAGTGTTTTCAATGTGGTCAATTGCATTGATGAGAGAAAGACTTCTTGTTTCTCCGCCTGTAACAATGTCGATTTTTACTGAGCTTATAAATTGGCTGATTGCCTTTTGAGTTTCATTTTGCCATTGTTCAGGGCAAAGCACAACTATTTTTTCAAATTCTGGAATATTAATAAATTTTTCGAGTGTATGAATAATTACAGGCTTTGAGCAAAGGGGAAGAAGTTGCTTCGGTGCGGTGCTTTCATCCATTCTTGTGCCTTTGCCGCCTGCCGCTATAACTGCATAAATCAAATTATCACCTCGGGGTAATTATATATAAGAAAAACTTTTTTGTCAAATTCAATTTTACGTTAAACCCTGAGCCGTCGGAGTAAAATAATAGAGCAGATTCCTTGACATAATATACAAAAAATAGTATTATAGTTTATAATGCACATATTATGGATAATAGTATCTATATTGAAGTTAAGTTTACTGAAAGGTAAATTTTGTAAGATAAATATTTTATATTAAACAGTAGCAAAAGGAGTGAATTTATAACCAGATGAACGAAAAAAAGAACAAACAGAATCCCGCTCAGAAGGCCAAGTCAGGCAGCGGCGTCAAAACAGCTTCAAACAAAGGAAAGTCAAAGGCTTACTATTACTATAAAAAGAAATCTCAGTCAAAGAAAAAAGAAAAGGAAAAAGAAAGCAAACCTCAGCTTCCCGTCAGAATCGGATTTCTGGGAGGTCTCAACGAGGTCGGCAAAAATATCACCTTTTTTGAATATGACAACGACATCGTTCTCATCGACAGCGGACTTGCCTTTCCCGATGAGGATATGCCGGGTATTGACCTTGTAATTCCCGATTTCAGCTATATTGAAAAGAATGCCGATAAGGTCAGAGGTATCTGTATAACACATGGTCATGAGGATCACATAGGATCTCTTGCTTATCTTCTCAAAAAGGTCAACATTCCCGTTTACAGCACAAGACTCACCAACGGTCTCATCGAAGGCAAGCTTAAGGAACACGGAATTCTTTCAAGTGCAAAGCTCAACGTTGTCAATGCGGGCTCAAGCGTGAAGCTTGGAAAATTCACCGTCGAATTCATTCACGTCAACCATTCAATTCCCGATGCAGTCGGCTTTGCAATCAGATGTGACGGCGGAACAATTGTTCACACAGGTGACTTTAAAATCGACACAACGCCCATTGATGGCGGTATGATTGATATTGCAAGATTTGCTGAGCTCGGCAAAGAGGGTGTTCTTTGTCTTATGGCTGACTCAACAAATGCTGAGCGCCCCGGCTTCACCGAAAGTGAAAGAAAGGTGGGCGACTCCTTTGAGCTTCTTTTCAGAAAGGCTCAGAAGAGAAGAATTATTGTTGCAACCTTTGCTTCAAACATTCACCGTGTTCAGCAGATTATCAACGTTGCAAGCAAACTTGGCAGAAAGGTTGCACTTTCAGGCAGAAGCCTTGAAAATGTTGTTGCAATCAGCTCAGAGCTCGGTTATCTCAAGGTCCCTGAGGGAATCCTTATCAACCTTGATATGATTAATAAATACACCGATGAACAGGTTGTGCTCATTACGACGGGCAGCCAGGGTGAGCCTATGTCGGCTCTCACAAGAATGGCTTTTTCCGATCACCGAAAGGTATCAATCGGACCTAACGATTATGTCATTATTTCCGCAACTCCGATTCCCGGTAATGAAAAAACCGTCGGCAGAGTTGTCAATGAGCTTCTCAAGCTCGGTTCAGAGGTTGTTTACGAAAAAATGTATGATGTTCACGTTTCGGGACATGCCTGTCGTGAAGAGCTGAAAATCATTTTTTCTGTTGTCAAGCCCAAATATTTCATTCCCGTTCACGGTGAGCAGAAGCATCTTCTTAAGCATGCTGAGCTTGCTGTATCAATGGGTATGTCAGAAAAGAATATTATTATTGCCGATAACGGAACTCAGGTTGAGCTTTGTGACAGTTATATCAAAACTGTTGAAAAGGTTCCCGCGGGAAGAGTCTTTGTTGACGGTGCAGGTGTGGGTGATGTTGGCTCCGTTGTTCTCAGAGACAGAAGACATCTTGCAAAGGACGGCATAATTATTGTTGTTATGGCTCTTGACGGGGCAACAGGTGAGCTGATTTCAGGTCCCGAGGTTGTTTCAAGAGGTTTTGTTTTCGTCAAGGAGGCTGAAGAGCTTCTGGAGGAAACAAAGGACATTGCCTATGATGCAATAATGAAATGCAGAAATAAGAAGAATAATGATTGGGGAGCAATCAAAGGAACAGTCCGTGACGATGTTTCAAGATTCCTTTATGAAAAGACAAAGAGGAGTCCAATGATTCTTCCGATCATAACGGAGATTTAAATTATGAAAAAGCTTTGGAAAACTCTTGATTTTTCTCTTGTTGCTTTTCTCTTCGCGGTTGTTTTTTGCACCTTCACTTTTTATTACAACCGAAGCCTTGCCATAACAGGATATCTGTTTTCTGCTGTATTTATCGGTCTGAAATTTTATTTTCACAAAACCAAGCGCGAAAAGCTCGGTATGAAAATAAAAAAAGTTTCAGATGAGCTTGATTTTCAGCAGGGGAAGGCTTTTGAGAAGCTGACAGTTCCTTGTGCTGTTGTTGAAAATGACGGCAGCATAGTGTGGCTTAACAGCAGCTTTATGAGAATGTTTGAAATTGATAAGGAATCAACCGTCGGCAATCTCAAGCAGATTATCAAAAGAGACAAACTCGATCTGATTTTTCTCGGTTGCGGACACAGTCTCAGAGTTGATAACAAATATTTTTCTGTTTATTCAAATGAGATTATACTCGATGATGAGGTTGTTTATTTTCTTTATTTCTTCGATGAAACGAAGCTGAGAATAACAGAAAAAGAATATCACGCTTCAAGACCTTCTATTCTTCACACAGTAATCGACAATGCAGATGAAATTTATCAAAGCTATAAAGAAAGCGACTGCACATCAATTTTCAGCCGTACAGAGCAGATAATTGATGACTGGGCAAGCTCCTTTGGTGCTCTTTGCAGAAAGTTTTCAAATGCAAGAATGATGATTTTTGCCGAGGAAAGAGCTCTTGAAAAGATGATAGAGGACAAGTTTACCATTCTTGATAAAATCCGTAATTTTACCTATGAGGGCAAAGAGACGGATATAACACTTTCAATCGGCGTTGGCAAGAGTGACAGCCTCACCGAAGCTAATGAGTGGGCAAGACAGGCTCTTGATATGGCACAGAGCCGAGGTGGAGATCAGGTTGCAATCAAGAAGGACTCTGAATATAAATTTTATGGCGGCTTGTCGGCGGGATTTGAAAAGAAAAATACTGTCAGAACAAGACTTATTGCAAAATCAATTTCGGAGATTATCAGAGAAAGTGACAATGTGCTTATCATGGGTCACAGACATTCTGACTTTGACTCCTTCGGTGCCTGTGCGGGTATGCTTTCGATTGCTCAGCACTTTTCAAAGACGGCACATATTGTCATCAATGAAAAATCAACACTGGCAGCACCTCTTATTGAAAAATTCAAGCAGTCAAAGAGCGATTGGGCACTTCTCACTCCCTCTCAGGCCCTTGAGGCTGTTACGGAAAACACTCTGCTTATCGTCTGTGATACTCATAAACAGACGGTAACCGAATGTCCTGAGCTTGTTGATAAAGTAAAAAAGGTTATGGTTATTGACCATCACAGAAAATCTGTCGGATTCATTGAAGACACAGTACTTTTTTATCATATGTCAAACTCATCGTCAGCTTCAGAAATGGTTGCAGAAATTGCACAGTATGTTGACACTGTGCCGGTGCTTGACAAATTTGCCGCAACTGCTCTTATGGCAGGTATAATGCTTGACACCCGTAATTTCATTCTCAGAGCCGGTGTCAGAACCTTCCAGGCAGCCGCATATCTTCGTCAGAAGGGTGCAAATACCGTTGACTGTAAAAAGCTTTTTTCAAACGATATGGAGCTTTTCCGTCACCGAAATTCAATTATTGATATGGCTTATGTATATAACGGATGTGCAATTTCAAAGGAGAAGGATGAATATTCTTCTTCAAGGCTTGTCACCTCGCAGGCATCAGATGAAATGCTGAATATTGAAGGTGTGAGCGCTTCCTTTGTTATATATAAGGTCGGTCATAATGTAAGCATTTCTGCAAGAAGCTACGGTGAAATCAATGTTCAGCTGATTATGGAAAGTCTTGGCGGCGGCGGTCATCAGACTATGTCTGCCTGTCAGCTGACTGATATTTCCGTTGATGAAGCAGAAATAATACTTAAAGAAACAATTGATAAATATTTTGAAAATATAAACGGAGGTAAATTATAATGAAAGTTGTATTAAAGCAAGACGTTAAAGGCTTGGGTAAGAAGGGTGAGCTTGTAAACGCTTCAGACGGATATGCCCGTAATTTCCTTTTCCCGAAAAACCTTGCTGTTGAGGCAAATGCTCAGAATATGACAGAGCTTAAGAATCGTGAACAGGCTCAGAAATACAAGATTGAAACCGAAACAGCTCAGGCAAAGGAAAATGCTCAGAGAATTTCAGGCAAAACAATCAAGCTTGCTGCAAAAGCAGGTCAGAACGGTAAGCTTTTCGGTTCTGTTACAAGCAAGGAAATTGCAGAAAAGCTTGATTCAGAGTTCAAAATCAAGGTTGACAAGAGAAAGGTCATCGTTGAGGATATCAAGCAGTTCGGCACCTATGAATTTGAGGTTAAGCTTTATCAAGGTGTATCCGCAAAGCTTTATGTCACCGTGGGAGAATAATTGAGACTATCGGTGATTTGAAATTTCGTAAAATCCCAAGAATGTAAATTTAAAGGATTTTTAAAAAGAAGGTGAAACAATGGCGGAGAATACAGTTAATTCATATTCTTCAACAGGTGATATCAATATGCCATACTCCCTTGAAGCAGAACAGGCAGTTCTCGGCTCAATTCTTATTGATCCGTCTTGCATCACACAGGTTCTGATTATCATCAAGCCCGACTTTTTCTATCTTCCTCAGCACAGATCAATTTTTCTTGTTATGCAGGAGATTGACGCGTTGGGCGGAAAAATCGACCCGCTTATTGTTCTTGAAAAGCTTAAGCAGGAAAAGGTTTATGATGATGCGGGAGGCAAGCAGTATCTTCTTCAGCTGACTCAGATTGTTCCTTCAACGGAAAACATTGAGGAATATTGTAATATTATCAAGGAAAAGTATCTCATCAGATCCGTTATCTCTGTTTCAAAGGGGATAATTGACGAAGCCTCTCATACTGAACAGGCTGATACTCTTCTTGAATATGCTGAACAGAAAATTTACGATATCAGACAGGGCAAGGTTTCAAAAGGACCTGCCAAAATCGGTGATATTATTGTCAATGAGGTTTACGATAAGCTTCAGAAACTCAGTTCTGCCGACAGAGACAAATACAAGGGTTATACAACAGGCTTTACCGATCTTGATAAGGCTATAACAGGTCTTAATAAATCAGACCTTCTTATTATCGGTGCCCGTCCTGCTATGGGTAAAACAAGTCTTGCTCTTAACCTTGCCAGAAATACGGCAATGCTCGGCAAAAGAAAGGTGCTTTTCTTTTCTCTTGAAATGACAAAGCAGCAGCTTGCCGAAAGAGTTCTTTCAACAGAAGCAAGAGTTGAAAGCACAAAGATGAGAACAGGTAACATTTCAAACGAGGAATGGAGCAAGCTTGCAACGGCAACATCTGTTCTTGCAAACTGTGAGCTTTATTTTGATGATACATCCAATCTGACTGTGTCGGAAATGAAATCAAGAATCAGAAGACTCAAGGATGTTGATGCAGTTTTCGTCGATTATCTTCAGCTTATGAAAAGCGGCGGCAGAGCGGAAAGCCGTGTTCAGGAGGTTTCGGAAATCACAAGAAACCTTAAGCTTATGGCGAAGGATCTGAATATTCCCGTTGTTGTTCTTGCTCAGCTTGCCAGAACAACTGAAGGCCGAGGAAAATCACACAGACCTCAACTTTCAGACCTCAGAGAATCGGGTTCAATCGAGCAGGATGCCGACATCGTTATCATGCTTTACAGAGATGAATATTATGCTGCCGAAAAGAAGGACGGTGAGCCCGAGGATAACGAGCCGCGTCCCGCAATCAATGAGGCGGAGTTCATCATTGCCAAAAACCGTCACGGTCCCACAACAACCGTAAAGGTTGCCTGGAATGGCGATTATACTCTGTTTACCAATCTGGAGACAATCAGAAATGATATGTAAGGTTAAAAGGACAATTGAAAAATACGGACTTCTTGAAAACAAAATCAGCGTTGCTGTGGGAGTTTCGGGCGGTGCGGATTCAATGTGTCTTCTAGATATTTTAAGTTCGTTAAAGGCGGAATATGGTATAATTGTCAAAGCAGTCCATCTAAACCATAATCTGAGAGGTGATGAAGCCCTCAGAGATGAAAGGCTTGTCAGAGATTTCTGTGAGAAAAAAGGCATTGAGCTTTTGGCTTTCAGTGAAGATATCAGACATATGTCTAGGGAAACAGGTCTTGGCGAAGAGGAGTGCGGAAGAATTGCGCGTTACCGCTGCTTTAAAAAGGCGGAGTGTGATGTGACAGCGACTGCTCACACACTCTCCGACAGCATTGAAACTGTTGTCTTCAATCTTATAAGAGGAACAGGCAGCAGGGGATTATGCGGAATTCCCGTCATAAGAGATCCGGATATCATCAGACCTCTTATTGAATGCACAAGGCAGGAAACAGAAGCGTATTGCAACGAAAATTCTGTGCCTTACGTGACAGATAGCTCAAATCTTTCTGATGATTATACAAGAAATTTTATCAGACACAACATCATCCCGAATTTCAGCAATGTCAATTCGTCCTTTGAGCAATGCATTCAGCGCGGCACTGAGATTCTGGCAGAGGAGAACAGCTTTATTCACGAATCTGCACTGAAGCTGCTGTCTGAGTCTGAAAATGAAAAAGGTTATTCGGCGGCACCGTTTTGCACTGCTCACCCCGCTGTGAGCAAAAGAGCAGTTTCAATTCTGATTAAAGATAAAATGGACAAAGCTGTTGAAAGCCGTCATATTGATCTTGTGTTAAGCTCAATTATCAAAGGAGACGACAAAGTCAGCATTTCAAAGGACTTATATCTGGTAATCAGAAAGGGTAACATTATTTTTGAGAAAGCAGAAAAAGCTTCTCATAAATGGGAAAGTTCTTTTGAAAATAATGCTGCATATACTCCTTTTGGGAAAATTTATCTTGAGAAAACAGATTCGGCCAAGAGTGATGTTTTTGATTTTGACAAGGTTGCCGCTGAGCTTTCCGTCGGCTCCCGCAGAGAAGGAGACAGCTTTACCTTTGTCAGACGAAAGGTGACAAAAAGTCTTAAAAAGCTTTTTAATGAAATGAAACTGACTGCAGAAGAAAGAAGCAGCAAAGCTGTTATTCACGACGGTGACAAGGTGCTCTGGGTTGACGGTTTAGGTGTCAACAGGGAGTATCTGCCGGATGAAAAAACAAAAACATTTTATCTTATAAAAAAGGAAGGTAAAAATGATGATTAATGACATTAAAAAAGTTTTATTCAGCCAGGAAGAAATTGCAGAAATAGTCAAGAGAATTGCAACTCAGATCAATGAGGATTACAAGGACAAAAATCTTCTTCTTGTCTGTGTGCTTAAGGGCTCTGTCTGTTTTATGTCTGATTTGATGAAAGAAATCAAGATTCCATGTATGATTGATTTTATGGCAGCCAAAAGTTATTACGGTGCCTCTGTTGAAACAGCAGGTGTCGTCAACATCACAAAGGATCTCACCGTTGATGCATCGGATTATGATATTCTTGTTATTGAGGATATTTTTGACAGCGGACGCACACTTGAAAAGCTGATGTATGTTCTTGAAGCAAGAAATCCCAGAAGCGTTGCATGCTGCTCTCTTCTTGACAAGCCCGAAAGAAGAGATCCTCATGTTAAGTTAAAGCTGAAATACACAGGCGCACAGATTCCCGATGAGTTCGTTGTAGGCTACGGTCTTGATTATGACGAGCTTTACCGTAACCTGCCCTTTGTCGGTGTGCTTAAGCCGGAAGTTTACAGCAAAAAATAAGGAGTGATTATATATTGAACAGTAATTTAAACGGCACCTCAAAACCCGATAATAAGAAATGGGGTAATCTCCTTTATGTGATTATACCCGTGCTTCTGATTTTGTCCCTTGCATATTTTTCGGGTGACAGAATGAAGGAAGATACCCCTAAATATTATGAAATCGTGCAGATTTTCAGAGAAGGACAGGTTCAGGAATTTTCCCTTAATCTTTCAACCGGATCTCTTAAGTATAAGGCTGAGGGTGATGAAAAGGAAAAGAGCTATGTTGTTCCTAACGTTGAAATCTTCTTGAATGATGTTCATGATTATATAACTGAGCATAACCTCAGCAATGAGGAAAAAATCAAGTATGATTACATCAGAGGCTCAAACAATTCATGGTGGGCAAGTATGCTTCCTATGTTCCTGATGAGCTTTGCTGTTGTTGGTATTATGTTCTATATCTATCGTAAGATGGGTCAGAACATTATGAATGAAAACAACCGTACTCTTTCCTTCGGTAAGGCCAGAGTTAAGCTTGGTAAGGATGAAAAGAGAAAGACAACCTTCAAGGATGTTGCAGGTGCAGATGAAGAAAAGGCAGAGCTTGAAGAAATTGTTGAATTTTTACGTTCTCCCGAAACCTTCAATGCTCTCGGTGCAAGAATCCCCAAGGGTGTGCTTCTTGTTGGCCCTCCGGGTACAGGTAAAACTCTTCTTGCAAGAGCAGTTGCAGGTGAAGCAGGTGTTCCCTTCTTCTCAATTTCAGGTTCAGACTTTGTTGAAATGTATGTCGGTGTCGGCGCTTCAAGAGTAAGAGATCTTTTTGCTCAGGCAAAGAAGGAATCTCCCGCAATTCTCTTTATTGATGAAATTGACGCTGTCGGACGTCACCGCGGTGCAGGTATGGGCGGCGGACACGACGAAAGAGAGCAGACTCTCAACCAGCTTCTCATTGAAATGGACGGCTTCGGTGCAAATGAGGGCGTTATCATTATTGCTGCAACCAACCGCCCCGATATTCTTGACCCCGCTCTTCTCAGACCCGGCAGATTCGACAGACAGCTTACTGTCGGTGCTCCCGATGTAAAGGGACGTGAAGAAATCCTCAAGGTTCATGCAAAAAATAAGCCCTTGTCACCTGATGTTGATCTTGGCATCATTGCTTCAACAACTGCAGGCTTCACAGGTGCCGATCTCGAAAATCTTCTTAATGAGGCAGCTCTTCTTGCCGCCAAACGTAAGAAGAAAGCAATCACAATGGATGAAATTGAGGAAGCAACAATCAAATGTGTTGTCGGAACTGAAAAGAAATCAAGAAAAATCAGTGACAAGGAAAAGAAGCTTACCGCTTATCACGAGGCAGGTCATGCTCTTGCCACTTATTTCCTTCCCGATCAGGATCCCGTTCATCAGATTTCAGTCATCCCCAGAGGTATGGCGGGCGGCTTCACAATGAGCCTTCCTTCAGAGGATAAGAGCTACAGAGCAAAGAAGGATATGATTGAAGACATTGTTGTTCTTCTTGGCGGACGTGTGGCTGAAAAGGTTGTTCTCGGTGATATCTCAACAGGTGCTTCAAATGACATTGAAAGAGCATCACAGATTGCAAGAGCAATGGTAACCCGTTACGGTATGAGCGATACCCTCGGACCCATTATGTACGGCTCAGGTGACAAAGAGGTGTTCCTCGGAAAAGATTACGGAAGCGTCAGAAATTATTCCGAATCCGTTGCTGCTGACATTGACAGTGAGGTCAAGGGAATCATTGATTCCGCTTATAACAAGTGCCTTGAAATAATTGAAGGCAATCTTGACAAGCTCACAGTTGTTGCAGAATATCTCATCAAGCACGAAAAGGTTGACGGTGAAACCTTCAGAAAGCTTATGACTGGTGAATATAAAGAGCCTGAAGAGGCAAAGGAAAATGACTTTCAGGTTACAGATGTTGCTGAAGTTGAAGAAATCAAAGAAGACTAAGCATTAAATTGAAAAAGCTCCCGAATCTCAGATTCGGGAGCTTTTGTTATGAGCTTTTCTTATACAAGCTTGAGCTTGAACATTGTGTGTGCACCGAGAATTGAAAGAATAACGCCGGCAAAGATAAGTACACCGAAATCAAGACCGGGAACAAATGCAAGAATAAGTGAGCATGCAGCAATGGGGAAGATTGAAATTTTCCAATGCTTGACAAAATAAGAAGCGGCAAGAGCACCGAAGACGGTGAGAGATACCTGCTCAAAAGCGGGCTTAAGCTCTTCACTTGTCATCATTTTGCTGAATGCGGGGTTGAAGGCAAAAGCAAGAACGCAGATTGCAATAATAATTGTGGTTACAATTGATGATGTTGCAATTGCAATTGTTTTGATAACGTCGCCTTCTTCGGAGTTTGAATTAACACCTGCGTTTTCAACAGCGTTGAGAGCACAGGGAAGCTTAAGGTTTGCAATGTTGCCTGTGATAAAAGCAAGATATGTTGCTCCGGGTCCGAGGAGAGGAGAGTATGTAACAACTTCAATAACACCGGTGATGGGGAAAATGATAACAGCAAGCAGACCGCTGAGAACTGTTGAAATTTCGGGCCAGCCGTGCATAAGTGAAATAACAACGGGAATGGCCATGAATACAGCAAGAGCAAGAACACACCAGATACGGCCGTTCAGATGAATTGAATCAGTATAATTTTTCTTTTTCATTGTTATCCCTCCTTATTAATATCTCCACTCAATCTGAGCAACCTCAGGAGCAAAAATGCAGATAGCCACAACAATAACAATTGCAAGAACCATACTTACGGGAAGTGCAAGAGCGTCAATCCAGTTCTTTTTATATTTTTTATTGATGAGTGAGAATGTAAGCATAAAGATAATTGATGTCACAATTGCAGTGACTGAAAGGACACCTGAGCCGTCAGCAACAATGTTTTCTTTGCTTGAACCGACACCTGTGATACCGCTTGAAAGGAAGGCGGCAATGATGCCGATGAAAGCAGCGGCAGAAATTACGTCAACCCATTTGTTGTTTTTGCTCACTGCACCTGTAACTGTTTTTTGGATTTTTTTTGCAAGAAGGGGAACAAGAATGATGGGAAGAAGACTTCCGAGGGTCATAACCCAGGCAACTGCTGAAAAAACAGCTTCGTTGTTGATTGAGGTTACGTCTGCAGCCTTGAGAGCTGCTTCGGCAGCAACAGTTTCATAAGAAATTGAGCCGATGACCGTCAGTCTGATCCAGGGAAGAACATAACCGAGAGTTGTTGCAAGAGCAAGAACGGTAACAGCAATACCGAGTGCAGGTGCAATTGAGAAAAGTGCGCTGGATGTGATGGTGTTTTTCAGCTTTTCTGTTGTGATACCCAGCTCTTTGCCTCTTGAATAAGCTTTTTTCAGGAAGAAAAGAGATTGGACACAAATGAATGCAACCACAATAATGGCAAGAGCAAACATTGTGCCGCTTGATTTGAAATCTGTGAACATAAATAAACCTCCGTTTTATTTTTTTGTGTGTATCAACGTATTAATACGCTGTAGTACTGATATGATAACATTATATAAGAATTTAGTCAACATAAGTTGTTAAATATAATCCGAAACTGTCAGATTATATTTAAATGTATTGCTGAGCTTTGAACGAAAAAATCAGAAATATGTAAACAGCGGTCTTTTTTTAGAATTACCGTGCAGCTTATGTTAAGAAAAACTTTGACATAATCTAAAAACAGAGTTATAATATAAAGGTGCATATCCTTATAACTTTAATGATGTTGTTCTATCCTGTGCTTTTGCATATTATATTTATTATGGTGATGCATTTGAGAAGAAACAACTGTTATTATAAGGTTTCCCTGTGGCAGAGTGCAGTGGCTTTTCTGCTTGCTTTATTTCTTTCATTTTTCGGTAAAACAAAGGAAAGCTTTGTCTCATATTTTCAGACAATACTTGAAGATAATTCGAGGGCAAGTCAGTTTGCTCAGTCGGCTGAGGCAATGCTTAATTTTGTCACTTCTTTAAATGAGTCCGAACCCGAGACGGAGTCCTCAGACTTAAGTAAAGCTGTGGGCGGTGAGGATATTGAGATTTATGAAGCTGCTGAGAACACAAGTTTTGCTCCGATAAGCTCCACTGCGAAAATTCTTATGCCCGTCAGTAACGGCCGTTATACATCTTTTTTCGGTTACCGAATAAACCCGATAACCGGCAAGCTCAGCTTTCACACGGGAGTTGACATTGCCGCCGCCGAGGGCACAAACATTTCAGCAGCCTTCAGCGGTATTGTGAAAACGGTGGGAGAAGATGAAAGAGCAGGAAAATATATCATTATTGAGCACGATCAGGGGCTTGTCACCTTTTATTGCCATTGCAGTGAAATTCTTGTTGAAGAGTGCACCGTCATCCGTCAGGGTGAAACAGTTGCGCTTGTGGGTTCTACCGGCTGGTCCACGGGGCCTCATCTTCATTTTGAGGTGCGCAGAAACAATATAAGATATAATCCCTTATGGCTGCTTGAGAATGATTATAGAGCATAAAGGAATTAAAATCAGAATTTCATTTGCTTTTGTTGCAATCATTGTTCTTATGCTTGTGCTTTTTGATGAGGATGTTGTGATTTTCTCAGTGCTTTCTTCTCTTTTTCACGAAAGCGGTCATCTGGCTTTTATGCTTTTGTTCCGTGATAAGCCTGACAGAATCGAGTTAGGAATTTTTGGTATGCGAATCGAAAAGAACGACGGAACAAGAGTGTCTTATCAGAAGGAGATTGTAATTGCCTTGGGCGGTATTGCGGTCAATCTGATTCTGGGAGCTTCTTCTTTTGCGGCTTTCAGAATTTTTGAAAGGAGCGCTTTTCTCAGGTTTGGTGCAGTTAATTTTCTGATGGCGGCAGTCAATTCAATCCCGGTCAGCATTCTTGATGCGGGCAGAGGAATGAGGTTTCTTCTGCTGACAGCTTTTGATGAAAGAAAAAGTGAAAAAATTTCAGATGTAATTTCATTTATGTCTGTTGCGGTTATAAGTGCTCTGGCTCTCTTTTATACCTGCAAGTTTGCGGTGAATCCGAGTCTTATTGCTGTTATTATATATTTGTATATCATTATAATTTTAAAGAAACGGAGTTAGTTATGGTCAGTAAAGAAGTTGAAAAAATTCTCCCGCTTGTCCAGAAACCTGGCAGATATACGGGCGGAGAGCTTAACAGTGTTGTTAAAGATAAGTCCAAGGTGAAATTAAGATATGCCTTCTGTTTCCCTGACAGCTATGAAATCGGTATGTCTCATCTTGGAATCAAGATTCTTTATTCCGGTGCAAATGCCAGAAAGGATGTCTGGTGTGAAAGGGTTTTTGCTCCCTGGCATGATATGGAAAAGGAAATGAGAGAGAGAAATATTCCTCTTTTTGCCCTTGAAAGCGGTGATCCCGTTAAAGATTTTGATATGATTGGTTTTACTTTGCAGTATGAGCTCAGCTATACCAATATTCTTAATATGCTTGATCTTGCAGGCCTTCCCGTGAGAGCAAAGGACAGAACAGATCTGCTTCCTGTTGTTGTAGGCGGCGGTCCCTGCGCCTGCAACCCCGAGCCTATTGCTGATTTCTTTGATCTGTTTATGCTTGGTGACGGTGAAGAGGTCAGTGATGAGCTTTATAATCTTCTTATTGAATGTAAGGAGAAAGGCTGCAGCAAAAAAGAGTTTCTTTGCAAGGCCGCACAGATAAAGGGCGTTTATGTTCCGTCTCTTTATCAGGTTGAATATAATTCCGATAACACAGTTTCTTCCGTTACTGCTCTTGAAACCGCTCCCGCAAAGGTTACAAAGAGAGTTATTGCAGATCTCGATACTGTTCATTATCCCGATAAATTTATTGTACCCTTTATTGAGGTTATTCACGACAGAGTGGTTCATGAAATCCTCAGAGGCTGTATCAGAGGCTGCCGCTTCTGTCAGGCAGGATTTTTATACAGACCAATCAGAGAAAAATCAGCCGATGTAATCAACAGCCAGTGTAAAAAGCTTTGTGAAAGCACAGGCTATGATGAAATTTCTCTTTCATCTCTCAGCACAAGTGACTATACACATCTTGAAGAGCTTATGGAAAAGCTTCTTTCCTGGACTCAGGATTATAAGGTCAATATTGCTTTGCCTTCACTCAGAGTCGACAATTTCTCACCTAAGCTTATGGAATATCTTAAAAAGGTCAGAAGAAGCGGTCTCACCTTTGCTCCTGAAGCGGGAACTCAGAGACTTCGTGACGCAATCAACAAAAATGTCACAGAGGAAGAAATGCTCTCAACGGCAAGAAACGCTTTCTCGGGCGGTTGGACAGCAGTGAAGCTTTATTTTATGCTCGGTCTTCCCACAGAAACATATGATGATGTTGCGGGTATTGCTGAGCTTGCTCAGAAGGTTGTTAACGAGTTTTACAAGAATCCCGATAAGCCCAAGGGCAAAGGCGTCCAGGTGAGCATCAGCGTTGCTTCTTTTGTTCCCAAGCCCTTCACTCCTTTTCAGTGGGAGGCTCAGAACACAGTCGAAGAGCTTATCAGCAAGCAGAATCATCTGCTTTCATCTGTGAAAACAAAGAAGATCAGCGTCAGTTACCATAAGGTCAACATCAGCTTTCTTGAGGGTGTGCTTGCAAGAGGTGACAGAAGACTTTGTGATGTTGTTGAGTATGCCTGGAAACACGGATGCAAATTCGATTCATGGGATGACAGCTTCCTTTTTGATGTCTGGCTTGAAGCTTTTGAAAAAACAGGAGTTGATCCTCTTTTCTATACAAGCAGAAAACGTGATTACGAGGAAATTTTACCCTGGGATCACCTTGATTACGGAATCAGAAAACAGTTTCTTATTGATGAAAGCCGTAAGGCTTATGAATCTCAGACAACGCCTCACTGCCGCATAAAATGTGCAGGCTGCGGCTCAAATATGCTTAACGGAGGAAAATGCGATGCGATGTGTAAGAGTATGGTTTGAGAAAATGGGTATGAGCCGTTATGTTTCTCATCTTGATCTTATGAGAGCCATGACAAGAACCCTCAGAAGAGCAAAGGTACCTCTTTGGTACACAGAGGGATATAATCCTCATCCTTATATAACCTTCACCTTGCCTCTTTCTCTCGGAATGGAAAGTCTTTGTGAAAGTATGGATATGAGAATTGAAGGGGATTGCACAAATGAGGATGTGTTCAATATGATGAAGGATACAATGCCTCCGGGAATTAAAATCATCAAGGTTACAGATCCTGTGTTTGATCCGAAATTTGTTGCATTCGGTGAATTTGACATTTTCTTTGACTGTGAAAAGAATCCTGAGAAGCTTATTTCTCTGATTGAAGAAAAGCTCAGCGCTGAAGAGCTCATTGTTCAGAAGCTCGGAAAAAAGGGCAGAAACAAGGTGCTGAAAGACATCAACCTTATTGAATTTATCAAAAGTTATAAGGTTTCCTGTGATGCGAACCGTGTCAAGCTCACCGTTGTTCTTCCTGCGGGAAGCACAACAAATATCAACCCCTCACTTCTTGCTGATGCCGTTGTGGCTGAAAGTGATGAATGTGACAGTTATATCCTTGTCAGAAAGAAGCTTATGACAGAGGATATGGAGGAATTTAAATAATAAGCCGAACAGACTTCCGTGAAAATGAATTTTGATGCTTTCTGATTCATTTTCGGGAGCCTGTTTTTTGCTTTGAGAAAATATATTTGTTACGGCGGACCAATACTAAACTGAAAACGATTAAAAGATTATTACAATTTTCCGATTTTTATTAAATTAATGTTGATTTAATTGCCATCATTTACTATAATAAAAGATAATGTGAAATTAAAGTTTTATATACGGAGGAATCTGTTTATGGCTAATAATGAAAACAGAAGGAAAAAGGTTAAGCAGACTGACAACAATGCTGTTGCTGCCGATAAAAAGGTCAAAAAGAAAAAGGGAAGAAAAAAGCATCCCGTGCTTTTTTACAGCTTTGTCTTCTGTTTCTGCATCTTTGTTTCAGTGATGCTTACAGGGCTTATTGTCGGCGGCTCTGTTCTTTCTTATATGGATTCAAATGTTAACGCGGAAAAGCTTCTTGATCTTGAAAATTATAAGGACTCTCAGAACAGAACAACAATTATGTATGCTTATGACTCTGCTGATAATATCATTGAGCTGACAAGACTTCACGGTGAAGAAAACCGTGTCTGGATCAGCTATGAGGATATGCCGGAAGCTCTTATCTGGTCTTTTATCTGCGTTGAGGACGAGCGTTTTTATGAGCATGAGGGCGTTGACTGGAGAAGAACAATTGCCGTTCTTGTTGTTCCTAAATATAAGGGACAGGGCGGCTCTACAATCACTCAGCAGCTTATCAAAAACCTTACAGATGACAATGAAAACACCTTCTTTAGAAAATTCAAGGAAATTGTAAGAGCACTTAACCTTGAAAAGAATTATTCTAAGAAGGAGATTATTGAAGCTTACCTTAACACTGTATCTCTCGGTGCGGGATGCTACGGTGTTCAGACTGCAGCTGAAACCTATTTCGGCAAAAATGCATCTGAGTTGACTCTTGAGGAGTGTGCAACTCTTGCAGGCATCACTCAGGCTCCTTACAGCCAGAATCCTTATGCAAACTTTGAAAAGTGTATGGAAAGAAAGGATTACTGTCTTGACAAGCTTCTTGAACATGAAATTATTTCAGAGAAAAAATATAAGAAGCTTTACGGCGAGGATGTCAAGATTCTTGAAAAGGGTGCTTCATCCTCAGATGAAGAAACAACTGCCGAAACAGGTGACATTCTTTCCTGGTATGAGGAATACACCGTTTCTCAGGTAATTGCCGATCTTCAGGAAAAATACGAGTGTGATTACTACGAGGCCTGGAGAATGGTTTATTACGGAGGTCTTCAGATTTATTCAGCTGTTGACCTTGAAATTCAGGAAACACTTGAAGATTCTTATAAAACACGTGCGGGCTTCCCTAAGGCTAACTATAACAGCTACGGAAAGCTTCCCGAATCTGCAATGACAATTATGGATTATGAGGGCAGAATCGTTGCTCTTGTTGGCGGTACGGGTGAGAAAACCGCAAACCGTGCATATAACCGTGCAACTGATGTCCGAGCCAAGAGACAGCCCGGCTCATCAATCAAGCCCTTGTCCGTTTATGCTCCTGCTGTTGACCGCGGTATCGTCACTGCTCAGTCAGCCATTCTTGAAGAAGCCATCACTCTTAACGGCAAGCCCTGGCCCCGCAACTTCAACGGTGACCACGGCTCAGGTGATTATGTAACTGTTGAAAATGCTCTTGTCCGCTCACTTAATACTGTTCCCGTCAGAATCCTTAAGGATATGCTCGGTGTCAAGAGAGCCCTTGAATATTGCAACAATGCGTTTAAACTCAATCTCAGCAAGACCGATGAGGATCTCAGCCCCCTTGGTGTTGGCGGTACAAATACAGGTGTTACAACTCTTGAAATGGCAGCAGCTTTTGCTACCTTCGGAAACGGCGGCAGATACTTTGACGCTTACAGCTATTACAAGGTAACCGACAGAAACGGAAATGTTCTTCTTGACAACACCGATAATAAGGGTGAGCAGGTCATCAAAACCTCTACCGCTTCATCAATGCTTTCAATGCTCACAAAGGCTGTTACCGAATCCTTCGGTACAGGCTACGGCTCTAAAATCAGCGGCTTCCAGACATTTGCAAAAACAGGTACAACCTCAGACAACTGTGATAAATGGTATTGCGGCGGCACACCTCATTATGTTGCAGCTGTATGGTACGGCTACGATTACCGAGGGGACCTTAGGACAGGCTCAACAAACCCTGCAAAAACAATTTTCAAATATGTCTTCAGTGACATTCACTCAGGTCTTTCAGCAAAAAGCTTCAGTGATGTTGCAGAATCCGCCGCTCAGAAGGTTCTGACCGAAGAACAGTAAAGGAGCTGAAAATGGTTATTTTATCTGTTGATTACGGAGATGCAAGAACCGGTGTTGCTGTTTGTGACAGAATGGAAATTCTTGCTTCACCCGTAAAAGTTATTCATCAGAGCTATGAGCCTAAGGTTATAGCTGAAATTAAGGAGCTTGTCAATCAGTATAAAGCCGAAAAAATTGTTGTCGGACTTCCCAGAAATATGGACGGATCCTCGGGAGAGCGTGCTGAAAAATGCACAGAGTTTGCAAAAAAGCTTGAAGAAGAGACAGGCATTCAGACAGTTCTGGTTGATGAAAGACTTACAACTGTTTCAGCTCACAGAATCCTCAGCGACAACAATGTCAGAGGACAGAAAAGAAAGAATGTTGTTGATGCAGTTTCCGCAGTTATGATTCTTGAAGCTTATCTTGCTTCAAAATAAAAAAATATACGGTTGAACAATGTTGTTTGTTTCAACCGTATTTTTATTTTTCAAAAAACAGCTGTCTGATTCCCGTGAAAATAAGAAATGCAGCAAAAATATATTTCAAATACTCTGTGGGCATAAGTGCTGCGGCGGCATAGCCTGCTGCAACACCTGCAAATCCGGGAAAGAGAAAGCTTTTAAGCTGCTCAGCTTCAATGAGCTTGTCTTTTTTATATTTGATTACAGAAAACAGAGCAATGGGCAGATAAAAAAGCAGATTGATTCCTTGAGCCTGACGCTGCGGCATATTGAAATATGATGTCAGAAAAACAATCAGAACGGAGCCTCCGCCAAAGCCCATTGAGCAAAGCAGTCCCGACAAAAAAGAAATTACAGCTGTCATCAGGGATAAATATATTTAATCCCTGCAATAACGGTTACAATTGCAAAGATTTTTTTCAGAATTTTGTTCTGACTTATTTTCAGAAGTCTTGTTCCGCATAATGCACCGACAAGACCGAAGGGGATATAGCTGAGCCCCTCACTGATTTCAAAGTCTCCTCTGAAAAGATAAATTGCAACACTTATGACCGTCAGCGGAAGAATAAGGGCAAGGGCTGTTGCCTGAGCCTGTTTTTGCTCAAGTCCTTTTTTCTTCAAAAAATATACTGCCGCAATTCCGCCGCCCGCACCGAGTGCAGAATTGATTAAACCAACAGTGAAGGCACTTAAAGCGTTCTTTAATTTCATAAGCATTAACCTCTGTTTAAAATCATATCTTATATTAATTATCTGAAAAAAGGAGATAATTATGTATTATTTTGTTGACAGAGAGTGAAATAAATTTTAATTTACTATTGTAAATATAAAAAAATAATGTTATAATCAATTATCAATGTTTAGGAGGCAAATTTTATGGTTTGTAAGTTTTGCGGTAATGTAATTGAAGATAATTCTGATTTTTGTTTTATTTGCGGTCAGAAAATTGCAACAGTTGATAAGGCTGAAGCTCCTGCTGCTGAAAAGAATGACGTTTTTTCTCAGTCAATTCTTGAGGTTGAAACAATGGTTGACATTGAAACTGATGTTGAAGAGCCCGTTGTTGAAGCTGCAACTGAGCCGGAAACTGAAATCACAGAGCCTGCTGCAGTTGAAGAAGAAATCATTGTTGACGATGAAGACGAAATCGTTGCTGATGAGGTTGAAGAAACTCTTCCCATGTCAGAGGAAGCTGAAGTTCCCGCTGACGTAACAACTCCTGTATCTCCCGATGCACCCGTTTACGATTCAACTGCTCCCATTTATGCTCAGTCAACTCCCATTTATGCACAGACTGCTCCTGTTTATGCACAGCAGGTTATCATTCAGCATGTTCAGGCTCCCACTGTAACAAAGGTTAAGAAAGAAAAGGATCCCAGTGTTGCAACAACTGCTTCAAAGATTCTTTCTGCAATTTTTGCTGCAACCTTCATTCTTCAGTTCATCAGCTGGATCTGGTACGGCAATGCTTCTAAAGCAGGTTACGAAAAGAAAGCAACAGACCTTCTTAACTCAACAATGACAGGTCTTTGTGTATTCCTCGGCATCATCTGTCTTGTCTTTATCAAGATTTTTGTGCTGTAAAAATTGAAATTTAAAAGGCGGCTTTTATCGGTTTTCGGAATCGGTGAACGCCGCCTTTTTTCGTGCTTTGTTTTTTGGCATATATGTAAGAGCGTCAGCATATATTTTCATTGAAGAATGATGAAAAGAGGATATGCAGATGACAAAGACATCAATATATGATTCAATTGCAGAAAGAACAAGCGGTGATATTTATATTGGAATCGTAGGACCTGTCCGTACAGGTAAATCCACATTTATAAAAAACTTTATGCAGACAATTGTCCTTCCCGATATGGAAGATATATCAAAAAAGGAAAGGGCGACAGATGAGCTGCCTCAGTCGGCATCGGGCAGAACCATTATGACAACTGAGCCCAAGTTTATACCCGAAGAGGCAGTTCAGCTGAAGCTTGGCAGCTCAATGGAATGCAGAGTAAGAATGATTGACTGTGTCGGTTATGTAGTGCCGTCATCCTTGGGTTACATAGAAAACAGTCAGCCGAGAATGGTGAAAACTCCCTGGTTTGATGAGGAGATTCCTTTTAATATGGCCGCTGAGGTGGGAACCAAAAAGGTAATTACGGAGCATTCAACAGTTGGAATTGTGGTCACAACAGACGGAAGCATCGGTGAAATTCCCCGTGAAGAATATGAAAAAGCAGAAGAAAGAGTTGTGCAGGAGCTTAAAGAGCTTGAAAAGCCCTTTATGGTTATTCTTAACTGCAAGGAGCCTGAAGGCAAATCTGCAAAGGAGCTTTCGGAAAGTCTGTCAGAAAAATACAAGGTCAGTGTTGTTCCGGTCAACTGTCTTGAGATGACGGGGGATGAAATAGAAGATATAATCACACAGCTTCTTTATGAGTTTCCCATTAAAGAGATGGTGCTCAATTTTCCGGGATGGATTTCTGCTCTTGAAAAGGAGCATGAGCTTAAAAAGGATATTTTTTCTTCAATTACCTCTGCTGCAGCTGATATTAAAAAGGTAAGAGACACAGACGGATTTTTTGAAAGGGTAAGACAGAATGAAAAAATCAATTTTTGTCAGATTGAAAATGTCGATCTTTCAAAAGGCTCTGTAAAGGCTGAAATAAGAGTAAATCCTGAGCTTTATTATAAAATTCTCAGTGAAAAAACTGGCTTCAGAATTGATGGTGAAAAAGAGCTGATGAAAATTCTTGTTGACCTTTCCGCGAAGCAGGAGGAGTATGAACGCTTCAGAACAGCTCTTGAGGAGGTTGAAGCAACGGGATACGGAATTGTTATGCCTACAATGAGTGAGCTGACTCTTGAGGATCCTGAAATTATGAAGCAGGGCGGAAAATACGGCGTCAGACTTAAGGCTTCTGCTCCGTCGATTCATATGTTAAAGGCAAACATCAACACAGAGGTTGCACCTCTTGTGGGAACAGAAAGTCAGTCAGAGGAGCTGATTATGTATCTTCTTAAGGAGTTTGAGGAAAATCCTGCAAAAATCTGGGAGTCTAATATCTTCGGTAAAACGCTCAACAGCCTTGTCAATGAAGGATTGCACAACAAGCTTTGCAGAATGCCCGCAGAGGCAAGAATGAAGCTTCAGGAAACTCTTGAAAGAGTGATCAATGAAGGCTGCAGCGGTCTTATCTGTATCATAATATAAATAAAAAAACGGTAAAAGCAGTTAAGTCTTTTACCGTTTTTATACTTAAATATTAAAAAGTGTTTTTGCGTTTGAATTGCAGATGTCAATAAGCTGCTGCACATCCATTTCCTTGATTTCGGCAATTTTTTCGGCAGTGAAGGCAATGTGCGCGGAATCACATCTTTCACCGCGGTGAGGAACGGGAGTCATATACGGAGCATCCGTTTCAAGAAGGAGTCTGTCAAGAGGTACATATCTTGCAACCTCGACGGGCTTTTTTGCATTTTTGAAGGTTACCGCACCGCCAAGCCCGATATAAAGTCCGAGTCCGATGATTTCCTTTGCCATTTCAACTGAGCCTGAAAAGCAGTGGACAACACCCTTGGGGCGGTATTCCTTAAGAATGTTAAGGGTGTCCTCATGGGCTTCTCTGTCGTGGATGATAACGGGAAGGTCAAGCTCCTTTGCAAGAATTATCTGACGTCTGAAAACCTCAATCTGTCTTTCTCGGGGAGAAAAGTCGTAATGATAATCAAGTCCGATTTCACCGACTGCAACAACCTTGCTTTCAGAATAAAGTTTTCTGATTTCATCCATATCGGCATCTGTTGTATCCTCAGCCTCGTGAGCGTGAACTCCGACAGCCGCATAAATGAAGTCATATTTTCTGCTGAGGTCAACAGTTGTCAATGATGATTGCAGATCACAGCCGCAGTTAACAATCTCTGAAACGCCTTTTGCTGAAAGTGAGGACAGAAGGTTGTTTCTGTCCTCATCAAATCTGCTGTCATCGTAATGGGCGTGAGTGTCAAAAATGTTGTTATACATTATCTTACCTTTGAGCCTTCGGGCACACCGTCAACGAAGATGACCTTGACATCCTCTTCACTGCAGTCGGCAGCAAGAATCATACCCTGGCTTTCAACTCCGCACAGTGTGGCGGGCTTGAGATTTGAAACAACAATAACACTTTTATTAATCAGGTCTTCAGGCTTATACCATTTTGCAATGCCTGAAGCAACTGTTCTGGGAGTTCCTGTTCCGTCATTGAGGGTGAGCTTAAGAAGTTTCTTGGCTTTTTTCACGGGCTCACAGTCAATAATCTTTGCAACTCTCAGGTCAACTTTTGCAAAATCGTCAATTCCGATTTTTGCAACACCTTCAATTTCAGCCTTTTTCTTTTCCTGCTCAATTTCTTCGAAGCTCTTTTCATTTTCCTGAGCAGCAAGCTGCTGAGCTTCAATGTCTGCAAGCATTTTTTCGGCATCAATACGTGCAAAGAGGGGAGTTGCAGCACCAACCTTGTTGCCGCTTTCAAGAGCACCGAAGTTTTCAAGGCTTTCATAGGAATCCTTGTCACAGTTAATCTGAGAAAGAATTGCCTTGGAGGTTTCGGGCATAAATGATGAAAGAAGAACAGCAAGGAAGCGGATACCTTCAAGAAGGTTATAAAGAACTGTTCCGAGTCTTTCCTTCTGAGCTTCGTCCTTTGCAAGAGACCAGGGGGTTGTTTCGTCAATATATTTGTTGCAGCGCTTTGCAAAATTCATAATTGCATCAACTGCATCGGCAATATGATATGACTCCATCTTTTCTTCAACCTTCTTGACTGTTTCAAGGGCAAAGGCCTTGAGCTCTTCGTCAATCTCATCAGCGCAGGCGGGAGCCATAACTGTGCCGTCAAAGTATTTGTTGGTCATTGCAACGGTTCTGTTGACAAGGTTGCCGAGGGTGTTTGCAAGATCTGAGTTGTATCTTTCGATGATGGTATCATATGAAATAGAGCCGTCATTTGCGTGAGGCATTTCAGAAAGAAGATAATATCTTACTGCATCAACACCGATAAGCCTTGAAAGCTCATCAGCATAAATGACATTACCCTTGGATTTTGACATCTTGTCCACACCGAAAAGAAGCCAGGGGTGACCGTAAACCTGCTTGGGAAGCTCCTCACCGAGAGCCATAAGCATGATGGGCCAGTAAATTGTATGGAAGCGGACGATGTCTTTGCCGATGATGTGCACATCTGCAGGCCAGTATTTCTTATAAAGATCAGATGAGCCGTCAGGATCATATCCGAGAGCAGTAATATAGTTTGAAAGTGCATCAATCCAAACGTAAATTACGTGTCTGTCATCAAAGGTAACGGGAATGCCCCATTTGAATGATGTTCTTGAAACGCAAAGATCCTGGAGTCCGGGCTTGATGAAGTTATTGAGCATTTCTTTTTTACGGCTTTCGGGATAGATGAAGCTGTCGTTGCTTTCAATGTAATCCTCAAGCTGCTTCTGATATTTTGAAAGACGGAGGAAATAAGCCTCTTCCTTTGCCTTTGTTACCTCTCTGCCGCAGTCGGGGCATTTGCCGTCAATAAGCTGAGATTCGGTCCAGAAGGATTCACAGGGAGTGCAGTAAAGACCTTCGTATTCACTTTTGTAAATATCGTCCTGCTCATAAAGCTTTTTGAAAATTTTCTGAACAGTCTTTTCGTGGTAATCATCAGTTGTTCTGATGAACTTGTCATAGGTTGTGTTAAGAGTGTCGCAGATATCCTTGATTTCTCCTGCAACATTGTCAACATATTCCTTGGGGCTTATGCCTGCATTTTTAGCATACTCCTCAATCTTCTGTCCGTGCTCATCAGTACCTGTAAGGAAGAACACATCATAGCCCTGAAGTCTCTTATATCTTGCAATGGCATCTGTAAGTACGATTTCATAGCTGTTGCCGATATGAGGCTTACGGGAGGTGTATGCAATGGCGGTAGTTATATAGAATTTACCTTTACTCATATTAAAAACTCCTTTCAATATTATATAAGAGTACTAACAATCATTTTATCAACTTTTATCCGCCTTTGTCAATATCAATACGGAAAATCCTTATTTATCTTCGATTGTTAGTATTTCTTTGTTTTTAATTATATAATCTGCAAGTGAAATAATGGTGAGAATCAAAGCAATATACATCACTGTTTTTTCAACATAATATAAAACAGGGATGTCAGCAAGCATAATGATGGTCATAACCATCTGGGCAATTGTTTTTAGCTTGCCACAGGCAGAAGCGGCAATGGTTACACTGCTTTCCGTTGCAATGAGACGTACACCGCTTATTGCAAACTCTCTGCCGATAATAACAATTGTAATCCATACGGGAATCTTTCCTATTGCCGTGAGATAAATCAGAGCAGCGCTTACCAGAAGCTTATCAGCAATCGGATCCATAAATTTGCCGAAGGTTGTTATCATATTATATTTGCGGGCAATATAACCGTCCAGCTTGTCAGTTACTGTTGCAACTACGAAAATAATGAAGGCGGCAATTTTACTGTAAGGGATAAAATCGGCCAGACAGAAAAAGACAAAGAAGGGGACAAGAACGACTCGGAAAATTGTAAGCTTGTTTGCTGTATTCATAGAAACACCTCCGTTGATTATATATAATTCCATTCTGATATTATCATATATTTTAAATATAAGCAAGTATTGACTTTGGACAAATATATGTTATAATTACCGGGATGATGCGGGTGTGGTGAAATTGGCATACACGCAAGATTTAGGTTCTTGTGCCCACAGGCGTGCAGGTTCGACCCCTGTCACCCGCACCAAAAGAAATCTGAGCCGAAAGGCTTGGATTTTTTTATTTATATACATTTATTGAATAAGAATTGCGGGGGATGTCAAAAGCAGATTGCTGATTGCTCTTGACAGTTTCAATATAATCATTATAATATAATCCGATAAAGGCATACAGGAGGAAAAAATTATGTCAAAAGTTAAAGTTACAATGGAAAACGGGGGAGAATACACAATTGAGCTTTACCCCGAGTTTGCTCCCGAAACAGTTGAAAACTTTATTTCACTTGTTAAGGATGGCTTTTATGACGGTCTGACCTTTCACAGAGTTGTCAACGGCTTTATGGCACAGGGCGGAGATCCCGACGGCACAGGTATGGGAGGCAGCGCAAAAACAATCAAGGGTGAATTTGCTTCAAACGGATTTACTCAGAACACACTTTCACATCTCAGAGGTGTAATTTCAATGGCAAGAAGCATGGATAAGAACTCGGCCTCGAGTCAATTCTTCATCTGCTATACAGACCGTTGCTGTGCACTTGACGGAGATTATGCAGCTTTCGGTAAGGTAACGGAAGGTATGGAGGTTGTTGATGATTTCTGCAACCAGCCCAGAACATATAATTCAATGGGTGAACTTGCTTCTCCCGTTACTCCCATCAGAATTGAAAGCATGGTTGTTGTTGAAGAATAACAGTTTAAAAATTATTCGGAATTTGTAAAATTTTTTTCTTAAAGCTCTTGACTGTAAAAGGTAATTGTGATAAAATTCTTTTACCTCTGTTCGAGGGCTTTATTTTTGTGCCTAAAAAATAGAGGGAGGCCTTATTTGGTTGTCATAAAGAGTCGTGTTGCTTTAAGTGACAGCCGCTATTATCCTATAATGGAGGTGCCGTTCATGAGAGTAAAAATTACTTTATCTTGCACAGAGTGCAAACAGCGCAATTACAACACAATGAAAAACAAAAAGAACAATCCTGACAGGTTGGAGATGAACAAGTATTGCAGATTCTGCAAGAAGCACACTCTCCACAAAGAAACAAAATAATCACGGGAGGTAGACAGTAATGGCTGATAAAGAGAAAAAAGTTACTCCTAAATCAGATGTTGACAAGGCCACAACAGATGAAAGCAAAGCTGCTGAAAAAGTAGCAAAAGCTGCAAAGGGTAACACTAACAAAAAGAACAAGCCAAACTTCTTCGTCCGTTCAGGCAAGGTCATGAAGAAATTCTACAAAGACTTCAAAGGTGAATGTAAGAAAATCGTATGGCCCGATGCAAAAACTGTCCTTAAAAGCACAGGCGTAGTTATTCTCGTTGTTGCAATCGTTGCTTTGGTCGTTTACGGTATTGACCAGGGCCTTTCAGCAGGCGTTCAGGGACTCAAGGGTCTCGCAGAACCCGAAACAACGACATCAGTTGCAGAAACAACAACATCCGTTGCTGCAGAGGGTGAATCAACAACCGCTGAAGGTGAGTCAACAACCGGTGAAACAGAAGAAAGCACAACTGCTGCTTCTGAAACAAGCCAGGCTGAAGAAAGCTCAACAGAAACTACTGTTGCTGATACGACAGAAGAATAATCATTACGGTTAACTGGAGGTGTAAAAATGGCAGATAACGCTAAATGGTTTGTTGTTCACACTTATAGTGGATACGAAGACAACGTTGCCACAAACATCCTTAGGGTTGCTGAAAACCGTAAAATGAGGGATCAGATTCTCGATGTGTTAGTCTGCAAGATGACTGAAGAAATCCTGGCAAAGAAGAAAATCAATGTTGTCAAGATCAGCGTAAGTCAGAAGAACAACACAGTAAAAAAAGTGAATCTTGTGAAATTCAAGCTCCCCGGAAACAAGAACTACTATTATTACCGCGGCATTGAAACAAAAGACGATGGTTCTCAGGTTCTCCTTGCTGACGAAGAGGTAGATGTAGGTGAGTTTGTTCCCTGTGAATTTGCTGTTACCAAATACGAGGTAGAGGCTACCGGTGAAGAGATTGCAACAATCAGCTTCAAAAAGGTAACAGAAACAAAGCTTTATCCGGGTTATGTTTTCGTTAAGGTTGCCTGCACTTACAGAAAGCGCAGCGCTGACGAAGATGAAGAACTTTCAATGTCAGATGAGGCCTGGTACATCATCAGAAATACTCGCGGCGTTACAAGTTTCTTAGGCCCCGGCGGCAAGCCCCAGCCACTTTCAGATGAAGAACTTAAAAATCTCAACATCGAAAAGAAGGAAGTTATCGTGTCCTTCAAGGTAGGGGATTCAGTCAATATCATAAGCGGTCCCTTCGACGGTTATGTCGGAGAGGTAAGCTCAATCAATCTTGAAAAAGAAATCGTTACAGTTGACGTTTCAATGTTCGGTAAACCGACTCCCATTGAACTCGGACTTAACGAGGTTGAATCGGCTGAAATCTAAACGATAATTTTAGGTTAGATAATTTACGGTGAAAAACCGTTTATTATGACGAGGGAGCAATGCTCCCTGTGGGAGATTTGTAAATCTTATGCAAATCGCCATCAACCACATAAATTTGGAGGTGCAAAAAAATGGCTCAAAAGGTTGTAGGTTTAATCAAGCTCCAGATTCCTGCTGGTAAGGCTACTCCGGCACCGCCTGTTGGTCCGGCTCTCGGTCAGCACGGTGTTAACATCATGGCTTTTACAAAGGAATTCAACGAGCGCACAAAGAACGACATCGGTCTCATTATTCCCGTTGTCATCACAGTTTACGCTGACCGTACATTCTCATTCATCACCAAGACACCGCCCGCAGCAGTACTTATCAAAAAGGCTTGCGGCATCGAAAGCGGTTCAGGTGTACCCAACAGAACTAAGGTCGCAACAATTACCGGTGAGCAGGTTAGAAAAATTGCTGAGCAGAAGATGCCGGACCTCAATGCTGCAAGTATTGAAGCAGCTATGAGTATGATTGCTGGTACAGCTCGCTCAATGGGCATAGTAGTCGCTGACTAATGCTTCCGGGTGGGAGGAAAAATCCGATTTAACCACTCTATAGGAGGATGAAAGACAATGAAACATGGTAAAAAGTATGTCGAAGGCGCAAAGCTTATCGACAAAACAAATCTTTATGATCCTGCGGAAGCACTTGATTTAGCAATTAAGACTGCTACCGCAAAGTTCGATGAAACAATTGAAGCTCACATCCGTCTCGGTGTTGACTCACGTCATGCTGATCAGCAGGTTCGTGGCGCAGTTGTTCTTCCCAACGGTACAGGTAAAACTGTTCGTGTTGCTGTTTTCGCTAAGGGCGAAGAAGCAAAGGCAGCAGAGGCTGCAGGTGCTGAAGTAGTCGGTGCTGAAGACCTCGTTGCAAAAATCCAGGGCGAAGGCTGGATGGATTTCGACGTTGCAATCGCACACCCCAGCATGATGGGTCTTGTCGGACGTCTCGGTAAGGTTCTCGGTCCCCGCGGACTTATGCCCAGCCCCAAGGCAGGTACAGTTACTCCTAACGTAGCTCAGGCTGTTACTGAAGCTAAGGCAGGTAAGATTGAATACCGTCTTGACAAAACAAACATCATTCACTGCCCCATCGGCAAGGCTTCATTCGGAGTTGAAAAGCTCAACGAGAACTTCACAACTCTCCTCGATGCTATCATCAAGGCTAAGCCTGCTGCAGCAAAGGGTCAGTACATCCGTTCATGTGTTGTTACAGCAACAATGGGCCCCGGCGTTAAGATCAACCCCAACAAGGTTGGCTCATCAGCCGAAGTAAAATAATTTAAAAATAATACTTGACATCACGGAAGTGATGTGGTATTATAATAAAGCTGTCCAACCCTAAGACAGCAGGTGTCAGACTTAATGGCTGAAAAGCCGCCTGCCGAGGAACGGAGCATAATTTATTTAGAATTACTCTAAATTAACTATGTCACCCTTTCACTCGGTATGAGTGGAAGGGTTTTCTTATTTCTAACACCAAGGGTACAAAATATTACAGGAGGTGAATTCATTTGCCCAGCGCTATCGTTTTAGAACAGAAAAAGCAGGTTGTTGCAGATCTTACTGAAAGACTTAACAGCTCAATCGCAGGTGTTATCGTTGATTACAAGGGTATCACTGTTGCAGACGACACAGCACTCCGTAAGGAACTGCGTGAAGCAGGTGTTGAATACACAGTTGTAAAGAACACTCTTCTTCGTCTTGCAATCGGCGGAACTGAACTCAACGGTCTTGATTCAGTACTTGAAGGTACAACAGCTATCGCAACAAGTGCAGATGATTACGTTGCTGCTGCTCGCATTCTCAGCAAGTTCGCAGACACACACAAAGGTTTCGAAATTAAGAACGGTTTCATCGATAAGGAAGTTATCGGCGTTGAAAAGATCTCAGGTCTTGCTAAGCTTCCCTCACGTGAAATTCTTCTTGCAAACGTACTCGGTGCTTTCCAGGCTCCGATCTCAGCATTCGCTCGTGCTATTCAGGCTATTGTTGATAAAGACGGCGAAGCTGCTCCCGCTGAAGCTCCTGCTGAAGCATAATTAAATTTAAAAAATAACAAAAACTTGGAGGTAAACTACCATGGCATCAGAAAAAATTACTGCTATTATTGAAGAACTTAAGACTCTCACAGTTCTCGAACTCTCAGAGCTCGTACACGCTGTTGAAGATGAATTCGGCGTATCAGCTGCAGCTGCAGTTGTTGCTGCTGGCCCCGTAGCTGCTGAAGCTGCTGCTGTTGAAGAAAAGACAGAATTCGATCTCGAACTCACAGAAACAGGCGCTAACAAGATCGCTGTTATCAAGGTTGTTCGTGAAATCACAGGTCTCGGCCTTAAGGAAGCTAAAGAAGCTGTTGACGGTGCTCCCAAGGTTATCAAGGAAGCTATGTCAAAGGACGATGCAGAAGCTGCTGCTAAGAAGCTTGAAGAAGCTGGCGCAAAGGCAACTCTTAAATAATTTATCCTTTTGTAATGATGAAAAGCCACTTTTCGAAGTGGCTTTTTTATCTTATATGATTTATAATATTTTATAAGAATTAAATAATTCAAAATTATCAAAGAAGGGTATAAAAATACTTAAAAATCACTTGACAAAACATACATACTTTGATATACTGATCAAGTCGACAGACAATTTGGGCCATTAGCTCAGTTGGTTAGAGCAACCGGCTCATAACCGGTTGGTCCGGGGTTCGAGTCCCTGATGGCCCACCAGTTAAATTTAATATAGGGGTATAGCTCAGTTGGTAGAGCAGCGGTCTCCAAAACCGCGTGCCGAGGGTTCGAGCCCTTCTGCCCCTGCCAAAGAAAAGTCCGAAAAACCTTGATTTTACAAGGGTTTCGGGCTTTTTATTTTTATTTCTTCAAAAATGTATATGACGCAAAAGTACCTAAAAATTCCTAAAAATCCGTATGTATGGCTGTCAAAAAAAGCACCGTTTACACGGTGCCTGTTTTAAGGTATTCGTTAAGTTTTGAGATGTTCTTTTTTTTGTGTTGTTTATCAAGATGGGTGTAAATGGCAAGCGTTGTTTTCGCATCACTGTGTCCCATTTGTTCCTGTGCGGTCAGAATATCGATACCTGCTTCGTACATTATAGTACAGAAAGTATGTCTCAAGTAATGAGGTGTGAAAGGGTTAATTGTTATAATGTTGCCTTTTGGATCAAATTTGTTGTGCTTATTTATGGATGTTCCGTATTTAAGATTCAAATCACAGATATAACTGTTCCATAAACTGTGCCATGCATCGTTTGTCATCATTTTTCCTGATGCCGAAGTCAGAACATATATGCTATTTTTATTAAGTGTTTTGAGATAGCTTATAAGCTTTTCAGGAACGGATATAATTCTTGTTCCGGCATCGGTCTTCGGCTTTTTAATACAGTTATTTTTAAAATCGTATGATTTATTAACGGTTATGGTGGCGTTGACAAAATCAATGTCAGACCATAGCAGAGCTGTGGCTTCACCTCTCCTCAAGCCTGAATACATCATCAGCATTGCTGCAGGTTTTGCTCTGTGTTCGGTTTCTTCTATCCAAGCATGCTCCATAGGGGATAATGGCTCTTCGTTCTTCGTAAGCTCTATCTGCTTGACTCTTTACAACCTCGCAATCCATTGTGAGAAGGTGTCATCGGCAGATGCAATGTCGATTCCTTTTTCTATTTGCCCACGAAGAGCAGCTTCCTTCTTCTTTTCATAAGATTACTTTTTTCTCTGTAATTCAAATTGCATGAGATAACACCTTGCTTTCTTTTCCTTGATAATTCATACATTTTAATGTATAATGACATTAACTGAACAAGAAAGAAGTGATACCTATGCCACAGAACAATAAAATCAAACGCTTTCCGGCTGTAACATCAGGCGTGCTTTTTTTGTTGATGGGTATTTTAAAGATAGCTGTCCCTTCTAACAGTTATTTTCAAACCTTTGTTTATGTTTGCAGTAACATTGTTTTCTTTGGTATAGTTATCTCTTGGGGGATCTATGTTGAGCGTAGTATTCTTTCGGTAAAAATCCGTCGACTTATGCTCAGTGTCGTATTCTTTATGGTTATGTATATACTTATCGGCTCGGCTAAAAACAGAATTTTCCTTGACGGTAATTACGCAGGCAGATTCTTATGGTACCTCTACTATGTTCCGCAGATTTTTGCCACATTTTTAGCTTTTATAATCGCTTTCAGAGTAGGAAAGAGAGAAGAATACAGACTGCCAAAAATATTTTATTTCCTTTTCGGCTTTGCTGTAGTGCTTGTAATGCTGTATCTGACCAATGACATTCATCAGCTTGCCTTCAGATTTAATCTCGACTTCGTGGCCTGGGACCAGGATTATGATTGGGATATACTGTTCTATATTTCTACTGCCTGGATTTATTTCTTCCTTATTGCAGGTGTTATTCTCCTTTCCGTTAAATGCAGAGCTATTAACAAAAAGAAAGCTCTTATACCCGTGTTCTGGCTGATTATCGGTTCGCTTTATATTTTCAGCGACTACATATTTGATTTGTGGACAGTTGCACCCTTCAATCTTCCCGAAACTCACTGCTTTATTGTTGTTGCTATGCTTGAAAGCAGTATCCGTATCGGTATTCTGCCGTCAAACAGTGCCTATGGTGAAATAGTTTCAAAATCGAGTGCAGCTTTTCAGATTGCCGACTACAGGAATAATGTTATCTATCGCTCGGACAATGCAGTAAGGCTTCAGCCTGAACAGATGAATGAGGCAAAGGAAAAAGGCATTTTTATTGATAAAAACACACTTCTGCTTTCAAACAGTATTACGGGCGGATATGTTTTCTGGACAGAGGATCTGACAAGTGTTAACGAAATGAACGAAAAGCTTTCACAGATAAATCAGAACCTTTCTGAGGAAGGTGACCTTCTTCGTGCTGAAAACGAAATCCGGGAACAGAGAGCGAAGATTGCCGAGCAGACAAGACTTTACGATTCCGTTTCAGAAACAGTAAGGCCACAGCTTGAAGATATATCAAAGCTTATAGTTACGGACGGCGATTTTGACAGAAATATGGCTCATATATGTATTCTTAACTGTTATGTCAAAAGAAGATCAAACCTTGCACTGCTCAAGGATAAAAAGCCGGTGCTCGATTCGGAAGAACTCTATCTTAGCTTAAAAGAATCCTCGGAATATCTTAAGCTGCACGGAGGTGTTTCTGAGATATATTCCGATGGCAATGAGCTTATTTCTGCGGAGGTAATTATCTTTTGTTTTGATTTGTGGCAGAAGGTGATAGAACAGCTTTTGCCTGAGCCTTGTGTCGCTACGGCTAAAATCTGCTTTAACGAAAAAAGCTTTATTTTCAGAATAACTGTCGAAACAGAAAAAGAGCTTTCCTGCATTTCCAATTTTATCAGCAATGCTGAGGAACTCGGCGGAGCTCTGAGCGTAGAGACAGAAGACAGTACAGCTTACATCACTCTTAAAACGGAAAGGGTGGGTGAAGCATAATGAACTTTTTTGATTTACCTGAATATCTTCAGTATTCGCTGATTTTCATAAATCTTCTGATTCTGATTGTCAATGTTTACTCTGTGATAATAGGAGTAATTTTTCAAACTAAAATCCGTTATCTTGCAACTAATATATCCCTTCTTGTGCTTACGGCGGTTGTGTTTTTCATTTCTGTCGGTGCAAACTTTGAATACCGAAAAGCTAACTTTATAAATGATTTCTATCTAGTAGAGAGCTTCGGCAGATTTGCACCTGTATTCATTATTACTCTTGTGATTTTTGGTGTTTCCTCTTTGTTGCTGCTTTATTCTGTTATGAGATGGAAAAAAGAGCGTATAACATCTGCTTCGATTAAAGAAGGAATGGATAAGCTTCCTGCCGGCTTGTGTTATCATAACGAAAAAGGAGTTCCGAAGCTTATAAATCACCGTATGGATGACCTTTGCCGCATGATTACGGGTGAGCCCTTGTTTGACGGCATTGAATTTTGGAGAAGACTTACTGTGGGTGAGGTTCTGCCGGGTAACACTGTTGAAAAAGCAGGCTCTAATCCTATTATAACCGTTGCGGAAGCTTCCACCCTGAGCTTTACTAAAATTGAAAGAGAAATCAGCGGTGAAAAGATGTTTGAAATCCGTGCTACTGATATTACTGCCCAATATGCTCTTCATATTGAACTTAAGCAGTACAATAACGAGCAGCGCTCTCTCAACCGACGCTTGCAGGAATACGGTGAAAATGTGTGGGATATTACCCGTGAAAGAGAGATTCTTGCCGCCAAGGTTAATATTCACGATATGCTTGGTAAGGCACTTCTTGTAACCAAAAGATATATCGAAAACGGAGCCGTTGATGTTACTAAAGAAGAGCTTATTGATATGTGGAACGGCACGCTGTATCTTTTTGACGGTGGTTTTGCCGAAAAGAAAGAAGAAAACGGTCTGGATGAGCTTTATAAAGCGGCAAAAATAATGGGTATCGACCTTAAAATAGTCGGCAGAATCCCAAAAGATAATCAGGTGCTTCGTTTTATAATGAGCGGGGCAAGAGAATGTCTTACCAATGCAGTGCATCATGCACAGGCAAGTGAGCTTGTGGTCAGCCTTTCCTACGGTTACGGTTGTGCAGTAATTGACTTTACCAATGACGGCAATCAGCCCACTTCACCTATTTCCGAGGGCGGAGGACTTTCTTCTTTAAGACAGTCCGTTGAGGCTTCGGGTGGCACAATGGAAACGAAGATATCACCTCATTTTGTTCTGAGGCTTACAATTCCCTCAAAGGAGGTTTATTAAATGTATAAAGTTATGGTTGTTGAAGACCAGGCAATGCCGAGACAGCTTTTTGAAGCGTTTATCGGAATGAGTGATAAGTACACTCTTGTTCACTCAATAAAAAATGCTGATATGGCTGATATATACTGTGAAAAATCAGACATCAACCTTATTCTTATGGATGTTTGCACGGAGCTCAATTCAAGCGGACTTGATGCGGCGGAGAGGATTAAGGCAAAGCACCCTGAAATAAAGATTATCGTAGTTACCTCTATGCCTGAGGTTTCTTATCTTGAAAGGGCAAGAAAAATAGGTGTGGACTCCTTCTGGTACAAGGAAGTGAGTGAAGAGCCGATTTTGGAGCTGATGGACAGAACGATGGCAGGCGAAAAAATTTATCCCGATAAAACTCCGGCGGTTTCATTCGGCTACATAAAAAGCACGGACCTTTCTGAACGTGAGGTGAATATACTGCGTGAGGTTATAAACGGAGACACCAATGCAGAAATTGCTGAAAAGCTGAATATGTCACCTTATACCGTGAGGGACTATGTGCAGACAATTATGGAAAAGACAGGCTTCCGCACCAGAACAGAGCTTGCCGTTAAGGCAAGAGAAACGGGAATCATTATTCCTGAAAGAAAGAACACAAGTGAATAAAATGGCTGAAAAGCTTCTTCACACCCCTGAAATTACGGTTTCAGGGGTGCTTTTTGTATATTCTGCACAAAAACAAGGGTCTTACTTTTTACGAAAAGACCCTACATTTGTAGGGTGACTTTGATATTTTGAAAATTATATAATTTTATCGTAGGGTAATACTATCAATTCTTAAAAGAAAAGGAGACGATAAAATATGAAAAAGAAAATATTAACCCTTACCTTTACACTTATTTTACTCATCGGTCTTGTTGCCGCTGTGGGTATGAATGCGGGTGCGGCGACCACCTATACTGCACGTAACCGTTTAAGCTATGTTAACACTGCCGATAACCTTTGGAATTATGTCGCACAGTCTTACACAGGCGATGTCATAGCTCTTAGCGGTAACATTACCTATGATGATAAAAATGACGCTGACCCCTATATACTTCCTTTCGGTGCGCAGGGTGATATGGTGCTTGACCTTAACGGTTATACTCTTGACATTACAACCAGAGCAGATGCACTTATTGAGCTTGACTACGGCACTACAAGACTTCATATTATAAACAGCAGACCTGATGTTCCTGCTAAAATCATTATGAGAACAAAAGTGGGCAACTCCTCTATGATAGACATCAGCAAAAAGGAATGCGGTGTTTATGTTTATAAGGGTGTCGAGCTCGTAATGGGTAAAGAGGGTGACACGGCAGAAGCCTACAAACAGACATCTGTTATCAGTGCCACCGAATTCTCGGATATTGCCGTTTACGGCGGTAATCTTACGAATAATATTGCCAATGGTGTCGGCATTGTTTTAGAATCTGATAATTCGCTTCAGTTCGATAATTCTACCGTTACACTTCACGGCGGTGCGATAGTCACGGCAAAAACGAGTTCAATTTTCCTTCACGATGCTTACGATTATCCTACATTTAACATCGGCGATGCATATCTTGAATGTGACGGAGAGTATTATGCCGCAATAAGCAATTATATACCTGCTGCTTCGGCATCATCTCAGGTTAAGGCTCTGACATTTGTAAATATTGTCGCAAACGGTTATTCAGCCTATCTGACAGAGGGCAGCGGAAGACTTGAAGGCCGTATAATAGCTTCCTCAACCAAGCTTCTTGATTATAATACAAAGGGCAGTCTTACGTTTAAGCTTACAGGTGTTACAACTGTATGTAATCACAATGCATCAACAACCTTACTTAATAGCTTTTTCGGACATTACGATGTATGTACAAAATGCTATAAGTTAAGAGATGCATCCGGTGAAGCAAAAATAGTAACTCATACTTACAAGGAGGCAACCTCTGTTACCTGTACAGCTGACGGATATTCAGCAGGCTACGACTGTGGTTGCGGATATAAAACAATTACCAAAACAGCTGATATGCTCGGCCATGATTTCTATACTGTAAAGGCAAAAGAGCCCACCTGTACTGAAAGCGGTACAACATCGGATTATCAAAAATGTACTCGTTGTGCAAGTGTTTTCACAATGGGTGGTGACGCATTTGGCGGCGCAAAGTGGGCTGCAATTTACAGAGAAGCCCTCGGTCACGATATGAAAAAGGTTGATGCTGTTACTCCCACTTGTACAAAGGACGGTAATATAGAATATTACGACTGCTCAAGATGTGATCTTATCACCTCTGATGCAGAAGGTAAAAATGAACTTCAGGCTGTAGCACTTTTAAGAACAGGACACAAGGAAGAAAAAATAGCAGCAGTTGCCGCCACCTGCACAAAGACAGGTCTTACCGAAGGTAAGAAGTGCTCAGTATGCGGCACAGTAACCGTTGCACAGCAGACAGTTGCAAAGAAAGCTCATACCTACAAGGATGTAACAACAAAGGCAACCCTTACAAAGAACGGTAAGATTGAAAACAAGTGCTCAGACTGCGGAAAGGTCAAATCAACAACAACTGTTTATTACCCCAAGACAATCAAGCTTTCAAAAACAGAATACACATATAACGGCAAGGTGCAGACTCCTTCAGTGACTGTTAAGGACAGTAAGGGTAACACCCTTAAAAAGGACACAGACTATACCGTCAAGTATGAAAGCGGAAGAAAAGCAACAGGCACATATACAGTAACAGTTACCTTCAAGGGTAAGTACAGCGGCACAAAGAAGCTTACCTACACTATCGCTCCCAAGGCAACAAGCAAAATCACAGCCGCTCAGAGCACAAAGGCAATTAAGCTTACTTGGAACAAGGTAACAGGTGCTGACGGCTACAGAGTATATCAGTATAACGCTAAAACCAAAAAGTGGGATAGTATCAAAACCACGACCTCAACAAGCTTCAAGGTTGAAAAGCTTAAGGCAGGTACAGTATATAAGTTCAAAATCAAGGCATATAAGAAGGATGACGGAACAATCTGGGGTAAGGCAACAGATACATTTACCACAGCAACAAAGTGTAAGACACCTTCAATCACAAAGCTTACAACAACCAAGGGTAAGGCTGTCTTCACCTGGTCAGACGTAAGCGGTGAAAGCGGCTATCAGGTTTATTATTCAACTAAGAAGGATAGCGGCTTCAAGAGGGTTGCAACCTATAAGGCAGATGTAATCAAGGGCTCAAAGAGCAAGCTTACAGTGGGCAAGACCTATTACTTCAAGGTCAGAGCTTACACAAAAACTGCAAGCGGTACTGTTTACTCAGACTGGAGTGCAGTTAAGTCAATTAAAATCAAATAAGATGTAACAACAGCAGGAAAACGGGGAGCTTCTCTCCGTTTTCCTCAAATACAAATCCTTCAGGGTGGTGAATTTAAGGTGAAAAAGAGAAATAACACTAAAGGTCTGATCTTTTCTGTGCTGCTTTCTCTTGTCTTTAATCTGGAATGGACCGTTCCTGCATGGATTTTTTTAGCTTTACATCTATGGAGAGGAATTTCACTTTGGTGGTTTGTCGGCTCAATAATACTGTGGGTGCTGTTTGTTATGCTTAAAGCTTTTGTTTTCGGCTCACTCACAAGAGCAGGCAATTACAAGGACCCACCTAAGGAGAATAAGAATCCTTATTCCAAAAAATAATCAACAAAAGGAGAAAATATTATGGGACTTATTAAGGCTGCATTCGGTGCGGCAGGCGGCATTATGGCTGATCAGTGGAAGGAATTTTTCGTCTGCGAGTCATTACCTAATGATGTCCTTATGAGAAAGGGACAGAAAAAAACAACAGGACGCTCATCAAACTACAAGGGTGATGAAAACATTATCACATCAGGCTCAGGCATAGTTGTTGCTGACGGTCAGTGTATGATTATCGTTGAGCAGGGCAAGGTTGTCGAGGTTTGTGCAGAACCCGGTGAATTCACCTATGACGCTTCTACAGAGCCGAGTATTTTTGCAGGCTCATTCGGTGACAGCATAAAGGCAACCTTTAAGAATATCGGAAAGCGTTTTACCTACGGTGGTGAAGCACCGAAGGACCAGAGAGTATATTATTTCAATACAAAGGAAATACTCGACAATAAATTCGGAACACCCAATCCATTTTCATTTGAGGTTGTCAATAAAAGGCTTAATCTCTTCCGTACCGTTCAGGTAAGATGTAACGGTATCTATTCCTATAAGATTAGCGATCCGCTTCTTTTCTATACGGAAATCTGCGGCAATGCGACCTATGAGTTTACAAGAGCAGAGATTGACGGACAGCTTAAGGTTGAGTTTATCGATGCACTTCAGCCTGCCTTTGCAGAGCTTTCGGAGCTTGAGCTTCGTCCCGCACAGATTCCCGCACATACTGCGGAGCTTAAAAATGCCGTCAATAATGCACTTAAACATACATGGACAGAAAAGAGAGGTATTTCCGTTTCCTCTATCGCTATGAATCCCATCAGCCTTACTGATGAAGACAGAGCAGTAATTCAGCAGATGGAGGACGATGCAACTCTTGGTTCGAATCCCTTTATGATGGCAGGCAGAGAGGCTGCTGCAAGAGCAAAGGCTATGGAAGCTGCTGCAGCTAACCCCAACGGAGCAATGATGGGCTTTATGGGTATGAATATGGCTATGGGTGCAAACGGCGGAGGCTTTAATCCGATGGATATGTATAATGCAGGCGTAGCACAGCAGGCGGCACAGCAGCAGACTCAGCAGGCACAACAGCAACAAGCTGCCCCCGCACCTGCACAGAACGGTTGGAAATGCGCTTGCGGCAACACTGCAACAGGAAAATTCTGCCCCGAATGCGGCTCACCCAAGCCTGCAGAGGCTGAAGGCTGGACCTGTTCCTGCGGTGCAGTGAATAAGGGTAAGTTCTGCCCCGAATGCGGCAGCAGAAAGCCTGAAGGTGCACCCTTATATCAGTGTGACAAATGCGGATGGAAGCCCGATGACCCCCACAATCCGCCGAAGTTCTGTCCCGAATGCGGTGACATCTTCGACAGTAATGATGCAAACTGAAATTAACTGAATTTACATAAAGGAGAAAATATTATGGGACTTTTTGATAAGAAAAACTGCGATTTCTGCGGTGAAAAAATAGGTATGCTCGGCAACAGAAAGCTTGAGGACGGTAATATGTGTAAGGACTGTGCCAAAAAGCTTTCACCCTTCTGTGACGACAGAAGACGCTCAACCGTTGCACAGATAAGACAGCATCTTCAGTACCGTGAAGAAAATAAAAATGCTCTGCGTGCATTCTCACCCACACTTGTATTAGGTGAGGATAAGAAGGTTTATATTGATCAGATGAAGGGCAACTTTGTTGTTTCCCGTTTTAAGCCCGGCTCATGGGACGAAGAAAATCCCGATGTAATGCCTATCGCTTCCATTACCTCCTGCGGTCTTGATATTGACGAGGACAGAGATGAAATCAGCACACAGAACGGTCAGGGTCAGAGCGTAAGCTATAATCCTCCTCAGTATAAGTATTACTATAACTTCAAACTTAAATTCCTTGTAAACAATCCCTATTTTGATGATTTTGAAGTCAGACTCAATAACTTCCGCATTGAAGGTATGGGCTCAATGGAATATAACCGTTATCAGAAGATGGCTATGGATATTATGAATGCACTTGGCATAAACGGTGCCGTTAATATGACAGGTGGCATGGGTATGCAGAACGGTATGAATATGGGAATGAATAATATGGGCGGTATGCCTATGAACGGCGGTATGCCCATGAACAATATGGGTTATCAGCAGAATCCCTATGGTCAGCAGATGCCCCAGCAGGGAATGTACGGTCAGCCTCAGCAGAACATGTATGCACAGCAGGGCGGTTATCAGCAGAATCCCTACGGACAGCAGATGCCTCAGCAGAATATGGGTTACGGTCAGCCTCAGGGTAATATGTACGCTCAGCAGGGCGGCTATCAGCAGCAGAACCCCTACGGTCAGCAGATGCCTCAGAATAACGCTGCCTTTGCACAGCCCGCATCAGCCACATGGACCTGCGAATTTTGCGGTGCCACCAATGAAGGTGCCTTCTGCACAGGCTGCGGCAACAAGAGATAAATAAAAGTGAAAACAAAGATTATTATATTTCTCGCTCTTATCATTCTGATTATATTATCAGCCTTTGCCGTTAAAAGATATATAGATAACAGTGTGGTTGATAAGCACGGAATGATAAGAGAGGATGAGAAAACCACCGTAATTTACGGTGATACAACTACAAAATAAAGGAGTTGATTAAATGTCAGCTTTATTAGAACAGAAGTGTCCGAACTGCGGCGGTGCTGTAGAATTCAATGCAGGAACACAGACACTTAAATGTCCCTACTGTGACACGGAATTTGACATAGCTGCTATGGAGCAGGCTGCACAGCAAAGTGCCGGTATCGGTCAGGATAATTTTCAGTGGAATTCACAGGGAGCCGAGTGGCAGGCTGATGAAATCAGCGGTATGAGTGTTTACACCTGTAAATCATGTGGCGGTGAAATAGTTGCCGATGCCACAACCGGTGCCACAAAATGCCCTTACTGTGATAATCCCGTTGTTATGACAGGTCAGTTTGCAGGCGGTCTTAAGCCCGATTTGATTATTCCCTTCAAATACGATAAAAAGGCAGCAAAGGAAGCGCTGAATAAGTATGTTGCTTCAAAGAAAATGGTGCCGAAGATTTTTAAGGACCAGAATCACATCGATGAAATCAAGGGTGTTTATGTGCCTCATTGGCTCTTTACGGGTACAGCTGTAGCTGATGCTCAGTTCAAGGCGGAAAAGAATCGCAGATGGTCCGACAGCAACTACAACTACACCGAAACCACATACTTCGACTGCTACAGAAGCGGTAATATGGATTTTGCCAACATTCCCGTTGACGGCTCAACAAAAATGGATGAAACACTTATGGAGTCTATTGAGCCTTTCAATATAAATGAGGCAAAGCCCTTCAGTACTGCTTATATGGCGGGCTTTCTTGCCGACAAGTATGATGTGGACCTTGATGCTTGTGTGCCGAGAGCCAACGAAAGAGTAAAAAACAGCGTCGTTTCTGCACTTCATGACAAGGTTTTCGGCTATGATGTTGTAATGCCTGAATGCTCTCAGGTTAATATCGCAAACGGCTCCTATTCCTATGCACTTTATCCCGTGTGGATTCTTAACACCACATGGAACGGCAAAAAATACACCTTTGCCATGAACGGACAGACGGGTAAATTCGTTGGTGACCTTCCTCTTGATAAGGGCGCTTTCTGGAAAAAGGTTGCAGGTCTTACAGTACCTCTGACAGCAGTTGCCTATGCCATTCTCTGGGCAATCGGAAGTATGTAAGGGAGGTAAAGAAAAATGAAAAATAAAGCTTTTGCAATTTTAACAGTTCTTGTACTTTGCCTCTCAATGGTAATTCCCGTCTCTGCGGCAGGAACACACATCTTTGATCCGACCAATGCTTTCGGTAACCGACTTTCGGAGCTTGAAGCTTATGCACAGAAAATCGAGGACACCTATAACTACTCAGTTCTTATCTCCGTTATTGACGGAGTAGGGGATGAGGGTACCTACGGCTACTGCGAGGATTTATATAATGCCAACGCAGGTAAGGAAAACGGTATTGCTCTTACATATAACTACGGCGATAACAAGTATGCCTTTTACTGTGCAGGTGAAGCTGAAAACCTTTTCCCTGTAGATATTCAGGACAACACTCTTTGGAACGCTTTTGCCTATACAGAAACATATTACGACGGTGCTTATGCTTACCTCGTAGCAGTTGAAGCAATTTTAAGCAAGACTCCTGCATCATCAGAACCTGAGGATACAACTGCTCCCACTGAAGCTCCTACAGAGTCTGTAACAGAATTTGTTCCCACTGACAGAACTCTTCCTTTAGTGGTGGATAATGCTGATGTGCTTACCGATGCTGAGGAAGCAGACTTTACCGCAAGGCTTGAAGCTCTTGGCGGAAAGTACGATCTTGAAATAGGTATTCTCACGGTTGATACCTATGAGGGCAAGGACAGTCAGGCTTTTGCCGATGATTTCTATGATTACAACGGCTACGGCTACGGTGAAAACGATGACGGTCTGATGATTGTCTTTAACACAGGCAAAGAGGACGGAACAAGAAATATCACGCTCACCACTCACGGCACTGCTATTGACTATATTACGGACATTGAAAGAGATGTTATCTTTGAAATGATGATTCCGAAGCTTACAAACGGTGAGTATGCTGCAGCCTTTGAAACCTTCATAAGTGAAGCTGACAGCTCAATCGATCCGAGTGTTCCTGTTTTCTTCATTCCCTTAAGTGTGGTTATCGGCTTTGCGCTTGCCTTTATAATCGTAAAAATTCAGGCATCAAAGCTTAAGACTGTAAGACAGCAGGTCAATGCAGCCGATTATGTGGGTAATGTTCAGCTTACATATCAGTCAGATAACTTTATCTACAGAAACGTAAGTAAGATAAAGAGAGCAAGTGAGTCCTCCGGCGGAAGCTCAACTCACACAAGCTCCTCAGGCCGTACTCACGGCGGCGGAAGCCGTAATTTCTAAAAATCATGTTAAACGGTGTGTAACTGCACCGTTTAACTTTTAGGAGATAGTGAGAGATACCACGGCAAAACAACAGAATTTATGCACCCTGCACAAAAACAGGGTGCTCTTTTTTTACTTAAAGACCCTACATTTGTAGGGTGACTTTGCAGTTGAGAAAATTATATAATTTAAATGTGAAAGATTATCTTAAAAGGCGGTGATGTATTTTGGAGGGAGTAAAGAGCCGTAATCTCTTTGACACCTTCACCATTTCACCCTTCTCCTGCTTCCGTTATAACTTTGACGGGCCGACGGGAAAGCGGGTGCTCTTTATCGAAAGTGAGGAAAAGCATTTCACCCTTTCCTTTGAGGAGGATATGACCTGTCTTGATGTCCGCAGTTCGGAAAGAAGACCTCACACCGAGGCGGAGTACGAAAACGGCAAGGGCTATATTCATCAGCTGAGAATCAGGGATGTTTCGAATTTTGTCTTTTTCCATTTCGAGTATCACGATTCCGAGGGCAAGACCTATTTTCTCCCCGGTCAGATGCGGGGTAAGGAGGGCTACACCTGGTCTGAGAGTGAGGTAGAGCCTATTCTGGTGGAGATAATGAACAGCATCACTCTTAATGAAGAAACAGAGCCACCTTCTGTTTGTGCCGGGACAGACGGCAAGGCTGAAAAAACAATATGGCAAAAAATTAAAAGTATTATTTCTTAAAGGAGGAAATAAAATGAATACAAGCAAAAAAATCATCTGTCTTCTGATGAGTGTGCTTATGGTGCTGACAATGGCGCCCGTGAGTGTATTTGCAGAGGACACCCCCATTTACATTTCTGAAATTCGGGCTACCAGCGACTTTGTTGCACCCGAATACGGTGCCGCTTATTATGTGCCGGCATTCAACTTCACCCTGGAGGAGGATTTGCCTGTATCCTTCAGCTACGGCGGCAATGCCGACTGGTTCCGTTGGGTGAATGACGGTTGGGCGGATACCATTGAAGACGGTGAATATTTCGTAGACGGCACTTATTGTTATGACGTCCAGATTACATTGGAAGATGAAGCTAACTACTATTGGGATGAAAACACCAAGCTTTATGTAGACGGCGTTGAGTGGCCGGGCATCCACTTCGGCGGTTGGACTAAATCTCCTGCCTTTGAAATTGCCTATGTGGCAGGTAAGCCGCTGATAGCAGGCTTCCACGGTCATATTAATGACAGCTACAGCGGTCTTCCTATTGAACAGTCCAATGACACCGTAACAGCAGTTGGCGGTACTCAGCCCTATACCTTTTCAAAGGTCAGCGGTCCCGAGTGGCTGACTGTGTCTGACACCGGTGTTATTTCCGGTACGCCTACAGCTGTCGGTAACAATGATGAGTTGGTAGTCAGGGTTACTGATGCCTTGGGTGAAGAGGCAACCGTCAATATCCATGTTAACACCACTTATCTTAATCCCGCTGAGCGTCAGGTGATTTCCCGTGTAGTCGGTACTGTTGATATCGGTACTCTGCGCTGCGGTGACAGTACCCGTGCTGTCCGTAATTTTACTGCTCAGGTTATCGAGGGTGCTCCTGCGGAATTGCATACCGGATCCTCTGATTTGTATGATTCCTCTATGAACTCTCTGGGAAATTCGTCTCTCGTAGCCGGAGAGTACTATATGGACATACAAATAGTTGTAAGCGGCGAGGCCGGTTATACTCATATGCTTGATGCGGAGAATCTGGAGGTAATCATCAACGGACAGACGGCCTTTGATGTAAACCCCAATGTAGGAAAAACATCATCTTCTGACTGGGTTAAGATCGGCGGCATTGTGGTAGAGCACTGGTTTGATAACGATACCGATGCTACCTGTAACGGCTGTGACTATACCCGTGAGGGCTGTGATCATCAGTATGATGCTACCTGCAGTGAAGCCTGTAATGTCTGCGGTGCTACACGTGAGGTTGAGCACGAATACAATAATGCCTGTGACCACGATTGTAATGTCTGCGGTGCTGTTCGTATACCCTCAGACCATGTCTGGACGGATTGCTACGACAATTATTGCGGTGTATGTAATTTCTACCGTGAGGATGGTCATGTCTATGACGATTGCGAGGATGTTGTCTGCAACATCTGTGAATATAAGCGTACAGAGGGCCATGCATATGATAACGCGGTGGACACCACCTGTGGTATCTGCAGCTATGTCCGTACCCTCAATTATATTCAGACGGCTGAAATAAAGACTGTAAACATTGTCAACGGCGGAGAATATGCGGAATTCCTGTTCACTCCCTCCGTTACAAGAATCTATTCATTCTGTGCAATGGGTGACTATGACACTTACGGTTATATCCTTGATGATGCTTACAATCAGTTGACATATAACGACGATAATGGCAGTAGTCGAAACTTTGCTGCAGTGCTTGAGCTGACTGCAGGAACTACCTATGTTCTGCGTGCAAGAATGTATAGTGACACTGAAACCGGTACATTCACCGTGCAGGTGGGCTGTGAAACACACACCTATACAGATGTTTGTGACAGAAGCTGTGATATCTGTGGCATGGAGCGTGACGATGCACCTCATGTGTGGGCGAATGCCTGTGACGCACAGTGTGACGGCTGCGGTGCAACCCGTACACCTGGAGACCATGCTTATACAAATCTCATAGATACCGATTGTGATATCTGCGGTGTTGACCGTACTCTCAATACTATTGCAATCAACGAGGTAAAAAATGTTGATATCACCGAGGCGGGGGAATACGTTGACTTTGTCTTTGTCCCTGAAGCTTCAGGCGTTTACAACTTTATTTCAATTGATGAAAATCCTATTGATACACACGGTTATATTTATGACGCGGAAGAAACATTGCTTAATAGCGATGATGACAGCGCAGGTTTTACTCATTTCAAGGTTGTTTATGAAATGACTGCGGGAACTCCCTATGTTCTCCGTGCTAAAATGCACAACAACACATCAACGGGTTCATTCAGCGTAAAGGTTATCTGTAATGAACATATATACACCGATGTATGTGACGGAAGCTGTAATCTCTGCGGAGAAATGCGTGAAAATTATCACGTATATGACAATGACTGTGATGCTCAGTGTAATGAATGCTCCGCAACACGCACTCCTGCAGAGCATATTTATGACAATGTATGTGACAAAAACTGTAACGAATGTAACTCAGAGCGTTCCGTACCCGATCACGTTTATGACAATGCATGTGACAGATTCTGTAACGAATGTAACTCAGAGCGTTCCGTACCCAAACACATTTATGACGATAACTGTGATGAAGAGTGTAACGAATGTGGCGGTGTCCGTTATGTCGAACACAATTATGATAACTATCTTGACACAGAATGTAACGATTGCTCTTATGTCCGCACACTTAAATATATTCAGTACGGCGATGTGAAAACAGCAGATATTACTGTACCCGGTGAAAAGATATCCTATGTCTTTACCCCTGCTGTTACAGGTAACTATTGCTTCTATTCCCGTGAAAACGGTGAAAACGTTGACAGCTACGGTTATATTCTGACTGTTGAGGGAAATACCATCACTAGTAATGATGACGGTGCCGGTGACGGAATGTTCACTATGACTTACGAGCTTGATGCCGGCACAACATATATTCTTCAGGCAAGACTTTACAATTCGGGCTCAACAGGCTCCTTTGAGGTTTTACTTACCTGCGGTGCGCATTACTTTGATAATGTCTGTGATACAGACTGTAATGTCTGCGGTGAAACACGCGAGGTGCCCGATCACGTTTACTCCGGTATATGTGACGCTGACTGTAACGAATGCGGTGTAACACGTGAGGCTCCCGACCACGTTTACGATAATGCATGTGATACAGACTGTAACGTCTGCGGTGAAACACGCGAGGTTCCCGACCACGTTTACGATAATGCATGTGATACAGACTGTAATGTCTGCGGTGAAACACGCGAGGTTACCGACCATGTTTACGATAATGTCTGTGATACAGATTGTAATGAATGCGGTTCATCCCGTACGGTAGGTGACCACGTTTTCAGTAATGCATGTGATACAGACTGTAATGTCTGCGGTGTAACACGTGAGGTTCCTGACCACGTTTACGATAATGTATGTGATACAGACTGTAACGAATGCGGCGCAGAGCGTACAGTACCTGATCACGATTATGTAGAAGGCATTTGCACAGGCTGCGGCAAGGAATACAAAATTCCCGTTTCTGAAATTCAGCTTACATATGATATAGACGCCCTTGAGTTCGAAACTGCTTCAACAGAGTGGGAGGTTACTCTGAATATCAGAGGCAATGTAAATACAACCACAACAGGTGTCTACAAGAATAACGGCAACACCATGTTGGCAGATTCCAATTATTCATCCTGCACATATAGCAGCGTATATCTTGATGCAGATGAGGATTACCATATATGCTACAATCTGCGTGTCAGAGACGGTTATGATTGGATTGATTCGGCAAAAGCAACAGGTGCAGCTGCTTATACCGGTCTTACAATTTTTGCAAACGGCGTAAATATTACCAATATTGCTTACTGTAAATATAACCCCAGTGAAAATTGGCTGCTTATTTATGTTCCGATAGGTAATCCGACCTGTTCCCACAATTATGACAACGTCTGTGATGCAGTATGTAACGAGTGCGGTGCAACACGTGAAGTTCCTGACCACGTTTACTACAATGCTTGTGATACAACGTGCAATATCTGTGGAGCATCACGTACAGTAGGTGATCACGTTTACGACAACGCTTGTGATGCAACGTGCAATGTCTGTAGTGCATCACGTACAGTAGGTGACCACATTCCCGATTCCGACGGTTATTGCTCAAACTGCGGTTTACTTGCAGATATCAAGGTTGGTAAAGAATATACTGTTACAGTAACAGATGAAAACTGGGTTTACGCATTTTTCACCCCCACAGTAAGCGGAAAATATGTAATTACCTCTGATAACGGCGGTAAGCACTATGAGAATGATCCTTACATTGAGGTATGGGATTATGAGGCTGATGAATCAATTACCTCTTGCGACGATTACGAAGATTATAATTTCCGTGTCGTATTGGATGCAACTGCAGGCACAGTTTATCAGATGAGACTTAATAACTCTGAAAATGCTTCATACGGCTTTACTGTTAATCCTTATATTGAAATTGCTCATCAGCCCACCGCTGCCGAGCCCGATATAAGTCTGACCTGGGGAGCAGAGGGTTCATATCAGTGGTACGCTGCACAGGCAGGACGTGTTGATGTTACCGATATGTATGCCTTTGGCAGAATGGGTGAATTCGACCAGTCTGTATACGTTTCCGGCAAGGGCTGGAAGGGTGCCGTAATCGATACCGAAGAATACAACTATTTTGCTATTGACCTCAAGGAGGGTCAGAGCATTGATCTTACAGTCAGCGGCTCTGTTTACTGTCTGGGTATCTGGTGCAGCGACGATGACCGTAGCGATTGGGACGATGCAGTAGCAGGCACAACTTACACTCACACTGCAGCAGAAACCACAACATATTATGTATACTGTGAAGCTGCTTCCGATGATGTATACGTCAACGGCTATATCGATGATTATCAGCTGACCGCAATTGACGGTGAAACAAAGTCATTCACACATAAGAAGGGCAGCCTGCGTTGTATTGTTACTCTGGCTGACGGCAGAAGGATTATGTCTGATGTTTTCAATCAGACCGCTGATCTTCATACTTATGATAACGCCTGTGATGCAGACTGTAATGACTGCGGTGATACCCGCACACCTGCTGCTCACAAGGGCGGCACAGCAACCTGCACCGACAAGGCAGTATGTACAGTATGTAAAAAGTCTTACGGCTCAGTAAACAAGAACAATCATAAATCACTCACCACCCTCAAGGCAGAAGCCGCCTCCTGCACAAAGGAAGGCAAAACCGAGGGTAAGAAGTGTACAGCTTGCGGTGTTACTACCGTTGCACAGCAGACAGTTGCAAAGAAAGCTCACACCTACAAGAATGTAACCACAAAGGCAACACTTACAAAGAACGGTAAGATTGAAAATAAGTGCTCAGACTGCGGTAAGGTCAAATCAACAACAACTGTTTATTACCCCAAGACAATCAAGCTTTCAAAAACAGAATACACATATAACGGCAAGGTTCAGACTCCTTCAGTAACAGTCAAGGACTCAAAGGGTAACACTCTTAAAAAGGATACCGATTACACCGTTAAATATGAAAGCGGAAGAAAAGCAACAGGCACCTACACAGTTACAATCACCTTCAAGGGTAAATACAGCGGAACAAAGAAGCTTACATATACAATTGTTCCCAAGGTAACCTCAAAGATAACAGCCGCACAGAGCACAAAGGCAATTAAGCTTACTTGGAACAAGGTAACAGGTGCTGACGGCTACAGAGTATATCAGTATAACGCTAAAACAAAAAAGTGGGATAGTATCAAAACCACAACCTCAACAAGCTTCAAGGTTGAAAAGCTTAAGGCAGGTACAGTATATAAGTTTAAAATCAAGGCTTATAAAAAGGATGACGGAACACTCTGGGGTGCATCATCAGCCACCTTCACAACAGCAACAAAGCCCGCAACACCCAAAATCACAAAGCTGACCACCTCAAAGGGCAAGGCTTCATTCACCTGGTCGGACGTAAGCGGTGAAAGCGGCTATCAGGTTTATTATTCAACTAAGAAGGATAGCGGCTTCAAGAAGGTTGCAACCTATAAGGCAGATGTAATCAAGGGCTCAAAGAGCAAGCTTACAGTGGGCAAGACCTATTACTTTAAGGTCAGAGCTTACACAAAAACTGCCGGCGGAACAGTTTACTCAGCATGGAGTGCTGTTAAGAGCGTGAAGATTAAATAAGCGAACATAGTAATAAACCGCCGGGGAGAAATCCTCGGCGGTGCTTTCGTTTTAGGTTTTTAAAAATAAATAAACTCATTAAGAACAATTTCTCTTGTTCTCTGTTCAATGCTGCTCATTATTTGTACCCATTCCCATTGGTCCTGTTCTTTTAACTGTTCAGTTACTTTCATCTGCTCAACGAGAGTATCGAACATATCTCGTGCCCGCTTTTCTATCTCAGTACAATACTGATACAATTTTCCTTGCATAAGAAGCGAGCTGAAAATCACCTTCTTATGCTTTTTAAGATATGTCTTGTGTAACATTCCTTATTTACAAAGCCTGACCTTTGTTTCTTCTGTCGGCAAGGTGAGGTTCGGGATGAGATAGTCACCAACCTGACGGTAACTAATAGAATTTTTGTTTGACATAATAAAAATCTCCTTATTTTTCACTCTTAACAATAATTTTCAATAATAGCTCATCGACATCCTCAGTGGGTAACCTTCTGACAAAAGCATATTGCGAAACTAATCCATACCATTGACAAGCAAATCACACTCAAAAATCCGTAAATTTGATTTTTTGGCAATAAGTAAATATATTTTAAAATTGAAATTAATCGGTAAAATAACACATTAAAATTTTAATTTTTGCCTTGAAATCTGTTGAAAAAGCCAGAAAAATGTGATATAAATATTATGTATAAAAATGTATTAATCAACAATTAAGCTGATGATGCTGTTGTGTTGTTATATAAGAATTTTAAGAGGTTGCAAAAGGTTATGACAGACAAAGAACTCAGAAAGCTCAGCCGACTTGAATTGCTTGAATTGCTTCTTCAGGCAAGCAAGGAAAATAAAAAGCTTAACGATCAGATTGAAAAACTTAAGGCTGAAAACAAAACAACTCAAAATATTGAGAATCTTTCTCTGTTGACCAATCAGGTTGAGAATGTTCTTAAATATGCCAACAGCATCACTGATTCATTGAAAGCCTCTGACAGAGCTGTCAGGTCTGAAGGTAATTCTTATGCTGGCAACAGATCTAAGGATGTAGCAGATCAAAGCACGGCTGTTTTGTCAGACAAGGAAATATACACGCGTATTTTATGCTTTTTTTCAAAAAATGACGATAAGCTCAGCGTGTTTCCTGCCGACATTGAAAATGATATCAGAACAAGGATTAACAGTATTCTGAAAAAATAATTGAAATGACAGCTGTTTACAGGAGCGTTACCACAAATGGCGAAAATCAAAACAAAAAATACAGGTTCAATTCCGTCTCCCGAAGAGATTGAAGCCGAGATTTTGCGTGAAAAATATAACCGCAAATATAAACAGGTTCTGAAAAGCACAATGTATTCACTTATAGTTGTTGCGGCAATTGCGGTGCTTATTGCCACTCTTGCTTTGCCTGTTCTTCAGATTTCGGGCAGTAGCATGGAACCGACACTCAACGATGAGGAAATTGTTGTTCTTTTAAAAACAGGAAACATGAAAAGAGGGGAGCTATGCTGCTTCTCTTATCAGAACAAGCTTCTTATAAAACGTGTTATCGGTCTTCCCGGTGACAAAATTGACATTGACGATGATGGAAACGTTTATGTCAACAGCAAAATGATTGATGAGCCTTATGTTACGGATAAGGCATTGGGAGAGTGTGACATTACTTTTCCTTGTTATGTAACGGATAACCATTATTTTGTTCTTGGAGATCACCGTACTACCTCAATCGACAGCAGAAGCAGTGTAATCGGACTTATAAGTGAGGATTACATTGTCGGTAAGATATTTTTCAGAATATGGCCTTTTGAAAATATAAGCTTTGTGAAATAACTTTCAGTCAGCGTAAAAAGGAGGTGGCAGGTTTGGAAGGTGTCAACTACGATTATCTTGGTAAGCATAAAAAATTTCGAATTGACAGCAAAAAACTTGCCGTAACGTTTTTTATGTTGGCTTTTGTAACTGCAATTGTTGTTTTCTGGTGGTTGAAGCTTGTCGGTATAACCGTGACAAGTGAAGCCTTTTGCGGTCTTGATGAGCACGGACACAGCTCAGAGTGTTATGTAAGGGAGCATATCTGCGGCTTTGATGAAACAGACGATATTACATCAGCTGAGCCTTCTTCTGTTCAGGCAAGAGCCATTGCCGAAACAACAGCACAGTTGCCTTCTGAAATCACGGAAGCTACGGTTGAAGCAGCTTCGGAAGAAATATTGACCGAAGATAGCTCGTATGAGACTGAAACTGTTGTTGATGAAAATACAACTCAGGCAGTCACCGAAGCCCTTGTGGATACAACTTCCGAAACAACAACAGAATCAACTGCCGAAACAACAACAGAAACAACAACAGAAACAACGACTGAAACAACAACTGAAACAACAACTGAAGCTTCCTCTGTGAAAACAGAAACTACAGCTTCGGAGACAACGACAGTTACACATATTCACAGTGACGACTGTTATCAGAAAACACTCGTCTGCACAAAAACTGAGCACATTCACACTCAGGAATGTTTTCCCGATAAAACAGCTGATGTTGAAACTGTAAGTGATTGGCTCAGCACCATTGAAACCATTGAGATAACCAATAACATTCCCGAAAATCTCGTTGATATTGCTATGACTCAGCTTGATTACTCGGAAAGTGATAATAATTTTGAATATGATGCCGACGGCACAAAAAACGGTTACACCCGTTACGGTGAATGGTACGGCAATCCTTACGGAAAATGGAACACAATGTTCATTTCCTTCTGCCTTCATTATTCAAACATCAACAATGTTTCTGAGTTGAAAAACTCAGGAGCCGAAGCAATGAGACTTTCCTGGGAAAAGCGTTATGCTTATGCACCTGCACGGGAGCACACTCCCGAAAGAGGAGATGTTGTTTTTATTGATTCTGATGCAGACGGGGTTTCAGATACAGCCGGAATTATAATGTTCGCTGATAACGGAGCTTTGCAGGTAATAATGGGTGACAGCAATAACAGGGTTGAGCTTGTTGATATGTCTGTTTCTGGCAATGTTGTCGGCTACGGACTCACGGGTGAACTTCATTTTGCAAAGGATATGGAGTATGCATTGCTTCAGAGTGTCAGGCCTTCTGAGCCTGAGGTTGCAGAGCCCGAGGACGATGAGGATGATGCTCAGCCCCTTCTTATGATGTCCGTTGATGACGGTCAGGATGTTCAGTACGAGACAGATCTTACAAAATTTGTTACGGATGTTCATATTAAAACATTTGACAATCATGAGGTCACTGACGGCTCAACCGTTTATATCGGTCAGATGTATGTTGTTTCAATGCAGTTCACTGAAGATAATGAGGGTGATGAATGGCTGCAGTTCGGTCATAATGACAAGCACTTTCTCACTTATCAGATTCCCGAAAACATCCACTGTGAGCCCTTTACTGAATGGCATTCAATCACCGCGACAACTGAAAACGGAACAGTTGAAGATGTCGGTGAATATTTCATTGATGAAAACGGCTTCCTTCTTGTTACATTCTATGATGATGAGGACGGTGTCTGCTTCGGACACAGATATTCAAATGTAAGCTTCACAATTGAATTCAACGCTGAGGTCGGCACAAGTCAGTCAGGCTCAAGCGCAGAGATTGTGTTTACTGATCAGTTTACCTTTGATTTTGATATGGGCAGTGAGGCGGGGATGATTGTTACCAAAGACGCCGCCCCTTATAACAGTAAAGAAAACACCATGGATTACACAATCAGAATTGAAGGCACAAAAGCTGTTATACAGGATCTGATTGTTTATGATGATATGTATGTGTCAAATAACCAGTATGCCCTCACAGACACAATTGTTGTTACCGATCTTAACGGAAATGTTCTTGATCCGCAGCCCACAATCAGTCCCGGCCGATATAGCGGTAACCAGGGCTTCACTCTGACAGGCTTTCCCGATTTTGCCGCAGGCGAAGGCTTCCTGATTACATATCAGACTGCTATAAATGATAATATGCTCGGAGAGGATAAGGTTGCAATATGGAACGGTGTTTATCCCGAAGGCAAAAATCTGGACGGTGAAAAAGTAAGTGCTGATGATGCACACTATGAAGAAATCGAACTGAGCAAAATTGAAAAAGGCGGTCAGCAGGCTGTTCTGACTGCTCCCGACGGCTCTCAGATTCCCGTAATCAAATGGGATATTGAAATCAAGAAAAATGAAAATAATCTTGCGGGTACTGTTGTTGTGGACACTCTGGGTGAAGGCCTGGAATACTACACAGCTCAGGATATTGTAATCGTACGCTATGATCAGAATGGTGAAGCTCATTCGGGTAAGATAAGCTGGAATGACGTTGAAATTGACGGAAACACAATGAGCTTTCCGCTTCCTGACGGCTTCAGATATGTTATCACTTACTACACAACCTATGAGCCCCTCAAGGAGGGTGAGCAAAAGCGCTACACCAACACCGCAAAGGTTACAATAAATCTCAAGGAAGAGGTCGCAGGAAGCACCGCCGATGTAGTTGGCTTTATTCCGCGTGTCAACAAAACCGCAACGGGAAATGACGGAAAAAATATTTATTTCACCATCGAGGCAGATGTGCCTGCGGTAATCAAGGATTGGGGCGGCTTCTTTATCACAGACTTTGCGTCCTTCTGGAATTACAACGAAGGCGCCGGCTATCTTTATGCCGAAAATGCCCCTGAGGATATGGTTATCACCGCAACAACAAAAAGCGGCAATACAATTACCTTCACTCCTTATGTTGCGGGCGGTCCGACAGAAAACACCTTTATTCTTGTGGCTCCTGCCGGAGGTAATATGAGTCACAGCTTCAATGTTTACTTCAATACCTCTGTTCCCACCTCAGAATCTTCAAAGTGGATTCTTAGCGAGGATGCCACTCTGACAATCACTTATAAGATGCCCTTTGATTCAAAAACGGGCACCGAATGGACGGGTGAGCTCAGCGGTGACAAAACGGTTGAGGATGTGCTTCTTAGCGAATATACTCTTGGCAACGAGGTTTATTTCAATTATACTTCGGTAATAAGCTCCACAGCCTCAGCTCCTTATAAATATTCACCGAAAATCACAAAGGATGCAGATAATAATGCAGACGGAACAATCGATTATAAGGTAGTATTCTATAATACAATTCCGGGTTCTCAGGGTAACAACGCTTACCTTAACAACGGAACCTATGAGGCTTATTTTACAGATACCTTTGATCCGAAGCTTGAGTATGTGGAAGGCACTTTAGAGGTTACCTGCTACGCACCTAATAATGACAGACTCTGGCTTAACAAATATGTCTATAATGGTAAAATCAAAGGTAACACCATAAATCTTCATGCAAATCAGTTTGTCCGCTCAGAAACTAATCCCGATGCTCTTGCGGCAAACTGGAACGGACTTCTTCAGATAGGAACTCTCGAAGATCATTACAAAATGATGAGTAACTGGTCAAGCGGCGGAGGAAGATATGTTTTCACCTATACCCTTAAGCTCAAGGATGAATATCTTTATTCAACAGAAGAAAACAAGTACGTTCTTGACAATACGGCTGAGGTGAAATGGAACACGGACAATACCTCGGGACCCGTAACCGACACGGTTGAATTTAAGACAGGCCTTCTTGACAAAAAGGCGGTTCAGGAAAACAATAAGCTTGATTTTAATATTCATGTCAACCGGAATGCTCTTGACATTCTGCCTGATATCAACACTCTGACAATTGAAGACACAATGACCGACAATCTTTCGGTTTATTGGGATACAATCAAGCTCTTTTATGAGAATCCCGATGGTAGCTGGATAGATTTTGACAGTGCAGAAAGCATTTACGAATATGATGTTACATATGACCAGCATGCAAACAAGCTTACCTTTGTTGTTCCCGATGAGCTTCATATCAGGATTGATTACACAACGCTCATTACAAAAAGCGGATATGTTTCCGTTAGCAACAATGTCAAGCTTGAAGGCAGAGCACAGGTTACTGATTTGGTTGACGCCGTGTTCAAGGTTGAACAGCACAGCGGCGATGCATCGGGATCTATCCACAATCTCACCCTTCTTAAGCATGACGGAGACAGCGGAAAGCCCTTGCCTGATGTAACATTCCTTTTATACGGTCCTATGGGTGATATGTCAGCAATTGTTCCCGATGGAGCTCAGAGCAGTATTGTAACTGACAATAACAGAACTCTCCGTTATATCGGTTCATATACAACAGAAGCTGACGGTACGGTTGAAATTGAAAGTCAATATCTTACAGTCGGCGGACCTTACGCTTTGGTTGAGGTTTCAGCTCTGCCCGGATATAACAAGCTTGAAAAACCTGTTTACTTTTATTTCTATAACGTTGACCCGAGTGGAATAATCCAGACTGTCAGCACAATCATTGCCGTAGAAAACTATACTTACGGTTATTCACTTCCCGAAACAGGGGGAGCAGGAACTTATATGTTTACAATGATCGGTCTTGTTACCATGACAGCTCCGATTTTGTATAGCACAATTCGTCGTAAACGTGAAAGGAGGTTGACATAATCTCCTGACACGAAAAGACGGAGAATGCAAAAAACAGAAAAAATTGCAATAAAAAAAGAAAGGAAGTAAATTTTATGAAGAAATTATTTGCAGTTTTATTAGCACTTACCCTCGTTCTCTCAATGGGAACAATCGCTCTTGCCGCCAATTGGACAGGCGACATCACAATCAACAGTGCCGAAAACGTATCAGTTAACGGCAAAACATTCAAGGCTTATCAGATTCTTGAAGCTGAAGCAGTAGATGAAACAAACCTTGATAATGGTGTTATCTACTCAATCCCCGCTGCAATGCAGAGCTTCTATGACGGACTTTGCGGCGGTGATGACGGCGTTGCAACAGTTGCTGAAGTAACTGCTTATATCAATGGCACAGATCTTCAGGCTTTTGCAGTGGCAGCTCTTGCAGCAGCTAAGGCAGCAGGTATCACAGCGAAAGAAGCTACCGGTGCAGGTGAAAAAGCAACATTTAGCAGCATTCCTTTTGGTTATTATGTAATCGAAGACGAAGGTACTGCAACACCTATCTCAGCTCTTATGCTCAGATCATCATCAACCGAGGTCAATCTCAAGGCTGACAAGCCCTCAATCGTAAAGAAGATTGACGGTGACACAGATGTTGACAACACAACAGCAGGTCTTGTTGATTACAACACAGCACTTATCGGTGAAAATGTTCCCTATGTTCTTACATCAAAGGTTCCCGATATGACAGGTTACACAGCATATACATACACTGTAACCGATACCTTCTCAGCAGGTCTTACATTCAATGACGATGTTGCTGTTACAGTTGGCGGTGTTGAATACACTGATTTCACTGTTACTCAGAACGGTCAGGATGTAACAATTGCATTCAACAACTTTATTAATCTTGCAGATAAAGCAGGTGCTGAAATCAAGATCACATACTCAGCAACAGTAAATGAGAATGCAATCGTCGGCGTTGAAGGCAACCCCAACGAAGTGTATCTTACTTATTCAAACAATCCTCAGAGCAACACAACTGAAGATACAACAAAAGACGAAGTTCGTACATATCTTGCAGACCTTATTATCAACAAGACAGATGCTGACGGTAAACCTCTTGCAGGTGCTGAATTCGCAGTTAAGCAGGGTGAAACAGTTCTTGCAACAGGTATATCAGACGAAAACGGCCTTGTTGAATTCACTTGGACAGCCGGTGTAGCTCTTAAGGACGGCGAAACCTACACAATCGTGGAAACAAAGGCTCCCGACGGATACAATGAAGCTGAAGACATTACCTTCACAGTAACCTGTACAGATCCCGCTGATGATGCAGCAACTGAAGATTGCGCATGGTCATCAACTAACGCTAAGGTTACATTTGTAGCTGAAAATGACCGTTTCGAAACAACCGTTATTAACTCAACAGGCACACTTCTTCCCGAAACCGGCGGCATCGGTACAACCATCTTCTACATCGTTGGTATCACACTTATGCTTGCAGCAGCAGTTGTTCTTGTTTCAAAGAAGAGAATGGCATCCTTCGCTTGAAGGGGTGAAGAATCAGACGGTTCCGAGTCAGAAGATAAAGAACCCACTGACTCAGAAGCTTAAGATTCCACAGTTAAAAGCTGACGGAAGGTAATTTCAATCCCTGCCGGCTTTATGCCGGCGGGGATATACCTGTGAAATTCTGACCGTTGTTTCTGAAAAAAATCGGAAATAACGTTGAGAATTTTATTTAAGAGAGATTAAATATGAAAAATAAAAAAACTGCAAAAAAGAAAAAAAGCGGCAGTGGCTCAACCATAATTCTTGTGGCGATATTTTTTATCGGTCTGAGTGTGCTTCTTTATCCCACGGTCAGTGATTTCTGGAACGAAAAGAGACAGTCACAGGCCATTGTCAATTATGACAATATGATTGAAAATCTGACTCCCGAGGACTACAGCGAGTTTTTCAGTCAGGCTGATTCCTATAATCAGAAAATCAGAAATATGTCCTTTCCTTTTCTCAGTCACAAGGACCTTGCAGAAGAATATTACAGTATTCTTGATGTCAACGGTGACGGAATGATGGGATATATCACAATTGAAAAGATTAAAATTCAGCTTCCCATATATCACGGCACAAGTGATGCGGTACTCAATACCGCTGTCGGACATGTTGAAGGCTCAAGTCTGCCCGTTGGTGGAGAAAGCACCCACTCTGTTCTGTCGGCTCACAGAGGACTTCCTTCTGCCAAGCTTTTCACAAATCTTGATAAGCTTGCAATCGGAGATGTTTTCACAATCAGAATTCTTGACAGAACAATTACTTATCAGGTTGATCAGATTCTGATTGTTCTTCCAAGTGAAACAGACAGCCTTGAAATTGTTCGGGGTGAGGATTACTGCACTCTTGTTACATGCACGCCTTACGGCATCAATACTCACCGAATGCTTGTCAGAGGTACCCGTATTGAAAATATTGAGCCTGAAAAGATAATCAACGTAATAACAGAAGCTTATCAGATTGATCCGCTTCTTGTGACTCCTGCCGTTGCGGCACCTATGCTCGGACTTCTTCTTGTTGCTCTTATTGTCAAAAACAGCAAGGCAAAGAAAAAGAAAAAGCTGTCCGCAAAAAATCAGGAAGAAAAATAATACAAAAAGGAGTGAAAGCAGATGATAAACAAAACAGCCAAAAGATTCTTTGTGTTCTTGCTGACAGTGTTTTTCTGCTTCACTCTCTTTTCTTTTTTCAGCGGTGCAGAGCATTTTGAAACAAAGGGAAGCATTACTCTTACCGTTGTTGACAAGGAGACAAAAGTCCCGATAAGCGGAGCAGTTTTCAGAATTTATAATTTTGCATCTGCTTATATTTCTGAAGGCAGCTATTACTGTCTTTATACCGAAGAATTTAAAAATAACGGTATGGAGCCCGGGGATTTTTCTGATGAATATCTTCCGGTGCATCTTGCTGCCTTTGCTCAGTCAGAGTCAATTGCTTATACTGAGAAATCCACAGACAGCTCGGGTAAGGTTGTGTTTGATAATCTGCCTCTTGGCGCCTACCTTGTTGTGCCTGTCGGAATCGATGAAGCATATCTCAGCCCCAATCCTTTTATCGTTGCTGTGCCTCTCAGAGATGAGGTCACAGGTGAGTGGGTTTATGATATTGATGCCACTCCGAAAATTGCGGGAGATGATGATGCAGACGGTGAAATAACTTATATAAGTGTTAAAAAAATCTGGGAGGGCTCGGGTGAAATTCCTGAAAGCATAACTGTCTCTCTCATTAAAGACGGCATATCTGTTGACTCCGTTGTTCTCAGCTCGGAAAACAACTGGTATTATAAGTGGGAAGGGCTAAACAAAAACCATTCCTGGAAGGTCGTTGAAAATAAGGTGCCTGTCGGATACAGTGTTTCTTATGTAAGTTCTCAGATGACTGTGACAATCATAAACACCGCTGACGGATATGAACAGGAGCCTACAACTGAACCTGAGGAGCTCATCGATACGGGACAGCTCAACTGGCCCGTGCCCGTTTTTTCAATTGCGGGACTTCTGCTTTTCAGCGCAGGCTGGATGCTTCTTAATTTCGGAAAAAAGGATGAGGAAGCGGCATGAGAAGAAAAGTCGGAATAATACTTATGCTTGTCGGTATTCTTTTTGTTTCAGTCGCTTTCGGTGTTCTGGTTTATAATAATGCCGAAAACAAAAAGGCTCAGGCAAGCTCAGACGCTCTTATTGAGTCAATCCGTCTGTCCATTGCTGAAAATGAGCTCAACAATAAAGAAACAGATCCCTTTGATGAAGAAATGACAGTCAAGGAAATTGACGGCTACGGATATATCGGATATCTTTCTGTGCCCAGGCTTGATATTGATTTGCCTGTTATGTCCGAATGGGATTATAACAGACTCAAAATTTCTCCCTGCAGATATTACGGCAGCACAAAAACAGAAAATCTGGTGATTGCTGCACACAATTACAGAGTGCATTTCGGCTATCTGGGGAATCTTCAGGCGGGGGATTCCGTTATTTTTACGGATATGGATGCGGTTGTCCATAATTATAAGGTTGATGTTGTGGAGCTTCTGATGCCCACAGATGTTGACAAGGTTAAAGACAGCGGTGATGATCTTGTGCTTTACACCTGCACCTACGGCGGTGCAAAAAGAATAGTTGTCAGATGCAGTTATACGGATAGTACGTCATAAAATACCCTTGACTCTTTATATGTTCAGGGGTATTAATGTTTTAGAAGAATTTTTTAAAAGGAGAAGGCTATGTCAAGAAAGTTGTTTTTTGAAGCTCTAATTAAATTCCTTGTTGGTGTTATTGCGGTCGGTCTGCTTGTGTTTTTGCCTGCAGGCAGCTTGAATTTCACATGCGGATGGATTTTTATGGGCATTTTATTTATACCGATGTTTTTTGCCGGTATTGTTATGATGGTTAAAAATCCTGAGCTTCTGAAAAAGAGACTTGATGCAAAGGAAAAACAGACTCAGCAGGGGATTATTGTCAAGCTGAGCGGTCTTATGTTTTTGGCAGGATTTATTGTTGCGGGACTTGATTACCGCTTCGGCTGGTCAGATTTGCCTGACGGAGTAAACATCACAGCGGCGGCTGTGTTTGTAGCAGCTTACATTTTGTATGCTGAGGTGCTCAGGGAAAATACTTATCTTTCCCGCACTATTGAGGTTCAGCAAGGTCAAAAGGTTATTGACAAAGGCTTATACGGAATCGTAAGACATCCGATGTACAGTGTAACAGTTATTCTTTTTCTGGCAATGCCTCTTGTTTTGGGCTCGGTTTATTCTTTTCTGATTTTCCTTGTTTATCCCTTGCTTATTGCATTCAGAATTAAAAATGAGGAGCAGTTTCTTGAAAAAGAACTTGAAGGCTACGCTGAATATAAGACGAGAGTCAGATACCGTCTTTTGCCTTTTATATGGTGAGCTGAGCATCGTACAAAATTAAACAAAATTCTATTTTATATTGTATTTTCTTTGGTGATATGATATAATCACTTAAATGAATAAGGCCGAATCGGTTTTATAATTTTTTATTAAAAGCAAAAAAATCGTTTGATACTTGTTTGTTCTGACTTATAAGTAAGGAAAAACGGGGGAATATTTATATGTTAAAAGATGAAATTTTTGAGGTAAACAGCAGCGCTGAAGATGTTAAGGTTTATGAGAAAAAAATCAGTGTTGTTGTTGTTAAAACCAATGATCAGTATGAGCTGACCTTTGAAAGAATTCTCAATCAGCAGAATTTTGATTTGTCAGAGGTTGAGGTTATTGTTGTTGACGGAAGCGACACTCCCATTGATACTGCAGAAATAGAAAAGTATCAGGAGAAGGTTGCTCTTATTTATGAAAACATACCTTATGCTGAAACAGCAGCGCTTTATAATGCAGGCTTAAGCAAGGTTAAAGGTGAAATTGTCAATTTCATCACAACCTCAGCTTTTTACAGCTCAACAAATGTTTTTGTTCACGGAAGCAAAAGTACGGTTGACAGAACAGTTGTTCTCAATGTCGGTTATCATGACAGAGACATTGATGTCAGAAGCGTTTATCCCATTCAGCCCAATGCTTCAAGAAATTATAATCTTGAAAAAGAGCCTCACGCTTTTTCACTCAATCTTTTCGGTTATTTCTTCCACACAGAGCTTCTTGAGGGTATGAAATTTGAAGAGAGTTATTTTGATGAATGTGATATGAAATTCATTCTGGATTTCATCAGAGTCAATTACAGATTCTATTATCGTCACAATGCAAAGATTACCTCTTATGAGCCCTTTGAAAATAACACCTCTAAATGTGCAATTCAGTATAAGCCCTGGTGGTACAATGAATCTCTTGAGAATTATTACAATGAGGTCAAGGGCGTTGAAGTTCTTCCTGTTTACTTCCAGGAAGCAATTATGTATCTTGTTTTTGCAAAGATTAACTGTAATCTTCAGGACAGAAACAAGGGTATAGTTCCCAAGGAGGACTATGAACAGTTTGCAGAAAGAATTTTCAAGGTTATTTCCTGCCTTGATGACAGAGTTATTCTTCAGCTTGGAGTGGACGGCGAAGGAAACAGCTTTAAGCATAAGTTCAAAATTCCCCGCTGGATCAGAATGTATCTTCTTAAGAATAAATATAAGCATCTCGGTCTTGAAATCAATGAGCATATTACAAACGATAAGTTGTTTTATGCAACCTTTAAGGAAGAGCTTAAAATTTCTAAAACCTTTATCTCTCAGCTTTCTCAGGAGAAGGTTACCGTGTATGCGATGAATCAGAAGAATAACAAGCTCAGAATTGACTGCTCAACAACTATTGTTGACTATCTTGATGAAGATTCTTTTGATCTTTATGCAACCATTGAATCACGTAATCCTGAAATTCCCGTCAAAAGAATTGAAGTTGAAAAATCCGGAATTTATCCTCTTATGAAGATTTTCGGTAAAACAATTTCAAAAAGATACCGATTCATTATTGAGCTTGATCTTGATGAAATTGATTACAAGGATAAGCTTTGTGTATATGCCGATTACGCCGGTAAGACAATCAAGCATAATTTTGCTTTCTCAAGTGTTTATTCAAGACTCAGTGATTATAAAAATTCATTCTGGCGCGTAGGAAGATTTCTTCTCGTAAACAAGAAAAATAATATTTTCTTTGAAAAAGCAAGTCTTAAGCAGCGTATCAAGCACGAATATAATTTTGATAAAGCAAGATTAAAGGAAATCAAGGGTAAGCTTTTCTCCGTTTACGGAATGAAGGTTATCATCCTGATTCTTTTCAGACTCCTTTATTACATTACAAGACCTGTTTACAAGAGAAAGCATATCTGGATGGCATGGGATAAGCTTTATAAAGCGGGTGATAACGGTGAGTATATGTATCAGTATTGCCACAAGAACAAGAAGGCAAATGTTTACTATCTCATCAAAAAGGATTCACCTGATTATAAGAGACTTAAAAAGCAAAACAGAAAGCATGTTGTTGTTTTTAAATCCTTTAAGGCGCGTTTTGTTGCACTTCATTCAGAGGTTATTCTCAACACTCATGCAAACATTGTTTCATCCTGCGGATTTGATTATATGGCTAAGCCTTATATCTGCGGATTGTTCAATCCTGAAGTTATCTGTATTCAGCATGGTCTTACAATTCAGAGAATCGCTCAGTATCAGAACAGACTTTTCGACAACATCAAGCTTTACTGCTGTGCTTCTCCCGTTGAGGTTGAAAACATCACAAGTGAAATGTACGGCTATTCACCCGAAAGCATCAAGCTGACAGGTCTTGCAAGATATGACGGTCTTAAGAGTAATGATCAGAAGATTATTCTTATCACTCCCACCTGGAGAAGAAACGTTGTTAATTCAAGCGTTGCTCACATCAAAAAGTCTCATAACGACAATTTTAAAAACAGTGATTATTTCCAGATTTATAACAGTCTGATTAACAATCCTGAGCTTATAAGCTGTGCCAACAGCACCGGATATAAGATTATTTATCTCCTTCATCCTGCAATGAGCGGTCAGCTTGAGGACTTTGACAGAAACGAATTTGTTGATATCGTTCCTGCAACGGGTGACATCAATTATGAAAAGATTCTCACCGAATCCTCACTTATGGTTACTGACTATTCAGGTGTTCAGTTTGACTTTGCTTATCAGAGAAAGCCTCTTGTTTATTATCATCCCGACAGACTTCCTCCGCATTATGATGTGGGTCTTCTTGATTATGAAACAATGGCTTTCGGTCCTGTTTGCAAAAATGAAGAGCAGATTGTTTCCGAGCTTTGTGATTATATGAGAAACAACTGTGTAATCAAAGAAAAATATAAGACAAATGCTGATAAATTCTTTGCTTTTGACGATTTCGGAAACTGTGAAAGAATTTACAGTGAGATAATGTCTTATCTTAAAGAAATAAAAAGAATATGATAGGGGGCGTTACCAATGAATAAAATTTTAGACGGAGATCTTCAGCAGATTATCGACGAAAAAATCAGCTGGGAAAAGCTTAAAGGAAAAACCGTTCTCATCACAGGTGCAAGCGGTATGGTGGGCTCATATATGCTTTATGTCCTCACAAAGCTTAACGATACCCGTGATTACGGCATCAAGGTTCTGGCTATGGTCAGAAATCCCAAGAAGCTTCCTGCAGAAGTAACACAGAGAGATGACGTAAAGGTTGTTGTTCACGATGTTACTGAAAAATATGAAGCTGAAGAAAAAATTGATTACATTGTCCACGCGGCAAGCCCTGCAAGTCCTCTGATTATGCAGAATCATCCCGTTGAGACAATTGCCGCCAACACAATCGGCACATTTAATACCCTTGTTCTTGCAAAAGAGCAGAACGCTGACGGCTATCTCTTCATTTCATCAAGAGAGATTTACGGTCAGCCCTATGAAAATCAGGAGCTCTTTTATGAAAATACCTACGGCTTTGTTGATCAGCTTAACCCCCGTTCATGCTATTCTGAGGGTAAGAAGGCTGCTGAAACAATGTGTGTAAGCTTTAAGGCTGAATACGGTCTCAATGTCAAGATTGCACGTCTTGCTCACACTTACGGTCCCGGTATGTCAATTTATGACGGACGCGTTCAGGCTGACTTCCTTAAGAATATTGTTCACAATGAGGACATTGTTCTTAAGAGCATGGGAACAGCTGTCAGAACCTACACCTACATCAGTGATGCAATTGTCGGTATGTTCAAGATTCTTCTTGATTCCGATGACATTGTTTATAACATCGGCAATGAGAGCTGCAAGGTTTCAATCAGAGAGCTTGCCGAGATTATGGTTGGCATTTATCCCGAGCGTAATCTTAAGCTTGTTTTCGATATTCCCGAAGGCGGAACAAAGGGCACAGCACCCTATACACTTGGCATTCTCTGCAGTGAAAAGCTCAGAGAGCTTGGCTGGAATCCCCGATATTCCGTTAAAGACGGTTTCAAACGTACTCTTGAATATTTAGAGCTTGAAGGAGTGAAATAAATAATGGATATGAAAAATATTGCAATTATTTTTGCAGGCGGTAGCGGTGCAAGAATGGGTTCAGGCGTTCCCAAGCAGTTCCTTGAGGTTGACAACAAGCCTATTCTTATTCATACTCTTGAAATTTTTGATGATCATCCCGAAATTGACGGAATCTATGTTGCTTGCCGTGAGGATTATATTCCTCAGCTTAAAAAGCTTGTCAAGAAATATATGCTTACAAAGGTTCAGGGTATTGTTGCTGGCGGCGCAACAGGTCAGGATTCAATTTATAACGGTCTTATGGCTGCAAAGGCAGATAATGAAAATGCAATTGTTCTCATTCATGACGGTGTTCGTCCCTGCATCAATGAGGATGTAATCACAAGCAACATTGCTTCTGTCAAGGAATTCGGCACAGCAATTACCTGCACATCAATGTTCGAAACTCCCGTCAGCAGTAAGGATGGAAAGAAGATTGACTTTGCTCCTCCCAGATCTGAGTTTTATACAGCTCAGGCTCCTCAGAGCTTCTATCTCAATGACATCATTGCTGTTCATGATAAGACAAGAGCTGAGAATCCTTCCTATGACGGAATTGTTGACAGCTGCTCACTTATGAGAGCTTCAGGCAAGGATGTTTACATTGTTGAAGGTCCCAGAGGTAATATCAAGGTTACAACTCCCGAGGATCTTTACATCTTCCGTGCAATGAGAGAGTATAAGCAGTCAGTCAGCATCTTCGGACTTTCAAAGAAGGAAGTCAAGGATAATCTCAAAAACAACTAAGGTATAACTATGCTCATTACTGATATTTATTGGGAGAGGATTTATCTTCATCTAAAAGTTTGCGGCGAAACATCTGCAGACGGTCAATATATATTAACAAACAAGGACAACAGTAAAAGTTGTCCTTTGAGCTTTTGTGAAAAAAACAGTGAATTGGTTTTGAATATAACCAATACGCCTTCCGGTGAAATGCTGCCTGAAGGGGAGTGGCGGTTGAATTTTCTCGGTGCTGACGGCAAAAGTGAAGCTGTTCAGCTGAGTGACGAGGTGTGCAGAAAGCTTCCTTCAATGGATAAGGTTTACTGGTATGCAGAAAGCACCAAGGCTTGTGTTTTCAGCCTGGTTCCCGATTACAGTGAAGACGGACAGACCTTTTTTCTAAGAAACCTTTTTATGAAAAAGGATTACAAACCTCAGCAACGCTTCAGACCGGATAAAGAAGCCTCCTTCAAAAGAAAACTCCACAGCTTTCTTGGAATTTTTGTCGGTAAATGTCTAAATCTGCTTTATCAGATTTTGACAGCTTTCTGCGCGAAAAAAGGCAACAGAATTTTGCTTATGTCTGAAAACAGGGAAATGGGCGGAAATCTGAAGGCTCTTGACGACAGACTCAAAAGCAGAGGACTGGACAAAAAATTTAAGCTCTCTTATCATTTTGCAAAAGCCCTTGACAGCAAAGGATTCAGGCTTTTTGCAATCTGGTTCAGACTTGTTTTTCAGTGTGCAAAGCAGGATTACATTTTCATTGACGATTACGAACCCTTTTTTGAGCACATTAATCTTTCAAAGAAAACCAAGCTTATTCAGCTCTGGCATGCGGGTGTCGGCTTCAAAAGTGTTGGATATTCAAGATTCGGAATGGAGGGCTCCTGCCATCCCTTTGTGTCTTCTCACCGAAAATATGATTATGCCGTTGTAGGCGGTGAAGCTTTGAGAGATGTTTACTCTGAGGTTTTCGGTATTGCAAAAGAAAAATGTCTTCCCTTCGGACTTCTCCGCACCGACGGATATACAGACAAGGAAAAAGCCGACGGATTCAGAGAAAAGTTTTTCAAAGAAAATCCTCATCTTAAAAACAAGAAGATAATTCTTTTTGCTCCAACCTTCAGAGGTGACAGCATCCGAACTGCGCATTATCCTTTTGAAATTATTGATCAGAAAAAAATTTATGATATGTGCGGTGAGGATAAGGTTTTTCTGTTTAAAATGCATCCTTTCATTGATGAAAAAATTCAGATTAAGCCTGAGTTTGCCTCACGTATTTTTGATTTTTCAGACTTTGGTGACATTAACAGTTTGTTTTACGCTGCGGATGTTCTCGTGACGGATTATTCTTCATCAATTTATGAGTTTGCAATGCTTGGTAAGCCAATGTTTTTCTTTGCTTTTGACAGAGAAAAATATGAGATGCAAAGAAGTCTTCACCGTAATCTTGAGGAGTATGCACCGGGCAGGATTTGTAAGACTTTTGATGAGCTTCTTGCTTCAATTCAGAATGAGAATTTTGAAAAAGAAAAGCTGCAGAGATTTGTCAGCGAAAATGTTTACTGTGGTGAAACAGGGGCCTGTGACAAGGTTATAGAGTTCATTCTCGGAGAAAAAATATAACATAAAAAAAGCAACACCGATTTGTGTTGCTTTTTCTTTTGAATATAAAAACACCCGCCCTGCCGACGGTGACCAAGTATAACCTGCTTTCAAGCAGGGTGGTGACGTCGAGCCAGGTTCACGCTCCCTTCGTCCAGTTAACCGAGTATAAAAATAGTCAGTTAAGCGGGAGGTCTGCAATCCGCTGACATGCCGGTCTCCTTTAAAGTGGGTGTTGGGTTATATGGTCTTACCTATCGCACAGGGCAGGCTGTTTTTTGATTGAATTTTAGTTAGCTTCGTATTTTTCGATGAGTCTGTCTTCGATGATGTTGCCGATTTCGTTGAATTCTTTTTCATCTTCAATCTGCTCAAGGAAGGTTTCACCGTTTTCTTCGGTTACTCTGAGGATGAGAACATCACCTTCATCATCGATGATTTCAACATCATCGTCGTAAATGGGAAGGAGAGCCACATATTTTTTTCCGTCTTCTGTTTCGATTCTGTCGAGCTCTTCAAAAACGTGTTCAATGCCGTCATCATCAACAACGGTAACAATGTCCGCATCAAAGTTTAATTCGTCACTCATTTCAGTCACACTGCCTGACAGTAAAGCCAAGCCCTTTCTTTTAAGTTGTTTTTAGTTGAAAAGCATATCTTCTCTTAATACATTTTAGCCTTTATTTTTCCGCTTGTCAATACAGCAAAGTCAAATATTAAATATAAAAAATATATAAAAATAGTTGGAAATTGACTGAGGTTGTGTTATAATATAAAATAAAGCAAATAGCCACTTAAATCTATTATATTCAATATATATTATTTTAACAGGAGAAAAATTATGTCAAATTCATTGAATCCTATTTTCGGGGAATGGTACACTGATCGTCAGATCGGAACAGGAACTGACGGCAAGGTTTTCAGCATATACAGAGAAAAAAATGACGGTTCAAGAGAAACCTCAATACTTAAAATCATCCGTCTTGGTGAAAACAGAAACGAAAGAAAAGTTTTTGATCTGAGTGAAAAGGCTGAAAAGGAAAATTCCTCATCTGAGACCAAGGAAGATCCTGAAGCAATCATCAACAACATAAAAAGAAATATCCGTTCGGTTATGAAAACCGACAACGGCAAAAACTTTATCAGATATGAAGATGTTGAGCTGAGAAATGCAAGTGACGGAAAAGGAAGACTTATTCTCATAAGACTTGAGGAAGCAAAATCACTTGCGGAGCTTCTTAAGGAAATTTCTCTCACTCTTGATGAAACAATCCGTCTCGGAATCAATATCTGTAATTCTCTGATTAAATGCAGAAGCTTTAATTATATTTACCCCAATCTTAAGCCCGAAAACATTCTTTTTGACAGAGCCGGCAGATGTAAGCTTGGAGATTTCGGCACCTTCTGCTATCTTGAGCCTGCAAAGACCTCAGTTGCTTATAAAAGAACGCAGTATTATATGGCTCCCGAGGTTGTAAGAACGGGAAAGTTCAACTGTACCGTTGACACCTACTCTCTGGGCCTTATTCTCTATATGCTTTCAAACAGAGGAAGACTGCCTTTTGCTCCCGCATATCCTGAGGAAATGACCATCAATTCACTCAACACTGCAACTGCAACCCGCCTTAAAGGTCTCCCTCTTGAAAAGCCTCAGCTTGCAAATGATGCACTCTGGAAGATTATTTCCAAGGCTTGTTCATATAATATAAACGAAAGATATCTGACTCCTGATCAGATGCTTGCCGACCTTAAGAGCGCCCTTGAAAACAAGCCCTTCGGTGAAGCTGTTTATGAGGATGTATATTCTCTGGCAGCAGAGGACAATTATGCAGGTGAAGAAAAGATTATAATTCCCGAGCTTGAAATTGCTCCCACTCTTGTTGAGCCCAAGGCTCCTCCCGTTTCTCTCAAGGAAGAGATTACAATTCCCGATGTATCTCCGGTTTATAATCAGGTAAAAAAAACTGTTAAAAAAAATAAAAAGATTTATGAGAAGCTCCCTGAAATAAAAAAGAAAAGCAAGGGGATAACTTCTGAATTAAGAAAAATACTTATTATGTCAGCAATTGCTGTTATGCTTGTTGTTTTGCTGATTGTTTCTCTTGTTCTCCGTCACGGTGATGCTTCGGCTGAAGTTCTTATGATGCTCACCTGCGGCAGAGATATTATTTCTGATTGCGGAGGTGCTTCTTTATGGCTTCTGATATGATTAAATATATTCTCAGTGTTGAAAATGAATGTCGTGAAGCTGAAAAGAAAGCAAAAGAAACAACAGAAAGCTTTATTTCAAAAGCAAAGGCACAGGCTGAAACCATAATTCAGACAACTGTTGAGCAGGCGGAAAAGGATGCCGCCATCAGACTCAGCAACGCAGCTTATGAAGCTGTCGGTACAGTCAAGCAGGCAGAAAAGCTTGCTGAAATGCGTGAAAAGAAAGCAATTTCTGACACGGAAAAGCTTTATGATAAAGCTATCGATATTATTTTCAAAGAGATTTTAAGTTAATTTTTCTGATCAAAAACTCAGAAAGGAGGTGCTGATTTGTCTAAGGTTAAGCTGCTTCAGTTTGAGGTTGCTGCTTTGCTGGGTGAAAGCAAAAAGCTCATTGAGTTTCTGCAGAAGTCCGGCTGTGTTGAACTGAAAAATGTTGAAGCGGAAGGCTTGTTAAAGCTCAATACGGAAAGCATTGTCAAACAGTTTGAAAAGAAATACGAAAAAACAGTCAATGCTTATAAAATTCTTGAAAAGCATTGCAATCTTAAAAAGTCATTTTTTGAAAGCTTTTCTGATTTCAAGGAAATTGATTACAGCGAATATAAATTGCTTTCAGATAAGGCTGACGATATACTTAACAGCTGTGATGAAATCGAAAAGCTTGATGCTGAAATTTCTAAGCTGAGAGAGGAAGCGCTGAGCCTTCAGGACAAAGCTGCTTATTATGATTTGTGGCAGGATCTCGGAGTTATTATGGCTTCAAAAAGAACGGCCACAACAAATATTTTCATCGGCACCTTTCCGAAAGAGCTCACTCAGGAGGATATTCTTAGGTTTATAGGTGAAAGTGACAGCTCACTTGATGATGTTGCGGTTAAGGTGATTTATTCAAGAAAAATGCTTACCTGTGCATTTCTTGTCTGTCATAACAGCAGTGCATCACGGCTCGAAAGTATTCTGAGAGAAAACGGCTTTGTTGTTCCCGAAAAGTTGGATGCAAAGCTTCCCGTTAAGGCTAAACAGGATTGTCTTGCTCAAGCACATCAAGCAAATGTGAGAATCGAAGAAATCAAGGAAAAGCTTGAATTTTATGTTGATAATTATGATGAAATAAGATTCCTTTCCGATTTCTGTGTGGCTCAGATTGAAAAATATAAGGCTGTTGAATGGTCTGCCGCAACAGAAAATGTTATTGTTATAAACGGTTATATTCCCGAAAGAAAAGCGGGTGAGTTCGGCTTTGACATTGAGCGTAATTTCAATGCTCACATTGATTTTTCTCAGCCTGATTATGAAAATGAGGATGTGCCCGTTCTGATTGAAAACAACAGCTTTGCCGCGGGTGTTGAAGGAATAACAGATATGTATTCTCCGCCTTCAAACAAGGACGTTGATCCCAATCCCGTTATGTCTGTTTTCTATTATGCATTTTTCGGACTGATGCTTTCCGATGCGGGCTACGGACTTCTGATGATTCTCTTTGCACTCTTTGCAAAGAAAAAGCTCAAGGTAAGAGGAAATACCGGAAAAAGTGCCGATATGGTGCTTTATTCGGGAATTTCCACAGTAATATGGGGCGCTCTTTTCGGTGGATGGTTCGGTGATCTGATTCCCACGATCTGCACAACATTCCTGGGCTTTGAGACGGCACCGAGTCTTGCAATCTGGCTTGAGCCGATGAATAACAGTATGGAGCTTCTGATGTTCTGCTTCATTTTTGGTATAATTCATCTGTTTACGGGTCTTATGGTGAGATTCTATATTCTCATAAAAGAAAAAAACTATATGGGTGCAATCTTTGATATCATTCCTGTCTGCCTCTTCCTTTTAGGTTTCGGCGGATTTGGCGGCAGTTTCATTTTCACAATCTCAGACACAGTAAAAAATGTCAGCATTAACCTCCTTGCCGTTGGTGCGGTGCTTATTGTTCTGACAGCGGGCAGAAGCTCAAAGAACATTGTCGGCAAGCTGGGTTCAGGACTCTTTGCTCTTTATAATGCGGCGTCGGGTTATCTCGGAGACATTCTTTCTTATTCGAGACTTCTTGCTTTGGGACTTGTGACGGGTGTTATTGCTAACGTTATCAATCTTCTGGCTTCTATGTTCGGTAATATATTTGCTTTCATTATAATTTTTATTATCGGACATACAATCAACATTGCAATAAATTTAATAGGCACTTATGTTCACACCAACAGACTTCAGTATGTTGAGTTTTTCTCAAAATTCTACGAGGGTCAGGGAAGAGCATTTACACCTTTTAAAATCAATTCAAAATTCTTCACAATTAAGGAGGACAAAAAATCATGGTATTAAATATTGGTATGGTATTGGCAGTTTTAGGTGCAGCTTGTGCTGCAGGTTTTGCAGGCATCGGTTCAGCAAAGGGCGTCGGACTTGTCGGTGAAGCAGGTTCAGGACTTCTGACAGAAGAGCCCAACCTTTTCGGCAAGGTTCTTATTCTTCAGATTCTTCCCGGCACTCAGGGTCTTTACGGCTTCCTTGTTGCTCTTCTTGTTTTCATCAAGACAGGTCTTCTCAGCGGTTCTCCCGTTGATCTTACCTGGACTCAGGGCCTTTATTTCTTTGCCGCTTGTCTTCCAATCACAATTGCAGGTTATTTTTCAGCAATTTATCAGGGCAGAGTTGCAGCATCCGGTATTTCAATGATTGCAAAGAAATCAGATCAGACAGCAAAGGCGATGACCCTTTCCGCTCTTGTTGAAACATACGCTGTTCTTGCTCTTCTTATCTCCTTTATTGCAGTTTTCAGAATTACTGTATAATCTGCAAGGTATTTATTGATTATCGGTTAAAATCCGTCTGAAGAATTATTCAGATTATAAGGAGAAATACAGATGGCAACAGGCTTAGAAAAAATTAAAAGTAAAATTCAGGAGCAGTCCAAGAAAAACTGTGACGAAATGTTTCAGCAGACTGATCTTGAAATTAAAAAGATTTTGACTGAAGCTCGTAATACAGCAAACGAAAAGGCTGATGAAATTATTTCAAAGGCCAAAAAGGAAGCTGAAATTAAAATTAATACGGCAAAAAGCGTTGCTGAGTCTATAACAAGAAACAGATATCTTGAAATCAGAAATGCAATTCTTAATGACGTTATTTCGGCTGCCTATGAAAAAATTGAACATTTCACTGACGAAGAGTATTTTGATATGATTTTCAGACTCTTTGTCAAGAATGTTCAGCCGGGTGAATGTACAATGTATTTCAGCGGTTATGACATTGTCAGACTCCCCGAGGATTTTCAGCAGCGCATTGACGAGCACGTTCAGGATACAGCAGTTGTTCACATCAGCTCGGAATCACGCAGAATAGACAACGGCTTCATTCTTGATTACGGTGAAATACAGATTAACTGCACTCTTAAGGCTGTTTTTGATGAGTATATGGACAGACTAAAGGATGTTCTCAGCAAAGAGCTTTTTAACTGAGGTGAGTTGTATGAAGGATTTGGATTACGCTTACTGTGTTGCAAGAATCAGAGCAAGAGAAAAGCATTTGCTCACAAAGCAGCAGATTGTAGCACTTTGTCAGAAAAAAAGCTATGATGAGGCTGTGGAAGAGCTCAAAGAAATGGGCTGGATTGAAAAGGGCGGCGGTATAGCTGATTTTGTTTCTTATCAGAATCAGCAGACCTGGGAGCTTCTGAGTGAATGTGTTCCCGACAAAAAAGCACTTGAGGTGCTTTGTGTGATCAATGACTTTTTCAATATTAAAACGGCTGTAAAATGCCTTATTTCAGGGGCAGATCCTTATGTTTATTACGTGAAGCCTACCTCTCTCAATCTTACACAGCTGACTGAAAAGGTGAAAAATCACGAGTTTAAATCATTGGGAACAAAAAAAGATGAGTGTGCCGCAAAGGCTTTTGAAATGGCAGGCTTTTCTGAGAACGGACAGCTTGCTGAAATCATAATTGACAGTGCTGCTCTTGAGCTTCTCAAGATTTACGGAGCTGAAAAAAAGAATTCACTGACAGGTGAAATCTGTGATTTTCTTTGTGACACGGCAAATATAAAAATTGCATTAAGAATCAATGCAATTAAAAGAAACAAGGATTTTGCCGCTTTTGCAATCAGCACGGCGGTGCATGTTTCCTCTGAGCAGCTTATCAGATTAAGCTGTGAATCAACAGATGAGCTTTATGAGTACCTTTCAAAAACTCCTTATGCTCAGGGTGTTGAGCTTTATAAAAAGGGTAGCAATCATTATGATAAATGGTGCGATGATTCGGTAATGAATATTGCTTTGAAGGCAAAATTTACCGCCTTCGGTTTTGATCCTGTTTGTGCTTATTTTTATGCCAAACAGAATGAAATTAAAAATGTAAGAATTATTCTTTCTGCTTTGCAGGCGGGATATTCAAGTGACACAATCAAGGAAAGGATGAGAGCTTTATATGTATAAAGTTGCTGTTTTGGGTGATAAAGACAGTATTTGCGGATTTGCGTCAATCGGTCTTGAAACTTACCCTGTATCAGACAAAAAACAGGCTCAGCTCCTTTTTAAAAACTTTGTCAAAGAAAATTATGCGGTAATTTATATAACTGAATATTATGCAGATTTTCTTAAAGAAGACATTGAAAAAATAAAAGACAATATTACCCCGGCTGTCATTCTTATCCCGGGAATTTCAGGGAATACGGGTGAGGGAATGAGCAGTGTTTCAAGATCCGTTGAAAGAGCTGTCGGCTCACAGATACTTGACTAATAAGGTAAGGTGATAATATGAACAATGGAACAATAACAAAAATTTCGGGGCCTCTTGTTGTGGCTTCGGGAATGAAAAATACAAATATGTTTGACGTTGTAAGAGTCAGTGAAAAGCACCTTATCGGTGAAGTTATTGAAATGCACGGTGACCTTGCTTCAATTCAGGTTTATGAAGAAACCTCAGGCTTAAGAATGGGTGAGGTTGTTGAAACAACAGGTGAGCCTCTCAGCGTTGAACTCGGACCCGGTCTCATCGGCGGTATTTTTGACGGCATTCAGAGACCTCTTAAGGAGATTATGAAGCTTTCAGGTGCAAACCTTGAAAGAGGTGTTGAGGTTCCTTCTCTTGACAGAAGCAGGCAGTGGGTTTTCGAGCCTTCTGTTGCTGTCGGTGAAACGGTTTCAGCAGGTGACATCATCGGTGTTATTCAGGAAACCGAGGTTGTTGTCCACAAAATTATGGTTGCTCCGGGTATCAGCGGTATTGTTAAAGAAATTTCCGACGGTACCTGCACTGTTGAGGATGTTGTTGCAATCATTCTTGATGAAAAAGGACATGAGCATGGTGTCGGAATTATGCAGAAATGGCCTGTGAGAAAGGGCAGACCTTATGCCAAAAAGCTTTCTCCAAAGCAGCCTCTTATAACAGGACAAAGAGTCATTGATGCTCTTTTCCCCATTGCAAAGGGAGGTGTTGCAGCTATACCCGGACCCTTTGGAAGCGGTAAGACTGTTACACAGCATCAGCTTGCAAAGTGGGCAGATGCAGACATTGTTGTTTATATCGGTTGCGGTGAACGAGGAAATGAAATGACGGATGTTCTCAATGAATTTCCTGAGCTGATTGACCCCAATACAGGCAAATCACTGATGGAGAGAACAGTTCTTATTGCCAACACCTCGGATATGCCCGTTGCTGCCCGTGAGGCATCAATTTATACCGGCATAACAATTGCCGAATATTTTCGTGATATGGGTTATAATGTTGCTCTTATGGCTGACTCAACATCACGTTGGGCTGAAGCTCTCAGAGAAATGTCGGGCAGACTTGAAGAAATGCCCGGTGAAGAAGGTTATCCCGCTTACCTGGCTTCAAGACTTGCTCAGTTTTATGAAAGAGCGGGCAGAGTTGTTAACTGCGGTAAGGATAAGAGAGAAGGCACACTTTCTGTTATCGGTGCCGTTTCTCCCGCCGGCGGTGACATTTCAGAGCCTGTAAGTCAGGCAACACTGAGAATTGTCAAGGTCTTCTGGGCGCTTGACTCCGCTCTTGCTTATAAGAGACATTTCCCCGCAATCAACTGGCTTAACAGCTATTCCCTTTATGCCAATTCTTTGGGTGATTGGTTTAATGAAAATGTCAGTCAGGAGTGGACAAAGCTCCGCTCTTTGATGATGAAGCTGCTTTCTCAGGAGGCTTCTCTTGAAGAAATGGTCAAGCTTGTTGGCATGGATTCGCTTTCTGCTTCCGACAGACTTATTATGGAGGTTGCCCGTTCAATCAGAGAAGACTTTCTTCATCAGGCTGCCTTCCACGAGATTGACACTTACACCTCTGTTCATAAGCAGTATTTGCTTATGAGGCTTATTATGGAGTATTACGATAAATGTGCTCTTGCAATTGAAGAGGACTGTGAAATTGAAGCACTCGTCAGCTTGTCCGTAAGAGAAAAAATCGGCAGATTCAAATATCTCGACGAAGAAAGTGCAAAGGCAGAATTTGAAACAATTATTTCACTGATTAATCAGCAGATTGATGCTGTAAAAGAGGAGGCTGACCGATAATGCCAAAGGAATACAGAACCATAAGTGAGGTAGCAGGTCCTCTTATGCTCATCAAGGGTGTTGATGATGTTTCATATAATGAGCTTGGTGAAATTGAGCTCAGCAATGGTGAAAAGAGACGCTGCCGTGTTCTTGAAATCAACGGAACAGATGTGCTTGTTCAGCTTTTTGAAAATTCAGTAGGCATCAATCTTTCTGAAAGCAAGGTCAGATTCCTCGGTAAGCAGATGGAGCTTGCAGTTTCCGAGGATATTCTCGGCAGAGTTTTTGACGGCCTCGGAAGAGCAATTGACGGAGGTCCCTCAATTATTCCTGAAAAGAGACTTGATATCAATGGCACACCCATGAATCCCGCAGCAAGACAGTATCCGCAGGAATTCATTCAGACGGGTGTTTCTGCAATTGACGGTCTTAACACTCTTGTCCGCGGACAGAAGCTTCCCATTTTTTCAGCTTCAGGTCTTCCTCATGCTGAGCTTGCTTCTCAGATTGCAAGACAGGCAAAGGTTCTCGGAGATGATGAAAAGTTTGCGGTTGTTTTTGCTGCAATGGGCATAACCTTTGAGGAGTCAGATTATTTTATCGAATCCTTCAGACAGACAGGTGCTCTTGAAAGAACAGTTATGTTCTCAAATCTTGCCAATGATCCCGCAATTGAAAGAATTGCAACACCTAAGATGGCAATGACTGCAGCTGAATATCTTGCTTTTGACAAGGGTATGCACGTTCTTGTTATTATGACTGATATCACCAATTACGCTGACGCTCTCAGAGAGGTTTCAGCGGCAAGAAAAGAGGTTCCCGGCAGACGAGGATACCCGGGTTATATGTACACAGACCTTGCATCGATTTATGAAAGAGCGGGCAGACAAAATGGAAAAGAAGGCTCAATTACTCTTATTCCGATTCTTACAATGCCCGAGGATGACAAGACTCATCCCATTCCTGACCTTACAGGTTACATTACTGAAGGACAGATTATCTTATCCCGTGAGCTTTACAGAAGAGGAATCAATCCTCCCATTGATGTTCTTCCTTCACTTTCACGTCTTAAGGATAAAGGTATCGGTGAGGGCAAAACAAGAGCCGATCACTCTGATACTATGAATCAGCTTTTCTCCGCTTATGCAAGAGGCAAGGATTGTAAGGAGCTTATGATTATTCTGGGTGAGGCAGCTTTGACGGATATCGATAAGCTTTATGCTGAATTTGCAAACGAATTTGAAAATAAATATGTTTCTCAGGGCAGTGAAACAGACAGAAGCATTGAAACAACACTTAGTACAGGTTGGGAGCTTCTGAAAATTCTTCCCAGAAGTGAGCTGAAAAGAATTTCTGAGAAATATCTCGATGAATATTACAATAATTAAACGGTAAAGAAGGTGAAGCTGTGGCGGTAATGAATGTCAATCCCACCAGAATGGAACTTACAAATTTAAAAAGAAAGCTTGTTACCGCACGCAGAGGTCACAAGCTGCTCAAGGACAAAAGAGACGAACTGATGCGACAATTCCTTGAGCTGGTCAAAGAAAACAAGGCTTTAAGAATCAAGGTTGAAAGGGCAATTAAAAGCTCAAACAACAGCTTTGCTCTTGCTGCCGCAACTATGAGTGACGAAAGCCTTGCTGTTTCCTTGATGATGCCGAGTCAGAAGATGACTTTGGATGTAAGCGAGAAAAACATTATGAGTGTTAAGGTGCCTTCATTTGTTCCCGAATTTAAAAGCGCCGATAAGGGAGAAATCTTTTCTTACGGTTTTGCTTTCACCTCGGGTGATCTTGATGAAGGTGTGAAAAATCTTTCTGAGATATTGCCCGATATGCTCCGTCTTGCTGAGGTTGAAAAGACCTGTCAGCTTTTGTCGGCAGAAATTGAGCGTACCCGAAGAAGAGTTAATGCTCTTGAGTATGTTATGATTCCCGATTATCAGGACACAATCAAATATATCACAATGAAGCTTGATGAAAACGACCGAAGCAACACAACAAGGCTTATGAAGGTCAAGGATATGATGTTGGGTTAAGGTTATGAATGAAAAAGAAATTTTGCTTTCACACGCCCTTGATATCAGAAACAGCTGTGTCAGCAATTCTATGATTGCTTGCACAAATTTTCTTTCTGTTGACGAAATCAGTCTTCTGAAGCAAAGAGAAAAAGAGATGACAAAGAGCGTAAGACTTTTTTATTACGGCGGTTATGGTGAAGCGGAAAGACAGCTTCTTGTTTTTGTTCCCGATTTTTTCGGAATTGAAGATATTGATGAATATTATTCTTCCTCACCGGATGAAAATCCTCTTTGTGTCATCAAAGTCAAAAAAGACAGATTTTCAGATTTAAGTCACCGAGATTATCTCGGGGCATTGATGGGTCTCGGAATCAAAAGAGAAATGCTCGGTGACATAAGAATAACCGATGAAGGATGTTGTTTATTTGCGCTGAAAAGCATAAGCAGATATATTTGTGAAAATCTTGATAAGGTTGGCAGAGGAAGTGTCATCTGCACTGCTGAAAATGTATCAGAAGGTTATGAGCATAAAGAAAATACGGAAATTGTTTTTTCTTCTGTTGCTTCCTTAAGGCTTGACAACATTGTTTCGTCAGCTTTTAATCTTTCTCGTTCAAATGCGGTTATGTTTATTGAAGGTGCCTGCGTTTATGTCAACTCAATGCAGGTAAATAAAAAGGATTACAATGTTTCGCCGGGAGACAAGGTTGTTCTCAGAGGGAAAGGGAAGGTTGTTATTCAGGAGATAATCGGCGAAAGTAAAAAAGGCAGAATGCATATTAATATAAAAAAATATAGGTAACAAAATGTTACCTATATTTTTTTGCCTTCGGGGCAGAATATTAAAGGTGATGCTAAATGAAAGATTTTAACTTAAGCTATAACGAAAACACGTCGAGAATTGAAGAAATACTCAGAGTCAGTGAAAATTATGACATGGTAATCAAAAAAATCAAAATTGCGGATAAAAGAGCAACAGCTTATTGCATTGACGGATTCATTAAGGATGAAATGCTGGAGAAAAATTTTGAATATCTGACAAAGCTGACACAGAAGGAAATGGCAGAAATAAAGGATGCGGAGGATTTTCTTAACAGTTATGTGACTTATATTGAAGCCTCTGTGACCGATGATACGGAAAAGCTTATAACGATGATTCTCAGTGGGGCAGTGGGGCTGATTGTTGAAGGCTTCACTCAGGCAATTATCCTTGATTCAAGAACTTACCCTGCAAGGAGTGTTCAGGAGCCTGAGTCGGACAAGGTGCTCAGAGGCTCACACGAGGGCTTTATTGAAACGATAGTTTTCAATACGGCTCTTATCCGCAAAAAAATAAGAAACCCAAAGCTGACAATGAAGTCATTTCAGGTCGGTCGAGAGTCCAAAACAGATGTTGTTCTTTGTTTTCTTGAAGATGCTGTTGATAAGAGAAAGCTCAGAATACTTACCGATAAAATCAACAGCATTGATGTCAAAAGTCTGACAATGAGTCACGAAAGTCTCAGAGAATGTCTGTTGCCCGAACAAAGCCTTAATCCATTTCCGAAGGTGAGATATACGGAGCGGCCCGATGCAGCTGTGGCTTGCATTTATGAGGGAAACATTATTGTTCTGACAGACGGCTCTCCGACTGCAATGATATTTCCCACAGGAATTTTTGATTTTGTTCAGGATATAAACGATTTTTATTTTCCACCCGTAATAGGTTCGTTTCTGAGGTTTATAAGAGGCTGTGTATTTGCGCTTTCTCTTGTTTTCATACCCTTTTGGTATCTTCTGATTTATTATCACAAAACTCTGCCGGACAGCCTGAAATTTATGCTGATTGAAGAGGAGTACACTGTGCCGATAATTGTGCAGCTGCTTGTGGTAGAATTTGTCATAGATACTCTTCGTCTTGCTTCTCTGAATACTCCGAGTGCGTTGAGTAATTCCTTCAGCGTTGTGGGAGCTTTGGTGCTTGGTGAATTTGCTGTAAGGTCAGGCTGGTTTGTTTCGGAGGTAGTTCTCTTTATGGCATTTGTTGCAATTTCAAATTTCACTCAGGCAAGCTTTGATATGGGATATGCAATAAAGCTTTCACGTACTTTTATTCTGATTCTTACAGGACTGTTCAAGGTCTGGGGCTTTGCTGCAGGAATTCTGATTGTGCTGATTGTAATTGCGACAACAAAAACCATCTTCGGATACACTTATCTTTATCCGTTGATACCCTTTGACAAAAAGGCACTTAAAAGCATTATATATCGGCGGAGAATATCCTTTCGTCAAAAATAAAAAAAGCCCGTATTGCTATACGGGCTTTTTGTTAAAGCTGAAAATCCTCGGGAGTAAAATTTGTATCAATTACAACCTTCTGAGGAACTCTTTTGAGGGGATCATATTTATAGTGTCTGCAAGAGCTGTCGGGGGAGACAAAGCCCTTCTTTTCACAGATAACATCGTCATTATCCTTGGGAATTCTGCCGTAAAAACAGTTTGCGCATTTGGGGGAGTATTTCTTTTTGTTTAACATTTTCTGTTTCATAAATTCACCTGCTTTATTGATTGATTTAATTTTATCATATATCAACTTATATTTCAATGTTATTTTAAATAATTAACTTGCTTTAAAAAGATATGTATGTTAAAATTTATCAGATTTAAAGTTTAAGAGGTGGAAAAATGAAAGAGGTAACCGTATATACAGATGGCGCGTGCTCAGGAAATCCCGGTGCAGGCGGATGGGGTACAATTCTTGTTTATAAAGGAATTGAAAGAGAGCTTTCAGGCGGTGAAGCTGAAACCACCAACAACAGAATGGAGCTTACAGCGGTCATTGAAGGCCTTAAGGCTCTTAAAGAGCCCTGTAAGGTTACGGTTATAACCGATTCTCAGTATGTCGCAAACGGCATTAATCTCGGTTGGGCAAAGTCCTGGAAGTCAAACGGCTGGAGAAAGAAGGACAAAAAGCCTGCACTTAATCCTGAGCTGTGGGATGAGCTTCTGAATCTTGTTGATAAGCATCAGGTTGAAATACAGTGGATCAAGGGTCATGCGGGTCATCCTGAAAATGAGCGCTGTGATAAGCTTGCTGTGGCAGAAAGCCAGAAATTTTTATAATAAAAAAGAGAGAAATGCGGATTCATTTCTCTCTCTTTTTTATTTTATAAGATCTTTGATAACCTCTCCCGCAATCAGAAGACCTGCCACGGAAGGCACAAAGGCAATACTTGCAGGTGTAGGCTTGACTCCTGCCTGAGCGCTTTGCTTGATAGGCTCTTCCGTTGAAAAAAGCACCTTAAGCTTTTTAATGCTTTTTTTTCTCAGCTCATATCTCATAACTCTTGCAAGGGGACAAACGCTTGTTTTATAAATATCGGAAATCTGAAATGCAGAAGGATTGAGCTTATTTCCCGTTCCCATTGAAGAAATGACGGGGACGTTGCTTTCTGTTGCTTTTTCAATTATTGCAAGCTTGCCTGAAACAGTGTCAATTGCATCCACAACATAATCATATCGGGAAAAATCAAACTCATCAATGTTTTCAGGTAAAACAAATTTCGGAATTTCTGTAATTTCAATCTGAGGATTGATGTCCTTCAGACGTGTGGCCGCAACACTCACCTTGTCCATTCCAATTGTTGAATGAAGGGCAATGATTTGTCTGTTGATATTGGAGGGAGAGACTTTGTCGTTATCAATGAGATCGATTTTTCCGACACCGCTTCTTGCCAGTGCTTCGGCAACATACCCGCCCACACCACCAACTCCGAAAAGAGCAACACGGGAATTTTTAAGTTTATTCAGTGAAGAAGAACCGATAAGCATATCGGTTCTTGAAAAAATTTCATTCATATTGTTATTTCCTTTTAGACGGGATTCCTTTGATAATGAAAAGACAAGCGGGGATAAGGCTTACTGCCAAAAGCAGAAGCATCAGAGGATTGGCTTTGAAATACTCAAACATACTGATGAAGGCTTCTTTCTGAAACAGCACCACAAAACCGATAATAATTGCAAAAACAGCACTTATAAGAACTGATGCGGCAGCAGTGTCCTTTGAAACTCTGGCGTAGTCACTTTTACCCTTTTCTGCGTGGTTTACGGCATTTTCAACGGCTGTATTCATAACCTCACCTGAAATAACACCGCAGCAAGCCAGAAGCAACAGTGCCCAGTCTGTTCTTGTGAGAACAAACCAGTCAGTCAGCCCGAGGATAGATACCATATAAGTCATAAAAATCAGATGAAATCTGAAATTACGCTCATTCTTCAGACAGTAAATCAGTCCGTTGAAAGCATAATAAAAGCTTTTGAAAAATTTTTTTAGTTCCATAATTATTCTTCCATTGTGTAATAACTTCCGTTTCTTACAAGTCCGAGCTGTGTCAAAACAGCCTCTTCCTTTTCTCTCATATGTACGAGCTCCAGTCCGCCGTGCTCGTGATCATAACCGAGAAGGTGAAGCATTGAGTGAACGGTGAGAAAAGCTATTTCTCTGTCAATGCTGTGGCCATAGAGCTCTGCCTGTTTATAGGCGTGCTCAATTGAAATAACTATATCACCGAGCATCTGTGCTCCTGTGTCGTTATTGATGTCATAAACACCGTTTTCTCCAAGAGGGAAGGAGAGAACATCTGTCGGTTTGTCGATGTTTCTGTGGGTGAGATTGAGCTGGTGAATGGCAGCATCATCAACAATGGTAACGCTGATTTCTGCAGAACCCTTGAACTGCTCTGTGACAAGAACTGCGTTGCAGCATCTTCTGATGAGCATACGGATGCCCGTGGGAATTCTGATAACGTTCTGATCATTTGTGATGATTACTTTGATTTTGTCTTTCATCATTTTTTGCCCTCCTCAAATTTATCATAAGCTTTTATAATATCCTGAACAAGTTTGTGTCTGACAACATCCTTTTCAGAAAAGCGTATTGTTTCAATATCATCAACATTTTTAAGGATTCTGATTACATCAACAAGTCCTGATTTCTTTCCGTCGGGAAGATCGATCTGAGTTATATCTCCGGTGACAACAATTTTTGAACCGAAGCCCAGACGTGTAAGAAACATTTTCATCTGTTCTCTTGTTGTGTTCTGTGCTTCATCAAGAATTATAAAGCTGTCATCAAGTGTGCGGCCTCTCATATAAGCAAGGGGAGCGACCTCAATGTTACCTCTTTCCTGATATTTCTGGAAATTTTCAGGTCCGAGCATATCAAAAAGAGCATCATAAAGAGGTCTGAGATAGGGATCAACCTTCTGCTGAAGGTCACCGGGAAGGAAGCCGAGTTTTTCTCCTGCTTCGACAGCGGGTCTTGTGAGAATGATTCTGTTAACTTGTTTTGCTCTGAAAGCGCTGACCGCAAGAGCAACGGCAAGGTATGTTTTGCCTGTGCCGGCAGGTCCGACTCCGATGACAACGGTGTTGTTTTTTATGGCGTCAACATACTTTTTTTGTCCGAGAGTTTTTGCTTTGATGGGCTTGCCCTTTGCACTGATGCAGATGCAGTCTGAGCCGAGAAAGCTTAGCTTGTCATCGTCTCCGTCTTTGACAAGACTGATAACATAACGAAGATTCTGCTCATTGATGGGCTCTCCCTTATTGATCAGACGCAGAAGATTTGTGATTGCTCTTTTTGCTTTGTCGACGTTCTCTTCATCACCCTTGATTTTCATTTCACTGCCGCGGCTGATAACCGCAACAGAAAATTCCTTTTCAATGATTTTGATGTTTTCATCAAAAGAGCCGAAGAGATTAACAGCGTGTTCCATTCTGTCAATGCTGAAAGTTTGTTCAATCAAAAATCTTGCACCTCGTTTATTTTATAAGTAATATATAAAATAATATCATAATATTTGAAAAAAGTGAATAGTTTTGCTAAAAATTTTTTTCTTCAATGATTTCTAAGGGGGAGCTTATACCGATGTAATCGATGAGCTCATATTTTCCGCTGAAGATGTAGCTGCCGTTGTATAAGGTGAATTTATCTTCAGAAGACAGCACATTGGAGTTTGCAAGCTCCTCATATCTTTCACGTGTGAACTTCTCACTTGAATAAATATATGAATGCTGTCTGTCCTGAACTGAATCCTGAAAAGCAATAACTGTTATTTTCTCATATATTATTGGCAGTCTGTAACCGTTTATTTCATAAAGTGAGCTGTGTGAATACAAAACTTCATTATCCTTCAATTTGTGAAATCCGAGCGGGATTGTTATACCGAAAAAACGGACTTTTCCATAGCTTTTGATTTCGGTCATGCTTTGTGTTTTTAGCTTTGACGGATAAAGCTTTTCCTTTTCTTTGTTATGTAAAACCGTAACCTTTCCTGAAGCACAGTAATAAAAATTACCGAGGTTTTCATTTTCAACAATACCGCTGATGAGAAGGTCTCCTTTTTTCACACCGCTGCCGGCTGAAACACAGGCCTTTCCGGAATAAGTTTCAATTGATAATATTATTCCGTCAGAATCGGCAATTATGTTGCACGGCTCGGTTTTTTCTGTTTGGGGAAGCTCTCTTTTGTCCTCTCTTATGTCTATTACAGCCATACTGCCGTTTACATTGACACCTGACCAGATGATTTTATCTCTGAATCGGTTGCTTATTTTTATACCTGCTGTTTCTTCATCAAAGCTTTTGGCGTGCTTGCCGAAATAAAGACCTTGGGTTTCGGCAAAATTGAGAAGAGTGAGCTCTCCGATTATTGAGTTATTATTAACATCAATGCACCAGATGAATTGATTCAGTATAAAATGAGCAATCACAAAGGCAATTGATCCCCATATCAAAGCCGAACGTCGTGCATGCTTTTTCAAGGTGAAATACAGACCGATTTTTTTCTCGGTTGAAAGCTTAACTCCCGAGCGTTTAACAATCAGTCTGAGCTTTTTGAAATCAGATGCACTTACGGCTGCCTTCAGACTGTTGCCGTAATATCTGATATCCCAGATTTTAATATTATTCTTAAAACAGAGATTAATAAATCTTTCGGGGAAGCCCTTGTGACAGCTGAAAACAACATAGCCTTTTATAAAGCGCAGAATTAACAGAAGAAATTTCATATACTCACCTTAACAGCTGCAAAAGTTCAATGAGGTTATTTCACCTTGAATGTTGAGCTCTTCCTCGTTGTGAGATCTTATCGAAAGGTCATTTCCCTGAATTGTAACGATGAATTTTTTACAGTTAAGCCTGACACTGTACATATTATATTCAATTATGCCCTTGCACCCTTCAACTGAAACCTGTTTGTTCGAGTTGAAATAAATACGCGGCAATATCTCTTCGGAGAATTCACCGGCTGTCAGATCATCAATTTTACTGAGAATTTTTCTGCTCAAAGTATCACTTCACTTCATATGGTTTACAGAATACTTTATGCTTTAAAACTTTTTTAAATACTAATAAGCGTAAATTAATATGAATAAAAATATAGGGAGGTGATGTTATGGATTGCAAAAAAAATTTGAATTTTTTAAGAAAGAAATATTTTGTATTATCAAAGTATATGACACTTTCATTTTTTGCTTTTTTTACTGCAGCTCTTGTGCTGAAATTTCCGTCTGAAGCAGGTGAGGGGATTGTCAGCGGTATAAATCTATGTCTTTATACTCTTATTCCTTCACTTTATCCCTTTATGCTCATTTCAAATTTCTGTGCAGAAGCAGGTATTCTGCCCGGTGACAATAAAGTTGTTGATTTCATTATGAAAAAGCTTTTTGCATTGCCCGGGAAATGTGCCGCTGTGATTTTGTTTTCCTTGGTGGGAGGTTTGCCTGTTGGAGTGAAAATGGCTCAGACACTTTTTCAAAAGGGGATGATAACCGAAAAGCAAGGAAAAAGACTTATGCTTTTCTGTGTGAATCCGGGCCCGGCTTTTGTTATAAGCTATGTGGGAAATTCTCTTTATAAATCCGAAAAAACGGGTTTGATTTTATATGTCAGTATTATTATTTCATCCTTGATTCTTGGGGTTTTAAGCAGATTTATTTTTCCGAATGAAGCGGTGAGCAAAATATCTGAGTCGGTACATTATGAAAGCTGCGGAACAGCATTAAAAAACAGTGTCACAAAAAGCTCCCGTAATCTTTTTGAGATATCCTCATGGGTAATTGCTTTTTGCTGTGTACTTGTTCTGGTTGAAAAAATTATAAGTAATCAAGGAATGCTTTTTATTTCAAGGTGTCTGCTGGAAATTACAACGGGCTGCAAAAATGCAGCGTCAGCTCTTTCCGTGCCCGCTGTTGCAGGTGTTATCGGATTCAGCGGAGTTTGTGCTCATTTTCAGCTTTGGACTTCATTTACATCAGTCAATCTGAGCTATAAGTATTTTCTGGTTACGAGGATAGTAAACGGAGCATTATCAATTCTTATATGTAAGGTGTTGACAACATTGTTTATTGTTGAGGTGGAAACCATTGCAATCGGAGTCAGACCAAGCTCGGCGGATAACTCGGCATCCGCAATTGTGTCCGTTATGACAGTGTTAATGTCGGCTTTATTTCTTATTGGGGATAATTACACAGTAAGAAAAAATAAAGGAGGAAATTTTTAAATTTTTTTGTAAAAAAGTATTGACTTTTGTATTGTGAACATATATAATAATCAAGCTGTTACGAAACATAAATCCGGGTGTGGCGCAGCTTGGTAGCGCGCTTGACTGGGGGTCAAGAGGCCGCAGGTTCAAGTCCTGTCACTCGGACCAGTCGAAAGAGATTATTCGAAAGAATAGTCTCTTTTCTTTTTTTATCGAATCATTAGTGAAAATCATATTGAAGAAATTAAAATACTGTGATATAATATCTGAAAAATATGGTTTGATATAAGGAGGTTTCATTATGTTAATCAGCAGAATTTTAGCCTTTTTTACAGCTCTCATTACTATGATCACAGGATTTTTCGGTATCACTCCCGACAAGATTATTGATAAGGCAGATGATTTTAAGGTCACAACCTATATGAGAGGGGACTACATTCAAAATCCCGACAGCCTTTACAGCGAAGATTTTGACATTGTAACTCATATTATTCTTTTCGAATGTGCTACCTTTGATGCCGAAGGTAATGTTATTGTTGAGACGGCAAAAACTGAAACAGCGCTTTCAAACATAAAAAATGCTGTCGGTGACAGAGATGTTCATATTTCTCTTAATCTCCTGGGTCCTCATGGTGAATCCTCCTCAGATGTGTGGGAGGAGCAGATGGAAGTTCAGAGTGATGCTCATAACAAGGCTTTCACAAGCGGTTTGCTTGAGGATAACATTATTGCTGTGCTTGAAAAATACGGCTTTGACGGTGTTCATTTTGATTATGAATATCCGATTTCAAACAAAGCCTGGCGTCAGTATAATAAATTCCTTGTAAGCCTTGATAAAAAGCTTGGAGCTTATACTCTTGGAGTTGCTGCAAGTACCTGGAATCTTAAGTTCAGCACCGCTTCAATTGATGCGGTAGATACCTTTGAGGTTATGTCTTATGACTTTAATGACGCTGAAGGAAAGCACGCCACAACGGAAGATACTGTTTCTCAGCTGAAGAAAATCGGTCTTCACGGAATCCCTCTTGAGAAGGTTAATATCGGTCTTCCTTTTTATTCCCGACCCACTGATATGTCAGGTTATTGGTACGGTTATAACGGCTGTTATGAGGGAATTGACGAAAACGGCTGGTACCATTGCCCTGATACAGATAAGGATTTCTGGTTCAACACGCCTGAGGTAATCGGTGAAAAGACAGAGTATGCCATAAATTACGGCTACGGCGGTGTTATGATCTGGCATTACAGCTGTGATTTACCCTCTTCCCATGAGGATTCTCTGCTCAGAGCTGTCGGTGAAGCAATAGATAACAATTATTAAAAAAATTATCCCGTTATGATTTCTCTAATGTAATTCATGGCGGGATTTTTTGTTGACTTTGATTTAGTTTTATTGTAGAATAATGGGCGGAAAGAAGTGTGATAATAAATGAAAAATTATATTCAGGAAATCTTAAAGCCAAAGCTTCAGGGTGACGGCGGAGAAATTGATTTTGTGTCTTATAAGGACGGAATTCTTACCGTGATTTTGCAGGGTGAATGCTCAAAATGTCTCATTGTTGAGCGTTGTATTTCCTGGATTGAGGGTGAGATATTGCGCGATCTGGGAGAAAAGGTAAAAATAACAGCAATCAAAAAGAAGCCGTTTTTCTGGGATAAGGATTGACAGGAGGATTTGAAATGGCACATATTAAGGTTGTCAGAAGAAGCATGAGACCTGAGGAATGGACAGATCTCCGATTCGGCTGGCTCAAGAGATATATTTATGAAGAGAAATTTGAGATAGAAAACCTTATGGTCAGAGATGCCCGTCAGGTTGCAGAGCTGAAGTATGAGTATTATCCCGAAGGCTGGAGAAAGCTCACAAGAGGAGATCTTTATTTTACTCCCGACGGCACAGCTTTTTTTAAAGCGGATGTTAAAATACCCGAGCATTTAAAAAACAAAGAGCTGTGGTTTTCACTTAAAACAGCTGCTGAAATCATTGTGAAGGTTAACGGCAAATATGTTGGAGGTGTCGATCCCAATAGGGACAGAATTTTGCTTTCTCCTTATATTGATTCGGATGAGCTTCATTTTGAAATGGAAGGCTATAACCGTTCAAAGCCTGATGATGAGCGTAATCCTGAATCTCTTTCAGTGCGCGGATGCCGTCAGATTTTTGAGGGTGCTTATCTTGCAACAATAAACAACACGGTTCTTGAACTTGTTTATGACCTTGAGCTGCTTCTTGATATTGCAAAAAGTGAGCTTTTCAATGAGGATTACAGAAGCTTCCTGAACCGTGAAATCAATAATGCTCTTAATTTAATTGACTTTGATAATCTGAGGACTGAGGATATTGCCGAAGCTAAAAAGTATGTTGATGAGGTTATCTATGCCAACGACGATTACAAAGGCAGCGGTGATGTTGCTCTTGTTGCTCACTCTCATCTTGATATTGCTTATTATTGGAGAAGGATTCATTCAGTTCAGAAAAATCTGAGAACAGTTCTTATTCAGCTCAGGCTTATGGACAGATATCCCGATTTCAAATATACTCACACTCAGGCTTATACATATGAAATGCTTGAGAAATATTATCTCGATGTTTTTGAGGAGCTTAAGGAAAAGGTTGCAAGGGGACAGTTTGAGCCTGTCGGCGCGATGTATGTTGAGCCCGATTGCAATGTTCCTTCAGCTGAAAGTCTTATCAGACAGTTTTTATACGGTCAGCATTATTTTCGTGAAAAGTTCGGAAAAACAGTCAGAAACTGCTGGCTGCCTGATGTTTTCGGTAACAGTTGGATTTTGCCTCAGATTCTTAAAAAGAGCGGTGTTGATTATTTTGTTTCCAACAAAATGTCAACCTGGAATGACACAAATAGATTTCCGCACAACAATTTTATCTGGAAGGGCATTGACGGAAGCGAGGTTTATGCCTGTGTTCCTCCCACACATTTCATAACTTGGAATATGCCTTCACAGATTCAGGAAAACTGGGAAGCGTATCAGGACAAAAATCAGGGTTGTAAGACCTTGTCAATGTTCGGTTACGGTGACGGAGGAAGTGGCTGCACTGAAGAAATGATTGAGCTTATGCACCGCTTTGAAAAGCTTTCAGTGATGCCGAAAACCGAACACGTCGGCGGTCAGGAGTTTCTTGAGAAAAATCTTAAGAATAATAAAAATCTTTCAAAATGGGACGGAGAGCTTTATCTTGAAATGCATAGAGGCACCTTTACCACAAAATCAAGAATGAAGCGCTTCAACCGTCAGCTTGAATATAAGCTTCGTGAAGCGGAAATTATTTCAACTCTCCGCCATCTGAAGGGAAATGAGTATCCTAGCGACGAGCTTCGTGATATTTATAAAAAGCTTCTTGTTAATCAGTTTCACGATATTCTTCCCGGAAGTCATATCACTCCCGTTTACCGTGATGCAATGGCGGATTATGAAGAGATTGACAGAAGACTTGACAAAATTATCGGTGCAGACGGAGAAAATTATTTCAATTCCCTTAACTTTACCCGTACACATCTTACCTTTGTGCCTGATGCCGAGGGAGACAGCATCCGTTACGGCAAAAAGGGTAACTGGGTGATTCCGAATCTTGCACCCTTGTCCTGCGGAAAGCTCAAAAAGAATGTAAACAAGGATGTTTGGTTTACTGCGGGCAGAAAAATCGTTACACCTTTTTATGAGGTTGTTTTTGATACCGATGGCAGCATAATCAGTCTTTATGACAGAGAGCTTGAACGCGAATGGACAAAGGGTGAATTCAATAAGCTTAAGCTTTACAAGGATAATCCCGGTGTATATGATGCCTGGGATATTCTGCCTAATTATACTGACCGTGAGGTTGAAATCAAGGTTGCTTCTCCTCTTTTACTCACAGCTTGTGATTCGCAGTCAGTTTCATTCTCCTGCACTCTTGCAACGGAAAAAAGTACCTGGCAGCGAATTATACGTCTTTTCCGTAATTCAAGAGGCATTGAGGTAGAGAACATAGTTGATTGGAATGAAAAGCACGTTCTTGCAAAGGCTCAGTTTGACTGTAATCTTCTGACAAGAAAGGCTGTTTGTGATACAAGTGCGGGTTATATTGAAAGAGAAACTCACAGAAACACCACCTGGCAGCAGGCTCGTTTTGAGGTGTGTCATCACAAATGGGTTGATATGGCTGAAACTGACGGCGGTATTGCAATCATCAATGATTCAAAATACGGTGTCGGCTTGCTTGAAAACTCAATGAGCCTGAGCCTGCTCAGAGCAACTGTGCGCCCCGATGTTACAAGTGACCTGGGACATCACGAATTCAGTTATATGATTTATCCCCATGCAGATGATTTCATAAAGGCTGAAATCAATAAAATTGCACTTGAATACAATGTGCCCTTGGTGAAAGCTGATTTAAGCTTTGAAAACAGCTTCGGTGAGCTTTACCTTCAGGCAATGAAATTGAGTGAAAAGGGTGATATGATTATTATCAGACTTTCCGAGCAGAACGGAAAGAGAGGTAAAATCAGACTTGGCAAAAAGGTCAGACTTCTTAACTTCCTTGAAGACGTCACCGGTGAGACTGATGTTATTGAGTATAAGCCCTTTGAGATTATTACGGTTGGCATTGACTGTGATTAATCAACGGTAAAAAATAACCGCTGTAAAAGCCTCAGGCAGACACAGCGGTTTGTTTTTTATAAATATTATTTATTTTGTTTGCTATCTTGCTAAGAATGTTTTTTCGTGTTATAATTTTATTATAACGGAGATAATAACAAAGGAGGTATAAGAAATGTCATATATTGAACTTTTCGAAGAAAATTTTAATGAAGAAGTAAGGGAAGAAAAAGGCTGTCCTGTTTTTGTTGATTTCTGGGCTCCCTGGTGCAATCCCTGTATGATGCTCGGTCCTGTTATTGAAGAGCTTGCTGATGAGCTTGACGGTGAGGTTAAGGTTTGCAAGCTTAACTGCGATGAAGCAGGCGCTGTTGCAATGGAAATGGGAATTATGTCAATTCCCTGTATGGTGCTTTTTGTCGGCGGTGAAGAAAAGGGCAGACTTGTGGGAGTTCGTTCAAAGGAAGAAATCATTGATTTCATCAATTCCAGCAGATAAGCCATAAAACTAAAAACGGAGACCTTTTCACAATGTCAAGGAATCTCCGTTTTTTTATTGCTCCTGTTTGCAGGATAAGAAAAAAGGACTTTCTCTTTTGAGAAAGTCCAAGGATTACCGATATTCTAAAATCAGATAGCGCGAGTAACCTTACCAGAGCGTAAGCAGCGAGTGCAAGCGTAAACTCTCTTGGGTGAGCCGTTAACGATAGCCTTTACACGCTTTACGTTGGGTTTCCATGTTCTGTTTGAACGTCTGTGTGAGTGGGAAACTTTGATGCCGAAAGCAACATCTTTACCGCAATATTCGCATTTTGCCATGTACCGCACCTCCTTAAAATAATTAAATACATAAGCAATAGGTATCTTAACAGAAATAAGAATAAAATGCAATACCTTTTTTGAAAAAACTTCAAAATTTGACTATTAAAACAGTAAATTTATAAAAAGCTATGGTTCTTTTGTGTAAAAATCAACTTTGTGAGCTTAAAAATTATAAGTATTTTTATTTGAAAATTCTGAAAAAACAGTTGATTTTTGTATATTATTATTGTATAATACACATATCGAACATTTGTACGGAGGTTTGAATAATATGGCAGATAAACAAAGCGCACTTAATGCGGCTCTTGCGCAGATAGAAAAGCAATTCGGAAAGGGTGCAATTATGCGCCTGGGTCAGAGCACGGAAATGAACGTTGAAGCAATTTCAACCGGTTCACTCGGTCTTGACCTTGCAACAGGAATCGGCGGTCTTCCCAAGGGCAGAATCGTTGAAATTTACGGCCCCGAATCTTCAGGTAAAACAACCCTTGCTCTTCACTGCATTGCTGAAGCTCAGAAGGCGGGCGGTGAAGCAGCTTTCATTGACGCTGAGCATGCACTTGATCCCGTTTATGCAAAGGCTCTCGGCGTTGATGTTGACGCTCTTCTTGTTTCACAGCCTGACAATGGTGAGGATGCACTTTCAATCACAGAGGCTCTTGCACGTTCGGAAGCACTTGATGTCATTGTTGTTGACTCAGTTGCCGCTCTTGTTCCCAGAGCTGAAATTGAAGGTGAAATGGGTGACAGTCACGTCGGTCTTCATGCAAGACTTATGTCCCAGGCTCTCAGAAAGCTCACAAGTGTTATTGCAAAATCCAACACTCTTGTTATCTTCATCAATCAGCTTCGTGAAAAGGTTGGTGTTGTTTACGGAAATCCTGAGGTTACAACAGGCGGACGAGCTCTGAAGTTCTATTCTTCATTGAGAATTGAGGTCAGAAAGATCGAACAGCTCAAGGCTTCCGGCAACGAATTTATCGGAGCAAGAACAAGAGCAAAAATTGTTAAAAACAAAGTGTCTCCTCCCTTTAAAGAGGCTGAATTTGATATTATGTACGGCACAGGTATTTCCAAGGTCGGTGAAATTGTTGACCTTGGTGTCAAGTTTGACATCATCAATAAAAGCGGTGCCTGGTTCTCTTACGGTGAGACCCGTCTCGGTCAGGGCAGAGACAATGTGAAGCTTCTTTTCCAGAAGGAAACTGCTCTTTCCGATGAAATTGAAGGAAAAATCAGAGATGCTGTCAAGAGAAGCAAGGCAGAGCGCGAAAACAGCAATAATTCTGCTCCTGCAGCAGCTCCCGCCAAGAGAAGTGCTGCAAGCATCAGAGCAAGACTTGACATTGCCGTTGATGACGAAGAATGAAAGTAAATTTCAAAAACGGCAAGGGAGATAAAATACACATTTCAATCGACGGTGAATACAGATTCACCGTCGATAAAACATATTTTGCCGGTATGGGACTGAGTCAGAATATGGAAATGGATGAAACTGAGCTTGAGTTTCTTGCTGAAAACATTGAAAACAGGAGAGCTTACAATCAGGCAGTTTCTTATCTTTCAAGAAGAGATCACAGTGAAAAAGAGCTTCTTTCAAAGCTTCGGCTCAAGGGTTATAACGAAAGCGGTATAAATGCTGTTGAAAAGCTGAAAAACAGCGGCTATATTGACGATGAACGATTTGCCCGTATGTTTGTCAGAGAGCTTTCTGTAGTCAAAAAATACGGCAAAAACAGACTCAGACAGGAGCTGATGAAAAAGGGTATTTCCTCTGAAATTATCGGCTTTGTCCTTGAGGAAGAAGATTTATATAAGTGTGATGTCAAAGATATTATAATAAAAAAATACAGCAGATATCTCGGAGATGAAAAAGGCAGAAAAAAAGCTGTGAACGGACTTCTCAGAATGGGTTACAGCTTCAGTGAAATCCGCTCTGCCCTTGAAGATGTCTGTGATGAATTTTATGATGCTGAGGTATATGATGAATAAAATAGGAATGATTTCACTCGGCTGCCCGAAAAATCAGGTTGATGCCGAGATAATGCTTTCAACACTTTGTGATGCCGGCTTTGAGTTTGTGGCTGATGTTGAAAATGCGGATATTGTTATTATTAACACCTGCGGATTTATCAATGATGCAAAGCAGGAGGCCATTGAAACAATACTTTCTGTTGCTGAGCTTAAAAAGGCGGGCATAATTAAAGGTATAGTTGTTACAGGCTGTCTTGCTCAGAGATATCAACAGGAAATTACAGATGAGATTCCTGAGGTTGATGCCTGTATCGGTATTGGTGCAAACGGAAATATTGCTGAAATCTGCAAGAAGGTTCTTGAAAATGAAAGGGTGCTTTCTTTTCCTTCAAAGTATGAGCTTTCAATTGACGGGGACAGAATAATCACAACTCCTTCTCATTGGGCATATCTTAAGATTGCTGAGGGATGCTCCAATTGCTGCACTTATTGTGCAATTCCGAAAATCAGAGGAAAATACCGAAGCAGAACAATGGAAAGCATTCTCAGGGAGGCTGAAGGCCTTGCCGCAAGCGGAGTCAAGGAAATCGTTGTAGTTGCACAGGACACAACAAGATACGGTATTGATATTTACGGTGAGCTTAAGCTTGCTGAGCTTCTGAGAAAGCTTTGCAAAATCAGCGGCATTGAGTGGATCAGAATTCTTTACTGTTATCCTGAATGTCTGACCGATGAGTTGATTGATACAATTGCTCAGGAGGAAAAAATCTGTAATTATATTGATCTTCCTTTGCAACACGCTGACACTGAGATTCTCAAAACAATGAACAGAAAATCAGACGGAGAAAGCCTTGTCAGTCTTATCGGCAAGCTCAGAGCTAAGATTCCCGATGTTGTTATCCGCACAACCTTCATAACAGGATTTCCCGGTGAGACAGAGGAAAACTTTGAGGTGCTTTCGCGTTTTATTTCAGAAATGAAGTTTGACAGAATGGGTTGTTTTGCTTATTCTCCCGAAGAGGATACTCCTGCAGCCAAAATGGAAAATCAGATTGATGATACTGTTAAAAAACACCGCGCTGAGCTCATAATGGAAAAGCAGTATTATATCTTTGAGGAAAAGCAGAATGCAAGAGTCAATGACGTTATGAAGGTTATTGTTGACGGCTTTGATGAGGATAACTGTTTTTATTTCGGCAGAACATATATGGATGCACCCGAAATGGATGTTGCTGTTATTCTTTCTTCTGAAAAAGAGCTTTTTGAGGGTGAATTTGTCAATGCAAAAATCATCGGTGTTGATGATTGCGACCTCGTTGCAGAGGTTATCGGCTGATAGCGGTGGTTTGAATTTTATCATTTGTTTATCAAAAAATAATTTGTTGACAAAGACGCGCTGAAAGTATATAATGTACTAGATATATAAATGCGTTTATAGGGAGAAGTAATTGCAATCCTTTTTCTCAGAGAGGGGCAGTAAGGTGAAAGTGTCCTGTCAAAGCTGCAATGAAATGCACCCTTCAGCACCCGTGGGGAACTCTTATCAGAAAGTATCCTCGGGCGTACACCGGCGTTAACGGTCTGAGTTATAAATCAGAGTGGAACCGCGTTTCAACGCCTCTGTATCTTTTCAGATACAGAGGCGTTTGTTTTATATTTACAAATATTATTTCAGGTGGTAATATGCTTAAACAAATGATAGAAGATCTTAACTGTGTTAAGGAAAAAGACCCTGCGGCAAGAAATATTCTGGAAATTCTTTTGCTTTATCCGGGATACAAGGCTGTGAGAAATCACAGATTTGCTCATTATTTTTACAAGCACAAGCTGTATTTCCTGGCAAGAGCAATTTCTCAGCACACAGTCAGAAAAACCGGAATTGAAATTCATCCGGGAGCCACAATCGGTAAAAGATTTTTCATCGATCACGGCATGGGCGTTGTGATTGGTGAAACAGCCGAAATCGGTGATGACTGTGTCATTTATCAGGGAGTTACTCTTGGCGGTACAGGTAAGGACACGGGAAAACGACATCCGACTCTCGGCAACGGTGTCCTTGTCGGAGCAGGTGCAAAGGTGCTCGGCCCCTTCAAAATCGGTGATAATTCAAACATTGCGGCAGGCTCTGTTGTTCTTTCACCCATACCCGAAAATTCAACAGCTGTCGGTTCTCCTGCAAGAGTTGTCAAACAAAACGGAAAACGTGTTGACAAGCTTGACCATGTTCATACTCCTGACCCTATTTCTCAGGAAATCTGTCAGTTGAAATATCAGATTGAAAAACTTGAAAAACAATTAAAAGCATTGGAGGAAAAACAATGAAAATTTTTAACACACTTACCCGTGAAAAACAGGATCTTATTCCCATCAAAGAAGGCGAATACAAGATTTATGCCTGCGGACCCACTGTTTATAATTTCATCCACATCGGCAATGCAAGACCTCTTTGTGTTTTTGATGTTATGAGACGTTATCTTGAATACAGAGGAAACAAGGTCAACTTTGTTCAGAATTTCACTGATATCGATGATAAAATTATCCGCAGAGCAAATGAAGAAGGTCTTACCTTCAAAGAGGTTTCCGAAAAATATATTGAGGAATTCTGGGTTGATGCAAAGGGAATGAATGTCCGTGAAGCAACACATCATCCCAAGGCAACTGAAAATATTGATGAAATCATCAATATTGTTTCAACTCTCATCGAAAAAGGCTACGCTTATGAAGCAAACGGTGATGTTTATTTCAGCACAAAAAAGTTTGACGAATACGGCAAGCTTTCACATCAGCCTCTTGAAGATCTTGAGGCAGGTGCAAGAATCAATGTCGGCGAGGTTAAAAGAGAGCCCATGGACTTTGCTCTCTGGAAGAATGCAAAGCCCGGTGAGCCTTATTGGGATTCACCCTGGGGTATGGGCAGACCCGGCTGGCACATTGAATGCTCAGCAATGGTAAGAAGATATCTCGGTGAAACAATTGATATTCACTGTGGCGGTCAGGATCTTATTTTCCCGCATCATGAAAATGAAATTGCACAGAGTGAGTGCTGCAACGGCTGCTCATTCTCAAGATATTGGATGCACAACGGCTTTATCACCGTTGATAAGGTGAAGATGTCAAAATCTCTCGGCAACTTCTTTACAGTTCGCGACGTTGCTGAACAGTTTGGCTATGAGCCCATCAGATACCTTATGATTTCCTGTCAGTACAGAAGCCCCATCAATTACAGCTATGATGCAATAGAGCAGTGCAAGGCTTCTCTCGAAAGACTTTACACCTGCAGAGATAATCTTGATTTTGCTCTCAAAAATGCAAGTGCTCAGACCGGTGAAAATGATGCTGAAATTATTGCAATTATTGATTCAAAGAAGGATAAATTCATCGAGGCAATGGAAGATGACCTTAACACGGGTGAAGCTCTCGGTGCAGTGTTTGAGCTTGTTCGCGAAATCAACACAAGAGTCAACGACGGTGTGAAGTCAGAGGCTGTTGTCAGTTATGCAATTAAAGTTTTTGATGAGCTTATGGATGTTCTCGGTCTGCTTTACAACAGAAAGACAGAGAATAATCTTGATGATGAAATTGAAGCTCTTATTCAGCAGAGAAACGATGCCAGAAAGAATAAAAACTGGGCAGAAGCTGACAGAATCAGAGATATGCTCAAGGATCAGGGCATTGTTCTTGAAGATACACCTCAGGGTGTAAAGTGGCACAGAGTATAATCTCTTAATAGGGGAAGACTGTTATTGTAACACAGTCTGAAAGGGTTGGTGAAGCCAATGGATAAAACAAGTCCCATTGCTGTTATAGATTCAGGTATGGGCGGTATAAGCGTGTTGAGGAAATTATATAAAATAATGCCCAACGAAAACTATATATATTTCGGTGATTCAGCCAATGCTCCCTACGGAATTAAAACAATTGAGGAAATAAGAAGCCTCACAGTTGAAGCAGCTGAGCGAATGATCGAAAGAGGAGTCAAAGCTCTTGTTATTGCCTGCAACACGGCAACAAGTGCAGCTGCCTCTGTGTTAAGAAACAAATATCCCGACCTTGTGATTATCGGGCTTGAGCCGGCGATCAAGCCTGCAGCTTTGTTCAAAGAACAGCCGCGAGTTCTTGTTCTTGCAACACCGCTGACTCTTAAGGCGGAAAAATTCAATGTACTGATGGAAAAGCTCAGTGACAAAGCTGAATTTTTTAAATTACCTGCACCTGAGCTTGTCCGATACATTGAAAGCGGTAATTTCGATTCACCCGAAGAAATTGCTTATCTTGAAAACATTCTTGCACCTTATGTCAACAATGTTGACGCAGTTGTTCTCGGATGTACTCATTTTCCTTTTGCTAAAAATACAATCAAACGTATTCTTGGCGGAAATGTTCAGGTTTTCAACGGCGGTGAAGGAGCGGCAAGACATTGCAGAACTCTTCTTGAAGAAAAGCAACTGCTCACGGATGCGCAAGAGGGCAGTATCAGTTTTGAAAACAGTGATGAGAATAAAATTGATCTTAGCAAAAAACTTTTTTATTATAAAGGTGAGTAAATGGACATTGCAAAGGAATTAAAAGATTATCTTGTGGAAGAGGGCGCAAGTGACGTCGGCTTCTGTAAGATTGAAGACGGTGATTTCGGAAATTGTAAATTTGCTGTCAGCATTGTTGTAAGACTTTCAGATGCAATTGTTGATGAAATCACAACGCAGCCGACTCACACTTATTTTAATCATTACCGCAGTGTAAATGCTTTTATTGATTCGCTTCTTCTAAAATGCGGTCTTTTCCTTCAGAAGAAGGGATATAATTACATTACCGTTGCGGCTTCGCAGAGCATCAACAAAGACGGATGGAATTACAAAGGCAGATACTCCCATAAGAAAGCAGCAGTGCTTTCCGGATTGGGTACAATCGGCAAAAATTCAATGTTTCTTCACAGAGATTTCGGAGCACGTGTCAGATTGGGCACAGTTTTTACTGACTGCTGCTTTGAGGTTGAAAATGCAGATGAGTTTGTGCCGTGTCTTAACTGCAATCTTTGTGTTGATGCTTGTCCTTCTGGTGCAATTCTCGGAGGATGCTGGAAGCCGGGGATTAACCGTGAAGAGATTTTTAATCCTGAAAAGTGTAGCAGTTATATGAAAAATAACTTTAAGAATATTGGACGCGGAGCGGTCTGCGGAATTTGTATGAAGGTTTGTCCCTATGCAAAATTTCAGTAAAGGTTATGTTTGTGAAAAAGCTCCGTTGTCCTTTGAGATGTTCCGTAAGGATGCAAAGTAAATTAATAAATATCACTTTAAAAACACCGATATGCATCAGCATATCGGTGTTTTTGCCTTTTATTCAGCTTTCAAATTTCTTAATTGATACAAGGGGAATTAATGAACCTTTGTTCTTTTTCAGATTCCTGTCAGAAAAATTTCAATGCCGATTATTATAAGTATGAGTCCGCCGAAAATTCCCGCTTTTCCGGAAAGCTTTGTTCCCGCTTTTTTGCCGATATATACACCTGCACTGCAGATTACAAAGGTAACAGCTGCAATGATTGCAGCAGCAAACAAAGCGGAAGAAAAGTCATAATCGGCAATTGTGAAGCCGACAGAAAGAGCGTCAATTGAGGTTGCAACTCCTTGAATAAGAAGACCGGTTAAACCAACCTTGCTCTCGCATGCATCTTCAGGCTTTGCTTTGATTCCGTCTATAAGCATTTTTCCGCCGATGAAAGCAAGAAGAATCAGTGCAATCCAAGGAATAAGCTTTTCAAATGATTTGAAATAATGAACAACAGTATGAATGCACAGCCAGCCGATAAGCGGCATAAGTGCCTGAAAGAAAGCAAAGAGACCTGACATTGAAAACATTTTGCTTTTTTTCATTCGGGGCTCGTTGAGGCCGTTGGCAAGGGAAACCGAAAAAGCATCCATTGCAAGACCGATTCCAAGCAGTGTACTATTGAAAATGAGTGTAAATAATTCGTTCATTTTAATCATCCTTCATTCGAGTTTGTGAAAGTTGTACAAAATTATTCGGTCATATCGAAAACTATTGACAAAGTTGCTGATATCCGTTATAATATAGACGAAATTAAAAGAAAGAGGTGTTACCAATGTACCGTTTAGTTTAAACGTTACAATCTGAAAAATTTAAATTATAAAGTCTAAAAAAAACAATATAATCAGGTGATTATGTATATATTCAGATTGTAATAGAGATTACAATTTAATAATAGAAAGATTAGTTGCATGTTTGAGGATGTTGGCTTGATATAAGCAAATCCTGAGTTGAAGAATTGAAAGTGATGCAATAATCGGATTAAAACAAAATAGTAAAATACAGATAATAGTGATACTACAGCTGATTAATAATTATATTTACATAGAATTCTCCCGTGATTCACGGGAGAATTTTTTTATTAAATTTTATCTTTTTTGATGTGTTTTGTCAATTCGAAAATTTATATGATAATTTTTATCAGGGTATTTATTTTTTGTTAATTATGTGCTATAATCTTTGAAAATAAAAAAAGGAGATTATCTTATGACTTTGATGACATTTACAAGATACCTTATGGCATTAGTTATGCTCGGTGTTAATCTGTTCAATCTTGCATTTAATGACAGAGCTTTTCCCGCTGTAAGCCGCTCGGGAGCATATGTGTTCTGCTATTTTACCGGTAACTCACCTCAGCAGCAGAAGATTCACCTTGCAGTCAGCAGTGACGGATATAATTTCGAGGCGCTTAATTCAAACGAAGCTGTTATTGAGCAGACAAAGGGCACAGGCTGTGTACGAGATCCTTATATTTTCAAGGCTGTTGATGAAGAAGGTAAGGATTGCTATTACATTGTTGCCACTGATATGGATGCTGAGCTCGGATGGACATCCAATCACGCAATTATTCTCTGGAGGTCTTATGACCTTATTAATTGGGAAGACGAGACACTGATTGATTTCCGTGATTTTGAAGGCTTTGAAAATTGCAACAGAGCTTGGGCTCCTCAGGTTATTTGGGACGCGGCTGAAGGTAAGTATATGCTTTATCTTGCACTTTCCTGTTTTGATGATCCTGCAACTGAAGAAAATGAGGATGTTGCCCAACATTATTATCTTTACACTTCTGATTTCAAAAACTTCACATCGCCTGAATATCTTTACGGCAGAAGAGGGGAGACAGATCCCGAAACTAACGCAAAAAGAGATATTCAGTGTATCGACGGTGATATGATTTATAACGAAAAAGACGGTTACTATTATCTTTATTTTAAAGAAGATCTTACACAGAAAATAGCCGTTGTTAAATCTAAAAATGCAGCAGGTCCTTATAATACCGATTATGAAATCTGCTCATTGAACTGGTTCGGTGTCGAAGGAAGCACAATGTATAATATCACAGGCACAAATGCATGGCTGATGATAATGGATGAATACGGCGAAGGAACCTTCTTTGTTCAGCTTACAAGAGACTTTGAAAATTGGAAGCAGGTCAGAAGATCGGCTTATACAATCAGTGAGTTAAGTCCCCGTCATGGCTCCGTGATGGCCATCAGTGAGGATGAATACTTTGCTCTTATTGATGCTTTCGGTGTCCAGGAATTAGATTAAGCTTAATTGAGTAAAAATAAACCCTTGCATATCAAAATGCAAGGGTTTATTTTATTTGTTAATATTCCCAGGGAACTTTGCTATCCTTTGATTTGCTGCTTTTTTCAGCGGAAGGCTTGGCTTTGGATTTTTTTCTTAATGAAATCACCAGAGCAATAACTGCAATCGCAGCAATGCTGACAGCAATGCTGATTGTGAAAATCGGTGCAGTTGAGCTCGAGGCGGGATTTGCATCAGCTGTGCCGTCCGGATCGGTCACGGTTACATTGCCGTCATCAGCAATGTTAAATACATTGTCAACATAATCAACAATCAAAACACAGGGAATCTGGGTTTCATTTGTGAAATCCTCAAGAGCGCCGTTGATGATGTCTTCATTAAGCTCTATATCCGTTATGTTAATTACTCTTGATGACGGGGTTGAGTCGTGATTTTCTTCGTTGTTGAAGCTTGATGTCAAATCAAGAAAGCTGATTGACTCACTCATATTATTAATTACTGCTGCATAGTTGGTATCAAGTGAATATTTGAAAAGACCGTCTCCGAAATATTCGTCCATATATAAGCCGTAAGAGCTCATTTCTCCAAACATCTCGTTGATTTCATATTTAATATTATCTCCGACCCAGGCAATTGTATAATAACCGTCGGTTTCTTTGTTTGTAAGAAATACAAGGAGAATATTATCTTCGTATGATTCAGAAGAACCGAAAACAATATTGTAATTATCGTTTGCATAATCCTGAAATACTTCTTCGTCATAAAAAGAGGTGTCTGTATCACTGAATTTAATTTCAATATTATCTGCCGGCATCAAGGAGAATGCAGCAAATAAAACAAAAAGTAGAATCAAGATGATTGTACTGCAGCCACCGCCTCTGACAACGCGGGTACGTCTCCAACGTCCCGGATAATGCCAGCCGCCGTGGTGATGAGGTGAACGCGGAGGCTGATGAAAGCTTCCTCCAAAAGAACCTCCGTGTGAGCCGCCAAATGATCCGCCGCTATGCGAGCCTCCGAAGGAGCCGCCGTGTGAACCACCGAAGGAGCCGCCTCCAAATCCGCCTGATGAACTTCCGCCGCCGGGTCCAGCCATAATAAAACCGCCTTTCTGTATTCTTTTAAATTAATATTTGTATTTTCCTTCGGCAACCTTTTTCAGATGTGTTCCGTAAAGGGATTTGCCGTATTTTTCAGCTGCCTTAGTGAGCTTTTCTCTGTCAATCCATTTGTTGATATATGAAATTTCTTCGGGGGCTGAAATCATAATTGACTGTCTGTTTTCTGTTATGCGGACAAACTCAGATGCTTCATGAAGGCTTTCAACCGTACCAGTGTCAAGCCAGGCAAAGCCTCTGCCGAGAAGCTTAACTGAAAGTGAATTTTCTTTAAGATATCTGACGTTCAAATCAGTGATTTCATATTCACCTCTGTCAGATTTTTTGATTGATTTTGCATAATCAGAAACTCTGTTATCATAGAAGTATAAGCCTGTAACACAGTAATTTGATTTTGGATTTTGAGGCTTTTCTTCAATTGAAATAACCTTCTGGTTTTCATCAAATTCAACAACACCGAATCTCTCAGGGTCGTCAACATAATATCCGAAAACAGTTGCCATACCTTTTTCGGCATCCTCACGGGCCTGCTTGAGAATGCTTTTGAATCCGTTGCCGTAAAAGATGTTGTCTCCCAGCACCATTGCACAACAATCGTCACCGATGAATTCTTCTCCGATGATGAAGGCCTGAGCAAGTCCGTCGGGGGAGGGCTGCTCTGCATAAGAAAGGTTAATGCCGAGATCACTGCCATCTCCGAGAAGCTTTTTAAAATTCGGCAGATCGTGAGGAGTGGAAATGATAAGAATATCCTTTATTTCGGCAAGCATAAGCACCGATAAGGGATAATAAATCATCGGCTTGTCATAAACGGGCAGAAGCTGCTTTGACATAACCATAGTTAAGGGATAAAGTCTTGTGCCGGAGCCGCCGGCAAGAATGATTCCTTTCATTTTCATCAGATCCTTTCTGTTTATTTATTGAATTTTTTCAAGAATTCCTCTCGAAAGATAAATCAGTACCGATGCGGTCAAAATTGCCGTAAGGGATATTATAATAAAGGGTATCGAATAGGAGAATGGGAAGAAATTATAAGCCAATAAGCCGAGTACAATTGAAGGCAGTGAGAAAACAACAATAAAGAACATATATGCTGTTGCGGATATGAGTTTTTTACGTGAATCAGCAAAAAGCCTTTGCAAAATCAGATTGATGCCGATAAACATAACCGCAAAAGAGAATCTTGCAATTATCATTGATATGATTTCAAAAAGCGAGCAGTAAATGAAAATCCGTACCACAGCACAGGTCAGAACACATTCGGCAAACAGAGACGGAAGATCGCTTTTTATGAGCATAAAAAGTTTTTTTATTTTACTTTCGGGAATCATATAAATATAAGGATATCTCAGCTCTTTTGACCATCTGCTTTCGGTAATACTGAAAGATAGGGTATATACATTTATAAGAAAAGCTGCAAAAATATTTCCCTGAGAAATATAAGCAAATAAGACTGATGCGGCGGTAAGAACAAGAGTTGTGAAACTGACAAGGAAAATTCTGCTTCGTCTGTTTTCAATGGAATGCTTTTCGGCGATTGCCGAACTTCCGTAAGAACGGGAAAATCCGATTTTTCCTACTCGTATTTTGGCGGGAGTTTTTTCTGAGGCCTTTCCTTCTTTTTGAGAAGCAATGGCAGAAAAATTTAGTTCAGAGGCTTTGAGTACATCCTCATAATAGCTTTTTGGGCTTTTGGTTAGAATGAGAACAAAAGCTGAAAAGTAAATAACGATATAAACAATTCCGGTAAGAAAAGCAATGCTGTTGCCGTCAAAATAACCTTTTACGGAATAAACAACGGGTGCACTTACGGGGAATAATTTTAGAAAATGACTTTCAGATGCTTTGATAAGGCTGTCCGCGCTCAAGCCGTTGTTTATCACAGTAAGTGCATAGAAGCCAAGAAAAACGGCAATTGCAGCAGCATAAACTGCTTTGAATTTCTTTTTCAGTTTTTCATCAGCACAGGTGAAGCGGTAAATCAGCATTGATGTCATCTGTGCAAGAAGGCCTGTTAAGCAGTATCCGATAAACAGAGCAAAGACAACACTTGATTCTATATTGTATAAGTTTCTGATGTTATTGGTGTGAAACAGCATCACAAAACTCAGACTGAAGAATTTTGAAAGCTGCTGAAACAAACCGTAAAAAAGAACAGCATTTTCATTTGAAGGTGAAGTGAAAAGAAGATTGACATCTGCCATAGAAAACATTGAGGCTCCGTTTGAAAATCCTTTTTTGCTTATCAGAATAAAAATCAGTGTATATATTGCAAAAGCAATTGCAAAAAGCTCGGAACTGTCTCTGGTGCCTGAGAGCGCAGAAGGAGATGAAAAAGAGAAGATAAATAACAAAAGGAAGATAATAACAGTTATAAGCTCAGAGGGCTTTCTTTTAAGCTCCGCGAGTCTGTTTTTTGCTTTTTTTACGGATAGAAAAAAGAGTGCATTCATATTTTTTCTTCCTCATTTGTTGATCGGAAAAACAAATCCCTGAGAGATATGTCTCCGCTGTTTTTTGCTTTGGCAACCATTTCTCCTTTGTTCAAAATATATGTGGAATCCCAGTAATCCTCCACACTGTCAATCATATGAGTGCTGATAAGAACACTTGCTCCGTTTTTCTTAAGAGTCAAGAATGTTTCCTTCAGTTTTTCAATGGCATAAGGGTCAAGTCCGACCATAGGTTCATCAAAGATAACAACAGAGGGCTTATGAACAAGAGCGCAGCAAATTGAAAGCTTTTGCTGCATTCCCTTTGAAAGCTCTTTTCCGAGTTTGTTTTTAATTTCAAAAAGATTGAAATCCTTAAGCAACTGTTCGGCATATCCGTTATCCTCAGCTTTATAAGCTCTGAGGATAAACTCAAGGTGCTCACCGACGGTGAGCATATCATAAACTGCAGGTATTTCAGGAACATATCCGATTTTCGCTTTAGCCTGAAGTGAATTGTTTTTTTCAGAATCAACGGCAATTTCACCGTCATAACGCAGAAGTCCTGCAATTGATTTTATAAGGGTGGATTTTCCTGCGCCGTTAGGTCCGAGAATTACAGCAATTTCACCGTCTTCAACATTAAAGCTTATGCTATTATTGGCAACAGTTTTTCCGTATTTCTTGGTAACTGATTTGAGTTCAAGCATCCGACGCAATCCTCCCTTGTTGTTTTTTACTGATTATATCACAAAATCGGGTCTTTGAACAGTATTAATTAATAAATTACTGTCGTAAAACATCGGTTTTCTTTTGTTTTTTGTTATGATTGAAAGGTAATTATTTAATTAAAACTCCTTAAAAGTCAGATTAAGTAATTATCACTGAGGCAATACTTTTAAAGCGGACAACAACAGTTATATTTTTCTTGACAAAACAAATAAAAAATAGTATTATGATTTTTGTAATATAAATATATTTAAAGACTATGACGAAAGAAGTCTGCCTTTAAGCCTTTCAGAGAATGCGGGTCATGGCTGTAAGCCCGCAAAGGATGACGGACAGATCGCTGCTTTCATCAGTTGCACCCGAAAGGGTTGCCGTCTGACACTGCGTTAAAGGTCACAAAGTGGTGCTTTTTGCACAATTCGGGTGGTACCGTGGAAGCTTTTCACCCCGAAATGTGTGGGGCACTTTATTTTTTTGAAAAAAACTAATTTAAAAAGAAGGGAAACAATTAACATGGAATGGATGGGACTTAATGAAATCAGAGAAAAATATCTCTCATTTTTCGAAGACAAGGGACACTTACGTCTGCCGAGCTTTTCACTTGTACCTCAGGGAGACAAAAGTATCCTTCTTATCAATGCGGGTATGACTCCGATGAAGAAATATTTCACAGGTGAGGTTACTCCTCCCAGAAACAGAGTAACAACCTGTCAGAAATGTATCCGTACACCCGATATTGAAAATGTTGGTAAAACAGCACGTCACGGCACTTATTTTGAAATGCTCGGTAATTTCTCTTTCGGTGATTATTTTAAGCACGAAGCAACTGCATGGGCTTGGGAATTCTTCACAAAGGTTCTTGAAATCCCTGCTGAGCTGCTTTATGTCAGTGTTTATCTTGAAGATGACGAGGCTTATGATATCTGGACCAAGGAGGTAGGCGTTGATCCTTCTCATATGGTCAGATTCGGTAAAGAGGATAATTTCTGGGAGCACGGTGCAGGTCCCTGCGGTCCTTGTTCAGAAATTTATTTTGACAGAGGTGAAAGTAAGGGCTGCGGAAGCCCTGACTGTAAAGTTGGCTGTGACTGTGACAGATTCATCGAGGTATGGAATCTTGTTTTCACTCAGTTCGAAAATGACGGTAACAACAATTATACACGTCTTTCGCATCCCAACATTGACACAGGTATGGGTCTTGAAAGACTTGCTTGTGTCATGCAGGATGTTGACAATCTCTTCGAGGTTGACACCGTAAGAAACATTATGAAGCATATTATGGACATCTCAGGCATTGAGTACCATAAGGATGCAAAGAAGGATATTTCTCTTCGTGTTATTACTGACCACATCAGAAGCACAACATTTATGGTTGGTGACGGCGTTCTTCCTTCAAACAGTGGCAGAGGTTATGTTCTCAGAAGACTTCTCAGACGTGCTGCCAGACACGGAAGACTCATCGGTATTGACCGTCCCTTCCTTGCAGAGGTTTGTGAAACCGTTATCAAGGAAAATGCCAATGCTTATCCCAATCTTGTTGAGAAGCAGGATTACATCAAAAAGGTTATCTCAATGGAGGAGCAGAGCTTCTATAAGACAATCGACAGCGGCTTAGGTCTTCTTAATGAAATGATGGCAGCATCTGAAAACGGCGTTCTTTCAGGTGAGGATGCATTCAAGCTTCAGGATACCTTCGGATTCCCTATTGATCTGACTAAGGAAATTGTTGCCGAAAACAATATGAGTGTTGATGAAGAAAAGTTCAAGGAGCTTGTCCATCAGGCAAGAATGAAGGCTAAGAGCGTTAAGCGTGACGGAGCTGATACAGACTGGAGAAACTCAGGTGTTTCCTTCAAGGATGTTGAAAAAACAGTTTTCACAGGTTATGAAGAAAACAACACTCAGGCAAAGATTACAGCTCTTGTTTCTGAGGGCGAAAGAAAAGACTTTGTTGAGCCCGGTGAGGATGTTATTGTTGTTCTTGACAAAACCTCATTCTATGCTGAAAGCGGCGGACAGTCAGGTGATTTCGGCACAATCAGAGTGGGAGAAAGTGTTGTTGAAGTTTCAAACACAACCAAGGATGCAGACGGTGTTGTTCTTCACCACGGTACACTTAGCGGTGACTCAATCAAGATCGGTGATGAAGCAGTTGCATCTTATGACGAGGAAAACAGAAAGGCTACAATGAGAAACCATACTGCAGCTCACCTTCTTCAGGCTGCACTTCGTCAGGTTCTCGGCACACACGTTGAACAGGCAGGTCAGCTTGTAAACGGTGATGTTGTACGTTTTGACTTCACTCATTTTGCGGGTGTAACAGCAGATGAGCTTAAGGCTGTTGAAACTCTTGTCAACGGTGAAATTCTTAAGGCTTATTCTCTTCTTGTAAAGGAGATGCCCATTGATGAAGCAAAGGCTATGGGCGCTATGGCTCTTTTTGGTGAAAAGTACGGTGATGTGGTAAGAGTTGTAAAGGCAGGAGAGTTCTCAACTGAGCTTTGCGGCGGTACACACGTTGAATCAACAGGTAACATCGGTCTTTTCAAAATTGTTTCAGAATCCTCTGTTGCAGCAGGTATCAGAAGAATTGAAGCTGTGACAGGTATGAACGTTATGAAATATATCGAAGAAAAGAACACTCTTATTTCAGACACAGCTGCTGCAATCAAGGCTGCAAATCAGAATGATATTGCAGTTAAGGCTGCATCGGTCATCAATGACCTTAAGGCTAAGGAAAAAGAAATTGAAAAGCTTTCAGGCGTGCTTGCAAACATCAAAACAGAGTCACTTCTTGCAGGTGCTGTAAACATCGGTGATTTAGTACTTGTAACCTCCTTCCTTGAGGATACAACCGTTGATGAGCTTCGTCAGGTTTGCGATCTTATCAGAAGCAAGGGTGAAAATTATGTCGGTGTTGTCGGCGGCATTCAGAAGGTAAAAGGCACAGGTAATATCTGTACATGCTGCGGTAAGGATGCTGTTGCAAAGGGTGCTCACGCCGGCAATCTTGCAAGAGAGATTGCAAAGCTTGCAGGCGGTAACGGCGGCGGTAAGCCCGACAGCGCAATGGCCGGTGCTAAGGATATCGGAGCAATTTCAAAAGCTCTTGAAAAAGCAGAAGAAATTCTTGTTTCAATGCTGAAATAATGAAAAAACAAAGACAGACGTAGTTTGCTGCGTCTGTCTTAAGGAAAGAGAAAATTACATGAAGTAAAACCTGTCCGATTTGTTTTCTTGCTTTGTTTTTCGGTTTTGCAGGCCTCTGATTTGAAATCTGAGACTTTGAGATTTAAGCTCTGATGAATTTGTTACTGTGTTGCTGTTTAAGTTTTATGAAATTGTAAAAAACAGTAAAGGAGATGTAGCGGAATGAAAAAGACAATAAGACCTTCTGTTGCTTTGGTAGTATGGTTAGCTCTTCTTTTTGCCGTTGGTTTTATCGGCACAGTCGGCGATGACTCATCTGTTAAATATCTTCTTATTGGCATTTCCGTTGCTCTTTTTGTTGTGGCTTTTATCAGATATTTCACGGGAAAAAGAATTGATTTTGATGAGGAATCTTTCACTGTTGACGGAAAAACATATAAGTTTACGGAAATAACAAGAGCTGAAGTTTCGTCTGTATTAATCACTCGTAACACAAGCACTCTCTGTTTCAAAATTTATGTTGGGGAAGAAATGGTAGCAAAATTCACCAAAGCACAGAAAAACGCTGAAGAGTTTATTTCTTGTATGAATAAATTTGACATTAAGCTTAATGTTGAATGATATAAAAGGAGAAATTATTATGGATTGTATTTTTTGCAAAATTGCGGCAGGGGAAATCCCTTCCAATAAGGTTTATGAAGATGAGAGTGTTCTTGCTTTTTATGACCTTGAGCCTCAGGCTCCTGTTCATATCCTTATCATTCCCAAGCAGCATATTGCAAGTGCTGCTGAAATCACAGCCGAAAACAGTGCAGTGATTTCTCATATTTTTGAGGTTGCAGCATTGCTTGGAAAAACGCTCGGGCTTGAAAACGGTTACCGTATTGTAAACAACTGCGGTGAAGACGGCGGTCAGACAGTCAAGCATCTTCATTTTCACTTTATGGGCGGACGCCCGTTTACCTGGCCTGCAGGCTGATTTTAATTTTAAGGAGTGTTAAAAATGGCAACTTATAAAATGACAATTGCCGGTCTTGAAAGGGAACTTCCCATCTGTAAACTCAATGACAAGCTTGATATTGCAGGCTTTATTATCTTTGGTGACGTTGAAATCACAGTCGCTTCCGCAGCTGCATTGATTGAAAAATGTCCTGAATTTGATTTCATTGTGACACCTGAAGCAAAATCAATTCCTCTTGCTTATGAAATGGCAAGACAGAGCGGAAAGAAGTATTTTGTCTGCAGAAAGGGTCCTAAGCTTTATATGCAGGATCCCGTGCACGTTGAAGTCCGTTCAATTACCACAGATAAGGTTCAGACCTTATATCTTGATTCTCTTGAAGGCAATCAGCTTAAGGGAAAAAAGGTGCTTGTTCTTGATGATGTTATCAGTACAGGTGAATCACTCAGAGCTGTTGAGGTTCTTCTCAGTCAGTTTGATGCTGAAATTGTTGCAAAAGCAGCAATTCTTGCTGAAGGTGACGCTGCTGACAGAGATGATATTGTTTTCCTTGAGAAGCTTCCTCTTTTCTTCCACGATTAATTTATGAAACGACCTCTTGCTGTTTTCGGATTTTCATTATTTGCATTTTTGCTTTGTTTTGTCATCTGTGACAGCAAGGTTTTGGTCGGTGTATCCTTTTTTATTGCGGCAGCATCATTTTTTGTGATTTTGCTGTGGAAAAAATTAAGACGGCTTGACACGGTAGCCACAGCTTTCATTGCTTTGGCGGTCAGCTGTCTTTTGTTTTTTACTGCTGAAGCAAGGTATGAAAATGCAATTTCAAAGTGCAGTGAAAGAGCCTTCGTCAGCGGAAAGGTATGCGAAAGCCCCGAATTCTCTTCTGATAATATGAGATATTACTGTATCATTAAAGTTGATACCATTGACGGAGAGCACGTTGACTCAAAAATGCGTCTTTCCTTCAGGAAGAGTTGGGATAATATTGACCCTGATGAGCTGACGGTCGGAAGCAGACTTGCTTTTTACGGCAAGGTTTATCATATGGGAGATTATGCCGGAGAGGAATATGTCAGATATTATAAATCCAAGGGGATATATCTCGGGTCCTATTCGATTGAAGAGCTTGAGATAACTGAGACTGAATTTAAATCCATCTTTTATTACATATCAAAGCTGAGAGATTATATTATAAAAAGGCTCAGTCACGATTTTGACAAGGATGTTTCAGCTGTTCTGACCGCTGTTCTTACAGGTGAAAAGGACGGTATTGATGACGGAATATATGATGACTTCAGAAGAGCGGGTGTTCTTCATATAATGGCGGTTTCGGGTCTGCACTTATCGGTCTGGATTATGCTGTTCATTTATTTCGTTGACACAGGCGGAAGACGGGGAAGGCTTAATTATATCCCTTTGATTATATTTGTTCTGTTTATGATGAGCTTTGCAGGATTTACAGGTTCAGTATGCAGAGCGGGAGCAATGTCTTTGCTGTTTCTTACAGCAAAACTGTTGAATAAGAATTCGGATTCTCTTAACAATCTTGGATTTTCCTGTGTCTGCATTCTTTTTGTCAATCCCTTTTCCGTTACCAACATCAGTTTTATGCTTTCTTTTGTGTCAACGCTGTCAATTCTGATTTCAGGTGTACCCCTTGCAAACCGCATAAGTCTGAAAATGGTAAAATCAAAGGAAGACAGTAAGCTCAGAAAAGTTATATATCCCGTTGTTTTATCTCTTGCAATAAGCTTTTCTGTAATGATCTTTACGTTGCCTTTGTGTATTTATTATTTCGGAGGTATTTCTTTGGCTTCTCCGTTAACAAACCTGCTGTTTTATCTCATCATTATGCCTGTTGTTTTTCTCACGGGTATTTACCCGGCTTTAAGATTGATTCCTTTTGTCGGTAAAATCTGTGCTTCAGCTCTGAATCTTCTGGCAGGTTATATGATTAATGTCTGTAAGTTTATTTCAGATTTTGAGTTTTCTTATATTGAGTTAAGTAGCAGCGCTTTGTTTGTTATTTTCTTTATATCAGCTTTCATTGCTGCTTTAGCGCTGGGGATTAAAAAGTATCTGAAGAGATAATATTTAATCTTTGCAACAGAGAAAAAATATGTTATAATACAATGTAGTACAGAAATGAGGTGAGGCTGTGGCTGAATTTGATGAAAAATTATTAAAGCAGCATATCAAAAAAGGTGAGTTTGCATCGGTTTATCTGATTTGCGGAAATGAAGATTATCTTAAAAAGCATTATTGTGATACGATTGTTTCGAAAAATGTGAATAAGGATTTTGAAAGCCTCAACTATGAAAAGCATCAGGGTAAGGATGCAGACCTTCAGCAGATTTTTGAAGCAGCTGCTATTATGCCTATGATGAGTGACAAGAGATGCATTCTTATTGAGGATTTCAAGCTTGAGAGTATAAACGACAAGGAGCTGTCTTTAATTGAAGAATATTTTGAGAATCCCTGTGACACATCTGTTATTATCTTTCTACAGAAAAGGACCGATTTTTCTTTAGTTAAAGCAAAAAAGGCTGTTGATCTTATTAAAAAGCACGGTGTTGTTTGCGTTCTTGATAAAAGAACGGGAAGTGATCTTATCAAACCTCTTGTATCTTCTGCTTCAAAAAACAAATGCATTCTTTCCAATGATGTAGCTAAGTATCTTGTCTCTGTGGTCGGAGATGATTTTAATGTGCTTGTCAATGAACTGAGTAAGGTTTGTAATTACGTCGGAGAAGGTGAAATAACCAGAAAGCATATCGATGCTGTCGCCATAAAAAGTGATGATACAAAGATTCATTTTCTTACACGAGCTCTTTTTGCAAAAGATTTTGACAAGGCCTTTGAGGTGCTTCATTCCTTGCTTAAGCAAAAGATTGAGCCTGAGTATATCCTCGGAACAATCATCAGCTCTTATGTTGACATTTACAGAGCAAAAATTTCTGTTGCAAACGGTGAGGGTGCAGAGAGTCTTGCTCAGGCTTATAATTACAAAAATATGGCCTTTCGACTTTCAAATGCCGCCCGTGACGGATCAAAGCTTGATATATCTGTTGTCCGAAAGTGTCTTGAAGAGCTTTCGAAAACGGATGATCAGCTTAAATTCGGTGCCGCAAATCCAACTCTTGTTCTTGAACAGCTTATCGTCAGACTTTTTCTTATTATCAACGGTGAACGGGTATGATTAAAATTAATAAGCCAATTATCGTTGAGGGTAAATACGATTACATTAAGCTCAGCCGTTTTATTGACGGACTGATAATCAAAACGGACGGCTTCGGAATTTTCAAGGATAAGGAAAAGCAGCTTCTTATCAGACGCCTTGCAGAAAAAGACGGATTGATTGTTCTCACTGACAGTGATTCAGCCGGCTTTCTTATCAGAAATTTTATCAAGTCAACCATACCTCCAGATAAAATCACCAATGTTTATATCCCCGATATTTTCGGAAAGGAAAAGCGCAAAACTCAGCTTTCAAAAGAGGGCAAGCTTGGTGTTGAAGGCATGGAAGAAAAGGTTCTTATTGAAGCATTTAAAAGAGCGGGAGTCCTCTTCGAAGAAGGTCTTAATGAGCAAAGACGCTTTATTACCAACGTTGATTTATATGAGTACGGGCTTACAGGCGGAGCAAACAGCTCTGAGAAAAGAAAGCTTCTTTTGAAAAGACTGTCTCTTCCGGAAAGAATGTCTACATCATCAATGCTGAAGATTTTGAATACATTTGTAACTTATGAAGATTTTATTGAAACCTTAAAGGAGCTTGAATTATGCGAATAGGACACGGTTATGATGTTCACAGATTGGTTGAAAACAGAAGATTTGTCCTTGGCGGAGTTGAAATTCCCTTTGAAAAGGGCTTGCTCGGTCATTCGGATGCTGATGTTCTTCTTCATGCAATTGCCGATTCTCTTGTCGGAGCCGCATCCTTGGGAGATATCGGAAAAATCTTTCCCGATACTGATATTGCCTATAAAGATGCTGACAGTCTTGAGCTTTTGAAAAAGGTTTTTTATATGCTTTGCGAAAAAGGCTATATGGTTGTAAATATTGATTCAACAGTTATTTGTCAAAAACCAAAGCTTCGTCCTTATATTGATACAATGCGCGCTAATATTGCTCGCTGTCTTGAGGTTGACATTGATTGCATCAATGTCAAAGCAACAACTGAGGAAGGACTGGGTTTCACGGGCAGCGGTGAAGGGGTTGCAGCTCATTGTGTCTGTCTGATTGAAAAAAATATATAAAAAAATAAAGGTGGTTAACTCCACCTTTATTTATTAGGCTTTCTTGAGACCTTTTTCTTATTACCCTTTTCATCAACGATGTAAGTATGCTCAAGCTGACCGACAAGACTTTCTTTAAAAGAATCAATATAAAGTCTTCTAAGCTTGTCTCTTTCCTTGAGCTCTTCGTCGGTGAGGCCTTCGGGTGTTTTGGCCTTTCTTGCAAGTTCATTGATTCTGTTGATTTGTTCCTGAGTTACCATGTTTTTATTCCTCCCACTTTTTCCATTCGTCAGGGCAGTAACCGAGAGTTGCTTTTTTGCCGTTTCTGACAATGGGTGTTTTGAAAAGCTCCTGATTTTCAAGAAACTTTTCTTCTTTTGCCTCTTCGGTTGCAAGATATTTAATATATGAAGAATCATATTTTTTACTTTTTTCGTTTACAAGCTCTTCGAGGGTACAGCCGAGAGCTTTTTTTATTGACTGATATTCTCCCTTGCTCATTCCGTATTTTACAAGATCAACAAACTGGAATTTAATTCCGCGTTCTTTGAAATAGCGCTGAGCTTTTTTGGTATCGAAGCATTTTGATGTGCCGAAAATCTGAATATTCATTTTATCCGCCTCCTTTTGCATACCTAAACATTTTAATGTAAAACATTGATTTTGTAAAGGCTTTTGTTGAATTAATTTTTTTCTTGTGTTATACTTGCTGAGAAAGAGGTGATTGATTTTGGCTATATGTTATATTGTCGGGGCCGGGGATTTCACGGAAAGCTCAGTTTTTCTTGACAGTGATGATTATTTTATCTGTGCCGACGGAGGATATAAATTTAAGGATAAATTCAATAAAGAGCCGAACCTCATTATCGGTGATTATGACTCGCTTGGTTTTGTGCCTGATGAGGAAAATAAGGTTGTTCTGCCTTGTGAAAAATACTTTACAGATATGCACTTTGCCGTTAATGAAGGGCTGAAAAAGGGTTATAAGGCTTTCAGGATTTACGGCGCAATGGGTGGTGAAAGACAGGATCATTCACTTGCAAACATTCAGTTGCTTCATTATATTGCTGACCTTGGCGGTATCGGATATATCTGTGACGGTGAAAGAACTTTTACTGTTATAAAGAATGGTATTTTTTCTTTGCCTAAAAAGGAAAAAGGTTATATTTCCGTTTTTTCTCTCAGTGATATAAGTGAAGGCGTGTTTATCAAGGGACTTAAATATGAGCTTGAGGATTATAATATGAAAAACACCCTTGTTGTCGGAGTAAGTAATGAATTTATCGGAAAACATGCAACTGTTAGTGTAAGAAGAGGCGCTCTTCTTATAACCTGGTAAATAAAAAAATCTGCTGAATTTATTTTCAGCAGATTTTTTATTTCGCATTTAATTACATAATAATGCTTTCGCCGTTCATTTCTTCAGGCTGAGCAATATTCATAATTTTGAGCATTGTGGGCGCAATATCACAAAGCTTACCACCGTCTCTGAGGCTACAGTCATAACCGCAGACAACAAAGGGAACGGGGAAGGTGGTGTGAGCTGTAAAGGGTGATCCGTCATCCTCATACATCTTGTCTGCATTGCCGTGGTCAGCTGTGATAAGCATAACGCCATCCATTTTCATAACAGCATCGTAAACCTTGCCAACGCAGGTATCAACAGCTTCAACAGCAGCCTTTGCTGCATCGAAAATACCGGTGTGACCAACCATATCACAGTTTGCAAAGTTAAGAATGATTGCATCATATTTGCCGCTTTCAATTGCTTCAACAACCTTTTCTGTTACCTCATAAGCGCTCATTTCAGGCTGAAGGTCATAGGTGGGAACCTTGGGTGAAGCAACAAGAATTCTGTCTTCACCTTCATACTGCTTTTCAACACCGCCGTTGAAGAAGAAAGTTACATGAGCATACTTTTCAGTTTCGGCAATTCGAAGCTGAGTTTTTCCCATTTTTGACATATATTCACCGAAGGTGTTTGAAAGTGACTGGGGCTTGAATGCAACGTGAACATTGGGCATTGTTGCATCGTACTGAGTCATACATACATAGTAAAGAGGGAAGAAGCCGTTCTTTCTTTCAAAGCCGTCAAAAGCTTCGTCAACAAAGGTTCTTGTAATTTCTCTTGCTCTGTCGGGACGGAAATTAAAGAACACAACGCTGTCATTTGCTTTGATTGTTGCATTTTCGGCACAAACTGTAGGAATAACAAACTCGTCAGTGAGGTTTTTGCCGTCAGCATCAATTGTTTCATAGGACTCCTTGATTGCTTTAACGGGGCATTCTGCTTTGTTGCCTTCACCGTAAACCATTGCAGCATAAGCCTTGCTTACTCTGTCCCAACGGTTATCTCTGTCCATTGCATAATATCTGCCCATTACGGTTGCAATCTTACCAACACCGATTTCAGCAAGCTTTTCAGCTGTCTGAGCAACGAAGTCAGCACCTGAAGCGGGAGGCACGTCACGTCCGTCAAGGAAGCAGTGAACAAAAACGTCCTTAACTCCCATCTTCTTTGCAAGCTCAACAATTGCATAAAGGTGAGTGTTGTGTGAGTGGACACCGCCGTCACTCATAAGACCCATAAGGTGAAGAGCTGTGTTGTTTTTAAGGCAGTTTTCCATTGCGCCTTTGAGAGCTTCATTTTCAAAGAAATCTCCGTCAGCAATTGACTTTGTGATTCTTGTAAGCTCCTGATAAACAACTCTGCCGGCGCCGATATTGGTGTGGCCGACCTCACTGTTACCCATCTGACCGTCGGGAAGACCAACGTCCATACCTGAAGCACCGATAAAGGTCATGGGATTGCTTTTCATAATTTTATCAAGGTTGGGAGTTTCAGCTGCAACAATTGCGTTGCCGTAATCTGAAGGATTTTTGCCGAAACCGTCCATAATACACAGTAAAACAGGTTTTTTCATTATAAAATTCCTTTCTGTTTGTTTTGCAGTAAAAAGGGGCTCATCAGAGCCCCTTATAGTTTTTTATTTCTGTTCGGAAGCTGCTTTAACAATAACGGAGAAATCTGCTGCTTTGAGTGAAGCGCCGCCGATAAGACCGCCGTCAACGTTTACCTTTGAAACAAGCTCAGCTGCATTGGCTGCATTCATTGAACCGCCGTACTGAACAGTTACAGTTTCAGCAACATCAGCACCGTAAGCTTCAGCAATAGCTGCGCGTACATAGCCGTTGCCTTCATCAGCCTGGTCAGCAGTTGCTGTAACACCTGTGCCAATAGCCCAAACGGGTTCGTAAGCGATAACAACATCCTTAAGCTGTTCTGCAGTTACGTTTGTGAGAGCCATCTTTGTCTGATACTTAAGAAGAGTTTCGGTGTAGCCGAGTTCTCTCTGCTCAAGGGTTTCACCAACGCAGATGATGGGCTTAAGACCTGCATTGAGGGCTGCAAGTGAACGAAGGTTAACAGTCTGATCTGTTTCACCAAAGTACTGTCTTCTTTCACTGTGGCCAACAACAACATATTCAACGCCTGTTTCCTTGAGCATATCAGCTGAGATTTCACCTGTATATGCGCCTGAAGCCTTGAAGTGTACGTTTTCTGCACCAATCTTGATGTTTGAGCCCTTTGCTGCTTCAATTGCTGCAGCAATGTCAACGAAGGGTACACAGAGAACAACTTCACAATCAGCACCTTCAACAAGGGGCTTCATTTCGTTGATAAGAGCTGTTGTCTGAGAGGGAGTCATATTCATTTTCCAGTTACCTGCGATAACTGCTTTACGAAGATCTTTTTTCATTTTTATTGCTCCTTTATTTTATTTGTCGTTAAGTGCAACAACGCCGGGAAGATCCTTGCCTTCAAGGAATTCGAGTGAAGCACCGCCACCTGTTGAAATGTGGCTCATCTTGTCAGCAAAACCGAGCTTCTGAACAGCAGCTGCTGAGTCACCGCCGCCAACGATTGAAATTGCACCGCTTTCAGCAATAGCTGTTGCAACTGCAATTGTGCCGTTTGCAAAGTTCTTCCATTCTGAAACACCCATAGGTCCGTTCCAGATAACTGTGCCTGCATTCTTGATTGCTGCTGCAAAGAGCTCCTCGGTCTTGGGACCGATGTCAAGACCCATCCAATCATCGGGGATAGCGTCTGAGTTTACAACCTTGCATTCTGTATCTTCAGCATATTCGCGGCCGATTCTGTTATCAACGGGAATAAGGAAGTTAACGCCCTTTGCCTTAGCTGTAGCCATCATTTCCTTAGCCATTTCAATCTTGTCTTCTTCGCAGATTGATGTTCCGACTGAGTGTCCGTTTGCTGCAAAGAAGGTGTAAGCCATACCGCCGCCTACGATGAGAGTGTCAACCTTGTCCATAAGGTTTGTGATAACACCGATTTTATCTGAAACCTTTGCGCCGCCAAGGATAGCAACGAGAGGTCTCTTGGGATTTTCAAGAGCGCCGCCGATATATTCGAGCTCTTTTCTGATAAGATAACCGCCGACAGCGGGAAGATAATCAGCAACACCTGTTGTTGAGCTGTGAGCTCTGTGAGCTGAACCGAAAGCATCGTTAACATAAATTTCTGCAAGAGAAGCAAGTGCCTTGCTGAATTCGGGAACATTCTTTGTTTCTTCTGCGTGGAAACGTACGTTTTCGAGAAGGAGAACTTCACCTTCCTTAAGATCAGCTGCAAGTGCCTGAGCGCTTTCGCCAACAACATCCTTAGCCATCTTGACTTCGATGCCGAGAAGTTCACCGAGTCTTACAGCAACGGGAGCAAGTGAAAATTCGGGCTTGAATTCACCTTTGGGTCTGCCGAGGTGTGAGCAGAGGATAAGCTTTGCACCGTTATCAAGAAGATACTTGATTGTGGGGAGTGAAGCAACAATTCTCTTGTCGCTGGTGATAACACCGTTTTCCATTTTGACATTGAAGTCGCAACGTACAAGAACTTTCTTGCCTTTTACGTCAATGTCTTCAACTGATTTCTTGTTTAATACGTTCATTGGTTTCGTTCCTTTCGTTTTTGATTAATGAATTTTTTAAATTACACCGTATATTATTTTATACTAACAGAGAAAATATTTCAAGTGGTTTGTTTGTATTTTTGACCATTCGGATATAAAAAATAACTAAAAAGTAATAATGTATTTTATGTAATGATTACAAAAGATTACCTTTAAGGCGTATTGCTGTTTTCTTCTGCTTCTCTTATGCGGGTTGTTTCCCAGAAGGCCGGCTTGCTTTCGGGTTTGTGAGTTGTCACGATTTCCTTGATAAATGTGTCTGTTATCTCAAGCTCACAGCCGAGATCGGTTGAAAAAAATACAAAGCGGAAATTATCTTTTGTCAGAGTAATTTCACCCGTTGAAGAATATGTTGCTTCGTTTTTCAGCCCGAGAGCGGAAATAATCTCTTCAGCCTCATTATAATCAACATCAAGAAATGCAAGGGTTATGTCAGCTGCCATGTTGAAGAATTGTGTTATCTGATTTTTGGTTATTATTTTTTTGCTGCCCGTGGAGTCGGTTTTAGGCAGATAAATTTCAATGCTGCTTATAAAGGCGTTTTCGTCTTCTGTAAGCTTAAGCATTATGGTGTTTTCTTCAAAATCCAGATAAGAAATATAGACACCGTCATCAGCTTGCTTTTCAAAATCTGAAAAGCCGTGATCGTTTAGAAAGCGTGTGTTTTCAAAACGTGAAATGATACCGGAAAAATCTTTATAATTTTGCAGTGTACAGGCGTTTAAGGTCAAAGAAATAAGTAAGACAGTCGTAATAATAAAAAGTTTTCTGAGCATAATTATTCTCCTTTCTCTTTATAATATTTAACAGCCGCAAACTATATTACTGTTTGACATATTGCTTGTTTATATGTAAAATATGAGTATAAAGCTTCAGGAGGAAATTATGAATAAGGAAAACATTTTATCAAAGGTTGACCATACACTTTTATCCCAAAGTGCGACCTGGGAAGAAATCAAAGGCATTTGTGATGACGGAATCAGATACGGCTGTGCCAGTGTCTGTATTCCTCCTTCATATGTAAAAACGGCAAAGGAATATGTCGGCGGAAAAATCAGCATCTGTACTGTTATCGGGTTTCCCAACGGTTATAACACAACTGAGGTGAAATGCTTTGAAACAAAGGATGCCGTAACGAACGGTGCTGATGAAATTGATATGGTAATTAATATCGGTATGCTCAGAGATAAAAAATTTGATGAGGTTGAAAACGAAATCAAAAAAATCAGAGGCTGTTGTGAAGGCAAGATTCTTAAGGTGATTATTGAAACCTGCCTTCTGACTGAAGAGGAAAAGAAAATTATGTGCAGAATTGTTTCTGATTCAGGAGCTGATTTTATTAAAACCTCAACCGGTTTTTCAAAGGGCGGTGCCACAAGAGAGGATATAAGACTCTTTGCGGAAAATTCAAAGCCGCACCTTAAAATCAAGGCTGCCGGCGGGATTGCAGATCTTAAGGATGCTGAGGATATGATTAATCTTGGGGCAGAAAGACTCGGAACAAGCAGAATTGTGAAAATAATCAAAAATGAAGTCGGAGAAGGATATTAACAGGAGGCTTTTGTTATGAGTATTTCTACACCGCATATTAATTTAATCAACGGAGAAACTTTTGCAGAGACAGTGCTTATGCCCGGTGATCCTCTGAGGGCAAAAATGATTGCAGAAACTTTTCTTGAAAATGCTGTTGCTGTCAACAACGTCAGAGGAATTCACGGTTATACCGGAGAATATAAAGGTCACAGAATATCCGTAATGGGCAGCGGTATGGGTATGCCCTCAATCGGTATTTATTCTTATGAGCTTTTTAACTTTTTCGGAGTCAAAAATATTATACGTGTCGGCTCAGCGGGCGGTCTTGCACCTGATGTCAAGCTGAGAGATATTGTTGCTGGTATCGGTGCCAACACAAATTCAAATTTTGCTTCACAGTTCGGAGTTAACGGCTCTGTTGCTCCTGTTTGCTCCTTTGAGCTTCTTCGGACTGCTAAAACTGTGGCTGACGAGATGGGTATCAGCTTTAAAATAGGTAATCTCTATTCATCGGATGTTTTTTATGATGCAGATGAAAACAGCTTGAAAAAATGGGCTGATGTAGGCTCTCTTGCTGTTGAGATGGAAGCCGCAGCTTTATACCTCACTGCAATGAAAGCGGGAAAAAGAGCTCTTGCGATTTGTACCGTATCAGATCTGCCCTTTACAGGTGAGGGGTGCTCTGCTGAGGAAAGACAAAATACCTTCACTGATATGATGAAGATTGCACTTGAAACTGCAGTAAGGATTGATGGAGATGAGTTTTAAAAGAGTTTTTCTGATTGTGCTGGACAGTGTCGGAATCGGTGAGCTGCCTGATGCAGCCGAATATTCAGATGAGGGCAGCAACACACTCAGAAGCTGTTATCTTAAGGGCAATCTGGTTATGCCTGTTTGTAAAAGTCTGGGGCTTTTTAACATTGACGGTATTGATTATGCTCTTGCGGCTGAAAATCCCTTGGGCGCTTTTGGCAGATTTGCGGAAGCTTCAAAGGGAAAGGATACAACAATCGGACATTGGGAAATAAGCGGTATTATTTCCGAAAAGCCTTTGCCCACTTATCCCGACGGATTTCCTGACGAACTGATTGAAAAAATTACAGAATGTACGGGAAGGGGAGTTGTTTGTAACAAGCCTTATTCGGGCACTGCTGTTATTGAGGATTTCGGTAAGGAGCACATTGAAACAGGAAAGCTTATTATTTATACGTCTGCGGACAGTGTTCTGCAAGTTGCGGCTCACGAGGATGTTGTGCCGCTTGACGAGCTTTATGACTGCTGTAAAAAAATAAGAGGTCTTCTTAAAGGTGAGCACTCTGTGGGCAGAGTTATTGCAAGACCCTTCAAAGGAGAATACGGCAGTTTTTACAGAACCTCGGGAAGACATGATTATTCCCTTGAGCCTTATGGAAAAACAGTTGTTGATTTGATTTCTGAAAAGGGACTTGACACAATTTCTGTCGGTAAGATATCTGATATTTTTGCAGGGAGAGGTTTTTCTGAAGCTTATCCGACAGCCTCAAACAGTCACGGAATGAAGATTGCCGAAGAACTGCTGAACAAGGATTTTAAAGGCCTTTGCTTTGTAAACCTTGTTGATTTTGATATGGTTTTCGGGCACAGAAACAATGTGGACGGTTATGTTTCTGCTTTGAACGAATTTGACAATTGGCTTGGCGGTTTTATCGGAAAAATGAAGGAAGATGATGTGATTTTTATCACATCGGATCATGGCTGCGATCCCTCAACAGAAAGCACGGATCATTCACGGGAATATACCTTTATGCTTTCCTATGGTAGAAATATAAGGACTGCTAATCTCGGTACGAGAAACTCCTTTGCTGATATCGGTAAAACAGTGGCAGAGATCTTCAAAATAAAAACGGGTATTGCAGGAAACAGCTTTCTGAAGGAAATTACAGGAGAAAATTATGGAAGATAAGAAACTTATTGAATTTGCAAAGCAAGCAGTTCAAATGGCTTATGCACCTTATTCAAAATTCAATGTTGGTGCAGCTCTTCTCACAAAATCTGGCAAGGTTTATTGTGGCTGCAATATTGAAAACAGCTCTTTCGGAGCAACAAACTGTGCTGAAAGGACAGCTGTTTTTAAGGCAATCAGTGACGGTGAAAGAGCTTTTGAAAAAATTGCCGTTGTCGGAGGAAAAGACGGAGATTTTTCTGAATTGTGTTTTCCGTGCGGTATCTGCCGTCAGGTGTTGAGTGAATTTTGCGATAAGGATTTTCAGATTGTTCTTTGTGACGGAAACAATGAAATAAAGGTGTATTCACTTGAAGAAATGATGCCTTATTCTTTTTCTCTTGATTAAAAATGTAAAAAAATAAAGCCACTGATTTCAGTGGCTTTATTTTTTATTTGAAGAAATCTTTGAGCAGGTCCGCCATAGGATTGTTGGCTTCTTCTTTTTTGTTTTCGTTTGTTTGTTTTTTCATATAATTCATTACATCAAACTTATTTGCGCCTGAGCTTTCTTTACGTTTGTTGAAATCTGAAAGCTTTTCTCTGTAACCGCATTTGCAGACAAAAAGCTTTTTGTCTCCTTCACCTCTGAGTTCAAGCTTTTTGTGGCATTCGGGGCAGCGTGCATTTGTTATCTGAGTGAGACCTTTTCTGTAACCGCACTCTCTGTCCTGGCAGATGAGCATTTTCCCTTTTTTGCCGTTGACCTCAAGCAGATACTTGCCGCAGACGGGACATTTATCCTTTGTGGCGTTATCGTGGGAATAAAGAGCTGAGCTTGTTATGACCATTGAAACAAGACTTGTTGAGTAATCTCTCATTTCCTTGATAAATTTTTTCATATCGGCAGTACCTTTGCTGATGTTCTGAAGCTGCTGCTCCCATTTTGCCGTAAGCTCTGCTGATTTAAGATCCTCGGGCACAATTTTTATAAGCTGCTTGCCTTTTGAGGTCGGATGGATTTCTTTGCCGACTCTTTCGATTGAGAAATTATCAAAAAGCTTTTCAATGATATCAGCTCTGGTTGCGGGGGTTCCGAGACCGCTTGTTGTCTGAATAACTGCCTTGAGCTGCTTGTTTTCAATTTGCTTTGAGGGGTTCTCCATTGCTGACAGAAGGGTGGCTTCGGTATATCGTGCGGGAGGTCTTGTTTTGCCTGATACAAGCTTTGTGTTGAGCAGGTCAATGCCCATTCCTTCTCTGAGTACGGGGAGATCCTGAGCTTTGTTTTCAGCTTCAACATCCTCTTCGTCATCATTGGTGTTTCCGTAAAGTTCCTTCCAGCCGGCAGTTTTTGTTGTTTTGCCCTTAGAATAAAATTCTTTTGAATCAATGTCAATCTGAACCTTGACTTCATCGTATTCATAAGGTGGAGATAAAACAGCAAGGAAGCGTTTTATAACAAGATCATAAATGTTTCTTTCTTCAAAAGTGAGTTTTGAAAGATTAGGGGACTGCTCTGTGGGTATAATGGCGTGATGGTCGGTAACCTTTGCATTATTGACAATGTATTTTGTCTGAAGGGGACTGCGTAAAAGAGCCATAGCCTGTTTCTGATAAGGACCTGCGGCAGCGGCCTTGAGTCTTTCGGGAATTGTTGCAACAATGTCGTCTGTTATGTAGCGTGAATCGGTTCGTGGATATGTGAGAATCTTATGATATTCATAAAGGCTCTGCATAAGTGCAAGAGTTTGCTTTGCCGAATATCCGTACTTTTTGTTTGCGTCACGCTGAAGTTCAGTAAGATCATATGCAGCGGGAGGCGCTTGCTTTTTAGCAGTTTTTTCAACCTTTCTGACCGTGGCGGTTTTTCCTTTGATTGAATTTTCAATTCCCTCGGCAAAGGTTCTGTCCGAAAATCTTGTGTTTCCGTGCTTGTCCTTAAAGGTTGCATTGAAGCCTTTGAAGATTGCCTGAACTGTGTAATAATCCTTTGGTACAAAAGAAAGAATTTCTTCTTCTCTTGCGACGATAAGGGCAAGGGTAGGAGTCTGAACACGCCCGGCAGAAAGCTGAGCGTTATATTTGCATGTAAGGGCTCTTGTGACGTTAAGACCGACAAGCCAGTCAGCTTCAGCTCTTGCCTGGGCAGAATAATAAAGATTGTCATAATCCTTTGAGGGCTTGAGATTGCTGAAGCCTTCTTTTATTGCCTTGTCTGTCTGGGAGGAAATCCATAATCTGTAAGTGGGCTTTTTCCAGTGAGCTTTAGCCATAATCCACCTTGCAACGAGCTCTCCCTCTCGTCCGGCATCGGTTGCAATGACAAGTGAAGAAACATCGGTGCGCTTCATAAGAGCTGAGATGATTCGGTATTGTTTTGAGGTCTGTTTGATTGTCACTAGCTTCATTTTATCGGGAAGCATAGGTAAATCATCAAGGTTCCATTTTTTATATTTATCATCATAGGCATCAGGATCGGCAAGGGTAACAAGATGACCGAGTGCCCAGGTGATAATGTATTTCTGTCCGATGATGCAGCCGTCAGCCTTCTGATGACAGCCGAGGACACGGGCAATATCTCTGGCAACGGAAGGCTTCTCGGCAAGAACAAGTGTTTTATCCATAAAATTTAATCTCCTTATTTAAGGGGAGCTGAATCATTTTATAACAGACAGACAGCAGTTATCTGTGTCAAGGTGTTCTCTGATTAATGACTCAACCTCTTCTTTTGTGACGGTTTTGTAAAGCTCAACAGTGTCAAAAAGTTTTTGATCGTTGAAATATGCATCGATAATATTATTTGCTATATCATCAACATCATTGAAGGCAAGAATGTCTCTTCCGTATAATCTTTTTAATGAAATTTTGAAGTCTTCGTTGTCAATGCCTTCCTTTTTGATTTTTTCAATTTTTTTGCATATTGCTTCCTTGATTTTCTGAGGCTCATTGCTTTCACCTGTGAAAATGGGGCTTGTAAAGCCTCTTCCTGAGAAAAATTCAAAGGAGAAGGTTGGATTGATAAGACCTTTGTCCATGAGCTCGCTGTAAAGCTCAGAAACCTTTCCTCCGATAACATCAAGAGCAATGTTCATCAGAAGATGATCCTTTGCACTTGCAGTTTTTGTTTTGAAATTACATTTGAAGCCAAGCGCAAATTTGCAGATATCAACTCCGAGCTGCTGCTCAATGTAATCAGTTTTTACTGTTGCGGGCTCATCGGGGATGATTTGTTCAAATTCAACGGGGGCTTCTGTTTTGAGAGTCTTTTCAACAATTGCAAGAACATTTTCCTTCTTAACGTTACCAACAACACAAAGTGCCATATTACTCAGATTATAAAAAGTGTTATAGCAGCTGTATAAAAGCTCAGCGTTTATTTGTGAAATTGATTCAATTGTACCGGCAATATCAATTCTTACAGGGTTGTTGACGTAAATACCTCTGAGAAGATTGAAAAGCACCTGCCAGTCGGGATCATCCTGATACATTCTGATTTCCTGACCGATGATACCTTGTTCTTTGTTTACGGTTTCTTCTGTGAAATAAGGAGCTTTGACAAAATCCAGAAGAATTTCAAGGTTTTCTTCGAATTTGTCAGAGCACTGAAAGAGATAACAGGTTCTGTCAAAGCTTGTATATGCATTGGCGTTTGCTCCTGTTTTTGCAAATCGTGCAAAAGCGTCAAGCTCTTCACTTTCAAAAAGCTTATGCTCAAGAAAATGCGCAATTCCTTCGGGAACTGTTGTGAAGCTTTCTTCATTTTTAAGCTTGAAGCAGGTGTCAATAGAGCCGTATTTTGTCCCGAAAAGTGCATAAGCTCCTGAATAATCTGCCTTTTCCATAACAAAAATTTTAAGACCAAAATCATGTTCTATTTCGTAATACTCTTCCTTGAGAAGCTCGTTTCTGATAAGTCGGCAGCTCATTGTTCTTCCTCCTTTTCACTTTCAAGAATATACACTGTGTCTTCTGTGACTGCTTTGGCAGCAGCAATAATTTCTTCTTTTGTAACCTTTTCAATATCTTCAATGAGGTCTTCGGGAGCCATGAAGCAGTCATTAAGAGCCTGAGATGTAAGCCAGCTGTCAATTGTTGCAACACCGTCCATAACTGAATTGAGGCTGTCTTTCAGGCTGAGCTTTGCATTTTCAATTATTTCATCAGTGAAATTGCCTTTTCTGACCTCTTCAAGCTCGTTTCTGATGGCGTCAAGTGCTTTGCTGCAGTTTTCTGTTTCAACACCGCTTTGAATTACAATTATTCCCTTGCTGTTTATCAGGTTTGCACTGCAGTAATAGCAAAGGCTCATTTTTTCTCTGACATTTGTGAAAAGCTTTGAGAAGGTACCGCTGCCGAATATGGAGCACATAACCTTGATTGCAGAAAAATTATCATAAGCCGATGTCATTCCTGCACGCATACCGATGACAAGCTTGCCCTGTTTTACCTTTTGTTTTTCCGTTACGGTGGCAGAGCTGCTGCTTGAAGAAATAAACCGGGTTTCAATTTGTGAAAGATTGTTATCTTTTCTTTCGGTGTTTGAAAAAGCATTTCTGAAAATCTCTGTGCATTTTTCTTCATCAAAGTTACCTGTTATATTAATCTGAACAGAGGATTGTGTAACAATTCTTTTCCACTTTTCAGACAAAGAAGCACCTGTTGCTTTTTCAATGCTTTCCTTGCTGCCGAATTTGTTTATGCCGTAAGCCTCATTTCTGCACATTTCCTGTGTAAGTCTGTTGAGTGCATAAATACGCTTGTCGTCGTTTTCACTGTCGATTTTTTCGATAAGAAGACGTTTTTCTCTTTCAATGTTTTCGGTTTTGAACTGACCGTTGTCAAGGTCGGGATTAAAGATGCAGCTGCATAAAAGTCTGATTCCTTTTTCCAATACTGCATCATTGTTGAGAGCAAATCTGTCATCAACCGAAATGAGTGAAAGTGAAAGAATCTGTGCATCTCCGTTTTTTGTTATCTTTGGAACGATGACTGCACCGTAAAGACCTGCAAGAACTCTGTTCATTTTCATTATTGTGGGATGTTCAGCTGAGGTTCTTGCAAGAAGGTGAATGATGAGTGCATTTTCTCCTGCATCCTGTGTAAGCGGGGTAACGAAGCTGACTGTGACGATTGAGGTTTTAAACTGTGTGGTTTTATGGGTACAGAGTCTCACTCCCGCGGAAATTTCTTTTGATGTCATTGGGTTTGACCTCCTTTATATATGTACTTGTTGATTATATCACATAAACATAATAATATGCAATCAGTTTTAACCGAATTATAAATGAGGAGGTTTTAAAAAATTTCATAAAATAATAAAATCAGATTAATCATTTTCAATTATAATTTGGATGGCTGAATTTGTATGTCAAAATATACAACAGCTTTGATGTATCAGTTGAAAGGTGAATTTTTTTGGTCAAATTAAACAATGTATAATTGAACAAAAAAAACTTTGATTTGGAGTGGTTTAGTGCTTAATTTTACAAAAATAATTCCTGTTCGGATAAACTTTTAAAAAAATAAATAAAAAATTTACTGTTTTATATTGCAAAATGACGATGAATTGTGTAAAATAGCAAAAGTGACAATAGTCAAAATATCCAATTGTTAAAAATTTAATGGTGGGGGGACATTTAATATGTCTAACAGATTATTTCAGGGAATTATTCATCAGATGAAAGACGCTATTGACCGCACAATCGGTGTTGTTGACAGCTCAGGAGCAATTATCTGCTGCAGTGACCTTATCCGTATCGGAGAGCCTGACTTTGTTGACACAAAGGATATTCTTGCTTCAACAGAGATCAAGGTAGTTGGCGGCAGAACCTTTCTTGCAATCGGCGGTCAAAACCGACCTGACAGTGCAGTTTTTGTTGACGGTGAAGATGAAAGTGCAGCAAATTATGCAAAGCTTATTTCAATTTCACTCGGAGGTATCAAACAGTACTATGATGTAAAGTTTGACAGAAGCAATTTCATTAAAAATGTTATTCTTGACAATATTCTTCAGGGTGATATTTACCTTAAAACAAGAGAGCTCGGCTTCAACAATGAGGTTTCAAGATGTGTTCTTCTTATCAGAACAGCAGAAAGACCTGAGATTTCAATCAGTGAATCAGTTCAGACTCTTTTTCCCGACAAGAACAAGGATTTTGTCATTAATATCAATGAAACTGATACCGCTCTTGTTAAAGAGGTGCGTGCAGGCAATGAAATCAAGGACCTTGAAAAGCTTGCAAGAAGCATTGTTGATTCACTTCACACAGAATTTTACATCAACGCTGTTATTGGTATCGGAACAATTGTAACCGGTATCAAGGAGCTTCCCCGTTCCTTTAAGGAATCTCAGATTGCTCTTGAGGTCGGTAAGGTTTTCGATACAGAGAAAACAATTGTTACTTATGAAAATCTTGGTATTGCAAGACTTATTTATCAGCTGCCCACAACTCTTTGTGAGATGTTCCTCAAAGAAATCTTCAAAAAGGGCTCAATTGTCGGTCTTGACCACGAAACCCTTTTCACAATTCAGAAGTTCTTTGAAAACAACCTTAATGTTTCCGAAACATCCAGAAAGCTTTTTGTTCACAGAAACACTCTTGTTTACAGACTTGAAAAAATCAAGAAGCTTACCGGACTTGATCTGAGAGAGTTTGATGATGCAATTGTTTTTAAAGTTGCTTTAATGGTTAAGAAGTATCTTGATGCTAAGCCCATCAAGTATTAATCTGCGTTGATAAGACACGCTTGACAAAACGGTCTACATATGGTAGACTAAAAGTGCCTGAGAATAATTTCAGGCAGTGTAAACCAAGTAAGTTCGTGTTCTGATAGTCAAAGTGTGTTGTCTGTCAGAATGATATTCATCTTGTAATTACAGTTTTTAATTTTTAAAGAAAGAGAACAATATGATAGAATTTAAAAATGTTTCGATGAGATACAAAACCAACGGTGCAATCGCTCTTGATAATGTGAGCGTTAAAATAGAAGAGGGTGAGTTTGTTTTTATTGTCGGTGCTTCCGGTGCTGGTAAAAGCTCATTTCTCAATGTAATTATGGGTCAGGAAAAGGTTGATTCCGGCATTGTAAAAGTTGGCCCTTATAACCTTACAACAATCAGAAGAAGAATTCTGCCTTATCTGAGGCGTATGCTTGGCATCGTTTTCCAGGATTTCAGACTCATTCCCAAAATGACAGTTTATGATAATGTTGCATTTGCTTTGCGCGTTATCGGTATGGGTGAGAAGAAGATTGTCAGAAGAGTTCAGTATGTTCTCAAGCTTGTTGATCTTCTTGACAAGTCAAACAATTATCCCAATCAACTTTCTCAGGGTGAGCGTCAGCGTGTTGCCATTGCAAGAGCTCTTGTCAACAATCCCGCTGTTATCATTGCTGATGAGCCCACAGGAAATCTTGACCCTGTTCTTTCAAATGATATTATGGGTCTTTTCGATAAAATCAATTCTCTCGGTGCAACAGTTGTCGTTGTTACACACGACCTTGATCTTGTTCGCCGTTTTGATCACAGAGTTGTTACAATCGAAAACGGAAGAATCGTATCAGATACTCCCGCAAAATATAAAAAGGAACAGCCTGCTGACATTCCTCTGATTTCAAGGGTTGAAGCAACGGCTGTGACTGAAGTTGAAACTGATGTTCAGGAGGAAGTTGAAAATGGCTAAGAAAAATAAAACCGCTGCCTCCGCAAAGAAAAAATCAGACAGAAACGGCGGACTTAACACAACTTATCTGACAAAGATGGGTGCACATAATATGGTGGCTAACCGTAGCATGTCTTTTTCTTCAATCAGCGTGCTTACTGCTTGTCTGCTTCTTATCGGTGTTTCAATTATGATTTTGATGAACATTCAGAATCTTGTCAAGGATGTTGAAAATCAGAACGTAGTTCTTGCTTTTGTTGAAGATAACATTTCTCAGCAGGAGGTTGAGCAGGTTCAGATTGATCTTGAAAAAATTGAAAACGTAACTGAGGTTAAGTTTGTTTCAAGAGAAGAGGCTTATGCAGAACAGCTTAAGGAATTCGGTGTTGACGAAAATCAGTTTGACGGCATCATCGAAAATCCGCTGCCTCATTCCTATGAAATTTACGTCAGTAATCTTGAGGAGTTTGATTTAACTCTTGAACAGATAAAGAGCGTCAAGAATGTTAATGCGGTCAGAGAAAGCCAGGAGCTTGTCAATCAGATTTCAACTCTTCAGAAATCAATTTCCGCAATTTGTCTCATTATCGTCATCGTTCTTGCTGTTGTATCAATGTTTATCATTTCAAACACCATCAGAATTACTATGGTTGCAAGAAAGATTGACATTCAGGTTATGAAATCAGTTGGCGCAACCAATGTATTTATCTGCTGGCCCTTTATGATTGAGGGTATTATTATCGGACTTATTTCCGGCGTGGTTGCTGTTATTCTGACCTTCCTTGTTGATAAGTTTGAAGGCGGAGCTATGCAATCACTTCTTGAAATGTTTGGCAGCAAGGCAATTTCCATTATTGATTATCTACCTGTTCTTGTTGTCAGTTATCTTTTTGCAGGTGTTCTTATCGGCTCAATCGGAAGTATTGTGTCAATCCGTAAATATCTCAAAAAAGAAGGCAGCGAAGCAGAAGAATTATAATTTTTTGATAAACCGAAGGATTTTCCCTCGGTTTATTCCTTGATTTTCGATAGGAGAATCTTAATGAAAAAATTCAAATTAGTTTTCCTTTGTCTGTGCATTTGCTTGTCTGTGGCTTTTGCGGAGCCTGTAAGCTTTATTGCTTCGGGCTTGACTGCAACTGAAGAATTGGAGGCATTGATTGCTGAAAACAATGCTGAAATTGAAGCAAACAGAGCTTTGCTTGAGGCACTCAGAGCTGAAAAGGAATCTCAGCAGGAGTATCTTGAAACTCTGGAGTTGCAGATTGATGCAATTTCAGAGAAGGCAACAAACATTCAGACTCAAAAAGAAAACATCAACAAATCAATCAATTCACTTAATGATGAGCTTAATCAGCTGAATAACGAGGTTGAAACTCTCAATGAAGAGATTGAGGTTTACAAAAAAGAAATTGTCGCCCTTGAGAATTCAATCAGTTCAGCCAGTGAGCTTCTTTCTGCAAAGCTGCGCTCAGCTTTTGTGAACGGTTATGAATCAACACTGACCATTCTTCTTGGCTCAGACAGTCTGTCATCATTTCTTACAAGACTTGAGTTCATGAAGCGTACATCAGAGAATGACAAAAAGATGATTCTCGGCTTTAGGGATCAGGTGCAGCAGTGTAACGAAGCAAAAAGCTCACTTGAAGCTGACAAGGTTGAGCTTGTTTCAAAGCAGAAGGAAATCAAAGAAAAGAAGCTTGAATATGAAGCAAACGTAACTGCTCTTGAAGAAGCTGAGGCAGAATTCCAGGCAACAATGGACGAGCTTGAAGGTCAGTATGCTGAAATTGAGCTTGTTCTTGCTCAGCTTGACAAGACAGGAGCTGAATATCAGGAATATATTAACCGCCTTGAAGAAGAAAATGCTCAGGCTGATGCTGAAATTGACCGAATTCTCAGTGAGTATTATGCCACCTCCGTTCAGCAGACAACAACAAGGCTTGATGCATCAAACGCTGATCCTGCAGTAACTGCCGGTCCTTCCTATGTCGGAACCGGTGATTGGTATTGGCCGATTGGTGACAGATGGTGTTACATCAGCAGCGGCTTCGGTTACAGAGATCCCAATGTTTCAGGTTGGTCTTTCCACGGCGGCATTGATCTTGCCGGCGGCAACGGTGCTCTTCACGGTGCGCCCGTTTATGCAACAAAGTCCGGTACGGTAATTACAGCTGTTACAAGTGATGTCGGTTACGGCGTTTATGTTATGATTGATCATGGTGAAGGTTATGTCAGCCTTTACGGACATATGTCAACACGTTATGTTTCGGCGGGTGATTTTGTCATTCAGGGGCAGATGATCGGCAGAGTTGGTAACACCGGAAATTCAAAGGGAGCTCATCTCCATTTTGAAATCAGATATTTCGGAGAGAAAAAGGATCCCCTTAATTATGTTAAACAGCCCTGATAAATTACTTCATTTTTAGGAGTGAAAAGTGTGTTTAAAAAAATTATATGTATTCTGCTTGTATTGACAGTTGTTTTTTCTGCGGCAGGATATTCACTCGGTTTCGGTAAAGCTTCTGCTGCTTCAGCTTGGGAGGAGCTTGAAAGTGAAATTCAGACTCTTGATGATCAGATTGCAGCAAACCAGCAGACTCTTGATTCACTCAGAGGAAAGGTAGATCAGCAAAAGGAATACCTTAAAACTCTTGAAACACAAATTGAGACTGTTGAGTCAAAGGCAGCAAAGCTTCAGACTCAGATTGATGCCATTGATTCTGAGATTGAAAAGCTTAACAATGACATCAAGCAGCTTAACAATGAAATCAGCGTTATTAATGAGGATATCATCAAAGCCAAAAAGAGTATCAAAAAAATTGAGAAGAATATCAGTGACACAAGCCACGTTCTTGCAACAAGACTCCGTGCAGCTTACGTCAACGGTAACACATCGACTTTGAAAATTCTTCTTGGCTCAGACAGTCTTTCAAGCTTTCTTACAAGACTTGAAATGATGAAGAGAACCTCAGAAAATGCAAAGAAATCAATTGATGATTTCAATAAAAAGATTGAAAAGCTTGAAGCCACAAAAACAAAGCTTATGGAAGACAAAAAGACTCTCAATGAAAAGAAAAGTGAAATCAACGAAAAGAGAGATTCAAGACTTTCCAAAAAGGCTGAGCTTAAGACAACTCAGGCGGAACACAAGAAGACAGTTGAAGGTCTTGAGCTTCAGTATCAGGAAATCGAAGCATACATTGCTTCACTTGATCAGTCAAGTGCAACATACCAGGCTTATATTCAGCAGCTTGAGCTTGAGAGAGAAAGAGCGGATCAGGAGCTTGACAGAGTAATCAGTGAATACTATGCAACCTCCACAACAGCAACAACGACCACAACAACTCAGCCCACCACACTTCCTGCGGATAATGCTGATCCCGATTCATCAAGCACAACAGCAGCAACCACAGCTGTGACAACAACAGCCGGCTCCTACACCGGAAGCGGCAAATGGATATGGCCTCTTGGAAGTGCTTCATGTTATATAAGCAGCGGATACGGATACAGAAGTGCTTCAATCAGCGGAAATTCATTCCACGGAGGAATTGATGTTGCGGGCTCAGGTATTACCGGTAAACCTGTTTATGCAACAAAGGGCGGTAAGGTTATTACAGCAGTTACTAGCAATTCAGGTTACGGCATTTATGTTGTTATTGATCACGGCGACGGATACTCAAGTGTTTACGCCCATATGTCAAGCAGAAGTGTGTCAACAGGTGCAACTGTAACACAAGGACAGCAGATCGGACAGGTCGGCAGTACAGGTAACGTTACAGGACCGCATCTTCATTTTGAAATTCGTCACAACGGTGTTAAGAAAAATCCGATGGACTTTGTAAAGAAACCTTGATATATACTGCCTTCACAGGCAGTATATCGGTTTTTTAGGAGTAAATTACAAGCTGTCGGCCTGACTGGGGGAGAAGTTTTATGAACAAAAAGATTTCTTTGGGCTTTGCAATTGCATTGTGTTGCCTTGTGGCAGCTGTTTCATCAGCGGTGTCACTCGGTTTATTAAGTGCGGAATATAACTCTATTCTCAAAGGTTTACCCGAAAAGCTCGGACGATACGAGCTTCTTGATGAAATCGACGATATAATTATTGACAATTATTACGGTAAAAATGAAACTGAGGATATGGAAAATGCAATTGCTAAGGGTTATGTCAAAAGCCTCGGTGACGGTAAAAGCATTTACATGAATCCCGATGAATATGCCGATTATATTTCTGAAGAAGACGGCAATATGCTCGGCATCGGTGTTGAATATGAAAAAAATAAAAAAGGATATATAGAAATTACAAAGGTTTACAGCGGTTCTCCTGCTGAAAGCAGCGGATTGATGAAGGGTGATGTTATCATTGCTTTTGACGGAATCAGAATCAATCAGGCTAATTATTCTCAGATGGAGGATAAGCTTTCGGGAGATAAGCTTACCAGTATCAACATAATTTATCAGCGTGCAGGTGAAGAGAAAAATATAACTGTTGTTAAAGGTTATGAAGCACAGTCGGTTTCAGTTTATGCTTATGAAAGCGTCGGTTATATTGAAATTTCTGCTTTTTATTCAACAACTGCAACTATGGTGCAGCAGGCTGTTGATAAACTGATTTCTTCAGGTATGACCTCAATTGTAATCGATCTCAGAAACAATACAAGCGGAAATTACAATGAAGCTGTCAAAACCCTTGATGTTTTTGTTCCTCTTACAGACGGTGAAAAATTTGCCGCCACAGTTGTGGATGAAAACGGTGAGGTTGTTAACTCATTTTCAACCTCGTCGGGTGAGGTGAGTTTGCCTGTCATCATTCTTGTAAGTTCTGATACTCAGAAGGCTGCAGAGCTGTTTGCCGCAGATATGCGTGATTTCGGCAAATGCCAGATAATCGGTGATTCGGCAACAAAGGGAAGTGCCATTGTTCAGGAAATTTTTACTCTTTCAAACGGCGGTGCTGTGCTTCTTACAACAGGAAAAATTATGCCTTATAAGAGTGAAAGCTTCCATGGTGACGGTATTATTCCCGATTATATTGTTGAAAACAAAGGAAAAACAGAAACTCTTGACAGTGACGGACAGTTCCTTTATGCTGTTTCTGTTTTGTCAGGTGAAGGCGTATAAAAACATATTAAGACATCGGTAATACCGATGTCTTTTTTATAAATAATTTTAAAAAATTACCGATTATATTTTTCACCGAAAAGTTCAAATTATATATGCGGCCAAAAACTAAAAAGGTCGCGTCGGAGGTGGAAAATGGTAAAAATAATTAAATTTATCCGAGGCTTGCTGTTTACTCTTACCTTATCTGCAATTTGTCTTATTGTTTACGGATTTTATTCTGTTCCGGATAATCTGTATTCAGTGACAGATAAGCTTACCAGCATAAAGGAAATTTATACAGTCAGAAGCTATGAAGCGGGAGATTATGCGGAGGATTCTGAAAGTAAAAGCTATAACGTTGAAATAAGCTTGATGAATGTTATTCCCGTTAAAAGTTCTCATCTTACCGTTAACAGCAGAAAGTATGTTCTTGTTTCCGGTGAGCTTTTCGGATTGAGGCTTTTTACAGACGGTGTTGTAATTGTTGATATTGATAAATTCGATTCTGATGCAGGCTTTGTGTCACCGGCTGAATCTGCCGGACTAAAAAAAGGTGACATTATATACAGTATAAATTCAGTCAGAACTAAGGATAGAGCCACTGTTTCTCAGATTTTTCAAGAAAGCGGAGGGCAACCGCTTGAAATTGAATACATCAGAGAAGAAAAGCATTACAAAACAGTGCTCACGCTAAGCTTCAGTCAGGCTGAACAGAAATTTAAGGCGGGCATGTGGATCAGAGACAGCGCAGCCGGCATCGGTACTATGACTTTTTATAATTTATCAAACGGTACTTTTGCAGGACTCGGACACGGAGTCTGTGATGTAGATACGGGTGATATACTTCCTTTGTCTGACGGCGATATTGTTTCGGCCTATGTAAGTGGGTGTTATAAGGGTAAAAGCGGTCAGGCCGGAGAACTGTGCGGAGTTTTTAACAGCAACAGTAAAGGTGAACTTCTGGAAAACTGCAGTATAGGTGTTTACGGCACAGTTAAAAATGCTCAGGAATCTGAGCTAATGCCCGTTGCAACAGCAGAAGAGGTGCAAACCGGCAAGGCTCATATTATATGCACTGTTGATGAAAACGGACCGACTCAATTTGCGATTGAAATTGTAAAAATATCATCCAATAACAATAAGACGAAAAATTTAACTGTTAAAGTTACGGATCAAAAACTGATTGAAAAAACCGGTGGAATTGTTCAGGGTATGAGCGGAAGTCCCATAATTCAGAACGGTATGCTTGTCGGTGCAATTACTCATGTTTTCATTAATGATCCCACTCAGGGCTATGCCATTTTCGCTGAAACAATGCTTTTAAAATCTGAAAGCATAAAATAAAAAAATGAGATGTAAAATTTTTACATCTCATTTTTTGTCATAAGTCTGTATTTGAAAGATATTGCTTCAAAGCTGTTTCCCAATGGGGAAGGCGTTTGACTCCGATCTGATCAAGACAGCTTTTGTCAAGACGTGAGTTTAACGGCCTTTGAGCTTTTGTCTGATATTCAGAAGAAGGGATGCCTTTCAGATTAATCTGCATATTTCTTAATTCAAAGGCTTTGGCAGCAAAATCATACCAGGAGCAATAGCCTTCATTTGTGGCATGTAAGGTGCCGTAATTTTTGTTGCCGGTCAGCTCAACAAGAAGCTCTGCAAGATGATATGAGTAAGTGGGGGAGCCGATCTGATCGTTGACAACACTCAGAGAGTCACGTGTTTTTGCGAGTCTGAGCATTGTTGCAATAAAGTTTCTGTTTTGCTCACCAAAAACCCAGGAGGTGCGGACAATGAAGTGCTTGTCTGAGCAAAATTCAGCAACAGCTTTTTCACCCTGGTGCTTACTTTCGCCGTATACATTGACCGGAGCGGGTGTTTCTGTTGTTGCGCGGAGAGAATTGCCCGAGCCGTCAAAAACATAATCGGTGCTTATATAAATCATCAGCTTGTTTTTCTTTCCGCAGATTTTTGCAAGGTTTGCTGTTCCGGTTGAATTAACTTTGAAGCATAAGTCTTTTTCATCTTCAGCTTTATCAACAGCGGTGTACGCAGCACAGTGAATAATTGTATCAAAATCTTTTTCATCAAAAAATTTTTCAACAGCTTTTGAATCGGTTATGTCAAGATCATCGATGTCTATACCGAGATGAAGGATATTTCTTCTCTTAAGAATAGAGCATACATCGGAGCCGAGCTGTCCTTTTGCACCTGTTACAATAATCATTCATTCACCTCGTAAAAGAAATTTATGTCACTGTCACAAAGAGCGGGAGCATTGAGGTCCTTTTGCGAAAGCACGGGTGAATCAATACCCCAGTCAATGCCGATTTCCTTGTCATTGTAGATAATACTTCTATCATTATCTCCGTTGTAATAATCGTCAACCTTATAAAAAACCTCAACATCGTCTGTGAGGGTGACGAATCCGTGTCCGAAGCCCTTGGGTATATAAAGCATTGTTTTGTTTTCAGCAGAAAGCTCAACGCTGACCCATTTGAGATAAGTTGGGGAGTTCTTTCTCAGATCAACAGCAACATCAAGAATTTTGCCTCTTGTACAGCTGACAAGCTTTGTCTGAGCATAAGGTGCTTTCTGAAAATGAATACCTCTGAGGGTGCCTTTGCGTTCCGAATAAGATCTGTTGTCCTGAACAAAAACGGTTTTTATCCCAAGCTCTGACAGCTTTGCGGCATTGAAGGATTCATAGAACCAGCCGCGGTTATCGCTGAAAATTCTGGGCTTGACAATTTTGACTTCGGGAATTGATGTGTTTATAATTTCCATGATTATCACCCTGAAACTTAATATACTTCACTCTGAATTATACTGCTGAAGAAAATAATAGTCAAGACAGTTGACAATTTTGAATAAAAACAATAGAATACAAAAGATAACCAAGGAGGTGAGTGTATGACAGTCGGAATTATCTGTGAATATAATCCCTTTCACAACGGACATCTTTATCAGCTGGAAAAGGCTAGGGAAATGGGAGCTGATAAGATTGTCTGTGTTATGAGCGGCAATTTTGTTCAAAGAGGTGAGTGTGCTTATTTTGACAAATGGTTCCGAGCAGAGTGTGCAGTGAAAGCCGGTGCAGATGTTGTTCTTGAGCTCCCTTTGCCCTGGAGTATGTCATCAGCTGAGAATTTTGCCTTCGGTGCTGTCAGTCTTCTTTCCGAATTCGGAATTGATGCATTGTCATTTGGCAGTGAGTATGACGATGTTGAAAGCCTTCGCAGATGTGCTGATGCACTTGATGACAGCAATGTTGCGATGAGAATCAAAGAGCTTATGGCAAAGGGTAAAAGTTATCCCGGTGCCGTTTCTTCTGCGGTTTGTGAAATCTGCGGTGAGACCTGCGAGAAAATCCTTTCATCTCCAAACAGCACTCTCGGGGTTGAATATATAAGAGCTTTAAATAAAATTTCTCCTGACATAAAAGTTTGGCCTGTAAAAAGAATCGGAGCTGAGCATGACGGAGATGTACCTTCGGGTGTTTTTGCAAGTGCAAGTAAAATCAGAAGCTCTGGAGAAATTGCTGATTCTGCTGAGTACATTCCGGAAAATCTTCTGAAGCTTTACAGTGACAGAATAACCGAAGGCTTCGGTGCGGCTTCAATGAAAAAAGCTGAGAGGGCAATTTTGTCAACTCTCAGAGAGATGGACAAGCAGGAATACTCAAATTACGTTACAGATGAAACGGGTCTTGCGCAGAGAATTTATAAGTGCGTTAAAACCGCCACTTCTCTTGAAGAGCTTGCAGTGAATGTCAAAAGTAAAAATTATACTCTTTCACGTGTAAGAAGAGAAATTCTGAATTTGTTCCTTCGTATAGATAAGGGGTTTTGCAAGATGGCACCGCCTTATCTTAAAATCCTTTCCGTGAATGAAAAGGGACTCTGTCTTCTCGGTGAGGCTGCCGCAGAAACCCCTCTGCCGATTATAACAAGAAATTCAGAAACATCAAATCTTTCAGGCTTTGCCAAGGAGATATTTGAGCTTCAATGCAAGTCTTCCGACAAATACGGCTTATTTACAGATAATGTGATGCCGTGCGGCTTGGAACAGAGCAATTCGATAAAAATAATCAGATAAAAAAGAGCTCAGTTGGATTTTTCAACTGAGCTTTCAATTTATAAAATTTCACCGATGCAGTAATCATCTGTTGATGTTGCTTTTATTGTAACATCAAAAATTTTGCCGCAAAGATTTTCGTTTGTTTTAACTTTTACGGGAATATAGTTGTGTGTGTAACCGCAAAGATATCCGTCATTATCAAAGGATTCAAAGAGAACAGGAAGAATCTTTCCTTTTTGATTTTCAAAAAATTCTCTTCTAACCTTGTCAGTTTCTTCAATCATTATTCTGCTTCTGATTTCCTTTGTCTTTTTGTCAACATGTCCCGTCATTTTTTCTGCTCTTGTTCCTTTTCTCACTGAGTAGGGGAACACATGAACTTTTTCGAATCCGATTGACTTTACAAATTCAAGACTTTCTTTGAAATCTTCTTCACTTTCACCGGCAAAGCCAACCATAACATCGGTTGTCAGCGTGCATTCCGGGAAGGCATTTCTTAGATTTTCACAAATAACTCTGAATTCATCGGTGTTATAATGTCTGTTCATTGCCTTGAGAGTTTTGTTGCATCCGCTCTGAAGAGAAATGTGAAACTGAGGACAAAGCTTTTTGCATTGTGACAGCTTTTCAATGACCTCTTTTGTAAGATGGTCGGGCTCAAGTGATCCGAGACGGATTCTGAGAATGCCGTCAGTGTTTTCAGCTTCAATAACAGCATCAGGAAAGGCTTTGCCGATATCTGAGCCGTAGGATGAAAGATTGATTCCGACAAGTACAACCTCATTATATCCGTTTTCTGCAAGAACCTTCAGCTCGTCACGGAGCTCTTCGGTTTGCTTTGAACGGACTCTGCCGCGGGATGTGGGGATGATACAGTAAGAGCAGAAACGGTTGCAGCCGTCCTGAATTTTAACATAAGCTCTTGTTCTTTCATCAAAGCCTGTAATTGTTCCGCCCGAGAATTTGTCACCTTTGAGATGTTCTTTGATGTCATGAACCGGACAGTTGCTGCTGAGAAAAGAATTGATTGCTTCAACAACTGCTCCGTTGTTTTTGTTTCCGAGAACGATATCCGCTTCAGGCAGCTCCGTTGATTTATCTGGATAAGCCTGCGGCATACAGCCTGTAAGGACAACTATGGAATCGGGATTGTTTCTTTTGAATCTTCTGACTGCCTGACGTGTTTTCTGATCGGCAGAAGCTGTTACGGTGCAGGAGTTTATAATTATTATATCAGCCTTGTTATCTGTGGTTATTTCATATCCGTTTGCACTCAGAAGCTCACTCATTGCCTGGCTTTCATATTGATTTACCTTGCAGCCGAGGGTATAAAATTTAACTTTCATTTTAATCATTCCTGTTACAATAATATTGCTTATTATAAACTATTGTCAGTTAATATTCAAGTCATTGTTTTATTTAAGCGTTGTTTTTCATAAATATCATTAAGACTAATTCAGAGGTGATATTGATGAAAAAAATATTCTTGTTGATTTTCGGCGTTGTTTTGATAATCAGTTTGTCATTTTCTTCTTCAGCTGTGAACGATGATGCTCTGACTGTTGAAGCAAAAGCAGCTGTGCTTATGGATGTTGCGAGTGGAAAGGTGCTTTATTCGGTGAATGAAAATGAAAAGCTTTATCCTGCCTCAATTACCAAAATTATGCCCTTGCTTCTTGTTGTTGAGGCAATTGACAGCAGAAAAATTTCTCTTGAAGATATGGTTGTAACAAGTGCGGCTGCTGCATCAAAGGGCGGGTCGCAGATCTGGTTGAAGGAAGGGGAGCAGATGTCTGTTGATGAGCTTTTGAGGGCAACAGCAATTTCGAGTGCAAATGATGCTTGCTCGGCTCTCGGTGAATATCTTGCGGGAAGTGAAGAGGGATTTGTTAATCTTATGAATCAAAGAGCGTCAGAGCTTGGGATGGTCAACACAAATTTTGTTAACTGTACCGGCCTTGATGATGATACAACCGAGCATCTTACAACCGCCAATGATGTCGCATTGATGTCAAGGGAGTTGCTTTCTCACGAGCTTATAAGAACATATTCGACTGTCTGGATGGATTCTCTCAGAGACGGTGCAACCCAACTTGTAAATACCAATCGGCTTGTAAGATTTTACAGCGGAACCACAGGCCTTAAAACCGGTACAACCACAAAAGCGGGATATTGTCTTGCAGCTTCCGCTGAAAGAGACGGACTTCATCTTGTGGCAGTTATTCTTGGTGCTGAAAACAGCACACAAAGGTTTGAGGATGCAAAAACCATGCTTAACTGGGGCTTTACAAATTTTGAAAGATATACCCCTCAGATTGACCTTTCTTCTCTTGAACCGATAAGAGTGTTAAAGGGCGCAGAAAGATATGTTAAGCCGAAAATCATCTCAGCTGAAGCTGTTACGATTAAAAAGGGTAGCGCCTCTTCCTTTGAAAATGTATTTTCTTTGCCGGAAAATCTGATGGCTCCTGTTGAAAGCGGGCAGATAATCGGAACTGTAAGCATTAAAAACGGAGATGAAATTATCTGTACATATAATCTTGTGTGTGAAAATTTAATCGAAAAAGTTAATTTGGGAATAATGGCAAAAAGATTTATAAAAAGTCTCACTTTTGGCTGATAGAAAATCAGTATTATAGTTGACAAATTGATGCTTTTGTATTAAAATACAGAAAATAAACAATTATGTTTAAAAGGAGCTAACCGTATGTCAGCAAAATTAACAAAAAAGTACGTTTCTGCATTTGTAACAGATGAAGAACTGCTTTCTTATCAGAGCAAAATTGACAAAGCTCACAAGGATTTACACGAAGGCACCGGTGCAGGTAATGATTTTATCGGCTGGGTTGATCTTCCCGTAAATTATGATAAAGACGAGTTTTCAAGAATCAAGGATGCTGCTGAAAGAATCAAGGCTAACAGTGATATTCTCATTGTTATCGGTATCGGCGGATCTTATCTTGGCGCAAGAGCAGCTGTTGAGTTCGTAAAGGGACAGAATTATAATGAGACAAGAAAGGATACTCCCGCTATCTATTATGTAGGTAACAGTATTTCATCCTCTTATCTCAGTGATATTTTTTCAATTTGTGAAGGTAAGGATTTCTCGGTTAATGTTATCTCAAAGTCAGGTACAACAACCGAGCCCGCAATTGCTTTCAGAATTTTCCGTGAAATGCTTATTGAAAAATACGGAAAAGAAGAAGCTGCAAAAAGAATTTTTGCAACAACTGATAAGGCAAGAGGTACTCTTAAGAGTTTTGCTGACAGAGAAGGCTTTGAAACCTTCGTTGTTCCCGATGATGTCGGAGGCAGATATTCAGTTCTCACAGCTGTAGGTCTTCTTCCCATTGCTGTTGCTGGTATTGACATTGATGAGCTTATGCTCGGTGCGGCTCAGGCAAGACAGGAGCTTATGAGCACATCTATTGACGAAAATGATTGTTACAAATATGTTGCCATCAGAAACTCTCTTTACGATAAGGGTAAGAGCACCGAAATGTATATTAGCTATGAACCTTCATTCACAATGATGAATGAATGGCTCAAGCAGCTTTTCGGTGAAAGTGAAGGTAAGGAAAACAAGGGTCTTTTCCCTGCTTCCGCAATCTTCTCAACAGACCTTCATTCTCTTGGACAGTATGTTCAGGAGGGTGTCAGAATGATGTTTGAAACTGTTGTAACCTTCAAAAAGACTAAGGCTGATATTGTCATTGCTGAAGATGCTGAAAATGTTGACGGTCTTAACTTCCTTGCAGGAAAAACAATGGATTTCGTTAATGAGAAGGCTTTCCTTGGCACTGTTCTTGCACATAATGACGGTCTTGTTCCCAATATTGTCATTGAAAATGATGATATGAGCGCAAAGTCACTCGGATATCTCATTTACTTCTTCGAAAAGGCTTGTGCAATTTCCGGTTATGTTCTTGGTATCAATCCTTTCGATCAGCCCGGTGTTGAAAGCTATAAAAAGAATATGTTTGCACTTTTAGGCAAACCCGGCTACGAAAAAGAGAAAGAAGTACTTGAAGAAAGACTCAATAAGTGATATAATGAATATGTAATTGGACCGGATGAGATGAAAATCTCTTCGGAGCAATAAATAAAAGGAGGAAATTAAAATGATTTCTATTATTTTAGGACACAAAGGTGCGGGCAAAACAAAGCGTTTGATTTCTTGCGTAAACGAGGCAGTTGAAAAATCTAAGGGCAACGTTGTTTGCGTTGAAAAAGAAACAAAGTTAACATATGATGTCAACTATCGTGCAAGACTTATTGCTACTGATGATTTTGAAGTTAAGGGTTATGAAGCTTTCTTCGGCTTCCTTGCAGGTGTTTGTGCAGGTAATCACGACATCACAGATGTACTTGTTGATGCAACTCTCAGAATCGGCGGCAGAGATTACAATGCTCTTGCTTCTTTCCTTGAAAGAATTTATGAGCTTTCAGCAACAACTGAAAAGGATTTTGTTTTCACAATTTCTGCTGACAAGGAAGAGCTTCCCGAAGCAATCTTCAATTTCTGCAAGATTATCTGATTTGTTATTTGTCTTAATCCACCGCTTTTCTGCGGTGGATTTTTATTTTTCAGCTTATTGACAAAAAAGACTGTTAGGGATAGAATGTTGGAGTATTATAAAGTGAAAATGAGGGTATTTTATGGTGGATTATGAACTTGAAGCACAAGCAGCTTCCGAAGGTTACAAGGTTATTTGCGGTATTGACGAGGCAGGCAGGGGACCTCTTTGCGGTCCTGTGTGCGCGGCTGCGGTTGTTCTTCCCGAAAACTGTGAGATTCCGGGTTTAAACGATTCAAAGAAAATCAGTGAGAAAAAAAGAGAAGCTCTTTTTGATATAATCAAGGAAAAAGCAATTGCTTATAATGTTGTTATGATCGATGAAAAGATCATTGATGAAATCAACATTCTTCAGGCAACATTTCTCGCAATGAGAACAGCGGTTGAAGGCTTGTCTGTTAAAGCTGATATTGCTTTGATTGACGGAAGCGGAAAGCCGGGTTTGAGCATTTGTGAAAAAACAGTTATAAAAGGTGATGCAAAATCAGTTTCGATTGCCGCCGCATCAATTCTCGCAAAGGTTACAAGAGACAGATATATGCTTGAAGTGGATAAGGAATATCCCGAGTATCAGTTTGCCAAGCATAAGGGTTACGGAACAAAGCTTCATTATGAAATGATTGAAAAATACGGCATCTGTCCGATTCACAGACGAAGCTTTCTTAAAAAGATAATCGGTGGCTGAAATGGATAAAAAATCTATTGGTGATAAAGGAGAGACTTTTGCTGCCGAATATTATGTTAAAGCGGGTTTTAATGTTATCTGTAAAAACTATCACTCCCGATACGGTGAAATTGATGTCATTGCAGAAAATGATGATTTTATTGTGTTCTGTGAGGTCAAATCCCGCAATTTCGGCTGTACCAGTCCGTCAATGGCTGTTGACAGAAGAAAACAGGAGCGTCTGATTCTCACTGCAATTAAATATATTGAGGATACGGACTGTGAAAAACAGCCGCGTTTTGATGTTTTTGAGATATGGCACAGTGACGGATTGATCAAAAGATATAATAACATTGAAAATGCCTTTGAAAGTATGGATTTTTCAGGCAGATATGATATTTTTTGATGAGCTTTAACGCTTTACAAATTTAAATATATATGTTAAAATAAAATAATTGTTAGTTATGGAGGTATAAATATGCTTTATACAAGTACAAGAGATAAAAGTGTAAGAGTTTCATCTGCTCAGGCAATTGCGCAGGGTATCTCTGCAGACGGCGGACTTTTTGTTCCTGTGACTATACCTGAAATCAGCGCTGAGTTCATTGACTCTCTTGTTCCTCTTGATTATATTTCAAGAGCAAAGAAGGTTCTTTCTCTTTATCTTACCGATTACACAGAGCAGGAGCTTGATTATTGTGTAAACGGAGCTTATGCTGCAGGAAAATTCAGCAGTGAAAAGGTTTCTCCCATCAAGAGAATTGCTGACAGAGAAAACATTCTTGAGCTTTGGAGAGGTCCCACCTGTGCATTTAAGGATATGGCTCTTCAGCTTCTTCCTTATCTTCTTACAACAGCTGCAAAAAAGACAGTTGCAGATAAAACAATTGTTATTCTTGTTGCAACCTCAGGTGATACCGGCAAGGCTGCCCTTGAAGGCTTCAAGGATGTTGAAGGCACAAAGATTATGGTCTTTTATCCCAATGACGGTGTCAGTCCCATGCAGAAGCTTCAGATGACAACACAGAGTGGTGAAAATGTCAGTGTCTGTGCAATCAACGGAAATTTTGACGATGCTCAGAGCGGAGTAAAGGCAATTTTCACTGACAAGGAAATCGCTGCAAAGCTTGATGAAAATTCAATGATGTTTTCTTCAGCAAACTCAATCAATTGGGGCAGACTTGTTCCTCAGATTGTTTATTATATTTCCGCTTACTGTGACCTTATTGAAAACGGCACAATTAAAAACGGTGATAAAATAAATGTTGTTGTACCCACCGGCAACTTCGGTAACATCCTTGCAGCTTATTATGCAAAGAGAATGGGTATCCCCGTCGGAAAGCTTATCTGTGCTTCCAACTCAAACAACGTTCTCACCGATTTCATCAAAAGCGGTACATATGATAAGAACAGACAGTTCTATACAACAACATCTCCTTCAATGGACATTCTCATTTCCTCAAATCTTGAGAGACTTCTTTTCCACCTTTGCGGTGAAAATTCCGAAACTGTAAGCAAGTGGATGTCATCACTTTCAGCTGAAGGCAGATACACTGTGTCTGAAGATGTTAAAAATCTTGTTTGTGAGCTTTTTGAGGGCGGCTGCTGTGACGATGCTCAGACTGCCGAAACAATCAGCGATACATATAAAAATGGATATCTTTGCGACACACATACAGCTGTTGCAATCAAGGTATATGAGGATTATGCTGCCGAGAGCGGTGATAAAACCGAAACAGTGATTGCTTCAACAGCAAATCCCTATAAATTCTCTGCTGCAGTTCTCAAAGCAGTCAACGGTGAAATCCCAGCAGATTCTGATGAGTTTGCTCAGGTTGAGCTTCTGATTGAAAAAACAGGTGCTCCCTGTCCGGAACAGCTTGCCAACCTTAGAGGCAAGGAACCCAGATTTACTGATTGCTGCAACAAAGAAGAAATGACTCAGATGGTTTACCGTATGCTCGGCATCTGAGTAATAACGGAGGTGTCATTTTGTCAATTTTTGCAATCGGAGACACTCATCTGTCTTTTGCATGCGATAAACCGATGGATATTTTCCGTGGTTGGACAGACTATGTCTTACGCATCGAAAAAAATTGGAAAGCTGTAATTGAAGATGATGACACGGTAGTTATACCAGGCGATATTTCCTGGGCAATGTCTCTTCAGGAGGCTGAAGAGGATTTCAGATTTATCAACAGTCTTCCCGGAAAAAAGATTATTCTCAAAGGTAATCATGATTATTGGTGGAACACAAAAAGAAAGATGGACAAATTCCTTGAGGAGAAGTCCTTTGACACAATTTCGATACTTCACAACAACGCGTATAAGATCGGTGACTTTGTTATTGCCGGCAGCAGAGGGTGGTTTTACGATGCTCAGACCGGTGCCGACAAAAAGGTCATTCTCAGAGAAGCCTCAAGACTTGACACATCAATCACTGAAGGTAAAAAGCTTGGGGGAGAGCTGATAGTTTTTCTTCATTATCCTCCTGTTATGCTTAACCAAAGGTGTGAGGAGATATTCGAGGTGCTGAAAAAGCACGACATAAAAAGATGCTATTATGGGCATCTGCACGGTGAATCAACGCTTAAGGCAGTGTGTGAAGAGGTTGACGGAATCAAATTTTCTCTTGTTTCGGCTGATTATCTTGAATTTTGCCCCAGAATTATCGAAAAAATTTAAAAAAACTATGGAAATGTATTTACATTTCTGTTATAATAAAAAAGTTAAAAACAAATTGGATTTATGCAAGACATAATATCCGGATAGGAGTTTTAAAATGAGTTTAAAATCATCAAACAATGTTGAAACAAATGTTTATGCTCTTGAAATCTCTGTTTCCGCAGCAGATTTTGATGCAGCACAGAACAAGGCTTTTGCAAAGCAGAAGAACAAGATTCAGCTTCCCGGCTTCCGTAAGGGTAAGGTAACACGTAAGATGGCTGAAAATTTCTACGGTAAGGGCTGGCTCTATGAAGAGGCTCTTGAAATTTGTTTCCCCGTTGCTGTTGAAAGTGCAGCTGCTGAGGCAAATCTTGAAATCGTAGGCACAAAGAATGTAGATGTCAAGGAAATCGGTGCAGAAGGCATTGAAATGATTGTTGAAATCTATGTAAAGCCTGAAATCGAGCTTACAGCTTACAAGGAGCTTAAGGCAACAAAGAAAAAGGTTGAAGCAACAGAAGAAGAAATTGAAGCAAAGATCAACGAGCTTGTTGAAAGAAATGCACGCATCGTTGAAGTTACAGACAGAGCTGTTGTTGATGGTGATATCACTGTTATCGACTTCAAGGGCTTTGTTGACGGTGTTGCTTTTGCAGGCGGTGAGGGTGAAAACTATGAGCTTACAATCGGCTCAGGTCAGTTCATCCCCGGCTTTGAAGAGCAGATTATCGGACACAATGCAGGTGAAGAATTTGATGTAAACGTTAAGTTCCCCACAGAATACACACCTGAGCTTGCTGATAAGGATGCTGTTTTCAAAATCAAGCTTCATGAAATCAAGGCTAAGGAGCTTCCCGAGGTTGACGATGAGTTTGCTCAGGATGCAGCTGACTGTGAAACAGTTGCTGATCTCAAGAAGTCAATTGAAAAGGAAATCAAGGCTCAGAAGGAAGCTGCTAATGACAAGGAAATCGAATCACAGCTTCTTGATAAGCTCGGTGAAAACGTAAAGGGCGAAATCCCCGAATGTATGTTTGAATCTGAAATGGACAATCAGATCAGAGATATTGATTACAGACTTTCAATGCAGGGTCTTAATTTCGAAACATACCTTCAGTACACAGGCTCAACAGTTGAGCAGTACAAGGAAACAATCAGACCTTCAGCAGAAAAGAACGTTAAGGTTCGTCTTGCTCTTGAGAAGGTTGCAGCTCTTGAAAATCTTGAGATTTCAGACGAAGAGCTTGAAGAAGAATACAACAAGTTTGCTGAGAGATATTCAATGGAAGTTGAAAAGATCAAGGAAATGGTTCCCACAGAAGGACTTAAGAAGGATCTTCTCAACGAGAGAGCTCTTGCTTTTGTAAAAGAAAATGCAAAGGTTACAACAGCAAGAAAAGCCAAGGCTAAGAAAGAAGAAAAGGCTGAGGCTGACGCAGAATAAAATCTGATTAATTCAGCTTTTATTAACACAAAATATTAAAAAGCGGTCGGAGCTGTTTATTGCGGCGGCTCCGACCTGAGTATTATACAGATATGGAGGAAACATTATGCCTTTAGTACCTTATGTTGTTGAACAGACTAACAGAGGAGAACGTCAGTATGACATTTATTCAAGACTTCTCAATGACAGAATTATTGTACTTTCAGATGAAGTAAATGATGCAACAGCTTCTCTTGTTGTTGCTCAGCTTCTTTTCCTCGAAAGCCAGGATTCTGAAAAGGACATCAGCTTCTATATCAATAGCCCCGGCGGATCAGTAACTGCAGGTATGGCTATTTATGACACAATGCAGTACATCAAGTGTGATGTGTCAACAATTTGTATGGGCATGGCTGCCAGCATGGGCGCTTTTCTGCTTTCCTCAGGCACAAAGGGAAAGAGATTTGCACTTCCCAACAGTGAGATTATGATTCATCAGCCTTCAGGCGGTGCAAAGGGCCAGGCAACAGACATCAAGATTGTTGCTGATCATATTCTCAGAACAAAGGCCAAGCTCAACAAAATTCTTGCTGAAAACACAGGTAAGGATATTGAGATTATTGCTCAGGATACCGAAAGAGATAACTTTATGACTGCTCAGGAAGCTCTTGAATACGGTATTGTGGACAAAATTTTAGATAAGAGATAATCAAAGGAGTAGTTAATTTATGGCAAAAGACGGAGACAACAGAGAAAAGTCAGTTAAGTGTTCCTTTTGCAACAAGACTCAGAGTGATGTAAGAACTTTGATTGCGGGACCGGGTGTTTACATTTGTGATGAATGTGTCAATCTTTGCCGCTCAATTGTTGAAGAAGAACTTGAAAATGCAGATGATTCTCAGGTTTCAGATTTTTCTGCTCTTAAAAAGCCCAGTGAAATAAAGGCTCTTCTTGATGAATATGTTATCGGTCAGGATGAAGCAAAGAAAGCTCTCAGTGTAGCGGTTTATAACCACTATAAGCGTATATATGCAGGTAAGAATGACGGCGTAGAGGTCAGCAAGAGTAATATTCTTATGCTTGGACCCACAGGTGTCGGTAAAACAATGCTTGCTCAGACTCTTGCTCGAATCCTTGATGTTCCTTTTGCAATTGCTGATGCAACAACTCTCACAGAAGCGGGTTATGTCGGTGAGGACGTTGAAAATATCCTTCTCAGACTCATTCAGGCTGCTGACGGAGATGTTGAAAGAGCTGAAAGAGGCATTATTTATGTCGATGAAATTGATAAAATCGGCAGAAAAAGCGAAAGCACATCAATCACCAGAGATGTCAGCGGTGAAGGTGTTCAGCAGGCGTTGCTGAAGATTCTTGAAGGAACTGTTTCAAATGTTCCTCCTCAGGGCGGCAGAAAGCATCCGCAGCAGGAATTCATTCAGATTAATACTGCAAACATTCTTTTCATCTGCGCTGGATCTTTTGAAGGCATTGAAAAGATTGTTGAAAAGAGAATGGGCAACTCAGGACTCGGCTTCGGTGCTCAGATTAAAAACAAGGCTGATTTTGACACAAACAAGATAATGCATCAGGTTGTTCATCACGATCTTGTAAAATTCGGTCTTATTCCTGAGCTTGTGGGAAGACTTCCCGTTATCACAGCTCTTGATGATCTTGATAAGGAAGCTCTTGTCAGAATTATGACTGAGCCTAAAAATGCAATTATAAAGCAGTATCAGTATCTTTTCAGCATTGATAATATTGATCTTGAATTTGAGGATGAGGCACTCCTGCTTATAGCTGATAAAACTCTTGAGGCTAAGACAGGTGCACGAGGCTTGAGATCAATTATTGAAAAGCTTCTTTTGGATTATATGTATGAAATCCCCGCAGATGATGTTTACGGTAAGCTTACCGTGACAAAAGAAGCTGTTGAGGGTACAGGAAAAGCTATACTCGACAGTGAGATTGACTGATTCGCTGATGAGTTTGTGATTTTTAAAAAAGTTTAACAGACTATTGACATTTTTGGGTTTGTTATGGTAAAATGATGTGTATTAAAATTTGGAGGTTAGTTAAATGACAGCGCTTCAGTACGTATTATCATTTTTGGTTATTATCGTTTCAATTGTTATTATTGTTCTTGTTGCTCTTCAGGAAAGCAAACAGCAGGGTCTTTCAGGGGCAGTTTCAGGTGCAGCTGAAACTTTCTTTGGCAAGAACAAGGGCAGAACAATCGAAGCAAAGCTTGGCAAGTTCACAAAGATTGCCGGTGCTATCTTCTTCGTTCTGTCACTGGTTGTGTCTTTACTCGTTCTTTTCGGCGTGTAAAAACATCTTATTAAAAACTAAGAAAAATCCCGTAAGTCTTCAGATTTACGGGATTTTTGCTTTTTCATACAGAAGATATTTTTCATATTTGCTATTGTCATAGTTTATGCAATGTGATATAATTACTTAATAATTATGATGAGGTAGTGTGCCATGATAATTTTAGGAATTGACCCGGGTTATGCCATTGTTGGTTACGGTATTATAGATTACAGGAACAACCATTTCAATGTTATTGATTACGGTGCAATACTTACACAGGCAAACACACCCTTCAATGTGCGACTTGAAATGATTTATGATCAGCTTTCGGATATTATTGATAAATATAATCCCGAAGCAATGGCAATTGAAAAGCTTTTTTACAACAGCAACGCAAAAACTGTTATTGATGTAAGTCAGGCAAGGGGCGTCATAATGCTTGCAGCTCAGAAAAAAGGAGTGAAAACCTTTGAATACACTCCTTTGCAGGTTAAGCAAAGTGTGGTAGGATACGGCAGAGCTGAAAAAAAACAGGTGCAGGAAATGACAAGACGTATTCTTGCTCTTGAAAAGGTGCCTAAGCCGGACGACACGGCTGATGCTCTTGCAATGGCAATTTGTCACGCACACGCAAGCGGTTCGCTTATGCAGAATATAAGAATCAAAAGGGGAATATAAAATGTTTTACAGCCTTACAGGAAAGGTGATTAATGCCGGAATTTCCGATGTAGTTATTGAGTGCTCAGGAGTCGGCTTCAGATGCTTTACTTCAAGCAATACTCTTTATAATGTTATATGCGGTGAAACTGCAACTCTGTTTACTCATCTCTATGTCAGAGAAGATGCTCTTGACCTTTATGGTTTTACAACTGAATATGAGCTTGAATGGTTCAGAATGCTTATTTCTGTCAACGGAGTCGGTCCTAAGGCGGCTCTTTCCGTGCTTTCGGTTCTTCCTCCCGAAAAACTTGCTCTGAGTATTTCCGCAAACGATGTCAAATCAATCACAAAAGCTCAGAACGTCGGACCGAAAATTGCACAGAGAATCATTCTTGATCTGAAGGATAAGGTTAAATCGGTTGTGTCAGCCTCTTCGGCTGAAGCTGAAAAGCTTGATTCTGTCACCGCAGTTAATGATATGGAAAACACAAGTGAAGCTGTGGCTGCGCTGACAATGCTCGGCTACAGTCAGTCGGAAGCTTCCGTGGCAGTGAGTAAGCTCGATTCTTCACTCAGCGTTGAGAATCTTATCAAAGGTGCTTTAAGAATTTTGTCTATGTGACAGGCTTTATTTTAAGTTAAAAAACATTAAAGGTGATATAAATGGATTTTGAAGAAAGAATTATTGCTCCTGATTTCACCAATATGGATTCAGATATTGAGGTCTCACTCAGACCTAAGGTTCTGGGAGATTATATTGGCCAGGAAAAAGCAAAAGAAAATCTTGAAATATATATAACAGCGGCAAGGGAAAGAGGAGAATCACTTGATCACGTTCTTCTTTACGGTCCTCCGGGTCTCGGTAAAACCACTCTTGCAGGCATCATTGCCAATGAAATGAATGTTAATTTCAGAGTTACATCGGGTCCTGCAATTGAAAAGCAAGGAGATCTTGCAGCTCTTTTGACAAACCTTAATGAAGGTGATGTTCTTTTCATTGATGAAATACATCGTCTTAACAGAAGTGTTGAAGAGGTGCTTTATCCTGCAATGGAGGACAATGCTCTTGACATCATTATCGGTAAGGGCCCGTCTGCGCGTTCAATCAGACTTGATCTGCCTAAATTTACACTTGTAGGAGCAACGACCCGAGCAGGACAGCTTTCAGCTCCTTTGAGAGACCGTTTCGGTGTTATTCTCAGGCTTGAGCTTTACACTCCCGAAGAGCTTGCTAAGATTGTAACAAGAAGTGCCGGTATTCTCGGTATTGAAATCGATAAGCATGGTGCTTTGGAAATTGCTTCTCGTTCAAGAGGTACCCCGAGAATTGCCAACAGGCTTCTTAAAAGAGCAAGAGATTTTGCTCAGGTTGTCGGAAACGGCATTATTGATGAAAAGAGTGCAGACCTCGCACTTGAAAAAATGGAGATTGACAACATTGGTCTCGACTCGATTGACAGAATTCTTCTTACAACAATGATTAAAAGCTACGGCGGAGGTCCCGTCGGACTTGAAACCATTGCTGCGGCAATCGGTGAAGAGGCTGTAACAATTGAGGATGTATATGAGCCTTATCTGATGCAGATTGGCTTTCTCGGAAGAACGCCAAGAGGCAGGGTTGCAACTCTTGCTGCTTATGAGCATCTGGGAATTCCTTTTGTTGAAAACAAGTAATATTATAAAATAAAGGAAAAATTTTATGAGATATACTAAAGATTGGAAAGATTATGAGCTTATTGATTGCTCAGACGGAGAGAGACTTGAGAGATGGGGAGATATTATTCTTGTCAGACCTGACCCTCAGGTTATCTGGAAAACACCTAAAACAAATCCCTTGTGGAAAAAGGCAGATGCTTATTATCACCGCTCAAAAAGCGGAGGCGGATGCTGGGATGTTAAAAGTAAGATGCCTGCTTTCTGGACAATTTCATATAAAGATATGAAATTCAATATCAAAACAATGGGCTTCAAGCATACAGGTCTTTTTCCTGAACAGGCAGTTAATTGGGATTATACAAGACAAATTATCAAAAATGCCGGCAGAACCGTCAAGGTGCTTAATCTGTTTGCTTATACAGGCGGTGCTACAATTGCTCCTTTGATGGAAAATGCTCATGTTGTACACGTCGACGCTTCAAAGGGAATGGTTGCCTGGGCAAGAGAAAATGCCGTTTCTTCGGGTGTTGAATCCGGAAGCGTAAGATGGATTGTTGACGACTGTATCAAGTTTGTTCAGAGAGAAATCCGTCGCGGTAATAAATATGATATTATCATTATGGATCCGCCTTCATACGGCAGAGGGCCAGGCGGCGAGGTCTGGAAGCTTGAGGATGAGGTTTATAATTTTGTTGAGCTTTGCAGTGAGCTTTTATATGAAGATTCACTTATGATGCTCATTAATTCTTACACAACAGGTCTTTCATCATCGGTTATGGAATACATACTCGGAGCTGTTGTAAAAAAGAAGTTTTCGGGTAAGGTATCATCTTCGGAAATAGGCTTGCCCGTTTCACAAACCGGGATGGTGCTTCCTTGCGGAGCTTCAGCAATCTGGGAAAAATAAAATCAGAGGTTGATATATTTGAGTAATTATATTGAATTTGATAATGTTACTTTCGGTTACACGGATGAATTTGATTCAAATGCAGTCGATAACGTTATTGAAAATATGAATCTTAAAATTGAAAAAGGCAGCTTTGTGGCTGTTCTCGGACACAACGGGTGCGGAAAATCAACTCTTGCCAAGCTTTGTAATGCCATTGCGGTGCCTCAGAGCGGTAAGGTTTATGTTGACGGAATTGATACCTCAGATGAAAGCCGTCTTTATGATATTCGACAGAGAGTCGGTATGGTTTTTCAGAATCCTGATAATCAGATTGTTGCAACAATTGTTGAAGATGATGTTGCCTTCGGACCTGAAAATCTTGGTGTTGAACCGACTGAAATCAGAAGAAGAGTTGATGAGGCTCTTAAAAACGTCGGTATGTATGAATTCAGAAACTTTGAGCCCCACAAGCTTTCCGGCGGTCAGAAGCAGAGAGTAGCCATTGCGGGTATTATTGCAATGAAGCCCGAGTGCATTGTTCTTGATGAGCCTACCGCTATGCTTGACCCGAGAGGCAGAAGAGAGGTTATGGAAACCGTAATCAGACTTAACAGAGAGCATGGCATCACCGTTGTTTTCATAACTCATTATATGGACGAAGCTGTTAAGGCTGACAGGGTTATTGTTATGGATGACGGAAAGGTTATTCTTGACGGCAAGCCCCCAGAGGTATTTGTTAACATTGACACTCTGAAAAAGGTCTCTCTTGATGTTCCTGAGGTGACTGAGCTTACAGCTGAGCTGATTAAAGACGGAATTAATCTTCCGCCTGATATACTTGATGTTGATGAATTATATGAAAATATTGTCAACTTAATGGAGGACAGAAATTGAGTAAAATAATTCTTGAAGCTAAAGATCTGACTTATGTTTATTCAAAAGGCACATCTTCTCAGGTTCATGCAATAAGAGACGTTTGTCTTAAAATAGATGAGGGTGAGCTTGTGGGAATCATCGGTCACACGGGCTCAGGTAAAAGTACTCTTATTCAGCATTTCAACGGCCTGTTAAAGGGCAGCTCAGGTGTTGTTTATCTTGACGGAAAAGATATCTGGGAGGACAAAAACAAAATAAGAGATGTAAGATTCAAGGTTGGTATTTGTTTTCAGTATCCTGAATATCAGCTTTTTGAAGAGACCGTATATAAAGATATAGCCTTCGGTCCTAAAAACATGAAGCATTCAGATGAAGAGATTGATAAAAGAATAAAATCTGTAATCAAATTTGTCGGTCTTGATGAATCTTATCTTGATAAATCTCCCTTCGATCTTTCCGGCGGTGAAAAACGCAGAGTGGCCATTGCGGGTGTTATGGCAATGGAGCCTGACGTGCTCATTCTTGATGAGCCTTGTGCCGGTCTTGATCCTAAAGGCAGAGATACAATCCTTTCTCTTATAAAGCAATACAGAAACCTTACAGGAAAAACTGTTCTTTTTGTTTCTCACAGTATGGAGGATATTTCAAAAATTGCAACAAAGGTTCTTGTTATGAATGATTCACGTGTTGCTTACTATGACACGGTTGATAACGTCTTTTCTCACAGTGCTGAGCTTGTTGAAATGGGTCTGAACATTCCTGCTTTGACAAAGCTGTTTTTGAAGCTGAGAAATAAAGGCTATGATGTGGCCTGTAACATTTACACAATTGAGCAGGCTGAAATTGAGCTTTTAAAGCTTCTGAAAGGGGGGCGCTCTGATGATAAGTGATATTACCATCGGCAGCTATTATAAGGGTAATTCCTTTGTTCACAGACTAGATCCCCGAATGAAGATTATTCTTACTGCTCTGTTTATTGCAATAATTTTTATGTGCAAAAACTTCATTTCTCTTGCTTTGATGTGTGTTCTTCTTGTTGCTTCAATTGCAGCTTCGACAGTTCCCTTCAGAATGTTTTTCAAAAGTCTTAAACCGATTGTTCCGATTGTTATTTTCACTGCTGTAATTAATATGTTTTATGCAACAGGTGAGGATTACCTTGTGGATATCGGATTTATCCATATTTCTCGTTCAGGATTTTTCACAGCAGTTTTTATGGCGGTAAGAATTGTCTGCCTTATAATGAGCAGCTCAATTCTCACTTATACAACTGTGCCCACAATGCTTACCGATGCTATTGAAAAATTGCTTTCTCCTCTTAAGGTGTTTAAAATTCAGGTTCACACACTTGCAATGATGATGACACTTGCGCTGAGATTCATACCGACTCTTATTGAGGAAATTGAAAGAATAACCAATGCGCAGAAGGCGAGAGGAGCAGATCTGGAAAACGGAAAATTTATTGAACGAATCAAAGCTCTTGTGCCTATTCTTATACCTTTATTTATTTCGGCCTTCAGAAGAGCTTATGAGCTTGCTTTTGCAATGAGCTGCCGTTGTTATACCGGCGGTGAAGGCAGAACACGAATGAAGCAGATGAAACTACGCGCAAGTGATTTTCTTGCATTGGGAGTATTTGCGTCTGCTTTGGTAGGTGTTCTTGCTCTTAATCATTATTTTGGTGCGGTGATTTAAATGAAAAGTAACGTCAAAATCACTCTTGCTTATAACGGAGCCTCTTATCATGGCTGGCAGATGCAGGAAAATGCGGTATCCGTTCAGGAAAAGGTCACACAGGCAGCTGAACGTATTTTTGATCAAAAAATAACCGTCAACGGCTGTAGCCGAACTGACAGCAAGGTTCATGCAAATATGTTTTGCTGTAACTTTATTTTTGAGGGTTACAGAGACGAAGAAAAAATCATCAAGGGACTTAATGCTGTTCTGCCTGAGGACATCAGAGCATATAATTGCGAATATGTTCCTCTTGATTTTCATTCAAGATTTGATTGTAAGGGCAAGGAATATATTTATAAAATCTGGAACGGGAAAATCAGAAATCCATTTCTTAATGATTATACACTCTTTTTTCCATATGAAATTGACGCTGATTTTCTTGACAGACAAGCCAAGGATTTTATCGGAAGATATGATTTTGCTGCCTTTTGTGCAAGCGGCAGCATTGTGAAGGACACCGTCAGAACAATCAGTGACTGCTCTGTAAGAAGAGAAGGAGATATGGTAATCTTTTCAGTTACAGGTGACGGATTCCTTTATAATATGGTAAGAATTATGGTTGGTACGCTTCTTTATATTTCACAAGGAAAAATCGAAGCCGATACAATCAGAGATATAATTCTTTCGAAGGACAGACTCAGAGCCGGAATAACAGCTCAGCCCCAGGGTCTGTATCTGAACAAGGTGTACTATTGATTTATTGTTTAAGGTGATAAAAATGCAGAAGAAAAACACTAAGATATTTAAACTCAATAATACGGATGGTCCGAAAAAGGATAATAAATCCAAAAAATTAAATAAGGGCAAAAAAATAGCCTTAGTAATTTTACTTGTCTTATTCGTTGCAGTTTCCGGTATTATTATCGGCGCTTTTGCAAATAACTCAGACAAGCTTCTTGAAGAAGAAGCAACTCAGGACACTGAGCTTATTTCTCAGGTTAATTATGTGGGTGGTTTTCCCGTTGCTTATAACAGCAGCGATATAATTGACATCAAGTCATTCTCATCGGAAATTTTTGTTATCAGCAAAAGATTGCTTACCTGTTTTACCTCCAAGGGAAAAATCAGTTTTGTTTATAACTTCAGCTTTAAAGAGCCGATTGTTGAAACAAGTGATAAATACGGTGTGGTATTCGACAGAGGAGCAAGTGAATTTATAATTTTTAACCATAAAGGTGTTCTTGCAAAAGGCAAAGCTGAAAACTCAATTCTGTGTGCACAGATTAATAATAATGGTGATGTTGTTTTTGCTGTCAAAGGAAACAGCACGGCGACAGAGGTTTATCATTATGATAAAACCGGTGAAAAGATTTTCGGCTGGTCATGTGCAAATGAGTATGTTGTCAGTGTTGATCTTAACAACGATGCCGATTATTTTACAGCGGGTGCAATCGGCGTAGAAAACGGAAGCATTTATTCTGTAATATATGCTGTTGACAAAAAAGAAAACGAAACTTTAAAACAATACCGTCTTGACGGAAAATCTGTTGTGAGTGTCAATCTCACCGGTAACGATCTGTCCGCGTTATGTTCGGATTCAAGATTTGTTTTTGATCTCAAGGATGTTAAGTTCGAACCTCAGATAATGGAGTTTGACCAGGAGATAACTTTGTTTGACACAGATTCAAACGGAAACTGCGCTGTTCTTTCTGAATCTTTTTCCGCTTCAGGAGATAACAAAATTACCATTTATAACAAGAAAAATGAAATTGTTTATGTTGGACTTACCAAGGAAAAAGCAAGGGAAATTCTTTGTTTTGGAAAAAAAGCATATATGCTTACAAAGGACGGTGTGTTTATTTCAGTGAATGACGGCACCTTCAAAAAAATGACAGAAGATACAATTGACGGAGATCATATGTTTATCTGTAAGAAAAAGCTGTATTTTTATTCTGATGATATAATTGACATTTGCAAATAAAAAATTTTAATTATTATTCTTCGGTATTCTCTTGAGAAATTTGTAGTATCGTGGTATAATGAATTATATATACTAAGGAGGTAATCAACGATGTATATTTTTGATATAATCCTTGCTGTAATATTTGTGCTTGTGATTTTCAGCTCTTTTAAAAAAGGTTTTTTCAGAAGCCTCTTTGATCTTATAGGCTCATTTATTGCGTTCTTTCTTGCAAGAATTTTTTCCAATCAGCTGGCGGAAAGCTTTTATGAAAACTTTATTCAGGGACCCGCAAGAAGCACGCTGACTGAAAGCCTCGGAACAGTCGGCACAACTGATTACGGTGCTCAGGTTGAGCAGGCAATCAATTCAATTCCCGATACATATAACGGTCTGATGAACATCATCGGCATTGACAAGCAGGAGCTTCTTGCTCAAGTGTCACAGTCATCTCTTTCAAACGGAACTGTTGTTGATAATCTTATGAACAATGTTGTCCGTCCCGTAGGTACTGCAGTGATTCAGTTCTTGCTGTTTATTGTTCTTGCAATTGTTTTTGTTATTGGCATTAAAATTGCTGTCAAGCTTCTTGATTTTATTATCAAAAAAATACCTGTTGTCAAGCAGCTCAACAAGAGTCTCGGTGTTGTTGTGGGTATCTTCAGAGGCATGATTGTTGTTGTAATCATTTCAGCTGTTATTAGTTTGATCCCTGCTTCTGACGGTCTTCTTGAGCTGATTGAACAATCTTATATCATCAAAATGTCTCAGGATTTGATTTCTGCCATAAGCGGTGCGGTTATTAATTAAAAAAGTGAGGTAAACTAATATGAAAGATTTATTTAAAGGCTGTTGCACAATTCCCAATCTCTTGTCTGTAATCAGAATTCTTCTTACACCTGTTTTCGCATATCTTTTCTATAACGATATGAAAATTGAAGCAGTTATCGTTCTTGCTGTTTCAGCTCTTACTGATACCTTTGACGGTCAGATTGCAAGAAAGTTCAATCAGGTCAGCGCTCTCGGTAAGGTTCTTGATCCCGTTGCTGACAAGCTGTCACAGCTGACAATTGCAGTTGTTCTTCTTCTTTCCTTCCGCAAGGCTGATGATCAGATGATAAGAGCTTTCGGTTATGTTTTCCTTGTTTTCCTTATCAAAGAAGCAATTATGCTTATCGGCGGTCTCGTTATGCTTCTGCTTAACATCAGACCCGGTGCAGCTGAAATCTTCGGAAAGCTTGCAACCCTCATTTTCTATGTCGGTATGGTTATCATTATGGCATTCGGTGCCGATGTCGGTGCTTTTGCTGAATATTACACACTTCCCAACGCTTTAGTTGGCGGTATAGTTATTGTTTCTGCTATCATGACTGTTGTTGCATTCCTGAGCTATATGCCTGAAACCTTCAGACAGTTCAAGGAATATTTCGACAACAGAAAAGCCGAGAAGAAATAATTATACTTAAAATTTTATGAAAGGAAGCGTCGAAGCTCAGCTTCGGCGCAGATATTTTCAATGAAAAAAGCGATTTGCAGCAGGTGTAAAAAACGACCTGCGGTTATATTTATTTCAAAAATTATTGACGACAAAACAGTGCCCGAGGGGCTTTGTCTTAACTGTGCAATGGAGCTTAATATCGGACCCATCAAGCAGATGATGGACAGCCTCGGCATCACTGAGGAGGATGTTGATTCAATCGGCAATCAGTTTGCAGAGATGTTCCCCGATTCTGACGAAGACGGCGGTTTTGAAAGCGGCGGATCTCCCACGATTCCTTTTCTTCAGGGGCTTTTGGGTGATATGACAAAAAAAGGCGGTCTTGTTCAGCGTAAGGATGAGGATTCAGACGATGCAGAGCTTGCAGAGGTTACATCTTCAGGTAAAGAAGGTAAGGCTAAAAAGAGCAAGCGCAACAAAGGAAACAAGTCAAAGAAATTTATTTCCCTTTATTGTACTGATCTTACTGCCAAAGCAAGAAAAGGCAAAATTGACAATATCATCGGCAGAAACAAAGAGCTGGAAAGAGTAATTCAGATTCTTTGCAGACGTTCAAAAAACAATCCTTGTCTCATCGGTGAGCCCGGTGTCGGAAAAACTGCAATAGCAGAAGCTCTTGCTCAGAAAATTGCAACAGGGGATGTGCCTGCTCAACTTTCTGACAAAGAGGTTCATCTTCTTGATCTTACCTCTCTTGTTGCCGGCACTCAGTTCAGAGGTCAGTTTGAAAGCAGAATCAAAAATCTTGTTGATGAGGTTAAGTCAAACGGTAACATTATTCTCTTCATTGATGAAATCCATACTCTTGTCGGCACAGGTGATGCAGAGGGCTCAATGAATGCAGCCAACATTCTTAAGCCTGCTCTTTCAAGAGGTGAAATTCAGGTTGTTGGTGCAACCACCTTTACTGAATACAGAAAGTATATTGAAAAGGATGCTGCACTTGAAAGAAGATTTCAGCCTGTAAAAATTGACGAGCCGTCAATTGAAGATGCCGTAAAAATGCTTTTTGGTATCAAGAGTTACTATGAAGGTTTCCACGGTGTCAGAATTTCTGATGAGCTTGTTAGAAAAACTGTTCTTCTGTCTGAACGATATATCACAGACCGTTTTCTTCCCGATAAAGCCATTGACCTTCTTGATGAAGCCTGCACCTGTGCAAATCTTCGTAATAAGGCAATCGGTGAGCTTAAAATGGCTGAAAAAAAGCTTAATGAGCTCAAGGAAGATGAAGAGGATCTGATTAATGATCATGAGGCTCTTGATTATGAGGCAATTGCAAGAGTTAAATCTGAGATTGTCAAATATGAAGCTGATGTTATTGCTCTTGAGGAAGAGGCTTCAAAGAATGATGTTTTTGAAGAAGATATTGCAAAGGTAATTGAGCTTTGGACCGGTATTCCTTCTTCAAAGATTATTGAAAGTGATCTTCACAAGCTTGCAGGTCTTGAGGGTATTCTTAAAGAACGGGTTATCGGTCAGGATGATGCAATCAAAGCAATTGCTGCTTCAATCAAAAGAAACAGAGTTCAAATCAGTCCCAGACGAAGACCTGCTTCATTCATCTTTGTTGGTCCCACAGGTGTTGGTAAAACTGAGCTTGTCAAGCAGATTTCCAAAGAGCTTTTTTCAACTCCTGAAACTCTTATCAGACTTGATATGTCTGAATTTATGGAAAAACACAGTGTTTCAAGAATCATCGGCTCACCTCCGGGTTATGTAGGTTATGATGAGGCCGGTCAGCTTACTGAAAAGGTAAGAAGAAAGCCTTACAGCGTTATACTGTTTGATGAAATTGAAAAGGCTCATCCCGATGTGCTCAACATTCTTCTTCAGATTCTTGATGAAGGCAGAATAACAGATGCTCAAGGCAGAACAGTTAATTTTGAAAACACAATTATTGTTATGACCTCTAATGCCGGCAGTGAGAAAAAAGGCGGAGCAATCGGCTTCGGAAAAGAAAAAGCAGATGTAACAAGAGACAAGGTTCTCAAGGCACTTTCAGATTTCCTTCGTCCCGAGTTCATCGGCAGAGTTGATGAAATTGCTGTTTTTAATGATCTTACAGTTGAAGATTATAAGAGAATTTCAGATCTTCTTCTTGGCGAACTCGTCGGTACTCTTGCTGAAAAAGGCATTGATTTCAAATGGACAGATGAGGTAAATGCTTATCTTGCTGAGAAAAGCATCGGCGGCAGCAGGGGAGCCCGTGACCTCAGAAATCTTATCCGCAGAGAGATTGAGGACGAGATTGCAAACATCATCATTGATAATCTTGCAACTCCTGTTACGGCAATTGCAGTTGAGGTTTCTGAAGGTAAACTTAAACTCAGCCACATCTGAATAATATTTTAAATAATTTTCAAAAAAGACTTGACAATGCAACGTTGATTGTATATAATAGTCAACGTTGCACGGGTACGCGGGTGTAGTTCAATGGTAGAATCCCAGCCTTCCAAGCTGGTCGTGTGGGTTCGATTCCCATCACCCGCTCCAGAAAACTTTATATGCGCTTGTAGCTCAGTTGGATAGAGCAACTGCCTTCTAAGCAGTAGGTCAGGGGTTCGAGCCCCTTCAAGCGCGCCATTTGTGGTGGATATAGCTCAGTTGGTTAGAGCGCCAGGTTGTGGCCCTGGAGGTCGCCAGTTCGAATCCGGTTATCCACCCCATTTTTTTTATCAAAAAACAGGGATTTAGGGATGTAGCCAAGGGGTAAGGCATCGCACTTTGACTGCGACATTCGTAGGTTCAAATCCTGCCATCCCTGCCAAAAAAAGACATCGCTTATGCGGTGTCTTTTTTTATCCAATCCGAAGGATTGGTATGTAATCACGCGTAGCGTGTATGTAATCGCTGTAGGCGTATGTCATCACCTTGGTGCATTCCTCTTTCGGATTGATAACATACCTTTCTTTGAAAGGATTACATCCACAACTTCGTTGTGATTACATACCGTCTTCGACGGATTACATACAAGGCTTCGCCTTGATTTTTTCAGGTTGCTTTGATATAATCAACTCAACAAACAAGAATTTGGCGAGGTGACCATACAATGAAAATGCGGATACCTAAAATACTTTTGGGTGTAGTTTTGGCCTGCACTTTGTTTTTCGTTTTTCTTTATGGCAACGGTGACATTAGCAAAACTGCAAACAGTTTAAAAGCCGACATTCGACAATCTCAAATGATTTTGGATGATTGGATTGTTGATGGAAGCATTTCTGATACAATGGCTGCTTTTATTTCTTATCCGCAAGACAAGACAGACCACACATATTCTATATATGTAAATCGGCCTGGCTTATCTTTTGGCTATTTCTTCCGCGGTGGTGGCGATATAGTTCAGGTTGAAGATTACATTGCAGAGTTTGTTGTTGAGGGATATAACGAAAGAGCCTTTATTTCAATGAATACCCAAAATGTTGTTCGTCTTGAAATAGATGACGGCAACAACATTCGAGCGATTGATATTGAGAGTGGCAAGCCTTTCGCCATCGTCCTGCCCCTTAATGCAGGAAGCATTTGTTTCTATGATACGAATGGAAATATTGTGGAATATCTGCGCCGACAACTTTGACAAATTCCAATTTATTAACTTGTTGCAATTTTGAGCTGTAAACAGAGAAAAGATACACGATTTTTATTGTGTAACAATAAAACATTTAATTGAAGGAGGAAACAATATGTTTGATAAAATCATTGCTTTTTTTATGGCAATCATTAATTTCTTTTTGGGCCTTTTCGGGTTGGGCTCTGTTGGAGGACAGCATTACAACTGTCAGACGTTTTTTGATATTTCTTACGGAACACACGAAAGACAGGTTGTTGATCTTTGTATTCCGGAAGATGCAACAGGTGACCTTGGCCTTGTTTTGTTCATTCATGGCGGAGCTTGGATTTCGGGAGATAAGGAGAGCTATAAAGGCGGAATGAATTACGGTGCATCAAGTCTAGGTATTGCAGCGGCATCTGTCAATTACCGATATCTTTCTGAAAATGTTTCAATTCACGATATACTTGATGACATTGATTCAGCTCTTGCGACAATTAAAGAGAAGGGCGCTGAGGTTGGTGTGAACATTAACAAGGTGCTTCTTACAGGTGACAGTGCCGGCGGACATCTTTCTATGCTTTACGCTTACGCAAGAAAGAAAGCGGCTCCCGTTACTCCTGTTGCAGTTGTCAGCAATTCAGGACCCACCGATCTTTATGACGTCAATTTCTATCATAATAATGCTTTGGGAGATGAAGCGGTAATAAGTGATCTTATGTCGAAAGCTTGCGGTCAGAGATTCACTTATGAAACAAAAGATAATGCAAAGCAGGCTCTTTATAGTGTTTCACCTGTTTCTTATGTCAGCGCTGATAGTGTTCCTACAGTTATCAATCACGGTAATGCTGATACAATTGTACCTTTTTCAAATGCTCTCACTCTTGATGCTCTTCTCACACAGTACGGTGTTGAGCATGTTTTAAACATTTTTGATGGTGCAGATCATGATTTGGGGAAAGATGAATCAGCCAAAGACAAAGCAGATGAGCTTCTTTTTGAGTATATCAACAGATTTCTTAAATGAATTGCAGTTGTTGCTTAATTGAAATATAATATATAATGAAAAGCCGATGAGTAAAACTCGTCGGCTTTTTATCAATCAGATGAGTTTTCTGTTGGTTTATTGCAACGGATAACAAAAATTCGTTGATTTTAATTGTTTTTCGTGATAAAATCAAATAAAAATATAAATTCAAGAGGTGACAAATTTGAACAGTATCAAAAACATTAAAATTATTTCTTCTCTGGAAAAGCTGTATGACAGTGATAAGATGCCCGGTGAAGCGCTCGAAAGGTTTACTTTGCTGAAAAATGAAAAGAAATCTTTTCAGCTTGCCGTTGAAACGGTTGAGGATACAGTTGCAGAACTTTGCTTAAAATCTGAGCTTAAGGGTATCAGAGTTTATACAGTTGAGCACGTCAAGTCAGATCTTCCGATGAGCAAAAAAGGCGCAGATGATTATTACCGTTTCAGCGAAAGCGGTTATTATCCCGATCTTCTTTTGCCTGTTGAAGATAAAATACAGCTTAAAAAAGGTGTCAGCGCTCTTTGGTTTGAGGTTGATGCGGCTTTAAATGAAATTGGTGAAGCTGCGATTGAAATTGAACTGGATGGTGAAAAAGCATCAGTCAATGTAGAAATTATTGATGCTGAGCTTGATTTCGGTGATTTTATTTATACCTGTTGGTTCCATACCGACTGTCTTATGTCTTATTATAATTTTGAGGCTTTTTCCGATGAATATTGGAGAGTAACAGAAAACTTTCTTAAAACCGCAGCGGAATACGGAATGAATTGTGTTCTTACTCCCATATTCACTCCTCCTCTTGATACTGCTTATAAAACAGAGCGTCCCACTGTTCAGCTTGTTGACATTGCTCTTGATGATGGTAAGTATTCCTTCAATTTTGATAAGCTGACAAGATGGATTGAAATGGCAAACAGATGTAATGTTGAATATTTTGAGTTTTCTCATTTCTTCTCTCAGTGGGGAGCAAGATATGCTCCAAAAATAATGGCAACTGTTGACGGAGAATATAAAAAGCTCTTTGGCTGGGAAACTAAGGCAAACTCAAAGAAATATAAAGCTTTCCTTCAGGCTTTTTCCGTTGAGCTTAAGAAATATGTTGAGTCAAAAGGTATCAAAGATAAGGTGCTCATTCATGTCAGTGATGAGCCTAATTTCTCAATGATTGCTTCTTACGGCAAGGCTTCAAAGTATATCCGCAGTCTTTTTGAAGGATATAAAATTGTTGATGCTCTTTCAGATTTTTGGTTCTACCGCCTCAATATTGTTAAAAATCCGATTCCTGCAAATGATCATATTCATAATTTTATCGGAAAGGTCGATAATCTTTGGGTATATTATTGCAGTGCTCAGAACAAAAATAATGTTGCCAACAGATTTTTCTGCAATGAGTCAGTCAGAACAAGAGTTATCGGTTATCAGATGTTTAAATATGACATAAAAGGCTTTTTGCAGTGGGGATATAATTTTTATTACAGCAAACTTTCAAAGGGCCTTATTGATCCTTTCACTGTTACAGATGCGGGCGGTGAATTCCCGTCAGGTGATAGTTTTATTGTTTATCCCGCAAAGGACGGCTCGCCTTATCACTCGCTGAGATTAAAGGTGTTTTATGATGCGCTTCAGGACAGAGCCGCTCTTAAAACTCTTTGCAGACTGACCGATAAGCAGACTTGCCTTGAACTCATTGAAGAAAACGGAAAGCATACTCTTACCTTTAGTGATTACCCCCACGACAGTGCATGGCTGCTCAGAACAAGAGAAGCCGTCAATGATGCGATTAAAAGTAAACTATAAGATCGCCAAAAGGTGAAAATATTACGATTTATGATTTTTATCACATTACCGATACCAATTATTACAGCTATAAAATTTTGTCTGTGATTATCGTAAGTTGCCTCAGCCCGGTACACAGATTTGTATAATGAAAAGTAAAGAAAGCTTTAAAAAGGCACTTGAAATTATCGGTGTTGATAAAGACTGAAAGCAAATATGCATCTGTTAAGGAAAAGAAGATTGTTGCTCTTGCTGATGCTTTTGCTTGGAGTTATTTCAACGGCTATCTTGGGAATAGACAAAACAGAAAAGAAAAATTTTAAGGAGGAAATATATGAAAACTTATGATGTAATTGTCATTGGTGCGGGTAACGGCGGCCTTGCTGCAGCTGCAACCTGTGCCAAAGCGGGTCTTTCCACATTGCTTCTGGAAAGGCACAACATTCCGGGTGGTTCAGCTTCTTCCTTTGTCAGAGGCAGATTTGAGTTTGAGCCCTCTCTTCATGAGCTTGCCGGGATTGGCACTCCTGATACACCCGGCTCAATCGACGGAATGTTCAAAAAGTTTGACGCTGATGTTGAATGGTTGAGACATAACTCAACCTTCCGACTGATTGTGCCGGCAAAAGAAGGTGACAAGGATGCTTTCATTAATGAAAACGGAGTCAGCGTCACTGTTGATGCCCGAATGCCTGTCGGGTTTGAGAATTTTGCAAGGAAGCTGGATGAAATTGTTCCCGGCTCTTATGAAAGCTGTAAGAAGGCTTTTGATCTTTCAATCCGTATGTTCAAGGCTTTTGAGTGTCTTGACAATCCGTCACAGATACTGTCATCTGTAAAAGATCTTCCCGATATTATGAGAATGGTTTCACACACAATGCAGGAGGGTCTTGATTCTTTGGGGATGCCTCAGAAAGCTCAGGACATCTTTAATACCTATTGGTGTTATATGGGTTCTCCCGCTTCAAAGTTTGACTTTCTCTATTATATGGCTGTTCTTCACAGCTACGTTCAGAACGGTACCGGCATTCCTAAGTACAGAAGCCATGAAATGAGTCTTGCTCTTGACAAGGTTATCCGTGATAACGGCGGTGATATCTGGTATAATTCAGAAGTAACCAAGGTAATTATGAAGAGCGGAAAGCCTGCCGGAGTTGTTATTGACGGTGAAAAAGAAGTGTACGGAAAATATTTCATCTGCAACTCAACTCCTAACAGAGTGTGGAGCGATCTTTTCGAAAAGAAGGATGTGCCTGAAAAACAACTTAAAATGCTCAATTCAAGAAAAATCGCCTGTACACTTACAACTGTTTACCTTGGAATGAACAAAACTAAGGAAGAGCTCGGAATCACAGATTATTCGGTGTTTATTGCTCCAAGTGCAAACTCTGACAAGCAGTATGAAGCTGCACAGAATTATTTCGGCGGTTATTGTATCATTAACTGTCTTAATGAAATTATTCCTGATTGCACACCTAAGGGAACAAGTCAGCTTTTCCTTACAACAATGACCTTCGGTGACGTTATGAAGGATATCAAGCCTCAGGATTATAAGAGATTCAAAACAAAGGTTGCAAAGGATATGATTGAAACCTGTGAAAAGGCTCTCAACATCTCAATCACACCTTATATTGAAGAAATTGAGATAGCTTTACCGCCAACTTTTGCAAGATATCTTAACACGCCCTATGGTACGCCCTACGGTTATATGCTTGAAAAATGGGACAGTATGATTCCGAGAACCGTCCAGTATATGAAGGATCAACCTTTTGACAATTTCCTTTTTTGCGGTGCAACTCAGGAGCGCGGCGACGGTTACGGCTGTGCTTATTACACCGGTGAAAAGGCCGGCGGCATTGTTGTCAAGGCACTTAAGAAGGAGAGAAAATAATATGGCAGATAATTTCAAATCCTTAAAATTTACTAAGTTTTTCTCTATGCTTGGTGACAGGCAAAAAAGATTTGAGAGTTCACAGGCTGAGCTTATTGAAATTGAAGATCAGGCAACAGCTCTTGCCAAGGCTCTCCACCCTAAACGTCAGTATGCTGTTGTTGAAAGTGTAATTGAAAGAGGGGAGAACTGCAAAAGCTTTATTCTTGTGCCTGATAATGATAAAGGTACAACACAGTTTGCTTACTTCGGAGCAGGTAAATATCTTACAGTTTTCGAAACCATTGAGGATATGCCGGTATCACGAGCTTATTCAATTTCCTCTTCACCTAAGGATGCACTTGATGGTAAATATGTTCTGACAATAAAGCTTGTTGAGAGCGGACTTATGTCAAGATTCATTTTTGATACCTGGAAGGTAGGCAGAAAGGTTGAGCTTTCCGCGCCATCAGGTAATTTTGAATATCAGCCCTTGAGAGATGCTGAAAAGGTTATCTGTCTTGCAGGCGGCAGTGGTATTACTCCTTTTGTTTCAATGGCAAAAGCAATTCGTGACGGTGACGAAGATTTTGAAATGACTCTTATTTGCGGAAGCAGAAGAGCAGATGAAATACTTTTCCGTCAGGAGCTTGATGAAATTGCCGCTGAGTGTAAAAAGGTAAAGGTTGTTCACGTTCTCAGTGATGAAGAAAATGTTGCTGACGGTATGGAAAAGGGTTTTATTACTGCTGATATTATCAACAAATATGCCCCTGAAAATGAAGCGTATTCAGTTTTTATCTGCGGTCCGTTACAGATGTATGAATTTCTTGATAAAGAGCTTGAAAAACTTAATCTTGAAAAGAAATATATAAGGCACGAAATGTTTGGTGAGTTCCATAATCCATCTTCCTGTGAAGATTACCCTTCAGATATTCCTGAAAAGATCAAAATTAAAGTAATTATCCGTGACAAGGTTTATAATGTTGAAGGATCTTCATCTGATTCGGTAATACAGATTCTTGAAAAGAACGGTGTTGCAGTGCCGTCAAGATGCAGAAGCGGTGAATGCGGTTTCTGTCACTCTCATCTTCTTAATGGTAAGGTTTATGTGCCTGAGCATCTTGAATACAGAAGGCTTGCCGATTATAAATTCGGATGTATTCATCCTTGTTGCTCGTTCCCGCTCACAGATCTTGAAATTGAAGTTCCGTCGGCAAAGTAATTAATAGTTCATTCATATTTGTTTACAGCACCTTCAGAAAATGAGGGTGCTGTTATTGGTTATTCTTCAAAAATTAACAGGATATTTATATTGAAAATTAATTTTGTTAACCAATAGTTAACTTTTATAAAAATTGCTCGACTATATGTCAATTTTGTGATAATATTTACAAAACAAAACCCAAAAGGTGTTTGTAAAACAAAAGGAGGAATAGCTGTGAAAGCTGAAGAAAGTGTAAAAAACTATCCATCTTCTCTGAGAATGTATACCAATTACACGATGAGAGAAATTAAAAAGATCTGCAAAGAAATCGGTCCCCGAATTGCCGGTTCAGAAGCAGAACACAAGGCGCATCTTTATGTCGCCGATCAGATGAAAACCTGCTGTGATCAGGTAGACGTTGAGGAATTCCAAGTTGCGAGAGAGGCTCTGTTGAGCTTTATCTGCGTCTGCGGTGTTCTTTCTTCAATTGCAATGGTATTTGCATTCTTAGGTCTGCACATCGTTTCAATTATTTTTGGTGTTGCAGCTCTTGTTTGTCTCTTCTGTGAGTTCCTTATGTATTGGGAATTTTATGATTGTTTCTTTAAGAAATATACTTCACACAATGCAATCGGTATCCGTAAGGCAGCCGGTGAGACAAAGCAGAGAATTATCCTTGCAGGTCACGTTGACTCATCACATGAATGGACATTTACCCATCTCGGCGGAGCTCCTCTTCTTTATGCAATGAGCATCTGGGCAATTGTTGGTATGTTCTATATCATTATCAATGCCGTTCTTCACGTATTTAACGTGGGTTCACCCGAATTCCTGAACATTCTCAATTATGTTCAGATTGCATTCATTCCCGGTATGATTGCAACTTTTGTTTATGTTAACAGATCAATTACTGTTGAAGGTGCAAATGACAACCTTACAGGTACTCTTGCTGCTGTTGCCATTATGAAATATCTCCATGATAATGACATCAGATTTGAAAATACAGAAGTTATTGCTATGGGTTCAGGCGCTGAAGAATCAGGTCTTCGCGGTGCTAAAGCTTACACCAAACGCCACCTTAAAGAGCTTAAGGAAATTCCGTCAATCTTTATCGGTCTTGAAACCTTCAGAGATTATGACAGCATGGCAATTTATAAGCGCGACCTTACAGGTACTGTTTCAATGGATCCTCAGGTTTGTAAGCTTCTCAAAAAAGCCGGTGAAGAAGCCGGTGTAGATCTTCCTTATTCATCAGTTTATATGGGTGCTTCCGATGCTGCTGCCGTTCAGAAGCTCGGCGTTCCCGCTGTAACTCTTGCCGCTATGGATCCCGGACCTCCGAGATATTATCACACAAGAGGTGACACGGCTGACAACATGGATATGAAGACAATCGAAAAATGTCTTGATATTGCCATCCGTACAGTATTCATTTATGACGAAAAGGGTCTCAGAGACGAGTATTAATTTAAATGTGAACAAGCGGGTTTTCGGACCCGTTTGTTTTTTTGTTGCAAAAACTTAATTTTTAACTCTTGAAACTTTCTAAATGAAGTATTATAATTGATTCATAAAATATAGGAAGTGTATATATGAAAAAAATTATAATTTTACTGGCAGCGGTGCTGATTATTATCGGCGGTTTTGCCGTTTATAAAAATTTCAGCAATGAAACACAAAATGTAATGGGTGATCAGATTGAATCATCATCTGAAACAACAACTGAAACAACCTCGGAAGCTACGACGGAAACAACAACTGAAACGACCGCTGAACCCACAACTGAATCAACTACTCACAAAATCAATGAAGAAACAGGAAGAATTATTGTTGATCCCGAGCAGGAGCTGTGGAGTCTTGTTGTTGTAAATATAACAAGGGAAATGCCTGCTGATTATACTCCCGAGCTTAAGGAAATCGGAACAACAGGAAAATATCTTCACCATCTTGTTGCGCCTTATTATGAAAAAATGTATAATGCCGCAAAGGAGGAGGGCCTCATTCTGACTCCTTATTCAGCATACAGATCTTACTCAAGACAGGATACAAATTACAAAAGCCTTACTGAGTCTTATATGACCCAGTATAACATTTCACGTGAAGAGGCGGCTGCAAAGGCGGCAACGGTTATTCTTCCTCCCGGAACAAGTGAGCACAATCTTGGTCTTGCCGTTGATATTAAGGGCACTGAGTCAACCTTTGCCGAAACTCCCGAATATCAGTGGCTTGTTGAAAATGCTCATAAATACGGATTTATACTCAGATATACTGAAGAAAAGCAGGATATTACCGGTATAATTCCCGAGCCCTGGCATTGGAGATTTGTGGGCGTTAAATACGCTGAAGATATAAAAAACAGCGGACTTTGCCTTGAAGAATACCTTGAGCTGAAGGGTATTGAATTTTAATTGAAAAAATTGAAAAAAACTATTGACAACTGAGTCGTGATGTGGTAATATATCTCAGCAAACAAAGCAGAGCAGTATTCGTTCTCACCTTCGAGATTCCGTTCTCAGTAGGTCAATAGACTTAAACAACATGTAAAGTGTATTGGTATTGGTGCGTGAACGGCTGTGCTGTTCACGCTTTTTGTTTTGTAAGGTTCAGTTAATTATTTTGGAGGTGTATGAACATCGCTATCAAAGAGATGCAAATCAACGAGGAAATTCATGACAAAGAGATAAGAGTCATACTTAATGACGGTGAAGTTCTCGGAATCATGTCCGCACAGGAAGCTCTTGCGGCTGCAGAGGAAAGAAATCTTGATCTTGTTAAGATTGCTCCTCAGGCTGTACCCCCGGTCTGTAAAATTATGGATTACGGTAAATACCGCTTTGAGCAGACAAAACGTGAAAAAGAAGCAAAGAAAAATCAGCATGTTGTTGAGGTTAAAGAAATCAGACTTTCACTTAACATTGACACTCATGATTTTGAAACAAAGGTTAACCATGCAAAACGTTTCCTCACATCAGGCAACAGAGTTAAGGTTTCAATCCGCTTCAGAGGACGTGAAATGGCACACACTGAGCACGGTCTTGTCACAATGAAGGAGTTCGCCGATGCTTGTCAGGAATTCGGTAATGTTGAAAAAGCTGCAAAGCTTGAGGGTAAATCAATGATGATGTTCATGGCTCCCAAGCCAAAAAAGTAATAACAGGAGGAATTAACAATGCCTAAAATTAAAACTCACAGCGGTGCAAAGAAACGTTTTAAGCTTTCCAAGAACGGTAAGCCCATCCGTTACCATGCAAACAAATCCCACATTCTCACAAAGAAGAACACAAAGCGTAAGAGAGGTCTTCGTCAGACAGTTGTTGCTGATAAGACAAACGAGAAGCAGATTAAGCGTCTTATTCCTTACAAATAATTCACAACACAAAAAGAAACTAATAACACAAACGGAGGTACTTAATCATGGCTCGTATTAAAGGCGCAATGATGACCCGCAAGAGAAGAAATAAAGTATTAAAGCTTGCAAAAGGCTACTATGGTTCAAAGCACAGCCTCTTCAAGACAGCTAAGCAGGCTGTTATGAAGTCAGGTAACTATGCTTACATCGGCAGAAAGCAGAAAAAGAGAGATTTCCGCCGTCTTTGGATCACAAGAATCTCAGCAGCTTGCAAGGCAAACGGAATCAACTACTCAACATTCATGAACGGTCTCAAGAAGGCTGACATCACTCTTAACAGAAAGATGCTTTCAGAGATTGCAATTGCTGATCCTGCTGCTTTCACAGCACTTGTTGAAAAGGCAAAGGCTGCTCTTTAATTCAAACATTATACGTCCGAGGTTACCTCGGGCGTATTTGTGTTTTAAAAGGATATAAAAAAATATTGACTATACAGGTAATCTATGATTAAATTACTGTAATAATACCGTGATTTAATCATGGATTAAGTAAAATTAACAGCTGGAATTGACTTTGAAGGGTGGGATATTTGTGCAAAAACTAGAAAGTGTTTCAAACGAAAAAGTTAAGCTTGCAGTTAAAATTGCGTTATCGGCAAAAGCCCGCAGGGATAAAAACATGTTCTTTCTTGAGGGGCTCAGACTTTGTCGTGATGCTCTTGATGACGGCACTGAAATATATTACAGCTTTTTTACTCAGAAAGCATTTGACAAATATTCTGATGATCTGAGCCGCATTGCCGAAAAAAGTGATGAAGCTTATCTGATTTCCGATTCAATTGCTGAAAAGATTTCTTTGACAGAATCTTCTCAGGGTGTTTATTGTCTTTGTAAATGCAAAAAAATGCAATCTGTTGAAGAGGTGTTCTCTAAAGGGAAGTATATTGCTCTTGAAAACATTCAGGACCCCTCCAATCTCGGTGCTGTATGTAGAACAGCTGAAGCGCTAGGGATTTCCGGAGTCATTTTAAGCGGCTGTTGTGATGTCTATAATCCGAAATCTCAGAGAGCTGCAATGGGGTCTCTTTTAAGGATGCCCTTATTTGAGTGTGATAATCTGTCAGAGGGACTCGTGTACCTGAAAAACAAAGGAATGAAGCTATATGCAACATCGCCCGATTCTTCCTCTGAGAAAATAACAGAGGTTTCAATGGCTGGCGGAGTTGTGTCAGTCATCGGAAATGAAGGCAACGGAGTCACAGATGAAATTTTTGCCTTGTGTGAAAAGGTTACTATTCCTATGCTTGGGAACGCTGAGTCGCTTAATGCTTCTATGGCAGCAGCAATCGTAATGTGGGAAATGATGAGGTGAGTTGATGGAGGATGTTCTTTATTGGATTTGGCTTCAGGATATTCTCGGAGACGGAGCTGATGTAAAAGAGCTTTTGGACCATTTTAAAACCCCATATGAAATTTTCAAGGCTGAAAAAGATGTGCTTGAAAGTCATCGGTGCAATATTCTTACAAAAGGCAGTATCGACAGAATTCTCAGACATAATCTGACGAAGGCAAGAGAAATTTATGCTCTTTGCTTAAAGCACGGTATTCACGTTGTGACACCGGCGGACAGCAGTTATCCCTTCAGATTGCTGAATCTTGCTAATTATCCGGTTGTTCTTTATGTCCGAGGAGATTGCTCTTGTCTTAATGTCAGAAATACATTCGGTGTCATAGGTAGCCGCACGCCCTCTTTGTACGGTGAAAATGCTGCAAGAAATATAGTCGGCTCACTGGTTAAAAACGGCTGTGTGATTGTCAGCGGCGGTGCGTTGGGTATTGACACAATTGCTCACGCATCTGCAATTGAAAATGGCGGCAAAACAGTTCTCGTGCTCGGTTGCGGTCACGGTTATAATTATCTGCCCGTAAACTCTGATTTAAGAAAAAGTGTTTATTACAACGGAGCACTTGTTTCTGAATATCCGCCGATGTCGCCTGTGACACGAGGATCTTTTCCTAAAAGAAACCGTATTATTTCGGGTATGAGCAAGGGTGTTGTTATCTGTGAAGCTGCTGAATACAGCGGAACATTCAGCACTGCAAAGCATGCCTTGAAGCAGGGCAGAGATCTTTTTGTGCTTCCCGGTGATATTGAAAGCGGTAACTTTGCGGGTTCAAACAATCTGATAACCTACGGAGCAAAAGCAATTTTTTCGGGAAATGATATACTTGGTTACTACTCTGCTGACTCAGCTGACAAACAGCACTTTCTATTCAAAACCGGTAAGCCGTTTCCTAACATAGACACAGATGCAACCTCAACAAAAAAATCTCCGTCTTCAAAACCGAAAAAGGATAAGCCAAAAGAGGTTGATGAAGGCTTTGACACGGAAATTAAAGAAGAAAAAACAGAAAATACGGAAAACATTAAAAAAATTAATCCTGAAACTATTTCTAAAAATGCCTTTATGGTGTATAATATAGTTTCAAGTGGCATTAATGAGCTTGATGATATAGTAAGAGCATCTTCCCTTGAGGTGAGAAAAGTTCTTGTTTCCCTCACTGAACTTGAAATACAGGGACATATCAGCAGGGAAGGACCGAACAAATTCGGTGTTAAATAATAACTAACTACGAAAGGTGAAATATTATATATGGCAGATTTAATTATAGTTGAGTCACCGTCAAAAGCAAAAACTTTAAAGAATTATCTTGGCAGCGGTTATAATATCGTTGCTTCGAAGGGGCATATCAGAGACCTGCCCGCTGCAAGACTCAGTGTTGATGTAAAACACGATTTCGCACCAAAATACAGCATTGTAAAGGGCAAAGAAAAGCTTGTCAAGGAGCTTAAATCAGCGGTTGCTGAAAGCAATGAAGTTTTCCTTGCAACTGACCCTGACCGCGAGGGAGAGGCAATTTCATGGCATCTTGCAGAGGTGCTTGAGCTTGACCTTTCAAAGCTTAACCGTGTTACCTTCAATGAAATCACAAAAACCGGTGTAAAAAACGGTATGGCAAATCCCCGAAAGGTCGACCTTGACCTTGTTAATGCTCAGCAGGCAAGACGTATTCTTGACAGACTTGTCGGATATAAGCTCAGTCCCTTTGTTTCTCAGAAAATCAGACGCGGACTTTCCGCGGGCAGAGTTCAAAGTGTTGCTGTCAGAATGATTGTTGACAGAGAGAACGAAATCAGAGCCTTTGAACCTGAGGAATACTGGACACTTGAGGCAAAATTCCTTCACTCAAGAAAGAGCCTTGTTGCTTTATTTTATGGTGATGAAACAGGTAAAATTGAACTTAAAACAGAGAAGCAGACCAAGGATATTATTGCCAGACTCGACGGTGCTGAATATTATATAAATTCTCTTAAGAACGGTACACGCAAGAAAAATCCCGCTCCTCCGTTCATTACATCAACTCTTCAGCAGGAGGCTTCAAAGCATCTCGGTTTCAGGGCTGAAAGAACAATGAAAATTGCTCAGGAGCTTTACGAAGGTATAGATATTGACGGACAGGGCGCAACCGGTCTTATTACTTATATGAGAACTGACTCATTACGCATCTCTGAAGAGGCGCGTCAGGCAACAGACCTTTTCATCAGAGAAAATTACGGTGAAAAATATATTCCCGAAAAGCCCAGATATTACAAATCAAGAAGTAATGCTCAGGATGGACATGAAGCAATCAGACCTTCTTCCGTGAATCTTACTCCTGAAACTGTCAAGAAAAATCTTACAGCAGAGCAGTATAAGTTATATAAGCTTATCTGGAACAGATTTGTTGCTTCTCTTATGGCATCCTGTGTTCAGAACACTCAGAAGCTTGAAATCAGAAGCACAATGTCAGGTGAGCCCGAGGATAAGTACTGCTCATTCACTGCAAGCGGTTATTCAGTGAAATTTGACGGTTATACAGTTCTTTACGATAAGGGTGACAGTGAAGAAGAAAAGGGTAAGCTTCCCGACGGTCTCAAAAACGGAGATTCAGTCAAATTCAAGGAATTCGATGAACAGCAGCATTTTACTCAGCCTCCTGCAAGATATACCGAAGAGTCACTTATCAAAACTCTTGAAGAGAACGGTGTTGGCAGACCGAGTACTTATGCAACTATTATTTCGACCATTGTCAAAAGAGAATATGTCAGCAGAAAGGCAAAGCAGCTTGTACCCACAGAGCTTGGTGAAGCAATTGTCAACCTTTTGAAAGATAAATTTAAAAATATTGTAAATGTGAAGTTTACTGCTCAGCTTGAAACTGATCTTGACAAGGTTGGCGAGGGGCAGCAGGATTATATTAAAATGCTTCACGGATTTTACGATGATTTTGAGATAACTCTGCAGAAGGCTAAATCGGAAATGGAAGGTGTTAAGATTCAACTCAAGGAGGATGAAACTGACATTCCCTGTGAAAAATGCGGCAGAATGATGGTCATCAAATCAGGTCGCTTCGGCAAATTCCTTGCCTGTCCCGGTTATCCTGAATGCAAAACAACCAAGCCTTATGTTGTTGAAACAAATGCAATTTGTCCCATTTGCGGCGGAAGGGTAATTTCAAAAAAATCAAAGAAGGGTCATGTGTTCTTTGGCTGTGATAATTGGCCAAACTGTAATTTTATGACCTGGGATAAGCCCACAGATGAGAAATGTCCTCAGTGTGGCAAGTCACTTTTCAAAGGAAAAGGTAATGTTATGACCTGCCTTGACGAAAAGTGCGCATATCAGACAAAAGTTAAACGTAAGCAATCAAAATAAACATCAGTAGAGGTGAGACAATGAGCGATTCAATTAAAGTAATAGGCGGAGGACTTGCAGGTGTGGAGGCTGCCTGGAGCCTTGCTAACAGAGGTTTCAAGGTTGAGCTTTATGAAATGAAGCCCGTTAAATTTTCTCCCGCTCATAGTCTCAGTACCTTGGCGGAGCTTGTTTGTTCAAACTCTCTCAAGGCAAGCAGAATTGAATCTGCTGCAGGTCTCCTGAAAGAAGAGATGAGAAGACTCGGCTCAGTTTGTATTGAATGTGCTCTGCAGTGCTCTGTGCCTGCGGGCGGCGCTCTTGCTGTTGACAGAGACAAATTTTCTCAACTTGTAACAGAAAAAATAACAAATCACGAAAATATCACACTTATTCATCAGGAGGTTGACAAGATCCCGGACGGTAATGTTATTGTTGCGGCGGGACCCTTGGCAAGTGATTCAATTAGTGAGGATATCTCAAAGCTTTGCGGCGGAGGACTTCACTTTTTTGATGCAGCAGCTCCGATTGTCGCCTTTGACAGTCTTGATAAAGAGAAATTCTTTCTTGCTTCCCGTTATGACAGAGGCGGAGAGGACGATTACATTAATTGTCCGATGAATAAAGAAGAATATGAGCTTTTTTATGATGCTCTTATAAGTGCAGAAAGTGCAAATCTTCATTCATTCGATAAGAAGAAGGATGTGTATGAAGGCTGTATGCCGATTGAGGTTATGGCTTCAAGAGGCAAGGATACGATGAGATTCGGTCCCCTCAAGCCTGTCGGACTCCGCGATCCTTCAACGGGTCACAGACCCTGGGCTGTTCTTCAGCTGAGAAAAGAAAACAGTTTGGGTACAATGTATAATCTTGTCGGATTCCAGACCAATCTCAAATTCGGGGAACAGAAAAGAGTTTTTTCAATGATTCCCGCACTGAAAAATGCCGAATTTGTCAGATATGGTGTAATGCACAGAAATACATTTATTGATTCGCCAAGACTTCTTGATGCAACCTTTGCTTTCAGAGAAAGAAAAAATCTCTTCTTTGCAGGGCAGATTACCGGCGTTGAAGGTTATATGGAATCAGCTGCTTCAGGTATTATGGCGGGTATTAATATGGCAAGATATCTTCAGGGTAAAGCACCTCTTGTTTTGCCCGAAACCACAATGATCGGTGCATTGAGCCGATATATAAGTGATGAATCCGTTTCTGATTTTCAGCCGATGGGAGCTAATTTCGGAGTTTTGCCGCCGATTGAACCGAAAATCAGGGATAAAAAGGAAAGATATATGGCTCTTTCAGTAAGAGCGCTGAAAGATTTTGAAGAATGTTTAAAGGAAGGAGAATAAGACAGTGTACAGAGAACTTGAAAAAAGAATCGGTTATGAATTCAAAAACAAAGCATTACTAAAAACTGCATTGACTCATTCTTCTTTTGCTAATGAAAAATCTCCCGCAATTGAATGTAATGAAAGACTTGAATTTCTTGGGGATTCTGTTCTTGGAGTAATTACTGCAGAATTTTTCTATAAGAATTATAACAAGTTTCCCGAAGGACAAATGACAAAGAAAAGAGCGGCCTGTGCTTGTGAAAAATCTCTTTGCTGTTTTGCAAAGGAGATAAAGCTGGGTGATTATCTCTTACTCGGTAAGGGTGAAGAGAACACCGGAGGAAGAGGTAGAGCATCAATTCTTGCTGATGCCTTTGAGGCTCTTATTGCCGCGATTTACCTTGACGGAGGTCTTGCTCCGGCAAGAGAGTTTGTTCTTTGTTTTGTAAAAGATTTTACAGAGAAACACATTGACACAATTGATTATAAGACTATGCTTCAGGAGGTTATTCAGAAAAATCCCCTTGAGCATCTGTCATACAATCTTGTTGCTGAAAGCGGACCCGACCACGATAAAAGATTTGAGGTTGAGGTTATGATCAATGCAAATGTGATTGCCTGCGGTTGCGGCAGAAGCAAGAAGCGTGCTGAGCAGGATGCTGCCAAGCAAGCTCTTGCCTTAATGGGAATTAAGCCGTGAAGCATATAAATGTTGCTTTGTTCGTTCCCGATGAAGGATGTCCGCACCGTTGCAGCTTTTGTAATCAGAAAACAATTTCAGGCAAATGCAACAAGCTTACCGTCGATGAAATTGACGCTGCTGTAAGCATTGCAATCAGGAATGCTGATCATAATGAGGGTGAAATTGCTTTCTTTGGCGGAAGCTTCACGGGCATAGAAAGAGAATATATGCTCAGTCTTCTTGAAAGAGCAAAGCTTTATGTTGATAAGGGTCTTTTTAAGGGAATAAGGATTTCTACACGTCCTGATTATATCAGTAAAGAAATACTTGATATTCTTTCAAAATACTCAGTGACCTCAATTGAGCTTGGCTGTCAGAGTTTGAACGATGATGTTCTCAGGCTTAACAGAAGGGGACACAGCTGCGAAGATGTTGTCAAAGCGGCTCAACTTATCAAAAATTACGGATTTGAGCTTGGCGTTCAGCTGATGACAGGACTTTATGGTGATGATGATGAAAGCTGCACTAAAAGTGCAGAAAAGCTTATTGCTCTTGAGCCTGACACAGCAAGAATTTATCCCACGGTTGTGCTTGAGGGTACACATCTTTTTGAGCTTTATAAAAAAGGTGAATATAAACCTCAGACTCTTTCCGAGGCTGTTGTCCTTTGCAGCAGAATTATGATGATGTTTGAAGAAAAGAACATCAGAGTTATCAGAGTAGGACTTCATTCTGGCGGTAATGTTGAGTCGGGATATGCGGCCGGCGCGTATCACCCTGCAATCAGAGAGCTTTGTGAATCAGAAATATACTTTACAAAGATCCTTAATGCCCTTGCAGAAAATAATATTTCTGAAGGGAATATTAATATTGTTGTAGGAAGCAAATATGTTTCAATGGCAACGGGTCAGAAAAAGACAAACATTAACAGATTAAATAAAATGGGCATCAAAGCCCGTATTGTTCAGAATAATGATTATACAAAATACCAAGTAAGTGTGAGGTTAGCGGAATGATTTTAACATCCCTTGAAATGCAAGGCTTCAAATCCTTTCCCGAAAAAACTGTTTTGAATTTCGGTAAGGGTATTACAGCTGTTGTCGGTCCGAACGGCAGCGGAAAAAGTAATATATCAGATGCTGTAAGATGGGTGCTCGGTGAACAGTCGAGCAAATCTTTGCGTGGTTCAAAGATGGAGGATGTTGTTTTTGACGGGACAAAAATCAGAAAAGCTCACGGCTTTGCTCAGGTAACCTTGCGTCTTGACAACAAAGACAGAAGCATCAAGGGTGTTGATACTGATGAGGTTTCTGTTACAAGAAGATACTACCGTTCGGGTGAAAGTGAATACAAAATCAACGGCCAGGGTGTTCGTTTGAAGGACGTTCATGAGCTGTTTATGGATACCGGTCTCGGAAGAGACGGTTATTCTATGGTAAGCCAGGGCAAAATTGCTGATATGGTCAGCGGTAAGGGTAAGGAATGCCGTGAAATGCTTGAAGAAGCTGCCGGTATTTCTTCTTACAGATATAAAAGAAATGACTCGCTGAAAAAACTCGGACAAACAGAAGATAACCTTGTTCGTCTGAGAGATATTCTTTCTGAGCTTGAAGGCAGAATTGTTCCGCTCAGAACACAAAGTGAAAAAGCTGAGAGATTTCTTGTTTTAGCTGCTGAGAAAAAAGAAATTGAAGTAGGCTTATGGCTTTACAATATTGATAGACTGCGTGAAAATCTTCGTAAGCAGGAAGATAATATAACAATTGCAACTGATCATTATAATAATGCTGAGCAAGAGCTTTCCGATATTGAGTCAATGATCGAAGGCTGCATTTCAGACGGTCAGAACATAAACATAAAAATTGACGAAATTCGTCAGGAGATTTCTCTTATTGAAGAAAAATCGGCAAATGCAAGCAGTGAACAGGCTGTTCTTCTCAGCTCTATCGAGCATAATAACGATACTATTAACCGCATTGCAAAAGATAAATCCGATTCGGGAAACAGTCAGAGTCAGATTTATAAAGAAATTGATGCTGAAGAAAAGCTAATTTCTCAGATTAAAGAAATTCGTGACGAGAAAAAAGCTGAGCTTGAGAGGGTCAGGGGAAAGCTTGAGCAGATGCAGAGTGATACAGGACTCATCAAGGATGAAAGTGATAAAATTACTCAGTCGATTACCGCTTTGACAAGAGAGCTTGCGGACGGAAGAGTGAATGTTTCCACAGCTCAGTCCTCAATGAATGAAATTCAAAGCAGACTTGAGATTATAGATCAGCTTATATCTCAACGACAAGAGGTTATTGATTCTTTGATTTCTGACAAAACAACAGCTGAAAATGCTGTAAGGGCTTGTGAAAATGAAATCAAAGAGCTGACAAATTCCGTTGAGGGATACACAATCAGGGTCAGAAATAAGGACAGCAAGTCATCAAGCATCAAGATTGAGCTTGATGAAAAGAAATTTGATTTACAGCGCACTACATCAAAAATTAAGATGCTTGATGAGCTTGAAAAGAATATGGAAGGATATTCAGGTGCTGTTAAAAAGGTTATCAAAGAGAGCAACAGGGGTGCACTAAAAGGTATTCACGGCACAATTTCACAGTTGATATATGTTAAGCCGGAGTTTGCTGTTGCAATTGAAACAGCTTTCGGAAATTCAATTCAGAATATTGTCACCGATACAGAAAACGATGCTAAAGAGGCTATAAAGCTCCTTAAAGCAACAAATTCAGGTCGAGCAACCTTCCAGCCCATTTCTTCCGTAAAGGGTAAGACTCTGGACGAGGACGGTCTTGATGACTGCTACGGTTATGTTGATGCGGCGGTTAATCTCATTGACTTTGATGAAAAGTACTATGAAATTATTATTTCTCTTATCGGCAAAACTGTTATTGCTGAAGATCTTACAAGCGCAATTGCAATCGGTAAAAAATATAAACACCGATTCAAAATTGTTACTCTTGACGGTCAGATAATAAATGCCGGCGGTTCAATGACAGGCGGTTCTGCAAGCAGAAATGCGGGCATCCTCTCACGAGGAAATGAAATTGAAAAGCTGAGAGAAAAAGAAGCATCTTTGAAAAAAGATACAGAAAATCTTCAGAATGAGTTTGAAAAAACTGAAAAAGATCTTGCTGACCTTACCCGTGAGCTTGAAACTGAAAAGCTCAGCTTAGCCGGTGCAAACGAAGAGCATATCAGACTGCAGGGTAGTTTTAATCTCATTAATGAGCAATATCTGACAGCAAAGACAGCCGTTGATGAGCTTGTTGATGAAAAGAACAGTGCCGATGAAAGAATTCTTGCTCTCAAAAATGAGTGTGAAGAAGCACAGAGAAACATCGATTTACTTAATAAAGAAATCTCCGAAAAAGAACAACAGCTTGAGGCTCTTGGCGTTAAGAGCCACGATCTTGTTGCAAAGCGTGAAGAGATTTCAGCAAACATATCCAGACTTAATCTTGACATTCACGGTGCTGAAAGAGATCTTTCGGCAAGGGTTCATGCCTTGAATTATCTCAAAGCCAGACTTATTGACCATGAAGATAAAGATAAAGAGCTTGATAATGAAATTGAAAGACTCAGACTTAAAAATATTGAGACTGAAAAAGAAATTGAAGGTCTTAAGAAATTTGTTGATGAACTTCATAATCAGACTGCAAAGCATAAGCAGGAGATTTCTGATCTTAACAAAAAGCGCAGTGAGAGTGAAGAAAAATCTGCAAGTCTTCGTGTTCTTGAAAGAAACAAAGCTTCAGAGCGTGAAAAAATCAGCGGTGAGCTTGCCCGACTTGAAGAAAGAAAGGTAACAATGCACAAGGAATATGAAGAAACAGTCAGCAAGCTTTATGATGAATATCAGCTGACAAGACGAGAGGCTGAGAATGTGGCCGAAAGACCTGAAGATCCCAGAGGCGCGCAGAAAAGACTTCACGAAATCAAAGGCTCAATCAGAGCACTCGGCTCAGTTAATGTGGGCGCTATTGAAGAGTATAAGGAAGTTAAAGAGCGTTATGGATTTTTATCAACACAGGTGGGTGATGTTGAAAAGTCCAAAAAGGAGCTTATCAGACTTATTGCCGAGCTGACTGACAAAATGTCACAGCAGTTCAGAGAGCAGTTTGCAAAAATCAACAGCAACTTTGATGAAACCTTCAGAGAGCTTTTCGGTGGCGGTAAGGCTGAGCTTATTCTTGAGGATCCTGCTGATGTGCTTGAAAGCTCCATTGATATCAAGCTTCAGCCTCCCGGAAAGAATGTCAAGAGACTTGATTCCCTTTCGGGCGGTGAAAAGGGTCTTTCAGCAATTGCATTGCTGTTTGCAATCATGAAGGTCAATCCTGCACCTTTCTGTATTTTTGATGAGGTTGAAGCAGCTCTTGATGATGTTAATGTATCAAGATATGCTCAGTATGTCAGAAGAATGACAAAAAATACACAGTTTATTCTTATTACCCACAGACGCGGTACGATGGAGGAAGCTGATATGCTTTACGGCATTACAATGCAGGAGCAGGGTGTTTCAAAGCTTCTTGAGCTTAAAACCGCAGAGCTTGTTAAACAACTCGGTGTTTCCGAATAAACAGACAGGAGGATTTTAAATGGGTATTTTTAAAAAGTTCGGCTTTGGTCTTAAAAAGACCAGAGACGGTATGAACAACAGAATTGAGGATGTTCTCGGTGCATACGAAGAAATTACAGATGATCTGTTTGATGATCTTGAAGAGGCTCTGATCATGGGTGACGTCGGTATGAAAACCGCAACCGATATTGTTTCTGAGCTCAGAGTCCGTGTGAGAAAAAATGAAGTGCGAAATCCCAAGCACGCAAAAATGATTATTTCCGATATTATTGCCGATATGCTTGACGGCGGTGAGGATATGGGGCTTATTACCATTCCTTCAATCATTCTTGTTATCGGTGTCAACGGTGTCGGTAAAACAACAACAATCGGTAAGCTTGCTGCCAAGTATAAAAAGGAAGGCAAGAAGGTAATTCTCGGTGCTGCTGATACCTTCCGTGCTGCTGCAATTGAACAGCTTGAGGTCTGGGCTGACCGAGCTGGCGTCGAAATTGTTAAGCACAAGGAAGGTGCTGACCCTGCCGCTGTTGTTTTTGACACAATCAATGCCGGTATTTCCCGTGACTGTGACATCATCATCTGTGACACTGCCGGACGACTCCATAACAAAAAGAATCTTATGGATGAGCTTGCAAAGATTTACAGAGTTGTTGAAAAAGAGCTTCCTTATGCTGACCGTGAAATTCTTCTTGTTCTTGATGCAACAACAGGTCAGAATGCAGTTAATCAGGCAAAAGAGTTTATGAATGTAGCCGAGCTTACGGGAATTGCACTTACAAAGCTTGACGGCACTGCAAGAGGCGGTGTTGTTCTTACAATCAAAAATGAGCTTAAGCTTCCTGTTAAGTTTATCGGTGTCGGAGAGCAGATTGATGATCTCCAGCCCTTTAATCCCAAGGTGTTTGCAACAGCTCTGTTTGAGGATACCTCTGTCACTCACGGTGATGAGGAGGAATAATTAAGATGGATTTTATTATTGCCACACATAACAAGAAGAAGCTTGCTGAAATGCAAAGAATTCTTCAACCTCTCGGCATCAGCGTTGTTACCGACACAATGCTCGGCATCTCATTGAGTGATGTTGAAGAAACAGGCACAACCTTTGCTGAAAATGCTCTGCTTAAATCTGAAAGCGGATGCCGTGAAAGCGGTATGCCGTGTATTGCAGATGACAGCGGTCTTGTTGTTGATGCACTTGGCGGAGCTCCCGGTGTTTATTCTGCAAGATATGCAGGGGAGCACGGTGATGACGAGGCAAACATTGTCAAGCTGCTTGAAAATCTTGACGGTGTATCTGAAGGTGACAGAACGGCAAGGTTTATGTGCTGTATCTCTGTGTCCTTTCCCGACGGCAGAAATATGGCTGTTGAGGGTTCCTGTGAAGGTTTTATAGGATATGAAAAAATCGGGGACAACGGCTTCGGATATGATCCGGTGTTTATGGTCGGAGATAAGAGCTTTGCTCAGTTTACAGATGCTGAAAAGGATGCAGTAAGCCACAGAGGCAATGCACTTAAAAAGCTTAAAACAGAATTAGAGAAAATTATTATCGATAAAGGAGAACTTGTATGACAGGTAAAGAAAGAGCTGCCTTCAGGGCACAGGCAAACCATCTTGAGCCTCTTTTTCAGGTTGGCAAGGGTGGAATGTCAGATGCTCTCATTAAGCAGACAGATGACGCTCTCAGAGCACGAGAGCTTATAAAGGTTAAGGTTCTGCTGGAATCTTCTCCCATTACTCCCAGACAGACTGCGGATGAGCTCGCTGCTGCAACAGGTGCTGAGGTTATTCAGGTTATCGGCGGTGTAATTGTTCTTTACAGAGAGAGTCCTGAACTTAAGGAAAAGGCTATTCAGAAAGAAAAGAATAAGAAAAAGGCTGCCAAAATCCGCAAAGAAAAACTCCTTGCGGCGAAGAAGGAAAACAAAAAAGTTACCTTCAGAGGTTCAAAGAAGGGTTCAAAATAATGAAAATCGGTATTTTCGGAGGCACCTTTAATCCTCCTCATCTCGGACATAAAAAACTTGTCCTTGATGTTAAAGAAGCTGTTGGCCTTGACAGGATAATTATTATGCCGACCTTCACACCTCCGCATAAAACAGATAAAGATCTGGTAAGCTCACGTGACAGATACAATATGTGTCTTGCCTTGTTCAGAGAGGATTATTTTTCCGTCAGTGATCTTGAAATCACAAGAGAAGGAAAAAGCTATACTTATGACACAGTCTGTCAGCTGAAGAAAATATATCCTGAAGATGAGCTTTATCTGATTATGGGATCTGATATGCTTCTTTGCTTTGACAGATGGTACAGATACAGGGACATTCTTTCAATGGTAAGCTTGGCTGTTGCCACAAGGGAGGATTCTGTCAAGTCTGAGGCTCTCAGCTATTATGCGGAAAATACACTCAATCTGCCTTACGGAAAATACATTCTGGCAGATGTTGAGCCTTTTGAATGTTCTTCAACTTTTGTAAGAAATAAAATAATTAATTGTGATGATGTCAGCGCATATCTGGATGCAGAGGTTTATGCGTACATTAAAAGCAATGAATTATATAAAGACAGCTTTTTTGAATATAAAAAACTGCTCAGAAGCAAGCTTAATGAGGACAGATATATTCATTCTCTCGGAGTTGCAGACAGTGCGGCTGAGCTTGCTGAAATTTACGGATATGACAGAAGCAAGGCTTACTTTGCCGGCCTTATGCATGACGTAATGAAAAATATAGATTTTAATGAACAGTTGCAAATTATTCAAAAAGGTGGTATAATACTCAACCATATTGAAGAAAATAACAAAGCACTCTGGCATGCAATGGCGGGGGAGGCTTATCTTCGCTGTGAAATGAACATTAATGATGAAGAGCTTCTCGGTGCGGTCAGATATCATACAACAGGAAAAAGCAAAATGAATCTTCTTGAAAAGATAATTTATGTTGCCGACTATATTTCAGCGGAAAGAAATTATCCTGATGTTGATGTTATGAGAGACCTTGCTTTGAATTGCAGCCTGGAGGAAGCATCTTTATATGCATTGAAGTTTTCTTTGAAAAAGTTTTCTGCTGAAGGCAGGGTAATTCACCCTGACAGCGTTGACTATTATAATGAGCTGATTATCAGCTTGAAAGGATGATTCTGATGAATGAACTTGAACTCACAAAAGAAATAGTCAGAGTGCTTGATAAGAAAAAGGCTATTGACATCAAAGCCATTGAAATTACAGAGCATTCAATTGTTGCTGATTATTTTGTTATTGCATCCGGCACATCAAACACACACGTTAAAGCTCTTGCTGACGAGGTTGAATATGAGCTTGGGCTCAAGGGTGTAGAGCCTCATCACATTGAAGGCAGAGCAACAGGCTGGATTCTTCTTGATTACGGCTGTGTGCTTGTTCATGTGTTCAGCAGTGAAAGCAGAGAATATTATAATCTTGAACGTCTGTGGCAGGATGCATCAGTTGTTGACATTTCAGATGTTGTGACTGAAGATTGATTTGAAAATTATTGAACGGAGTGATAAATTTGAATTACGATTTCAAAAATACTGAAAAGAAATGGCAGGACAAATGGGAACAGTCAGGTGTTTTCAATGCTAAGGATAACTCTGACAAAAAGAAGTTTTATGCTCTTGTTGAGTTCCCTTATCCCAGCGGCGCAGGTATGCACGTTGGTCATATCAAGGCTTATTCAGGTCTTGAGGTTGTTTCAAGAAAGCGCAGAATGGAAGGTTACAACGTTCTGTTCCCCATTGGCTTTGACGCTTACGGTCTTCCTACCGAAAATTATGCTATCAAGACAGGTATTCATCCCCGTCAGGTAACTGATACAAACATTGAAAAATTCACAAGTCAGCTCAAGAGAGTAGGTTTTTCTTTTGATTGGAACAGAGTTGTTGACACAACTCAGGAAGATTATTACAAATGGACTCAGTGGATTTTCCTTAAGATGTTTGAAAATGGTCTTGCTTTCAGAGATAAGACCCTTGTTAACTACTGTCCCTCATGTAAGGTTGTTCTTTCAAATGAGGATTCTCAGGGCGGTAAGTGTGACATCTGCCACAGTGACATTGTTCAGAAGGCTAAGGACGTATGGTATCTGAGAATTACCGAATATGCTGACAAGCTTCTTGAAGGACTCAAGGAGGTTGATTATCTTCCCAATGTCAAGCTTCAGCAGGAAAACTGGATCGGTAAATCAACAGGTGCATTTGTAAATTTCTCTGTTAAGGGTACAGAAGAAACACTCAGAATTTACACAACAAGATGTGATACTCTCTTCGGTGTTACATTTATGGTTATGGCACCTGAACATCCTATGCTTGATCAGTATAAGGATATGATTTCAAATTTCTCAGAGGTTGAAGCTTACAGAGCTGAGTGCTCAAAGAAAACAGAGTTTGAAAGAACTCAGCTTGTTAAGGAAAAGACCGGTGTCAAACTTGACGGCTTTGTTGCTGTTAATCCTGTTAATAATAAGGAAATTCCCATTTTCATTTCCGACTATGTTATGATGGGCTACGGTACAGGTGCAATTATGGCTGTTCCTGCTCACGATCAGAGAGACTATGAATTCGCCAAGAAGTTCGGTGTTGATATTATCGAGGTTATCAAGGGCGGAGATATTGAAAAAGAAGCCTATACCGGTGACGGTGAAATGGTTAACTCTGATTTCCTCAACGGATATCTTGACAAAAAGTCTTCAATTGACCGCATGCTCGAATTCCTCGGTGAAAAGGGTATCGGTGAGAAGGGTGTTCAGTATAAGATGAAGGACTGGGCCTTCAACCGCCAGCGTTATTGGGGTGAGCCTATTCCCATTGTTCACTGTGAAAAATGCGGCATGGTGGCTGTTCCTTATTCAGAGCTTCCCCTTAAGCTTCCCAAGGTTGAGAACTTTGAGCCCGGTTCAGATGGTGAAAGCCCTCTTGCTAAGATTGATTCTTATGTTAACTGCAACTGTCCCAAGTGCGGAAGTCCTGCAAAGAGAGAAACAGACACAATGCCTCAGTGGGCAGGCTCCTCATGGTACTTCCTCAGATATATCGACCCCCACAATAATGAGTGCTTTGCTGATATGGACAAGCTTAAATATTGGGGTCCTGTTGACTGGTACAACGGCGGTATGGAGCACGTAACACGTCATCTTATTTATTCAAGATTCTGGCATAAATTCCTTTATGATATCGGTGAAGTTCCTTATGCTGAGCCTTATGCAAAGAGAACTGCACAGGGTCTTATCCTTGGTCCCGACGGTGACAAAATGTCAAAGTCAAAAGGTAATGTTGTTGACCCCAATGATGTTGTTGAATCCTTCGGCGCTGACGTTCTTCGTACATACATTCTCTTCATGGGTGACTATGAAAAGGCTGCTCCCTGGTCTGAAAGCAGCGTTAAGGGCTGTAAGCGTTTCATTGACCGAGTATGGAATCTTCAAGAAATAATGAATGATTCAAATGAATATTCAAAGAAGCTTGAAACCTCATTCCATAAGACAATCAAAAAGGTTACTCAGGATATTGAAACCCTTAAGTACAACACTGCAATTGCTTCACTGATGACTCTCATCAATGAAATCTACGATGCAGGTACAGTTTCAAAGAAGGAGCTTGAAACCTTCATTGCTCTTCTTAATCCCTTTGCTCCTCATGTAACGGAGGAAATCAATGAAAAGATCGGAAACACAGCAATGCTTGCAGAAACAGCTTGGCCTGATTATGACGAAGCAAAGTGTGTCGATTCTGAAATTGAGATTGTTGTTCAGGTTAACGGCAAAGTAAGAGCAAAGCTTAATGTTCCTGCTGAAATCAGTGATGCAGATGCAATTTCCGTTGCTAAGAGTGACGAAAAGGTTGCAGCTGAAATTCAGGGAAAAACGATTGTTAAGGAGCTCTATGTTAAGGGCAGACTTGTTAATATTGTTGTCAGATAAAATCTTTATAAAAAAAGATTGAAAAATGTCGTCAATATTGTAATATTTCTCTTGACAAGTGTTGACAGATACTGTATAATACATTTTGTATCCTAATAGGAAATTTAGCCCTGCTAACAGGTAAGGGAGGGAAATATAAATGAGTCAGGTAAAAGTTAAAGAGAACGAGTCACTCGACAGTGCTCTCAGACGTTTTAAGAGACAGACTTCACGTGATGGTATCATTCAGGAAGTTCGTAAAAGAGAACATTATGAAAAGCCGTCAGTAGCAAGAAAAAAGAAGTCTGAGGCTGCTCGTAAACGTAAATTCAAGTAATTTAAAAGGATCACCCAAAGACTTTCTTTGGGTGATCTTTTTTGCTTTATCTAAATCAAAAGGTGGTAGATTGCTTTGGTTAACAAGTTAAAAGAATATATTAAAGAAAATAATACAGCTGCTCTTATTATGAGTGAAGAGAATATCTGTTATTTCACTTCATTTCATTCAACCAACGGATATCTTATCGTGACGAAGGATAAATCTTATTTCTTCACAGATTCAAGATATATTGAGGCTGCTCAGAATAAAATTACATCCTGTGATGAGATTTTGCAGATTAAGTCGATTGAAAATGAGCTTGTTCCTTTTATGAAAAAGCTTGGTATCAGCAAGATTCTTCTTGAAAGTGAAAGAGTAACTGTATCTGTATATAATAATATAAGAAAGCAGTTTGATTTTGCAGAGGTTTGCTGTGATGATTATCTTGATAAAGCTGTGACTGATATCAGAATGGTGAAATCAAGAGAAGAGGTTAATAAGATTATCAAGGCTCAGAGAATTTCAGAAAAAGCTTTTGAACACATTCTCAGATTCATCAAGGTTGGCAAAACTGAAAAGGAAATTGCTCTTGAGCTTGAATATTTTATGCTCAGAAACGGTGCCGATGCACTTTCTTTTGAAACAATTGCTGTCAGCGGTAAAAACAGCTCTCTTCCCCACGGTGTGCCCGGAGACAAAATCATCGAAAGCGGTGATTTTATTACAATGGATTACGGTGCTGTGATTGATTTTTATCATTCAGATATGACAAGAACTGTTGCCGTGGGTGAGATTTCTTCTCTTCAGGCTGATGTTTACAACACTGTCCTTGAAGCTCAGATTGCGGGCATCGATGCCGTCAAAGCAGGAGTCAACTGCAAGGATGTTGATGCAGTTTCAAGAGAGATAATCAAAAGCAAAGGCTATGGTGATTATTTTGGTCACGGGCTCGGTCACGGTGTTGGAGTTGAGATTCACGAACTGCCTTCACTGAATCCTTCAAGCAAGGCGGTTCTTGCTGAAGGCCATGTTGTGACAGTTGAGCCGGGCATTTACCTTCCCGGAAAATTTGGCGTAAGAATTGAGGATATGGTGTTTGTTACAGCTGACGGATGTGAAAATCTTACCGAATGTGAAAAGAAGCTTATTGTGTTATAATCTACGTTCAGCCTTTATTCGATAATTTTATTTTTGAGGTAATTAATTATGTATGATAACAAAGTTGAACAGGAAAAGGCTTTGCTTGTCAGTGTTGATACAGGTGAATTTGATGCTCAGGCTTCAATTGATGAGCTTGAAGAGCTTGCAAACACTGCCGGTGCGGTTGTTGTCGGCAAGGTGATTCAGAAAAAGGATGTGCCCGAAAAAGCAACCTTTGTCGGTGTCGGTAAGCTTGCTGAAATCATTGCTTTCTCACAGAATCAGGAAGTTGACCTTATGATTTGTGACAGTGAAATTTCGCCTTCTCAGCAAAGAAATCTTGAAAAACTCACAGGCTTAAGAGTTATCGACAGAACAACACTTATTCTTGATATATTTGCAATGAGAGCAAGAACAAGTGAGGGAAAGCTTCAGGTTGAGCTTGCTCAGCTCAGATATCAGCTTCCGAGACTTGCGGGACAGGGTACTGAGCTTTCAAGACTTGGCGGCGGTATCGGTACAAGAGGTCCCGGTGAAACAAAGCTTGAAAGCGACAAAAGACACATCAGAAGACGTATTCAGAAGCTTCAGGAGGAACTCAGGGAGCTTGAAAAGAGAAGATCCCTGATGCGCAAAAGACGTGAAAAAGACGGTATTCAGACTGTTGCAATTGTCGGTTACACAAATGCAGGCAAGTCTACTCTTATGAATGCTCTTACGGACGCGGGAGTGCTTGCCGAAAACAAGCTTTTTGCAACTCTTGATCCGACATCGCGTGCGTTGATCCTTCCTGACGGAAGACAGGTTATGCTCATTGATACTGTTGGACTTATCAGAAGACTTCCGCATAAATTGGTTGAGGCTTTTAAGTCAACTCTTGAAGAAGCCGCTGATGCAACTGTCATTCTTAATGTTTGCGATGCTTCCGATGAACATTCAGCGGAGCATCTTGAGGTCACAAAAAATCTTCTTCGTGAGCTTGGCTGTGAAGATAAGCCTGTAATTTCAGTTATGAACAAATGTGATCTTGTCGGGGATATTTATTCGATGCCGACATTCGGTAAAACTGTTATGATTTCAGCTTTGCAGAAAAAAGGCTTTGATGATCTTCTTGATGCAATTCTCAAGGAATTGCCGCCCACAAGGAAAAAGGTCAGACTTCTCATTCCATTCAATCTTGGTGCAATTGCAGCAAGAGTCAGAAAGGAAGGCGTTGTCGACTTTGAGGAATATAGAGAAGACGGACTTTATATGGAAGCGACGGTTGAAATATTGCTTCTTGAATCAATAAGTGATCTTATTGTTGCGGATAATTGAAGCCGTGCATAAATCCTTCAAGTGAAACACAGGAGATATCACCTGCGATTACGATACCTTCATAAATCAGCAATGTGCCGCGTATAAGACCGTCTGATGCGGTGTAGCCGGGATAATTGGTAATTTCATAGCTCCACATTTTTACCCGTACACCCTTATATTTTTCCAGATCCAGGTTCTGCTGTTTCTGAATAAGATTATATTCTGTATAGGTTTCGTCAAACTCTTCGGGGATTATTATCTCTTTTACTTCAACGGGATCTTCGTTTATTTCCCAGCCGAACTGAGCAAAGAACGCAACTCTTTCACTTGCATCCTCAGCCCTCATATTGATATTGTTTTCGTTTAAAACGGGCAGTACTGTTTTGTTTGAAACGGACATAATTGTGCCGATTGCCATAACAAAAACAACAAGAGATGCAATGATTATTTTTATCAATTTTTCTGATTTCAGAGATATTATGAACATGTTGCTCACCGCTCTTTCTGTATTTTTACTTTAGCAGTTTTATATGTATCTATATGAGGTGTTATATGGATTATATTCCTTTTAATTCCAGAAATAATCTTCACAAGAACAAGTTCGGAGCTGTTTGTGAAGGTGAGTTAATATATTTTAATGTTGTTTTGCCGAGAAATCTTCAGTGTACTGGTGTTGACCTTGTAATTAAAAGTGATAACGGTGATTATGAATACCATCCTCTTAAGTGGTACTGTATGCAGGGAGAAAATGAGGAATGGTGGTCAATTGCTTACACCGTGGGTAAGGCCGATATTTATTTTTATCATTTTCAGTACTGCACCTCTTGGGGAAGAACAGTTGTCAGACATAACGGTGACTGTCTTGGCAAACTTTCAATGGGCAGACATGACTGGCAGTTGTCCGTTTATGAAAAAGACTTTTCAACTCCCGACTGGCTCAAGGGAGGTCTTATTTATCAGATTTTTCCCGACAGATTTTATTTTTCGGGAGAAAAAAAGAAAAATATACCGGATGGCAGAATACTGCGTGATGATATATTTAATGAGCCTGAATGGAAGCCGACGAAGGAAGGCAGAGTTCTTAATAACGACTACTTTCAGGGAGATCTGAAGGGGATTGAAATTAAGCTTGATTACATTGCTTCCCTTGGTGTAAGCTGTATTTATCTTAATCCCGTTTTTGAAGCTCACAGTAATCATCGTTATGATACGGCAGATTATATGAAAATTGACCCGCTGCTTGGCACGGAAAGTGATCTTGAAAATCTTTGTCGGGAAGCTGAAAAGCGTAATATTTCAGTTGTTCTTGATGGTGTTTTCAGCCACACGGGTGATGACAGTGTATATTTCAATAAGTACGGCAGATATAATACTGTCGGTGCTTATCAGTCTGCAGATTCTGAGTTTTACAGCTGGTATAAATTTATTGAATATCCGGATAAATATCATTCATGGTGGGGGATTGATATTCTTCCTGAGGTTGTTGAGGAGTCAGATGGATTTCTTGATTATATTACCGGTGAAAACGGCGTTGCAAGAAAGTGGCTTCGTACCGGTGTGAAGGGCTGGAGGCTTGACGTTGCAGATGAGCTTCCCGATAAATTCCTTGATAAATTCAGAGCAGCTGTCAAAAAAGAGAATCCCGATACTCTCATTCTCGGAGAGGTGTGGGAGGATGCTTCGAACAAATTTGCCTACGGTGAAAGACGAAGATATTTTGGCGGAAAACAGCTTGATTCTGTTATGAATTATCCTTTTGCTGAAGCAATAATTTCTTACATCAGAACCGGTATGGTTGAAGGTTTTTCAAATAAAATTCTGAACATTCTTGAAAATTATCCAAAGTGCGTCACAGATGTGCTGATGAATCATATCGGTACTCACGACACGATGAGAGTCATAACTCAGCTTGTCGGAGAAAGCTGTGAATACCGCGACAGAGCTTGGCAGAGTAAGAAAAAGCTCACAGCGCAGCAATATGAAAAAGGCGTTGCTTTTCTGAAGCTTGCTGCGGTTATTCAATATACTCTTCCCGGCGTGCCGTCATTATATTACGGTGACGAGGCAGGTATGGAGGGTTACAAGGATCCTTTCAACAGATTTTGTTATCCCTGGGGCAGAGAAAATTCAGAGCTTATTGAATTTTACAAGGTGTTGGGTAAAATGAGGAAGGAGTGCTCTTGTCTTAAGGACGGAACATTCTGTGTTGTTTCCGAAATGCTTGGCTGTCTTGCTTTCAGCCGCAAAAATGATGAGGATGAAATACTTGTCATTGTTAACAGAAACAATCATCCGATTGACTATTATTTGTCGGAGCAGTGGCATAGTGCCCGCTGTATTTTCGGTGATGAGATGCAAGGATGTAAGGCTAAGATTAAGGAATACGGATATATAATTTTAAAAAAGGAGATTTGATTATGAGTGATTGGACAGAAGTGAAAATCAGTGTTGATGCTGAGAATGTTGACAAAGCAGGTGACATTGCCTCAATGGTTGTGCCTTACGGTATTTATATTGAGGATTACAGAGATCTTGAAACTCAGGCATGGGAAATTGCTCACATTGATCTTATTGATGAGGAGCTGCTTGAAAAGGACAGATCAAAAGCAATTGTGCACGTTTATATTTCTCCTGAAGAGAATCCCGCAGAAGCTGTTGCTTTTCTTAGGGAGAGATATTCTGCAGAAGGTATATCCAATGAAATTATTCTGAATCAGTGCAAAAATGAAGATTGGGAAAATAACTGGAAGCAGTATTTCCATCCCATTCCCGTTGGTGAAAAGATTCTCATCAGACCCACCTGGGAGGATGAATATGATGCAGGTGACAGAAAGGTTCTTAATATTGAGCCCGGTCTTGCTTTTGGTACCGGTACACATGAAACAACAAGACTTTGTCTTGAAACTCTTGAAAAGTACATTCAGGAGGGAACAACAGTTCTTGACATCGGTTGCGGAAGCGGTATTCTTTCACTTGCGGCACTCTTGCTTGGTGCAAAACAGGTCACCGGTGTTGATATTGATGCTCTTGCTGTGAAAACCGCAATTGAAAACGGTGAAGCAAACGGCTTTAAGGCTCCCGAATACAACATTCTTCAGGGTAATCTCACAGATAAGGTTCAGGGAAAATTCAATGTTGTTGTTGCGAACATCGTTGCTGACGTTATCATTCTCTTCTGTAAGGATGTTGCTCAGTATATGGAGGATGATGCTGTATTCATTACGTCAGGTATAATCGACACAAGAGAGCAGGATGTAGTTGATGCTTTTAACAAATACGGATTCACTGTCAAAGCCAGACATACTGATGGTGGCTGGGTTTGCTTTGAGTGTATTAAATAATCTTCATAAAATAATCAAGCCCCATAACACAGCTGTGTTATGGGGCTTTCTTTGTTATGCCATTTCGATAACTTCTTGAATAGGTCCTCTGAAGATTTCTTCTTTTGCGGGAATGTCAGCTGAAAGGTCATTGAGATAAGCTTCAAACTTTGCTTTCTTCAAAGCAACAGGAAGCTGATATTTTGTCACAAGCTCAATGATCATTTCCTTTTTGGATTTGTTTGCTCTTGCTTTTATGCCCTTAAGTGAAACGATGATGTTCGTTTTCGGGCTTTTACTTTCAAGAGTGATTGTCATTTTGTCTGAGGTGTAAGAAACATCGAACTTGCCTTCCTTTCCGTTATATTCAACGGAGATTTCATCAGCAGAGAGGATGTCTTCAAAGACAAGTGTATATTTTCTTGTCTTGGGTAATGTGGAGCAGTTGCCAGAAGCGGAATTAATTGTGAATGTGACATCATTTCCGTTTTCACTGTTTTCAAATAATGTCTTTGCAAAATTGCCGTTTTGATAATCTTTTGTTATTCCGTCATCTTCATAAAGCTCGAAGCTGTTGTTACCTCTGTAAACTCTGACAGTCATATTTTTAGGATTGTCGCTGTTGTTGTCTCTGTCATTTGATGAAAGAGGAATAATCGCTCCTTCTTTTGCAAGGACAGGAATGCTTTCAATACCGCGGTACATCTTAAGCTTTTTGCCGCCTTCATAGATTGCTCCGGTGTAAATGTCTGTCCATCTTCCTTCGGGAAGCCAGACGTCAGTTGAAGCAAGGAAGGTTTTTGGGTTGATTTTTTCTGTAATCGGTGCAATAAGCAGTTCTGTGCCGAAGAAATACTGATTTCTCACGTTATAAGCTTCTTCGGTTTCGGGATATGCATAATACATCGGCTCACAGATAGCAAGGCAATTTTTATGAGTTCTGTAATTCATTGAATAAAGATAGGGGATGAGAGCGTGACGTTCTCTTAGTGTTCTGACAGCAATCTGTTCTGCCTGGAAATTGTGCTTCCAGGGCTCTTTTCCCATAAATTCATTGCTTGTTGAATGAAGTCTCATAATGGGACTGTAAAGACCGTACTCAACCCATCTAGTGTATAATTCGTCATCCTTGCTGCATTGATGATGTCCGCCGATGTCGTGGCTCCACCATGTGTATCCGACATTTGTTGCGGTTGAGGTGAAATATGGCTGGAATTTCAAACAGTCCCAATTGATTGCAGTATCACCTGAGAACCCGAGAGGATATCTGTGTGAGCCGATTTCAGCATAACGTGAAAGGATAAGAGGTCTGTTATTGTCTTTATTGTTGGCAAGAGTGTGGTAATGGTTAAGAGCCCAGAGGGGATCAAGATTTTTCAGTTTTGTGTTTTTGCCCTGCTGCCAGTCAATCCACCAGAAATCAACGCCCTGATCTTCATAGGGCTTATGTAATATATTGAAATAAGCATCAATATAACGGGGGTCAGTTATATCAAATTTGATTCTCTTTTTGGTGGCAGGATCAACACCCATTGCTTTTGCAAAATCTTCATACATATCCTCAAAATATCTTACGCCCTGGGCAGGATGAAGGTTCACAGTGATTTTAAAGTTTTTATCCTTGAGCCATTTAAGAAAGCCTTTATAATCAGGGAAAAGCTCAGTGTTCCAGCTGTAGCCTGTCCATCCGTCTCCCTGGAAGATGTTTTCGGGAATGCTGTTGTTGAGTGAAAGTTTTTCGTTCTTAAAAAATCTTTCCTTTACATCAACCCAATGCCAGTCCATATCAATGGTTGCAACGGTAATGGGTATCTCTTTTTCAATGAATTTGTTCATAAGATCAACATACTCCTGCTGAGTATAAGCCTTATACCTGCTCCACCAGTTACCGAGACAGTAGCGGGGGACAAGGGGCACTTCACCGCTGAGACTGAAGAAATCCTTCAGGCAGCCTCTGTAATCGTGATTGTAGGCAAAATAGTATTCGTCGATTTTGCTGTTTAATCTTTCGCCGATTGTGCCGTTTTCGTTGAGGATGAGTGATTTGCTGTCATCGTAAACGGCAACACCGTCTCTTGACATCAGACCGTCACCAAGCTTGATTTCACCGATTGTTGCATCAAGAGTTCTGTAAGTACCCTTAAGATTATTTTTGTTGAATTTATTAAGGGTTTTGCCTCCCTTGAGGCTGATGCCGAGCATACGGTGCTTTGCTGTGTCATATTTGAACATTGTTCTTGTTGTGACTATAATGACACAGTTGTTATCTTCTATAACCTTGAATTCGGGTTTATCAAAGTTTCTGTTGATTATCGCCTGGGTCGGTTCATCAGTAAAAATACCGTTTTTGTCATATTCAACTCTGAGAAGTCTCGGTGTCAAAACAGAAAATCTGACGTTATTTTTGATGAAAATATATTTGCTGTCAGTTTTGCTGTCGGATTTCCATTTGAAGGTTTGGTAAAAATAATCTGTTTTCTTATCCATTATATCAACTCCTTTATTTTTCTTCATAATACAATATGGAATTATAAAATTCAATAATATTGAAAACTTTCAGCAAATGGCACAAAAGGAAGCGATTTTTTTCTACACTTAAAATTAAGTAATTTTCAATAAATGTTGGAAATATTTCTTAAATATGATATAATAGTTAAAATTTTTTATGAGGTGATTAAATGGACGAAAAAAGATATGTGCCTAAAAAGGAAGTAACTACATATGCTGTGGCTGCTCTCGGACAGGGTCTTGTTTATAGCTGTATGTCCAGCTATATCACAGACTACTATATGAGTGTTCTTTATCTCAGCCCGATGTTTGTTATTCTTCTTATGCTTCTTGCAAGAGTGTGGGATGCTATCAATGACCCGATTATGGGTATGATTATTGACAGGAAATCAACAAAATGGGGCAGAATGAGGCCTTATGCTGTAATAACAGCTGCTCCTATTGCAATTCTTACAATTTTAATGTTTGTAAACCCCGGTTTTAACACTCATGATCAGTCAGTCTGGCTTTATGTTTTCACTGCCGTTGTTTATGTTGCTTGGGGTATGATTTATACTGTCAGTGACGTTCCTTTCTGGAGTCTTCCTAACGTTATGACACCCAACCCAAAAGAAAGAGGAACATTTATTTCTTATGCAAAGACAGTCGGCGGAATCGGTTCTGCTGTTACGGTTGCTCTTCCCATCATTGTTGGTTTTGTGCTTCCTAAGGATATGGCGCTTGAAAAAGCTAACATTCTTAAGTATGCAATTATGGCAATTACAATGGCTGTTATCGGTATGCCTCTGTTCAGCCTTTCATCCTTCAAAACAAAGGAAAGAATTACTCTTCCCAACGCTGCAAAAAGAGCTCCGGGAGAGCCTTCAACAATTAAGAGAATTTTCTCTTGTAAGCCTCTTGTTCTTGTTGTAATTTCAGGTATGCTTTCCTTTGGCAGATACATGCTTCAGGCGGCAGCACCTCATGTTGCACGTTATTCAGGCTTCTATATCGGCGCTAAGCCTCTCACTGAAGGTGACATCACAAAGAACATCTCAAGTGTTGCAACTGTTATTCAGATTTGTGCTGCTGTCGGTATGTTCGGTGCAATGCTCTTCCTTCCCAAGCTTTACAAAAAATATGAATATAAGCAGATTATGATTGTGTCCTGCCTTGTCGGATTTGTTGCAAGCTTGTTCACTCTTGGTATTGGCTGGACCACAAAGAATCTTCTTCTTTGTATCCCGTTTATGCTTATTTCCAGCATTCCTCTCGGTGTTATCAATAATGTATCTTTTGCAATGGTTTGTGACTGTCTTGACTTTATGGAGTGGAAAACAGGATTCAGAAACACAGGTCTCGGCTCAGCTTGTCAGTCTTTTGTAAACAAAATCGGCAATGCTTTTGCAACAGTTGCAATCATTCTTATGTATATGATTGTTAATATCGATGTTAAAAACCTTAATGTCGGCAGCGGTGCTGAAGTTGTTGAAGCTATCAACAGCCTTACATCTTCACAGAACTTTGCAATGTTCTCTCTTGTAACCATCGTTCCCGGAATCAGCCTTCTTCTTTGCGCTATTCCTTTGTTCTTCTATGACCTTACCGGTGAAAAGAAACACAAGGTATTTGAGGAGCTTGCAGCTCTCAGAGCCGAAAGAGGAATCATAATTGAAGAATAATCTTTGGAGGAAATTTTAATATGACAAGCTTCTTACCTTATATTACAACCTTCCTCGGTTTGCTTTGTTTCATTGCTTTCTGTGTTAAATGCAGCAAGAAAAGATCTGTTGAAGGTGTTTTCGTAAAAACTGCAGTGAGCATGTTCTTCATTTTCACAACAGCCGTCGGTGTTTTTGTGAATCCGTCAGTTCTTAAATATCAGTATGCTATTATCATTCTCCTTGGTAATATCTTCGGCTTGCTCGGTGATATTTTCCTTGATCAGAAATGGGTATATCCCACTGATGATCATAAGTACCTTGTTTCAGGCTTCACAGTGTTCGGCATCGGTCACTTCTTCTATATCGGAGCAATGGGCAAAATTGCTCAGCTTGAAATGATGGACTTTGTATATGCTGCCCTTATCGGCGTTCTTATTACAGTTGTCAATGTTATTCTTGAAAAACCCAGCAAGCTTGACTACGGTAAGTTTAAGCCTATTGTTATAGCATATTGCCTTGTCATCGGTACAATGACCGGTACAGCATTTATGTGTGCGTTAAGAACCAAGATGCTTGCATTTATCATTTGCATTATCGGTGCGGCACTCTTCCTTCTTTCTGATATTGTTCTTTCTTGGATTTATTTCGGTGAGCCCAAGAAAAACAATCCCGTAAATTTTGTTCTTAATCACTTTACATACTATGCAGGACAGTATATGATTGCACTTTCAGTTGCCTTGCTGCCTGTTCTCAGTTGATAAAAACAATAAAATAAAAAGGAGATGTCGGTATAACGATATCTCCTTTTTGTGTTTTTAATCAGTTTCCCCAGAACTTTCTGTCAAGGGATCTGTATTGTATTGCTTCTGTGATATGCTCAAGTTGAATGTTTTCGCTGGCATCAAGATCTGCAATTGTTCTTGCAATTCTTAGGATTTTGTCATAGGCTCTGGCTGAAAGACCGAGAGATTCAAAGCAGGTTTCAAGCATTTTCAGACTTGCCTCATCAAGCTTGCAGTGCTGTCTTGTAAGAGTTGGTGTCATTTTTGCGTTACAAGTCACACTGTTGCCTTTGAATCTTTCGTTCTGAATGGTACGGGCTGCATTTACTCTCTTTTTGATTTCAACGGAGCTTTCACCTTTTTCGTCGGCAGAGAGCTTGGAAAATTCAACCTGAGGCACCTCGATGTGAATATCAAGTCTGTCAAGAACGGGTCCGCTGACTTTTGAAAGGTATTTTGAGGGAGTTCCTTTTGCACAAGTGCAAGGCTTGGTCGGATGTCCGTAATATCCGCAGGGGCAGGGATTCATTGCGCATACGAGCATAACCTCACAGGGATAAGTCGGGGTGCCTGACACTCTTGAGATTGTTATTTTTCCGTCTTCAATCGGCTGCCTCAAGGCTTCCATTGAAAGTCTTGAAAATTCGGGTAATTCATCAAGAAAAAGAACACCGTGATGAGCCATACTTATTTCACCCGGACGAGGAATTCTTCCTCCGCCCGAAAGACCTGCAGTTGAAATTGTATGGTGCGGGGCTCTGTATGGTCTTGATTTGATGAGAGAAACCGAATCCTGTAGTTCACCTGCAACAGAATAAATTTTGGTAACATCAAGACTTTCCTCAAATGTCATGTCCGGCAAAATTGAGGGCAGTCTTTTTGCAAGCATACTTTTGCCTGAGCCCGGAGGGCCAATCATCAGAACATTGTGTCCTCCTGCTGCTGCAATTTCCAGTGCACGTTTTACCTGATACTGACCTTTGACCTCGGAAAAGTCAGGCATAAACTCCAGCGGTGTTTCATATACTCCGTAAAAGTCTTTGTCCACTGTTTTCATTTTCTTTCTGCCTGCAAGGTGATCACAAAGCTGTGAAACGCTGTTGACGGCATAAACCTCAATTCCTTCAACAACGCAGCCTTCACTTGCGTTTGCGCTTGGAATATAAATTTCTTTAAAGCCAAGCTCTTTTGCTTTGATTACCATCGGTAGCGTGCCGTTGACCTTACGAACCTTTCCGTTGAGAGAGAGCTCACCGATGAATGCACTGTTGCTGATATCACAGCTGAGCTGGCCAGAAGCAATGAGAAGAGCAATCAATATCGGTAGGTCATAGATTGGTCCTTCCTTCTTTATGTCGGCGGGTGAAAGGTTTACTGTAATTCGTGACGGGGGATACTTGAATTTACCGTTTTTAATTGCGGCTCGCACTCTGTCTCTTGATTCACTGACGGCAGTGTCGGGGAGTCCGACGATATCAAATCTTGCAAGACCGTTATCAAGTGAAGCCTCAACTCCGACTCCGAAACTATTCATTCCAAGCATACCGATGCTGTTAACACGAACAAACATATTATCATTCCTTAATTTTTTTAATAATTATACAACTAAAATTCAACTTTGTAAACGAGTTTATTGACTTTATGGAGCTTTTGTGATAAAATACAGAAAATGTATCAAATGAGACATTTTAGGTGGTGAATATTTGGATAAAAAAGTGTTCAATGCAATTGTTGGCGCAGAAATATTCTCTAAAGCAGATGAAAATATTTTAAATGACATTCTTGACGATGAAAATATTGTTGTCCGTGAGTTTAAGAAGGATGAAACAATTTTTTCCGTTGACAGCTTCAGTTATTCGGTGGGTATTATTGTCAGCGGTTCAGCTAAGGTTGTTAAAAATGAAAACGGTGTTCTTATGAGTATTCTTGAAAAGGATGATATTTTCGGTTGCGCTTCATTGTTTTCAAGCAGAGATTATTATGTAAATGACATTATTGCCCTTAAGGATTGTAAGGTTGCTTTCATTGACAGAGAGACTGTCAGGCGTATTATGCTCTCTGATCCTGATTTTTCTGTTGAATTTATAAGGTACTTGTCTGACAGACTTTACTACCTGAACACAAGAATACTTTCCTTTACTGGCAGCAGTATTGAAAGCAGAGTTGCAAATTATCTTTATTCTGTGTTTCAAAGCACGGGGAAAACTGGTGTAAATTTGTCATTAAGCAAGCTTGCTTTTTCTGTTGATGTTGCAAGAGCATCTCTTTACCGTGCTCTTGATAAGCTCTGTAAAGGCGGAGCAATAAGTAAGCGGGGTAAAGAGATTACATTGGTTGATGTGCAGAAACTTGAAAGCTTTATGCATCAAAATAATTAAACTTAAACAGAAAGGATGTTTTATTATGAAAAACAAAAAATCACTTATCGCACTTTTACTTGCAGTTGTTATGCTGTTTTCTTTTGCGGCCTGCAATACCGGTGGCGAAGCTGAATCAACTGAGCCTTCTGAAACAGAAACAACAACTCAAAGTGCTGTAACTCAGACTGTTAACATTGCAGCAATAAGCGGTCCCACCGGAATGGGTATGGTCAAGCTTATGGATGATGAAAAATATAATTTCACTCTCACGTCCGATCCCACTCAGATTGTTTCTTTGATTGTTAACAAAGAGGTTGACATTGCTGCCTGTCCTTTGAATCTTGCAGCAAACCTTTATAAGAAAACAAACGGTGGAATTAAGATTCTTGCTCTTAATACTCTTGGTGTTCTTTATTTTGTTACAAACGGCTCTGAGCTTAATGACATCAGTGAGCTTAAAGGTAAAACCATTTATGCAACAGGTGCCGGAACAACTGTTGAATATATTCTTAACTTTATTCTGGAAGGTAATAATCTGAAGCCCGGCGTTGATGTTACTGTTGAGTATCTGTCGGAGCACAGTGAGCTTGTTGCTAAAATGGCAGACGGCACAGTTGAATTCGGTGTTCTTCCTCAGCCCTTTGTTACCGTTGCAAAAGCACAGAATCCTGACCTTAAGGTTACGCTTTCTTTGACCGAGGAGTGGAATAAAATCAGCCCCGACACACAACTTTCAATGGGTTGTGTTATTGCAAGAACTGAATTTATTGAACAGAACGAAGAGGCTCTTGAAGATTATCTTGATGAATATGAGGATTCTGTTGAGTTTGTGAATGAGAATGTTGCTTCTGCTGCGGAGCTTGTTGTAAAGCACGGCATCCTTGCAAAAGCTTCTATTGCTGAAAAAGCAATTCCCGAATGTAACATTGTATTCATCGATGATGAAGAAATGGTCAAAATAGCAAAAGCTAATTTTGAAGTATATTTCAATGCTGATCCTACATCAATCGGCGGAGAAATGCCTTCTGACGATATTTATTATGATGCATAAAAATAAAGAAGCCTTAAAAAAATTTGCAAGAAAATCAGCCATACTCCTATTTTGGTTAGGAGTATGGCAATTGGTTTATTTCATTGTCAGCAAGGATATTCTTGTTGCTTCACCTTTGAACGTGGCAGAGAGACTGGCTGACCTTATTAAAACTCAGTCCTTTTGGATGAGCGCTTTCTTTTCTCTTTTGAGAATTATGTCAGGTTATTTTATTTCTGTTATTGTGGGAACAGCTCTTGCCGTGGTGACAAGCGGTGTGCCGTTGATGGATGAGCTTTTCAAGCCGATGATTACTCTTGTTAGGTCAACACCTGTTGCTTCTTTTATTCTCCTTGCTCTTGTCTGGCTCAAAAGAGATTCTGTTGCTGTGTTTATATCTTTTCTGATGGTTTTGCCGATTGTGTGGCAGAATGTCAGTCAGGGAATTAAAGAGACAGATGCATCTGTTCTTGAGATGGCTCATGTTTATAATTTTTCCTTTTTTAAAAAAGTTAAAACAATATATTTTCACTCAGTGTTTCCGTATTTTATTGCAGGTTGCACAACAGCGCTTGGCTTATCATGGAAGGCAGGAATTGCTGCCGAGGTGCTCAGCACTCCGCTGAAGTCTATCGGTTATAATCTTTACAGAGCAAAAATCAACATTGAAACCGTTGATTTGTTTGCTTGGTCTGCGGTTATAATTCTGCTGAGTGTTATGTTTGAAAAAATTATGACAATGCTTTTCGGACGTCTTCAGAAAAGAAAAATTAAGGAGGGAAGATAATGGTAAAAATAACAGATCTTAATTTTTCTTACGGTGAAAATGCAATACTCAAGGATTTTTCTTGTGAATTAAAACCGGGTGAAAGAGTTTGCATAAGTGCGGTTTCTGGAAGAGGAAAAACCACCTTGCTGAAAATTATCTGCGGACTGCTGAATGAATTCAAGGGTGAGGTCGAGATAAATGCTGAAAAGCTGTCTGTTGTGTTTCAGGACGATGTTCTTCTTCCTTGGCACACAGCTTTGGAAAACGTTGCTGTTGTCAGTGACAGACAAAAGGCTGTCTTTTGGCTCAGGAGACTTAATCTTGTCGATTCTGCGGATAAATATCCTTATGAACTCAGCGGCGGAATGAAGCGTAGAGTTGCTTTGTGCCGCGCTCTCGCTTATGACGGGGATATACTTGTTCTTGATGAACCCTTCAAGGGCCTTGATGATGAGCTTAAAAGGCAAATTATTGAAATTATAAAGGAGCAGTATAAAGAAAGACTGATAATTTTCACAAGTCACGACAAATCCGAAACGGATATGCTTGCAACCAGGGTTATTGCTCTTTAATTAATTCGGCGCCCTTATAAAAATGTTCAAGGATTTCTTTATAGCTTTTTCCTTGCCGTGCTAAAAAATCAGCACTGTTTTGACTCATACCTACTCCGTGACCTTTTCCGTAAGTTGTTAAGGTTACGGAGTTTTTGTCTGGGGAAATTTTTATGTTGTTGCTTTTTAAATCAAAAATTACTCTGATATCAGTTGACATAAGTGTGTTGTTTTCCGCTGAGCAATTTATGAAATATCCGTCATCGTCTGTTTTTGACGAAGCTATAAAATCTTGTGTGCTTTTAAAGTTAAAGCTGTTATTGTAATCTGATATTTTATTAAGAAATTCATTCGTTGTAAATTCATAGCTGTCTGTAAAATCATAGGTAAGTTTGTCGCCGGGTGCATTGACTTCAACAAGGTAGGGGATTGGAGTTTCCCAGAGACTCTCTGCGGAATTTGTGGTTCCTTTTGAGTTGCTGTGAAATACGGTCATTGCTGTTTCATTATTATATGCAAGATATTCTCCTAAAACCTCGTCAATTGCTTCATTTATCTTCTGATAATAAATATCATAGCTGTCTCCCCATTTTTCCTTAAGCTGATTTTCTGATAAATAAGCCTGGTGCTCTGTTGAATTATCACTGATTTCAACAGAGTCTTTTTGTTTTGAATCTGAATTTTCACTCAGCCATTTCAAATAAGTATAGCTTGCCACGACCTGTGCTTTAAGAGCTTCCTTAGAAAACGAAGCCGGCATTTCAGCACTTACAACTCCAAAAAGGTAATCTTTGATTTTAAGCTTCTGTTTGGTGTTGCTTGAGGTTAACAACAGAGATACAGAGGTGATTTCTTTGTTGCTGACGCTTTCATCTTCATTAATTGTCTGAACGGAACTGTCATTATTTTTTGTTCTGTTTTCGGTTGATAAAGAAAGAAACGGTAATATAATTGCAGATAAAAATAAAATTATAGTTAAGCGAATTGTCAGCTTCATAATTTGTTTTTTCTCCCTTATTGTAATACTCAATAAAACTTGACTTTATCAAGTATATGTTATAAAATATAATGTGATTACTTATAATGTAAATCTATAATTATTCGGGAGGTATATGTGTTATGGATGAAAAAATCAACCCGATTTCACATGATATATTAAAAGCTATGAGTGCCAAAATTGAAAGGAAAAGTCAAATTGACCTTGATCAGTTTTGGAAATACGGTGTTAAAAGAGGACTCAGAAATCCTGACGGAACAGGTGTAATGGCAGGTCTTACAAATATCTGCTCGGTTGACGGTTATTATGTTGAGGACGGTGAAAGAGTTCCCAAAAGCGGTGTGCTCAAGTATCGCGGCATTAACATCAATGATATTGTGGAAGCTTGTGAAAAAGAAAACAGATTCGGATTTGAAGAAGTATCATATCTGCTTTTGTTCGGTTCTTTACCCACTAAAAATCAGTTAGAGGTTTATAAATCTGTTCTTGGTCAGTGCCGACAGATTCCCGCAACATATGTTGAGGATGTTCTGATGAAGAATGCTTCAATGGATATAATGAATAAGCTTGCAAGATGCATTCTTATTGCTTATTCATTTGATGAAAATCCTGATGATATTTCTGTTGAAAATGTTCTTAGACAGTCAGTTCAGATTATTGCTCAGATGCCCATTATGATGTGTCACGCTTATCAGGTAAAGAGAATGAAATTTTACGGCAAAAGTATGTTCCTTCATCCTGATAAAAAGGATATTTCAACAGCTGAGGTTATTCTCAGATCCTTGCGTGTTGACAGAAAATATACCGATGAAGAAGCAAAGCTTCTTGATATCTGTCTGATGCTTCACGCTGAACACGGCGGCGGTAACAACTCAACCTTTGCAACAAGAGTTCTTACATCAAGCGGTACAGATACTTATTCTTCTTTTGCTGCATCAGTCGGTGCTCTCAAGGGTAACAGACACGGCGGAGCAAACATCAAGGTCACAAAGATGATTGAAGAAATCTCTCAGAATGTTGAAGATATAAGCAACAAAGAACAAGTGTTTGATTATCTTGAAAAGATTGTCAGAAAGCAGGCGGGTGACGGAACAGGACTCATTTACGGTATGGGTCACGCGGTTTACACTTTGTCTGATCCCAGAGCTGTCATCCTTAAAAGAAAGGCTAAGGAGTTTGCTTATAAAAACGGCTTTGAGAAGGAATTCGAGCTTCTTAACAATATTGAAACTCTCACACCTGAAGTTTTCCTTAAGGTTAAGGGCAAGGAGAAGGTTATGTGTGCCAACGTTGACCTTTACTCAGGACTTATTTACAAGATGCTTAATATTCCCGAGGATCTCTTCACTCCGATCTTTGCAACTGCAAGAATTTCCGGCTGGGCTGCTCACAGAATTGAAGAGCTTATCACCGGCGGCAGAATCATCAGACCTGCATATAAGAGCATTGCAAATAAGAAGAGATATGTTCCTATTGATGAGCGAATTGAAAACTATAAATCCGATAAAGACTATGTTCCTTCAGAGCAGAGAATATATACGGGGGATATGAAAAATGAAGATTAAAGGATCATCTGAAAAAATCAAGGGCGAACATCTTATTGCTGTATTCACCGTTCTTCTTGTTGCTTTGGGAGCTTTGAGAGGAATTGTTGCTTCACTTTTTATTGATTCTGAAACAGGCTTTTATACAAAAAATTCTGTACTGATTACAATTTTTAATATCTTTCTTGTATTGTCATTTTTAATCCCTGTGCTGTCTTTTTTCAGCAAAGAAACAAACAGTGTGACAATTGGTGAATGTAAAGATAAAGCTGTTGGTTTTTCTTTCGGCGCTTTTGCATTCAGCTTTCTGATTGATGCTCTTCAGTCTGTTTCAGCATTGAGCGATGTTTCCGGCTCATCCGTTCAATCGGCTGAATCAATGATGGCCGCCGGCGTTTTTGCAGGTGTATTCAGAGGCTTGTTTGCAATTTTGTCCTTCGTTTATTTCCTCAGTGTATCAAAATCTTATCTCAAGGGTGATGTTGCTTTTTCTAAAAAAAGAATACTCGCTCTCAGTCCTGTTATCTGGGCCGGCTCAAGAATGATTGGTCTTTTTGTGAAACAGATCAGCTTTGTCAATGTATCTGATTTGCTTATTGAGCTTGTTATTCTTTCGTGTATGATTATATTCTTTATGGCTTTTGCTCAGGTTGCATCGGGTGTATATTCAGAGGTTGCAGCCTGGAGAATTTTCGGCTTCGGTCTTGTTGCGGCCTTGATTTCAGTTGTTCTGCACTTATCAAAAATTCCGAATCTGATTTTACAGTCTCAGTCAGCTCTTATTAAAGAATATCCCATTGTTATTTGTGATATTATGTTCGGAATCCTTATGTTCATATTTGCATTGAAAACCTTTGGTACAAAGGCAATTAAAAGCAAAAACGAAGGTGAATAACAGTGTTTTTTCAAAATATGCTTTCAGCTGCCACTCAGGTTGGCGTGCTGTATGTGATGGTTATATGCGGTTACGTTTGTGACAAGGTTGGAATTTTTTCAGAGAAGACAGCAAGAAAAACTGTTGAGCTTCTCTTGTATATCATTGTTCCTTGCACAATAGTCAATTCTTTTGTTCAGATTGAAATGAATGAAGATACTGTTAAGATGTTTTTTATTTCTTTTGCAATTGCCACGGCAACCCATATAATCGGTATTGTTCTTAATGCACCTTTTTTCAGAAAGAAAAATGATGAAAACAATGCAATTTTCAAATTTGCTTCTGTTTACGGAAATGTCGGTTTCATGGCTTTGCCTCTTGCTCAGGCAATCCTCGGTGATGAGGGTGTATTTTATTGCGCTAGCGGTGTAATAATTTATAACATTCTTAATTTTACCCACGGTATAATTGTAATGAGTAAAAAGCAGGAAAAGCTTGATTTCAAAAAGATTGTTATTAATCCTGGAGTTATTTCCGTTGCAATCGGTCTGCCCGTTTTTCTTCTTGAAATACAGTTGCCTTATGTTATCAGTGAACCGATTAAAATGCTTTCCGCGCTTAATACACCTGTTGCGATGCTGATTTTCGGTACATACCTTTCACATACAGATCTTAAGTCTATGTTTCTTGAGAAGAAGATATATTTGACAGCTGTGTTTAAATTGATTTTTATGCCACTTACCTGTCTGTTCGTTTACAGATTATGCGGAATTAGCGGTACATTGCTTACTGCGGCAATTATTACCGCAAGTGTTCCTTCGGGAAACAATACTTTTATGTTTGCTTCCAAGTATGACCGTGATGTCACAATGGCATCAAAGACAGTTGCACTTGTTAGCTTTTTGTCCATTCTGACGATGCCGGCAATGATTGCCCTGACTCAGATGTAAGGAGGTTGGAAGATGGATAGTGTTCTTGTGAAATTTGCAGGGATTGCACAGGAGTTTGAGGTTTCAAGCATTCTCAGAATCGGATCGCTTGAGGTTAGATGGTACGGTGCAATAATTGCTTTCGGATTTACTCTTGCTGTGCTTCTCGGCGGCAGAATTGCGCATTTGTGGAAGGTTAATCTTGACAAAATGATTGATGTTCTGATTGCAGGAACAATCGGCGGAATTGTCGGAGCCAGAGCTTATTATGTTGCTTTTGAATGGGAATATTATTCTCAGCATTTTTCAGATATTTATAAAATCTGGGAGGGCGGCCTTGCTATTTACGGCGGAATCATCGGCGGAATACTTGCTGCTTTCATCATTTGTAAGATTGAAAAAATTAACTTTTACAATCTTCTTGACATGTGCGGTATAAGTCTTCTTGTCGGTCAGGGCATCGGCAGATGGGGTAATTATGCCAATCAGGAAGCCTTTGGTGCCTTCACTTATAAAAATTTCGGTATGATGAGTGACAAGATTGTTTCTTATATTTCAAAGCCTGACGTTGCTGTTCAGTACGGACTTGAAAATGTTTCAGATATACCCGAATATATTGCGGAAAACAATCTTTTTGTGCATCCCACGTTTTTTTATGAGTCTGTCTGGTGTCTGCTTGGCGTTCTTGTTCTTTATATTGTTCTCAAAAAGCACCGTAAGTTCAGCGGTGAAATGTTCCTTATTTACGGCATCTGGTACGGAGTTGAAAGAGCAGTTGTTGAAGGGCTTCGTTCTGACAGTCTGTATATCGGAAACTCAGGACTCAGAGTATCTCAGCTTCTTTCAATTGTGATTGTTATAGTTTGCTCTGTTCTTCTTGTTACACGGTTGGTTAAGTATAAAGATAAAAATCATGAGGTTGAGGGTACCGATTATATTGCAATTTCAAGTGATAAAGAATATAAGCGTATTACAGCTGCTCTCGACAAAAGAGCTGCAAGAAAAAAATATACCTTTGAATACACTTTGACAGATGGTAAGCTTTATGTTTCGACCGTAACTAATAAGGGCGTTAAAACCAATAAAATCATATGACAGGAGAATAAAACATGAACAAAATTATTGATGGCAAAGTTGTATCCGCTTATATTAAAGAGCAGGTAAAACTTGAAATTGATGCTCTTAAAGAAAAGGGGATTGAAGCAGCTCTTGCTGTTATCATTGTCGGTTCTGATCCCGCTTCAAGAGTGTATGTCAACAACAAGAAAAAGGACTGCGAGGTTACGGGAATCAAATCTATTGAGTATGCTTTGCCTGAGGATACCTGTGAAGGAGAACTTATTTCTCTTGTTGAGAAGCTTAATGCTGACAAATCAATCAACGGAATTCTTTGTCAGCTTCCTTTGCCTCGTCATATAAATGAAAAAAAAATAATTGACGCAATTTCTCCCGAGAAGGATGTCGATGTGTTTTCGGAAGTAAATGTTGGCAAAATGTGGATCGGAGACTACGATGTTGCTTCCTGCACTCCTATGGGTGTGATTGAGCTCCTTAAATATTACAATATTGAAATTGCAGGTAAGCATTGTGTAATTGTAGGAAGAAGCAATATTGTCGGAAAGCCTATGGCATCTCTCATGCTTGGTGAAAATGCAACTGTTACAGTGTGCCATTCAAGAACAAAGGATCTCAAGAGTATTGTTTCTCTGGGTGATATTGTTGTTGCTGCTGTCGGCAGGGAGAAATTTATAACTGCCGATATGATTAAGGATGGTGCAGTTGTTATTGATGTTGGCATCAACAGAGGTGCAGACGGAAAGCTTTATGGTGATGTTGATTTTGATAATGTTATCGAAAAAGCTTCTTTTATCACTCCTGTTCCGGGCGGATGCGGACCTATGACAATTGCTGTTCTTATGAAAAATACACTCAATGTTACAAAAAAACAAAACGGAATTTAAAAGGTGGTCTTTAAATGAATAAAATTTATCTCGGCAGAAACAAAAAGTTTCTTGGTGTTTGCAGCGGTGTTGCCAATTATTTCGGCATAGATCCGACACTTATCAGAATTATTCTTGTTTGTGTATCCTTGTACACTGTAATCATTCCGACTCTTCTTGTTTACATTGGACTTTCATTTGTGTTCTCAAAGGCTCCCGATGATTATATTGAGCCGGTTCCTGCAAAGATTCTTAAAAAAGGCAAGGAGAAGAGAATCGGTGGAGTTTGCTCAGGACTTTCTGAGTTTTTCGGCTTTGATGCAATGATTCTCAGACTTGTTTTTCTTGTGTTTATTTTGTTTTTCGGCTGTGGCTTTTTAACTTACATTGTTTGTATGCTTCTGATGCCGCCCGCTGATTATAATGACACTGATTTTAATGTCTGATATGACTTTTTATATTGATATATCTGATTTGGCTGATGTTTCTGACAGCAAACTTGTTGATTGTCTTAAAAAGGTTTCAATCAATGAAGAATTAAGCAACAAAAGGCGAGAAACATTACTTGGCAGAGTAATGCTGGGGTATCTTCTTAAGATTCATTGCGGTCTTGATTGCTATGAACTCTTTTTCAATAAAAACGGAAAGCCGTATCTTAAAAACAGAGATTTATATTTTAATATAAGTCATAGCGGTAATTATATTGTTTGCGCTCTTGATGCAAACGAAATCGGTTGTGATGTTCAGGCTGTTATAGCTTATAATCCGCGAGTTGCAAGCAGATTTTTCTGTCAAGCTGAAACGGATTATATAAACAGATGCGAAAACAGAGAAGAAATCTTTTTCAGATTGTGGGCCTTAAAAGAAAGCATCCTTAAAGCTAAGGGCGGGAGTATTGCGGACGGACTTGATCTTTATGATTTCGGAAGATTTGCCGAAAGCGGCAGCTTTAATTGTTACGGCTTCAAGTTCTCCGTTTTTGAACTGAAGGATGCATTTGTCAGTGTGTGTGCAATTAATAAAGAAAATGAATTAAAAAAAATTGACGGAAATAAGCTTGTTGATTATGTCAACAAGGTAGTTATTAGTTAAATTGAAAGGAAAAAACTGTTATGAACACAATTATGTATCTTAAAAGTAAGCTTGGTTACGGTGTTGGTGCAATCGGCCTGGATCTCAGCTACGGTATGTTTTATTCATTCCTTGCCAAATATCTGACGGACGTGCTCGGGCTTAGTGCTTCATTCTTGCTGATTCTTACACCCATTGCTCGACTTTGGGATGGTATCAACGACCCTATGATGGGTACGATTGTTGACAACACTCACACAAAAATGGGCAAATACAGACCTTGGATTTTAAGAGGATCAATTCTCAATGCTATTGTGCTTGTGTTCCTGTTCTCAAATCCCTTTAAGCTCAGCGGTGTTGCTCTGATGGCATATGTTGCTGTTATGTATGTTGGCTGGGGAATGACAAACACTCTTGCTGATATTCCTTATTGGTCAATGGTGCCTTCTTTTACAAGTGATCCTCAAGAAAGAAATCTTGTTGCAACTCTTGCAAGAACCTTCTCAGGTCTCGGTCAGGGTATTGTATCAATCATTGCTCCCATTGTTATGACTGCGGTCAGTGTAACAACAGCAATGGGTGAAAACGGTGAACCTACCAAGGTGCACGATGCTCGAAGCTATTCCATCTGTGCTGCAGTATGTGCTTTGGCTTTGATTTTCTTCTCAAGTGTAAGTGTTGCCACAACAAAAGAAACTGTACAGACACAGTCAGCGGAAAAGTTCTCCTTCAAGCGTACTTTTGAGATTATCAAATCAAATGATCAGCTTCTTGTGTTTATGCTTTTTGCAATGATTTCAAACGCAGGCTGGTATCTCACATCAGGCGTTGCAACATATTATTTTGATGTTGTTGTCGGCGATCCCAATAAGCAGTCAATGTTCTCAACGAGTCAGGCTATCGGCTCAGTTGTTGGTATGCTTCTTCTTCCTTTCCTCACAAAGATTATGTCAAAGAGAAAAGCATATCAAACCTCGCTTATTCTCTGCGCAATCGGCTATACAGGAATGGCATTTGGTGCATTCGCTGAGATGGCAGCTGTTATGAACATCTGTTACTGCATCGGAGCAATCGGTATGTCTTCAATGTTCATTGCTCAGACAATTTTCCTTGCAGACGTTGTTGACTACGGTGAGGTGAAAATGGGCTTCAGAGCTGAAAGCATCACTTTCTCAATGAAGGGATTCCTTCAGAAAATGGCTTATACCCTTCAGACAATCATTCTTTTTGTTTCTCTCGGAGTTTCCAAATATGACGGTTCACTTCATAATGCAAACCCCGAAAGTGCAAAGCTTGCAATTACTGTTATGCTTACAGTGATTCCTCCTGTACTTTTCTTTATCTCTCTTATCATCTTCTCAACAAAGTTTAAGCTTCACGGTTCATTTATGGATGAGGTAACAGCAATTGTTACCGAAAACAGAAATAAAAGAGAAGCTGCCGAAGGTTAAATATCAAATTAAGGCTTGAAGTGAAAACTTCAAGCCTTTTTATCGACATAATTATTGTTATTTGCTTAGTATAATAACAATGGTGATAATATGGAGCGAGTTATTTATGCAGATGTACTGATTGTAATTAATGTTTATGTCAATTATTTACTGCTGATTTTAACGTCGTACATATCAGAAGCTGAGCTTAACAGATTGCGCGCCGTGATGACATCGCTTTCGGCGGGTATTTTCTCTTTGATTATTTTGATTCCTGAAACAAATGATTTTTTGATGACTGTTATAAGAATAGTTTTTCTGATTCTCATTGTGCTTTTTGCTTTTAATTTTAAAAGTAAAAAACTGTTTTTGAAAATTCTTTTTATTTTTCTTGCTGTTAATTTTTCCTTTGCGGGAATAATATTTGCTTTATGGCTTTTTGTGTCAGGAGATAACATTTATTTTTATAACGGAATTGTATATTTCGATATTGATCTGACGTTTCTTATTCTTACAACGGTTATATGTTATTTATTTTTGAAAGTCTTTTCATATTTGAACAGCAGAAAATCATGCCGTGATTTAATTTATGACATTGAGCTTTACATAAACAATGAAAAAATCCGAACAAAAGCTTTTTATGACAGCGGTAATAGTCTTATTGATCCCTTTACGGGAGAAGGTGTTACAATTGTCTCATTTGATATTATAAGAAAAGCATTGAAAATTAATGATATTGAAGATCTGTTAAATTGTAATTATTGTTTAAAAGTGCATCTGATACCCTGTGAGAGCGTTAATAATGTCAGCTTGATTCCGGTTTTCAGATGTGAAAGGCTGTGTATCTTAAAGGATAAAAACAAAAATGAATTCTTCAATGTTTTGGTTGGCGTGAGTAAAAATCTCATCAGAAACGGTGAGTTCGGCGCTCTGCTCAACGGGAATATTGCTGATAAAATTATGATACACAGGTGATAGTATGCTTTTGAGTTTCAGAAATCTTAAATTTAAAATCAGTCAATTCATTTCCGGACTTTTCGGCTTGGATAAGTCGGTATATTATTTAAACGGCTCCGATGACCTGCCGCCTCCGCTGAGCAAGGAGACTGAAGAAAAAATCCTTAAAGAAATTGCCCGGGAAAATTATTCCAACAGAGAGCTTCTGATCACACACAATCTTCGGCTTGTTGTTTATATTGCAAAGAAATTTGATAATACGGGTGTGGGAATTGAGGATATAATTTCAATCGGCACAATAGGTCTTATCAAAGCAGTAAATACTTTTTCTCCGGAAAGAAATATAAAGCTTGCAACCTATGCATCTCGTTGTATTGAAAATGAAATTCTTATGCATCTGAGAAAAACTGCACATCAACGCAAAGAAATTTCTTTTGATGAGCCTCTTAACATTGACTGGGACGGAAATGAGCTTTATCTTTCTGATGTTCTCAGCAATGAATCTGAATCAATTGAGCAAAAGGTTGAGCTGGAGGATGAAAAAAGACAGCTTTTAAAGATGATTTGTGCATTGCCCGAAAGGGAAAAAAGAATTATGACAATGAGATACGGTCTTTTTGAATCAGAAGAATATACTCAGAAGGAGGTTGCAGATATTCTTGGAATTTCACAGAGCTATATTTCGAGATTGGAAAAGAAAATACTTGAAAAGCTAAAAGACCAATTTATAAAAGAAATGTAAGTATTTGTTGACATATACTGCTGGCTGATATAAAATATAACTAAAGTTTAAGGAGTTGATTTTATGAGCTTTGCAGCCGGTTACGGCAAAACCAATGTCGATTTTTTATTTGAGAATATGCCTCGTTTACCTCTTGAAGGAGAAGAAATTTTTACAGATAAATTTTCTCTGTGTCTGGGCGGCGGTGTTCCCGGAACAATGATTACAATGTCCAGACTGGGAGTTGATGTCAAAATTGTTACCGAGCTTTCGGATGATATGTTTTCTTCTTTTGCACTGAATGAGTTCAGAAAGGCAGGCTGTGAGCCTGTGAATATTTATGACGGTGAAAAGATTGCCGTCAACATAACTGCTGCAGCTATCACAAAGTCAGACCGCACATTCTGGTCTTACGGCAACATAAATTATAAATCTAAATCCGAAAAGATTTATGAAGGTCTCAGCGGTGCAAAGGTTGTTGCAATGCACGAGGATTACATTGATGTTTATAAAAAGCTTAAAAATGAAGGCTCAATCGTGATTCTTGACACCGGATTTATTGAAGGTATGAATTTTGAGATGTTCAGAGAGCGTCTTGAGGTTGCTGATTTTTATCTTCCTAACAGAAAGGAAGCGTCCATCATAACCGGAGAGAGTGATCCTAAAAAAGCAGCGGCATTTTTAAAAAATTATTTTAATTACGCAATTGTTAAGCTTGACAAGGATGGCTGTCTTATTTATAACGGCAAGGAATATATTTTTGTTAAAAGCATTGATGAGTTTGTACATGTTGACTCAACAGGCGCAGGAGATGCTTTCTTTGCCGGTTTTGCTTTCGGTATAATGAATGATGAGCCTATTGAAAGATGTGTTCTTTTTGGCAATATCACGGGCGGAAAATGCGTGACAGCCGTCGGATGTACAACAGCATATGTAACGAAGGATGAGTTGTACACTCTTGCTGAAAAATATAAGGACAACATAATTTATAATTATTAAGGTTGATAAGATTATGGATAAAGATTTTTCATCCTGGCTTATTGCTTCTGACATTGACGGAACATTAAATAATAAGCTAAGGAGAACACCGGAAAAAAACATAAAAGCAATCAGAAGATTTGTGCATGAGCTTAAAGGCAATTTTACTCTTGCCTCCGCAAGATCTGCTCAATCAATGAAGACGCATTATGAAAATCTCCCTGATTTGACAACTCCTGCGATTGTACTTAACGGTGCGGGTATTTATGATTTTAATGCGGAAGAAATGCTTTGGTTTAATTTTATGTCGAACAATGCCAAGGAAATCATTATAAAGGCTTTGAACAAATTTCCTTATCTTGAAATCGGCATTTTTACGGATAAAACAATTTATCTTGTCAGACCAATGATTATGTCACCATGTATGATGGCACTTGATTCATTGAAGCACATAAGATGTAAAACTCTTGATGAGGTTCCTGAAGGCAATTGGGGAAAGGTAATCTTTTTCTGTCATCCCTGGTTCAAAAAGAAAATCAAGAGCTTTGTCAGGTCGATTATAACCTCAGATCTTACTCTTATTGACACGGCAAGCGTGTCCTTTGACCTTGTTGCTGCCGATACAAACAAAGGTACTGCTTTGCTTAAGCTTGCTGAAATTCTTGGTGTTCCTTATAAAAACATTGGAGCAATAGGGGATTATTATAATGATCTTGATATGCTTGAATGTGCAGAGCATCCGGCTTGCTGCAAGCACGCTCCCGAAGCTCTGCATGAATTGAGTGAATTTCACGCCTGTCACTGTAATGACGGAGCTGTTGCTGATTTTCTCAGCTATATTGAAAAAACTTATTGAACGGAATGGTGAAGATGTTTAAATCGAACTGTCATACACATACGTATTACTGTGATGGTAAAAACTCCTGTGAAGAAATGATTTTATCAGCTTTGGAAAGAGGCTTTGTGTCTCTTGGATTTTCGGGTCATTTTCCCATGAAAATTGATGACACCTGGGCCATGAGTGAAGAAAATCTCAAGAAATATTACACTGATTTGAAGGTGCTCAAAGAAAAATATAAAGATCAGATTGATGTTGTAATCGGCGCGGAGCTTGATTCTGATATGATAATCACTGACGGATATGATTTCGAATATACCATTGCTTCTGTTCATCAGCTTCACGGCAACGGCAAGTGGTTTTCGATTGATTATACGGCAGAGGAAATTTCTAAGGCTGTCAATGAGCTTTTTGATGGCAATTGGAATAAAATGGCGCAGTCATATTTTGATGAGCTTGCAGATTTTGTTTTAAATATTGAGTGTGATGTAGTGGGTCATTTCGACCTTATTACAAAATTCAATGAAGCTGCAGAACTTTTTGATGAAACTGATGATGCTTATCAAAAGATTGCACTTGAAGCTGTTGATAGAATTCTTGACGGAAAACCCGAAGTGATTTTCGAAGTAAATACGGGAGCTATGTTCCGTTGTAATAATCTTAGGCCTTATCCTAATGATTTTATCTTGAAGTATATTGTCAATAAAGGTGGGAGAATAACGTTGTCGAGTGATTCTCATCAGGTTGATTCTCTTGATTTTGCTTATTCTGAGGCGGTTGATTATTGCAAAAACTGCGGAGTTGAGGAATTATATTATGTTACATCTGACGGATTCAAGGCAGTGAAAATATAAAATCTTATTGACACAACAGGTGTTTTTTGTTAATATAATAAGGCTGTTGTTAAAGGCAGTTTTATATATGGAGACGTATCGAAGTGGTCATAACGGGGCGCACTCGAAATGCGTTAGCCTTAACGGGCTCGTGGGTTCGAATCCCACCGTCTCCGCCAAATTGAAAAACCAGGTCAAATGACCTGGTTTTTTTCAATTTTTCAGTTAAATTTCTATCAGTTTTTTGAAACTATCGGTAGATTTAAAATCATCCGATAAATTATAATGCTCAGTTATTATGGTTTTCATAAACTCAGTGGCAGAGGTATCTCGATATATCGGGCCATAATTATAATATCTCTTTGCTTTTTCGCTTTCTTCTGAATTATTGTCGAGTTGTTTTGCATAAGCTAGAGCTTGGCTCAGATATTTCAAAGCCGTTTCATTGTTACCAATCTGTTGATATAATTGTCCCAGCCAACCAAGGTTGTAAAGCCTATTAAAAGAATTCTTTCCATAGTTGCCGTCCTGATAAATTAAGTCAAGCAGGTTCAGCAAGCTTTCATATTGTTTTATTCTGTTTTCACTTGTTTGGTTCAAGCAAAATCCGAAAAACTCCTCGTGAAGTATAAAAATTAATTCCTCCAGAATACTTTTATGTGTTTTGTAATAGTCAGTTATGTCAAGCTGGTTCAATTCTCTTGAATCTCTTATTGACGGTAAACTGTTTATTATTTCTTCCGCTTGTTGTAAAAACTCAAAATGAGTTCTGTATTTGCCGTTTTCATCACTTATACAGTCATATCTCCACAGAAGGTTAGATATCATTATTGTTTTTGCCCAGATTCTGATGCTGTCATCTGTGCACTGTTTTTGAATGTTGTTATAAATCCTGGTGATTTCCTCTGAAGGTTTAATATATTTTCTGTCAAGAATTTCTTCGTGGGTGAGTGTACGAATTTCTCCTTCCTGTAAAAGCTGCATATATCTTACTGTTATTCTGAATTCTCCCGGAAAAAGTTTGGTTGCTTTTTTAAATTCATCAAGAGTTAATTTTAAATCTTTTAATTTCATGTTGTCATAAAGATTTATGTACTTTATAATTTTTTCTTCATTTTCATCCTGTCTATATCCGAGTAAATCGTCAATTGAAATGTTGAAATAAGACGCAATAGATGGAAGAGATGCAATATCCGGATAGGCTTCTCCTCGTTCCCATCTGCTTATACTTTGAAATGATATGCCAAGAAAATCCGCCAAAGTTTCCTGTGTAATATTCTTTTCTTTTCTTAATTTTTTTAAGTTTTCACCAAAATATATATTCAAAATAATCTCTCCCTTATTTGTAGTTATTGCTTTAACAATATAATAACTTTATTTTGATATTAAATCAATAAATTATTTGTTGAAAGCAATTCACTTGAACAGTGAAAATAGTAGATTATAATAAACAAAACAGCAATCTTATTCAGATTGCTGTTTTGTTTATTTGTATTCATCGTCAATTAAATCTGACAATTGGTTGATGAGCTCTTTTGAGCACTCTTTGTAATCCTTGAGCGGAAAATTTATGCCTAGATTTTCATACTTTGAAAGACAGATTTTTCTGAAGGGGAGAAGCTCAATTTTTTTTAGATTATCAAATGTCTTTGCTTTTGAAATTATATTTCTTACAGCTTCTTCGGAATCGGTTAAGCCGGGAATAATTACGTGCCTTATCCATAAAGAAACATTCATTTCCTGAGTAAGATTCAGAAAAGATAAAACTGTATCATAATTTGCTTTTGAATATTCAAAGTATTTTTCTTTTGTATCAAATTTCAAATCACAGATTACAAGATCAGTGTATTTTAAAATTTCAGCGGCACAGTCAAGATTGCAAATTCCCGAGGTATCAATGGCGGTATGAATATCAATTGCTTTTAATTGTCTGAGAAGCTCAAGGCAAAAATCGGGCTGTGATAAGCATTCACCACCGGACAGAGTGACTCCGCCTTTTTTGATATAAGGGAGGAATTTTTTTACTCTTGTTACAATTTCTTCAGCGCTTATCTCTTCACCTTCACTGAAATTCCAAGTGTCGGGATTGTGACAATAATTGCAGCGCAGGGGACAGCCTTGAAAAAAGACAACACTTCTGAGACCGGGTCCGTCAACGGCACCGAGACTTTGAATGGAATGAATCCGACCTTTGATCATTTAAGAATCACATACTTTCATGGAAAGTTCTGCTGATAACCTCTTTCTGCTGTTTTGGTGAAAGCTTGTTGAAGTTAACAGCGTAGCCTGAAACTCTGATTGTAAGATTGGGGTATTTTTCGGGATGCTCAGATGCATCGATGAGCGTTTCTCTGTTAAATACGTTTACATTGATATGCTGAGCCTTCTGTGCAAAATATCCGTCAAGAATGGAGACAAGATTTGAATATCTGTCTTCATCACTGTGGCCGAGAGCATCGGGAACAATGCTGAATGTATTGGAAACACCGTCACGGCAAACGTCATAAGAAATCTTTGCAACAGAGTTAAGAGAAGCAAGAGCACCGGACTTGTCTCTGCCGTGCATGGGATTTGCACCGGGAGCAAAGGGCTCACCAGCTTTTCTTCCGTCGGGAGTTGAGCCGGTCTTTGTGCCGTAAACAACATTTGATGTGATTGTCAGAACAGAAAGAGTGTGTTCGGCATTTCTGTAGCAGGGGTTCTCCTTAAGAGCATTGTAGAAAAGCTCTGTCTGCTCACAAGCAATTGAGTCAACTGCATCGTCGTCATTGCCGAAGCAGGGGAATTCACCTTCGGTTATGAAATCTGTAATAATTCCGTTTTCATTTTTTATTGGCTTAACCTTTGCGTATTTGATTGCTGAAAGTGAGTCAGTCAGAACGGAGAGACCTGCAATACCGAAAGCCATAAATCTGTGAACATCAGTATCGTGAAGAGCCATCTGTACTTTTTCATATGCATATTTATCGTGAATGAAATGGATCATATTCATTGCAGTAACATATGTTTTTGCAAGCCATTTGCGGTAAAATGCCATTCTTTCCATTACATCGTCATAATCAAGGTATCCGTCACCGACGGGTTCTGTTGCGGGTGCAATCTGAGCGCCTGATTTTTCATCCTTACCGCCGTTGAGTGACAGGAGAAGAAGCTTAACAAGATTTGCTCTTGCTCCGAAGAACTGCATCTGCTTGCCGACTTTCATCGCGGATACGCAACAGGCAATTGCATAATCGTCACCATAAATGGGTCTCATAAGGTCATCGTTTTCATATTGAATTGAATCGGTGTCACATGATACCTTTGCAGTGTATCTCTTGAATTTTTCGGGAAGATTTTCAGACCAGAGAACAGTAAGGTTGGGCTCTGCGGAAGGTCCGAGGTTATAAAGAGTGTGAAGGTAACGGAAGGTGTTTTTTGTAACAAGTGTGCGTCCGTCTTCACCTATACCGCCGAGAGCTTCCGTAATCCACATGGGATCACCGGCAAAAAGCTCATTATACTCAGGTGTTCTGAGGTGTCTTGCAAGTCTGAGCTTTAAAACAAAATCATCAATGATTTCCTGAGCCTGTTCTTCTGTGAGAGTGCCGTTGTTTAAGTCTCGTTCAATATAAATATCAATGAAGCTTGCAGTTCTGCCGAGGCTCATTGCAGCACCGTTCTGTTCCTTGATTGCTCCGAGATATGCAAAATACATCCACTGAACTGCTTCTTTTGCATTTTTTGCAGGCTTTGAAATATCATAGCCGTATTTCAGTGCCATTTCCTTAAGATATTTAAGGAAGGCAATCTGCTGGAAAAGCTCCTCAAGAAGCTTTGCATTGTCATAAAGAACATCCATATGGCTGATTTTATTTTTATCGGCTTGCTTCATTTCGATGAGATGATCAACGCCGTAAAGAGCAACTCTGCGGTAGTCACCGATAATTCTTCCTCTTCCGTAAGCGTCGGGAAGTCCTGTAATTATGCCTGAGTGACGTGCGGCTTTGATTTCGTCGTTATAAAGTCTGAATACACCGTCATTATGAGTTGTTCTGTAAGTGAACTCTTTTTCAACATCTTCCGTAAGCTCATAGCCGTAAGCTTCACATGCAGATCTTGTCATTCTCAGACCGCCAAAGGGGTTAACGCCTCTGCAAAGAGGTTTTTCAGTCTGAAGACCGACAATGATTTCGTTTTCCTTGTCAATATAACCGGCCTCATAATGCACAACTGAGGTTGCTCTTGTTGTATCTATATCAAGAACACCGCCGGCTTCTCGTTCCTTTTTGAAAAGCTCTTTTACCTTTTTGTCAAGCTCAACAGTTCTCTTTGTGGGCTCGGCAAGAAAGCTTTCATCACCCTCATAGGGTGTGTAATTATTTTGAATGAAGTCTCTGACATTAATTTCTTTTTTCCAAAGTTCACCTTTGAATCCGTTCCACTGTTCCATTTTTATACCTCCAAGTTCAGATAAAAAAAGGACAACATCAGAAATGTTGTCCAGACGGTCGACTTATACAAATCAGCAAACCCACTGTGTTATCACAAGCTTTACTTTTCCGTCAGGGTCTGATGATTGGAACTATCGTTCCTTGCACACAAATTATAGCAAAGAGTAAAACAAAAATCAACATATATTGTGTATTTCAGTAATTTTTACAAGTTTTGCTGAATTTGCGGCAGTTATTTTATTGAAATAATCTTCTTTTTTTCGTTATTGTAAAAGATTGTCTCTTACAACAAGATAAGTCTTTCTGTAATCTTCTTTGCCCCAGCCAAGCTCAACGCCTTTTTCAATTGCTGCCTTGGCTGCTTTCATTCCCGGCATATTGAAGTTTTCTGTTTCACTTATTTTTGCACATATATTAATGTCCTTGCAAACGTTTTCGAGTGAAAAAGCGGTTGACCAGTCTTCGTTTTTGAGCTTTTCTCTTTGAGCATTCATATAAAAGTTCTGTGCACCGCCTGCAGCTACCGCATCTGCAAAATTGTCAATTGAAATACCGAGCTTCTGAGCAAGAATAAGTGTTTCATTAACACCGTTCTGAATCTGGGCGACGAGTGTGTTATGGCAGATTTTTGCTGCCAGGCCCTTGCCGTTTTCGCCCATATAAATAACCTTGCTGCCCATATAGCTGAGCACTGTTTCAATTTTGCTGAAGGTATCCTTATTGCAGCCGGCAAGAACTCCGAGCGTGCCTGCAATTGCGTCAGCTTTTGAACGCACAACGGGGCAGTCTGCAAAGTCAGCGCCCACAGACTTTACCATATTTGCAACCTCAACAGAAACGTCCGGTTCAATTGTGCTCATATCAATACAGATTTTTCCTTCACAAAGATAAGGTAGCATTGCTTTATAAGCATTTTTTACGTGGGCGGATGTGGGAATCATTGTGATAATAATATCACTTTTTTCGGCAACCTCTTCGTTGCTTTTGCATCCCACAGCACCGAGCTTTTCAAGCTTTTGAATCTGACTGTCCTTGTGGTCGTTGCAGTAAACTGTGTCATTGTGTTTTTTGACAATGTTTTCACACATTGATTCACCCATAATTCCTAATCCGATAAAACCAATTTTCATAATTTTCACCTCAGAAATAATATAATCTGATTATATAAATTTTGAATATATGTGTCAAGGCGGTTGCATAAGTTAGAATGAAATTACTTGTTTTTTTCTTGACAAAGTAAGTTGTGGTAATTATAATATGAAATTGAATTTCAATTTCATATAGAGGTGAATCTTTATGGAAAACGGTTATAAAACTAAACAAAAAGATGAAATACTGACTTATCTTAAGAATAATATGCACAGACAACTAACTTGTGATGAAATTACTGACGGAATGAAGGCTGAAGGCTTCGGAGTCGGCAAAACAACAGTTTACCGATTTATTGTTAAGCTGCACTCTCAGGGAAGGGTCAGAAAGATAATAGATGAATACGGCAAAGGTGCAAGATTTCAGTTTATTGACAAGGATATGGACTGTAATGATCATCTTCATTTCAAGTGCCTTTCCTGCGGTGAATTTCACCATCTTGGGTGTAATTTTATGAAGAGTGTAAGCGAACATCTTTCATCTCAGCATCATTTTAAAATTGATAATTCCAAAACCGTTATTTACGGCGTTTGTGAAAAATGCAGCGCAGGGGAGTGATTTTGTGCATCTGATTACATGTAAAAATGTAAGCCTCAGTTATGAGAATATTACTGTGGTAAAAGATTTGAATTTTGAGGTTTCTCAAGGAGATTACCTTTGTATTGTCGGTGAGAACGGCAGCGGAAAAAGTACTCTTATAAAGTCGATTCTCGGTCTTAAGGAAACCTCATCGGGACATTTGCATATGGAGGGCGGTCTTAAAAGCAGGGAAATAGGTTATCTTCCGCAGCAGACAACGGCGCAGAAGGATTTTCCTGCAAGTGTGTTTGAGGTTGTTCTTTCAGGGTGTATAACATCTAAAAAAGGCAAAATCTTTTTTTCGGGAGAAAACAAGAAAACTGCACTTGAAAACATGAAGAAGCTTGATATTGCTCACCTTAAAAATAAATGCTACCGTGAGCTTTCGGGCGGTCAGCAGCAAAGAGTGCTTCTGGCAAGAGCTTTATGTGCAACTAAAAAAATGATTCTTCTGGATGAGCCTGTCACAGGACTTGATCCGATTGTAACTGCTGATTTTTATGACATTGTTAAAAAAATCAATTTAGAATTCGGTATAACTGTTATTATGGTTTCACACGATCTGATTTCTGCTGTAAGCAATGCAACACACATATTGCATCTGAAAAAAGAAAACAGCTTTTTTGGCAATGTTGATGAGTATATCAGCAGTGATATTTATAAAAAGTTTTCCGGAGGAGATTTAAAATGACAGATGTACTGAATCTATTGTTTTCTCAGGAATTTCTTATTCGTGCCTTACTTGTCGGTACTCTTATTTCTCTTTGTTCTGCTTTGCTTGGTGTAACACTTGTTTTAAAAAGATTCTCAATGATCGGTGACGGACTTTCACACGTCGGCTTCGGTGCCATGGCAATTGCGCTTTCGATGAATACTGCGCCTCTGACCTTTTCCCTGCCGATTGTAATTATATTTGCAGTGTTTCTTCTGAGAATAAGAGAAAACGGCAAGATAAAAGGGGACACTGCAATTGCTCTTATCTCAACCGGAGCGCTTGCAATCGGGGTGATGGTTACATCCATGACCTCCGGAATGAACATTGACATTTATAATTATATGTTCGGAAGTATTTTGACGATGAACGATTCCGATGTGCTGATAAGTGTTGTTCTTTCATCGGTTGTTCTGTCGTTGTTTATAATTTTTTATAATGAAATTTTTGCTGTTACCTTTGATGAAAGCTTTGCAAAAGCAACGGGAACCAGGACGTCCTTTTACAACACTTTAATCGCTTGTTTAACCGCTGTTACAATTGTTATCGGTATGAGAATGATGGGAGCACTGCTGATTTCATCTCTTATTATTTTCCCCACGGTTTCATCAATGAGAATCTGCAAAAGCTTTAAGAGTGTTGTTGTTTCAAGCGCTCTTTTGTCGGTGTTTTGCTTTATGTCGGGATTAATCTTTTCCGTCAAATTTGAAGCTCCCACGGGAGCAAGTGTGGTTTGCGTAAACATATATTTTCTTGTTATGTTTTCCACTGTCAAATTTGTCAGAGACAAACTTAGCGGACTGGAAAGAAAAAAGCTTATGAAAGCGGCGGTTATTATTATAACAACTTTTTTTGCTGCGATTTATGTTTTTGTAATGTATGGTTTTGTTCAGCTTTCCGAAAATGAAGATAATTCAAAGCTTTCAGTTGTTACCACGGGTTTTGCACAATATGATTTTGCAAGAAATGTCGGCGGAGAAAAGGCGGAGGTAGTTATGCTTTTATCTCCCGGAGAGGAAAGTCACACTTTTGAGCCGACTCCTCAGGACATTATAAAAATAAATGAATGTGATATTTTTATCTATAATGGAGGAGAATCTGAAAGCTGGGTCAATAAAATCCTTGATTCTCTCGATGAAGATATAACTGTTGTGAAACTGATTGATACAGTAGAACTCACAGAATCAGATCATAAACATAGTCACGATGCAGAAGATGACCATAATCACGATGAAGATTCACACAATGATGAAAAGGAATATGATGAGCATATATGGACCTCACCTGAAAATGCCGTCATTCTGACTCAGACAATTTGTGAGGCTTTTATCAGTACTGATTCGGAAAATTCTGATTTATATTCCGAAAACGCTCAACTTTATATTGAGAAGCTTAAAATTCTTGATTCAAAGCTTGAACAGACTGCCTTAAAGGGTTCAGGTAATCTTATTGTAATCGGTGACAGATTCCCGATGAAATATTTTGTTGAAGAATATAATCTTGAATATGTTTCAGCATTTCCCGGGTGTTCCGCTTCAGTTGAAGCAAACCCTGTAATGATAAGCACTCTTATAGACACGGTGAAATCGGAAAATATTCCCGTTATATTTAAGATTGATCTCAGCTCGGGTCTTGTTGCCGAAACAATTGCCGAAGCAACGGGAGCGGAAATTCTGACTTTATATTCCTGTCATGCTATATCTGAAGCTGATTTTGAAAACGGTGAAACATATATTAGTCTGATGGAGCGTAACAACGAAGCTCTTGAAAAAGCCCTTTCTTGAATATTATCCTCCCGAAACACAGTTGTTTCGGGAGTTTTTCATTAATTTTGACTGCTGAATTGTATGTGTGATTATTTTCAAAAATTTACTGAGTTAAATTATATTGATTTATGAATTTTAATGTTGTATAATATTGACTTGTAAAGTTATATAAATTTATTTGTTGAAAAGGAAACGTAAAATGCAACTTAACGGATTAATAAAAGATATACCTACACTTGCTCTGAGAGGAAAGGTTGCTTTCCCCGGAGTTTCAATACATCTTGATGTTGGCAGAAACCCTTCAATTGAGGCTGTAAAAATGGCAATGAAAAACGATCAGAAGATTTTTCTCATTGCTCAGCGTGATTACAGAATCGAAGAACCTCAGGTTGAGGATTTTTATGAAACAGGTGTCGTTGCCTGCATTAAGGATGTTGTCACCAAGCCCGGCGAAAAAATCATTAAAGCTTATATTGAAGGTCTTTGCAGAGGTAAAATTGCTTCTGTCAATTTAGAGTCACCCTGTTTTGTGTGTGATGTTCAGACCATAGACGAAAAAGAAGAGACAGAGGCTGACAAAAATCAAATCAAGGCGCTCCTTAAAGCTCTTGAATATCAATATAAAGAATATATTGAGCTGAGCACTTACGATATAAGTCAGAAGTCAACGGTCAATGAATTTCTCAGTGAAAGCATTTGCTCTGTTGCTGATGTTATTACCAATGATCTGATTATTGATTATGAGAAGAAGCAGACTGTTCTTGATATTCTTGATCCTCTTGAGAGAATTATAAAGCTTTGTGCAATTCTTAAGGTTGAGAATGATCTGTTTATGGCTCAAAGAGAGATTGAAGCACGTGTTGAAATGGCAATGGAGAAGAATCAGCGGGATTATTATTACAGAGAGCAGGTAAGAGAGCTTCTGAAAAAGCTTGGTGACGATGATGATATTCACGGTGAGTCTCTTCGATATAAAGATAAAATCAATGCTCTTGATTGCCCCAAGCAAGTCAGAGAAAAGCTTCTGAGTGAATGTGCCAAGCTTTCAAAAATGCAGAACGGAAGCATCGATGCTTCTGTTATCAGAAGCTATCTTGATACCGCTCTTTCAATGCCCTTCGGAGTTTATACAGAAGATAATTTTGATCTTGACAGAGCTGCAAAAATCCTTGATGATGACCATTACGGTCTTGAAAAAATCAAGGAACGTTTCATTGAAATGCTTGCAGTGCGCTCAATGACTGATAATAAAAAAGGCAGCATTATTTGTCTTGTCGGACCTCCGGGTGTCGGTAAAACCTCAATTGTACGCTCAGTTGCAAAAGCAATGAACCGTAAATATGTCAGACTTTCTCTCGGTGGTGTGAGTGATGAGGCTGAAATCAGAGGTCACAGAAAAACCTATGTTGGTGCAATGCCCGGCAGAATGGTTAATGCAATCATTCAGGCTAAGTCATTTAATCCCATTATCCTTCTTGATGAAATTGACAAGCTCGGCAAGAATTTCAGAGGTGATCCTGCTTCAGCAATGCTTGAGGTGCTTGATCCCGAACAGAATTTCAGCTTCAGAGATAACTATATGGAGCTTCCCATTGATCTTAGCAGTGTTCTGTTTGTTACAACTGCCAATGATCCTTCGATGATTCCTAAGCCTCTTTATGACCGTATGGAGATAATCGAGCTTACAAGCTACAGCCCTGAAGAAAAGTTTATGATTGCAAAAAATCATCTTGTTAAAAAGCAGCTGGCTCTTCACGGCCTTAATGGTAATAAGGTCAGGTTTGAGGATGCTGCTATCAAATTCCTCATTGAAGCTTATACCCGTGAATCCGGTGTGAGAAGACTTGAGCAGTTAATAGGCGCAATTGCAAGAAAAAGCGCAGTTAAGCTTAAAAATAACGAGGTCCGCAGAGTTTTGATCAGCGACGAAACTGTAAAGGCTTTTCTCGGGCCTGAAAAGTATCTCAGTGACAAGATTGAAAAGTCAGATCTTGTCGGAGTTGTAAATGGGCTTGCGTGGACAAGTGTAGGCGGAGAAATTCTTCAGGTTGAATGCATCACCATGGACGGTGACGGTAAAATTGATCTCACAGGCTTACTCGGTGATGTTATGAAGGAATCAGCAAAAGCTGCGTATAGCTATATCAGAAGTGTTGCCGATAAATATAATATTGACAAAGAGCTTTTTACAAATAAAAACATTCATCTTCATGTGCCTCAGGGAGCCGTGCCCAAGGATGGTCCTTCTGCGGGTGTGACAATTGCAACTGCATTGCTCTCTGCTTTGTCCGGTATGAAGGTTAAGCACGATGTTGCAATGACCGGAGAGATTACTCTTACGGGACGTGTGCTGAGAATTGGCGGTTTGAAAGAAAAGTCAATGGCAGCTTATAAATCCGGTGTCAGAAAGGTGCTTATACCTAAAGATAATCTCGGAGATCTTTGGGAGATTGATCAGATTGTCAAGGATAACATTTCCTTTGTCGGTGTAAGTAACATTGACGAAGTCTTTGAGCAAAGCTTTGATTGCTTCGACTGTGAGACAGATATTAAAATTGATTTAGAAACCAGTATTAAGGAGGCTTGAAATGAGATTTGATAATGCAGTATTTGAAACTTCATTTGGCGTGGCAGCTCAGCTGAAGGAATCTGATTTGCCCGAGATTGCCTTTTCGGGTAAATCCAATGTTGGTAAGAGCTCACTGCTGAACAGATTGCTCGGAAGAAAGTCTCTTGCAAGAGTAAGCTCTACTCCGGGTAAGACTGTAACGATTAATTTCTTTAAGGTTTCCGACTGCAGATTTGTTGACCTTCCCGGATACGGATATGCAAAGGTGTCAAATAATGAGAAGCTCAGATGGTCTGAGCTTATGGAAACTTATTTTTCATCAGGAAGGGATATCAGGCTGGTTGTTCAGCTGATTGATATGAGACACGCTCCCGGTAAGCAGGACATCGATATGATTGAGTATATGATTGAAAGATCGATTCCTTTTGTTGCTGTTCTTACCAAGTGTGATAAGCTCAACAAATCCGAACGTATGGCTCAGCTTGAAAGCATTTGCTCAGTTCTTGCCAAATACGGCAATATACCTGTAATTCCTTTTTCTTCAACTAAGGGTGAAGGTGTGGATGAGCTCAGAAGCTATATCGAAAAAACTCTTCAGGAGGGATAATCGTGATTTATATCAGAAAGTATAAGCCGGAGGATAAGCAGCAGCTCAGAAAAATCTGCATAGAAACATCATCTCTTCCGACGGAAACTGAAAGTCAAAGAAAATTTCTGACATTGATGTATAATGATTATTATACAGAGGTTGAACCTGAAAATTGCTTTGTAGCCGTGGATGAAGATGATATCCCGATGGGTTATATTATTTGTTCGGAAAACTTTGACAGTTATCTTAAGATAATGAAGAATTTTTATCTTCCCGAAATTAAGTCGCTCGGTTTTAATTTTTTGACAATGAGCCTCGGTGAAATCGGCGTTCATAAGCTTTTTTCAAAAAAGTATAAAGCACATCTTCACATTGACATTCTTGATGTTTGTCAGGGTAAGGGAGTCGGCACTTCACTTATGAATGCACTTAAGGATCATCTGAGTGAAAAAAATATTCATTCAATTATGCTTTCCTGCGGAATGGGAAACACACGGGCAATCGGTTTTTATAAGAAAAATAAATTCAAAATTATCAGAAATGTGCTCGGCAGCTGCATAATGGCTTGTGATTTTTAATTTTAATGAATATTTCTTTCAATCATACCAATAATACTCTCAAAAGGAGTTGATTATAATATGATTGATAAGATTGCATTAATACTCACAATTATCGGTGGTTTAAACTGGGGGCTTATAGGAATTTTTCAGTTTGACCTTGTTGCCTGGATTTTCGGCGGTCAGAGTGCAATTATCTCAAGAGTAATTTATACATTGGTAGCTCTTGGCGCTATCTGGTGCATTTCTATGCTTTTTGATTCTTGCCGCGACGACAAAAAAATCAGCGAAGAATAATTTTTATTGAGTAAGTTTGCTGAATTTAATATTTTTATGATACTTCCGACGATTTAACAATGTCGGAAGTGTTTTTTTGTAAAAATCTTTTTAAAGTTACCAAAGTAACGAAAAATTACTATTGCAATAATAATCTAAATGTGTTATAATACCATAACTATTTAATTAAATTGGAGCGTATCGCTCTTTTTTTGGACTTACAACGATTTAACGTGTTACCTTGTCAGTGTAACAGATTAAGGGGACAAATAATGATTAACCGTGAGCTTGATTGTGAAATCAAAAATTGGATACAGAAAAATCAAAACAGAATAATTGAAAGTTGGATTGAACTTGCTAAGATTCCTTCGATTAAATCAGATGCAAAAGAAAATGCACCTTTTGGTGAAAACTGTGCCAGAGCTCTTGAGTATGCTGCCGGACTTTTTAAAGGTGAAGGCATCAGCTGCACTCTTGACAGAGATGGCGGTTATGCAGTTGCAAGCTTTGGAACCGGTGACAAAACAATCGGTATTTTCAGCCACAGTGATGTTGTGCCTGTTGGTGACGGCTGGCTTTTTACAGAACCTTTTAAACCCGTTATCAAAGATGGTTCTTTGATTGGCAGAGGAGTCGAAGATAACAAATCAGGCATCATTGCCGCTTTGTGTCTTACAGAATTTTTCAAAGACAGCAGCTTCAAGCTAAAAAGCAAGCTTCAGACTTTCATCGGTAGTGATGAAGAGTGCGGAATGGCTGATATGGATGCATTTCTTGAGAAATATTCCTCACCGGATATCTCCTTTGTTCCGGATGCTGATTTTCCTTGCAGCGTCGGTGAAAAAGGAATCTGTCACTTTATGGTTGAAAGCAAAAATAAATTCAATCAGATAGTCAATGTCAAAGGCGGAGAAGCTTTTAATATTGTTCTTGACAAAGTAAAGATTGAAATAAGATATTCCGAGGAGCTTTATAACGAATTGTTAAAAGCAGTTGAAGGAAACAATAGTCTATATTTAACTGAGAGTGATGATGTAATAACTCTTGAGGCTAAGGGAGTTGCAAAGCACGCAAGCATTCCTGAAGGATCTGTAAATGCTGCGGTTGTTGCTTTTGGTGTTCTTACCGAATGTGACGGCCTTTCCTCAGAAGATAAGTCAATTTTAAAAACAGCGCTTAAACTTCTTTCCTGTTATTACGGTGGGGGATTTGACATCAGGCATGAGGATGTAAATTTCGGGAAGCTGACCTGCGTGAACGGAATTGCCGATGTTACAGACGGTAAGCTCCGGCTGAGCTTCGACGTCAGATACGGTGACACCTTCTCCTCCGATACTCTTGAAAACAAAGTTGATGCCAAAGCTGACGAAAACGGCTTCACTGTTTTTGACAGAGATAACAGCCCCGGATTCTCAATTGATAAAGACAGCAAAATCCCTGAGCTTCTGGAGGGGATTTACGGTGAAATCACATCAGAAAGGCTTAAGGCTGTTCTTATGTCAGGCGGCACTTATGCAAGAAGATTGAAAAATGCATTTTCAATCGGTACATCGGTAATTTTAAAAGACCGAAAAACGCCTGTTCTTGTAATGCCTGACGGTCACGGCGGTCCTCATCAGTGTGACGAAAGAATTGATATTGAAGGCTTCTTTGAGGCAGTCAGAATATTGATTCATTATGTTTATGAAAGTGATAAAATCATCTGATTGTAATTGATTTGACTTTCTTAAACACATAATTTACAAATTTGCACTTGTATTTTTTGTGCTTTTATTATAAAATTCAAGGTATATAATATTGTTTATACTGATTTAGGTGTCGGTATATATAATTCGTTTAAATAATAAACAAGGTGGTAATTAGTGTGAATTCAAAAACTTTACTATATATTGTAAAAAGACTGGTGTTGTCAGTTCTTACAATCTGGGTTGTTATTACTGTAACATTCTTTGTAATGAGAGCTGTTCCAGGCGGACCCTTTGCAAGTGAAAAAGCAATCACTCCTGCTGCTCAGGCTGCTCTTGAGGCAAAATACGGTCTCGACAAACCTCTTATGACTCAGTATTTTACTTATCTTAAGGATATTATTACTGATTTTGATTTCGGTCCTTCTCTTAAGCAGAGAGGCCGAGATGTTATTGACATCATCTCAGACGGTATGAGAACATCATTCAAGCTTGGTGCGGTTGCTGCTTTTCTTGCTTTGATTTGCGGTGTTGTCCTTGGTGCTTTTGCTGCACTTAGAAGAAACAAGCTTATTGATAAAATTATTATGGTTATCACAACAGCTTTTGTTTCAATGCCTTCGTTCATTACAGGCTCGTTGCTTTTGATTGTTTTTGCAATTGCACTTCAGGTGCTTCCTGCAAACGGTAATGCCGACGGCGGTTTGATTCTTCCTGTTATTACACTTTCTCTTTATCCGATGGCTTATATTACCCGTCTTACACGTTCTTCAATGCTTGACGTTCTCGGTCAGGATTATATCAGAACTGCCAAAGCCAAGGGTGTTTCAGGCGGTAATGTTATTTTCAAACACGCTTTGAAAAACGCTCTCATTCCTGTTATCACTTATTTCGGACCTATGTTTGCATATATTATTACAGGTTCACTTGTTGTTGAACAGATTTTTGCTGTTCCCGGCATCGGACGCGCTTTTGTTAACAGTATAACAGGTCGTGACTACACACTTATTATGGGAACAACAATTGTTCTTGCTGTTCTTATTGTTGTGATGAATCTTGTGTCAGATATTCTTTACAAGATTGTCGATCCCAGAATTACTTTGGAATAAGGAGGTTAATTGAATATGAAAAAGAAGTTAAGCCTCCATGTTGACCTTGAGAGATTTGCTCCCGCAACCGAGGAAGAAAAAGAATATCTTGTACAGATGCGTCCTTCAACAACCTTCTTTAAGGATGGTATCAAGCGTCTTTTTAAGAACAAGGTCGCAACTGTATCCCTGTTGATTATTGTTGTTATCACTCTGTCATCAATTATTATTCCTATGTTTTGGCCCTATTCTTATGATGCGCAGCTTGGTGTTACTCCCGGTAAGCCTGTTGATGCAACTTATTCAAACCTTGATCCCTTTGAATACGGTGCAACAGAGCAGGCGAAAATTGCAGCCGGAGAAAAAGTGTTTCCTCATATCTTCGGTACTGATGCTCACGGACGTGACTATTTTATAAGAATTGTTTACGGTACAAGAATTTCACTTGCTGTTGGTTTCTTTGCAAGTATTATTGTTCTTGTTATCGGTATGACCATCGGCTCAATTGCCGGATATTTCGGAGGTAAAATTGACCTTCTGCTGATGAGACTTGCAGATATCATTTACTCACTTCCTGATACCCTTATGGTTATTCTTCTTTCATCAGTTCTTACTCTTACACTTGCTCCTATCATTGACGGCACACCACTTGCAAAGCTTGGCAGTAATATGATCAGTCTTTTCGTTGTATTTGCTGTGCTTTATTGGGTTTCAATGTCAAGACTTATCAGAGGACAGATTCTTTCTCTTCGTGAACAGGAATATGTTCTTGCATCACAGTCGATGGGTGCAAAAGGTAAATGGATTATTATCAAGCACCTTATCCCTAACTGTATAAGTGTTGTTATTATTTCAACCGCTCTTCAGATTCCCAATGCAATTTTCACCGAAAGCTATCTTTCATTCCTTGGTCTCGGTGTTAATGCTCCGATGCCTTCACTCGGTTCACTTGCTTCCGAAGCTCTCAATGGTATCAACTCATACCCGATGAGACTGGTGTTCCCTGCAATTGTTATTTCACTTATTGTTCTTTCACTTAATCTTCTCGGTGACGGACTTCGTGACGCATTTGACCCCAAACTTAACAGCTGAGAAAGGAGATAATTACAATGGCTTTATTAGAAGTAAAAGACTTATGTACCTCCTTTTTCACTGATGCAGGTGAAGTCAAGGCGGTAAACGGTGTTTCTTTTAACCTTGAAAGAGGTAAGGTTCTCGGCATCGTTGGTGAATCAGGTTCAGGTAAATCTGTAACCGCTTATTCAATTATGCAGATTCTTGCCGGTGCAGGCAAAATCATCGGAGGCTCAATTAAGCTTGACGGTACTGAACTTGTCGGCGCAGGTGAAAATGTTATGAAGGATATCCGAGGAAATAAGGTTTCAATTATTTTCCAGGATCCTATGACATCACTTAATCCCACTTACACAATCGGAACCCAGCTTAAAGAAGCAATTCTTCTTCATACCAACAGAGATAAGAAGCAAGCTTATGACAGAGCTGTTGAAATGCTCAGACTTGTTAATGTCAATGAACCCGAAAAGAGAATGAAGCAGTATCCTTATGAGCTTTCAGGCGGAATGCGTCAGAGAGTTATGATTGCAATGGCTCTTGCTTGTGAGCCTGACATTCTCATTGCTGACGAGCCTACAACGGCTCTTGACGTTACAATTCAGGCTCAGATTCTTGAGCTTATGAAGGATCTTCAGAATGAGCTTGGAATGGCAATTATTATGATTACCCACGACCTTGGTGTTGTTGCACAGATGTGTGATGAGGTTATTGTTATGTATGCCGGCTCAATCTGTGAGCAGGGCACTGCTGATGAAATTTTTTATAATCCTCAGCACGAATATACAAAGGGACTTATGAGATCCTTGCCTTCAGTTAACACTGCGGGTCAGCTTCTTAAGCCCATCACAGGCACACCCATTGATCTGCTCAACATGCCTAAGGGATGTGCTTTTGCACCCCGTTGTGAAGCTGCGATGAAGATTTGTATTGATACGAAGCCTGAGCGTATTCTTGTCAACGAAAATCACGCTTCAGCTTGCTGGATGTGCATCAAAAATGCAATTGAAAAAGGTGAAATTGAGATAGAAGGCGGTGACTCCAATGAGTGATAAAAACAACAACCTTATTGAAGTTGTCGGCTTGAAGAAGTATTTCAACATCAACGTCGGCGCTCTTAAAACTAAACCTCTCAAGGCTGTTGATGACGTTTCATTTTCAATCAAGAAGGGTGAAACTCTCGGTCTTGTCGGTGAATCAGGCTGCGGTAAAACAACTGTCGGCAGAACAATTCTGAATCTCTATAAGCCCACTGCCGGTGAGATTTATTACAACGGTAAGCTTATTAAATCAAAATCAGACATTGCCGAATTTAGAAAAAAGGCAACAATGGTTTTCCAGGATCCTTATTCATCTCTTAATCCCAGAATGACGGTTTCTGATATTATCGGTGAGCCTCTTGATATTCATAAGATGTACACCGATAAAAAGAAAAGAGAAGAAAGAATTCTTGAACTTATGGCGCACGTCGGACTTAACAGCGAGCATGCTTCAAGATATGCTCATGAATTTTCCGGCGGTCAGAGACAGAGAATCGGTATTGCACGTTCTCTTGCCGTAAATCCCGACTTTATTGTTTGTGACGAGCCTGTTTCCGCTCTTGACGTTTCAATTCAGGCTCAGGTAATCAATATGTTCGGTGAGCTTCAGGAAAATCTCGGTCTTACCTATCTGTTCATTGCTCATGACCTTCTTGTTGTCCGTCATATCAGTGACAGAATCGGTGTTATGTACCTTGGCAGACTTGTTGAGCTTGCTGATGCGGGTGAGATTTATGATAATCCGCTCCATCCTTATTCAAAATCCTTGCTCTCAGCAGTTCCGGTTCCCGATCCTAAAATTGCAAGAGCAAATCAGAGAATTGTCCTTAACGGTGACATTCCCAGCCCTCTTAATGCTCCTTCAGGTTGTCCTTTCCGCACACGCTGTCAGTATGCAACTGATGAATGTGCAAAGTCAATGCCTGAATTTAAAGAGGTTTCAACCGGTCACTTTGTTGCTTGTCACAGAGTTGCCGAAATTAATTAAGGTTTTAAATGCAGAAAGAGGCATTTGAAATAAAATAAAATCCAGAAAGGAAAGAAAAAAATGAAAAAGATTCTCGCTTTACTCATGGCTGCTGTAATGTTATTTACACTGGCCGCATGCGGTGGTAACAAGGATGATGAAGTTGTTCCTCAGAGCCTTGCAGTTTGTCTTGCTTCCGAGCCCGACACAATTGACCCCGCACTCAACTCAGCTGTTGACGGCGCAACACTTGTTGCTCATCTTTTCCAGGGCCTTGCAAAGTGGTCACAGGATGATGCTGGCAACCTTGTTATTGTTCCCGATGCAGTTACAGAACTCGTTGAAGGTGTAGTTAACGAAGACGGAACTGTAACTTACACCTACACACTCAGAGACGGCCTTACATGGTCCGACGGTGAGGCTCTTAAGGCTTCCGATTTCGTATTCGCATGGAACCGTGCTGCTTCAGTTGAACTTGCAGCTGACTATTGCTATATGATGGAAGTTATTAAGGGTTACAACGAAATGTGGGAAACAGATGACGAAGGCAATGCTGTTAATCCCGATGCTAAGCTTGCAGTTGAAGCAACAGACGACAAGACTCTTGTTGTTACACTTAACAATGCTGTTTCATACTGGAACGAGCTTCTTGCATTCCCCACATACTATCCCGTACGTGAAGACGTTGTTGCAAACGAAGGCTGGGCAACAGATCCCGCAACATATGTTTGTAACGGTGCTTACACAATTTCAGGTTGGGAGCACAACAGTGTTATCACTCTTGCAAAGAATGATAAGTATGTTGATGCTGATTCAGTAACAATGCCTGAAATCAAGTTCTATCTTTCAGATGATGCTAACAACATGCTCACAAACTTCAAGAACGGCGACTGGCTTCTTATCGACGACGTTCCCACAGCCGAAATTGCTACTCTTTCAGCAGAATACGGTGAAGAGTTTGTTGTTGCCGGTCAGATCGGTACATACTACATTTCTTGGAATGTAAACGAAGGTCTCCTTCCCAGCACTGACGGTATGACAGCTGAAGAAGTTGCTGCTGCAGAAGCTGAAATCAGAGCTGCTTTCGGTCTTGTTATCGACCGTAACCACATTGTTAACCAGGTTTCACAGGCTGGTGAAGTTCCCGCTTCATCATTCGTTGCTATGGGTATGACAGATACAAACGGCAAGGAATTCTATGAGAACGCAGGTAACAGTGAAGATTACATCGGTTACTTCAATACAGCTGCTGACGCTTTCGAAGGCAACTATGCAAGTGCTGTAGAAACTCTCAAGAAGTACTACACATTTGATGAAGCAACTCAGAAGTTCACAGACATTCCCACTCTTACTTACATCTACAACACAAATGATGGTCACAAGGCTATTGCTGAATACATCCAGACAGCTTTCAGCGCTATCGGTATCACAATGAACCTTGAAAATCAGGAATGGAACACATTCCTTAACACACGTAAGAACGGTGACTATTCTGTAGCTCGTAACGGCTGGCTTGCTGACTACAATGATCCCATCTCATTCCTTGATATGTGGACAACTAACTCAGGTAACAACGACATCCAGTTCGGTAAGGGAGCACACGAAGCTCTTGCTATCTATGACCTTGACCTTACAGCATTCGGCATTGATTACAAAGTTGAAAACGGCACATGGGCAGAAACCTATGACGTTATCATCAGCGAAATCAAGGCTTGCACAGATAAGGAAGTTCGTTATCAGCTTATGCACGCTGCAGAAGATCTTCTTATGTCAACAGGTTGTGTAACTCCCATCTACTACTATGTAGATATCTACATGATTGACGACAGCGTTGAAGGCTTCTTCTCCAACCCTCTCGGCTACAAGTACTTCATGTACACAACAATCGCAAGCAAATAATTTAAACAGAATTTTTGGTTTGCTTTTGTAAACTTAACCCCCGTGCTGATTGCACGGGGGTTTTTGTTGTATCTGTAAGGCACGGCTTTGATCTTATGTGAATATAATGATAAAAGCATATTTAAAAGGGGAGTTTGAGTTGTTTGCTTTATCGTTATTTTTACCACTGATAGGAACGCTTTTTGGCTCATTTGCAGTTTTATTTGACAGAAATAAGTCTGCTTCTTCAACAGGTTCAGTTTCAGCTTTTACAGACGGAATTATGCTTTCGGCAGCAATATGGAGTTTGCTGATACCTTCTCTGAATTATAGCGGCAAGTTAATTTTAAATCTTGTATTTTCTGTTTTAGGATTGCTTGTAGGCTTTTTATTTATGTTGACTACGGAGTCGAGAATTGATTTAATCGGCCGTTACACAGCGAAAATGAAGCTGAAAACAGATAATAAAACATTGATACAGACAATTGCAGTTATATTTCACAACATTCCCGAAGGAATTGCAGTCGGGGCTTTGCTTTCGAGCTTTGTTTCTTCAGGTAATTCTGAGAATTTAAGAAATGCATTTTCAGCATCCTTAGGAATTTCTATTCAAAACATTCCTGAAGGTTCAATAATTTCAGTTCCGGCTTATAAGCAAGGTAACAGTAAAATTAAATCCTTTGTGCTGGGCGCTGTTTCCGGTGTTGTTGAATTTATTTCTGCTGTAATTACACTTGCTATAAGTGAAAAGATTTATTTTCTTTTACCATGTCTTATGAGTTTTTCTGCAGGTACTATGATTCATGTTGCAACAAAAAGTGACATTAAAGCTGTAAATAATGTTAAATCGAATATATCTTTTGTTTTTGGATTTTTGTTGATGATGATTCTTGATAATATTATATAAAGAAAGAAGCGGTAAACTAACCGCTTCTTTTTTTATTTATTTGAGATTGTACTTTTCGATATAGTCGTTGATTTTGGTGATGGGGTTGAGGAACTTACTTACGGAGTCATCGTAATTAAGAGTATCAATGATAAGAGCAATGTATTTTGACATATCAACTGAGTAATACCATTCTCTTGAAAGGAGTTCGGGAGTCTGATAGATGAGGTTGGTTGTGAAGATCTTATCGAATAAGCCTTCTTTGTAAGCTTCATCAAATCTTTCAAGACCTGAGGTGAAGAGGCCGAAGGAGGTGAAAACAAAAATTCTTTTTGCTTTAAGAGCCTTAAGCTGCTTGCAAACGTCAATCATTGAGTCACCGCTGGAAATCATATCGTCAACAACGATAACATCCTTGCCTTCAACGTCTGTTCCGAGGAACTCGTGTGAAACGATGGGGTTTCTGCCGTCGATGACAACTGAGAAATCTCTTCTCTTATAGAACATACCAAGCTGAACACCGAGAACCTGTGAGTAGTATACGCATCTGCCCATACCGCCTTCATCAGGTGAAATCATCATTGTGTTTTCAGGTGTAAATTTGATATCGTTGTTTACTGATTTTGCAAGAGCCTTGATCATCTGATAAGTGGGAGATACGCTCTCGAAACCAATTCTAATTGAGTTCTGAACTCTGGGGTCGTGTGCATCAAAGGTGATGATGTTACTTACACCCATATTTTCAAGCTCCTGGAGAGCGAGCGCACAGTCAAGAGATTCTCTTGCGCTTCTTCTGTGCTGTCTGCCTTCATAAAGCATAGGCATAATAACTGTAATTCTTCTTGCTTTGCCTGCACAAGCTGAGATAACTCTCTTAAGATCAGCAAAATGATCATCGGGACTCATCGGAACCATAAGGGGTTCGCCGTTGGCATCCTTGAGATTGTACATTTTGTAGGTTACATTGTAATTGAAGCAGTCACTGATAATGAAAAGGTCATAACCTCTGATTGACTCATTGATAACGCCTTTACCTTCACCTGTACCAAATCTCGGGAACTTTGCTTCAATCAGATATGAATCTCTGATGTATTCCTTATAGTGATGGTTGCTTTCGTCTTCTTTCATGTAGTTTTCACGGCACTGATTGATGTAATCACTGACTTTCTGAGCCAGTTCTTCACAGCCTTTCATTGCAATGATACCAAGTCGGCCCTGAGGCACAAAGTCGAAATGGTCTTTGTTGGTTTTTACCTCGTTTTGAAAAGACATAATGATGACCCCCGTTTGTTTAAATTCTTTGATTTTTATGTCAAATACATTTTACTTGATTTTTCGTATATTTTCAATATATTTCGTGAAAACACATATAAAAATAACTGAAAAATATATGGTGTATTTTGTGTATTCTTACAATTCTATTAGGATTTATATCTAAATGTAGTAATTATCAAATGTGATAACGGTGCAAAGCTTATTGTCATACTCCTTGATTTTGTTATTCAGAATAGCGTTAAGTTCTTTATTGGAAATTTTAACATCGTAAGGAACAACAACATCAAAAATGATATTTGTATGTGTAGGACCGTCAACGATCCTGAAATCGTGTATTGTAAGAAGCTCATTTACATTTTTGACAATTTCGCTGACCGCTGCCTTGAGAGAGTTAACTCTTTCGTTGTCAACGGTCACAGGATCCATATGAATAACAAGCTCAATACCAAACTGTTCCTTTACAGCTCTTTCAATAAGGTCGACTGTGTCATGAATTTTGATGAAATCATCATTAGCTGAAACCTCAGTGTGAATGCTTGCAAAGGTGTTTGTTGCACCGTAGGAGTGAATAACAAGATCGTGAATACCGATTATACCTTCGTGTGAAAGAATAAACTCAACAAGCTTGTCAACAAGCTCTTTTGAAGGCGGTATTCCGATGATTATGCTTATGGTTTCTTTTAGCACCTCAAAGCCGGCATAAAGGATAAACATTGAAACAAGAATACCCATATAGCCGTCAATCGGTAAGTCAATGAATTTTGCAATTATTACCGATATAAGAGTCAGCATTGTTGCAAAGGTGTCACTGATGCTGTCCTTTGACACTGCAATCATAGCGGGGGAGTCAATTCTTTTTCCGAGCGTCTTGTTTGTATAAGCAAGCCAGACTTTTCCGAGAATTGAAATAACAAGAACAGCCACAGCAGGATAAGAGAAATTTACGGCAACAGGATTTCTGATTTTATCAATTGATGATTTTATAAGCTCATATCCCATCAGTTCAATGAAAAAGCCGACAATGAGCGCAGCGATATATTCAATTCTTCCGTGACCGAAGGGGTGCTCCTTATCTGGCTTCTGATTAGCCATTTTAAAGCCGAAAAGAGTAACAATGCACGAAGCGGCATCGGAAAGGTTATTGACAGCATCAGCGGTAATTGCAACACTGTTTGTTGCAATGCCGATCATATACTTTGAAAATGACAGAATGATGTTTACAATGATGCCGCAGACACTGCTGAACATACCGTATTTTTCCCTGACAACAGGATTGGAAATGTTGTCAGAATCTTTAATGAAAAGCTTAACAAGAAAATTTAACATTATGTATACTCCGAATTATTTGTTGACAATATGAACATCTAGCTGATTGAAGGGAATGCTGATATTATTTTTATCAAAAGCATTCTTAACACTTTCCTGCATTGAATAATAAACATCCCAATAGTCAGCGGTTTTGCACCAAACTCTTGCAATAAGATTGATGCTGCTTGATTCGTGAGAGTTGACATAAACTGCAGGAGCGGGATCAACAAGAATCATATTGTTTGCAAGGGCCGTTTCAAGTATGACTCTTCTTGCTGAATTAATATCATCTGAATAGCTGATTGAGAAATTAAGATCAATTCTTCTGCTTTCTTCTGCTGAGTAGTTGATAATATGGTTGGCTGTGATGTCTGAGTTGGGCACAACAATTCTTTTGTTGTCAGCGGTTACAATAACAGTGTACATAAATCTTATATCAACAACATTACCGCTGAAACCATTGATTTCAACAAAATCTCCGGTTTTGAATGGGTGATTTATAAGAATCTGGATGCCGCTTGCAAACTGCGCCACACTTGACTGAAGACCCAGACCGGCAGTGACTCCGGCTGCACCGATTGCAGCAATGACTGAATTGATATTAATGAACATTGACAAGGCTGACATAAAGAAGGCACACTTAACTACAACGGATACAATTCTTTTTATGAAATTGTAAACTGAAGGATCAACACCTCTGAGACTTAAAGCTTTTACAGTGATTTTTGCAAGTAATCTTGAAACAAATATACCTATAATTACAAGACATGCTGCAATGATAAGAGTGGGAATTTTGTCAATTATCTTGTTGACAAGATCAAAAGAATCCCACCACTGAGAAAAATTGCTGATAGCCTGATCGGAATCAACGAACTGACCGTTTTCATCAAGGAAAATGTTACTGGTTGTTGTGGCATCAATAGCCTCAAGTAAAATCGGTTTGAATTTAAGCATAATTAATTCCTCCTTTTCGATGTATTTTAACATAATTTGTAGGATTTTACAATAAATTTAAAACTAAATTTTAATATGCACCCATATTGATTTTTTTAAGTATCTGGTTTATAATATTATGAAAAATATTATTTTGAAAGGAGTATATTTATGGAAGTTAAAGAACTTTGTTTTGCGCTTGCAAATCAGAACGGCACCTCTGGTGATGAGGTTGAAGCAGCCGCATTTGCTTCTGAAAAGCTTTCTGAATTTATGGATGCACAAATTGATGTTCTCGGAAATGTAACAGGTACATTCGGTAACGGTAAAACACACATACTTCTTGATGCTCATATTGATCAGATCGGTCTTGTTGTCCGCGGTATAAATGATAAAGGATTTCTCCTTGTTGATAAGGTCGGCGGTCCCGATGAAAGAGTTTTAACGGGTGCAGAGGTTGTTGTTCACGGTAAACAGCAGCTTTTCGGTGTTGTTTGTTCAACTCCTCCCCATCTTCTTACTGACGAAGACAAAAAGTCAGCCGTTTCTGTAAAAAAACTTGCAATTGATATCGGCTACACAAAAGAAGAAGCTGAAAAGCTTGTTGAAATCGGTGACAGAATAACTCTCAGACACAATCAGTGTCAGCTTCTGAATGATAACATTTCTTCAGGTGCTTTTGATGACAGAGCGGCTGTAGCTTCAATTCTCAGAGCTCTCGAAATCGTTAAAGGAAAAATCAATAATCTGAAAATTTCTGTTCAGTTCAGTGTTCAGGAGGAAACAGGCGGAAGCGGTGCGAGAACCGGCAGCTTTTCAACAAAGCCTGATTATGCAATTGCTGTTGATGTCGGCTTCGGGGAAGACCCTTACACGGACAAAACAATGACAATTGATCTTGGAAAAGGAGCTTCAATCGGAATCAGCCCGACTCTCGACAATAAATTTACCAAAGAGCTTATAAGCATCTGTAAAGCAGAGGGTATTCCTTATCAGCACGATGTTATGGGCGGAAGAACAGGCACCAATGCAGATTCAATCAACAACACCGGAAGGGGAGTCAAAACAGCTTTGCTTTCAATTCCTCTTCGTTATATGCACACCGGCTGTGAGGTTATCAATGTAAATGACGTTGAGAACACTGCCAAGGTTATTGCTGCTTATCTTCTCAAAAAGGAGGCTGAAGCTGATGCTTGACACTTTAAAGAAACTTTGTCTTCTTGACGGAATCTCAGGCAGAGAGGATGCTGTAAGGGATTATATCATTTCTGAGATAGAAGGTAAGTGTGAATATTCAGTTGACCCGATGGGTAATATTCTTGTTTTTAAAAAAGGTAAAAAAACCGGTTGTAAAAAGGTAATGGTTAGCGCGCATATGGATGAAATCGGGTTCATTGTAACATACATCTGTGACAACGGCTTTCTTAAGTTTACAACCGTTGGCGGCATTGACAGCAAGGTTGTTCTGGGCAGAACTGTCCGTGTCGGCGAAAGCGGAGTTTTCGGTGTCATCGGCAACAAAGCAATCCACCTTTGCCACGGAGACGAAGAAACTCTTGCTCCGAAAATTGACAACCTTTATATTGATATCGGAGCTAAATCTAAAGAAGAAGCGGAAAAATACGTTTCAATCGGTGACAGTGTATCTTTTGTTTCTGATTTTGTTGAATTCGGAAACAGCAAAATCAAGGCAAAGGCAATTGACGACAGATTCGGCTGTGCAATCATGCTAAAAATGATTTCGTCTGAGCTTGAATATGACACACATTTTGCTTTTCTTGTTCAGGAAGAGGTCGGTTGCCGAGGCGCAGGTGCCGCTGCTTTCTCAATCAGACCTGATTACGCTGTTGTTCTTGAAGCAACAACAGCATCAGATGTTGCAAATGTAAGTGAAGAAAATTCAGTCTGCATTCAGGGTAAGGGCGCCGTTGTATCCTTTATGGACAGATCTACAGTTTATAACAGAGATATGTTTAAAGGTGCATTTGCTCTTGCAAAGGAGAAGAATATTCCCGTTCAAACCAAGACAACTGTTGCCGGCGGAAACGATGCGGGAGCAATTCATAAAAGCATTGGCGGAGTTTACACGATTGCTGTTTCTCTGCCCTGCAGATATATTCACTCTGCTTCATCTGTTGCAGATAAAAGTGATATGGATGCTTGCTATGACCTTGCTAATGAACTGATTAAGGTATATGCCGATGATAAGCTGTGTTAACGAGTTGAATCTTAGCGCCGTTCACAGTTTCTGTAAAAACAGTTTACTTGGCACAAAAATCTCCTGCTATCTTTCTGTTTACGGATTCGAAAGGATTTTCTGCAGTTTCTGGATTTTATCTGAAGATAAATCTGACGAAATTTCAGGTGTAATACTAAAATTTGAAAACAGCATAACCATACTTGCTGATGACAGCTGTGATTACAGTGAGCTTTCCGTGTTTTTGTCAATGACAGAATTTGATGAGCTTATCTGTGAAGAAAAGCTGGCGATAAAGCTTAATTTGTCCGGCTTTATAACCAGAAAATCTTACTTTATTGTTAAAGCTGATGATTTATATAATGCTGAAAATCTTTCAGAGCAGGATTTATCTAAAGCTTATAAATTAATATCTTTAAATATTCCTGATTCCTTTTCGGATTCAAAATATGCTTATCTGTCTTTTGCTTCCGATTTCACCTTCAGAAAGCGTAGAGGCTTTTCGAGAATTAAAGGCGTTAAAGACGGGGATGATGTTATCAGCTGTGCATTGACATCTGCAGAAACAGACTCAGCTGCAATTATGAGCGGAGTTGCAAGTGACAGTACAAGACGTTTGAAGGGTCTCGGTAAAACAACCGTGCTCTCTCTTGCAAAGGAGCTTATATCTGAAAATAAAAAAGTTTATATCATTGCGCTGAACGAAAGTGCTGAGGGTTTTTATGAGCATATCGGATTTCAAGCCGAGACAACCATTGCTTTCTATGAAAGGAAAAAATGATGTTTAAATTTAACGAAAGAATTGAAATTGCAGCAAAAAAAGCATTAATCAGAGCTGCTGAAAGATTTCAGACAATCGATGAAATAACCGAATACAATCAGCAGAAAATGCTGAAGGCTTTTATTGATAACGGTGTAAGTGAGAGCATTTTTGCCGAAAGTACCGGTTACGGCTACGGAGACAGAGGGCGTGAAATCATTGACCGTGTTTTTGCTCAGGCTGTCGGCGCTGAGGATTCACTTGTGCGTCACAATTTCACCTGCGGTACACATACTCTTACCGTTGCTCTTTTTGGTATTCTTAGACCCGGCGACACAATGCTTTGTGTTTCAGGCTCACCTTATGATACTATTCAGCCCGTAATCGGTATAACTAAAAGTGAAAATAACATGGGCTCGCTTGCTGATTACGGTGTTAAATATGAGCAGGTTGATCTCAAGGACGAAAAACTTGATTACGAAGCAATTGAAGAAAGACTTAAAAAAGGCAATGTCAAAATGGTTTATATTCAGCGCTCAAGAGGATATAAGCTCAGACCTTCACTTTCTGTTGCTGAAATTAAAAAGGTTGTTGATATAACCAGAAAATGCTGTAACGCAATGGTTATGGTTGACAACTGCTATGGTGAATGGACTGAAAAGATTGAGCCGACAGATGTCGGTGCTGATCTGATTGCAGGCTCACTTATTAAAAATCCGGGCGGCGGAATTGCAAAAACCGGCGGATATATTGCAGGAAAGAAAGAATATGTTGAGCTTTGTGCTTACAGACTCACAACTCCCGGTCTTGGCAGAGAGGTTGGTGCAACGCTTGGACAAAGCCGTGAACTTTTCCTCGGAATCTTCAACGGTCCTCATGTTGTCGGCGAAGCTCTTAAAACAGCAATTTTCACTGCAGCTTTGTTTTCGGAGCTTGGTTTCGACACAACTCCGACAGTTGAAGAAAGCAGACACGATATAATTCAGGCTATTAAGCTTGGTGATGAAAAAAATCTCATTGCATTCTGTCAGGGACTGCAGAAGGGTGCTCCGATTGATTCTTTTGTTGTGCCTGAGCCTTGGGAAATGCCCGGATATGACAGTAAGGTTATTATGTCAGCAGGTGCTTTTACTCTTGGATCTTCAATTGAGCTTTCTGCTGATGCGCCCTTGCGTGAGCCTTTTGCCGTTTGGCTTCAGGGCGGACTTAATTTCCACAGCGCAAAGGTTTCTGTAATGTATGCGGCACAAGAGGTTTTAAGAATCAATGACTGAGGTGATTTCTGATGAACGGAAATTTTAAAGGCTTTCCTTCAGATGTATTTTTGCTGCTCGAGCTTAATAAATTCAATGACAGCAAGGATTTTTATGAATCGGTAAAAGAGGATATTAAAAACAGGGCAATAATACCGATGAGGAATCTGGCTGCTGATCTCTATGAAGATTTATATAAGATTGATGATAAAATGAATCTGAATCCTGTCAGAATGGTTTCAAGGATAAGAAGAGATACAAGGTTTTCAAAAAATAAACAGCTTTACCGTGCAAATGTATGGTGTATGTTTATGCGAGATAAACAGCTTTGGCGTTTTATGCCTTGTATGTGGTTCGAGTTTTATCCCGAAAGCTATTCTTACGGAATCGGTTTGTTCAGAACGGAGCCTTCTGATATGGAGGTTTTCAGAAAAGTGCTCTCTGAAAATCAGGATGAATTTTTAAATGCTGTCAAAAAGATTAATAAAATAAATGCAGTTGATGATATTAATTCTTTTAAAAAAGAAAAAGCCGGCTCAGAAAATATCAGAAAGGAAATTAAAAAGTTTTATAATGCAAAGGATTTTTGTTTTATCTCTTACGGAAACGATATGAATAAATTGGTTGACGGCAGTATTATTGAAGAAATAAGGACTGCATTAAAGGCTTTTACTCCGATGTATAAGTTTCTTTTAAAGGTAAGTGATAAAATATATGAAAATGGTGATTGATATGATGTCTTTACTTAAACTTAAAAGCGGCTCCGATGTAAGAGGTGTTGCAGTTGAAGGTGTTGAGGGTGAAAAGCTTGAGCTGACTGATGAGGCTGTGTTCAGAATTACAGTTGGCTTTTGCAGATGGCTTGAAGAAAACGGGTACAACAGCAACAAAATTGCCGTCGGTCATGATTCAAGAATTTCAGCTGAAAGAATCAAGACTCAGGTAATTAACGGCCTTGCTCAGTTTGACAAGGAAATTATCGATTGTTCCTATGCTTCTACACCTGCAATGTTTATGGCAACGGTTGATCTTGGCTGTCAGGCTTCTGTTCAAATTACAGCAAGTCATCATCCTTTTCAAAAAAATGGCTTGAAATTTTTTACGTCCGACGGGGGTTTAAATCCTGAGGATATTGAAAGAATTCTTATTCTTGCAGAGGAAGAGTATGAAATCAAAGACAGGAAAGCTAATGTCATCAAAACTGATTTTATGAGCATTTATGCTTCCAACCTCAGAAAAATGATTATTGAGGGGGTCTGTGCTGAAGATTATGAGCACCCTCTGAAGAATTATAAAATTGTTGTTGATGCCGGCAATGGAGTTGGCGGATTTTATGCTACACAGGTGCTTGAGCCTTTGGGTGCTGATGTAAGCGGGAGTCAGTTTCTTGAAATTGACGGTATGTTTCCTAATCATATTCCTAATCCTGAAGATAAAACCGCAATGAAGTCAATTTGTGATGCCACAATCAGAAATAAGGCTGATCTCGGAATTATTTTTGATACCGATGTTGACAGAGCGGGCTGTGTTGATGAAAACGGAAAAGAAATCAACCGTAACCGTCTTGTTGCCCTTGCAAGTTCAATCGCTCTTGAAAAATATCCTTCGGGCACAATTGTAACTGACAGTGTAACATCAACCGGACTAACTGATTTTATTAACAATAAGCTCGGCGGTGTACATCTCAGATTTAAAAGAGGATACCGAAATGTTATCAATGAACAGCTTCGTCTTGAAAAAAGCGGTGTAGTATGTCCGCTTGCCATTGAAACCTCGGGACATGCTGCATTCAAGGATAATTATTATCTTGATGACGGTGCTTTTCTTGTGACGAGAATTGTTATAAAAATGGCTCAGATGGGCAAGATCGGCAAAAAGCTTGATTCTCTTCTTGATGGTCTTAAGGAGCCCAAGGAGTCTGTTGAACTCAGATTTAAAATTAATGATGATAGCTTCAAGGCTTACGGTAATGATGTTATCGAAAAGCTAACGGCCTTTGCTGAAAAGCAGGAAGGCTGGATTCTGGCTGATGATAACCACGAAGGTGTCAGAGTGTTTTTCAATGATAAGCATCAGCAGGGATGGCTGCTTCTCAGACTCAGTGTGCACGATCCCATTATGCCTTTGAATATTGAAAGTGACATTGAAAACGGAGTAAAAAATATTGCTGAAGATTTTTGTACGTTCATCAAGGATTTTAACAAGCTTGATATTTCTCCTTTAATCAGTTTCATTGAATAAAACGTTTTTGTGGAGGCTAATCTATGTCAAAAGAAAAAAAGTGCAGTAAAAATATGGTTTCCGTCGGAGGACAGGCTCTGATTGAGGGCATTATGATGCAAGGTCCTCAGGGTGCTGCAATTTCTGTCAGAACACCCGACGGAACAATTGATACGGAAAAAATTGAATTTAAAAGAGTAAAAGATAAATTCAAGCCGCTCGGATGGCCGATTATCAGAGGTATTGTAAGCTATATTGAGACTATGATTTTCGGCTATAAATGTCTTATGATTTCAGCTGATAAATCCGGGCTTGAAGACATTGAAAGTACAGAAAGTGATTCCAAGCTTGACAAATGGCTCAATGATCATCTCAACAAAAAGGTTATGGGTGTTATTACTGCTCTTGCATCTGTTCTCGGCGTCGGACTTGCTTTCATCCTTTTCTTTTATCTTCCGACTCTTGCAGCTGATTTCATCAACAAGCTTTCCGGTGGTAACCTTGATAACTTCAGAGCACTGTTTGAAGGTGTTATGAGAATGGTAATTTTCGTGCTTTATATTGCTCTTGTCTCATTGATGAAAGACATAAAAAGAACTTTTATGTACCACGGTGCTGAACATAAAACAATTTTCTGTTATGAAAATGAGCTTGCGCTTAACGTTGAAAACGTCAGAAAAATGTCAAGATTTCATCCCAGATGCGGAACAAGCTTCATTTTTGTAATTATAATAATCAGTGTTATAATTTCGTCTGCAATTTCTGTTGCATTTCCTGAACTCAGAGATCAGAGACTTGTCTGGATGGCAATCAAGCTTCTTATTCTTCCTCTTATTACCGGAATTAGCTATGAATTTATCAAATATGCAGGAAAACATGATAATGCTTTTGTCAAGGTGCTTGCAGCTCCCGGCTTGTGGATGCAGAGGCTGACAACAAAAGAGCCTGATGATGATATGATTGAGGTTGCAATTGAAGCCTTTAAAGCTGTTGTTGATGATTACAAAGAGGATTACAGAACTTTAACTGTTAAGCGGCTTTTTAATGAAAGTCTTGAAGAACTCAAAAACATAGAAAACGCTCAGTTTGAATGCAGAGAAATATTTAAAAAGATTCTTGAAATGGATGATACTGCATTTTTGCTTAACAGTGATGCTGTTGTTGATGTTGAAAAATACGCTCAGATCAAAAAAGCTATAAAAAAGCGTTCTGTTCATTATCCTTTGCAGTATATTCTCGGTGAATGGGATTTCTGCGGACTCAGCTTCAACGTGGGTGAGAATGTACTTATCCCCAGACCCGAAACAGAAGAGCTCACTTATATGCTCATCGATATGCTCAAAGAAAATAAGAAAGAGAATGTTCATATAATTGATCTTTGTGCAGGAAGCGGCTGTATTGCAACATCGATTAAGTATCACATTCCACATGTTGATGTTACTATGGTTGAACGTTCACTTGATGCAGTTAAGTATATTGATACTAATTACACAAAATATAAGCTTGGTTATGCAAGGATAATTGCAGGAGATGTTTTTGATATTGAGCATTTTGTTGATTTGCCGATGTTTGATCTCATCGTCTCAAATCCTCCTTATATCAAAACATCAGAAATGGCAACCTTGCAGAGGGAAGTTCAGTTTGAACCCTCAATGGCTCTTGACGGCGGAAAAGACGGTCTTGATTTTTATCGCTGCATTTGTGATGATTGGAGCCGCTATCTTGCTCGTGACGGAATCATTGCTTTTGAATGCGGAGAGGGTCAGGCAAAAGATATTATTGATATGCTTGGTAAAAACGGAATTTCCGCTCAGGCATACAAGGATTTCCGCGGTGTTGACAGATTTGTTATCGGAAGGAAGATTTAAATGTTATTTGACTTATTCAGAGATGGTTTGTCAATCAATCTTATTGTAAATTTAATGGCAAGGGTATTTGTTATATTTTGTATCTTGCCCATTCACGAATTTGCACATGCTTTGGTTGCAAAAAAGCTCGGTGACAGAACAGCAGAGGTAAAGGGGAGACTTACCGTAAATCCTCTTGCTCACATTGACCCGATCGGTGCTGTTATGGTTATATTTTTCGGTTTTGGCTTTGCAAAGGCCGTTCCCGTAAATATGTTCAATTTCAAGCCTAAAAAAAGAAAGCTTTATATGGCACTTACCGCAATTGCAGGTCCGGTTTCTAATCTTATAATGGCTTATGTTTTGCTTGTAGTGTACTGTCTGCTTGATATAACTGCTGCTATTTCGGGAGAGTTCGGAGAGTATATAACAATGTTTTTCTATTATGCGGCATCTGTGAATGTGTCTCTTGCTGTTTTCAACCTGCTTCCCATTCCGCCGCTTGACGGATCAAGAATTCTCAATGCTGTCTTGCCCGATAAGTATTACTACAAAATAATGCAGTATGAAAGATATATAATAATGGGTGTTTTTCTCCTTCTTGTATTTGATATACTTGACAAGCCCATTGCTCTTCTTGCTAACCTGTTTATGAATCTGATATATATTCTTGCTGCTTATCCATTTACATTATTTTAAAAGGTGAATTATGGAAAAAATTCAATATAAAATTGATGTATTTGAAGGGCCGATGGATCTTCTTTTGCATCTGATCAACAAGCACAAACTTAATATTAATGATATACCTATTTTTGAGCTCGTTGAGCAATATACGGCTTATATCAGAGAGCTTGAGGAAGCGGATCTTGAGATTGCAAGTGATTTTCTTGAGATGGCATCAAGGCTTGTTTATATCAAGTCTGTTGCGCTTTTACCTGTTCACGAAGAGGCTGAACAGCTGAAAAAAGAACTTTCAGGTGAATTGATTGAATACCGTGACTGCAAGATTATGGCGGGAAAAATCGGTGATCAGGCAAAAGGATTTGATTATTTTTACCGTCAGACGATGAAGATTGAATCAGATAAGAAATATGAAAGATTGCACGAAAGTGATGAGCTTTTCAGATTTTATCTTTCTGCTGTGGGCAAAGGAAAAAGAAAATTGCCTCCGCCCATTGAAGCTTTTACTGCAATTGTTTCAAAGAAAATTGTTTCCGTTGCATCCTGCATAGGTGGAATTTATTCCAAAATCAGAAACAAATCAGGCAGAAAGTTCCGAGACTTCTTTTCAGATGCTTCTTCACGCTCGGAAATTGTTGCAACCTTTCTCGCAATGCTTGAACTTATTAAAGCAAATAAGATAACAGTTGACGGTGAAGGGGAGAACACAACGGTTGCTGTTGCTGACAAGGCTGTTCTTGAAGACGTCGACTTTGATCTTAACGCTAATCTTGAAGAGTATGATATAAAAATTGAAACTGAAGGTGAAAACAATGGATAAAAAACTTCTTGCAACTGTTGAAGCTGTGCTTTTTGCAGTTGGTGAGCCTACTGAGCTTTCAAAAATTTCACAGGCAATTAATGTTGATGTTCTTCATATCAAGCAAGCTGTTCAGATTCTTTCGGAAAAATATGAATCTGAGGAATCCGGCATATGCCTTCTTAAGCTTGAGGACAAATATCAGCTTTGTTCAAAAACTGAATTTGCTGACAGTATCAGAAAAGTTATTGAGGTAAAAAAGAATGCTCCGCTGTCACAGGCAGCTCTTGAGGTGCTTGCAATTGTGGCTTACAATCAGCCTGTTACAAAGGCTTTTATTGAGCAGATAAGAGGAGTTGACTGCTCAGCTGTAATTTCTAACCTTTGTCAGAAATGCCTTCTTGAAGAAAAAGGGAGAATGGATGTCCCCGGAAGACCTCTTATCTATGGCACAACGCCCGAATTTCTGAGATGTTTTTGCATTTCATCTCTTGATGAACTGCCTCCGCTGCCTGAAAACAACATAAATGTTGAAAAAACAGAAAATTTGCCCGACGAAAGTGTTGACGAAAATTGAATTTTAGGTTAACATAGAGAGTAAGAACTAGGAAAGGATGATTGAATGAGCGGTTTTGAAATATTTTTGCTGGTTATAGCTTGTATCATTCTTCTTATAATTACAATTCTTTCCATTCCGGTTAAGGTAAGCATCGGCTATGATGATAAAATTCATCTTGCCGTCAAGTATCTGTTTATAAAGCTTGATATTCTTCCTTCTTCTCCGAAAGAAAAAAAAGAAAAGCCTCCAAAGGAAAAGAAAGCCAAACCTGAAGAAGAGAAAAAGGAAGAGGCCCCTAAGGAAAAGAAAAGCAATCCTATTGTTGACATGGTTAAAGCTAATGGCTCTGAAGGGATGTATGAGGTAATCAGAAATCTCGGAGCGGTTCTTAAGCTTTATTCCGGCAAGCTTTTCAAAAGTGTTGTTTTTGATTCAATTGTGCTTCATACAATTGTCGGAACCGGGGATGCAGCTTCAACGGCAATAAAATACGGAGAAACCTGTCAGAAGGTGTTTCCCGTGATGGGCTTCATCTGTTCCAATAACCTCGTTAAAAAATACGATATACTTGTTGAGCCGGACTTTCTTGCTAATAAAACTGAAAGTGAATTTTATTGTGATATTAGTATCACAATAAGAAAAATTATCAATGCAACCATAGGACTGGTTGTAAGACTTGTGTTTAAGGTGCTTTTGAAATTTATTTCAGGTGCCAAGAGAAATAAGAACGAAAACCAAACAGCAAACGAAGAAACAATGAAAGGATGATATATTATGTCAGAAAAATCAGCTGGTGCAATCCTCGCTTCAACAATTGAAAAAATCCGTGATCTTGTTGATACAAGCACAATCATCGGTGAAGCAATTTATGCAGAAGGCGGCACAACCATTATTCCCGTTTCAAAAGTTACATACGGCTTTGCTTCAGGCGGATCAGATTTCCCCTCAAAGAGCAACAAAGAGCTTTTTGGCGGCGGAGGCGGAGCAGGTGTAACAATTACACCCGTTGCTTTCCTCGTTGTTAACAATGGTGAAGTTACTCTTAAGCATATCACAGCTTATGATAATGCTGCTGAAAGAGTTGTCAACCTTGTTCCTGAAATGTTTGACAAGGTAACAGGTCTTATGAACAAGGCCAAGAAAGATGCTCCTGCAACTGAAACTGCAGAATAAATCTTTATCGGAATTATAGTAATTTTAAAACAACCGCCTGCGTAATATTAATTGGCAGGTGGTTGCTTTGTTAATTAAATTTTTAATCGCAGTATTAATTTTAATATTTTCTTTGACTATCGGATGTAGTGCATTGAGCTCTGAAGACATAAGTGCAAAAAGTGCCGTTGTTCTTAACTATGAGTCGGGAGAGGTAATTTTCGAAAAAGACGCCAATAGCAAAAGGTCTATGGCAAGTACAACAAAAATTATGACCTCTGTCATTGCGATTGAGTCAGGAAAACTTGATAACATTGTTGAGGTGACCGATTTCGCACTTACTGAAGGTAGCTCTGTGAATCTTAATGCGGGACAAAAACTGACTCTTGAAACTCTTGTTTACGGTATGCTTCTTGAGTCGGGGAATGACGCGGCAAACATGACTGCATTGTTTTTAGGCGGAAGCTTTGAAGGTTTTGCTGAAATTATGAATGCCAAAGCAAGAGAAATCGGTATGACAAACAGCAATTTTGTTACACCGTCGGGACTTGATGCCGCCGACCATTACACAACCGCTTATGATATGGCATTGCTTGGTGTATATGCTGTCAGCAATCCACTGTTTAGGGAAATTTGCTCAACAAAAAACAAAACTGTTCAATATTTCAATCCTGATATTACACTAACTTTTTCAAATCATAACAGATTACTTTCGGAATACGAGGGTGTATTTGGGATTAAAACAGGGTTTACAAAGAAGAGCGGTCGATGCCTTGTTACTTCCTGTGAGAAGAACGGCGTCACCCTTGTCTGTGTGACTCTTAATGCCTATGACGATTGGAATGATCACAAAAAGCTTTACGATTTCTGTTTTTCCGAGATGAAAAGCTCAGAGATTGTTTTTGATGATTTTTCAAAGGTTAAGCTTTTCGGAGCTGAAAAGGACTATGCTGCTGTTGAAACGCAAAAGTTAGTGCTGTCTTCAAGAAAAAATGTTGAAGATGTTAAGAAAAAAGTAATTTTGCCAAAAATAATTTATGCTCCTATATATAAAGGACAGAAGCTCGGAAGGGTTGAATATTATCTTGACGGCAAAAGAGTTTTTACAACTGATATTAAAGCTTCAGAGTATGTTGCTTGTGCTGAAGAAACATACTCTGAAAATAATTCAATTTTAAATTTTATAAGCCGACTGATAAACAGGAGGTTAAAAAGAAAGGGATAAAAAATGACAGACGGAAAAGTCAGACTTCAGAAATATCTTGCCGAATGCGGCGTTGCTTCACGAAGAAAAAGTGAAGAAATGATTGAACAGGGACAGGTTAAGGTTAACGGTCAGGTTGCTTATATCGGTGACAAAATCAATCCCAAAAAGGATACAGTTACAGTTAAGGGTAAAAAGATTCTGAAATCAAAAACCAACACATATATTATGCTTCACAAGCCTCGCGGTTTTATCACTACAATGAGTGACGAGCGTGACAGAAAATGTGTTGCTGAACTTATCAAGGATGTAAATTGCAGAGTTTATCCTATCGGCAGACTTGATAAGGACAGTGAGGGAATGCTTCTTTTTACAAATGACGGTGAGTTTGCAAATGCTCTGACTCATCCGACAAGACATGTTCCCAAAACATACAGAGTTACTGTTAAATCAGATGTTACTCAGGATCAGATTACTGCACTTACAACGGGCATAGTTATCGATGAACGTATGACTGCTCCCGCGGAGGTCAGAGTAATTACAAGGGAGCCCGGTCGCGTTGTTCTTGAAATCATACTTTATGAAGGCAGAAACAGACAGATCAGAAAAATGTGTGAAGAAATTGGTCTTGAGGTTGCAAGACTTAAAAGAACTGCAGTCGGTTCAATTAAACTTGGAATGCTTAAGCAGGGCGCCTGGAGAGAACTCAATGAAGATGAGGTTAGAAGATTAATGATTGCATCCGGTATGGATAGAAAGAAAAAATAATTATGATAACTTTTCTTAAAGAGAACATCAGTGTTGATGTTATAAGATATAATGCTCTTGAGTCTGATTGTGTAATCGGCTTTTGCGATATGAGGTTAAACGGAGCATCAGCGGAGGTTTTCAGTGTCAGCTATGATGCGGACAAGCCTTACTGTGTTGAAGGGCTTTTGAAGGCTGCCTTTAACTATGCGTGCATCAAAAATGCTTATATGGGTTATTGTAGCTGTGAAAACATAAAACCCATTCTTAACAGAATGAATTTTGAATTCAAAAACGGAATGTATTCAAATGATATTCCGTCAATTCTTATGGGCAGTTGTTGCTGTGATAAACATTGACAAATGCCTTCAAACAAGATATAATTAATAAAATATATTAAATGTTCCGTTTGGGAGGATTTCATAATGATAAAAAGTATGACCGGATTTGGCAGATTCCAGAATCAGGTTGACGGAATGATGATTACTGTTGAAATTAAAAGCGTAAATCACAGATATTTTGATTTTTCCGCACGTGTGCCCAGAACATACGGTTTTCTTGAGGAAAACCTCAAATCTTATCTCCAGACAAAAATTGCAAGAGGTAAGGTTGAGTGCTTTGTTCAAATTGAAACTCTTGAGGCTGAAGACTGTGTTGTTTCTGTGAACCACTCACTTGCAGCGGGATATATTACAGCGCTCAAAGAGCTTGCCGAAAGATATTCTCTTACTGATGATATAACTGTTACATCCGTTGCAAGAAATCACGATATTTTTTCTGTGCACAAAAGCGAAGCAGATGAAGAAAGAATATGGAATGCTGTTAAATCTGTTGCTGAAAAGGCTGTTTTCTCCTTTGTATCAATGAGAGAAAAGGAAGGTAAGCGACTTAAAGATGATGTTCTTTCAAGATGTGATACGATTATCAGAAATGTTGAATTCATTGAAAAGCGCTCACCTGAAACAGTATCTGAATACAATAACAAGCTTCTTGAAAGAATGAGAAATATTCTTTCGGACGCTCAGGTTGATGAGCAGAGACTGCTTACCGAAGCGGCAATTTATGCTGATAAGGTGGCGGTTGCCGAAGAAACAGTTCGTCTGAGAAGCCACGTTGATCAGATGCACGAGCTTCTTGAAGCTGATGAAGCTGTTGGAAGAAAGATTGATTTTCTTATTCAGGAATTCAACCGTGAAGCCAACACAATCGGCTCAAAAGCACAGGATGTTGAAATTGCCCGTAAGGTAATTGATATCAAGGCCGAGATTGAAAAGATCAGAGAACAAATACAAAATATTGAATAAGCGGTGAATAAATATGAAGTTGATTAATATCGGTTTTGGTAATATGATAAATGCCCAAAGACTAGTCGCTATTGTCAGCCCTGACTCTGCTCCGATTAAAAGAATCATTCAGGAGTGCAAGGAACGCGGCACTCTTATTGATGCAACACAGGGAAGAAGAACAAGAGCTGTTATTATAATGGACAGTGATCATATCATCCTTACATACCTTCAGTGTGAAACCGTGGCCAACAGACTCGACTCCGATCAGGATGATCTTTGCGAGGAGGACTGTGACGATGAATAAGGGTAATTTATATGTTGTTTCCGCTCCGTCTGGCTGTGGTAAGGACACAGTTATTTCAAGAGTTGTCAAGGAAATGGGAGACAAGGCTATGATTTCTGTTTCAATGACAACAAGAAACATCCGACCCGGTGAAAAAGACGGAATTGATTATTATTTTGTTTCTAATGAAGAATTCCAGAAGAACATTTCAGAAGGTCTGATGCTTGAATACGCGGTTTATGGTTCTAATTTTTACGGAACGCCCGTCACTCCCGTTAAAGAGGCTCTCAAAAATGGGATTTCGGTTTTTCTTATAATTGAGGTGCAAGGTGGAGAAAACGTTAAAAAAATCTTCCCCGAAGCAATCAAAATTTTCTTGATTCCTCCTTCAATGGAAGTTCTTGAAAAAAGATTGCGGAGCCGCGGAACAGACAGTGACGATGCAATACAGACCCGTCTCAGAATTGCTATTGATGAGCTTAAAAAAGCTGACGAATATGAATATGTTGTTGAAAATGATGAGCTTGAAAATGCCGTCAGCGATGTTCTTTCAATTGTCAGATCAAATGAGCTTGTTTATAATAAAATGAATAATAAAGTTAGAGAGGTAATAGATAATGCTTAACCAGGATTTTAGAGTAGTACTTAAAGACAAAACCAGCAGATATTCACTTGTTACAGCTGTTGCAAAGAGAGCAAGAGCAATTAATGAAAATGCTGATCTTAAAGAAAAGTGCGGTGAAACAAAAACTGTTTCTTATGCGCTCAATGAATTCCTCGACGGAAGTCTTCAAATTAAAGAACCTGTTGATATTGAAAACATCTGAATTAAATTAAAGGAAGTGAAATGATATGAAACAATTTCTTGCTTATGTTGCAGTTGAAAATGTTGCATATCATTTTGACATTCTTTACACTTATAAGGTGCCTGACGAGCTTGCAGACAAAGTCAAGGCGGGCTCATTGGTGTCGGTACCCTTTGGCAGAAGCAAAAGCGTGAAGCGTCAGGGGATAATATTCTCTGTTGACGAGTTGAAATCTGAAGATGAAGTAAAAAAACTCAAGTCAATTATTTCATTGATTGATTTTGAAATTGCCGGTGCAGAAGCACTGGATATTGCTTTATTTCTCAAGGACAGAACCTTCTGCACTTTTTTTGAGGCCGTCAAGGTGCAGATTCCGTCGGGTTTTAATTTTAAAACAACCGTAAAGTATTTTGCTCTTGCATCTGAAAAGTCAGTTAATCTTTCAGCGGATGAAAAACAGGTTTATGATTTTATGCTGACTGTTGACGGTTTTCTTGATAAATCAGAAATTTATAATACATTAGGTTTTTCTAAGGATTGTAATATTCTTGACAAGCTTTGTGCAAAAAAACTTGTTGCAAAGGATTACAATGCGGTCAGAAATATGAAGGCTGCAACCATGAAGATGGTATGTCTCAGTGATTCTTATCAAGAGATTTTATGCTCGTCCGCAAGAGTGACACCGAAGCAGAAAGCGGTTATAAAGGTGCTTGAAGACCTTTCGAGAGCATCTGTTAAAGAGCTTTGTTATTTCACGGGTGTTACACCTTCTGTAATCAATAATCTTGCAAAAAAAGGCATCCTTCAGCTTTGTGATGAATCTTTTTTCAGAATACCTGAAACTCAGCTTACTGCAAAAAATTCCGATAAACCGATTTTGCTTACAGATAAGCAAAAGAAGGCGTATAACGATCTTCTTGCAAAATATCAGAACGGCGGCGGTGTATCTCTTCTTTACGGTGTAACCGGCAGCGGAAAGACCTCTGTGTTTCTCTCTCTTATTGATAAGGTTATTTCTGATGAGCGTCAGGTTATTGTTATGGTCCCGGAAATTTCTCTTACTCCGCAGATGATGGCTCAGTTCAAGGGTCGGTATGGATCTGCAGTTGCAATCTTTCACAGTGCTCTTTCTGCCGGTGAAAGACGTGACGAGTATGTAAGGGTTAAAGAGGGGATTGCTAAGGTTGTTATCGGTACGCGTTCAGCGGTTTTTGCCCCCTTTAAGAACATTGGCCTCATTGTTATCGACGAAGAGCAGGAGCATACTTACAAATCAGAATCTTCACCAAGATATGACGCGAAGGATGTTGCAAAATTCAGAGCATACAAGCATAATGCTTTGCTTCTTTTGTCTTCGGCAACACCGAGTATCGAAAGCTATAACGCTGCCTTACGCGGCAAATATGATTTGCAGGTTCTTGATGAAAGATACGGTGATGCCGTGCTTCCTGATGTGTCAGTTGTTGACATGAAGGCTGACAGAGCTTCCGGCAATAAATATAATATAAGCTCTGAGCTTCTTGAACTTCTTGATAAAAACCTCGAAAACAAGAAGCAATCCATTCTTCTTATAAACCGCAGAGGTTACAACACTTTTGTGGTGTGTGACAGTTGTTCAAACGTTGTAACCTGTCCCTCTTGCAGCATATCACTGACTTATCACACTGCAAACAACCGACTGATGTGTCATTATTGCGGTTATTCTGTTCCGTTTACAAAACATTGTAACGAATGCGGCAAAGATACTGTCAGATATGCAGGTTACGGTACACAACGTATTGAAGAGGAGCTTGCAAAGCTTATTCCTGAAGCTCGGGTGCTCCGCATGGATACTGACACTACCTCAACAAGAAACAGCTTTGAAAAAGGCCTTGTTGATTTCGGTGACGGAAAATACGACATTATGCTCGGTACTCAGATGGTTGCAAAGGGCCTCAACTTTGAAAATGTTACACTTGTCGGTGTGATAAATGCGGATCAGCAGCTTAATAATGACGATTTCAAAAGCCAGGAGCGTACCTTTGATCTTCTGACTCAGGTTGTCGGCAGATCGGGGCGCGGTAAGGATAAAGGTGTCGCTGTTATTCAGACGCTTACACCTGAAAATCATGTTATAAAGCTTGCACAGACCCAGGATTATGACAGCTTTTATCATAATGAGATCATTATACGCAGAACAATGGTTTATCCGCCGTACTGTGACATCTGTTCAATACTTTTCACAAGTGAAAACGAGGTTAAGGCTTTAAACTGTTCAAGAGATTTTCTCAAGCAGCTCAGAGAACTGTTAACCGAAAAATATAAAGAAGAAAAAATTATTGTTCTCGGGCCAATGCCTCCGAGAGTATCTAAAATAAATAATAAATTCAGATTCAGATTGATTATTAAGTGCAAAAACAGTAAAAGATTCAGAAATATGATTTCCGAAATGCTTATAAGTTTCGGCAAAAATAAGAATTACAATGGTGTTACTGTTTCTGCTGATATCAATCCGGAAAATCTTATATAAAGGATGAGTTATATGGCAATAAGAAATATTGTAACCGTCGGAGATCCCGTTCTCCGAAAAACAAGCAGACCTGTTGTCAGGTTTGATGAAAAGCTCTGGGCGCTTCTTGATGATATGAAAGAAACAATGTATAAGGCTGAAGGTGTCGGACTTGCCGCAGTACAGGTGGGTATGCTCAGAAGAATTGTTCTTGTTGATGTCGGTGACGGTCTTCTTGAGCTTATCAATCCTGAGATTGTAACAGTTGAAGGTGAACAGACAGGTGTTGAAGGCTGTCTCTCAGTGCCCGGTGAAAGTGCCAGCGTAACAAGACCTTCTTATGTGAAAATCAGAGCTCAGAACAGAAAGGGTGTCTGGAAATTCCATGAAGGAACTGACCTTAAAGCAAGATGCTTCTGTCACGAAATTGATCATCTTGACGGTATTTTATATATTGATAAGGCAGAAAAAGAAATCAGCAAAGAAGAACTTACAAATCTGATTAATAATAAAGATAAATAATTCGGGAGGAAACAAAAATGCGAATAGCTTTTATGGGTACACCTGATTTTTCCGTTGATTGTCTCAAGGCTCTTGTGGAGTCAGAGCACGAGGTTGTTGGTGTCTTTTGTCAGCCTGACAAACCTGTCGGAAGAAAGCAGGAGCTTAAATTTCCCGATGTCAAGGTTGAAGCTCTTAAGCATAACCTTACAGTTTATCAGCCTGTCAGTCTCCGAAACGGTGAGGGAGTAAAAATTCTTGAAGAAATCAGACCTGACCTTGTTGTGGTTGTTGCTTACGGAAAGCTTCTTCCTGAAGATTTTCTCAATTATCCCAAATACGGTTGCATTAACATTCACGCTTCTGTTCTTCCGAAATACAGAGGAGCGTCACCGATTCACTTTGCAGTTCTTAACGGAGATGCCGAAACCGGTGTAACAGCAATGCAAATGGATAAAGGTCTTGACACAGGAGATATTCTCAGAATCAAGAAATGTCCCGTCGGCATCAACGACACAACAGAAAGACTTTATGAAGTACTTGCACCTCTCGGTGCAGAGGTTCTGCTTGAAACAATCGAGCTTCTTGAAAAAGGTCAGCTTGTGCCTCAGAAGCAGGATGATTCTCTTTCAAGCAATGTTGGTCTTCTTTCAAAAGACATGAGCCCGATTGATTGGACGAAAACTGCTTTTGAGGTTCACAATCATATAAGAGGTCTTTATTCTTGGCCCGGCGCTTCAACAAAAATCAACGATAAAACTCTTAAAGTTCATTCCGCAGTACTTTCCGACTGCAAGGGCTCTGACACACCCGGTGAAATTATTTGCGCCAAAGATAAGATTATTGTTTCCTGCGGTGATAAAAAATGTGTTGAATTCAAAGAAATTCAGCTTGAAGGTAAAAAAAGGATGAATGTTTCCGCCTTCCTTAACGGTTATACTATTGAAGAGGGAACTATATTAAATTAAACGGTTGTGATTTATTATGTATTTAGATTATTCTTATTTTATCCTTGTGCTTCCTGCAGTTATTCTCTCATTAATTGCTCAGGCTAAGGTTAAAAGCACTTATGCAAAATATTCAAAAATTCCTAATTCAAAAAGAATGACCGGCGCTCAGGCTGCTTACAATGTTCTGAGAAATTACGGAATTGATAATGTGAGAATTGAGCAGGTTGCAGGTAAGCTCACAGATCATTATGATCCCAGAACGAATGTTATCAGGCTTTCTCCAGAAGTGTTTTCAGGCACATCCATTGCAAGCATCGGCATTGCATGCCACGAAGCGGGACATGCTGCTCAGCATGCACAGAATTATGTGCCCATCAAAATTCGAAATTTTATTCTTCCCGTGGCTAATTTCGGCTCATCAGCCGGAGTGCTGATTGCATTGCTCGGTTATTTTCTCGGCTTCGGTATTTTGATTGATATCGGTATCATTTTATTTGCCTGTGTGGTTGTTTTTCAGCTTGTGACGCTTCCGATTGAATTTAATGCAAGCTCAAGGGCCTTGAAAATAATTTCGGGCACTGAGATGCTTTTGGATGATGAAAGAAAAGGCGCCAAAAAAGTGCTCTCAGCTGCGGCAATGACATATGTTGCTTCCCTTCTGGTTTCAATTATGTCCTTGCTCAGATTGATATTAAGAACAAACAGAAGAAGATAATTTTATGATTAATACACGTTTACTGACCTTCAATGCATTGCTGAGGGTTGAAAAGGATAAGAGCTATTCAAATCTGACATTAGATTCATATTTGAAAAATACAGAGTTAGACGCACGGGATAAATCCTTTGTGTCTGCTTTGTTTTACGGAATAATTGAAAGAAAGCTCACTTTGGATTACAATTTAGCTCTTTATCTTGACAAGCCTCTTAAAAAGCTTAAGCCTGAGGTGCTTGTAATTTTACGCCTTGGGGCTTATCAGATTCTATTTATGGACAAGGTGCCAATGTCAGCGGCAGTAAACGAATCGGTCAAGCTTTCCAAAAAATGCGGATGCTCTTTTGCTTCCGGATTGATAAATGCTCTTTTGAGAAAGGTTGGTCAGAACGGTCTTGTCTTGCCTGACAAGAGCAATATAAGTGAATTTTTAAGCGTGAAATATTCCTGCAATGCAAAGCTTTGTGAAAAGTTTATAAGACAGTTTGGTTGTAAAGGGGCTGAAAATATCCTTGAAGCATCTGTTGACACTCCTGACATTTATGTGAGAGTAAACACACTTAAACTTAAGCCAACGGATTTGATTGATATTTTTCAAAACGAAAATGTTTCTGCCGAGCTGTGTGATGTTGAAAATGCTTTGAAAATAAAACTTAAGGGAAAGGATATTGAAACCCTTGATTCATATAAAAAAGGTTATTTTCACGTTCAGGACTTAGCATCACAATACTGTGCCAAGGCTCTTGATGCTCAAAGCGGTGAGATTGTTTACGATCTTTGCAGCGCTCCGGGCGGAAAAGCTTATACAACAGCTGAAAAAATGAACAACAACGGAACTCTTCTTTGTTTTGATCTATATGAAAGCAGAGTTAATTTGATTAAAAGCGGAGCCGAAAGACTTGGCATTGATATCATTGGATGCACTGTGTCGGATGCCACTGAATTTCATGCTGAACTCGGCAAGGCTGACCGTGTTCTTTGTGATGTGCCTTGTTCCGGTTTCGGTATAATCAGAAGAAAGCCCGAAATTAAATATAAGAGTCCTGAAGAATTTTCAGATTTACCTGAAATTCAATATCAGATTCTTTGTAACGGCGCTCAGTATGTCAAGGAAAACGGCACTCTTGTTTATTCAACCTGCACCTTGCTTGCAGAGGAAAATGAGAATGTTTGCAGAAGATTTCTTGAAAACCATCCCGAGTTTACTGCTTACAATCCTCTGAGTGAACTTTCCGACAGTGAATACACAACTTTGCTGCCGCAAAAAAACGGCAGTGACGGATTCTTTATCGCTTGTTTTAAAAGGAATGAAATCAATTGAAAAAAGATATTAAATCAATGACCATAGATGAAATCAGAAATGAGATGGCTGAGCTCAATGAAAAGCCCTTCAAGGCTCAGCAGATATATTCCTGGTTACATAAACAGAATGTTGATTCCTTTGATGAAATGACAAACATATCAAAGGATCTGAGGGAAAAGCTCAGAAATAATTATGATATTTACAACTGCAGTATTGAAAAAAAGCTGTGTTCGGTGTATGATAATACAGTTAAGTATTTATTCAGACTTCACGACGGAGAGCTTATTGAATCGGTTGTGATGAAATATAAATACGGCTACACAATTTGTGTTTCCAGTCAGGTTGGCTGCAGAATGGGTTGTAATTTTTGTGCTTCGGGAATTGCCGGATTTATCAGAAATCTTGCTCCTTCCGAAATTCTTTCTCAAATTTATGTTGCACAGAAGGATTTATCGGTCAGAATCTCTCATATTGTTATGATGGGAGTGGGGGAGCCTCTTGATAATTTTGATAATGTTATGAGATTCCTTTCAATGATTTCAGATGAAAACGGACTTAATATCGGAATGAGAAATATTTCACTTTCAACCTGCGGTGTTGTTACAGGAATTGAAAAGCTGATGGAAAAGAAGCTTCAGCTTACACTTTCAATTTCTCTTCATGCTCCGAATGATGAAATCAGAAGCAGAACAATGCCAGTTAATAAAAAGTGGAATATTGACACTCTTCTTGACGTCTGTAAAAAATATACCAAAGTGACATCAAGGCGTATTTCCTTTGAATATGCAATGATTGACGGAGTCAATGATTCAGCCGAGTGTGCAAAGGAGCTTGGTCAGAGACTTAAGGGCATGCTTTGTCACGTTAATCTTATTCCCGTTAACTCAGTTAAAGAAAGAGATTACAAAAGAAGCAATCAGGACAGAATTAACGCCTTTATAAAGGTACTTGAAAAATACGGCATCAATGCAACAGTTCGAAGAACTCTCGGCAGTGACATTAATGCTTCCTGCGGACAGCTTCGCAGAGGAGAAAAATAAGAAAGGAGTATTCTTATGCAGATTGTAGGCAAAACAAACATAGGTAAAGTCAGATCGGCAAATGAAGATGCCATTGATTACGGCTTGCTTGCAGGTGAAACTCTGTGGGGAATCGTCTGTGACGGAATGGGCGGTATTCACGGAGGTAAAATTGCAAGTAATACAGCTGTTTCCGTCATAAAAGAGAAAATAAGAAAAAGCTATAACAAGGCAATGAATATTGCGAATCTTGAAAATGTTTTTCTTTCCACCATAACCACTGCAAATGTTATCATTAATGATATGGGTACCACAAATGATGACCTCACGGGTATGGGCACAACCATTGTAGGAGCTTTTATCAAAAATAATGAGGTCTGCATTGCTCACGTTGGAGACAGCAGAGCTTACCTCATCAACGATGCAGGAATACGTCAGCTTACAAAGGACCACTCCTTTGTTCAGGATATGTATGAAAAGGGTGAAATCACTTTCGAGGAAATTGAAACACATCCTAAAAAGAACATCATAACACGTGCTTTGGGTGTCAGACACAAAGTTGAAATTGATTTCAATTACCGTGAGCTTAAAGAAGGGGACACAATTCTTCTTTGCTCTGACGGTCTGAGCGGCATGCTCAATGAAAACGAAATTCTTGAAATATATCGTAACACTGAATTCAGATTGCTTGCTGACAGATATATTGATGCGGCAAACAGCAAAGGCGGCAGAGATAATATTTCAGTTATTATAATGAAAGGTTGATTCTGAATGGAAAACTATGTCGGAAAACGACTTGACGGCAGATATGAAATTATCGAAATTATCGGCGTAGGCGGTATGGCTGTTGTCTATAAAGCTTTCGATAACATTGAACATAAAATTGTTGCTGTCAAAATTCTTAAAAATGAATTTCTTGAGAATGAGGATTTTAAGCGCAGATTCAAAAACGAAAGCAAGGCAATTGCTCTTCTTTCTCACGAAAACATTGTGAAAATCTATGATGTCAGCAACGGCAATATGCTTCAGTATATTGTCATGGAATATGTTGAAGGTATTACTCTTAAGGAGTATATTGTTCAGCAGGGTAAGGTTTCTCCCCGTGAGGCTATTTATTACATCACTCAGATTCTCAGAGCTCTTCAGCACGCTCACGACAAAGGTATTGTTCACAGAGACATTAAGCCTCAGAATATTATGCTCATTTCTGACGGTACAATCAAGGTTACCGATTTTGGTATTGCCCGTTTCAGCAGAGGCGGCACAAGAACAATGACCGAAGGCGCAATCGGCTCCGTTCATTATATCAGCCCTGAGCAAGCCAAGGGAAGCATTATTGATGCCAAAACTGACCTTTATTCTGTCGGTGTTATGCTTTATGAGCTTCTTACAGGTACTCTTCCTTTCCAGTCTGATAATGTTGTTTCCGTTGCTCTTATGCAGCTTCAGAATGATCCCGTCAAGCCCCGTGAAATCAATCCTGAAATTCCTGTCGGACTTGAACAGATAATCATCAGAGCAATGCAGAAGAATGTCAATGACAGATATCAGTCTGCATCTGAAATTCTCAGAGATATTGAAGAATTTAAAAAGAACCCCAACATCAAGTTCAATTATTCAATGTTTTCTAATACAACCTCTTCACTTCTGACTGATGAAAGTGATGATGAGGTGCGTCTTGCTCCTAATACAGCTCCTTCTGAGCCTGTTCGTGAGCCTGAGGAAAATGAAGAGATTGAACCTGTTGAAGCAGATAATGATGCAATGGCAAAAAAGAAAACAATTGCAGTTTTATCAGGTGTGCTTGCAGCACTTGTAATTTTTGCGGTAATTCTTATTTCCTTCTTTGCTCCTGATTCAACAAAGGTCAATGTTCCTGATCTTATGGGTAAAAATTTCTATAACGATGTTATGTATAATTCACTTTATGCTGATTTCAATTTTGAGCCTGTTATTGACAAAGAGAGCAAGGAAGAATCCGGTACAATTATCTCTCAGAGTCCCTCAACGGGAAAAATTGAAAAAGGCGGAACGATTGTTGTTTATATTGCCGATTCAAAATCTGAAGTGGAAATCCCTGATGTCGTGGGATATGAATATAGTTCAGCGGAAGCAACCCTCAGAAGCCAGGGCTTTGAGGTAACCGTTATTATGGAGGTTGATGAATCTGTCGAGCTCAACAAGGTTATCCGTACCTCTCCCTCTGCCGGAGCAAAAGCTGAAAATGGTTCAACTGTTACAATTTATGTTTCTGCAAATGAGGTTGTTGAATATGTAACGGTACCCGACCTTGTCGGTCTTACTGTTTCACAGGCAATTCAGAAGCTTCGTGAGGTCGGTCTTTATCTCAATCAGGCCAAAACTGAATACAGAGGCAGTCTTGAACCTGCAGGTAAAATCATCGGTCACGAATTTATCGGTGAAGAGATTCCGGTCGGCTCAAGTGTCGCAGTTTATGTCAGCACAGGTGTCGTGCCCGAGGATGTTCTTGTTCCCGATATTATAGGTCTTACTCTTGAACAGGCGGCTGCTCTTCTTAAGGAAGCCGAGCTTGAAATCGACAGCTCAAAGATTCAGTATGTTGACAGTGATGAGCCTCAGGGCACAATTATCAGCTATGAATTTGCAGGTGAAGAGATTCCCGTTGGCACTGCCATCGGTGTTGTTGTAAGTAACGGTCCGACAACAACAGAGCCCACAACAGAGTCAACAACAGCAGAGCATGAGCATAAATTCAAGCTCATCAAGGAGAAGGATGCCACCTGCCTCGAAGACGGATATAAAAAATATGAGTGCTCTGAATGCGGTGAAACTAAAAAAGATACAATAAAAGCTCTCGGTCACACAAAGGCTTCTGCTGTTGCTGAAAATAAAATTCCTGCAACCTGTACTGAAAAGGGTTCTTATGACAGAGTTGTCTATTGTTCAGTCTGTAACATTGAAATTAAACGTGAAAAGGTTGAAATTGAAGCAACCGGACACAATATTGTTCAAGACGCTGCCAAGGCTCCCGCTTGCACAGAAGACGGTCTTACAGCAGGATCACATTGCTCGGTCTGCGGTATTGTAACAGTTGCTCAGACTCCTGTTGATGCAACAGGTCACAGCATTGTTGATGATGCAGCCAAGAAACCCACCTGCACCGAGCCTGGCTTTACAGCCGGATCTCATTGTTCTTTGTGTGGTTATGTTTCACAGCCTCAGGATACAATTCCGGCAACCGGTCACAACGATGCAAACGGAGACGGAAAGTGTGATGTATGTTCAACTGTAACCACTCCGCCTGAACAGCAAGGAGAGCTTTCATCAGATGATGAGGAAAGCGAAGAGTAATATGACAGCTGAAGGCTTAATTATTAAAGGTATAGGCGGTTTCTATTATGTAGAAACCGCTGACGGAATTTTTGAATGTAAAGCAAAGGGCAAATTCAGAAAAGAAGGAATCACTCCAATTGCCGGTGATAAGGTTGTTATCAGTATCAATGAAGATGCCGAAAACACAATTGATGAAATTCTGGAAAGAAAAAACCGACTTGTCAGGCCTCCCGTTGCAAACATTGATAAGCTTCTTATTGTTGTTTCTGCGGCAAAGCCTCAGCCGAATTTTCTTATCATCGATAAAATGACTGTTCTTGCTGAAAAAAATTTCATTGAACCTGTAATTGTTATAACAAAAACCGATCTTGACAATGCAGATGATTTATTTAACATTTATAAGTCAACGGGATATCGGGTTTACAGATTTTCCAGCAAAAATGATGACTCACAGCTTGATAATATCAGAAAAGAGCTTGATGGTTGTCTTATAGCTTTAACAGGCAATTCAGGTGTAGGCAAATCAACTCTTATTAACGCTTTGATTGGAGAATCAAAGCTTTCAACCGGTGAAATCAGTGACAAGCTTGGAAGAGGCAGACACACAACCCGTCAGGCAGAAATCATACATATCGGTGACGGTATGGTGATTGACACAGCGGGATTCTCAAGCATTGATTTCACAAATGATAATCTTATTTTTTCCGATGAGCTTGAGCTTTATTTTAAAGAATTTGAGGATTATATCGGTGAATGTAAGTTTACCGGTTGTGCTCATATAGGTGAAAAAGGCTGTGCAATTCACGAAAAAGCCAAAGAAGGTGTTATCAGTGCGGAGCGTCTTAGAAGCTATATGACACTGTATAATGAGCAAAAAAACATAAAAAAATGGAATGTGTGATTTTTCACCAATCATTATTTTCTTCGTATAATAGTATTGAGCTTTGTGCTTAATTTTTCAGAAGGGATGATGATGTTGCGGTTGAGAGGCACACAAAAAGGATTTATCTTTGCTTCATTTGGTATCGGGATTCTCCTTACTTTTACGATTCCGGACAAAGTAATGCTCGTCATCCTTGCAGTACTGCTTGTTATTCTCGGGATAATTGTTTCCTGCAGATAACAGGTAATTTTGTTAGGAGGTATGAGCGTGAAAATTGTTATTGTGAAAAGCCCTAAAATGCTCAAAGGTTTTCTCAGAGTAATTTTCAATATCATAGAGGATGCAGATTAAAATAATATAATGCAGGTGAATTAATCATCTGCATTAATTTTAGGTGAATTTTTATGGAAAAGCATATCGAAGTTGAAAGAAGCATAATAAAAAAATACCGTAAAGAAATCTGGAAAAGATTTATTGCGGGTATAAATGAATATGAAATGATTAAACCCGGAGACAAAATTGCGGTGTGTATTTCGGGTGGCAAGGATTCAATGCTTCTTGCAAAGTGTGTTCAGCATCTTCAGAAGCACAGTGATTTTCCTTTTGAGGCTGAATATATTGTGATGGATCCGGGTTATTCATCCGAAAATCTTGGTCAAATCAAATTCAATGCTCAGCTTCTTGATATTCCTATACACGTCTTTGAAGCAAACATATTTGATTATGTTACTAAAATTGAATCATCTCCCTGTTATCTTTGCGCAAGAATGAGAAGGGGACATCTTTATAAATTTGCAAAGCAATTAGGCTGCAATAAAATTGCTCTCGGTCACCATTTTGATGATGTGATTGAAACAATTCTGCTAAGTATGATTTACGGTGCGGAGATTAAAACTATGATGCCCAAGCTTCACAGCACTAATTTTGAAGGAATGGAGCTTATCAGACCTCTTTATATGGTAAGAGAAGCTGATATCAAGGCCTGGGTCAGATATAATCAGCTGACCTTTCTTAACTGTGCGTGCAGCTTTACTGCAAAGGATGAAGAACAGTCAACTCAGGAGCTTACCTCCAAGCGTAAAGAAATGAAGGAGTTGATTTCCAAATTCAGAAAAATCAACTCCAACATTGAAATGAATATTTTCAGAAGTGTCCATAACGTTAATCTTGAAACAGTAATCGGATATCACAAGGGAGAAGAAAAGTATAATTTCCTTGATGATTATGATGAAAGATAACGTCTATCAGCTGTTAATATAATTTTTGATATCTTCAATAATATCTTTAACTTTATTTAACTTATTTCTTGTCAACCTTTCAAAATCGGGATTATTATGAAAAATCCTGTTTGAAAGGTTTTCTTTTTCTTCCTGTTTTGCATTATTCTTGTTTTTTCTTTTTAACATCTTTTCAAAATCATCAAAAAGACAGTCAATCTGATACATAATGTCAGAAGCCTTGTCTTTGTACTTCTGAACGAATTCATATTTGGATTCGATTTCAGATTTGAGAAGATAAATTTCTCCTGAAAGAAAATCATAAGTCAGCTGAAGCTTTCTGTGCAGCTTTCTGATGTTTCTTGCTTTTAAAACTGCATTGATTAAATCAATTGAAAAAATGATTAAAATTACAGCAAGAATATAGTAAATATAATCAGCATTAATTTTATAGTAAAGCTTGTCAACAGCCGGGTGAATGGTGTTGACAAATACAACTGAAATTATTCCCCAATAAAGAGAATGCTTGAGGCAGATTCTGCCGTTGATATTCAGCAATTCATAAGTATAATCCCACCAGCGTGCATTGAAAAGCTTCTCCATCAGATAGCTTGTCAAATACTCTACAATATCACAAAGAATAATTCCGACAAGAAAAACAGCAAGCTGATTGTCTCTTAAGGGGTTATATATGAACAGAACTAATATAAGCGCTGCCGTTCCGTAAATCGGGCACAAAGGTCCGGTGAGGAAGCCTCTGTTGACAAATCTTTTTTCACCGATTGAACAATATGTTGTTTCGAGACACCAGCCCGCAGCGCTGTAAAAGAAGAAAAGTATTATATATTTTACTATATTTTCCACAGTTAAAACCTCTCCAGATCGTCAAGAAATTTTTTCTTATAAGAGGGCAGGATTGAGTACAAAACCTCTCTTGTTGCGCAATATTTATCAGCAAATACAATTACATAGCTCTCAAAGTTTTTTGGAGGTCTGACTGTAAGCGGCCACATATGTGTGCGGATAATGCTTTCTTCTTTATCTGTTAAATCACAGCAAAGCTCTCTGGCATTCATAGCTGCATAAACGGGATGCTTATATCCGTGCGGTCTGTGCCACTTTCCCGTGTCACCCTCACGCCAGTCATAATAAACAAGGTCGTGCATAATTGCAGCTCTTGTTGCGGCATAATAATTCTTGGAAAACTTTTTGCAGATATAATTTGAAATCATGGCAACGCTCATTACGTGCTGAAAGCGGTCAATTTCAAGATGCTGTTCAAATTCCTTGAGCGACTGAACCTCTTGTGAGTCAATCAAGTCACCGAATTTTTCAAAAAACTCAGCTGAATTTTCAGGTGAAAGCTTATATGATTTTAAATAGCAGTTATATAATTTGCTCATAATTTGCTCCGGATTATTAAAAATTTAATTTTGTTTATTGACATAATAATCTATATATTTTGCAACAGAGTTATCATTGTTTGAACCAATTGTTTCTGTTGCAATAATTTTCAGCTCTTCTCGGGCATTTGATACTGCATAACATTCATCGGAAACTTCAAACAATGGTATGTCATTGAGATTGTCACCAAAAGCAATGATTCTGTCTGCAGATATGTAATTTCTCACAAATTCAGCAGAAAGAGCCTTTGAAGCATTTTGGGAGTAGATTTCAAGAAAATAGCAATCAGTATAATTATCACTGTAAAAAGAAACAGTAAGACCTTTAATTGTCTTTACCTCATTGTAGATATCAACAAGATTCTCATATTTATCAAGGGTAACAATATAAATAAGCTTTTTGCTTTTATCAATAATCGGTCGGAGAGTGTAAACAAAAATTTTGCTGTCTACCTGAGTTCTCTTGTTTATATAATCTTGCTGATGCGGATTGTTTAAATCAGAGTAAGCAATTTCGATTACATTTCCTTCACTGTAATAAAACATCGGAAATCTGCCGTGTTTAATATATATTTCGAGCACGGCTTCTGCAGAAGAATTATCAATTTCATGACAAACAATGGGCTTTTTCTTCACGGGATCATATACCATAACACCGTTCATCAGAACAATGGGAAGCTTGAGACTGACATTTTCAAACATTTCAAGAACAGTTGCAAAGGTTCTTGCTGTTGCAACAGAGAAATTCACACCTTTATTAATTAATTTATTAAGAATAAAGGCTGATTCATCGGAAAGCTTGCCACTGTCATTGAGCAGAGTTCCGTCAAGATCTGTGAAAAATAAATCATTCATTTATGTCACTCCTTTTTTATCATTATATCATACACTGAAGCTTATAACAACTGATATTTAATTCTAAAATTTAATAAAATCTATTGAATTATTTATTTAAACCTAGTATAATAACTCCATATTATCTTTTGGCGGAGATGGATTTTTCCGCACAGTAAAAGGGGAAACTGTTATGTTAGGTAAAATAGTAAAGGTACGAATTACAGCCCCTATGCATTCCTTCAACAATCGCTTCGGGTTCAAATATGAACTGAATTACGGTATCATTGAAGGCTATAAAACCCGTAAAAATACAGTACAATGTGCTTATATAATGGGCATCAATCATCCTGTAAGAAATTTTGACGGCAGAGTTATTGCTGTTGTCAAACGTAATTACTCCAAGGGTATTGTATGGGTTGTGGCTCCCAAGAGCACAAGATTTATAGTCAATGATATCAGAAAAGCCATTGATTTTGCTGAAGGACGCATAGGCTACAATATTGATTGCTTCTATGAAACCTCATGCGGAGCAGTAATTTTCAGAGATGATCGGGATGAAAAGAAATTCCTTCTCATCCGAAACAAGAGAAGCGCTCATTGGGGCTTTCCGAAGGGACATGTCGAACCCGGTGAAACTCCTGAGGAAACAGCTATCAGAGAGGTTAAAGAAGAAACCGGTCTGAACGTTGTTATACTGCCTGGCTTTGAGAAAAAATCTGAATATACAATTCAAGGAAAAATTGAAAAGTCGGTTTCTATATTCCTTGCCAAAACAGATGAAATCAGTTTCAAAGCGCAGGAAGAGGAAATTGAAGAGTGTGATTGGTTTACATATGATCAGGCTCTTAAAACCCTCAATTATGAAAACGATAAGTTTATCCTTAACGAAGCAAAGCGTTATATAGCGGAAAATAATATTTAAGAAGAGGTAAATAATATGGCTGAAACTCTTGCTGAAAGCATTGTCAATGCTTTAGGTGACAAGTTCTCAACTGAAATAATTGCTTTTATTGTTTCGTTGCTGCCTGTACTTGAGCTCAGAGGCGGACTGATTGCCGCAAAGCTTATGGGCATTGATTTTATAAGAGCATTTATTATTTGTTATCTGGGTAATATTTTGCCGATTCCTTTTATATTGCTTTTCATCCGTAAAATTTTCAACTTGCTTAAGAGATTTGAAAAAATCAGAGTAATAATCGAAAAGCTTGAAGTCAAATCTCTGCGAAAAGCAACTAACGTAGAAAAGTACAGATTATGGGGTCTATTTATTTTTGTTGCAATTCCTTTGCCCGGAACGGGAGCCTGGACAGGTGCTTTGATTGCCGATCTGCTTGATATAAGAATTAAGCATTCTTTGCCTGTTATAATGCTCGGGGTATTTGTTGCAGGTGTAATAATCTCCGTTTTATCTTACGGGGTTCTCGGATTTATCGGTGTTTAATAAACGGAAAAAGCGACTTATGCAGTCGCTTTTCTTTTTTATATTAAATTCTCTTTCCTGAATAAATCACTGTTAATTTCAATAAGATTCTCTATTGCGGCTTTCTTTAAGTCCTGTATTTCTGTAAGTGGCAGTCTAAGTCGGCCGCTGTCAAGGTTAAGCTTATTCATAAAATATTTGACGGGAATCGGATTTATATCACAAAAAAGAGCTTCAGTTATCTCACATACTCTCTTTTGCATTTCATCAGCCTTTGAAATGCTTCCTTTGAGTGCTTCAAAAGTCATTTCATGTGTAAAAGAAGGCAGAATATTTGCAAGAACAGAAATAACTCCTTTACAGCCCGCAGCAATTGAGGGAACAATCATATCATCGTTTCCAATGTAAAAATCAAGTGTTCCTTCAGTAAGCTTAATTGATTTGATGATTTTAGCAATGTTGATATCAGCTTCTTTTACACCGACGATTTTAGGGTGCTCGGAAAGCTTCTTGTAAGTTTCGGGAAGTATGTTCATTCCTGTTCTTGAAGGAACATTATAAACAATTATCGGAATATTAACTTCATCGGCAATTGCATAATAATGCTCAATTAACCCGTTCTGTGAGGTTTTGTTGTAATACGGCGTCACAATCAGCAACGCATCAGCTCCCGCTGCTTCGGCCCTTTTTGATAAATCTCGGGCAAAAAAAGTGCTATTACTGCCCGTACCGCATATTAAGGGAATTCTGCCGCCTGCTTTTTTTACTGAGAAATTAAAAAGTCCGATTTTTTCTTCTGAGGTCAGCGTGGCACTTTCACCGGTGGTACCGCAAACAATAATAGCATCACTTTTATTATTAATATGAAATTCTATAAGCTTTTCAAGTCTGTTGAAATCGATTTTACCATCCTTATCAAAGGGAGTTACAAGAGCAACTCCGCTGCCAATAAAGACAGGATTCACAGAAAGCCTCCTTAGTCCATATACCCCTCAGCGCAGAGAAGCTCAGCAAGAAGAACTGCACCGCCTGCTGCACCTCTGAGGGTGTTGTGAGAAAGACAAACAAATTTATAATCATACTGGCTGTCTTCACGAAGTCTGCCGATTGAAACAGCCATACCGTTTTCAAGGTTACGGTTAAGCTTTGTTTGAGGCATATTGTCCTCAACAAAATAATGAAGGAACTGCTTGGGGGCGGAGGGGAGTTCAAGCTCCTGAGCTCTGCCTGCATAATCTCTCCAGATGTTGATAATTTCTTCCTTTGAGGGCTTTTTGCCATCTTCAAAACGCATAAATACAGCACCCATATGTCCATCTGAAACGGGAACTCTGATGCACTGAGCTGTGAAAGCGGGTGAAGTTGCATTTTTAATCACACCGTCTTCAACCTTACCCCAGATTTTAAGAGGTTCATTTTCACTCTTTTCTTCTTCGCCGCCAATGAAGGGGATAACATTATCAACCATTTCGGGCCAGCTTTCAAAGGTTTTACCTGCACCGGAAATTGCCTGATAAGTACAAACAAGAACCTCTTTAACACCGAAGGCCTTATCGAGAGGATAAATGGCGGGCACATAGCTCTGAAGAGAGCAGTTTGATTTAACAGCAACAAAGCCTCTTTTTGTGCCGAGACGCTTTCTCTGATCTTCAATTACCTTAATGTGTTCAGCGTTGATTTCAGGAACAACCATAGGAACATCGGCTGTGCCTCTGTGAGCACTGTTGTTTGAAACAACAGGACATTCACATTTTGCATAAGCTTCTTCGAGTGCCTTGATTTCGTCCTTCTTCATATCAACAGCACAGAATACGAAATCAACTGCCTTTGCAATTTCCTCCATATCTTTTGTCGCATCCATAATAATCATATCAGCAATTTTTTCGGGCATTTCAGTTGCGATTCTCCATCTTTCTCCGACAGCCTCTTTGTATGTTTTGCCTGCAGAACGTCCACTTGCAGCAAGAACAACAACATCAAACCAGGGATGATTGTCAAGAATTGTTGCAAAACGCTGTCCTACCATACCTGTGGCACCGATAATGCCAACCTTATACTTTTTCATTCTAACACCTCATTAAACTTATTATACTTAATTATTTTGCATAAAACTGTTGATATATTCAGCATTATGCACTATAATAAATATATTACTTTATATAATATCACTTAATAATGTAAGTGTCAATCAAATTTTTATTATTAATTTAAGTTATTAAATCTTGGGGAAGGACAAAAGATGAACACATCAGATTTTTATTATGATTTACCCAAAGAGCTTATTGCTCAGCATCCTGTTGAGCCGCGTGACAGCTCAAGACTTATGCTTGTCGGCCGTGAAGACGGTGAAATTGAGCATAAGCATTTTTATGACATTCTTGATGAGCTGAATGAAGGCGATTGCCTGATTGTCAACAACACAAGAGTTTTACCTGCAAGAATTTTCGGCATAAAGAAAGATACAGGAGCAAGAGTTGAATTTCTTTTGCTCACAAACAAAGGAAATGATGTCTGGGAGTGCATTGCCGGTCCGGGCAAAAAAGCACGTGTCGGTTCTCATTTCACTTTTTCAGATGATCTTATGAGTGCTGAGGTTATTGAGGTACTTGACAACGGAAACAGACTTGTAAAATTTACTTATAACTCAAGTAATTTCTTTGAAGCGCTCGATAAAATCGGTCAGTTGCCTCTTCCTCCTTATATAACTGAGCGTCTCGAAGACGGTGAAAGATATCAGACCGTATATTCAAAGGAGCTCGGTTCAGCGGCTGCCCCTACTGCAGGACTTCATTTTACAACCGAGCTGATGAAAAAAATCAGAAACAAGGGAGTTAAAATCGGCTATGTTACTTTGCATGTCGGTCTCGGTACCTTCAGACCTGTGAAAGCAGAGGATATCTCAGAGCATATTATGCACTCAGAGCATTATTGGTTACCGAAGGAGACTGCTGAGCTCATCAACGAAACCAAAAACAACGGCAAACGTGTCATTGCAGTCGGTACAACAAGCTGCAGAACTCTTGAATCCGTTGCTCTCTTCAAAAACGGTGTTATTGAAGAGAGCGAAGGCTGGACAGATATTTTCATTTATCCCGGTTATAAATTCAAGTGTATTGATGCTCTTATAACTAATTTTCATTTGCCTGAGAGCACCTTGATTATGCTTGTGAGCGCCTTCTGCGGATATGAAAACACAATGAATTTTTACAACAAAGCTGTCGAAGAAAGATACAGATTTTTTTCATTCGGTGATGCAGTATTTCTGAGGTGAATATGTTTAAGGTTATTAAAAAATGCGGCAACGCAAGAAGAAGTGAATTCACAACTGTTCACGGAACAGTTCAGACCCCGGCTTTTATGAATGTTGCAACCTGCGGAGCAATCAAGGGCGGATTATCCGCCTTGGATCTTGAGGAAATCAATTGTCAGGTTATGCTTTCAAACACTTATCATCTACATGTTCGTCCCGGTGATAAGCTGATTAGTGAAATGGGCGGACTACATAAGTTTACCAATTGGAAACGGCCTATTCTTACAGACAGCGGCGGATTTCAGGTTTTCTCACTTTCCGGGCTCAGAAAAATCACTGAAGAAGGTGTTACCTTTGCCTCGCACATTGATGGCAGAAGAATTTTTATGGGCCCCGAAGAAAGTATGCAGATACAGTCAAATTTAGGATCAACAATTGCAATGGCTTTTGATGAATGCGTGGAGAATCCTGCAACCTATGATTATGCAAAAAAATCTTGTGAAAGAACAGTAAGATGGCTTAAAAGATGTAAAACCGAAATGGACAGACTTAACTCTCTGCCTGATACTATTAATAAAAATCAGCTTTTATTCGGTATCAATCAGGGTTGTACCTTTGATGATCTCCGCGTTGAAAATATGAAGGAGATTGCCGAGCTTGACCTTGACGGCTATGCAATCGGCGGTCTTGCCGTCGGAGAGCCGAAAGAGGATATGTATCGCATCATTTCAGCAGTTGAGCCGTTTATGCCTGTTGACAAACCCAGATATCTTATGGGTGTCGGCACCCCGGGCAACATTATCGAGGGTGTAAGCCGCGGTGTTGATTTGTTTGACTGTGTTATGCCAAGCAGAAATGCCCGTCACGGACATCTCAACACCTGGAATGGTATAATCAATATCAACAATGCAAAATATGAAAAAGATCCGTCTCCTATTGATACGGAATGTGACTGTCCTACATGCAGAAACTTTTCCCGCTCTTATATCAGACATCTTTTCAAAGCAAAAGAAATTCTTGCTATGAGACTTTGTGTTATTCATAATCTCTATTTTTACAATAATATTATGACTCAAATTCGTAAAAACATTGAGAATGACACTTTTGATGAATTCAAAAACAAGTATGTCGATTTGCTTGACACACGAATTTAAAATAAAATTATAAATTTAATCAAAACTATTGATATTTATATGTAAGATTTGATATAATGTTCAAGAATTTTATTTTTGGAGGTAAAAAACAATGTTTAATTTTTTAACAGCAACAGCAACTGAAGGATCTTCTTATTCAATGATCATTATGCTTGTGGCTATGTTTGCCCTTATGTACTTTACAATGATCCGTCCTCAGAAAAAGAGACAGAAGGAAGAACAGGCAATGCGTGATGCGGTTGAGGTTGGTGATGAAATCACAACAATCGGCGGTATCTGCGGTAAGGTTGTAACAACCAAGGAAGACAGCCTCATCATCGAAACAGGTGCTGATAGAAACAGAATGGTTATCAAGCGTTGGGCTGTTCAGATGAACAACACAGCAAATGAAAGACTTCAGGCTGAAAGAGCTGCTGCCAAGGAAGCTGCTGAAAAAGCAAAGGCTGAAAAGAAAACCAAGAAGTCTGATAAGGAATAATTAAGAATACCCTTTCATATCCATTTATTAAAAGGAATGAAAGGGTGTTTTTTTATGAAAAAATCAAGAAAATCTTTGAAAAACAACAGTGTTTCAAAACATATAAATACGTTAGTAACAATTGCTCTGTTATACGTTTTAATCGGCTTTATCTCTGTTTCAGCTTGTGTATATTATGATTTGGCTGCCGAGAACACTTTTACTGTTGCAATTATTTCCGGCGGAGTATCTGCTTTTTTTAGCGGATTTATAACCGGCATAAAATTTCGAAAAAACGGTATGATTAAAGCAATTATAATCACAATGCCGATTAATTTTATTATATTATTAACCTCTCTGATTTTTAACGGGTTCAAGGCTGATATAAATATGCTTTTCAGCATCCTTATTCTTGAAGCTTCAGCCGCTGTTGGCGGCATATTGTCCGTCAACAGTAAAATCAGAAAATAAAGAGGGGAGTACATTGAAAATTAACATTTGTATTAATCGCAGTGGCTTGAAAACCTTTCTTGGTGAAATAAATGAAAATAAAACCGTTGCAATAAGCTTTCTTACTGTTTTTATAAGTTTGATTTCAGGCGTAGTGTACTTTCTGTTCACCGAAGAAAATGAAAAGAAAAACCTTGAAAATCATTTTTTGCAATATATTGACGCTTTAGTTTCTGCTGATAAGCTTGACATTCTGCTAAGTATGTTTAAGAATAATTTTTATTTAATGGTTATAATTTTTATTCTCGGCACAAGTTTGGTCGGATATGTTCTGATAATTGCTGTAAGTTATTTCAAGTGTCTCGGTATAACCTTTCTTAATTGCCTTATTTTATCCTTATATGGTCTTAAGGGATTTGAATATATCTTTATGATGCAGCTGCCGGGAAAGCTTGTATTTCTGTTTTCAATGTTGCTTGTTATGCGTATTGGTATTGATTCGTCACTGAAAATAAAACAGACCGTTTTCACGTCGGGTAAAAACAGTCTGTTTATGGGTAATTATTTGATACAGAATCTTACAATTTCAATGTTTTTCATTTTATCAATTCTCGTTGATTTCATTTGCATCAGCTTGTTCCTGCCCATTTTTGATTTCAGGTGATGGAGCTTTGACGGAGCTGAGAGGGTTTTTATTAAGGGCATCTCTTAATTGCTTATTTTCAAGATGAGTATATATTTCAGTTGTGTTCAGATTTTCATGTCCGAGAACCTCTTTAAGCACAAGAGTGTCAACATCGCCATGCTGATACATAAGAGTTGCAGCGGTGTGTCTGAGCTTATGTACAGAATAATTCTGACCATCCAAACCGATGTCTGCAAGGTATTTATACACCATAAGCTGCACGGCCTGACGACCGATTCTTTTGTTCAGTCTGCTGAGAAATAATGCATTTTTACTTTCGAATTCAACTTTATCCTTCGGTCTTACGTACAAATAAGCTTTCAGTGCATCTACACAAGCATCATTAAGATATATCATTCTTTCTTTGTTACCCTTACCGATAACTCTAACAGTTCTTGTGTTGAAATTAATATCGGTGATGTTAAGTGAAACCAGCTCAGCGAGACGTAATCCGCAATTGAGAAACAGTGTCAAAATACAGTAATCACGTTCTTTGTCTTTTCCTTTGACGGCATTTAAAAGCTCGATGCTTTCTTCGAGGGATAAATATTTAGGCAGTCTGTTTTTTTTATAAGCGACCTGAAGCTGAGATACAGGATTGTGATCAATATACTGCATTTTTTCTGATATAAACTTAAAGAATCCTCTTAATGAAGAAGCCTTACGAGCTCTGGAAGAAACACCGTTTTTTCTTTCAGAGCTGCAGTAAATCAGAAAGGAGTGCGCATCTTTAAGGGTTATTTTTTCAATGAAGGGTATATCGATATAACTCAGATCATAGTCTTCAGGAAGCTCAGCAGGGGAGTCGAGCTTCTGTTCCTTTGCAACAAGATATCTGAAAAACAGTCTTAAATCAGAGGTATATTCGTTTACCGTTAACGGTGATTTTGCATGAACAACAATTAATTCACTTATATACTCATTAACCAGATCAGGTAAAAGATCTCTGTTGATATATTCAGCCATTGTTTAACTCCTTTGATATTGATATTTACATTTCAACTATACAAAATAATATACTTTATGTCAAGCGATCAATTGAATTATTTTGTATAGTTGATTATTTTTTTGTAATTTAAAAACTATATCCATCGTTATGAAACAAAGAATGCATTAACTTGAGATATATTGATCAATCATTTAAAATGAATGTAATAAAACATTATATCCGCTGTTACACATCTGCCACAATATTATAAAACTCGGAGTTGATAATAATTGTATAATTTATAATGTTGAAACCTAGATTTCATTTTTTATATACAGGTACATTGTAAAGCTTCCGGTTTTCTTTATTAATCAAGTTTAAATATTGAAATAGCTCATTTGATAGAAATTTTTAAATCTTTTGCAAATAATTATTATA
>JAZRTP010000005.1:0-61268 GCA_045652105.1 Acutalibacteraceae bacterium
AATCCTTCATCGAGGCATTGAAGGTCAGCGGTGTAGTTGGTCTCGGCGGTGCAGGTTTCCCCACTTATGTGAAATTTGCAACGGACAAGCAGATTGATGAGCTTATTATCAACGGTACAGAGTGTGAGCCCTACATCACAAGTGATACCCGTACCATGATTGATGATGCAGACGCAATTGCAGACGCAATCAATATTATCGATAAATATTTTGATATAAAGAAGTATATTATCGGCATTGAAAGCAATAAAAAAGAAGCAATCGCAAAGATGAAAGAGATTGCTCAGAAAAACAGTAAGGTAACTGTAAAGGTGCTTCCGTCCAGATATCCTCAGGGCGGTGAAAAGGTTCTTGTTTTCAACACAACGGGCAAGGTTATCAAGGCAGGTCAGCTTCCCGCTGACGTGGGCTGTATTGTCTGCAACTGCACAACCGTTGCCTTCATTGCAAAATATCTCAAGACAGGTATGCCTCTTGTTGAAAAGACCGTCACCGTTGACGGCGGTGCTGTCAATGAGCCCATCAACGTCATTGCTCCCATCGGCACACCCATTCAGAATCTCTTTGACTTTGCCGGCGGCTTCAGATGCGAGCCCGAAAAGGTGCTTTACGGCGGCCCCATGATGGGTATTTCAGTGCCCGACACATCCGTTCCCGTTCTCAAGCAGACCAATGCAGTTCTTGCCCTTTCTCCCAAGGAATGCCGTATGCCTAAGGAAACTGCCTGCATCCGCTGCGGTACCTGTGCAAACACCTGCCCTCTCGGCATTGATCCTGCCGCAATTGCCAAGGCATATAACGGCGGCAACATTGAGTCCCTCGGAAAGCTCGGCATTGAGGTCTGCATGGAATGCGGCTGCTGCTCCTTCAACTGTCCCGCAGCCCGTGATCTTGTTCAGGTCAACAAGCTTGCAAAGGCAGCCTACAGAGATTATAAAATTGCAAAAGCAAAGGAGGCTGAATAATCATGGATAAAAAGCTTCATATTTCAGTTTCACCCCATATTCACGGCAGCAAGTCAACACGCGGCTTTATGCTTGATGTTATTCTTGCCCTTATCCCCGCCGCAATTGCCGGCACTGTCATTTTCGGACTCAGAGCCCTTGCAGTAATTGCTGTGTGTGTGATTACCTCAGTGGGTGCTGAATTCCTTTTCAACCTTGCTCTTAAAAGAAAGCAGACAATTGATGACCTGAGTGCTGTTATCACCGGTCTTCTGCTTGCATTGAATCTTTCAGCCAATGTTCCTCTCTGGCAGGCAGCTGTTGCTTGTGTGTTTGCAATCATCGTTGTCAAATGTCTCTTCGGCGGTCTTGGCTGCAACATTGTAAACCCCGCAATCACCGCAAGAGTGTTTATGCTTGTTGCCTTCGGCTCAATGACAGTCTCAGCCTTTCCCAAGGGTCTTGACACCGCTTCAGGCGCAACTCCCCTTGCTCAGCTTGCAGAAGGCACCCTTCCCTCACTCAAGGATCTGTTCCTCGGCAATGTGGGCGGCACAATCGGTGAAACCTGCACCCTTGCTCTTCTGATCGGTGCGGCTTACCTTCTTGTCAGAAAGGTTATCTCCTGGCACATTCCCGTAAGCTTCATTCTCACCGTTTTCCTTTTCTCACTTTGTGTGTGTGATTTCGACTTCACTCAGGCTCTTGCCTGGACCCTTTCAGGCGGTCTTGTTATCGGTGCATTCTTTATGGCAACAGATTACGTCACCTCCCCCACCACCCCCAAGGGCAGCATCATCTTCGGTGTGGGCGCGGGCGTCATCACCTGTCTTATCCGTTTCTGGGGCGTATATCCCGAGGGCGTTTCCTTCGCTATTCTTCTTATGAATATCGTCAACCCCTTCATTGATATGCTCACAGCAAGAAAAGTGTTTGGAGGGAATAAAAAATGATAAAACATCTTAAAAGCGTTCTTTCCCTTACAGTTATCTGCGGTATGGTTGCCGTACTGCTTGCAATTACAAACTCAGTAACTGCTCCCGTTATCGAAAAAAATGCCGCTTCTGCGGCCAATGAGGCTCTGCTGATTGTTCTGCCCTCAGGTGAGGAATTCACCTCAGTTGATCTGACAGCCTATGAGCTTCCCTCAACAGTAACCGAGGCCTTCACAGAGAAAAACGGCGGTGTTGTTGTCAAACTCAAAACCGCAGGCTACGGTGCTGATATGATTATTATGGTGGGCATTGATGCTTCCGGCACAGTAACCGGTGCAACCTGCCTTTCAAGCAATGAAACCCTCGGCGTTGAAAAAACCTACGGTGAAACCGCTTCAGGTCAGACCGCTGAAACAATTGACTCCCTTGAGGTTGTTTCAGGTGCAACAAAAACAACAGCCGCTTACAAAGGCGCTGTCAAGGATGCTCTGAACACCGCAATCATTCTCGGCGGCGGCTCCGTTGACGTCAGAGATGAGGCTCAGATTCTTGCCGACAACCTTGCAGCAGCTCTTCCCGCAGGTGAGGGTGAATTTGAAAAGCTCTTCATCACTGAGGCTGTCACCGACATTTCAGCCGCATATAAGGCTGTAAACGGTGCAGGCTATGTCTTCCTTTCAGGTGAGACTTATGTGGGCACAGATGCTGAAGGAAATGTTGTTTCAGAAGCTGATGAGGCTGTCAAGGCAGCAGTTTCCGCTCAGGCGGCAGCAATCATCTCCTCAGAGCTGACTGAAATCGACATCAGCGCCCTTGAGCTTCCCTCACAGATTGAAAAAGCATATAAGACCTCAGGCGGCTGTTTCGTCTTTGAGCTTAAGGCTGCAGGCTTTGGCATCAACGGTGACGAATATTACTATCCCTCAGGTGAGCACATCAAAATCAAGGTTTCCGTAACGGCAGACGGCACAATCATTGCCTGTGAAACCACCTATCAGAACGAAAGTGAAGGCATCGGCTCAGCCTGTGCAGATCCTGTCTTCTACACTCAGTTCAACGGAAAGACCGCTGAAAATTACGGTGACATTGATGCCATCGGCGGTGCAACAATCACAACAAACGGCTACAAGACAGCAATCTCAAAGGTCTTTGAGGCTGTTGCAGCTCTCAGCTGAAAGGAGGGGCCTTTAAAATGAATAAAGAAAGCAATATGTCAGTTCTTCTCAAGGGCTTGCTCCGTGAGAACCCCGTTTTCGTTCTCATCCTGGGTACCTGCCCCACTCTTGCAACCACAACAACAGTTATCGGCGCTCTCGGTATGGGTCTTGCGGCTGCGGCTGTTCTCATCTGCTCAAATGCAGTTATCTCAGCCCTTCGTAAATTCATTCCCGACACAGTCCGTATCCCCTGCTATATTGTTATTATTGCAGGCTTTGTTACAATTGTTCAGATGTTTATGCACGCCTACCTTCCCGAAATGTATGAGCTTCTCGGTGTTTACCTTGCCCTGATCACGGTTAACTGCATCATCCTCGGCAGAGCAGAAATGTTTGCCGGCAAAAACTCCGTGGGCAAATCCGTTCTTGACGGAATCGGTATGGGTCTGGGCTTCACAATTGCTCTTGTTGCAATGGCAACAGTCCGTGAGGTTTTCGGTGTCGGCTCCTTTGCGGGAATCTCAATTCCCTTGCTTGCCGATCACACAATTGACATTCTTGTCAAGGCTCCCGGCGGTCTGATGGTTTACGGTCTTCTCATTGCCGTTGTGAACCTTCTGACAAAGGGCAAGGCAATCAAGAAAAAGGAATTCTCCTGCGCAGGCTGTCCCTCAGCAGCAATCTGTAACGGCGGCTGTGCTACAAAAGAAAAGGAGGCAGAATAATGGAAACTTTCAAAACTCTTGTGGTCATTCTTATGTCCTCAGTTCTTGTAAACAACTATGTTCTTGCAAGATTCCTGGGCATCTGTCCCTTCCTCGGCGTTTCAAAAAAGCTTAATCAGGCTGTTGGTATGGGTGTTGCCGTTATCTTTGTTATGCTTATGGCAACGGCTGTCACATGGCCCATCCAGACCTTCATCCTCAACACCACCGGACTTGAATACACTCAGACAATTGTCTTCATTCTTGTCATTGCAGCCCTTGTTCAGTTCACGGAAATTGTGCTGAAAAAGTTCATCCCCTCTCTGCACAAGAGCCTTGGTGTTTATCTTCCCCTTATCACAACAAACTGTGCCGTTCTCGGTGTCACAATCAACAACATCACAGACGGCTTCAACTTCACAGAATCAATGGTAAGCTCACTTGGCTGCGGTCTCGGATTCCTTCTTGCAATGGTGCTTTTCTCAGGTGTCCGTTCAGTTATTGACGAAAGACTTGTTCCCGAATCCTTCAAGGGTCTGCCCGTCACCCTCATTGCCGCATCCTTTGTTTCAATGGCATTCTTCGGATTTGCCGGCATTGTTGACAACTTGTTTGCATAAGGAGGTTAAAAGGCTATGATTACAGATATTTTAACAGCTCTGGTTGTTGTTGCGGCTGTGGGCATCATTGCAGGCATTGTTCTTGCTCTTGCTTCTCACTTCTTCGCCGTTGAAGAAGACGAAACCGTCACAAAGGTCAGAGAAACTCTCCCCGGTGCAAACTGCGGTGCCTGCGGCTTTGCAGGCTGTGACAGCTATGCCGAAGCCGTTGCTTCAGGCAAGGCTGAGCCCAATCTCTGTATCCCCGGCGGTGCTTCAACAGCAGCCGCAATTGCCGATGTTCTTGGTGTTGAGGTTTCCGTTCAGGAGCCCGAGGTTGCCTTTGTGGGCTGTAACGGCACCTGCGAAGCAACAAGCTGCAAGGCAATTTACGATGGCATTGACAGCTGCAAAGCTGCAAAGCTCATCTATGGCGGCCCCTCAAGCTGTGTCTTCGGCTGTATCGGCTGCGGTGACTGTGCAAGAGCCTGTCCCGCTGATGCAATCTGCATCACAGACGGTCTTGCTCACGTTGACTCAAGAAAATGCATCGGCTGCGGCAAGTGTGTAAAAACCTGCCCCAACTCAATCATCAGAATGATTCCCAAAAAGGCTTCCGTTACAGTTATGTGTAACAACAAGGAAAAGGGCGCAGCAGCACGTAAAAACTGCACAAATGCCTGCATCGGCTGCAAAAAGTGTCAGCTTAACTGTCCCGAAAAGGCAATCACTGTCACAGACAATCTTGCAGTCATTGATTACTCCAAGTGCACAGGCTGCGGTGCATGTGCAGAAAACTGCCCCACAAAGTGCATCAAGACTCTCAGCCTTTAATGAGTGATTTTAAATGAAAAACAAAAAAACACGAAATGATATTATCCTTGTCGCCGTTATTCTTGTGATAGCGGCGGCAGGTCTCTTGTTTGTCAATTCAACAAGGCAGCAGGGACAGTACGCCGTTGTCAAAATTGACGGTGAGGAATTCTGCAGCTTCTCCCTTGAGGAAAGCATTGAAAAGGAGCTTGTCACGGGAGATGAGAAGCAGTTCACCAACACCCTTGTCATTGAAGAGGGTCAGGCACGCATTTCTCAGGCAAACTGCCCCGATAAGCTTTGCTGTCAGTACCGTCCCGTTTCCCGCTCAGGTGAAACAATCGTCTGCCTTCCCCACAGGCTGGTAATTGAAATCCGTGCCGAAAAAGCTGATTCAGACCTGGATATTATTGGGTAAGTGAATTTTCACGGCTTTTCGGTCTTGAAAGGTTATAAGCTGATTATGAACAACACAACAAAAAAAACCGCTCTTTTATCAATGATTACCTCGGTGGCACTTGTTCTTGCCTGGCTGGAGTCAACCCTTCCGCCCATTTACACCGCCGTTCCGGGAATCAAAATGGGACTTCCCAACCTTGTCATTCTGTTTGTTCTTTACCGCTTCGGTGTCAAAGAGGCAGCACTTGTGTCGGGAATCAGAATTTTCATTGTCTCAATTCTCTTCGGCAATTTTATGACCCTCTCTTATTCCCTTGCGGGTGCCTTCATCAGCATTCTTCTGATGGCTCTGCTGAAAAAAACAGACCGCTTTTCCTCTGTGGGTGTCAGCATTGCGGGAGCCGTTGCCCATAATCTCGGGCAGATTCTTGTTGCAATTTTCCTTTTTGATACCCTTCAGCTCGGATACTATATGATTATTCTTTCAATCACGGGCACTCTTGCGGGAATTCTTGTGGGAGTGGGCGGGAATATACTGCTCAGACGTGTAAGGTAACGGTAGTTGAAGCCGATAAGGTTTAACGGAGTGAATTTTCACGCTTTTGGGCGGGTTCAGATTATGCTTGTCACCCTAAAGATATTACTAATTTCCTAAATTGAATAATTTTGACAAAATATCCCTTGACATCAAGGGATATTTTTGCAATAATACATTTGGATTGATTCCCTAAAATAAATAAAAAAAGAAAAGGAGTTTCATTATGAAAAAAGTAATCAGTCTCGTACTCGTTGCTCTTGTTGCACTTATGGTATTTGCAGCTTGCGGCAACACAAACTCAGATGAACCCGCAGCAAAGCTCAGCCTCGGTCTCGGCGTTGTAACAACATATTCAACAGCCAAAGACGCTGACGGCGACACAAACGGTGAAGGCGGCGCAGTAACAACAGCAGTTGCAGTTGCTCTTGACGCTGACAAAAAAATCGTTCACCTTGCAATCGACACACTCGATGCAAAGGCAGCATGGACCTCAGAAGGTAAGGCTGTTGCAAACACAGAGGTTGTTTCAAAGTATGACCTTGGCACAGATTACAACATGGCTGCTTACGGCAAAAAGCACGACGGCTCAGAAGGCGCTGTTCTTGAATGGTTTGAGCAGATCGACGCTTTCGTTGCAACCGCAAAGGGCAAGACTCTTGACGAAGTTAAGGCATTCATGACAGAAGACACCTACACAACAGGTGACCTTGCAGCTGCAGGCTGCACAATCAGCGTTGGTGACATCATCAAGGCTCTTGACAAGGCTGTTGCAAATGCAGCTGAATCAGAAATCACCGCTGCTGACAAGCTTGACATTGCTCTTGTTGCTTCAATTTCAAACACTGATGCAACAGAAGAAAAGGAAGGCTCAGTTGCTATCAACGTAACAATCAACGCTGCTGCAGTTAACGCAGAGGGCAAGGTTGTTGCTTCAAAGACAGACTGTGTTCAGGCTCCCGTTGCATTTGACCTTGCAGGCAAGGCAACTGTTGACACAACAGCTGAAATCAAGACAAAGATTGAGCTCGGCGACGCTTACAACATGGCTGCTTACGGCCACAAGCACGACGGCTCAGACGGCCCCGTTCTTGAATGGTATGCTCAGGCTGCTGCTTTTGACGCTGCTCTTGTGGGCAAAACAGCTTCCGAATTTGCTGCTCTTGCAGACGCTGACGGCTACGGCACAGGCGACCTTGCAACTGCAGGCTGCACAATCGGTATCAGCGATATGATCAAGGCTGCAACAGCTGCTGCAACTGTATAATCATAATCAACAGAAAAAAATTAACAATGCAGGTATTCGGATTTTCTCCGGATACCTGCACTTTTTAGCAGGTGAATCCCCGATGAAAAAAATCCTTTCCCTTTTAATGACTGCAGTGACTGTTCTTCTTTTGTTTTCAGGCTGCACCGCAAAAAAGAAAGAGAAATTCAACGCTTATTACTTTGATTATTTTGACACCGCCACCACAATCACGGGTTACTGTGACTCAAAGGAGGAGTTTGACAGCATCTGCCTTGAAATCAAGGATATGCTTCAGGAGTACCACCGTCTTTTCACAATTTATAACAGATATGACGGCATCAACAACCTTGTCACCGTCAACGATGTGAAAAACGGCAGTCACAGCGTTGTGAAGGTTGACCGCAAAATCATTGACCTTCTGCTTTTTGCCAAGCAGATGTATAAGGAAACTGACGGCAAGGTCAACGTTGCAATGGGCAGTGTGCTGAAAATCTGGCACAATTACAGAGCTTGGGGTCTTGACAATCCTCAGAAAGCTGAGCTTCCTCCCATGGAAAAGCTGAGACAGGCGGCAGAGCACACGGACATCAATGACATCATCATTGACGAGGAAAACAGCACCGTCTTTCTTGCTGACGGTGAAATGAGTCTTGATGTGGGTGCCGTTGCAAAGGGATATGCTGTTGAAAAAATTGCCGAGGAGCTGGAAAAAAGAGGGATCAGCTCCTTCATAATCAACGTTGGCGGCAACATCAGAACAATCGGTCTGAACGGTGAAAATGAGCCTTTTAAGGCAGGCATTGAAAACCCCGACACCGCTGATGAGGACAAGCCTTATATCGAGTTCCTTTATCTGACAGATCAGGCACTTGTCACAAGCGGAAACTATCAGCGCTTTTACACCGTTGACGGCAAAAGCTATCATCACATCATTGACCCGGAAACACTTATGCCCGGCACAAATTACCGCAGTGTTTCAATTCTCACCACAGACTCCGCTGTCGGTGACGCCCTTTCAACTGCACTGTTTCTTATGACTCAGGAGCAAGGCAAGGCTCTCATTGAAGCTCTTGAGGGCACCGAAGCAATGTGGGTAATGCCCGACGGAACTCAGCTTTACTCCTCAGGCTTTGAGAATCATACCTTTGAGTATGAGGGGAAATAAACAGAAAAAGAGGTAACACAAAAAAGCTGTGTCACCTCTTTTTTTATACCTGTCACTCTGCCCCGCCAAAGAATATGATATAAAAAATCACCGATAATGCTGATGCATATCGGTGATTGATTTTTAATCAGACTTTCTGAGGCTGAGCCTCAGAGATTATGCACAAAAGAGTGTGAAGTAATTTGCTGCTTCTGCTCTTGTGATTGTGCCGAAGACGTTGAAGCCCTTGTCAGCAATAATCTTTGTGCAGATTGAAAGACCTCTTACAAGGCCCTTGAAGCCGCCCTTTGCACCTGCCATGATGAATTCAAGTGCAAGCTTCAAAGCGCTGACTGAGGATGATCCGCCGTTGTCAACATTTGTTTTGTTGATAACGTTGAAGGCAGCAATCATATCTGTCTTTGTGAGTGCTTCGTCGGGGCTGAAGGTTATCTCTGATGTGCCTGACATAATGCCGTTGAGAACAACGTATTCGATTTCCTTGTAATACTTGTGGCCGGGTGTTGCATCTGTGAACTGCTTTGAAATCTCAGCATCGGGAAGAGCTTCGATAATCTTGTTTGCAACGAAAACGTGACCGTCTGCATCGTAATGGCTTTCAACATATGATGCGCCGTCGATGTCAACATAAGTATAACCGAACTTCTTTTCACCTTCAATCATGGGGCCGTTACCGACACCCATAATGAAGTTGATGATTGTGCTCATAACAGCAGCCTTTGTGGGATCCTCTTCAGTACCCTCGGGAATAACAGATTCGCCGGGAACACCGTTGTAATCATAATACTTACCCTTGATGCTGTTGTCGCTCATACCAACAACCACAAGAGTTACATCGGGATTAAGGTCATAAATGTCCTGAATCATAATGTCCCAGTTGGTGTAGAAGGTTGAAAGACCGTATTCAAGAGCTGAGGGAAGAGTTGTGAGAAGAGCGGGAAGAGCGCCTGCAATGTGAAGAATGTCAACTGCCTGCTGAATTGTTGCAAGGTCAACAAGACCGTCATCAAAAATGTCAGCAATCTGAGCAATGTACTGGTCAGCAACGTTTTCCTTCTTAAGAAGGTCATCGATTACCCAACGCATATATTCGCCCCAGTCATTACCGCCAATACCGAGAGTAATGAGGTCAGCATTTGCGATTGAGTTTTTGAAAAGCTCTCTGTAATGTCTTGAATAGGGAAGCATAAGCTCACCGTGACAGGAACAGTAGTCCCATTCGTGAACATAAAGCTGGCTGGGATGGAAGAGGAATTCGTCCTCACAGGTTGCTGCATATTCATCCTCAAGCATATAACGGACTTCAAGAGTTCTGAAGCCGGGAGCTGCAAGAGCTGTCATTGAGCCGTCTTCAATGATTGTGTCAGCAATAATGTCAGCATATGAACCTTCAATACGGTAATATGTACTCTGTTCATTATTTAAATTGAAGGCAGCATCGTTTTCACTGACTTCATCACGGTAACCGCTGGCTGCGCTGTCACCGAGGAGAACATAGTTTTTGTACTGTCCGTAATGCTTGTTCACTGCTTCTTCATTAAGCTCTGCGGCAAAGCAGATGGAAAGTGAAGAAAGCATAACAAGTGAGAGAACAACTGCAAGGAGCTTTTTGATTGACTTTTTCATTGTTATTACCTCCGTAGATAAATTGTGTCCAATTTATTAAGACAGTGGTATCATACCATATTTATATTATCAAGTCAATACAGATAATTTAATAAAAATTAACAATTAATATCTTAAAGGCAACAATTCTGAAATTTTTATTTCTCAGCAACATTGATTTTTCCTTTCATTTGTGAGATAATATCTCTCAGTGTTACCAAAACAGTAAACGGAGGTAAAATTATGGAAGAAAAAAGAAGCGGTTTTTCCGGAAAGCTCGGCTTTGTTCTTGCGGCGGCAGGCTCTGCGGTGGGACTGGGCAACATCTGGAGATTCCCTTATCTTGCGGCAAAATACGGCGGAGGAATTTTCCTTCTGACCTATATTCTTCTTGCGGTGACCTTCGGCTTCGCGCTGATGGTGGGAGAAATTGCCCTCGGCAGAAAAACTCAGCTGAGTGCCGTTTCCGCTTTTTCCAGACTTAACAAAAAATATTCCTTCCTCGGATATCTTGCAGCTCTTGTGCCTGTCATCATCCTCCCCTATTATTCCGTCATCGGCGGCTGGGTCACAAAATACCTTGCCGACTTTGTTTCGGGCAAATCACAGCAGGCGGCAGCCGACGGATATTTCAATGGCTTCATAGAGAAGACGGGTGAGCCCCTTTTATATTTTCTGCTTTTCATTCTTCTGACCTTCATTGTTGTTCTTTTCGGCGTTGAAAAGGGTATTGAAAAGGTCAGCAAGGTGATGATGCCCGTGCTTGTTATTCTTTCCGTGGGCATTGCAATTTATACCGTGACTCTTCCCGGTGCAATGGAGGGCGTGATTTATTACATCAAGCCTGATTTCTCAGCCTTCTCCTTCACAACAATCATTGCCGCAATGGGTCAGCTCTTTTACTCAATGTCACTTGCAATGGGTATTATGATAACCTACGGCTCATATATGAAAAAGAATGTCAGCATTGAAGGATCAACAAGACAGATAAGTCTTTTTGACACAGGCATTGCATTTTTTGCAGGTCTGATGATTGTGCCCGCTGTTTTTGCCTTCTCAGGCGGTGACAAGAGTGCCCTCAACCAAGGCCCCGGTCTGATGTTTGTCACTCTGCCCAAGGTTTTCGAAAGTATGCCCGGCGGTGAAATCTTCGGTGCGGTGTTCTTCCTGCTTGTGCTTCTTGCCGCTCTGACCTCATCAATTTCTCTGATGGAAACAGTTGTTTCAATCTTCATTGACAAGCTTCACATCGGCAGAAAGCTGACTTGTGTGATTGTTCTTGTTATCACCGTTCTTCTCGGTCTTCTTTCAACCCTGGGCTACGGTGTGCTTTCAGACGTCAAGCCTCTGGGTATGCAATTCCTTGATTTCTTTGATTTCACAAGCAACAGCATCATTATGCCCGTGGTTGCCTTTATGACCTGCATTTTCATCGGCTTTATCATCAAGCCCAAGACAATCATTGAAGAGGTTGAAGCAGAGGGCGTAAGCTTCAAAAAGAAGAAGATGTTCACGGTGATGATCAAATACATTGCCCCCATATTCATCCTTCTTATTCTCATTTCCTCCGTGCTTAATGCACTTGGAATAATCAAGATTTAAATCAGAATAAAAAAATAAAAGGAGATGTTTTTAATGACATCTCCTTTTTGTTTTAACTTAATGGAATACTATAGCGCAGCCGCCGTCACACATACCGGGCTTTTCTCCCAATTGACGTCCGCAATATTCACAAATTGAAATATTTCCGTCAGAATCATACTGCGTTCCTTCTATATCTCGTCCATACCATTCTCCGCCAGCCGAAATATAAACAACAACAGTCTTTCCATCTGCACTTTTTCCCTCATAATAGTCATATAGATAACAGGAAATCCAATTATCTGCTATTTTCTTCGCCGTCTCACTTGTAACGGGATAAAGCTTGATTCCCCCGTCGGTAATTGCAGCGTAAGGGATTTTATCCGTTCTTATGTTAATTGTTCTGAATTCACCCTCAAGAAGCTGTGAGCCGACCTTGGCATAGGATTTAACGGCAAAGGTATAGGCTGTATCTTTTTTCAGCTTATTGACAGTAAAGGTCTGCTTGTCTGTATAGCCCAAGGGAGTCCAGCCGTTAGCGGTTTTCTGATAAACTCTGTAGGAGGTTGCTTTATCAACCTTTTTCCAACGGAGAATTGCAAACTCTGCCGATGTTGTGCAGGCTATTTTAACAGTCGCAACGGGAATTGTTGTGCATTTATAAGTCTGAGTCTCACCGCTTGAAAGAGTGTAATTGGCACTTTCTTTAAAAGCCTTTACTCTAAACTTATAAGTTCTGACAGGCTCAAGCCAATCAACGGTACAGGAATTCTTGCCGTAAAGACGGTCTGCCAATTCCCACTTCTTTTGAAAATCATCATATTTATAAATCTCATATCCGTCAGCTCTTTTAACCTTGTCCCATTTAAGAGTAAGTGCGTGTGTACCGACCTTTGTTGCTCTGATGTTTTTAACCGCCTCGGGTCTTGTTGTTGCTCTGAGAGTTTCAGAAGCCCCGATTCCCCACACAGTCTTTCCGTTAAATTTTAAATAAGCTTTGACTCTGTAATTATATTGAGTTGCAGAGGAAAGTTTTTTGACAGTGTATGATGTGGATTTAACATCAGTTAATTTTTCCCATTTTCTGACTGTTTTGTTATATACATAAATTCTGTAGCCCGATGCTCCTTTAACCTTGTCCCAGGAAAGCTTGAAGGAATCTGATTTGATTTTACCGTATCCGAGGTTTAAAACCTGTTCAGGACGTGTGGTTGCCGTCAAGGTAGCACTTGCTTTGCTTCTGATAATTTTTCCCTTTTCTTTGATGCAAGCCTTTACTCTGAATTTATAAACAGTTGCGGGTTTCAGGTCTTCTGCACAGCTAAAATCCAACTCAGTTGTGCTGATTTTTTTCCATTTCTTAAGTCCCGAGTCATACATATAAAGCTCGTAACAGTCCGCATTGTTAACCAACTTCCATTCAATTGTTATTGAGTCTGCATCCATCCAATTTACCTTAACCCCCTTCGGAGCGGCAACTGTTACCCCCGCCGCCGAAGCGGTAATATTATCACCTTGCGTAAAGGCAAAGACTGAAAAAGCGGTCAGCACAAGCAGAGTGACCAAGAGCATTTTTTTGATTGTGTTTTTCATAATATCCTTTCTCCTATTTACAATTTATACCAATATAGTACCTCTGTTAAAGATAGTTGTCAATTATCAAAACAAACATAAAAACCCTGATGTTTATGAGCAAAATGCCAAGAAAAAAGGCTGAACAACGTTCAGCCTTTTTAATTTCTTACATCGCAGCCTTCACAGCCTGCATCACCTTGTTTGCCACGGGCACTGCATCATAAAGTCCGATGCCGCCGTTTTCAAGACAGACAACAATTGCATAAGGGAAATCCAAGTCATAGGAAAAGCCCGTAAACCAAGCATGGCTCTTGTCACCGATAACCTCGGCTGAGCCTGTCTTGCCGCACATCTGAAGACCGGGAAATTTGCTGTCACCGTAATAATTCTTGACATTTGACCTGAGCATATCCCTCACCTTTGAAGCTGTTTCTGCGGAAAGGGTGATGTTGCTGCTGACGGGACTTTTAAGTCCGCTGACAAAGGAGTCGCTCTTGACAAAGAAGGGTGTAACCGCCTGACCCTCATTTGCAATTGCCTGCATAAAAAGAAGCATCTGCAAGGGGTTGATAAGGGTTGTGTACTGACCGATGCCTGCCCAGCCTAAGTCAAGGTTGGTGGAATCGGAAACATCAAAGCTGCTTTTGACGGTGGTGATTTTGTCAAGAGTAATTTTCTTTGAAAAGCCCATTGCTCTGACAGTTTCTGTCAGCTTTTTGGGGCCGATTTCATTTGCAAGCTGAGCAAAGACGCTGTTGCAGGAAACATTGAGGGCTCTTTCAAAGGTGAGCTCACCGTGAATTCCGTTACAGATGACCTCACCGTCACCTGCCTCATTGCCCGTTTTGTATTTGCCCGTGCAGGTAAAGGTGCGTGAGAAGATGTCGGGAATTGCTTCAATTGCCGCAATGCTTGTGACAACCTTGAAGGTTGAGCCGGGAGTGAAGACACCGGAAATTGCACGGTTAAGATAAATGCCGTCATATTTGCCCGTGGTGTCCGTGTCAATGTCTGCGGGCTTGCTGACAGGGTCATAATTGGGGGCGGAAACCATTGTTATGATTTCACCCGTGAGATAATTGCTGACAATAACAGTACCCTTTTTGCCGTTCATTGCATTATATGCCGCGGCGGAAACATCGGCATCAATTGTCAATGTTATGTCCTGGGTATCCTTTGAGGACACGGCGGGATAAATGCCGTCACTGAAATTATAACCGATGAGGGTTGACTTATAAACCGTCTGGATTCCCGTTGCAATGAAGCCTGAGGAGTCACCCACAACGTGAAGGGTACTGCGGCGCACCGCTGCGGAATCGTTGAATTTTCTCTGTCCGTCAACGGTGGAAACAAGAACCTGACCGTTTCTGTCATAAACCGCACCGGCAACGGTCAGCTCGCCCGAGGAATAAATGTGTCCGTTTGCCTTGCTTGAAACCCAGACATCGCCCTCATCATAAAAGGTGAAAAGCATAAAGCCCAGACCGAACATAAAGGCAGCAATAAGGAAAATGAGAATATAGGTTCTTTTTATGATACTTTGCATAATTCATCCTCCTTGTCAGTTGGTTTTGTAAAGCTTGGGGAAGGTGCGCACGTCTGCCGCCTTGATGAAGGCAAACAGCGCCCAGGAGCAGATCATGCTTGAACCGCCCTGACTGATAAAAGGAAGAGTAACGCCCGTAAGAGGCAGAATGTCCGTGATGCCGAAAATGTTCAGACAGGTCTGGAACAAAAGCATTGCCGCCGCCGAGCATGCCGAAATTGAATAAAAGGTTGAGGGAGCGGAGCGGGAGCTGATCATTGCATAAACAGCAATTGCCGCAAAGCACAGAACAATTGCAAGAGCAATGAGCATACCCATTTCTTCACACACAAGACCGAAAACAAGGTCTGTTGTTGCCGCATAAACATTTCTCAGACAGCCGTTGCCCACGCCCAGACCTCTCAGACCGCCGCTGACGGCATAAATGAGAACTCGTGTCTGCTGATAGCCCTTGCCGTACATATCCTCCCAGACGTGACGGTAAGCGGCAAATCGTGCCGCAACGTGAGGCTTGAAGCTGATGATAAGAATTGCACCCACAAGGGCAATGGCACAAATGAAAATAATTGTACGCATATCACCCGAGCGCATAAAGCAGATGACGATGAAGGTGAAAAAGAAAATCAAAGCTGTGCCGAAATCCTTCATCAGAAACAGCACACCGATGCAGCCCATTGCAAAAGCAATGAACATATAAATATTCTTTGAGGTAAGAAGCTTGTCAAGAGATGCCGCACCGACAAAAACAAAGGCAATCTTCACAAACTCAGCAGGCTGAATGGTGAAGCCCGAAAAATAAAGCCAGTTATATGCACCGTTGATTGCGCCGACAAAAACTCTGATGTAAGCAAAGCTGCCCGCAAGAAACAGCAGGGCAAAAATGCCAAGAGCCGTGCGCACTGCCATAACTCTTTTGACGTCGGTGAGGAACCAGAGAAGAATGTCATAAATGAAAATGCCCGCAATGACGGTTATCAGCTGCTTAAACATTGCCGACGGACCGGATACACTGCCGATAAGGCAAAGACCGATACCGCTGAGGAAGAAGGCAATGAATTCAAGCTCAAAATTGACCTTCTTGAGAACAAGGTGCATAAAGCCAACGTACATCCACTCAAAAGCAATGTAACCGATGAGCATAAGGGCAATGAGAAACTGAAACTTCTCCCTTGTGACAATAACGGGAATAAAGGAAATGAACTGGAAAATGCTCATCATATAAAGGATGAAGCCGCGGTCAACATATTTAAAGCGGCGTCTGAGTCTGTCGTCAAGGGCAGGCTTTTCTTTTTTGATTTTCTGAGTCTTTTTCATTCTCATCTCCTCCTTCCTGCCTGATAAAACAGTCGCTCATCTCCGAGAGCAATGACGTCATCGTTTCTCAGAAGATTGGGTGAACTGATTTTTTCTCCGTTGAGAAGCACGGGCTTATCCTTTGAAAGAATGTCAATTGCCCAGCCGTCATCAAAAAGAATGAGCACGGCGTGCTTTCTTGCCGTCTGCCTTGAATGAAGGCGTATGTCACAGCCTCTTGCCGAGCCGATTGTGATTTCATTTCCGCAAAGGACAAAGGATTCACCCGTGTCCTTGTTGATGATTCTGGGCTGAGAGGGACCGGCAGCTGCCTTCTCGGCAGGCTTTTTGTCAATATCATATACGGGAGCCTTGGCGGCAGGCTTTTTGTCAATGTCATAGACGGGAGCCTTGGCGCTCTGAGGTGCGGCGGCAGAAGAAGCCTTGGCCTTTTTGTTCACCTTTTTCTTTTTGCTGATTTTTACAACGGGGTCATCAGTGACCTCAAAGCGAAAGCGCATATTGCCAAGGGAAATCAGGTCTCCGTCAACGATTGTTCCCTTTTTTTCAATCTTTTTTCCGTTGACCTTGATGCCCGCCTTTGCCGGTGAAACGTCATAGATATACCAGCCGTCAATTCTTCTTGTGATAACGGCGTGGCTTCTTGCAACGGTGTCATAGCTGACGGTGATGTCACTGCCCACGGCTCTGCCGATTGAGGTCTCCCACATATTAAGGTCATAGCGCTTGCCGTTGTGTGAGTCAATCAGATAACCGTAGGTTTTTTCCTTGGGATGACCCAGGCACAGCGCAAGGATGCATTTGATGAAAATTATGATTGCCACCGAGGGCAGAACAATTCTTGAAAAGCCTGTCACAAAGGACATTACTGCTTCAAATATTGAGTCCATAAAAATATTCCTCCTTTTTAGCTGATGATTATAGAAATACTTTTAAAGTTAAAGTTCTTCATATTAATGTTATTCCAAAAGGAAGCTTTTGTCAAGGCAAAAGAAAGACGGAAAAAGGCAGTTTCACGGAAAAAGACGGAAAAGGGGATGTAAAAAAATTGCAGACCGCATAAACCAAGACAAACAGAGGGTTTCTTCAGACTTTTATATCCGAAGAAACCCTTTGATAAAAGCATATAAGAGAATTGCAAAAACTGCGTTTTTACGGTTTATGCTATAAACAAGCCTCGCCCTCGGAGTGCCTCTGGCTCGGGTTGTTCATTCTGCGCATTTTTCCCGGTCCCTAAAAAAGAGATGCAAAAAAACGAGTTTTTTACATCTCCTTCTTATTATTTTATGATCTGTTTTCCACACCCGGTCTGCCGCAGCACTTTTTATATTTCTTGCCGCTGCCGCAGGGACAGGGATCGTTTACGCCCACCTTTTTCTTGTCATTTCTGACAGTTCTGCCCTTTTCGGAGCCGTCACCCGAGCCTGTGGCTGAGGTGACCTTTGCCACCTTTTCACGCTTGATTTCTTCGTCGGTACGGAAGTTGGCGGTGAGAACAATTCTCACTGTGTCATCTCTGATTGAGCTTGTCAGCTCCTCGAACATATCATAGCTCATCTCTCTGAAGGCAACAACGGGATCCTTCTGACCGTAGGAAAGAAGACCCACACTTCTCTTGAGCTCATCCATTGCGTCAATGTAATCCATCCACTTCATATCAACAGCCTTCAGAAGCATTGCTCTTTCAATTTCTCTCATAGCCTGAGCTGTGAAGAGCTCCTCGCGCTGCTGATGAAGAGTGTGTGCTCTTTGAGTGAGAAGGTCATAAATTTCGTCAGCCTTGTATTTTCTGTCCTCAGTGAAATCATTTTCGTCAGTCAGCCAGCCGTTATACTTTTCTCTCAGTGAGCCGAGATGCCACTCATCTGAAGGAATGTTTGACGGGCAGAAGAATTCAACGGTGTCACCGATTGAGTCATCAATCATCTTTGTGATAACATCCTTGATGTCCTCACCCTTGAGCACTCTGTCTCTCTGACCGTAAATGATTTCTCTCTGACGGTTCATAACGTCGTCAAAGGAGAGCACGTGTCTTCTGACTGCAAAGTTGTTACCCTCAACCTTGCGCTGAGCGGATTCAACCTGCTTTGTGATCATACCCACCTCAATGGGCATATCATTGTCAACGGGCAGTGAGTTCATAATTGCCATCATTCTGTCACCGCCGAAAAGTCTCAGCAGATCATCCTGCATTGAAAGGTAGAAGCGGCTTTCACCCGGGTCACCCTGTCTGCCCGAACGGCCTCTGAGCTGATTGTCGATACGTCTTGATTCGTGTCTTTCGGTGCCGATGATGTAAAGACCGCCCGCTTTTCTGACAGCCTCTGCCTCCTGAGAGATTTCTGCCTTATATTTTGCCTCAAGCTCCTTGAACTTTTCTCTTGCACCGATAATGTCCTCATTGTCTGTGTCACCGAAGGCCGTTGCCTCAGCAATAAGCTCCTCGGTGTATTCAAGGTTTCTCATTTCTGTTTTTGCAAGGAATTCCGCATTACCGCCAAGCATAATGTCGGTGCCTCGGCCTGCCATGTTGGTGGCAATGGTAACGGCGCCAAGCTTACCTGCCTGAGCAACAATTTCAGCTTCCTTTTCGTGATGCTTTGCGTTGAGGACGTTGTGCTTGATGCCTCTCTTTTTGAGGGCGGCTGAAAGCTTTTCACTCTTTTCAATTGAAACGGTACCAACAAGCACGGGCTGACCCTTTTCGTGACAAAGAAGAATCTGCTCGATGATGGCGTTGAATTTGAACTGCTCAGTCTGATAAATAACGTCATTGTTGTCAATTCTCAGAAGAGGCTTGTTTGTGGGAATTTCAACGGCGTCAAGGGAGTAAATCTCTCTGAATTCGTCAACCTCGGTCATTGCAGTACCTGTCATACCTGACAGCTTTTCATAAAGTCTGAAATAATTCTGGAAGGTGATGGTTGCAAGGGTCTTGTTTTCGCGGGCAATCTTCACGTTTTCCTTTGCTTCAATTGCCTGATGAAGACCGTCGTTATAGCGTCTGCCGATCATAATACGGCCTGTAAATTCATCAACGATGAGCACCTGACCCTCTTTGACAACATAATCAATGTCTCTTTTCATAATGCCGTGAGCCTTGACGGCAATGTTAATGTGATGGGAAAGAGTAAGGTTTTCGGGGTCACTGAGATTTTTGATGTTAAAGAAGGATTCAGCCTTCTGAATACCGCTTTTTGTCAGAGAAGCACTCTTTGCCTTTTCATCAACGATGTAATCTGCGCCTGCTTCAGCGGCAATGTCTTCAAGGTTTGCCTTTGTGTCAGTCTCGGCAACGCGGTAGCCCTTGAGGGAGCGGACAAAGGTGTTTGCAACGGAATAAAGCTCACTTGAGGCTCCGCCCATACCTGAAATGATGAGGGGTGTTCTTGCTTCGTCAATAAGAATTGAGTCAACCTCGTCGACAATTGCAAAATAATGACCTCTCTGAGTCTTTTCCTGCATATACTGAACCATATTATCACGAAGATAATCAAAGCCCATTTCATTGTTTGTACCGTAGGTAATGTCGGCACTGTAGGCTGCCCTTTTTTCATCGGTATCCATTCCCGAAACGGCAAGACCTACGGTAAGACCGAGGAAGCGGTGCACCTTGCCCATCCATTCACTGTCTCGGCGTGCAAGATAATCATTGACGGTAACGATGTGAACACCCTTGCCTGTAAGGGCGTTAAGATAAGCGGGAAGAGTTGAAACAAGGGTTTTACCTTCACCTGTTTTCATTTCTGCAATTCGTCCCTGATGAAGCACAATACCGCCCATAATCTGAACGGGGAAATGCTTCATGCCGAGAACACGCCAGGCTGCCTCACGGCAGACGGCAAAGGCTTCGGGAAGGATGCTGTCAAGGCTTTCACCCTTTTCAAGTCTTTCCTTGAATTCGGGAGTCTTTGCCTTGAGCTCGGCATCGGTCAGCTTTGAATATTTTTCTTCATAGGATAAAACCTTGTCAACTGTGGGCTTTATTCTTTTGATTTCCTTTGATGAATAATCACCGAAAAGCTTTTTTAATAAGCTCATATAATCACCTCTAACTGTATAATCAAGCAGATTATACTAATAATCATTTAATTATACCATAAAAAATTCAACATTTCAATAGACATAAAAAAAGGAATTCCCGTCCCTTTCTGTCGGACAAAAACTCCTTTTGTCTTTTTACTGCTGAGTCTGCTCATCAAGGCTGAGGGTGAAGGAGGGTATGAATTCTCTGATAAACTCATCTGCCTCGGGCATATTCAGCTTTTCAATTGACCTGAGGGTGCTTTCCTTGGCCTTGATAAATTCTCTGTTGCCCGCATTTTCCTCTTCAATGCATTTGATAAGGGCAGAGATTTTGTCGGCAGCCTTGACAATTTTCCACTCCTCTTTATCCTTTTCCTGAGGGAAAAAGGCATCGGCAAAAATGCCGTACATATCCTTGGGAAGCATGCTCAGAAGCTTTTCTGAGGCCGCATTCTCAACCTTCTGAAAGGCTCCGTGAAGCTCCTTGTTGCCGTGCTTGACGGGAGTGGGCATATCACCTGTGATGATTTCGGGCATATCATGATAAAGGCCGAGAAATGCCGCTCTTTCGGGATTGACCGAGCCGCCGTAATGAAGATTTTTCAAAACAGCAAGGGCGTGGGCAATGACGGCAACATCATTGCTGTGCTCACTGAGATTTTCCTGAGAGGTGTTTCTCATCAGTGCCCAGCGGTTGATGAATTTCATTCGTGAGTGCATTGCAAAAAAATGTTTTTTCATAAAACCTTCTCCAAAAAGCAAACGGGATTGTTCAGAAAAGACAAACAATCCCGTAAGAAATTGACAAGTGTAATCTGAATCCGTTTTTTTACGGGCGGATTTCTGTCAATCCTTTGTTAAAATACTCGTAAATCTAAAGATCAGATGATGTCACCCATCATGCCGGGTGTGCAGGAAGCTGCGTTGCTTTCGTCTGTGTCAATGTGCATTGCAAGAGCATAAGCGGGATTGACTCTGACAATAACATCACCGAAAATAAGTGAACGGCCGTCAGTTTCAGCCTTGACGGAAACAATCTGCTTGTCAACAAGTGAATACTTTTCAGCATCCTCGGGAGTCATGTGAATGTGTCTTTTTGCAATCACAACACCGTCCTGAAGCTCAACCTCACCCTTGGGACCCACAAGCTTGCAGGAGCCGCTGCCTTCAAGGTCGCCTGATTCACGGATGGGAGCCTTTACACCGATGCTTCTTGCATCACCTGCTGAAAGCTCAACCTGTGTTTCGGGACGTACGGGTCCGAGAATGGAAACGCCGGGGAAGCTGCCCTTGGGGCCGATAACCTGAACTCTTTCCTCACAGGCGTACTGACCGGGCTGTGAAAGATCCTTTTTCTTTGTCAGCTCATAGCCTTCACCGAAAAGAATGTCAAGGACTCTGCGGCTGACGTGGATGTGTCTTGCTGATGTTTCAATTAAAACGGGTCTGTTCATTTATAAATACCTCCGTAAGTATGTTTTACCAAAATATTTTACAACAAAAAAATGATAAATTCAACACAGATTATGTACTTTTTTTAAAATTAATGCTAAAATTAATTATATAATAAAGCTGTGAGGTGAAATGTTATGTATTCTGCTGCCTTTGAAGAAATCCGTGACCGCTGTGTGCTGTGTGAAAAATGTGAGCTTTCAAAAAGCCGTGAGCATACTCTTTTCGGCTGCGGCAGTGAAAATGCAAGGCTGCTTTTTGTCTTTGACTCGGCAAAGGAAAAGGACGGGGTCAAGGGAATTCCCTTTTCCTCGGAAAGCGGAAGGATACTCGACAATTTTTTCACCCTTATGAGCCTTGACAAAAGAAAGGATGTTTTCATCACACCCATTGTCAAATGTGCTGCCCTCAAGGGTAATGCCCCAACTCAGCAGCAGATGGAGGAATGTATGCCTTATCTGAGAGATCAGGTGCGCCACATCAAGCCCAACATCATTGTCTGCCTTGGAGAAGCGGCGGCAAAAAAGATGATTGACTCAGCCTTTTCACTTAAAGAAAACCACGGCAAATTCATCAAAAAGGGCAAGCTTTATTTTATGGGCACCTACAGCCCCTATGAGCTTGGAAGCAATGTTGACAAAAGACTGTGCTTTCTTGAGGATATGCAGGCACTCAGAGAGATTGTTGACAGAGAGCTGAGATAACAGCGGGATTTTTTTCGTTAAGACAATAAAACTTCTTCCCTATTTTATCTTGCCTTTTAATTTTCTCTGTGTTATAATTTAAATCCAATCTCACACAGTGGTGGCAAGTACCACTCTCTGATTGGGTTTCCGTTGCCTTGTTTTTCATCGAGCAAGGCTCTTACTTTTTACGGCAAAATAAAGCAAAAACGTCAGAAAGAAAAACTTTCTGGCGTTTTTTATACTTTATTGATTTTTTGACTTTATAGGCATCCTGCCCTGTCAGCCTTCAATTATTCCGCCGATAAACTCTCTGATACGGCTGAGTCTTTCACCTGCAAGGGCTCTTGATTTTTCTCTGATTGAGTAATAAATCTTGATTTTCGGCTCGGTGCCCGAGGGTCTGACTGCCATCCAGGAGCCGTCAGCCCAGATGAACTTGAGAACGTTTTCCTTGGGCAGATCTCCGATTCCCTCAAGGAAATCCTGAACGCTCTCAATGCCCTCATAAAGAGCTGTGCCTTTTTCACGGAACTGAGTCATCAGCTGACCGATTTTCTCAGCACCCTGCTTACCCTTGAGGGTGAAGGAGTCAAGGTGGTCAAGATAATATCCGTATTCGTCATAAATTTCATCAAGGGCATCAACAAGAGTTTTGCCCTTGTTTTTGTGATAAGCCGCCATCTGACAGATAAGCATTGAGGACACAACAGCATCCTTATCTCTTGCATGGGTGCCCACAAGATATCCGTAGCTTTCCTCATAGCCGATGACAAAATCAGCTTCGCCCGTTTCTTCATAACGGCAGATTTTATCTCCGATATACTTGAAGCCTGTGAGAGTTTCCTCAATTTTCAGTCCGAAGCTTCTGCCGATGTCAGCGCCAAGCTCTGAGGTAACGATTGTTTTGACAATTGTTGACTTCTCCGTAAGCTGAGCCTTTTTCATATCAAGAACAAACTTAACAAGCAAAGCGCCCGTCTGATTGCCTGTCAGAAGCTGATAATCCTCACCCTGTCTGACAGCAATGCCCACTCTGTCACAGTCGGGGTCTGTGCCGAGAACAAGGTCGGCGCCTGACTGCCTTGCCTTTTCAATTGCAAGGTTGAGAGCATCCTTTTCCTCGGGGTTGGGACTTCTCACCGTTGAGAAGTTTCCGTCGGGCATTTCCTGCTCGGGCACAACGGTGACATTCATTTCCTCAAGCACTCTTCTGACAGGGATGTTGCCCGTGCCGTGAAGAGGTGTGTAAACGATTTTAAGGTCGGATTTTTCCTCATAAAGAGACTGCTTTCTGACAGCGGCAATAAACTCATCAAGCACATCGTCACCGATAAATCTGATATTTTCGTGGCAGCCCTCACAGAAGGGCAGCTTCATTATGTCAACCTCTTTGATGAACTGTGACATTTTTTCTGCAACCTCGGTGCAAAGCTGACAGCCCTTGGCGTCATAAACCTTGTAGCCGTTATATTCCTTGGGATTGTGTGATGCGGTGACCATAACACCTGCACTGCAGCCGAGAAATCTCACCGCAAAGGAAAGCACGGGAACGGGAAGGGGCTTGTCAAAAAGATAAACCCTGATTCCGCTGTTTGCAAAAATACCTGCGGCAACACGGGCAAAATCTGCTGAATTAAGCCTTGTGTCAAAGCCGATTGCAACGCTGATGTCACCCTCACAGGTGCTTTTCAGACAGCTTGCAACGCCGGCACTTGCCTTGCCCACGGTGTGTCTGTTCATTCGGTTTGTACCTGCTCCCATAACACCTCTCAGACCCCCTGTGCCGAAGGAAAGCTCCTTATAAAAGCGGTCCTCAAGCTCCTTGGGGTCGATGATTGCAGAAAGCTCCTGCTGATATTCTTTAAAATTTGTTTTCCACAAATTATAAGCTTCATTGTAATTCATAGTAATTGCTCCTTTTCATAAGAACCGCCTCGGGTTCAGCTGCTTTAATTCAGATTATATTCATCTTTGTCCTCTTCGTCAAGGCTTGAGCACTTATTAAAATATTCAAGAAGGGCGGCGTTGACGTCAGGATAATTGAATTTTTTCATACACTCCTCAGCCACGCGCCTTTCGGCAAAGTCATTTTCAAGCATTGTTATTATAAACTCCGCATTTCTCTTTTTATAAGCCATAACAACAAAAAGCTCGCCGTGACTTTTTATTACGGGAATAAGCCTTTGTGAAAACTCCGTGCAGGTACTGAAGCAAAAGCTCAGATAAGCATAAACAACATAATAATCGTTATTCAGAAAGTCCATTGTTATGCCGATGTCAAGAGTGTCACATTCAAGATATTCAAGCTCTCTGCAGCCGAAGAAGGCATCATCACCCACGGGATAAGGCCTTTTCGGGAAGGTTGCCCTTCTCAGTGAGCTTCGGCTGAAGGCATAGCTGCCGATTGCGCAGTCTTTGCCGAGAAAGGTAATCTCCGTCAGAGCCTCACATTTGTTGAAGGCATATTCCTTTATGCGTAAAAGAGATTTTGGAAAAACAAGAGTCTCAACTGCGGTGCGGTCAAAGCACTGAAAGCCGATTTCACGAAGCCCCTCGGAAAATTCAATTTCACTCAGATTACGGCAGCGGGAAAATGCCATTTCCCCGATTTTTTCAACGCTGCCGGGAAGAATTACCTTTTTAATTTTTGAATCAGAGTCAAAGGCGTAGGCATCTATCTCCCTTACTCCCTCTCTGATTGTAAGAACGCCCTTTTCGTCAAGGGTATAATCCTTTTCGTTCATAATTTCACCTCTTGTTTAAAGCTCCTCTTGCTCATCTGCCGGAAGATATTTTTCATACATATATTCCAGAATGACTGCTTTTATTTCTGCCGAAATTTCCATGCTGAGAAGCTTTCTGAAGGTTGCGTCAGAGACAAGAGCCTTTTCGATAAGAAAACAGAAAATATCCGTATCCCCCTTTTCAGCCGCTCTGACAGCAAACCACTCACTGTGTGTTTTTATATATTCCGTTAATTCCTCTTTAATGCTTATGCCCTTTGGTAAAGAAGCGGAGAGAAATGCATAAACAACGTTTCTTTCGGCACTTTTTATTTTTACTCTTTCAGTGTCCAGCCCATCACATTCAAGATGTTCAAGATTTAAGCAGTTGCGGTAGCTGTAAAAGGAGACTGCACCCGTGCCCTCGGGATAAACCGCCCTTTCAAGTGCGCTCAGATGAAAGGCAAAGGTGCCAACTCTTGAAATTTTTTTGCCGAAATACACCTGTTTAAGCTGATTGCAGAAGCCGAAGGCAAGACTTTCAACAATCCAAGGACCCTCCTTGAATTCGAGACGCTCAATACCCGTATCGTAAAAGGCCTTGCGTCCGATAGAAAAAAGATCCTCGTTAAATTCAACCTCACTCAGATTGAGACAGCCTGCAAAGGCAATCTCTCCGATTTCACGGAGAGATTCGGGCAAAATCACCCTTCTGATTCTCATATCTCTTGAAAAGGCTTCCTTTTCAATCTCGGTTACGCCCTCATTTATTCTCAGCACGCCCCATTCGTCAAGGGTGTAATCCTTTTTCTGCATAATTTCACCTCTTGTTATAATTCAAGCTCATCCTCATCAAAGGAGCTTGCAAAGCCGAGCAAAAGTGCATTTATCTCTGCCGAGGAGGATTCCTTGAGAACACTGTTTGCATCAGATACAGTAATATATTTTTCCGAAATCAGATATGAAAGAAGCTGAGGATTTCTTTTTTTTACAGCTCTTTCCAAAAAACATCTGCTTTTTTCCTTTATGTATTCGCTTACATTCTCTGAAGGCTTCCTGTTTTTGTTAAGACAGCCAGCAACATAAGCGGCAACCACAATATTTTTTGAATCAAGGTGATGCCATTTGTTCAGAACCAGCCCGTCACATTCAAGATATTCAAGCTCATCGCAGTCAGAAAGAGCATAAGAAGAAAACTCACCCGTACCCTCGGGAAACACAATGCTTCTGACCGCACTGCTGTGGAAAGAAAATGTGCCCACGAAGTTAATGCTGTTACCGAATTTAACACTTGTCAGCTTCTCACAATTCTGAAAGGCAAGGCTGCTGATGCTCCGAAGACTTGCGGGAAACTCAAGCTGCTCAACGGCCGTGCCGCAAAAAGCCTTGCGCCCAATATAAAAAAGCCCTTCATTAAATTCAACCTCACTCAGATCGGAACAGTCAGCAAAGGCCATCTCTCCGATTTCACGAAGAGAATCGGGAAGAATCAGTTTTTTTATTCTTTTATCCTTTGTGAAGGCATCCTCTTCAATTTCTGTTACACCCTCATTTATTCTCAGCACACCCCATTCATCAAGGGTGTAATCCTTTTTCTGCATAGTCCTGCCCCCCTTTTTTATAATTCAAGTCCATCCTCAAAAAGATTTGTTCTTGTCTGAAGGTATTCCACAATCACCGCATTTGCCTGAACGGAAAGGGAGTCAGACAAAACGGAGGAAACATCCTCATCACAAATAAATCCCTGTCTCAAAACATAAGCTCCCACGTCATAAAGCTGCCGCTTCAAAAGCAGGCAGAGAGTTTCTCTGCCCTTTCTTCTGATTTCAAGGGCAACCTCCTCGGAAACATCGGCGCCTGTGCTGAAGCACGCCGAAAGATAACTGAGCACCACATCTGTCAGAGGAATTGCCGACGTAGTAACCAGCGACAGATTATCACACTCAAGATATTCAAGATTGTGACAGCCCGAAAAGCTCTCCGCGGGAACAATCATTGAATTTTTCGGGAAGACAGCCTTTTTCAGTGAGGAGCAGCTGAAGGAGTGGCGGCCGATGTTCTTTATCCCCTTTCCGAAATAAACCTCCCTGAGTCTGCTGCAGCCGTAAAAGCAATAATTTTCAATCAATTCAAGGCTGTCGGGAAAGCGAAGAGTCTTCACGGCAGTGGAGCCGAAGCCGTTGTAGCCTATCTCCCTGAGATTTTGGGAAAAGACGATTTCCTTAAGGTGTTTGCAGTTTAAAAAGGCGGCACCCTCAATTTTTTCAACGGTGTCGGACATAATCAGCTTTTCAAAATCCATATTGTCCTTGAAGGCAAGCCGCTCAATGACGGTGACGCCCTCGGCAATTGTCAGAACGCCCTTTTCAATTTTGTATTCACAATCCTGCATTTGACTCAATCCTCTCTGTGATTTTTATATAATCCGCCTGCGTTATAAGCCCCTTTTCAAAAGCCGTCAGGGCTAAGTCAGCCTTTTTACCCAGCACTGTGAAATCGGCAAAAACATTTTTGCTTTTTCTGAAAAAGCCGTCAATAAAGTTTCTTTCGTGACTCTGCATGTCTTCATAGCAATGAAGCCTTGCTCCGATGACGGACACCAGGGTTTCATATCCCATGCTGACAAAGACAAGCTCATCAGCCATGGTATAATCAACACTTTTTGCTCTGATTTCTTTGAGGCTTTTGCAGCCTGAAAAGCTCAGAAGACTCACCGACTCAACACTGTCGGGAAGATAAACTCTTTCAAGGGCGGTGCATCTGACAAAGCAATCCTCAGAAATTTTCCTTACTCCTTCGTTGACAATAACCTGCTTAAGCGCCGTACAGTTGAAAAAGGCACCATTTTCAATTTCAAGCACCGAAGAGGGAATTTCAATGCTTTCAAGACCGAGACAGTTGACAAAAAGAAATTTGTCAAGCCTCCACAGATTTTCGGAAAGCCTTATCCTTTTCAGACTGACACATTGTTCAAAGGCTTTTTCCTCAATCTCCTTCACCGAATCGGGAATGAAAATCTCCGTGGCCGAAGACATTAGGAAGGCGCTTTCTGCAATTATTGATATTCCGTCAGGCACACGGACTCGTCCCGTAAAGTCGGAGGCTTTTGTAAGTATTTTTCTTCCGATGGGGTCGGTTATAAATTCAAATCGTGCATTACAGCTCAAGGCTATCCTCCCTCTCCGTGTTATGATTAAGATATTCAAGAATGATGCTTCTTATCTCCGCATCGTTACATTCATTAAGAATCTTCAGGGTATCCTGTCTGCTGATAAGACCGTTTGAAAACAATTTGCGGAAGAATTCTGTGTTACCGCTTTTGATTGCAGCTTCACAGACATTCATGCACCTTTTTTTGAGCAGCTCCATAAAATCAGCATTATTTTTAAGCACCTGCATATCCGTTCCCGTTGTTATGGCAGAAAAAAGAGCATCAACACAAAAACGCATTTCTGATTCGCGGAAAAGATGACCGCAGCCGGGCACACGGGGAAGATTCAGATTTTTAAGACCCGAGCAATTCAAAAAAATATTAAGACCGGCAAAGCTTGCCGAAGACGAAAGAGTCATCTCACTCAAAGCCGTGCAGTTCTTGAAGGCATAAGAATTGATCTGCTCAAGATTTTCGGGAAGCTTTAATTCCTTCAGAGCCTCACAGTCGGCAAAGGCATTCATACCGATTGTTCTGACAGAGGGCGGAAGAGAAAAGGCGGAAAGATTTTGGCAGCCTTCGAAGGCATAATGTGAAATTGTTCTGAGATTTGCACTCAGCTGAATTTCTTCAAGACTGACACAGCCGCTGAAAGCACCGTTGCCGATTGAAACAATGCTGTCGGACATTTCAACCTTTTTCAGCTTTTGGCAGAATTTGAAGGTAAGCCGCGGAATATTAATAACGCTCGGAGAAAAAACAACGTGCTCAAGGCTTTTACAGCTGTAAAACACTGATTCGCCAAAAACCTCCACCGTATCAGGTATAATAACCTTTCTGATATATTTGTTTTCCGAAAAGGCTTCGTCACCGATTTCAACAACATAAGGCGGCACAACATAAACCTCTGCGGGCCCCATATATTTTTTAAGAATAATTTCCTTGTCCTCGTTTTCGGAAAATCTTGCCCCAAGCTCCATAAGGCTCATATCATACTGACTGTTATCATTAAAGCTCAAGCTCATCAGCCTCCTTTTTATTTTCAAGATAACCCATAACCGCAGACCTCATCTGAACATCCTGTGTTTTTTCAAGAAAAGAAAGAGCTTTTTCACGGCTGAGCAGACCGAAGGAAAGATAAATACTCAAAAGCTCAGCGTCCTTTCTTAAAATTACTTTTTTGATAATATCATTTTCATAAAGCTTCAGATGGATATTGATATATTCACGTGTTTGTTCACCTACGGTGTCAAGATTTCTCAGGGCAGCCATAACGCCGAAGCAATTGGCAATTATTCCGTCATGCTCTTTACTTGTAAAATTCAAAGGATAAAATTCCATTGCCTTACATTCGATTTTTTTAAGCTCGTGGCAATACATAATATTGCTCACGCAGATTGCACCCGCACTCTCGGGTACTGACAGCCTTTCGAGTCTTCCGCAGCCCGAAAAGACCAAACGGTCAATTTTTTTAAGGGTGGGCGGAAGGATAACCTCCCTGAGCCTTCCGCAGTCACAGAAGGCGGCAAGACCTATCTGCTCAACGCCGCCGAAGTCGATATGCTCAAGATTGGCGCATTTTTCAAAGGCACGGTTGCCGATAACCCTTGTTTTTGCGGGCAGGGTCACCCTTGTAAGAAAGGTGCAGTGGTTAAAGGCATTGGAGCCGATTTCCTCAACAGAGTCGGGAATTTCAATTTCTTTAAGCTTCCAGCAGCCGTGAAAGGTCTGCTCCTCGATTTTTTTAAGCCCTGCGGGAAGGCGTACCCTTCTGACACTGCTTCTCCAGAAGGCTCTTTCACAGATTTCCTCAACAGAGTCGGGAATATAAACCTCCCACACATTAGTGTTGAAGAATGCATTGGGCAAAATCTTATAAATTCCGTCGGGCACTCTGATGCTTTTTGCATCACCAAGATAAGCCTTCAGTACAAGTCTGTTTTCCGAGTCTCTGAAGGTAACAAAATCAGCCATAAACACACCTCCCTTTAATGACTGTATTTTATCATAATTTTTTTGCAGCCGCAAGTTACCCTTTGGTTCTGAAATCCCCTTTTTCACTTTTAATGAAGGAATGGCTGTGTCGGGGAAAGGTTTTGACAGTTTTTATATTGACTTTTTTCTCCGAGTATTTATAATTGAAAATGCAGAAAAAGAATCTGAGTGCGGTGTCTTTCTTCAGACACTCTCTCCCTGCATTTCCTTGTGTTGTTTGATTTTTTTATTTTTTCGGGAATGTCAGGGCTCCCTTTCTTTTTTGCCGGGAGAAATCCCGTTGTTGTTAAGAAGTCTGTCGGCTTTTCAGCCGGCAGACTCATATTGTTGATTAATAACCAAAGGAGGTGTTGACGTGTCAGCTTTCACAAAAATACTTGAAGGCTCTGAGGAATTCGTCAGAGCAAACGAATGCATTGAAAAGGGGAAATTCCCCGCAGGTATCATCGGTCTTTCTCAGGTGCACAAGGCTCACTATATCACAGCCCTTGCACAGAAAAACAACACAAAGGCTGTCATTGTCTGCCCCGATGAAAATTCAGCCTCAAAGCTTTGTGAGGACCTTAATGTTTTTGACGGCGGTGCCCTCCTTTATCCTGCAAGAGATTTCCATTTCACAAGCACTGACAGTCGTTCCTTTTATTATCAGCAAAAAAGAATCGGTGTTCTCAGCCGTATTCTTGAGGATGATTTCAGATATATCGTCTGCAGCGTTGAAGCTGCCGCACAGCTGACAATCCCCTTTGCAGAGCTTGAAAAAAGAAGTCTGCGCCTTGATCTCGGTCAGGAAATCCCTCCCGAAAAAATCATTGAGCTTCTTTCAATCAGCGGCTACACCCGTGCCGAGCAGGTTGAAGGTGTGGGACAGTTTTCTCAGCGAGGCGGTATTCTTGACATTTTCTCTCCCGGTCAGGAGAGCCCTGCCCGAATTGAATTCTGGGGAGACAGCATTGACTCCCTTGCTCTTTTCGACCCCGTGAGTCAGAGAAGAAAGGACAATCTGCCCTTTCTGAAAATTATGCCCTGCTGTGAAATTCTTTTTGAAAGCACGGCTCAGCTTCAGCAAAAGCTCCGTGACCTTCTTGCCTCAATCAAGGGCAAGGGTGCACTCAAGGCAAGAGAAAGCGTCAGCACCGACCTTGAAAGGCTTGACGGAGGCTTCACCGTCAGCACCGACAGATACCTTTCCCTTGCTTATGAAAAGCCGGAAACTCTTTTTGATTACACAGACGGCTGTCTGCTTTTTGTCAGCGAAACCTCTGCCGTCAAGCAGAAATTTTCTGCCCTTTCAAAGCTTTTTCTTGAGGATCTGAAAATTCTCAGTGAAAACGGAACTCTTTTCAAGGGTATTGACACCTTCCAGCTCAGCTGGGAGCAGCTTCTTTCCGTTTATAAGAGCAGACAGACCTTTTACACAGATAATCTTGCAAGAGGCTCCTTTGACACTCCCGTCAAAGAGCTTGTGAGTGTTTATGCTCAGCCTCTTGCCCGTTGGAACGGTACTCTCAGCTATCTTGAGGAGGACCTTGCTCCCCTTCAGAAAAACAAATACACAACCGTTCTTTTTGCAGGCACGGACAAAAGTGCCCGTGAGCTTGCCTTTGACCTTGAAAATGACGGTTACAGAGCCGTTTATTTCCCCCGCATCCCCGAGGAGTTTCCTCCTCAGACCGTTTCCGTCATTCCGGGCTGCATTTCTGCGGGTATGGAGTATTCCTCAATAAAATTTGCTCTTTTCTCCTATGGCAAAAGCTCTGACACGGCAAAGCCCGTTCAGCATTTTAAAAGATCCGCCTCCTCAAAGCGCATCATCTCTCTTGAAGATCTTCACAGAGGAGATTATGTTGTTCACGTTCAGTACGGTATCGGTATTTTTGACGGCATCCACACTCAGAACATTTCAGGTAAGCTTAAGGATTTCATCAAAATCAATTACCGCGGAAACGATGTTCTTCATCTGCCCGTCACTCAGCTTGATATGCTTTCCAAGTATATGTCCCCCAAGGACACAGACAAGGTAATCAAGCTCAACAAGCTTTTTTCTGATGAATGGACAAAGACAAAAAGCAAGGTGCGCTCAAGTGTCAGGGATATGGCAGACGAGCTCACGGCTCTTTATGCAAAAAGACTTGGTACAAAGGGCTATGCCTTCTCACCCGATATTGACATGCAGAACGACTTTGAAAGACGCTTTGAGTTTGAAGAAACCGATGATCAGCTTCAGGCAATCTATGAAATCAAAAAGGATATGGAAAGCTCCGTGCCTATGGACAGACTTCTGTGCGGTGACGTGGGCTTCGGCAAAACAGAGGTTGCCCTGAGAGCCGCCTTCAAATGTATTGCCGACGGAAAGCAGTGTGCAATTCTTGTGCCCACAACCATTCTTGCTTTCCAGCATTTTCAGACAATCAAAAAGCGCTTTGACGGCTTCCCCGTGGAAATTGAAATGCTCTCCCGCTTCCGTACCCCGAAGGACAGCGCCCAGGTGAAAAAGAGACTCAAAAGAGGCTCCGTTGACATTGTTGTGGGTACTCATTCAATCATTGCTTCAAGCGTGGAGTTCAAGGACCTGGGTCTGCTCATCATAGACGAGGAGCAGCGCTTCGGTGTTGCACAAAAGGAAAAGCTGAAGGAAAAATTTCCTCAGGTTGATGTGCTCACCCTTTCGGCAACACCCATCCCCCGCACACTCAACATGGCAATGACGGGAATCCGTGATATGTCTGTGCTTGAGGTTGCACCCACGGGCAGACACCCTGTTCAGTCTTATGTTATCCCTCACGATATGCAGGTGCTTGCCGAGGCAATTGACAAGGAAATCCGCAGAGGCGGTCAGGTATATTATCTGCTTAACAGAATTGACTCCCTTGAAAGCCGCTCGGCACAAATCAGAAAATTCCTCCCCGATGCAAGAATCGGAATTGCTCACGGTCAGATGACCGAGCAGGAGCTGAGCCTTGTCTGGAGACAGCTTCTTGAAAATGAAATTGATGTTCTCATCTGCACCACAATTATTGAAACGGGTGTTGATGTGCCAAATGCCAACACTCTCATCATTGAAAATGCAGACACCCTCGGTCTTGCTCAGCTTCATCAGATCAGAGGACGTGTGGGACGCTCCTCAAGACGCGCTTATGCTTATTTCACATACAAGAAAAACAAGGTTATCAGTGAAATTGCCCAAAGACGCCTTTCTGCAATCCGTGAATATACCCAGTTCGGCTCAGGCTTCAAGATTGCAATGCGTGACCTTGAAATCCGCGGCGCAGGCAGTGTCCTCGGTGCCCGTCAGCACGGACACATGGAGGCTGTGGGTTATGACATGTATCTTCAGATTCTGTCTCAGGTGCTTGAAAGTCAGCAGACGGGAGAGCCCGTCAAGCAGGAAAAGAACTGCCTTCTTGACCTTGCAATTGACGCTCATATCCCCAAGGATTATGTCACCTCTGTCAAGCACCGAATCGGTATGTATAAGAGAATTGCCGAAATTTCAAACAGTGAAGATGCCATTGATGTTATTGACGAATTCTTTGACCGCTTCGGTGAGCCGCCCAAGGCTGTTGAGGGTCTTGTGCAGATTTCTCTTCTCAGAGCAAATGCCGCAGAGCTGGGCATTTATGAAATCCGCCAGAATGAGGCGGTCATCAACGTTTTCCTTGATGACATGAAGCCCGAATACATCCTTGCAGTGAATGAGAGCTTCAGGCGCAATGTCAGCATCAGATCGGGAAAGGTCAGCCCGATTTTCAGCATTAATCTTCAGAAAAATCAGACCACCATTGATGTTCTCAAGGAGCTGATTACCGTTCTTTCCAAGGCAAAGGCTGATGCTGAAAAGAATCAGACACAACAGCAAGCATAATAAAATCCGCAGTTTCGGCTGCGGATTTTTTTGTTTTGATGAAACTGACCGTAAAAAAATGAATCACACCCCGCAGGCAATTTGCTTTTGAGGGAAACAGGAGCGACCATTGGTCGCCCCTACTATAAACATCAAGCTGACCGACACACAAACTCGCTGACCGTATATTCTCACGGAAACGATGATAGAGCGGGTGACGACTGTCGACCGCTAAGGTTGTTAAGGAGACAGCACAGCAACGCGGACTAGACAAAACAGCACTTTGGGGAGGGAAGAAAAGCAGCGACCTCTCTTGAATCACTTTCAGTATTGAATCACTGAATACCCAAGTCCCTTTAAAGCAGATTGCAGAACTGTGAAAAATGCCGTCGGATAGTGGTTGACCGATTTGTACGGCAGGACGTGAGGAGCGGTCAGTAACCGAGAGAGGAAACTGACTCGGCATTTTGTAACCTCGTTCGGACTCATAGCACGGAGAAAAGGGCGTTTTGCTTACTTTGCCGACCGGGGCAAAGTAAGAGCCCCACGGCTTGAGTGGTGCAGAAATTAACCTTTAGCACAAACAGATTATATAAATAAAACTATCATTATATCGTAGGAGCGACCATTGGTCGTCCGTGGTTTTTCATTCATACATCAAAACTAATTTCAATTATCATAGGTTTAAGATTTTTCATTTATAGACAGCATTGCCTATTGATATAATCCCTCCCGCTCGTGCCGCGGGGGCATTTCCTTTGCCAACAGCAGCAAAGGAAACAAAATGCCGCTTACTTTTGAGGCGCAAAAGTAAGACAAAAACGCAGTCGGGCAGAGTGACTACTGTAATTCAGCGTCACGCCGTAAGAGAGAATCTGCAAGGCTCGATGAGTCAGCTTCCCGCTCTATCATCGTTTCCGTGAGAATTTACGGTCAGCGAGTTTGTGTGTCGGTCAGCTTGAGTTTTACTGCAAAGGATAACATCCCTCCCCTTTCTCTTTATATAATTGAAACAGCATAAATATCCCCCTTCGGTTAATTCTTATATGGAATTTTAACCGCTTTTTTTATGAAAAAAACGGGCCGAAAAAAAATTTTTTTCAATTTTTAAGAAAAAAATGCACTATTTGTGCAGTTTTTACCCTTTTTCGAAACATTAGTGGGAGACAAAAATTTTTCAACCCGGAAAGGAGCAGATTAAAATTAAAAGCCTTACCTCAAAAGAAAGACTCTTTTGCACCTATTATTCCCTTTCCCGAAACGGAAAGGAAGCGGCAATCAAATCAGGATATACCTTCCCCGAAAAAAGTGCCCTGCGTCTTCTGAAGAAGCAGGAAATTCTTCAGGAAATCAAGACTCTTGATGAGATGCACAACAGCAGGGAAAACGACATTATTTCAGGCTATTACCGACTGGCCTTCGGCTGCTTTGCAGATGCTGTGAGCCTTCTGTTTTCAGAAGAAATCAGTCCCGAAACAATTCAGCAGCTTGACCTTTTCAATATCTCTGAAATAAAAAGAAAGAAAAACGGTGAAACGGAAATCAAATTCTTTGACCGTCTCAAAGCCCTTGAAAAGCTTGAAGGCTCCGCCCTCGGTGCTGAGAAAAGCTCTGCCTTTTCTCTTTATCACGCAATTGAAAAGGGAGCCTCGGCTTTAAGGAATGACTGTGATGAGTGAACAAAGCTTTGAGATTTTTTCCGAAAAACAGCTCACCGCACTCTCCTGGTGGCATAAGTCCTCACCCTTCAGCAGCTGTGACGGACTTATCTGCGACGGAGCCGTGCGAAGCGGAAAGACAACCTGTATGTCCCTTTCCTTTGTTTTGTGGGCATTTTATGAATTCGACGGTACCTGCTTTGCAATTTGCGGCAAAACCATTGCTTCCCTCAGGCGCAACATTGTTGTTTCACTTGTGCCTCTTCTGAAAAGCCTCGGTTTTGATTGCAAAGAAAAGGTCAGTCAGAATCTCATTGAAATAACCTTCGGAAAAAGAACAAATCAGTTTTATCTTTTCGGCGGACGTGACGAAAGCTCAGCCTCTCTGATTCAGGGTATGACTCTGGGCGGTGTTCTTCTTGATGAGGTGGCTCTGATGCCCCGCTCCTTTGTTGAGCAGGCTCTTGCAAGATGCTCCCTGCGCGGCTCGAAATATTGGTTCAACTGTAACCCCGAAAATCCTCTGCACTGGTTTTATGAGGAATGGATAAAGAAAGCCAAGGAAAAAAACTGCCTTTATCTCCACTTTCTGATGAAGGACAATCCCTCCCTGTCACCCCGTGTCATACGCCGTTATGAAAAGCTTTACAGCGGCAGCTTCTATGAGCGCTTTGTTCTGGGCAGATGGGTTGCTGTGGGCGGACTTGTTTATCCCGAGGCTGCAAACGGAAAATATATCCGTCAGCCTCCCGATGTCAGTTTTTCCGAGTGCTATGTTTCCTGTGATTACGGCACGGTAAATCCCACCTCCTTCGGCTTGTGGGGCGAGCACCAGGGTGTGTGGTACCGATTTGACGAGTTTTATTATTCGTCACGCTCACAGGGAAAGCAGCTGACAGACGAGGAATATTACGAAGAGCTGGTGAAATTCACCGAGGGCAGAAAAATCACGGCGGTCATCATTGACCCCTCGGCAGCATCCTTCAGTGAATGCATCAGAAGACACGGAAAATTCAGGGTCATTCCCGCGCGCAACGATGTTGTTGCAGGCATCAGAAAGGTACAAAGTGCCTTCCGCAGCGGAAAAATCATCATCTCCCCCGTCTGCAAGGCATCAATCAGAGAGTTTTCCCTTTACCGCTGGGATGAAAATGCGGCAAAGGATACTCCCCGAAAAGAAAACGATCATGCAATGGACGATATGCGGTATTTTGTCTCCACCATACTGTCCGACTCTGACAGCGGCGGCTTTTTTGCCATTGCCGCTCAGAGAAATTAATCAGCATCCCTCTTCTCTGAGGATGCAGAAAGGAGAATGTTTTGGCATTAGGAAAACGTAAAAAACAGGCAGGAGCCACCGAGGTTGTGGCTGTCCCTCAGACAAGCACCAATCATCATCCTTTTTCAATTCTCGGCTCCTACACTCCGGGTCCGACGGCTGACATAAACATTTATAACAGCCTGAGAGAAGCAATCCCCCTCATTGATGCGGCAATTGACAAGCTTGTCCGTCTCATCGGCACCTTTGAGGTCAGCTGCGAGGATGCAGCAGCCGAAAAGCAGCTGCGTCATTTTCTTCAGAACGTCAGTGTGGGCGGCACAAGAAAGGGTATTGATGCTTTCATTTCAACCTTTTTTCAGCAGCTTCTGACAATGGGCACTGCCATTGGTGAAATTGTCACCGACAGTCAGACAGTCACCCATCTGTTCAACTCAGACCTGAAATGTGTCAGCCTCACTGAAGGCTCATCCCCTCTTGACATTGTTGTCAGCGCTGACAACGGTCAGGGACAGTTCATTCCCGTTGAATATCCCGAGCTGATTCTGCTTTCCGTGCACAACCCCGAGCCGGGCAAAATATACGGCACCTCCGTTCTCAAGGGACTGCCCTTTGTGAGTGACATTTTGCTGACCATCTTCAACACAATCGGCATCAACTGGGAAAGAGTGGGCAATGTGCGCTTTGCTGTCACCTATAAGCCTCAGAACGATTCTGTGGATATGGCTTACGCCAGGGAAAGAGCAAACCAGGTGGCAACGGAATGGAGAAACACAATGAAAAGCGGCGGCACCGTCAAGGACTTTGTTGCCGTGGGTGATGTGAGCATCAAGGCAATCGGCGCAGACAATCAGATTCTTGACAGCAGCGTACCTGTCAGAGACATCCTTGAGCAGATTGTTGCAAAGCTGGGCGTTCCCCCCTTCCTTCTGGGTCTCTCCTGGTCCACAAGTGAAAGAATGAGCTATCAGCAGGCAGACATCCTCACAAGTGAAATTGACGCTTACCGCCGTGAGCTTAACCCCACAATTGACAAAATCTGCCGTCTGTGGCTGAGAATGAACGGCTTTGACTGTGATTTCACAATCAACTGGAACGAGCTGACCCTTCAGGACATCAAGGAGCTTGCACAAAGCCGTTATTACGACGCTCAGAGTGAGCGCTTCCTTTGGGAGATCGGAGGTGAAAAAAAGGATGAATCTGACAATTGAAAAGGAGCTTGAGCTTATCAACGGATATTCACGCTCAGCTCTGACTCAGGAAGATGTTTATATCTTCACCCTCACTCTCTGTGATAACGATATCGACAGAGATTTTGAAAGATTCAGCATCAGCTCTCTCAAGGAGCTTGAAAAGCTTTTTGTGGGCAAAACAGGTATTTCCGACCACTCAATGAGCTCAAGAGATCAGCGTGCCCGAATCTTCCGCACCTACATTGAAAAGGACTCGAGCAAAAAAACGGCCTGCGGTGAGGTCTACACCGCTCTCAAGGCACGTGCTTATATGCTCAACACCCCGGAAAATGAATCGCTCATAAAAGAAATTGAGGGCGGCATCAAAAAGGAGGTCAGCGTCGGCTGTGCCATGAAGGAGTGCATCTGCTCCGTTTGCGGAACAGATATGAAAAAGCACCGCTGTGAGCACATCAAGGGCAAGCTTTACGGAGACAGGCTTTGTCACGGCATTCTGTCTCAGCCCACCGATGCTTACGAATGGTCCTTTGTTGCCGTACCCGCACAAAGACTTGCAGGAGTCACAAAAGCATTTTCACCCAAGGAGGAAAAAAACTTCACAATGACACTTGACACAATCAAATCACTTTCAGAAGACACCCTCATCACCGTTGAACAGGCAAGGGAGCTTTCTGAAAAAATCACTCAGCTTGAGCAGCTTGCTTCCCAGGCTCTCATTTACAAGCAGCATCTGACAGACGATGTGAAAAGATTTGCTCTTCTGCTTATGCCCGAGGTCGATGCAAAGGCCTTCATCAGCTCCTGCAGCGCAATGGAAATCTCTCAGCTCAAGGCATTCAGAGATTCCCTTGAAAAGCAGACGGGAAAAATTTATCCCGGCAGAAACCAGCTTTCACCCGCAAAGTCAGCAGCACATTCAGACAACACAGTTTTTAAAATTTAAAGGAGGAATTTTTAATGAGTAATCCCAACATCAGTGGCCTCGAAAAAAAGGAAGTCACCTTCAAATGCGCTTCAAAGGTAAAGGTCGGTAACGCCGTCACGCTTCTCAGCAAAGACGAGGTCACCGTACCCGGCGCAACATATAACTTTTTCGGCATTTGCACCTGCGTCAGAGACGGCTATGCCAGCATTCAGATCAAGGGCCCCGTATCTGTCAAGTATTCAGGCATAAAGCCCTCACTCGGTTATAACCGCTTTGTCACCGACGATTTCGGCGGAATTGTAACAGACAAGACAACAGGCATGCCTTATCTTGTCACCGATGTGGATATGTCCACATCAACCTGTGAAATTTTACTTTAAGGAGGAAAAAAATTAATGTCATTTGATAATATCAGACTCGAAAAAGGTCTTTACACCTCAGGTAAAGGCTTCACTCAGGCTCTTGAAAGCATTGACCCCAGTGAAAATTACATCGGCACAGCCATGGAGGGTCTTGACGCTTACCAGAGACAGCTCAAGCGCTTTGACATCAAGGTCAGCGGCAAAAACAGCGACACAATTGAAAAGTTCTTCAGAACAACAGATTCAGCGGCACTTTTCCCCGAATATGTTTCAAGAGCAATTGCTCAGGGTATGGAGGAAAACGATCTGACAAAGAAGATTGTTGCAACAACAACAGTCATCGACAGCCTTGATTACCGCTCACTTGCAATGGACGCTTCTCACGGACAGGACATCTTCACACCCATCAACGAGGGTACATATCTGCCCGAAACAGTGATCACCGTCAAGGACAACCTTGTCAGACTCAAGAAGTACGGCAGAATGCTCTGCGCTTCCTATGAAACAATCAGACATCAGAGACTTGACCTTTTCACAATTGCCCTCAAGCAGATCGGTGCGGCAATTTCAAAAACTCTTTTTGCCGACGCCATCACAACTCTCATGGGCGGCACTGAGGATGCACCCGAAAAAATCAGCATTGCAGCCTCAGATTTCAGCTATGATTCCCTTATCACTCTTTGGAGCAAGTTCTCAGATTTCAATCTTTCAACAATCATTGCTCCCACAGAAAATCTTTCAGCTCTTTTAAAAATGAATGAGTTCAGAGATTCTGCGGCAGGTCTCAATTTCCATGCCACAGGCAATCTCATCACCCCCTTCGGTGCAGAGCTTGTCCGTGCACCCGGTCTTTCATCAGCCAACATCATCGGCATTGACAAAACAGCCGCAATTGAGCAGGTGACAGCCGGCGGTCTTATCACAGACTTTGACAAGCTCATTGACAGACAGCTTGAAAGAGCATCTGTCTCCTTCACCGGCGGCTTTGCAAAGCTTTACGGCAACGCAACAAAGCTTCTGGAAATCACCGAAGGCTGAGAGGTGAGTTTATGATTCAGGTAAATGAAGTTTTAGCTGAACTCATGAATTTCAAGGATATGCAGGGGTACACTCAACAGCAGCTGTCCCCCTGCTGCGAAAAAGGTCTTGCCTGGGTTCAGCGCAGACTCCGTCTCGGAGCGGACGAAAATGACCCTCTCATAACAACCACGGCAGCAGCCCTTGCTCATTATTTCTTTTTCATTTACAGACTCTCAGATCCGGACAAATATTCAACCTATAAGGCCGGTGACATGACAATTTCAAGGGATATAACCAAGGAGCTTGAATTTGAAAAAAACATGAAAAATGAGGCAATTGCCGCCGCCTGCTCAATTCTTTGTGACGGAGGCTTCTGTTTCTGTGCTACTTAATAAAATTTCCAACCCGCTCTTTGATCCCTTTGGAGTAAAAATGAGATCCCTTTCGGAAGAAAGTGAAACCGGAATTGAGTTTTATGCCTTTCTTCAGCCCCTGAGATACAAAAACAAAATTTATCTCACGGGCGTACCCACAGAGCTCGGCTATGACGGAATGAACAAATATCTTCTTCTTGCGCCCAAGGAGGTTGACCCCGCTTATCTGACGGATTCAAAATATACTCTCTCCTTCGGCTCAAGCAATTTCCGCACCGATCACTGTGAGCCTGTTTATTTTGCAGGCAAGATTCTTTATCTTTGGGCAGTTGTTCATAAGGAGGGCAGATAAAATGAAAAATACCGACATACTTATAACTCAGATTATTGACCATCTGAATCAGCTCGGCTCCCAGGGGCTTTTCACCGCCGTGAAGGCTTATGAAACGGCAAATCTTCCCGTACCCCTCAAAAACAATTATATTGTTTTATCCACCAAGGAAAACACCGTGACTCTTTTTGAAGATGATAACAGTGAATACTGTCAGCACAACAAGGTTGTTCTCAGACTCAACTGCTACACTCCCGTCAAAACAACCCTTCAGAATGTTTATACCTTTGTTGAAACAATTCTTGATTACATCAACGATGAGTTCAGCGGAAACATGACCGCCTTTTCAATTGAGGAGGCCTGCTTTGACAGCAGCACAAACGCTTATAAGGTAATGGCTCTGATGCAGTTTGACTATGAGCTGTGCACAGGCATAGATTCATCAAACACAGACCTTGTTGCCGCAAAGGATTTTCTTTGCAAAACCCACGTTAACGACACTGAGCTTCACATCAGCCACAAGGACAGAGTTTATCTTGACTCACCCGTTGTCTGCGGAACATATATGGGCACGGGCAGCTCCGATGAAAGAACCGTCAACATCGGCTTTTCCCCCTCCGCTGTCATTGTTTTCCGTGACGATTACCATCCTGCTGTTGCTGATTTGAGTGAAGATACTGACATCAACCTCTTCGGCTTTGCGGGAAAAACGGTGCACTCACGGGGAATCCGTCTTGTCAGCTCCGGCTTTGCGGTGAAGGAGCTGAGCTCCTATTTTTCGGCAAACAGCAACACCTACCTTAATTCAGACGGCCAGGTTTACGGTTATATTGCTTTCAGGTGATATTATCTGAGCATAAGAAAAGGCACGGAAAAATCCGTGCCTTTAACTATTTGATTTTCAGAAAAGCCTTTACCAATGTCTGACACCGCATGAGCAGCTTCCGTTAATTTTGAAAAGCTTGTTGAAAAGGTTGATAATCTTCCAGATGAATGACATTATTCCGCTCTTGTGGCAGTTGCATGAGCAGTTGTCTGCCTTGTCAAAGCCGCAGTCAGAGCATTTTGTTTCACCGTCTTTATAGGTGTGTCCCATTGTGGGAATTGTTTCGGTGTAAGTGTCACCGCACTGACAGGTATATTCTGTGTAACCGTTTTGAGTGCAGGTGGGCTTTACTGTTGATGCATTATAAGAATGCTGCTGAATCACACCGATATCTTCCGTGTAGCTGTCACCGCAGGAGCAGTTATAAGTCATCACACCCTCACTGATATGTGTGGGAGCAAGAGTCACTGTCTGCTCATAGCTGTGTCCGTGAGCAGTATAATCAACATCAAGACCTGCTTCTGAGTCAAGGGAAATGTCAATGTCACTTTCTGCCATTGTGATTTCCTGAGAAGCAACAACTGTTCCGTCCTCTGAAAGAGTAACCTTACCGTCCTTGATACCGCTGACTGTGATGCCCTCATCATTCTTTGTTGCAGTGACTGTGCCTTCACAGTCGGAGCCTTCAATTTCAAGAACAGCTGTTTCACCGTTTTCATCAACAGTTGTGAAAATGATTTTGCCGATTTCATTGTCAGCGGTTTTGAGAATCACCTTGCTGTTGTCAAGAATATCAACATTAACCGTGGCTTCATCGTTCTCATCAAGAACAACCTCAACGGAGCTCTTGTCACCGTAAACGGAAATCACGTTATCTTCTTCAAGAGAGGTGACGGTTGCAAGCTCCTCATCCTCAAGCCAGTAAGCGTAAACGCCCTCATCCTCACCCTCGGCTGAGCCGGCCACAACGGGAAGAACAGCCTGAAGCTCTGAGTCGGCAGCAATTGCCTTTGTTGATGTGACAAGGCTTTCGTCAGCACCGAAGAAGCCTGTCTGAGTTGTTATCTTTTTGCCTGCTTCATAAATTTTATCTGCGGGCAGAAGGTATGTAATGTCAGAATCCTCATTTGTCAGAGCGTTATAAGACCAGGATGAGAAATCCTTTGCAATTTTAAGCTCCTGCTTGTCTGAGTAAACATCATAATCTCTGACAAGCACCATATAATAATCCTCGGTTTCCTTGAAGCCGATTGCAATAACTGAATGACCCTGTGTCAGAGCTTCGTCATCCTTGCCGAAGAAATTGATGACAACAGGCTGATTGTTTCCGTTGACATAAGCCTTCACAGCCTCATAAAGTCCGCTGACATTGTTCATTGCCGCTCTTTCAGCCTTCTGAACATCACCGTCGAACTGATAAATATGAGCATATTTGATAAATGTTTCAATGTCTGTGCCGAAGGCATCGGGAATGCTTCCTGTTGCAAGGTCACTGATTACATAAGAATAAGTGTTTTCACTTGAAATTGCATCGGGGTGAGCAAGGAAGGCAGCTGTTGCAGCGGTCATACCGAAGCAAAGACCGTGACTTTCATTATTTTCGAAAAGCTTATAAAGCTCAGCTCCCTTGACCTCACCGTAGGCATTTTTATAAATATCCTCGGAAACTGTGTCATAGAAATTGCCGAAGGAGAAGCTGTCGGCTTCGTGGCGGTATGACTCAGGATAATATTCCTTTGCAAAATCGAAGGAATATTCCACATTCTGAACCGCTGCCGTAAGATTTACGCTTCCGAAGGAAATCTTCATTTTGAATTTAACGGACAGCATCTCACCGCGCTTTGCGTTTTCGTTGATGAAAAATCTTGTGCCCATTCTTGTGTTAAGTGCAAGACCTGTGAAGTAATCACCTGTGATGGAGGTAATACCCATAAGATCAATTTCTCTAAGAGACTTGAGTCTGAGTGTTATGTTTTTGACAGGGGCATCCATTGAGAAGGTAAAGTTGACAACATCCTCTTCCGAGGCAACAGCATTAACACTCTGAGTGCTTGTGGCGCCGTTAATATCGGTGCAGATAACCTCAATGTCTGAAGCCTTTGCCGCAAGGTCTGTAAAGTCAAAATCGATGGTGCCTGTATCTACATTGTCCAGGGAATCCCACATTTCCTTATAAGCAGAAATATCAAGGCTGACAGTCTCCTGACAGTAATCAAAAACATACTGAGCTGACTGCATCTGCGCAACTCCCGCCATATTTATACCGGATACATTAAGCTTGAACTGTTCGCTGCAATCTGTTATCTGCTGAGCCTGATCCTGAGTGAAGAGCTTGCTGCCGACAGCATCTGTATCAATTGCAAATTCAAAAAGGTCATCCATGCTGAAAAGCTCAATATTTCCCGTAATGATTGAGTCTAAAGTCATTTTTTTGATGCTGTTGAAATGAAGAATAATCTTTCTTACGGGAGCTGTTGTTGAAAAGGTAAGATCAACAAGGTCACTTGTTGTTTCACTGATGTCAATAAGCTTTGAGGTGCTGATTCCGTTTGCATCAATACATTCAACGGTAACGTCAAGGTTTTTATAAAAATCAGTAAAGTTCAGGCTAAGACCTCTGACTTTAATATCGTCAAGGACAGCCTTCATTGCTCTTGGCGTACAAACATTAACGGTAACTGTTTCATTATATACATCCAGAACATACCGTGTTGATTTCATCCTTGCCTCGGCATCGGCAGACATGGTTGACAGATCAAACTTGAATGCACCGACGAATTCCTCACCGTCTTCAGCATCAGAATGTGTGAAGGTTCTGCTGCCGAAGGTCTCTGAGCTTATTGTGAAGCCCTGAAACTGAGAGAGCTCAAGCACAACCATTGAGGTGGACAGAATATTGCCGGTGACTTTTTCAATGCCGTTGAAATGAATGACAAACTGCTTTGCGGGAGCCGTTGTTGAGAAATCAAGCTCAACAAGATTACTTTCCGCTTCACTGACATCAATTATCTTTGTGCTGCTGTTTCCGTTTTCGTCAATACATTCAACGGTAACGTCAAGATAATGATAAAAGTTTGAAAAATCAGGGTCCAGAACCAAGCCTATAACGTTGATATCATCAACCTCATCAAGAGCCTTTTTGATTGCAAGAGCATCTGAAATGTCAACGGTTATATTTTCAGTATAAACATCAAGAACATACTGAACTGATTTAAATTCAGCTTCTGCGCCAACATTTAAATACATCAGATTGATAGGAACATTGACAACAAACTCCTCGATAATTTCAGCCTCTGCGGCAGTAAAGAGCTTGCTTCCGAATTCATCGGATAAAAGGGCGAAGCCGGAAATAAAATCAGTGTCGATTATATCAAACTCTGCGGTCAGAACATTAGCCTTCAGCTCACTGAGGCTGTTAAAATGAACAATAAATCTCTTTGCCGGAGCTGTTGTGTCAAAGCTCAGCTCAACAAGATCATCAGCTTCTTCACTGACATCAATTGTCTGATAATAGCTGACTCCGTTTGCGTCAATGCACTCAACGGTAATGTCAAAGTAATCATACAGTGAGCTTAAATCAAGCTTCATATTGATACCGATAATCTTGATGTTTGTGTCTTCAAGATTCTGTATAATTGCTCTTTGCTGAGAAATGTCAAGGCATAATTCCGCATCCTCCGAAGCAAGAGAAACAACAGGCAGACTCATAAGACACATTATCAGCGTCAGAGTAAGACATAAAAGCTTCTTCATTGTTTTTTTCACAAAAAACATCTCCTTTTTTATCAGGGAAAATTCCCCTTGATAAATTCATCTTATCACCTCACAAAGCAAAAGTCAACAACAGTGACGGTTTACAGATTAATACTATATAAAAGCCTGCGCGCTCTTAAAAAGTTCTGCAGGCAAAACAAAAGGCACAGTGTTTCACTGTGCCTTAGCTTTATATATTTATTTATCTTTTGAGGACTGCTGAAAGTCTCTTCATGGGCTTCTTTCTTCTGTGCTTCTTTGTAACCTGGATAGGAGTCTTGATGAGCATATTTGTCATAATTGTCCAGAAGATTACAAGCATATACATTCCGAAAACGGCATAAAAGCCTGCGGAAAGAGTTGCACCTGTGATTGAAACAACGGCTGAAAGAAGCTGAGCCCAGGTGCTGTCTGAAAATGCACCCACAACATCAGCAAGGGGAATTTCTCCGCCCATAATCTTGTCGAAAGCGAAGCGGCTGATGATGATGCACACAAAGCAAAGAACAAGACCGCTGACGGACATTGTCATAACTGCCTTTCTGTTGCACTTGACAGCAGCAACAACACCGAGCGCAAGGAAAAGAATAAGGGTGAGAATGAAGAAGATGATGAAGGCTGCAATGTGAGGAATGATGGGCTCAATGATTGTCATAAAGCTTGTTGCCTCAACGGCTGCCTCTTCTGTTGTTGTCTGAGCTGCAGAAAGATCTGCACCCATAAGAAGCTGAATAATTTCAAAGGCTGAAAATTCATAGCTTGTTTTAACGCCGAGAGCCTGAGCAATTGTAACAATGCTTGTAAGCTCATCGGTGATGCCTCCGATTGTAAAATAGAACAGCTTGAGGAAGAAGCCCATCACAACTGCACCGACAGCAATAACGGGTGTAACGATACGGTATGCAAGTTTCATTGTTTTAAATCTCCTTTTTGTTTATTTCCAGGAGGACTTGAGGTCAACGGTTCTGTTGAAAACAAGCTTGTCCTGAGTTGATGTTGTATCCACGCAGAAATAACCCTGACGCATAAACTGGAAGGTGTCACCTGTCTTAAGCTCGCCGACACCGTCCTCAAGCTTACAGCCTTCAAGAATCTGAAGTGAATCGGGATTAAGGTTATCTCTGAAGGAGCCCTGTGATTCGTCTGAGGGGTTTGAGGTTTTGAAGAGTCTGTCGTAAAGACGGGCTTCAAAATCAATGCAGTGCTTTGCACTTACCCAATGAAGAGTACCCTTGACCTTTCTGCCGTCGGGTGAATTGCCGCCCTTGCTTTCGGGGTCATAGGTGCAGTGAACAGCGGTGACCTCACCGTTTTCGTCGGTGTCATAGCCAACACATTTTACGAAATATGCGCCTCTGAGTCTTACCTCGTTGCCGGGGAAGAGACGGAAATACTTTTTGGGAGGCTCAATCATAAAGTCCTCTTTTTCAATGTAAATCTCTTTTGAGAAGCGGATAACTCTTGTTCCCATTTCTTCTTTGTCCTGATTTACGGGAAGCTCAATTTCCTCGGACTTATCCTCGGGATAATTGTCAATGATAACCTTAAGAGGTCTGAGAACAGCCATTGCTCTGGGAGCGTTTTCGTTGAGGTTTTCTCTGACACAGGCCTCAAGCAGACCGAAATCAACAACGGAATAAGCCTTTGAAACACCGACTCTGTTGATGAAATCTCTGATTGCTGCTGCAGGATAGCCTCTTCTTCTCATACCGCTGATTGTGACCATTCGGGGATCGTTCCAGCCGTCAACGATGTTGTTGACAACAAGATCAAGGCATTTACGCTTGCTTGTCAGACAGTAATTGAGGTTAAGACGTGCAAACTCAATCTGTCTTGAAGGAGTTTCAAAGCCGAGCTCACGAAGGAACCAGTCATAAAGAGGTCTGTGATTTTCAAACTCAAGGGAGCAAAGGGAATGAGTAACGCCCTCTCTTGTGTCTGAAATGGGATGAGCAAAGTCATACATGGGATAAACACACCATTTGTCACCTGTCTGATGGTGGCTGATGTGAGCAATTCTGTAAATAACCGGGTCTCTCATGTTGATGTTGGGAGAGGCCATGTCAATTTTTGCTCTGAGCACTCTTGCACCGTCGGGGAATTCACCGTCGGTCATTCTTTTGAAAAGCTCAAGGTTTTCTTCAACGCTGCGCTCACGGTAGGGGCTGTTTTTGCCGGGCTCAGTGAGTGTGCCTCTGTATTCTCTGATTTCATCAGCTGTCAGATCACACACATAAGCCTTGCCGTCCTTGATGAGCTTGATTGCACATTCATAGATAAAATCAAAATAGCTTGATGCATAAAGCACCTTGTCCCATTTATAGCCGAGCCACTGAATGTCCTCCTTGATGGCGTCAACATATTCAACGTCTTCTTTTGACGGGTTTGTGTCGTCAAGGCGGAGGTTGCAGGTACCGCCGTATTTTTCAGCGGTGCTGAAGTCAATCTGAATTGCCTTTGCGTGACCGATGTGAAGATAACCGTTGGGCTCGGGCGGGAAACGGGTCTGCACGTGGGTATAAACACCTTTTTCAAGGTCTTCATCAATGAAATCGTGAATGAAATTTGAAACTTTAATTTCTTCCATTTTTCTGTCTCCTAACTTTTTCTGTGCCGCGCCTTAAGACAGACGCAGATGCAGGCTTTTGTGCCTGAGGATTTGCAGGGTATTTATAATACGTTATATTATCTCAGATAACAGGAAAAATATCAATAGTTTTTTGCTATTATTTTGAAGCAACCGCAGAGTTTTTTCATTTGACAGAGTATGAATTATATGATATACTCTTTTAATGTATGAAAATATATCTCATTAAAGATAAAAAAGAAAAGGAGTTTTCTCTTATGAACGAAAATTTCAGAAGTGTCCTTGACGGTCTCGGTGAAGAAATGGCAAAGCTTGGCTTCACTGCCTGCAAAAATGAGGACGGCAGCTTTATTTCAGAAGAAAACGGTGTCTTAGCCGCAAGATATTCAGGTGAAAAGGGTGCAGTTTCCGTCAGCTTTTCAGAGGGCAAGGTTTCTCTGTTTTCAGGTGACGACGCAGAAACCCCCGAAAACACTCCCAACAAGCTTTCCGTCACTCTTCTTGACGAAAATGCTGACAGCAGAGATGTCAAATACGTTGTAAACGAGTTTTCAGATTCACTTGAAAAGAAATTTGCAAAGAAGACAATTGCCCCCAAAAAGCCTGTTCAGAAGGCTGCACAGACTGTTTCAAAGGCAGCTGTAAAAAACGGCTCCTTCTATGATGCAAACACTCTTGCAAGCAAGCTCTGCCTTGTTTTCCCCGAGCTTCGTCCCGCTTACAAGGAAAACCTTGCAAAATACGGTGAATTCCTCGGTGAAGAGTTCTTCACAAAATATGCCGCTTCAAAGGTTATCGACGCCATCAAGGCAAACGATCCTCAGACAATGAAGAAGATGTTCCAGATTCTCAATGAAATTTATGAGGACGGAACAAACGACACCCAGAGCCTTATTGCCGTAACAATCCTCGGCGGTCTTGACAATGACAAGATTCTTCTTGCCCGCTGCGTTGATTATATGAGTGAAACAATGGCTCCTCCCGTTATTGAGGTCAACAACCTTCTTGCTTCAGTCAAGGGCAAAAAGCTCAGGAAGCTTCTCAAGAACCCTCCCGCATATAAGCCCAAGAAGCAGAAGAAGCCCGGCATGTTTGCCCAGGCTATGAGCCAGGGTATGCAGCAGCCCCCAATGATGTAAAAACAAAAAATATTTCAAAAGGGTGATATTATGTCAAAGATAACAGACAAAATCTTTCAGCTCTTCTGGGCTAACACAAAGAGAATGGATGACAAGCGCATTGCAACTCTCAATTGGCCCGAGGGTGTGACCGAGGTAAACGGTCTTGCCTACACAGACAGCGGACACAGCCATCACCTTCTTGACGTATATTTCCCTGAAAATGCCGAAGGGAAGCTTCCCGTTATTGTTGACGTTCACGGCGGCGGCTGGATGTACGGCGACAAGGAGCTCAACAAGAATTACTGCCTCTGGCTTGCGAAAAGAGGTTATGTGGTTTTCAATATGAGCTACCGCCTTTATCCTGAAATCACCGCAATCGAGCAGCTCAGAGATGTTGCAAAGGCTCTTTGCTTCATCAGGGAGAAGCTTTCTGATTTTCCCGCAGTCGAAACCGACATCTGTCTCACAGGTGACTCAGCAGGCGGTATGCTTGCCCTTTTCACCTCAGTGCTTTCCGAAAGCGAAAAGGCACGTGAAATTTTTGACGTTGCTGACCACGGTATTCATTTCAACGCTGTGGGTCTTACCTCAGCAATGGCCTTCATGGATGACGGCACCCTCACAAGTGTTTACACAAGAACAACTCTCGGCAAAAATTATAAAAAAGAAAAGTGGGCACCTTATGTCAATGCAGACACTCTGCTGACTCTGGGTGATATGATTCCCACCTTTATGGTCACCTCAAGCGGTGATTTCCTTGCAAGAAAGCAGGTTCTTGCAACAGCTGAGCTTTTCAGCAAAAAGGGCATTGAGCACAAGCTTATGGATTTCGAAAAAACTGACGGAGAGGATCTCCCTCACGTTTTCCCCGTTATCTATCCCGAAAAGAAGGCATCTGTTGAAGCCATTGAGGAAATGCTTGAATTCTTTGCCGCACACAGCAAAAAAACCGTAGGATGACTAATATAATACGAATCCGCCCGTAAAAAACGGGTTCGGTTTATATTCGCACCATATAACAAAAACAGGGCATCCTCGTCACAAGAGCGAATGCCCTGTTTTTTAACTAAAGACGAAAGGAGTCAGTATGAAAGAGCTTCTTGATTTATATTTCACCTTTGCAAGAATCGGCGGCTTCACCTTCGGCGGCGGGTACGCCATGCTGCCCATGCTTGAAAAAGAGGTTGTTGAAAAAAGAAAATGGGCAGACTCTGACCAGCTGCTTGATTATTTTGCAATCGGTCAGTGCACACCCGGTATCATTGCCGTCAACACCGCGACCTTCATCGGTCAGAAGGTGCACGGCTTCTGGGGTGCGGTTTTTGCCACAGCAGGTGTGGTTTCCCCTTCAATTATCATCATTGCAGTCATTGCCGCCTTCATCAGCGGCTTTCAGGATTATGAAATTGTTCAGCACGCCTTCGGCGGAATCAGAGCGGCAGTTGTTGCGCTGATTCTCAAGTCCGTGCTCAAAATCGGCAAAAAGAGTGTTGTTGACATTGCAACGGCAATCATCTTTCTTTGTGTTGCCCTGCTTTCAGTTGTGACAGACCTGTCACCCGTCATTTTCATTGTCTGCGCGGCAGTCTGCTCCCTCATTCTGCGGATTTCAAAGGAAAAGAAGGGAGGAGAAAAGAAATGATGGTTATTCTTGAAATGTTTATCCGTTTCTTTTTTGTGGGACTTTTTGCCGTGGGCGGCGGTCTTGCAACACTCCCCTTCCTGATTGATATGGGAGAAACAACGGGCTGGTTCACTCAGACGGATATTTCCGATATGATTGCAATTTCCGAATCAACCCCCGGCCCTCTCGGTGTCAACATGTCCACCTATGTCGGCTATCAGGTGGGCAGTCAGTTCGGTGTGGCGGGAGGCTTCATCGGAGCCCTTGTTGCTACCGTGGGTCTTGTGCTCCCCTCACTGATTGTCATTTTGATTATTTCAAGGGTGCTGATGAAATTCCGTCAGTCGAAATATGTTGAATATATCTTCTACGGTCTTCGTGCCGCCTCTCTGGGTCTTGTTGCGGCAGCCTGCTTCGGAGTTGCAAAAATCACCTTTTTCAGCAGTGAGGTTTTCAGTCAGACAGGAGAAATTTTCCAGGCAGTCAATTACAAGACAATTATTCTTTCGGCTCTGATTTTCATCTTTATGAAAAAATTCAAAAAGCTTCACCCGGTGGCAATAATTATTGCTGCGGCGGCAGTGGGAATAATTTTCAAGCTTTGATAAAACAAGTAAAAGGCTCGGTTTAATCTGAGCCTTTTTTGTTTTTTTATTATATTTATTGTTTACCGCCGTGACGATGGAAAAGGGGCGGCACACCAATGATTTCTCCTACGGTGTTCCGCAACCGTAGGGTCGACCATTGGTCGCCCGTGTGTGCCGCCACCTCAAATTATCATTACACCGTATAGACAATCAATGGTCGACCGTGAAAACCCACCTATACATCAAAATAAAAATTAAATGTTATAGTGATGGTTTTATTTTTAATAGACAGCTCTGTCTAATGATTAAATCCCTCCCGCTCGTGCCGCGGGGGCATTTCCTTTGCCTACAGCAGCAAAGGAAACAAAGTGCCGCTTGCTTTTTTCACAGACGAGCAAAAAAAGCAAGACAAAAACGCCCTGTCCTTTAAATCTGGTTGGGTACGAAATGCTCAGCTTAAAACAACCGATTCAAAATCGTCCGCTACTGCTTCCTTTAAAACAGCCAATACGCTTCTGACTTTTGTCCTTTCATATTCTGATTCGACGGCGACGTGTCCGCACTGTCAGGTTTCAGATAGTGATACGGTAAGCGAGATGTTATTGTTTCCGTTAATTTGCGGTACACCGTAGGGTCGACTCTTGAGTCGACCGTGCTTTCCGTCACTGCAAACTGTCTGAGGAGAGAAATTTTATGGCGGCGTATTTGATGTTTAAAACAAAAAATCCGCAGCCGAAGCTACGGATTTTACTATTGTTCCTGTGCCGTTATCGGAAATGCCGTAGACTTTCGAGAATGGTGCAGGACGGTCTTTTCTTCTCCCCGAAGGCGTACACAGGTACTCCGAGCGGGAGAAAAAAGACCGAAGCAATCAGAAAAAGAGATGAAACTCGACGTTTCATCTCTTTTTTATTTCTGAAAAGTATTAAGTTCAGCCTTTGTATCAGTACGGTAAATGACTCTTTTCACTCCACACTGATTGCTGTTCCTGTGCCATTATCGGAAGTCTGAATTACAGCATCTCGATTGTGTAGCCATATTCATATTCTGTGCCCTTGTGCATAATGTTGGGCTCTCTCAGACAAGCATTACCCGGTGTGTCACCGCCGATACCTCTCTGCATAAGGTCAATGCAGACAGTTGTCATATCCTTGTGCTTAAGAGTGTGAATATGAGTAGCTTCATCAAGGTCATCAATTGTGTAATGATGGCAGTTGATTGCAAAGGGCTTGTCACCCAGCTTTGTAAAGCGAAGACCCTCGCCCTCAGCGTTGGTGATTTCCATCATTCTTACATCAATTCTGTGACCGTTTTCCTGAGGACGCATATAATGATGCTCCATATCTGTAACAGTCATTTCGTGAATGCCGACTCTTGCGCCTTCCTTACGGTCGATATAGTTTTCGTGGGGACCTCTGCCGTACCACTTGCAGTTTTCAAACTCTCTGGGCATTGTCAGAAGCATACCGAAGCGCACCATATCCATCTTTGCAGTACCCTTGTGGGTTACGTCAATCTTTCCGTCGGGATAAACTGAATAAACGAGGGTCACGTTCTTCATGCCGAGAACGGAAACCTTTGTTTCAATGTAAGCGCTGTGGCTGTAACGGTGCACCATCTGTGTTTTGGATTTGAGGCTGTTTGTTGCTCTTCTCCAGTTGAACAGAGGATGGAAGGGAATAAGGGGAGGCACAAAGTTGAAGAAGTCAATATCGTTGTCAGTCAGCGCTCTGTAATAATTGGGTCTGAGCTGACCGATAAGGTAATCCTTGCCGTCCTTTTTCATTTCAGCAAGAAGACCCTTGACAAATCTGTATTCGAAGCCTTCACCGCTGACGGTGAAATCCTCCTCGGAGCCCTTGATGTCAACCTTGTTTTCATAAACTGTCTTTTCAGCCTTATCAGCCTCTTTGATAAGGAACTGATCAAAGCCCTGCTCAAAGCCTGCCTTTGCAAAGCGGCAGTCCTCTTTTCTCAGATAAGAGAAGGTGATGAAAACCTCACCCTTGGGCATTGCATCAAAATTATAATTGATTGTGAAGCTGCTTTCTGAAAGGGGAGCAAGCTTTTCATAGGTGTTTGCAGGCATCATACCCTTTGAAATAACCTCACCGTTTTCTGTGATCTGATACTGAATGTCAAAGGCTGAAAGGTCAGAGAACATCTGCTTGTTTTTCAGAATGAACTTGCCCTTCTTCACGTCAACGGCCTTGATCTGCACCTCACAGTAAACCTTTCTTACCTCGTGAATACAGGGATGCACCTTTCTGTCAGCGGCAATGATACCGTTGGCATTGAAATAAATGTTACTGCCCACAATTGCGCAGGTGTTATAGGGAGGCTTTATCCACAGATCCTTTTCGTTGTAATCTGTGCCGTAAAGCCACATATCCTCACCGTTTTCATTTTTCTTATGAATTGCCTGATCAACAAAGTCCCAGATGTAACCGCCGCAAAGGTTGTCATACTTTTCAAAGGCATCCATATACTGCTGGAAGTTACCCAGACTGTTTTCCATTGCGTGAGCATATTCACAGAAAACAACAGGCTTTGTGTAAAGGTCCTTTGAAATGGGCTTGCTGTCAGCTGCAAGGGAGTTTGCAATGTTGTCAAACCAGGTGATTGTCAGAGGCTCCTTTTTGCCAAGCTTTTCAACCTGATCCTCTGTGGGATACATACGGCTGATAACGTCACTCTTTGTGAAGTCAAAGTCACCTTCGTAATGGAACTGTCTTGTTGAGTCAAGCTTCATTGCGGCCTGCTTCATACGAAGGAAGTTTGAGCCGTCACCCGCCTCGTTACCCAGAGACCACATAAACACGCAGGGATGGTTTCTGTCACGCAGAACCATTCTTTCCATTCTGTCAACAACGGCATTTGTCCACATGGGATTGTCACCGGGAACATTCTTTCTTCTTACACCGTGAGTTTCAAGATCACACTCGTCCATAACATAGAAGCCGTATTCGTCACAAAGATCATAAAAACGGGGATCATTGGGATAATGGCTTGTACGGATTGAGTTGATGTTGCTCTGCTTCATGATGTTAAGATCCTGAATGTATCTTTCATCGGGCACTGCCCAACCGAAATCGGGGTCAAAGTCGTGACGGTTGACACCTCTGATAAGAAGAGGCTTGCCGTTGATAAGAATTTTCTCACCCTTGATTTCAACCTGCTTGAAGCCCATGCGCACTGCCTTATATGTAACGGCACCGTCACAGCTGAATTTGATGAGAAGGTTGTAAAGGGTGGGCTTTTCACTTGACCAGAGAACAGGTCTTTCAATGAATTTCTTGAAGGAAAGCTTTGCCTCACCGCCGGAAACTGAAATTTCGTTCTTGCCGATGATTGTGGGCTTTCCGGCTGTGAGAAGAACAGCCTCAACCTGTGCCTTTTTTGCAACGGGGCTGTAATTTTTGACGGTGATTTCAAGATTCACATAAGCGTCGGTGTAATTGTTGACAAGCTCTGTATTGACAAAGAAATCTCTGACAGTGACCCTGGGCTCACTGTAAACATAAACCTCACGGTAAATACCTGAAAGGAACCACATATCCTGGTCCTCAAGGTATGTGCCGTCTGTGTAACGGTAAACCTCAGCGGCAACGGTGTTCACGCCGGGCTTTACAAACCTGGTGATGTCAAATTCGTGGGGAGTGAAGGAGCCCTGGGAATAACCCACATATTTTCCGTTGACATAAACGGAAAGACCTGCCTTGCAGGCGCCGAAGTGGATGAAGGTTTCTCTTTCGCTCCAGTCCTCAGGCAGCGTGAAGCTTGTTCTGTGAACGGCAATTTCCTGACCTGCCACATCAATTGAAGGGATTTTTGATTTTTCAATGCTGATGCAGTTGGGGTATGAGTTTGCATAGTACCAGGGCTTTGTGTAATCCTTCTGGAACTGCCACACGCCGGGCACTGTGATGTCCTCCCAGTCACTGTCATCATAATCAGCACTTTTGAATTCCTCGGGAAGCTGAGCTACGCCCTTGCTCCAGAAGAATTTCCACTGACCGTTAAGAGAAATTTTGAAAGGTGAATCCTCTCTTTTTGCAGCTGAGTCAGCCTTGTCATAGCAGAAGGCAATAACGTGACCGTCTTCCTTGTTTTCCTTGATAATTTCGGGATTTTCCCAGATATACTTCATATTATCCTCCCTCTCATAAAGAGTTTTCACACGAGAAAAGCTTCTCGGTGTATATATCTTTTTTATTATACATAATCAAATCACCTTTTGTCAAGAAAGCAAGTGCATTTGCATCTCCTGTTTTCATCCGCACAGCTTTTTGAACAATAAAAACCGCCAAGCATTGACAAATTTTTAATTCCCGTGTTACAATTACAGCAATAAAAAAGGAGAGAGGTATTTTTTTATGGCAAATGAAAGCAGTCCCCTTATCACAAGGCAAAGAGATTTCTGGTTTGACAACATCAAGGGTGTACTTATGATTCTTGTTGTTATCGGACATATGATTGCATCCTTTTATTCCGTTTCGGGTGTGATGAAATATATTTACGATTTCATCAACACAATGCATATGGGTGCATTTCTTATCCTTTCGGGATATATGTCAAAATCCCGTATCAACCGAAAGGATTATATCAGCGTCATCAACAAAAACATTGTCCCTTACATAACCGCACAGCTTTTCCTTTATTTCACGGCAGTTATTGTTCCCGACGGACTCAAGGCGGCAAACTCAACTTATTTTGACCGCTCGGATTTCTCCTTCTTTATGCCGATTTTTCAGCTGTGGTATCTGATGGCAATCATCATTTTTGTTCTTGTGACAATGAAAATCAAGCCTGCACGCCGCCCCGTTCTTTTTATGATCGGCGCAATCATTCTCACCCTTTTGTGCGGCACCGTTCAGCAGATCAACGTTTTCAAAATCACAAAGGTTATCAGCTATTATCCCTTCTATCTTCTGGGCTATCTTCTTCCCAAGGACTTTATGCTCACCCTGAGAAACAAAAAACCCGTTATCATCGGCTCCGTTGCAGTTTTTCTGGGCTATGCCTATTTTATGTCAAGGCAGGACTGGATTGTGGGCATCAGAAACATTTACGGTCTTTCCTCAAATTATGAAAAGGTGGGCGAGCTTGCCTTCGGTCTTCACCCCGCCTTCGGCAGACTGTTTATGGTGCTGTTTGTTCCCGTTGTTTCCTTTGCACTTTTCACTCTTATCCCCCGCGGAAAATGCCTTTTCACAAAGCTCGGACAAAACAGCATGTACATCTTTGTTATCCACTCCCTTCCCGTTGTGGCATTCCGCTGTCTGAATTACGAATATGAAATTCTCGGTTATTTCAACACACCCTTGCGCAAGGCTCTTTTCCTTGTTTTCTGTGTTGCAATCACCTTCATTCTCGGCAGTGATCTGACAAAGAAAATCTTCAAGCCCATCCTTGAGCCCAAATTTGACATTGTCACCGTTGTCGGCTCCTTATACGGCAAATACAAAGAAAGAGAGGAAAAAGCACAATGACCCTTTCAAAAAAATTCGTGGCAATTGCCCTTGCATTTCTGATGAATTTTATCTTCTTCCTTCCCATCGACTACGCCTTTGACGGCGTACCCGAAAAGGCGGAGGGTGAAATCCGCGTCATCTCCTATAATGTCCGCTGCGCCAGTGACCTTTACGGCAGCGTAAACGTCCGTTCAAGACTTGTCTTTTCTCTTCTGAATAAATATCAGCCCGACTCCTTCGGCGTTCAGGAAGCAACATCAAAATGGATGAGGCTTCTTTCAAAGAAAATGAAGGATTATGATTATGTGGGTGAATTGAGAGACGGCTCAAAGCCCGGCAGCGAAGCAAGTGCTGTCTTTTATCTCAAGGACAAATATAACCTTATTGACAGCGGCACCATCTGGCTCAGTGACACACCGGATGTGAAATACACAAAATACGAGAGCTCAGGCTGCACAAGAATTGCCTCCTGGGCTACCCTTGAAAACAAGGAAACAGGCTACACCTATACCCACATCAACACTCACCTTGACCACGTCAGTGAGGAAGCAAGAGTCATGCAGATAAAGGTTCTTGAGGGCAAAATCAAGGAGCTTTCAAAAAGAGGCTGTCCCATCATCTGCACCGGTGACTTCAATGCCGCCGAGGGCAGTGCAGAATATGAAACAATGACTGCCTTCATGAAAGACAGCAAGCACACCGCTGAGGAAACAGACAAGGGCATCACCTTCCACAATTACGGCAGAAGAGAAGATAACAATGTGCCCATCGACTTCATTTTCCTTTCAGATGACGTTCAGGCAACAAGATACAGAATTATGGATGAAAGATATAAGGACAAGGTCTTCCTTTCAGACCATTACGGACTGTGTGTTGATTTCAAGGAGGTAAAATAATTATGGATTTTGTTTCTCAGGCAAGACAGAAGCAGGCGCAGCAGGTTATTGCCGCCCTCAACAAAAGAAACATCAACGGATATTACTGTCAGGACAAAAAGCAGGCTCTTGAAAAAGCCCTTTCCCTTATTCCCGAAGGCAGCACAATTGCCTGGGGCGGAAGTGAAAGCATCAAGCAGTGCCTTATCCCCCAGACTCTTCTTGAGGACAGCCGCTTCACCGTTTATGACAGAGCCGCTTACAACACTCCCGAAAAGGCCAAAGAGTTCAACAATCTTGCCTTCAACTGCAATTATTATTTTATGAGCTCCAACGCGCTCACCCTTGACGGTGTGCTTGTGAATGTTGACGGTTACGGCAACAGAGTTGCAAGTCTTATCTACGGCCCCGATCACGTGATTATGGTTGTGGGTATGAACAAAATTGTCGGTGACGTTGACGAGGCTTACAGACGAATCAGAAATATGGCTTCTCCCCCGAACACAATCCGTCTGAACAAAAACACCCCCTGTGCAAAGAACGGCAAATGCGGTGACTGTTACAGTGAGGACTGCATCTGCAATCAGATTGTCATCACAAGAAGAAGCAGAGACAAGGACAGAATTCATGTCATTCTTGTGGGAGAAAATCTCGGCTTTTAATTGTCAGAATGCCGATAAAGCCACAAGAACATATATGACGTGACAACAACAAAAAATATAACACTAAATTACAATTAACAAAATAAAGAAAATCCGTCGAAACATTTAATTCCGACGGATTTTTTCATATATTTACCTTTTTCACCATCTCGGCAGTCTGCCGGCTGTTTAACGGATGCTGAGTCTTTTTGTATATAAAGGTCTTTATTTTTACAAAAACCATAAAAATTTCCCGATTTTTTTCAACATTTAAAAATTCGTTCATTTATTTGTATAATATTGTATGTTAAATTATAATTGAATAACTAGGGCTATCCCTAAAAGGAGTATTTTTTTATGAAAACCTCAAAAACTAAAAAGCTCTTATCTCTTATATTGTCCGCAATTATTCTGCTGACAATGATGCCCACGGCAATCTTTGCTTCGGGTGAGGAGATTTATCCCGTGATGAAGGCTTACAGCTATATCAACGGAGGAAAGCTTCAGGATTATGAATATCATTATTACAGAAGCAGCATTGTCACTGCCACCTTCCTTGACAAAATAAATATTCCCTCTGATGCCGTTGCATCCTGGGATATTTCAGCCGCCAAGGACAGCTCGGTTATGGCATGGGTAATCCTCAATCAGACCGAAACAAATGCTGCAGGCGCAAGCAGATATGACCTTTACATTGCAGGTAACGGCGGAGTCGGGGCAAACCCCAACTCAATGAATGTGTTTTCTCTTTTCCCCGTGCTTAAAAGTGTAAACGGACTTGAAAATTACAAAACAGGCAATGTAACCAATATGAACTATTTCTTCGAGGGCTGTAAATCCCTTGAAACTCTTGATCTGAGCAGCTGGGACACATCAAAGGTTCAGTCTCTGCTCTGGTTTCTCATTGACTGTGAATCACTCAAAAGTGTAAACTTTGCAAACTGGAACACAAGCAGCCTTACCACAACCAACTCAATGTTCAAAAACTGCTTCTCCCTTGAGGTTCTTGACCTGAGCAGCTGGGACACCTCAAAGGTAACCACAATGGCTTCAATGTTCTATAAATGTAAGCTCCTCAAGTATATTTATGCAGGTCCCGGCTGGACAACAGAAGCCATCAGAAATCTTAACGAGGGTGTCTTCAACTGCTGTTATGCAATTTTCGGCTGCACGGAAGAGGAATATGAAAAACTCACCTATACTCCTCCCTCATCTGCTTATTATGCAAACACAGAGCCCGGCGGATATATGATTTACAAAGAACCCTTAGTCTCCACAGAATACACCGTCACCTACTCCTTTGCAGGAGACGTTCCTTCCGGTGCTGTTCTTCCCGAAGCCTTCTCATATAATGAAGGCTCCGTTGTTTCCGTTGAAACAGTTCCCTATATTGAAGGCTATGAATTCTCAGGCTGGGTAACAACAGACGTACCCGTTGAGGACGGAAAAATCACAGTTACAAAGGATGTTAATTTCACAGGCACATGGACAAAGCTCTATAACGTTACATACAAATATACTGACGGTATCCTTGTTCCCGAGGGAGCTCCCGACCTGAGCGGCCTTGCTTCAGCTCACAAGGCAGGTGAAGCTGTTACCGTTGAAAAGGATCTTTTCATTGACGGATACACCTTCGTTTCCTGGTCAACAGAGGATGCCGCTGTTACCGAAGGCAAATTCCTGATGCCCGAAAAGGATGTTGTTATCGAGGGCTATTTCAAGAAGGCTGTTGAAAAGGTTGAAATCAACGGCATCAAGGATGAAAACGGAGAGAACGTTGACATCATTCTCAAGCCCGGTGAAACAGATGAAATCAAAGTTACCGTAACTCCCGAGGATGCAACCTTCCCTGATGTTGTCTTTGAATCAAGCAACGAAGATATTGTCAAGGTTACTCCCGACGGAGAAATCGAAGCACTCAAGGACGGCACTGTAACAATCACAGTTTATTCAAAGGATGATCCTGAGAAAAAGGATTCCGTCACCGTCATTGTCAAAACTCCTGTAACAGAAATCACATCAAAGGATGACATTATTCTCAACAACGGTGACTCCGAAAGCCTTGATGCAAAGGTCAATGAGGATGCAACCGTAAAAGATCTTACATATTCATCAGCTGATGATTCAATTGTCACAGTTGACAGCAACGGCAACATTAAAGCTGTCGGAGAAGGCACAACAACAGTCACAATCACATCCGTTGACGACCCCACCGTAACAAAGACTGTTACCGTTACAGTTAAAAATCCCGTAACTGAAATCAATGTTGAAAAAGAAATCACCATTAATATTGAAGATATCGTTGAAATCGGCGCAACAGTCAATGAAGATGCAACCAACAAAGACCTAATTTACAGCATTGACGAAGCTGATACAGGAATTATCAAAATCACCTCAGACGGTACAATCCAGGGTATCGGTGAAGGCACCGTAACAATCACAATCACATCCGTTGACAACCCCTCAGTGACAGAAACTGTTACCGTGACTGTTAAAATCCCCGTTACAGATATTGAAGCTGACGAAACCGAAATCACTCTCAACAAGGGTGACAAGGACACAATTGTTCCCACTGTTACTCCCGATGATGCAACCGACAAAACTCTCACCTATACATCAAGTGATGATTCAGTTGTCAAGGTT
>JAZRTP010000006.1:0-141767 GCA_045652105.1 Acutalibacteraceae bacterium
TAATCAGATGCACATATCTGCAGAAATAGATGTTTTTTTATGAATGATTAAAGTAAAAAGCTCTAGTTTATCTAAAACCCTCCCCTCAACTATACAAAACATTCATTTTGTATAGTTGTTTGTAAACCAAATTACACAAACTCACCTATTTTAATTTTAAATAAAAAATTTGAATTTCTTACTAAAAAGGATTAATTAAAAATGCAAATACGAATTCAGGATGGAATTGTTGACCTTTCAGGTGAACCGATTTTAAAAAAAGTAAATATTGAAATTAATACTGAAAGCAAAATCGGAATTGTCGGAAGAAATGGTTGCGGAAAAACAACGCTTCTCAGACTTTTATCCGGAGAGCTTGCAATCTCAAAGGATAATCCCGAGGTTGAATCTTATCATATCATTTCAGGCAAGCCTGTAATCGGTACACTTTCTCAGATGGCTTTTCAAGATGACAGCGTAACTCTTATTGATGAAATTAAAAGCGCTTATAAAGAAATAATTGAAACAAAAACCAAACTTGATGCTCTTCAATCTGAATTAGATAACAATCCGACAGATGATATTATTTATCAATATACACATCTGATGGATTATTTTACAAATCTCGGCGGCTTTTATTATGAAAAGGAATATGAAACGGCAATCAAAAAATTCGGTTTTACAGCCGAAGAAAAGCTTAAACCGCTTTCTGATTTTTCAGGCGGTCAGCGCACAAAAATTGCTTTTCTGAAATTACTTTTATCAAAGCCTGATTTGTTGCTGCTTGATGAGCCTACCAACCATCTTGATGTTGAAGCCGTTAACTGGCTTGAGGATTATCTTTCATCATATAAGAAAGCTGTTGCAATTGTATCTCATGACCGAATGTTTCTTGATAAAACCGTTAACACGATATATGAAATCGAGCACGGAAAAACCAAAAGATACCACGGAAACTACTCCGCTTTTATCAAACAAAAGCAAGAGAACAGCATTCAGCAAGCAAAAATGTATGCACAACAGCAAAAGGAAATTGACCGACTGAATAATCTTGTTGAAAAATACAGATATAAAGCTAACAAAGCATCAATGGCTCAATCGAAAATTAAATATCTTGAACGAATGGATGTAATTGATGCACCTGAAACCTTTAATACCCGTACTTTTCATGCTGACTTCTCCCCCGACAGCCGCAGTGTCAAAGATGTGCTGACCGTAAGAGATCTTGAAATTGGTTATGACAAGGTGCTTGCAAAGGTTTCCTTTGATATAAAAAGAGGTCAGCACGTCGGAATTATCGGCGGAAACGGAATAGGTAAATCCACACTCGTAAAGACTCTTGTTGGCAAAGTGCCTGCACTGAACGGCATTTATACTTTGGGTTCAGGTGTAAAGGTTGGTTATTTCGATCAGCAGATGGCTCAATATAAGGGCAGTCATACCGTTCTTAATGATTTTCTTAATGAATTCCCCCACCTCAACGATTTTGAAGCGAGAAGCTCCCTTGGCGCTTTCCTTTTCAGCGGTGAAGATGTATTCAAAACCCTTGATATGCTTTCAGGTGGTGAACGGGTCAGACTTGCTCTGTGTAAAATTTTCAAGAAAAAGCCTAATTTTCTTATTCTTGACGAGCCCACTAACCATATGGACATTTTAGGGAAAGAAACTCTTGAAAGTATGCTTGCTGAGTATGAAGGCACATTGCTCTTCATTTCTCACGACAGATATTTTATTAAAAAGGTTGCCCATCATATACTTGCTTTTTCAGAAAGTGGCGCAGCCTGGTATGAATTCGGTTACGATGAATATGAGCAGAGTCAGAAATCCAAACAGGATCCTGTACAAGCTGAACCTGCTTTTAAAGAACCGCAGTGCAAGAAAACATACACTACCCCCGGCAAAGAAAAAGCAAAGCGTGAGCGCGCAATAAAAAAAGCCGAAGATTTAATTTCGAAGCTTGAAACAGAGCTTGATACTCTTCAAAGTGAAATTTCATTACCTGAAAACATAAGCAATTATGTCCTTCTCACGGAGCTTCAAAACAAAATTGATGAAACAGAAAATGCTTTGCTTGAAGCAATGGAGACTCTTGAAAAATTGAATAATCAGGAATAAAATAATAAAGACCTCTGAATCAAAACAGAGGTCTTTATTTATATTCTGTAAGAAGGACAAGTCCGCCGATATCTGTCAGTCGGAAATTTTCAATAAAAGCTATCTTTATTCCCCGACTGTTTAAATAATCATAAATTCTTTTGTAATCACAGTGCTTTTGAATATCACCGAAAAACAAAATTTCATTTTCTGATATTTTTGCCGCAGCGCCGCCTATAAAGCCGTACTTGTAACCGTCGAGAAAAACATCACCCTTGCTTATCAAAAGGGAATTTAAGCCGTTTTTCAGAGAATTTTCGTAAATTGACACATCGTCTGTGAGAATTGAATTCTCATTTACAACGATAATTGAGCATTTTGCATAGCCTTGCTTGACATTGATGCGTTTTAAATCAGTACAGTTAAGAATTGTGTTATCACAAATATTCTGATTTCCGATGTGATACTCCCCTATTATTGCTTGATTTAAAATGCAGTCGCAGGGATATTCACCTTCAACGCTATTTTCGGATACGATAACCTCGAAGCCTAACCGAGATAGCTCTTCATTGAGCGCTGTTTGATATTTATCAACAACAACCTTATTATCACCGATGTGTATAGTCGCCAGATCGACATGGTTTGATATTCTTGCATCAATATTTTTGTTAGGAACAGAATGTATAACATTTATCCCAAGTTTTTCCAGATGATTAAGAATGATCGCATCTGTTTGGCCGCATATTACACTATGCACCCGATTTTTCGGAAGGTTTGGTTTTTCAATGAATCTAATCATAAAATAATGGCCTCAAAAGCTTCTCTTATATAACGGACGCCCACAACCTCAATATCCATTTTCAGTTCTGCCGATATGTTTTTAAGATTTGCTTTTGGAATGATGCACTTTCTGAATCCGAGACGTGCAGCCTCACGGATGCGTTGTTCACAGTGTGACACACCTCTGATTTCACCTGCCAGTCCGATTTCACCGAAAGCAATAACATCATCCTTAAGGGGATAATCCTTCAGCGAAGATACAAGCGCCATAACAATTGTAAGATCAAGAGCGGGCTCATCAAGCTTCATACCGCCTACAATGTTAATGTAGGTATCCATATTTCCGAAGAAATATCCTCCCCTTTTTTCAAGCACTGCAATAAGCATGGAAAGTCTGTTGTAATCAAAACCGTTTGATATTCTTTTTGGATTGCCAAAGGAGGTTGCACAGGCTAGACCCTGAATTTCCGCAAGAAGCGGTCTTGTTCCCTCCATAACACAAGCAACACATGCCCCCGGAGTATTTTTAGGTCTGCCTGAAATAAGCATTGCAGAAGGATTTTCAACTTCTTTAAGTCCGCTATCGAGCATTTCAAAAACACCGATTTCATTTGTTGAGCCAAAGCGGTTTTTTACAGCTCTGAGGATTCTGAAGGACATATTTCTTTCACCCTCAAAGTAAAGCACAGCATCCACAATATGCTCAAGAACCTTCGGACCTGCGATATTGCCATCTTTATTTACGTGTCCGACCATAATTATGGGAATTGAAAGGCTTTTTCCCGTTCTCATAAACATATTGGAGGATTCTCTAACCTGAGTGACACAACCGGGAGCGGAATTGAGCTCAGTCAGATTCATCGTCTGTATAGAGTCAACAATAACAAGCTCAGGTGTTGTTGACTTTATATGCTCGCAAATTGCCTGAACATCGGTTTCACAAAGAATTGAAAGATTTTCAGATGTTACTTTGAGTCTGTCTGCTCTGAGCTTAATCTGATTATATGATTCTTCACCGGAAACATATAATATTTTTATTTTTTTGCCCAGCTGTTGACAAATTTGAAGAAGTATTGTTGATTTACCGATGCCGGGATCACCGCTCAGAAGCACAAGCGAGCCTTTGACAATTCCCCCTCCGAGTACTCGGTCAAGCTCACTCATCCCTGTTTTGTATCTTATCTCATCATCTGATTTTATGTTATTTAAAGGATATGATGTGACACTTTTTGCAAGAAGCTCATTTTTTTGCCCCGTTTTGCCCGTTGTGACATTTTTTATTTGTTCTTCAAAGCTTGCCCATTCTCCGCATTCGGGACATCTTCCAAGCCATTTAATAGCCTCATAACCACACGCACTGCAAACATAAACAGTTTTGTTTTTTACTGCCATAACTTCCTCCTAAATTTCTTTTTCACTTCTATTGATATATTCCGTTAAGCCATCTGCTATTGCTTTGGCAATTTCATTCTGATATTGTATATTTTTTAATTTCTTAGCTTCCTCATAATTAGAAAGAAAACCGCACTCAATCATCACAGAAGGCGCTACCGAGTTGTAAAGCAAAAATATTTCAGAACCGCTTTCCTTTATCTGACGTGTGTTTTCAGGTTGAATATTAACTCTGATTGTATCCTGAATTATCCGGGCAAGCTTTGAGCTTTCAGCATTATTGCCTGAATAAAACACCTGTGCTCCGCTGTATTTACTTTCCTGAAAATAATTCTGATGTATGCTCAAAAGAATGCAATCGGGAGTTTGATTCACAAACTTCAATCTGTTGTTAAGATCGGATTTTTTCTTCTCTCTTATAGTTGTGCATCCATCGTCATACACAAGATAATCTCCTTCGCGGACAAGCTTTGTTTCAAACCCTTTTTCTTTCAGCAATGAATTCAGTAATATTCCAATTGAAAGATTAATATCCTTTTCAAGTGTGCCGTCAGTTGCCTGAGTGCCTCCGTCCTCACCGCCGTGCCCTGCATCGATAATTATAATCGGCTTTTCATTTGAAATTGTCATCACTGTCTGATTTTCATTAAAACAGCTAAAAATCATATATGCAGTTAGTAATACAATTGAAATGCAAGAGAAAACAGCAGAAAAATGTTTGAATCTGAAAGACAAGTAGATACGGAATTTCATATAATCACCTTTTAAAATATATGTAAATTCCCGTATGCTTATAACACTGATATTTTATAATATTGTGTTCAAATAATCAATATAAATTTGTAAAGTTAATGTTTGAGTACAAATATTGTGCCTGACAAAAAGAAAAGAGCAATTTTGAAATTGCTCTTTTTAAGTGATTTATTTTACTTCAACTCTCCAACCGAAGGGGTCGTCTTTTTTGCCCCACTGAATACCTGTAAGCTCATCATAAAGCTTCTGAGTAAGCTCACCGATACCGCCGTCTGCGATTGTCATTACATCATCAATGTAACGAAGCTTGCCCACGGGAGAAACAACAGCTGCTGTTCCTGTACCGAAAACTTCTTCAAGGCTTCCGTCTTTTGCGGCTGCAACGAGCTCTTCAACAGAAATTCTTCTTTCCTCAACCTCATAACCCCAGGACTTGCAAACCTGAATGATTGAGTTACGGGTAATACCCGGAAGAATGCTTCCGTTAATCATGGGAGTAACGATTTTTCCTGAAATTTTGAAGAAGATATTCATTGCCCCAACCTCTTCAATATACTTTCTTTCAACACCGTCAAGCCAGAGAACCTGAGAATAACCGCCATCGTGAGCCTTCATCTGTGCAATAAGAGAAGCTGCATAGTTGCCGCCTGTCTTGGCAAAGCCCATACCACCTTTAACAGCACGAACATATTCATCCTCAATCCAGATACCTACGGGAGCGAGACCGCTTTCATAGTAAGCTCCTGAGGGTGAAAGAATGATGATGAAAAGATAAGTTTTTGAAGGAGCAACACCAAGGAATTCGTCAGTTGCAATAACAAAGGGACGAATATAGAGAGATGTGCCTTCATCTGAAGGAACCCAGTCTCTGTCAATGTCAACAATTGCCTTAACTGCATCAACAAATACATCCTCGGGGATCTCGGGGATACAAAGTCTTGCGTTTGAATTGTTTGCTCTTTTTGCGTTCATATCAGGACGGAAAAGATAAATCTGATCATCTGCACCTCTGTAAGCCTTAAGACCTTCAAACATCTCCTGTCCGTAATGGAAAACCATTGCACTGGGGTCAAGAGAAATGTTGCCGTAAGGCTCGATTCTTGCGTCGTGCCAGCCTTTACCTTCGGTGTAGTTCATAATGAACATATGATCGGTAAAGATGTGACCGAAGCCAAGCTTCTGTCCTTTTGCGGGCTTTGTCTTGGGTGAATTGGTTTTTGTAATTTTAATTTCCATTTTCAGCACCTCTTAATTAATAATTATATCCAAGCTCAATGGCTTTAATGTTAACGTCAATTAACTGTGATTTTCTCGGAGGAACAATTTTTTTAACAGCCTCTGAAATATTTTCTGATTTAAAAACCGAACATTCCTTGATAAGCTTTCCCATAAGAATCATATTTGCAAGATTTCCAAAGCCTTCATCTCCGGAAATTTTTGTTGAAGGCACAGCAAAAATCTTTACGTCTGTTCTTTCGGGAATCTCATCAATAAGAGTTGAATCGAGAATAATCACACCGCCGGGTAAAACGTCATTCTGATATTTTTTAAGTGAAGGAAGGTTCATTGCAACAAGGCAATCAGGTTTTGCAATAATCGGTGAACCAACCGCATCATCACTGATAATAACACTGCAGTTAGCCGTACCACCTCTCATTTCGGGACCGTAAGAAGGGAGCCAGCTTACATTTTTATCATCGAGCATACCAAGATAAGCAAGAAGCTTTCCTGAAAAAAGTACACCCTGACCTCCGAAGCCTGCAATTAAAATTTGTGTAGTACTCATAATGTCCCCTCCTTATTCACTCTTACTTGCAGCATCTCTGTCTTTATAAACACCGAGAGGATAATAAGGAATCATATTTTCATCAACCCAATCAAGCGCCTTGACGGGAGACATACCCCAGTTTGTGGGGCAGGTCGAAAGCACTTCAACCAAAGAGAATCCTTTATTATCAAGCTGATTCTGAAAGGCTTTCTTAATTGCCTTCTTGGCATTTTTAACGTTTTTAACATTATTGACAGCAACTCTTTCAATATAACCTGCACCGTCAATCTGAGCAAGAAGCTCGGAAACCTTGACAGGTAATCCGCAATGATTAACATCTCTGCCATAAGGTGAAGTCTGAGTAATCTGACCGGGAAGAGATGTGGGGGCCATCTGACCGCCTGTCATTCCGTAAATTGCATTGTTTACAAAAATAATTGTAATATTTTCGTTTCTTGCTGCGGCGTGAACAGTTTCAGCCATACCGATAGAAGCAAGGTCACCGTCACCCTGATAAGTAAACACAAAGTGATTATCGGGATCTGAACGCTTCAGACCGGTTGCAACTGCGGGAGCTCTTCCGTGTGCGGCTTCAACCATATCACATTCAAAATAATTATAAGACATAACAGCGCACCCTACGGGAGCAACACCGATTGTTCTGCCTTCAATGCCAAGCTCATCGATGGTTTCGGCAATAAGTCGGTGAATAATACCATGAGTACAACCGGGACAGTAATGTAAGGGCACGTCACATAATGACTTGGGCTTTTCAAAAACAACCATTATACATTACCTCCTTTACTGTGTTCACGAATTGATTCAAGAATCTGTTCGGGTGAAGGAATCATACCGCCGACTCTGTTGCAAAGGAAAACATCCTTTTTGCATTCACTGGCAAGTCTGACATCTTCAATCATCTGACCCATTGAAAGTTCAACACTGATAAAGCATTTAACTTTGTCAGCAGCTTTTCTGATAGGCTCCGCAGGGAAAGGCCAGAGAGTAATGGGACGGATAAGACCAACCTTAATGCCCTCTTTTCTTGCAGTGTTGATTGCATTTTTTGCAACTCTTGATGCAATACCGAATGCACAGACACAAATTTCAGCATCATCCATAAGGTATTCTTCATACATTACTTCGTTATCTTCGATTGTTTTATATTTTTCATATCTTTCAAAGTTGAGTCTTTCAAGCTCTTCAGGTGAAAGAATAAGTGAATTCACAATATTGTGCTTTCTTTTGCATTGAGTACCAGTTGCAGCCCAGGATTTGTCATAATCCTTCTGTGCAGGCGCTTCAAGAGTGACGGGCTCCATCATCTGACCGATTGTACCGTCGGCAAGAATCATTGATGTAACGCGATATTTATCAGCAAGATCAAATCCCTTGATTGTAAGATCCGCCATTTCCTGAACAGAGCTTGGAGCAAGAACAATCATTCTGTAATCACCGTGGCCGCCGCCCTTGGTTGCCTGAAAATAATCAGACTGTGAAGGCTGGATGCCGCCAAGACCCGGTCCGCCTCTCTGAACATTGACGACAAGAGCAGGAAGATCACAGCCGGCAAGATAAGATAAACCTTCAGCCTTGAGTGAAATTCCGGGGCTAGAAGATGATGTCATAACTCTTTTTCCTGTTGATGCAACACCGTAAACCATATTGATAGCTGCTACCTCACTTTCAGCCTGAAGGAAGCAACCGTTGATTTTAGGCATTCTTTTTGCCATATAAGCGGCAATTTCTGTCTGAGGAGTAATAGGATAGCCGAAGTAATGTCTGCAGCCTGCAAGAATTGCAGCCTCGGCAATTGCCTCATTACCCTTCATTAAAACTTTATCAGCCATTTTTATTCCTCACTTTTCAACTTTAATTACACAGTCAGGACACATAGTTGCACAAAAAGCACAGCCGATGCAGGAAGCCTGATCTGTAATTTCAACGGGAGAATGTCCCTTTGCATTGATTTTATCCTTTGATAAAATCAGAATATTCTTCGGACACACTGAAACACAAAGTCCGCATCCTTTGCATAAATCAATGTTAAATGTTAATTTTGCCATATTTATCTGTCTCCTGTCAGAATAATTTTTTCTGTAAATCCAGAGAAAAATATTCTTTGGTTTTATTGTCTGTCGGGTTATAAAGCTCTCTGTTTATTGCAGTGAACTTTATGGGAAGATTTGCAAGTGAACTAAGCTTTTCTGTTTGCATCTTTGAATTTCTAATATGAGCAAAGGTCGTTTCACTTCCGAGATTAGAGTTGTTGACAATTGAAGTGAATTTGAGTGATGACGCCTGTTCAATTTCTCTCATAACGGAATAAGCAGACTCCGTATCAGGTGTCAAGGGTCTGAAGAAATTCACAACAAAAACCATTTCATAATCCTGCTTTGAAATTTCATCAGCATATCTGCCAAGAGCAACGGCGCCCGAGTCATCTCCCCCGATATCCATAACAGCAAATGATGTCTTCTCCTGAATGATTCTGTTCATTGCCTGAGGAATAGAAGGTATGTCAAGGTTGCTGTTTGCAAAGTCTGAGCAAATCAGCTCAATGCCTTTGCTTTCAAGCTCCTGCTTGCTGTCGGTTGTTCTGAAATAAGGATTAACAATATCAAGGTCACCGATGATAACCTTATGCCCTTGCTCATTCAGATGGCAAGCATAATTAATTGCAATATTAGTTTTACCGCTGCCGTAATGTCCGGCAAAAATTGTCAGTCTCTTTTCCATAATTACAGCTTATTTCTGATGATCTTGCCACTGATTGTCTTGGGAAGCTCATCGCGGAAAACAACAATTCTGGGATATTTATAAGGAGCTGTGTTTTTCTTTACATAGCTTTGAATTTCCTTTTTAAGCTCCTCAGTGGGTTCTGTTCCTTTGGTGAGGACGATGCTTGCCTTAACAACCTGACCTCTTATTTCGTCAGGCTCGGCTGAAACACCGCATTCAAGAACATAAGGAAGCTCCATAATAACATTTTCAATTTCAAAGGGCCCGATTCTGTAACCCGATGACTTGATAACGTCATCAATTCGGCTGACATACCAGAAATAACCGTCCTCATCACACCAAGCTGTGTCACCTGTATGATACATACCGTCATGCCATACCTCATCAGTCTTTTCCTGGTCACCATAATAGCCTTTAAATAATCCGCAGGGAACCTTTTTGTCGGTTCTGATAACGATTTCACCGGTTTCACCAACGCGGCAGGAGTTGCCGTCAGGATCAACAATGTCAATATCATAAAGAGGAACCGGTTTACCCATAGCACCGGGCTTGGGTTTTGTTCCAATAAGGTTACCGATTGAAAGTGTTGTTTCAGTCTGACCGAAGCCCTCCATAATAACAAGGCCTGTTGCTTTTTCAAACTGATAGAACACCTCGGGATTGAGAGCCTCACCTGCTGTTGTTGCATAACGTACAGATGAAAGGTCATACTTGGAAAGGTCTTCCTTGATGAGCATTCTGTACATTGTGGGAGGAGCACAGAATGTTGTGATATGATACTTGGCAAACATGGGAAGAATTTCCGCAGCATTGAATCTGTCAAAGTCGTATGTAAATACTGCACCTTCACACATCCACTGACCATAGAATTTACCCCAAAGAGCTTTACCCCATCCCGTATCTGAAATTGTGAGATGAAGATCACCGGGTGTAATTGAATGCCAATATCTTGCTGTTATAAAGTGGCCAAGGGCATACTTATAATTATGAGCAGCAATTTTGGGATAACCTGTTGTGCCGGATGTGAAGAACATTAGCATTGTGTCGTTACCGCAGGAGGCATCTTCTTCACGGGGATAGATGCTTCTGAAGAGTTTATATTCCGTGTCAAAATTGTGCCAACCTTCTCTGTCTTCGCCAACAATGATTTTATTTTTGAGTCCGTCATATTTTTCTGCTCCGAGCTCAACCTGATATGCTGTATCACCGTCTGAGGTGCAGATAATTGAGTTTACACCGGCTGCATTGAAACGGTAATCAAAATCGTGTGCAAGAAGCTGATTTGTTGCGGGAATCATGACTGCACCAAGCTTGTGAAGCGCAAGAGCAGTTATCCAGAACTGATAATGTCTCTTTAACACAACGAGAACTCTGTCGCCTTTTGAAATGCCAAGACTCTTGAAATAGTTGGCAGCTCTTGCAGATTCCTTTTTCATATCATTATATGTAAATCTGCGTTCTGTTTTATCATTGGAAACGTGAAGCATTGCAAGCTTCTCAGGGAATTTATCGGCAATTGCATCAACAACATCGAAAGCAAAATTGAACTTATCTTCATCAACAAAGTCAATTGATGTGAGTGTTCCGTTCTGATCTTCAACTGTTTTGATGAATTTTTTGACTTCAAGCTCATGTGTAGGCTTGGAGGTTAAAAATGTTTCGTTGATTTCATTTTCACCAGTACCCTCATCACCTGACATAACAACAGCAAGGAATGTACAGTCTTCACCGTCAACAGCAATCATACCGTGAGGAGTTGAGCTCTTATAATAAATACTGTCACCTTCACTGAGAATTTCTGTGTGATCTCCGATTCTCACTTTAAGCTTACCGCTGAGCACAACGTCAAATTCCTGACCGCCGTGGGTAATTGTATGAATAGGCTTGTCCTGAAGCTCAGGCTTATATTCGTATTTAGCAAGGTAGGGCTCAGCAAGCTTATCTCTGAACAAAGGAGCAAGATTGGTAATTTCAATGCCCTCTTCCTTTGAGGTTCTTTTACCGTGTCCTTTTCTTGTCACTGTGTAGGATGAAAGATTAGCACTTTGACCTTCAAGGATATCAGTAATACCAATATTGAAAGCTTTTGCGCACTTGTGAATAAAAGTAAAAGGGAAATCCACTGTGCCGGCTTCATAGCAACGATATTCTTCAACGCTGACATCGGTCTTTTCAGCCATTTCAGCTTCTGAATATCCTGCAATTTCACGCATTTCCTTAATTCTGAACGCCACTTCTAAAAGCTCATTTTTAATATTTTCCATTCTTATCCTCCGTTCGTTCATAAGAATTAATTACAAATAAAAAACTCGTCTCAATGAAATTAATCATGAGACGAGTAAAATACAATACCCGCGGTACCACTCAAATTGCGATCTAAACCGCCACTTCAGGCTCAAACAAGCCCTATGCTTTTAACGCAGCATTACGGAAAGAATTACTAAACAATGTTTTCACTCTTTCAGCTCAGAAGTGATGGGAACTTAAATCTATTCTGCCGATATCACACCGCCATCGGCTCTCTGAGAAAAATCAATTTAGTCCGTCTTCGTCTTAGCTTTTAATATAAACATATTAAATTACTTGTTAGAGTGTACCACTAAAGAACACAGATGTCAAGTGTTTTCTTTATATTTATTTTGTTCCGAAAATTCTGTCACCTGCGTCACCAAGACCGGGTACGATATAACCTGATTCATTGAGCTTTTCATCAAGAGCTGCACAAAAAACGTGAACGTCAGGATGCTTTTCAACAAATGCATTTACACCTTCAGGTGCTGCAATAATGCACATAAATTTAATTGAACGGGGATTTCTCAGCTTGATCTGTGAAACAGCATCAATGGCTGATCCGCCTGTTGCAAGCATAGGATCAACAACAATAACATCTCTTTCACTGATATCCTTGGGGAGCTTGCAGTAATACTCAACGGGGATAAGAGTTTCTTCATCTCTGTAAAGACCGATATGACCGATTCTTGCGGAGGGCACAAGGGAGCTGATGCCGTCAACCATTCCGAGACCCGCTCTGAGAATGGGGACAATTGCAAGCTTTTTGCCACTGATATGCTTTGCTGTCATTTTACAAATGGGTGTTTCAATCTCAACATCCTCCAAAGGAAGATCACGTGTTGCTTCATATCCCATAAGTACTGCAATTTCAGAAACAAGAGATCTGAAATCCTTTGAGCATGTTTCCTTGCTTCTGAGAATTGAAAGCTTGTGCTGAATCAAAGGATGATCAAAAATTGTAACGTTGTTTTCCATTTTAATTTCCTCCAAATTTTCAATAATTAATTATACATCCATCAGTTGAAATAATCAACTGTTTTATTATGAAGTTTAAATATGATCCTTATAACGCTCAGCTGTAATTATTCCGTCGGAAACATTAAGCTTACATATTCTTGCGTTTCTTGCATCAAAGGCACTTGCCTCTGATTTATAAGAATAATCACGGGCGTGGTAAACCGCATACCATTGTCCATCCTCCTTAATCATGGAGTGATGTCCTGTTCCCTCTTCAAATTCATTGGCTTTAAGGACGGGATGATAAGTATTTTCATCTGGATATTTTTCAAATTTGATTTTTGTCAGATCGGTTTCATCTGTCTTAGCTCTTGCATATCCGATGTAATATGTGGGCTGCTCAAAGCAGTTTCCTGAATACATAAGATAATGCCAGTCACCCTCCTTAAAGTAAAAGGCGCCTTCAATTGTGTGCCAATGCTGACCTTTTTTGTATCTGTCTCTGCAGTAAATGTCCTCATCAAGTGTCGGTTCAAGAGCAAGGACAGGCTTTCCTTCAGGTGTGAAAGGATCAAGCATTCTGTCAACATAAATGCAGGTACCGATTCTTTCTCCCTCAAATTTATTTGAAGAATAGAACAAGAATAGGCCGGCTTCATTCTGCACAATATGGGAATCTATTGAAAAAGGATGAAGAATTCTTTTGGCATTGACAAAGGGTCCGAGAGGATTATCTGATTCAGAAACGTGCATTGCACCTCTGTGACCACCCTTGTCAGGTGTATCATCATAAATTTCCATTGAATTATACATATAATAACGTCCGTTATATTCAATTACACTGGGAGCCCAGAAGGAATCAAGTCCCGGAACTGTCATAACAATTCCGTAATACTCCCAACCTTCAAGAAGATTGTCTGAATGGTAAGCATACACTCCTTCGTGACCGGTTACATAGATATAATAACGACCGTCACTGCTTTTTAAGATGAACGGATCTGCCTGTCCGACGTAATGGCTTTTATCAACTTTAAGTAATTGCATTTAAATCACTCCTTTTTGTAATTATACAATGATGAGTAATCTTTTTCAAGTGATTTGCTTGCAATAAATTCATCTTCAAAGGAGATTTCAATCAGTTTGTCAGATTTAAGATTAAATGAATTCATATCAACTGCAAAAGGCAAAAAACAGTTATAGGTTTTGTAATAATATATTCCTTTTTCCGTGTTGCAGCACGAGGAATATCTTGTAAATTCATATTCACCTTTTTCTGTTAAAACACATCCGTACGGCATTGCAACACCGTCAAGAATATGAAAAAACTGACAAACACTTTCGCTTTCTGATTCACCGCATTTTGATTTTTCTTTTATAAAAACTCCTCTGACAAATCTTGAAGCTGAAGAATAATCACCCGGCAAGCCGAGAGCACCCATGCCAAGACTGTAATTGCTTAATTCAAAATTTTTGCTGAGACTGTCAGATGCAGCTCCCTCACTCAGATGCATATAATTATTGATATTCTGAACATGAAAATCAAACGTCGGATTGTTTGTTAAAATTCCGAATGGGTTGTCATAAATTTTAAGACCGCTTATTAAAGGTTCAACTGTTATACTTCTGTCGGCATCGGCAATTATCCAATGAAGCGGTGTCGGTTGGAGTTTTTCCGAAAAAGCATCGGATGTTACATTGATTCTATGCAGCAGGCTTTCCGCTTCAGTTACATCTGAACACTGGGCAAGAATAAAGGGTATAAATTCATAGGAAGCAATATTAATTTTATCGGCAGCGTAATCATTATATACGGCATTTCCCGGGAAATTCAACCCGGCTATACTGAGACCTGCGGAATTTGTTGCCTCGAAATACAAGGGGTAACAGTCCGCAATACAAGCCATCCCTATCATCGAATAATGAGTTTCAATAACTGTTTGATTTCTGAATTTTAAAACAAAGCTTTCAGGAGTAATAGTAACCCTTTCATTATATCCTCTTTCCAAATCGAGATTTCTTCCGAAATAATGGTCTTTTGTTTTGAAAGACACAGCAGTACACATAATAATCACCTCAATTATATTTTGGGCCGAGAAGTTTAATTTAACCACAAAAAACAAGGTGACACTTTGACAAAAGCATCACCTTGAAATTTTATTATCAGAACAGAATAACTATAAACTGCGAAACAAGAACAACAGCAATAAGAGCAACGGGATATGTTGCTGCATAAGCAGCTGCAACGTCCTCAGTTCCTGCAGTTGAAATCAATGTTCCGAGTGCGGGGGTACTTGTCATACCGCCTGTGATTGAGCCAAGGTTGTTAAGAAGACTGAGCTTCAGAACATACTTAGCAAAGATATAACCTATCAGAAGAGGTACAATTGTCATTATGATACCGTAAACAAAGTACATGGGGTCAAAGTTTGCAATGAACTCTGCACCGCCGGGAACACCTGCGCCAACAAGGAAGAGAACAAGTCCAAGCTCTCTGAAAAGCTTGAGTGTGCTCTGTGCAGGCATAATACCGACCTTGCCAATTCTTCCAAAATGACCAAGAAGAAGGCTGACAAGAAGACAACCGCCTGTTGTTGTGAGTGAGAAGCAAGTTCCGCTTAAACCTTCTGATGAAAGAGGAATTTTCACCTGACCGATAACAGTACCGAGAATTGCAGCAAGTGAGAATCCTGCAATTCCCATATGGTCAATTTCAAAGATTTTAATTGCTTTTTTCTTTGAATCTTCAGTATCAGACTTAATGACAAGCTTTTCTCTTTCTTTTGCCATATCAGCCTTGGTTAATTTCGGGATAATCTGAACGAAGAGTACAACACCGATAACACCAAAAATATAAGCAATACCGTGACCAACCGATACAAGGCTTGTGTATTCCTCGGCAACAGTTGCCTTTGCTGCTGAGAAAGCAGGTGTTGATGTAAGTGAGCCTGAAAGGAGGCCGACAATCATTGCAACAAAACCGTCCTGAGTTTCAATGCTTGCACCGTATCCGAAAATTTCACCGGCATAAATACAAGCAACAGCAGCAAGACCGCCTGCAAGGATAATAATTATACCAAGAAGAACATAGGATTTGAAATTACGCTTGAAATTTCCGAAGAATTTGGGTCCTGCAATGTAACCTACTGAGGTAACGAAGAGAACAAGACCTAAGCTTTCAATAATCGAAAGCCCGCTGGAAAAGTCATAAGCTTTGGCTGAGAAATCGAAGAGCAACTCCCCTGCTTCGTTAACATTGAAGAACAGTGCACCGAAAACAAGAGCGATGATAAATACGCCTGCATCTCCGAGAGAGATACCCTTGACAGTAATTCTGCCAAGAAGGTATCCGAAGAAAAGAACAGCAAATGCAACAAACAGAAGAGTTGAAATATTGCTGATTGAAATTACGCCGTTAAATAAACTCATTTTGTATTTACTCCTTTAAATCAAACCTTACGTGTGTAATCGGGAAGAAGTTTAGGAGATACAACAGCTGTATCAATAGCTGCATCAGCAATTTCCTTCTCAAATTTTGCAACGTGATCAAGTGAAAGTGCGCCAAGCTTAACATCCTTTGCTTTAGCAGCTGCATTTTTACCTGCGCTTCTGCCGAATACGATGATGTCAAGAAGTGAGTTACCCATAAGACGGTTTCTGCCGTGGATTCCTCCGACTGCCTCACCAGCTACATAGAGATTTTCAACGTTGGTAGTCATACAGTCTTCTGTGATATCAAGACCACCGTTCTGATAGTGAAGAGTGGGATAAATAAGAATGGGTTCCTTACGGATGTCGATTCCGTACTTTTCAAACATTCTCATCATAGCAGGAATTCTCTTTTCGATTGTTCCTTCACCGCCGATTTTTTCAATCATCGGAGTGTCAAGCCAGATTCCCTTGCCGTTTCCTGTGTCAACACCGTTATCTCTTTCGGAGCATTCACGGATAATTGAAGCTGCAGAAACGTCACGTGTTTCAAGAGGATGCATAAATACTTCACCGTTGACATTAACAAGTTTAGCACCGAGTGAACGTACCTTTTCAGTAACAAGAGCACCGAAAATCTGCTCGGGGAATGCTACACCTGTGGGATGATACTGAAGAGTTTCAGCATAAAGAAGCTTTGCGCCTGCTCTGTAACCAAGAACAAGACCGTCAGCGGTTGCACCGTAATGGTTTGATGTGGGGAAGCCCTGATAATGCATACGTCCTGCACCGCCGGTTGCAATGATAACTGTCTTTGCTTTAGCAACAAGAAGCTCATCAGTTTCCATGTTGAGAAGGACAGCGCCTGCTGCATTGCCGTTTTCGTCAAGGATAAGCTCAATTGCAGCTGTGAAATCAATGACAGGAATGTTTCTGTTTAAAACCTCATCTCTGAGGGTTCTCATAATTTCAGCACCTGAATAGTCCTTTGCAGCGTGCATACGCTTACGTGATGTGCCGCCGCCGTGAGTTGTTACCATTGTGCCGTCAGCATCCTTATCGAATTCAACACCCAGGTTGCTAAGCCACTGGATTGCTTCGGGAGCATCACAAACAAGCTTTGAAAGAAGCTCTTTCTTTGCTGCAAAATGTCCGCCGCCGAAAGCATCAACAAAGTGAATTGCAGGAGAATCGTTGGGCTTATCTGCAGCCTGGATTCCGCCTTCAGCCATCATTGTGTTAGCATCGCCGATACGAAGCTTTGTTACAATCATAACATCAGCACCGGCTTCGTGAGCTTCAATGGCTGCAGCTGAACCTGCTCCGCCGCCACCGATGATAAGAACATCGGTTTCATAATCAGGAGCTGAAAGATCAACGCTGTCAGCTGTGATTCTGCTGTGAGCCTGAAGAGTTTCAGCAAGCTCGATGGGTACCTTATCACCCTTATTGGGACCGATTTTGAGAACGTCGAATTCGCTCTGCTTATAGTCAGGATGGAATGCTGCAAGAAGATCTTCCTTCTGCTTTGCAGTCATACGATCGGGTTCCAATGCGATATTTTTTTCTCTTGCTGCTTCAACTGCTGCAAGTGATTTCTGAAATTTTTCCGAATACATATGTTATCCTCCTTATTTCTCGATTTCTCTTGTGTTGTAGAGTTCTTTCATTTCTTCAAGAGGCTTGTTCATAAGAGCTTCGATGAGCTCAACAAATTCACCGTTCTTGATTTCACGTACTCTATCTTCAAGGTGACCGCATCCGGGAGCAAGATACTTACCGTTGATTCTTCTTGCAAGCATTGCAACCTGAGGATGAGAAATACCGGCGGGACATCTTGTTGAACAAACACCGCACATTACACAGTCAAATGACTCCTCAGCACATTTCTCAAAATCACCGCGCTGAGCGTATGCAATGTACTGCATAACGTTAAGCTCCTGAGTACAGCTCTTTGTGCAGGCGTTACAGCCAACACAAGCATAAATTTCAGGATAAAGCTGCATCATAACAGCTTCTGTTACAGGAATGTTTTCAATGTCATAAGTTTTCTTGTCAAGAGGATAATAAGGAATTGTGGCAATATACATATTGTCTTCAACCTTAGTCTGACAAGCAAGGCAAGCCTTGAGGTCCTTGTCGCCTTTGATACGGTATATTGTTGCACAAGCACCGCAGAAACCGTTACGGCAACCGCATCCACGCTTAAGCTGGTATCCGGCATATTCCATAGCGGTCATAATTGTAAGATTTTCGGGGACTGCATATTTCTTACCGTAGAGAAAAATATTTACTAATTTTTCCATATCAATACTCCTTTAATATTCACTGGGAAGTTCATCTAATTCATCACAACGGAAAACAGGACCGTCTTTGCAAACATATTTTGCTCCAACGTTACATCTTCCACACTTACCGACACCGCACTTCATTCTCAGCTCAAGTGTGGTGTAAACATTTGTTTTATCGAAGCCGATATCACAAAGTCCCTGAAGTGTAAATTTAATCATAATCGGAGGTCCGCAAAGAACAGCAATCTTATTTGTATCAAAATTGAGTTCTTTTACGAAATTGGGAACAAAGCCTACATGACCATCCCAATCATCCTGAGGATTGTCAATTGTCAGGTGAACGTTTACTCCTGCATCAGTTGACCACTCATCGATAATCTCCTTATAATCAAGAAGATCCTGCTTGCTTCTTGAACCGTAAACAATGTCGATCTTACCGTAACGGTCACGGTAATGACGGCAATAGTTGATTACTGAACGTAAGGGAGCAAGACCAACACCGCCGGCGATAAAGAGCATATCCTTTCCTGCAAAAACATCATCAACGGGGAAGGGATTTCCGTAAGGTCCTCTGATTGTAATCTGCTGACCAACCTCAGCCTGATGAAGCCACTCGGTTACACAACCGCACTTTTTGATCGAAAACTCCATATACTCTTCATTTGTGGGTGAAGAAGTGATTGAGAACATTGCTTCTCCGACACCGGGAACAGAAAGCATAGCACACTGACCCGGTCTGTGATCAAAAGCCTTCTTACCGTCAGTTGTGACAACTCTGAAGGTTTTGATATCGGGAGTATCAATTCGAACATCTGTAATAACGCCAACTTTGGGAATTAAAGTATCAACAACATTATTCACTTACTTTCCCTCCGATCTTTTTCATTACTTTAACGATATTCATAGAAATGGGACACTTTGAAATACAACGTCCGCAACCAACACAGCTGAATAATCCGTTATTGTTTTCGGGATAATAAACAAGCTTGTGCATAAAGCGCTGACGGAAACGTTCCTTCTGAGTGAGTCTGTTATTTCCATGAGCCATTTTTGTGAAATCTGAATACATACAGGAATCCCAGCATCTGAAACGGATTACACCGTTACCTGTGTTGAAATCCTTGATATCATAACACTGACAGGTAGGACAAACAAAAGTACAGGTTCCGCAACCAAGGCAGGACTGTGAGAGTTCATCCCATTCGGGAAGATTGAAAAACTCATTGGTTTTTCCGCCGCCGAAGGAATCAGTGGTAAGATTACCGAGAGGAAGCTTAGCCATTACAGCGTTGATTTTAGCCTTTTCACTTTCAACGGCAGCTTCATCACATTCCTCGGTGAAAGCACTGATTTTTGCAAGAAGATTTTCACCCTTTTCAGTGTTTGCATTCATATAAAGGCTATCTTCGGTTTTCCAGCAAGTGATATCACCCTCGGGTGAAGCTGCATCAATGCCGAAAGCCTTGCAGAAGCATGTTTCAGAGGGCTTGCCGCAAGCAAGAGAAATGATTACCGCATGCTCACGTCTTGAAGCATAGAAGCTGTCAACGGGCTCAGAGAGGAAAACTCTGTCAAGAATTTCAAAGCTCTTGACATCACAAGCTCTTACACCGAAAATAACAAAATCTTCACTTTCGCTTCTTGTATCAATAACCTCAATGTTTTTGCCTGAGGTTTTGAATTCCATAAGATTTTCAGTCTGAGGGAAGAAGAAATCTTTTGGACTTCTTACTGTGTTGAGAGCCTGGCTCCACTTAGTGCCCTCTTCCCATTTTTTATAAGCGGCACTTCCGTCGTTCTGATCAACAGGAAGATACAGAGAAGCGCTTTTTGAAATTTCAGCAAAAACTGAATTGATTTTATCAAGTGAACACTTAAGCATCTGAATCCCTCCTGTCAAAAACATCACCGGGCTCAAGGTCTTCTGTTGTGTAATTTACAAGAGGAGCTCTTGAACCAACTTCAGCACCTGCCTGATACTCACCGTAAAATTCATTCATATCCTTGATGAATTTACGGTTGAGAAGATGAAGAGGAATGTTCTGAGGACAAACTCTTGAACATTCACCGCAGTCTGTGCAGCGGCCTGCAACGTGGAAAGCTCTGATAATGTGGAACATCTTTTCCTCAAAGCTGTTTGCAGGAGATTTATTTTCAACACCGGAATTAGGATTGTCAAAAACGCATTTCTCACAGGTGCATGCAGGACAAACGTCACGGCAAGCATTACAACGGATGCAACGTGAAAGCTCATTCTGCCAGAATTCGAATCTCTCATCGGGAGTCATTGCTTCAATTGCAGCAACCTCATCAAATCTTGCAGATTCAATGATATCCCCTTCTTCACCCATAAGCTCGTCATAAGCAACGTGCTTCTTGCTCTTGCAGTTAACACATCTTTCAGCAAGAACATCAGCTGAAGCAATTACAAACTTGTCTTCTGAATAAATAGTTTCAACTGAAACATTATCAGCCTCAGAGCTGATTGAAACGATACCGTCACCTGTTACAGCCTTGATCTTTGCAATGTCAGCCATACCTTCACAGGGAATGCCGACAGCATAAACTTTCTCACGGTCAAATCTGTGCTCGGTAAGAAGCTGATTAAAGCTGTAAGTATCACAAGGCTTGAGGAAAACAAGAATTTTACCTTCAACCTTATCTGTTTTTGAAACGAGGTACTTAGAAAAGTTTGCTCCGCAGAAATCGTTCCATATAAATTTTTCTTTAATTTCATCAGCTGATTTGAAAACAGCGGGAGTTACGTCGTAGCAGAACTCACCCCTTTCCCAGCCCATAACAGCACTTACAGTACCGTTTTCAAGAAGGGAAACTGCCTTATCAACCAATTGTTCACGAGTTATTTTTTGCATCTCAGATCCTCCAATCTCTTGTTTTCTCCGAGAGCCGCAACCTTTTCAGCAAAATCGTTCATTGTTGCAGCAAATTTTGCACCTTCAGCAGCTGAAACCCACTCAAGACGGGTGCGTTCTCTTTCAATACCGAGATAATCAAGCATTGAGAAAAGTGCTGTCATACGACGGCGGGTGTAATAGTTGCCTGATGTGTAATGGCAGTCACCGGGATGGCAACCGCAGATGATTACACCGTCAGCTCCGCGCTGGAAGGCACGGAGGACAAACATGGGATTAACTCTGCAGGAGCAAGGTACACGAATGATTTTTACATCAGCGGGATAGTTAAGTCTGTTGTTTCCTGCAAGGTCTGCACCGGCATATGAACACCAGTTACAGCAGAAAGCAACGATCAAAGGCTTATATTCATTTACTTGCATATTGCATCCACCTCCGCGATGATCTGTTCACTTGAGAATCCTTTAAGATTCATTGCGCCTGACGGACAAGCAACCGTACAAGCACCGCAACCCTGGCAAACAGCAGGATTAACTGAAGCAACGCGTCTGATCTTTGTTGTTCTGTCGGGCATACGGAATTCCTTTGATTCATAGGTAATTGCACCGTAGGGACATACTCTTTCACAAGATGAACAGCCGTTACACATAAGTTCATTTGAATTTGCAATACAGGGGTTACCTGTAAGCTTATCTTTAGCAAGAAGACCGATTACTTTTGAAGCTGCAGCTCCTGCCTGAGAAACCGTTTCGGGAATATCCTTGGGGCCCTGGCATGCGCCTGAAAGAAACACACCGGCTGTGGGACTTTCAACAGGTCTGAGCTTGGGATGAGCTTCTGTAAAGAAGTCGTTTGTATCCATACTTGCAGTAAGCATTGTTGCAAGAGGACGAGCTGACTTATCGGGCTCGATTGCAGCTGCAAGAACAACAAGGTCAGCATCTATATTAAGCTGCTTGTTTGCAATAAGATCAGAAGCCTGAACCTTAAGCTTATTGCCTTCGGGAACAACCTTACCAACCATACCCTTGATGTACTTAACGCCATATTCTTCAACAGCACGGCGGTAGAATTCATCAAAGTTCTTGCCGGGAGTTCTTACGTCAATATAGAATACGTAAACTTCAGTGTCGGGATATTTGTCTCTTGTGAGCATTGCGTGCTTTGCAGTGTACATACAGCAAATCTTTGAACAATACTCCTTGCCCTTTTCAGCACAGGATTCACAACGTGAACCGACACACTGAACAAAGACAATTGTGTGAGGATGAACACCGTCTGAAGGACGGAGAAGCTTACCAGCTGAAGGACCGGCAGCATTTGTCAGACGTTCAAATTCAAGAGATGTGATAACATCCTTTGACTGATTGTAAGCAAACTCATCAAATTTTTCCATACTGATGGGATTGAAGCCTGTTGCAACAACAATTGCACCGTACTTCTCATCAATATATTCATCCTGCTGCTTGTAATCGATAGCACCGGCTGCGCAAACCTTTGCACACACACCACACTTTCCGTTTTTAAGCATATTACAAGCACTCGGATCAATTGTTGCAACCTTAGGAACTGCCTGTGCAAAAGGAATATAGATTGCACTTCTGTTATCCATGCCGAGATTGAACTCGTTGGGAATTTTTTTCATAGGACACTTTTCAAGACAAGCACCGCAGCCTGTGCAGACATCTTCCTTGACATAACGTGCCTTTTTCTTGATTTTTACATCAAAGTTACCGACAAAGCCCTTGATTTCCGAAACCTCACTGTATGAGAAGATTCTTACATTTTCATGCTGAGCAACGTCAACCATTTTGGGAGTAAGAATACAAGCTGCACAGTCAAGTGTAGGGAAGGTTTTGTCAAGCTGAGCCATTTTACCGCCGATTGTAGGCTTGGTTTCAACAATATCAACAGGGAAACCTGCATCAGCAATATCGAGCGCTGTCTGAATACCTGCAATACCGCCGCCGATAACAAGAGCTCTCTTTGTTACGGGTGATTCACCGGGAATCAGAGGTGCATTGAGATTAACCTTTGCAATTGCTGCTTTACCGAGAATGATTGCCTTCTCGGTACCTGTAAGAACATCCTTATGTACCCAGGAGCACTGCTCTCTGATATTGGCAATTTCAACCATATAAGGGTTGAGTCCGGCTGCTGCTGCAGTTTTGCGGAATGTGGCCTCATGCATTCTGGGTGAACAGGAGGCAACAACGATACCTGTGAGACTATGTTCTGCAACGGCTGCTTTGATCATTTCCTGACCTGCCTGAGAACACATATACTGATAGTTGGTTGAAAAAACAACTCCGGGCTCATTCTTCAGAGCTTCTGAAACAGCCTGAACATCAACAGTGCCCGCAATGTTACTTCCGCACCAACATACAAATACACCAACTCTTTGCATTTTGTCTCCTCCTTACTTTGAATATTTTCTGAAAGCGCTGACAAGAAGTTGCTGAGGAACCTGATCATCAAGAAGATCGGGAACATCGTTTGCAGACATACGGTTAGCGCCTTGCTGTCTGATAACTGAAAGACGTACTGCTTCAATCAGCTTTGCGGGTTCAACGCCTCTGGGACATCTGTCAATACAAGCAAAGCAAGAAAGACATTTGTAAAGTGAGTCTGACTCAAGCAGGGGTTTGATATCACCGCTTTCAACCATGTTTACGAACTGATGGGGGTGATACTCCATTTCATCATAAGCGGGGCATGTTGCGGAACACTTACCGCAGCGCATGCACTTTGAGGGGTTAACACCGCTGATGCGAATGATTTCGTCACGAAGAAAATCTTTATTCATCTGAATCCTCCTTTACACCGAGAGCTTCAGCGAGAATTTCCGTAAAGTAAACAACAGGGATATCCGCACCGTTTTTAATGAGATTGTAACGGCAAAGAGGACAAGCGGTGATAATCATTTCAGCGCCTGCAGCCTTTGCATTGTCAACAACTGAGTTACTGTTCTTTTTTGCAAGTGAAGGACTTTCAACTGCGATATAGCCGCCGCAGCATTCATTTCTTTTTGCATAAACGACAGCCTCAGCACCGATAGCCTTGATGAAATCCTCGATAATTCTGGGATTTTCGGGATCATCCATTTTCATAACGCTGTTAGGTCTGAGAAGAAGACAGCCGTAATATGCAGCAATCTTTTTGCCCTTAAGTGAATCATTGACCTTCTCTTTGATTTTGTCAAAGCCCACAACATCCCTGAGCATTTCAAGATAATGATAAACCTGAGCCTCACCGTTATAACCGCCGTCTGCACCGAGATATCTGTTTACCTTGTCGGCAAACTGTTTGTCGCTCTGAACAGCATAGTTTGTCTGTTTGATAACATTGTGACAAGCAGAACAAACTGTTACAAGGGGCTGATTCTTTTCATTGGCTTCCTTCAATGCACGGATAGATGAAAGTTTTGTAGCAACCTCGTCTTTGGCAGTTGTGAATACACCGCCGCAGCATTGCCAGTTTTCAATTTCTTCCAGAGTTACACCAAGAGCTTCGGCTGATTTATAAGCATATAAATCAAGATCCTTTGCTTTGTTTTTTAAAGTGCAGCCAGGAAAATAACTAACCTTCATTTAAGAACCTCCTATCTTTTTTTGCGGTAAAAATTTAACTTTATAATTTACCGTGCTCGGATATTCAAGTATAAAATTTACATACTATCCGAATCTTAATCATTATACTACATCAACATATCTATTTCAACACTTTTATCAATATAAATTTAGTAGAATTTTATAAAATTTATTATATTTTTTTATACAGTTTACTCAATTGAAAACAGCATTTTTATTTAATGTAAAAATACAGCCACTCTTGGTTAAGAGCGGCTGTATTGATCAGAATAACCTAGTTTTTGCTTTAAGGATATTAGAATAGGCTCCGTAATGCTTATCCTTTGAAACCACTTGATAAGCCCTTACCTTAAACTGATAACTTGTGTTTGACTTGAGTCCTTTGACAGTATAAGCTTTTGAAGATGTTGTTGCAACCCTTTTCCACTTTTTACCGTTGGTGCTCATATAAACTATGTAACCTTTTGCGCCGGGTTCGGAAGCCCAGGAAAGCTTAATTGAATCTTTTTTGCGTGATACAGCTTTGAGCGAGTCAACCTTACCGACAAGTGTTGTTGCACTGACCTTTGTGAATGATTCGCTGTAAAGCTTTGATTTTGAGTTATAGCCAAGAACCTTGAAATAGTATTTTGTGCCTGTTTCAAGCTTTTTGACTGTAAGAGCAGTTTTTTCGGTTGAACCTACCTTTGTCCAGTTTTTACCGTCTGTGCTCTTATAGACAACATACTTTGAAGCATCTGAGGAAGCTTTCCATGAAAGCTTCACACTTGTGGTTTTGATTGATGAGGTTTTTACTGAGCTGATTTTGTTGACGCCTGTATAAACCTTGAATGTGTCACTGTATGATCCGTAAACACTTGAAGAAACATAAGCTCTTACTCTGAAAGCATAATTGGTGGATGCCTTCAGATCTTTTGCAGTGCAGGTAAGACCCGTAACATTCTTGAGCTTAACCCACTTTCCGTTTTTATACTGCTCAACTGTGTAACCCTTTGCATTCTTTACAGCCTTCCAGGTTAGCTTGATTGAATTCGTTGTTCTCTTTGATAACTTAAGACCCGTGACCTTGTCAAGCTTTGTTGTACCGTAAACTGCATCGGAGTAATCACCGTAAACTGTTGTTGAATCAGTTTTGTATGCTCTGACCCTGAACTTATACTTAGTGTAAGAGCTGAGATCTTTTACTGTAAGTGAAAGATTAGATGTTTTGCCTGCACGAACATATGCTTTTTTAGCAGAGTCATAAACTTCAACAATGTATCCGCTTGCACCACTCACCGCCTTCCAGCTCACCTTGAGTGAATTGGTTGTTGCTGAGCCAACCTTTATCCCTGTAACCTTATCGGGATTGGTAACACCGACAACAGAAGCTGTACCTGAGGCTCCGTAAACGCTGTCAACAGCCTGAACCTTGAAGGTATATTTTGTGCCAGGCTTAAGATTCTTGAAAGTATAGCTGGTTGTACCCGCAGAAACCTTGCCGACATAAGTGTTGCCGTTATAAAGCTTATAGCTGTCAGCACCTGCAACGGAATTCCACTTGATCTTAACAGCGGTTTTTGATGCTGAAACCAATGTTACCTTGCTGACAGATGCAAGCGTGATTTTGAAGTTTTTGGACGTTTCGCCGCTGTAAACACCGATAAATTTAATGTCAGCCTTTGCGGTGCCGATTTCTTTTGAATCAATTGTGACGATATAATCGATATTTTCCGCAAGAGTTGTTTTGCCGAATTTTACAGTGATTGCGGGATTAACATCTTTTCCTGTATAAACACAGTCACCGACTGTTACTGAAGGTGTACCAAGATCGACAGGATCTTCCTTCACAAGAAGAGAGACAAGGAACGCAACAATAACTGCAAGGTTACTCTTCTTTGCATTAAGGGCGCCGATGAAGCCTTTAACAAGAGTTCCGATGTTTTCGTTTGTAAGAAGATTAGTGAATGCAGAGCCGTTAATATAAGCAGGAATTATTTCACTTGCAGCCCAGTTATTAAGTGCATATCTGATTGTGTTGTAAAAGAGCTCAATTGCCTTTGTCTTACCTGCAAAATTCAATGCAGAGATGGCAGTAAGGCTGATAATGTTTTCTATATCAAGAGTCAGAATTGAATCAAGAAGACCCTTTGAGCCGTTTTTACCTACAAGGAATTTTTCACTGTCAAAGCTCTTACCGTTATTCTTTGAAGATCCGAGAAGATCAAAAAGTGCATTAAGCTTAACAAATAATGAATCGGTTTTGGAGACATTGTCAAGACCGAGATATCCGGCAAAGCCCTCAGTATAGAGGAAATAATTAAGAATATAATTCAAAACAGTCCAGACGTCATCTCCGCAACCGCCGCGATAAGCTTTATTATTGTTATCCCTGATGTCAAATCTATCATAAGCCCAGACAGCAAGCATATCACCAAAGGGTACAAGATATGAATCAGTGCTCTTATATTCATAAGTGATACCCATTTCTCTTGCAGCATTGATGAAAATAACCTTGGCGGCATCTTTGATCGTTTTGCACTCAGCAACACCATCTGTGTAATTTTCATACTTAACATTTGAAACAATAAGCTCCATAATCTTAAGCATGAGCTGCTCATAATCAAGGCTGTCAGCATTTGAAATAAGACCTGATGCCTTGCCGAGATATCTGATTGCAGAAGTAATGTTTTCGCTGATAAGAGTATAATCTCCGTCTTTCCAGGTGCAGCCGGGAATAATCTGCTTTACAATATCCCCCACCACATTATTAAACTGTGAAACAACAGAAGCGTTGGTGTCAAGCTTGATATTGTTAAAATTATAGCTTGATCCGTTCAGATTGACATAATTAGCAAGTGCACGTACATCTTCAACAGCAGACTGTGCAAGATTAATATTGATGCTTTTAAGATAGGGTGCAATTTCCCCTTTGAAGAATGCATTGAAAATTATGCAGATCAAATCTTCAACATCTGTGTCAGCTGTCAGCTTATAGCTGTTGAGGACTCCGCCTGCAAGCTTATCCATCAGAGGACCGTAAACAAAGGCATCAACGTTATTCTCATAAAGTTTGACAGCATCACCAAGCTGTGAGTCATCATAAACAATGCCGAAAAGAGCCTTTTTTACCTCGCCGCTTATACCCTTTTCACCAAAAGCAGAGCTTATATTAATATATTTATTTGCAAGGCCGAGATCAAGACTACCGTCAACGATTTTGTTAATAACCGTGCCGTTTGCATTGACAAACTCAATAAGTTCCTTGAAGATGATAGCATCATTTACTGAACTGCGCTGAAGCTTGGTCTGCCAGGTTTTGAAGCTGAGTTGATCAAGGTCACCCAAAGCAACATTAACAGCAATTTTAATAAGAACGTTGCTCAGCAGATCTTCAAATCTGTCCATTGTCTGACAGAGAGCATTGACGCTTCTGAGATCGATATCAAAGGATATACCGTCGGTGATTTCAATAACCTTATGTATATCAGCATTTTTAAGTGCAACATCAACCTCATCAAACAGTTTATCAAAACCGTAAGCATCTGCCTTGGCAGTATAATATCGGGTTGTGTATGTATATTCAGGGTAAGTGACTTCCTGCGCAAAGGCGCAAACAGAAACAGAGCTGAATATCATAAGAATACACAGCAACAAACTTAATAACTTTTTTGAAAGATTCACAAAATTTCCTCCTCAATAATTATTTCATCTTAATAATACAACTTGTAAGCTCTTCAAGTCAATATTAAAAAGCTAAAAACAACCAAAAACATATTATTTTAAAGTAAACAAATCATTAACACAAAGCAATATATAATTAATATTCAGTAAATAAATTTTGATTATAGAAAAAATAAAAAAGCACCCCATTTAAAGTGAGTGCTTTTTCTTGAAATGTGGTCGGAGTGACGGGATTTGAACCCATGGCCTCTTGGTCCCGAACCAAGCGCGATACCAAACTTCGCCACACCCCGATTGCAACGATGACTATTATACATTATTCAATTTAAAAAATCAACTGTTTTATCATTAATTTATTAAAAAACGAGAGAGTCTCTATCGAAACTCTCTCTTGCTATCAAATCTCTTTCAAGGTTCTTTCAAGAGCAGAAAGACCTTCATTGATTTCCTCATAAGAAATTGTCAAAGGAGGTAAAAGTCTGACTTTTGTTTTTGCTGTCAGAATAAGTAAGCCGTTTGATATAGCTTTTTTCACAATATCAGCGCTTTTTACAGTCTCGTCAACACGAACACCCAGCATAAGTCCCATGCCGTCAACGCCTTCAACATGAGGCATTTCAAGGATTTTTCGCGTTATGTACTCCCCTTTTTCTTTTACAGCTGCAAAGAAATCTTCATCCATTTTTGAAAGAATATAAGAAGCGCCGGCTGTGACAACGGGATTGCCGCCGAAGGTTGTTGCATGATCACCGGCTTTGAGCACCTTTTCTGTTTTTTCAGAAAAAAGTACAGCACCTACAGGAAGACCGCCACCAAGACCCTTTGCTGATGTTACAATATCGGGCTTGATATCATAATTTTGAAAAGCAAACAATTTTCCCGTTCTGCCGATACCTGTCTGCACCTCATCAACAATAAGAAGAATATCATTTTCTTTGCAAAAAGCTTCAACCTCTTTTACATAATTTTTTTCAAGAGGCATAACTCCGCCTTCACCCTGAATGAGCTCAACCATAACAGCACAGACTTTTTGGTCAGCCGCTGCACGGAGCTTCTGAATGTCATTTGCTTCCACATATTCAAAGCCTTCGGTAAAGGGATAAAAATAATTATGAAAAACATCCTGGCCTGTTGCAGCGAGAGTTGTCACAGTTCTTCCATGGAAGGAATTGACAAGTGTGATGATTTTGTTTCTGTCTGCTCCGTATTTTTCAAAACTGTATTTGCGGGCACACTTGATTGCACCTTCGTTGCTTTCAGCTCCGCTGTTAGCAAAAAACACCTTTTTCATTCCGCTTTTTGCGCAGAGAATCTCGGCAGCTTTTATACAAGGCTCAGTGTAATAAATATTAGAAATATGCTGAAGGGTTGTAAGTTGAGCAGTGACCGCCGAAACCCAGCCATCATCACAAAAGCCAAAAGAATTGACGCCTATACCGCTTGAAAAATCGATATAATCCTTGCCGTCAAAATCCTTGCAACGTGCACCCTTACCCTCTTTTATAGCAACAGGAAAACGCCCGTAGGTCTGAGCTACACTTGCTTCATCAGCATTTTTAATCAATTCAAAATTACTCATTTCACACCTCATTGGTCATCAAAGTTCCGATACCTGCACTTGAGAACATTTCAATTATGATTGAATGGGGAATTCTGCCATCAATCATAACTGCCTTTTTAACACCTGAACGGATTGCCTTTTCACAGCTTCTGATTTTTGGAATCATACCTCCATAAATAATGCCGCTTTTAATCAAATCATCAATTTCATCAATATGAATTTCAGAGATAAGTGAGCTTTTATCATTTACATCCCTCATAAGACCCGGAATATCGGTGAGAGTGATGATATTTTCCGCCTCAAGAGCCGCTGCAATTTCAGCTGCAGCAGTGTCAGCATTAATGTTATATACCTGACCTGCAGTATCAATACCGACAGTTGCAATAACCGGAATATAGCCCTCCTGGAGAGTTTCTCTTATCAGCGTCGGGTCAACAGATTTGATTTCACCGACATAACCGTAATCAAAGCCTCCTTCAACAAGCTTCTCAACCTTTATCATACCGCCGTCAATTCCGCACATACCAACAGCTTTACCACCGCAGGTATCAATCAAAGACACAAGATCTTTATTTGTTTTTCCTGAAAGTACCATCTGCACAATTTCGGCTGTTTCCTTGTCGGTGTATCTCAGTCCGTTGACAAATTTTGATTCAACACCAAGCCTATTGAGCATATTGCTGATTTCCGGACCTCCGCCGTGAACAAGAACAACCTTGACTCCGACAAGCTGAAGAAGAATAATATCACTCATAACAGCCTTTTTCAACTCAGGATTAATCATTGCATTGCCGCCATATTTAACAACAATGGTTTTTCCGTAATATTTCTGAATGTACGGAAGCGCTTCATTGAGCACTTCCGCGCGCATAACCTCATTAATTTCCATATTTTGCAAACCTCTTATGTTCTGTAATCTCCGTTAATCTTAACATAATCATATGTAAGATCGCAGCCCCACGCAGTTGCGCAGTCGTCTCCCTGATGCATATTTATATCAATACAAATTGCGTCCTCAAGAAGAATTTCCTTTGCCTTCTCCTCGGAAAAATCAATTCCGAAGCCGTTTTCACAAACCTTTACAGTACCTTTCACCGAAGATAAATCAACCTCAATTTTATCAACACTGAAATCACCCTCTGTGTAACCGATCGCACAAAGAATTCTGCCCCAGTTTGCATCAGAGCCGAACATTGCTGTTTTCACAAGAGATGAACAGATAATAGATTTAGCAATCTTCTTAGCTGTTGCTTCATCGGGAGCTTCAGTGACTTTGCATTCAAGAAGTCTTTGAGCACCCTCTCCGTCTCCTGCAATTTTCTTGGAAAGAATAACAGATACCTCTTTCAACGCATTTTTAAATGTATTGAAATCATCGTTCTCCTTTGTAATTTCATCATTTTTCGCTTTACCGTTAGCAAGGATGCAAACCATATCATTGGTTGAGGTGTCACCATCAACAGAAATCATATTGAATGTATCTTTAACAACGTCACTTAAAGCTCTCTGTAAAAGAGCAGATGAAATTGCACAGTCGGTTGTAATAAAGCAAAGCATTGTTGCCATATTAGGATGAATCATTCCCGAGCCTTTACAGCAAGCACCAAGCTTAACAGACTTGCCGCCGATTTCAAACTCAACTGCACACTCCTTAGGCTCAGTATCCGTGGTCATAATAGCAAGTGCAGCATCGTGACCGCCATTTTCACTCATCATTGAAGCAAGAGTTTCCGCGCTGTTTTCAATGGGAGCAACATCAAGGCTCACACCGATAACACCAGTTGAGGCAACAATAACATCGTTCTTATTAATATTAAGCACATCAGCTGCAATCTGGCACATTTTTTCTGCCTTTTCAGCACCGTCAAGATTGCAGGTGTTGGCGTTGCCGCTGTTTACAATTACAGCCTGAGCAAGTTTATTTGTCAGATTGTTTCTTGTGACAGTTATGGGAGCACCGTAAACCTTATTCTGAGTATAAACAGCTGCAGCTTTGGCAACGTTTTCACTCAGAATCATTGCAAGATCCTTTTTAGTCTGATTTTTTCTGATTCCGCAGTGGATACCTGCAGCCTTATAGCCTTTAGCTGCAGTAACACCTCCGTCAATAAATTTCATAAAATACCTCCGTAGTTATAAAGCAATTGCGGGATCATCCCACATAACAATATTCATATTCTCAATTGCAGCTGAAGAAGCGCCTTTGCCGAGATTGTCAAAAACTGCTGTAAGCACAATTCTGTCATCATTTCCGCTTACAAATATTTTTATATTATTTGTACCTTCAAGTCCCATCGGGGAAATAAAACCTTCATTATTTCCGTTGTGAACAGATATAAAAGTGCTTTCCTTATAATATTTTTCAAAAAATATAAGAAACTCATCAAATGAAAGCTTTTTCGAAAGTAATTTGACAGAAACCGGCACTGTAACAGCCATACCGCAATAATAATCACTGACAATAGGATTAAAAAGCGGAAAATCTTTGAGACCGCACACAGCCTTCATTTCAGGCAGATGCTTATGATTCTGAGTAAGACCGTATTGTCTAGGACTGTCAAAATCCTCAGGTCTGTTTTCATCCTCATACTCCCCGATCATTTTGTTTCCGCCGCCACTGTACCCTGTTATACTGTGAGCAGTTACATTGTAATCATCAGGCATAATACCTTCTGAAACCAACGGATATACCAGTGAAATAAATCCCGTGGCGTGACAACCGGGGTTAGCAATACGTTTTGAGCCCTTCACAGCATCATAATGCTCTTTCGAAAGCTCCGGAAAGCCATAAGTCCAACCCTCAGCTGTTCTGTGAGCTGTACTTGCATCAATTATAACCGTATTGGGATTTTCAACAAGCTTGACCGCCTCTCTTGCTGCATCATCAGGCAGACAAAGAAAAACAACATCAGCTTCATTCATAAGTTTTTTTCTTTCAAGAGCATCCTTTCTCAATTTTTCATCAATCTCAAGAAGCTGTACCTTAGGATGCTTTAGAAGCTTATTTTTTATTTGAAGACCGGTTGTGCCGGCCTGACCGTCAATAAAAACCTTTTTCATAAATAACACCTGCTCAAATGTATGAATATGCAAATATATTCATTAATTATACATATAAATGCATATTTGTCAATAGAAATAAACAAGATATTCAAAAATAATACAATAAAATCAATGCAGCAAAAAAATGTTGCCGAAATTATATCAAACCTCAGCAACATTAGTATATAAATCAAAATATTGTTTTAACTAATCCTGAAATTGAATCAAATAAACAAGAGATTTTAAGATAGAACATATTTTCTTCACTGTACCAACTGAAAAGTTTATCAGCATCACCAATGCAAATGCGGTCAATCGCACAGGTTGTTGATTTTAAGCCTAAGAACGAATCAACCTGACTGTAACAAGTTGCAGCAGATTCATAAATAAAATAACATCTTCCGTCTGAAATTGCACTGTTTTGAACAAGCGGCGGTGCTTTGAATTTATCCTGCAAATCAACTGACATATTTTCTTTGCCGTAATTCTTAACTGAATACAGATAGATATCAGAAAGATTTTTTCTGCCATATGAGCTGTTGATGTTAAGACATACCTCACCGTCAATTTCTGTGAAGCTTCCGCCGTTTGCTTTTGAAGGAATTTTGATTTCAGTTATTTTCTTTTTCTTTTCATAATCAAATCCAACAAGCAAGCTGTCTTCCTTTTCATCAAAAACTCCTACCCAGATTATATTCTCAAAGTAAAGTACAAAGGAAGCCGTAACCTCACAATCAAAGGAACTCTCATAATCAACTGAAACAGACTGCGCCTCATCTGAAAGAATATCATTAATCTGCTCGGCTGAAATTATACTGACTTGCTTGTCGCTGCTTTTTGCAATATAAAGATTTTCTCCATCGCTAGCAAGACCTCCGACGTGATTTGAATCGGAAAGGACAATGTTTTTAATATACTCTCCGCTTTCTTTATCAATTATATATATAACTGAATTGTGAGTTGAATGCTCTTTAAGGACTTCGGCCTTTTCTTCGTTATTGCCGAAACCAATTTTATCTTCAAGCTCCTTTTTATATTTATTTACAGAACAATATGCTGAAATAAATATCAGACTGTCTGTTACACAAATTCCCTGAGGTGTCATACAGTTACAATTATCACCAGCAACAACAGTATTTTCAAGTCCCGGCAGAGCTATGTAAGTATCGGTAATAACAGAAAATCTGTTGTAAACAAGCTTTGAAACAGCAAATTTAAAATCATATCGGTAATTAGTTGATGTTTTTGAATCCTCAGCCGAAACAGAGAAAATAAGACAGCCGATAATCATCAGCAAAGATAAAACAACAGAAAGAATTTTTTTCATTGTAATCACCTCTTAAGAATTATAGCATATAAAAAACTAAAGTCAATTATGAGAGAAAATAAAAAGTGGCAGCTTAAAAGCTGCCACTTTAAAAAGTATGATTATTTAACCATTGATGCGATTTCAGCTGCGAAATCGTCAACTTTCTTTTCAATACCTTCGCCTCTTGCAAAACGTGTGAAGCCCTTGAGAGCAACTTCTGCGCCAAGTTCCTTAGCTGTGTTAGCAACATACTTAGCAACGTTTACATCGCCATCCTTAACGAAAGCCTGTTCCTTAAGGCAAACTTCCTTATAAAACTTAGCGATCTTGCCTTCAACGATCTTACCGAGAACTGCATCGGGCTTTGAAGCCATTTTGGGATCTTCTTTCATCTGAGAAATGAGGAAGCCCTTTTCCTTTTCGATAACTTCAGCGGGAACTGATTCTGCATCAAGGTACTGGGGATTCATAGCTGCAACCTGCATTGCAACGTCCTTACCCATAACGATGAATTCGTTCTTGTCAGCAACAGCTTCATCAGCGTCAAATTCAACCATAACACCAACTGAACCGCCGGCGTGAATGTAAGTTTCAACAACACCTTCAACTCTTACGAAACGACGAACATTCATGTTCTCACGAATCTTGAGGAAGAGTTCCTGAACAGCTTCAGCAACTGTAAGTGTGCCGCCTGAAATTGTGCATGCATTGAGAGCATCCATATCAGCGGGATTATTTTCAGCAACTGTCTTTGCAACATCGTTAGCAAGAGCAACGAATTCGGGGTTCTTAGCAACAAAGTCTGTTTCACAGTTAACTTCAACAAGAACACCAACCTTGTTAGCCTTGTCATTGTAAGCTACAACAACACCTTCAGCAGCAACACGGCTTGCCTTCTTAGCAGCAGAAGCAAGACCCTTTTCTCTGAGGATGTCCATAGCCTTTTCCATATCACCATCGGTTTCTGCAAGAGCCTTCTTGCAATCCATCATACCAACGCCTGTCTTCTCACGAAGAGCCTGAACGTCTTTAGCTGTAAATGCCATAATAAATTCCTCCTATTAACACATTTTCAAAGAAACCCCGTGTTTTAAACGGGGTATTCAATTATTAAATTATTCAGCTGCTTCAACTGCCGCTTCTTCAGCAACGGGAGCGTTTGATTCACCCTGTCTACCTTCGATGATAGCATCAGCCATAGCGCCTGCGATAAGTCTGACAGCTCTGATAGCGTCATCGTTACCGGGAATTACATAGTCAACTTCGTCGGGATCGCAGTTTGTGTCAACGATTGCAACGATGGGGATACCGAGCTTGTGAGCTTCAGCAACTGCAATTCTTTCTTTTCTGGGGTCAACAATGAAAAGTGCAGCGGGCTGCTTTTTCATTTCTGTGATACCGCCCATGAACTTCTCAAGCTTTTCAATTTCAAGGTTAAGCTTGATAACTTCCTTCTTGGGAAGAAGAGCAAATGTACCGTCCTGCTCCATAACCTTGAGCTGAGCAAGTCTCTTGATTCTCTTCTGGATTGTGCCGAAGTTTGTGAGCATACCGCCGAGCCAACGAGCGTTAACATAGGGCATACCTGCACGGATAGCTTCTTCGCGAACTGAATCCATTGCCTGTTTCTTTGTGCCGACGAAAAGAACTTCACCGCCGTTCATTGAAACTTCACGAATGAATGCATAAGCTTCTTCAAGCTTCTTTACAGTCTTCTGAAGGTCGATGATGTAAATTCCGTTTCTTTCTGCGAAAATGTACTTGTCCATTTTCGGGTTCCATCTTCTTGTCTGGTGGCCAAAGTGAACACCTGCTTCAAGAAGCTGTTTCATTGATACTACTGACATACTTAATGTCCTCCTTAATGTTTTTTAACCACCGCAGGTTCCCAGATATGCAACACCTGTTGCCAGGCGAAACGGGCACACCAATCCCCTGCGTGCGTTATCTTTGGCATTATAACACATTGATTTTGTAAATGCAATATATATTTACAAAAAAATCAAAAATTTTAATTATTTTTTTAAAATACGGTTTTGCAAATCAAGAATACTTTTGCGCCTGCTGTCTTTTTCACTGTCATCCTTAAAGAATTTACCCTCTTTATAATAAATCACATCACCGTCAGCAATTTCAAAATCAAAATCACTGATTTTAAAGGTAATGAGTGATTTTTCTCCCTCGAGAACAACAACTCCGTCTTCAACGCGGTCAACAATATATTTCATATCAATTCACCCTCTCGAAGCCCTGATCGGTACATTGAAAAACAATGCTTCCTTCAAGATCTGTACGATACAGCTTCATTGAATTTTCAGCCACATATTCAAGTGCTTCGTCGTGCGGATGTCCGTATGAATTATCTTTACCGCAAGAAATAACTGCAACGGAAGCTCCGATTTTATCAAGAAAATCCTCATGTACAGAGGCCTTGCTGCCATGATGACCGAGAGCAACAACATCACTACTCAAATCAGGATTGAATTTAAGAACCGATCCGAATTCCTGTTTTTCACCGTCTCCGAGGAATATAAACTCCCCTGCGCCAACCTTAGCCTTAACAATCAACGACATATCATTGAGATCCTTGACTTGTTCAACGGGTCCGAGAATAGTAAATGAAATTCCCTCAAAATTATAAACATCTCCGTAAGAAGCAATTGAAGCAGGAATCTTCATATCGTCAATGGTCAAAAGAAGATTTTCATATAATCTTGTTGTAGGAGTGTTTATTTCAGAAAGCTCCGGCATAAGAATCTGACCAACAGGAATTTTCTCAATAATATCAGACATACCTCCTGCGTGATCTGAATGCGGATGAGAAATGATAACATATTCAAGCTTATCAACACCGCAGGAATTTATATAACTCAAAACAACTTCACTGTAATCAGCTTCACCGCTGTCAATGAGAATACCTTTGTTTCCCGACTGAATCAAGGCGCTCGATCCTTGGCCGACGTCGATGAAATGGACATAAGCCTTATCGGAAGAAAGATAAGAATTTGTAAGACTTCCGGGATTTTCTTCAACTCCTAAAAAGGCAACAATAAGAGCACAGATAATGATTAATAATGAAGGAACAACCTTGTTCTTTTTTGCTTTACCTCTTTTTCTTGCCAAAGGAATCACCTCTTTTTTTATTAAAACGTTTATTGGCACCGTAATTCTGATCAGGCTTCTTTTCCGCAGCATTAACAAGGCATTTTTCTTTTGTTCCGATAAGATCATATCTTCCGGCCTTTTTCAAGGCTTTAAGAATTATGTCTTTATTTTTCGGATTATAATACTGTAAAAGTGCTCTCTGCTCCGCTTTTTCCTCAGGAGTTTTTGCAACATAAACCTCCTTCATTGTGTAAGGATCCAGCCCCGTATAGAACATACATGTTGAAATTGTTCCCGGTGTAGGATAAAAATCCTGAACCTGTTCAGGTCTGATGTTACGTTTTTTGAGGAAGCACGCAAGCTCAATTGCTTCGTTAATTGATGAGCCAGGGTGTGAGGACATAAGATAAGGCACAAGATACTGTTCCTTACCGACACTTTTTGTCAGCTCAAAATATCTCTTTGAAAAGTTTACATAAGTATCAATATAAGGCTTGCCCATTTTGTCGAGAACAACAGCAGAACAGTGCTCAGGGGCAACCTTGAGCTGTCCGCTGATGTGATACTTTATAAGCTCCTTGAAGAACAGATCATCTTCATCAGCAAGCATATAATCGTATCTGATTCCCGAGCGGATGAACACTTTTTTGATACCTTTGATTTTCCGCAGAGAACGAAGAATATCAATATATTCTCTATGATCAGCAATAAGAGCGGGGCACACCTTCGGAGCAAGGCATTTTTTACCCTTACAAAGACCTGCGGTCAACTGTTTTTCACAGGATGTCCTTCTGAAGTTGGCAGTCGGGCCGCCCACATCATGTATATAGCCCTTAAAGTCGGGCATTTTTGTGAGGAGCTCTGCCTCTGCGAGAATTGACTCCTTGCTTCTTGATGTGACAAAGCGTCCCTGATGAAAAGCAATTGAACAGAAATTGCATCCACCGAAGCAACCGCGGTTGTGAGTAATTGAAAATTTAACCTCCTCAATGCCCGGTACACCGCCAAACTCTTCATAAGAAGGATGATAGTTTCTCATATAAGGAAGACTGTAAACCTCGTCCAGCTCCTGAGTAGTCAAGGGTGCCATAGGCGGATTCTGAACAAGCATCTTATTTCCGTGTCTTTGCTTTATAAGCTTACCTCGGATATGATCCTGTTCATCCTGCTGAATTCTGCAGGAAACTGCATATTCCTTCTTGCTTGCGCAGACATTTTCGTAAGACGGACATTCAGCTCCCGCAAGAGGAGTGTCCTTGACATCACAGACATAACAGGTACCTCTTACATCTGTGATTTCTGAAATATCTTCACCGTTTCTGAGCCTTTCAGCAATTTCAACGAGCTGTCTTTCACCCATGCCATAAGCTATAATATCAGCTTGTGAATCAAATATAATCGACTTTCTGATTTTATTATCCCAATAATCGTAATGGGCAAAACGTCTGAGTGAAGCTTCAAGTCCCCCGATTACAATGGGAACATCTCCGTACGCCTCTCTGATTCTGTTGCAGTAAACGATAACAGCTCTGTCAGGTCTCCTTCCGGCCTGACCTCCGGGAGAATAAGCATCCTCACTTCTCTTCTTTTTGGCAGCCGTGTAATGAGCTACCATTGAATCGATATTTCCCGAAGAGACCAAAAAGCCAAGACGAGGACGTCCGTATTCACGGAAGTCCTCTGCACTGCGCCAGTCGGGCTGAGAAATTATACCGATTGTGAACCCGTTATTTTCAAGAACACGGGAAATAATTGCCGGTCCAAAGGAAGGGTGATCAACATATGCATCACCGATAACATAGACAAAGTCAACCTCGTCCCATCCTCTGCTGACGGCATCTTTTTTTGATAATGGTAAAAAATCTTTCATAATTCACCCTAAAACTTAAATTAATCGGAAAGGATATCAAAATCATCAGAAGCCTGTTCAGTAACGTCTCCGCCTGATTTCATTTCAAGATAGCGTGCTCTTGAAATAAGAACATTTCTTCCTTTGTTGTTACCGATTGGAGCACTTACATATCCAAGCTCCTCAAGGTCATCAATAATTCTCGCGGCACGTGAATATCCGATGCCGAGCTTTCTCTGCAAGGCAGTTGTTGAAGCAGAATTTGTTGATGTTATGATATCTATAGCTTTATCAAGAAGAGAATCGAATTTTTTCTCCCCTTCTGATTCTCCTTTTTTCTTATCCTTTTCATCTGCACAAGCATTTCGTTCAATTTCTTCAATAATCTCATCATCGTAATACGCATTTTCCTGAGCTTTAATGAAATTGACAATTGTTTCAATTTCTTCGTCGGAAAGGAAGGCGCCCTGAATTCTGTTGTGACCCGAAGAGCCGACAGCACTGAAGAGCATATCACCGTAACCGAGAAGCTTTTCAGCACCGCTGACATCAAGAATTGTTCTTGAGTCGACCTGAGAAGAAACTGAAAGTGCAAGTCTTGACGGAATGTTTGCCTTGATGAGACCGGTAATAACGTCAACTGAAGGTCTCTGAGTTGCAACAACAAGATGCATACCCGCCGCTCTGGCCTTCTGTGCAAGACGGCAGATTGAATCCTCAACCTCTTTGGGAGAAACCATCATAAGATCATTAAGCTCATCAATGAAAATAACAATCTGAGGCATAAACTGATATTCCGGATTCTTCTTTATGTATTTATTGAATGATTCAATATCTCTTACACCGCACTTTGAAAAGGTTCTGTATCTGTTTTCCATCTCCGAAACCGCCCAGGAAAGTGAACCCGCAGCTTTTCTTACATCGGTAATAACAGGTACAAGAAGATGAGGTATTCCGTTATACACAGGGAATTCAACCTGCTTGGGGTCAATCATAAGAAGCTTGACCTCTGAGGGCGTAGCATTATAAAGAATGCTTGCGATCATACAGTTCATACAAACCGATTTACCTGAACCGGTCGTACCCGCAACAAGAAGGTGAGGAAGCTTTGAAAGGTCAGTAAGAATAACATTACCTGAAACGTTTTTGCCAAGCGCAACAGTGAGCAGCTTTTTCTTATTATCCTTGATTGCCTGGTATTCCTCGGAAACAATCAGCTCTCTGAGAGTAACCTTGTCACGAGTCTTGTTAGGAACCTCAATTCCGACGGCAGCTTTACCGGGAATGGGAGCTTCGAATCTGATATCTGATGTTGCAAGGGCGAGTGAAATCTCTTTTGCAAGACCTGTAATCTTTGAAATCTTTACACCAGGAGCGGGAGAAATTTCATATCTTGTAACAGAAGGACCTCGGGTAATGCCAACAAGAGTAACATCAATGTTAAAGCTTTTCAGAGTGTCAAGAATCTTCTGAGAGGTCTCCTTCATCTCGGTCTGATAATCAGCACCGAAATTGAATTCGGGCTGCCTGAGGCAGTCAACAGGAGGAAGAACATAATCCTTTTTGACTTTCTTTTCTTCAACAAAATTATCAGCTCTTGTAACGGTTTTATCAAGCTGGTCTTTTGCTGTCTGAGCCGCATCTTCAATGATTATTGATTCCTCGGATGTAATTGTAATTGATTCATCAGATGAAATATCCTTTGAAACAATTTCAGAAATATCATCAAAAGGAATATCAAGATTTAGCGTTTCGGTATTTTCTTCAACTTTTGATTCGGAATTTTCAGGAATTGCAAACAAAGAGCCATCAGGAATGCAAGGCTTAAGATTTCTTTTATCCTTCTGGAATTCAAGGTTATCAGAAAGATTTTTCATATCAAGATCAATTTCGGTTGTATTAAAATCAAAATTATCAGAAGTTTTAATTTTATCAGCAGCACTCTTACTGAGATTCGAATTATTTTTAACAGCCTTGTTTTCAGCAGCTCTTTGAGCTCTGAGTTCTTCAAGACGCTTTTTCTTAGCAGCCTTCAACGATTCCATTTCCTGAATGCGTCTGTTCTCTTTATCTTCTTTGATAATTGCCTTTTCTTCCTTAATAATCGCCTTTTCTTCCTTGCTAACTACATATTTATCCTTGATATTAATAAATGCATTGCGCAATGATTCGGCATCAAGATTAAGAAGAATAAATCCGCTGACAAGTAAGGTTGCAATCACAACAACAAAAGCACCATCTTTGCCAAAGCAATGAAGGAACGTACCTCCAAACAAAGCTCCGACTATTCCCCCGCCCGAGCAAAACAAATCACCCTTGTTTGCCCAGGATTCGGCAACAACCTCAACAAGCTGTGTTTTCCATTCTTCAAATCCGCCTTCACCGATTGAATAACCGAAAAGATGTACAATTGATGACACGGAAATGATAAACAAAAACGCCGATATGTTTGCGGAAATCATTCCTCTTTTTAAATTGTTGGTTATAATTTTTACTGTCAGATATGCACAAATGAGAATCAGAACGTAAAAACCTACACCGAAGAAGGTGAAAAGTCCGCCTCTGACAGCCTCCCAGATATTATATCCTCTGAAAACTGCAAGAAAAAAGAATACAACAGCCATAAAAGCGTACATAAGCATAATTGCAGTTCTGTGAAGCTCGTAAAAGGATTTGCTGTAATCCTTGTTTTTTCCGACATATTTAACGGAAGATGCACCCGATTTTTTATTATTCTTATTATTTTTAGCAGCAGTAGTTTTTTTGTTTTTAGACGCTGTATTACTCTTGCCGCCCTTTTTACTGTTTGCCATAATTACCTCCGATCAGGCTTCTGAAGCCTGATTTTAAACACCAATTAAATTACAAAAGACAATACAGCCGCAATCAAAGATGCCGCAGCAGTATAAATTGCAAAGAAAACAAAGAGTCTTCTGATATTGACCTTGCTTATAAGCTTAATTGTTCCGAAGGTGCACAGAGCAAAAACAATGCAGCCGATAATAATCACAAGAGGATCAACAACAATATCAGCAATAAGCATTCTTATAACTCTGATTGCTCCGACAACAAACATCTGAGGTGCAAGATAAAGTAAAATCTCTCTTACAAGCACCTTTGAATCAATGTCACAAAGAAGATAATTCACTCCGCCGATTGTAACATGCGACATTCCGGGAACAACATGAGAAATAAGCTGATAAACAGAAGCTCTTAAAACATTTTTCCATGAAGAGATTCTTTTTGTTTTTGCATAATTCTGTTTTGTATACCAGATTGCAACAACAAGAATCAAAGAAGACATAATTCCTGCAAAAGCAGAAAGCAAAATTCCGCTTTCTGATACAAAGGTTGAAAAATAATCAATGAGAAGCTTTTCTTCACTGATGGGTACAAGAAGAAGAAAAGCAGGAAGAATCGAAAGAAAAAGATTCAGAGAAATCTTTTTATAAGAAGCAAGCTCCTCAGCATCACGAACGAAAAGGGATTTAATGCTTTTTCCGTAAATTTTTCTCAGAAGAATGAAGACAACAACCGCAAATACAATTGAAAAAACAGAATAAATGAAGCTGAGTTCATCACCGCTGTCACTGAATGAGATAACATCACTGACAAGAGAAAAGTGTGCAGCTGATGAAGTAGGCAAAGGCATTGTAACACCCGTCACAAGAGCAAGGATAATAATTTTAATGTAATCTATCATACCGTCCTCCATATATCAAAGCGAATTTTTTAATACATTTAATTATAACATAAAATGTTTTTTCATACAATAGCTTATCCGTAAAAGTATTATATTTTGAACAATTACAAAAATGCAAATTCCACAAAGGAGTTCCCCTTGTGGAATTACGCAAAGCATTTACCTGACAGAATTATTCTGCAGCTGCAATTTCATTTATAGTAATTGAAGCAGTATAATTGCCGTACACCCAGCAATCATTTACATCAGGGTTAATAATTGAAATATTATTTACATCAACGGTTCTGGCGCTTCTGAGATTGGGTGAAAGAGCAGACACATTAATCTCAATCTGAATGTCATCTCCCGTGATTTTTTCAAGACTTTCCGCAGGACCGATTACAACAATGGAATCAAATCCGCTTTCCTTGATGTTGATGTCATAAGAGAATCCATCTTTCTGATTTGTCAGAACAATTTTACTACTGTTGACGGCAACAGTCTTTTTCTTCATTGAAGAGAGGTCAACGGAAACCTTGAAGCCGTCGATTTCATCTGAAAGCACAACAGGAAGATTGGGGTCAACCTCAAAATCAAACTCATTGACATCGTTTGTAAGCTTTCTGAAATCAATTGTTCCGATTGTCACAGCCTCATAATCAACATTGTCATCCGAGTTATAAGAAATACGGATAATTTCAGGATCAATTGAGACCTTCAGAGGATTTGAAGTGTAATAAGATGGCTGATTAATGAAATTAACCTGAGTTGCAACCTTTTTGGAAATGTAAATAGGTACGGTTACCGTTGCCGGATTTGATTCCTCGTTAATCTCTTCACAAGTAAGGTACTTTTTATAATCCTCTTTTTCAACTTCAAAATTGATTTCTGCAGGCACAACCTTGGATGCAGACAAGGGCAAATCGGTTTCAAGCACCGCTGCATCAAAATAAACCTTTGTAAGCTTATTGACAATTGTAGCAGGACCGCTGACTGTTACGTTACTGACAGAAGGAACGGGCTGACCGACAGAAAAGTTATCAGCGGCAACAACCTCAAAATCGTTTGTAAGTCTGGCTACAACATCAAGAGTAGCCTTTGCCTCTTTATCATAATAAACCTTAATTGTTGAAGGATTAAGATTCTTGATTGTAACACCCGAAACAGCCGTAGCATCAGCAAGTCTCGCTGTAAGATTAAGCACTCTGTAACCGGGAGAATCACTGTAAGAGCCCGTAACCTCAATGACAATGTCGTCCTTGGTCAGTGCATAAGAATTGATATTGTATGCCTTGCCGTACACCTCAACATCAGCATAAAGCTCATCTTCATCAACAAATGCCTTAAAATCCGAACCTTCCGAAACAAGAGCAGAAACATTAATTTTAACATCACTGACTGTTCTTGAGGTTTCAGCACTGTAATTGATTTTTACGGTTACCCATATAACGATTGAAACAAGCACACAGAAAACCGCAAGGAATTTATTGTCGTAAAAGAGGCTTTCAATAAAACTTTTTTTGTTATTGTTCATTGCTTTTTCCTCCGGAGAATTCTGGATGTTTTATCTCTGCTGTCGGCTGTAAGAAAATTTGTCAGAGCTTCAAAGAGCTCACCGCTGCTGACGTTTCTTTCGAGAGAGCCATTCATTGCAATTGAGACAGAGCCCGTCTCTTCTGAAACAACAATAACAAGAGCATCGCTGTTTTCACTGATACCGAGAGCCGCTCTGTGTCTTGTGCCAAGCTCAGAGCTGAGCTCAGACTGGGTGAGCGGAAGAATACAGCCTGCGGCGCAAATTTTATCATCTCTGATAACAACTGCACCGTCATGAAGCGGAGACTTCGGGAAGAAAATTGTCTCTATAAGTATTGAAGTTACGGAAGAGTTGAAGGCGCTTCCGCTGTTGATTATCTCACCAAGAAGAGTCTTACCCTCAATTACCATAAGTGCTCCGACTTTTTTATCACTCATATTTGAGCAAGCCTTTGCAATGTTGGTAATAACGTTTTTAACCTTCTCGCTATTTTCCCCGTCATTCTTGCCTGAAAAGATGTTCAGCTTTTTAAGATTGCCTCTGCCGAAGCTTTCGATTGTATGTCTGATTTCAGGCTGAAAGAGCAGAATGATAACAATAACGATATCACTGAAGATTCTGTTGAGAAGATAACTGCTTGCAGCCATATTGAATGAGGATACAACAAAATACACAAATCCGACAAAGACAATGCCCTTTACAAGCTGAAAAGCTCTGGTCTGACGCAAAAGCTTGATAACATAATAAAGAGCAACTGCAACAAGTGCAACATCCACAAAATCATACCATTTCACAGATGAGGCAAGTCGGATTGCAACGTCAAAAATATCAGTGAATAATTCCTTCATGTTTTCCTCCTGTATATAATTTAAAATCACATAAACATTTTCTCGAACTATTATATCATAAAAATTTTTGATTTGCAATTTTATTAAGAGAAAATATTAAGTTTTTTATATCGTTTTTTGTTGTAAAAAAGCCGGGACTGATTCTAACAACTCCCTTCTCATAGGTATCATAAAAATTATGTGCAAGATAAGAACATTGATACCCTCCCCTGACGGCAATATCTTCTTCATCAAGAGCTGCTGCAACCTCCTCGCTGTGAAGATTTTCTATATTCAAGGTTACGATGGGAGCGCTTATCTTTTCACAATTGTCGTAAAGCTTTATATTGCGATTTTCTTTCAATTCATCCTTAAGATACTCAGTAAGATACATCTCCTTACGATGAATGGCTTGCTCTCCGCCCATCTTTCTGATGAATTTCAGTCCCGAAAGCAAACCCGCAATACCCGGTAAATTTGCAGTTCCGCTTTCATATCTGTCCGGCACAATATTCGGCTGTGATTTTTCAAGAGAATGACTTCCTGTTCCGCCTTTTGTAAGCTCTTCCGGAAAAATTCTGCCTGACAAAAGCATTGCACCTGTGCCCATCGGACCAAAGAGACCCTTATGTCCCGGCACACATAAAATGTCAATGTTGTTATCTTTCATATCAATCTTGAAATTGCCTGCCGACTGAGCGCCGTCAACAATGAAAATCTTTTTCTTCCTTTTGCTGATTTCTCCGATTCTTTGAATCGGCAGAACAGTTCCGAAAACATTTGAAACGTGTGTTGTTATTATTGCTTTTGTGTTGCTTCTGACTAGCTTTGCAAAATTTTCAACTGTAATATTATCATTATGAGGATCCACAAAGGCTATATCATAATTTATCAGTCCTTTTTCCTTTAAATGATATAAAGGCCTTAAAACCGAATTATGCTCAAGAGAAGATATAATAAAATGATCACCTTTTTCAGCAATGCCGTAAATTGCCATATTTAAGGCAGTTGTGCAATTGTTTGTAAAGATAACATTTTCACTTTCACAGTTAAACATTTCCGCAAGCATTTCTCTTGCCTGAAAAATCAGCTCACCCGCCTGCAGTGAGCTTTTGTTACCGCCTCTCCCTGCATTTCCGCCAATATATTTCTGAGCAAACACCATTGAAGTAAGCACAGTTTCCGGTTTCGGAAAAGATGTTGCCGCATTATTAAGATAAATCATAATCTTTCACGGTAGCTCTCTACCCCTAAATTTGCGATGTTGTTTGATGCAATAATATCAAAGGCAAACCAGACGTTTCCGTCAACAAACAAAGCAAAATTACAACCTTGTCTGTGATTTGGATTCGGATTGCGTCTGATGTGGGAGCTGATATTCTTCTTTTGAAGTAAAGTCTTGGCTTTTTCAGCCTGAGTCTGACTTTCAAACTTGATATATGTGTAAGACACATCCATACCTCCTTGTTTAATCAATTATCATACTCATTATATGTCGATTTTTTTCGTCTGTTAATCAATTAATACGCTCATGCTATTGACCTCAATGTGTTTTGCAAGTATACTATTGGAAACAATTACATTTTCGGAGGCCACATGGATAAGATTCTCTCTTTTAATAACAGAAAGTTCAAAATAATGCAAATTGCTGACATTCAGGAGGATATACCTGTTAATCCTGACACAATGAAGCTCATCCGCCTTTCCATTGAAAAAGAAAAGCCTGACCTTATTGTTCTCACAGGTGATCAGATTCAGGCTTATCACACCTGCTATAAAAATGACAGCCTAAACAAAGTCAGAGAATGCATATATTCTTTTGCATCAATTTTTAAAGAATACGGCATCCCCTTCACAATGACCTTCGGAAATCATGATGACGACGGTCCTGTTGATAAGCAGACCCAGCTTGACATTTACCGTGAGTTTGATAATTTTATTTTAGGTCAGCAGCACAATGACTCAGATATAGGAACACACGCTCTCAGAATATATTCAATCGACAATAAACCCGCATTCAATATTTACTTGATCGATTCAAACAAAACAAACTCCCTAGGCAGCTATCAGGCGGTAAAAAAAGAACAGATTGAATGGTTCAAAGGAATTCAGGAGGAATACAGAACAGCTGACGGAGAATATCTTCCTTCTTTCGTTTTTCAACACATTCCCGTTCCCGAGTTTTATGATGTTCTTGTTAAAGCTCCAAAGAGAATCAAAGGCTCTGTCGAAGCTTATCACAGCAGAAAAAACACCTTCTGGACACTGCCGTACGAAAGCTTGTCAAAGGGTGATTTCATGTATGAATCCCCTGCTGTTCCCGAAGAAAACACCGGTGAATTTAAAGCTTTGAAGGAGAAAGGGAATATCCTCGGAATATTTGTCGGCCATGACCACAATAACAGCTTCGTTATAAATAAGGACGGCATCGACCTTGGCTACTGTCAAGGCTGTGGCTTCAATACATATGGGCCGTCAGATCAAAGAGGCGTAAGAATTTTTGTTCTTGATGAGGATGATATCAGAAACTATAAAACTTATACTGTCCAAATGAAAGACCTCTGTGATTACAAGCCTGCAAAACCTTTCAAAGAATTCATTCTGAGCAATATGCCCTCTTCCGTCAATGACGCTTTAAGCCTTGCAAAACGTTCTCTCATTCCGATTGCAGCAGCAGGAGCGGCGGCATATGTAATAAAGAAAATCTTTTAAGTATTAAAAAAGGTTCCGTATCATTTGATACGGAACCTTTTTTGTTTATGACTTGTTGTGAGGCTTCTTGAATCTCTTCTTAAGCTTCTTGTCCATACGCTTTTCTTTATTGGACATTTTGAAGGTAAACTTTCTGCCGCTGATTCTGTCATAAAGAGGAGTAACAAGCTTAGTGTCAGCTCCGGACTTGACAACTGATGCAGCAAGAATGATAAGACCGTTATCCGAGGGAAGAGTGATGCTCTTTGCATCGCCGAGGTCAATCTCATACATAAAGAAGTAAAGCTGAGCAGCTGTGTTATCCTTGTCTCTTGAATGTGTATGAGTGCATTCCCAGGCAAGCTTATCAGTTTTGATATCAGCAACCTCTGCAAGATTATAAAGATCCCATTTACCGATTCTTTCGTTGATAGCCTGGACCTTGACCGGCACCTCTTTACCGTCAACAACAAAGTTATATTCCTTATCACCGTAAAGACTTGCACCAACAAAGCAGAATTTCTGTCCGCTCACATCAATTATCTGACCTGCAGAAATGAGACCGTTGTTGCCGTCAGTAACATCGGCAGTTTCAAACTGAACACCGCAGCACTGAATCTCTGAGGGATAAAGTTCACCGGGAATTGAAACATCAATTGTGGGAATAACAGCTTTTGCTCTGTTGTCGTTGAAGGTTACAAAATCAGCATTGTAAGGAAGATCGACCTTTTCGCTTTCAACCTTATCTCCAACCTTTGAGTCTAACAAAGTAAGAGCAAAGGTTTTGACCTCATAAGGATCAATGTTGAACACAAGCTTGCCGTCTTTGACAACAGCCGTTGAAAGCTCCTCTTCCATACCGTTTACCTCTCTTGCAAAGAGAATACCCTTGCCGAGAGAGAATTCAACATCATCAATAATCTTGCATGAGCCTTCATTGAATCTGACGATGATTTCATCTGTCTTTTCAGCCTTTTTGATTGCTCTGATGATAACATCCTTGTTGCTGATTGAACCGAAGGAATAATCATTGCCGAGCACACCGCTGTGTTTATCTGTAACAAAGGCAGTGATAGGCTGACTGAAGAATCTTGAATTAAGCTGAGTACCGTTATCGTAATCTCCCTTATGTGAATAGATTGCATAACCGTATCTGTTCAGACCGAATTCAAGCATACCCTGAACACTGTCGTGACGGTAATAATTCTTGGGTGAATGAAGAACAGTAAGTCTGAGACTCTTTTCGTCCTTCATCATCCAGCCGTATTTTGAATCACTGAAGATTGAAACACCGTATGTCTTGCTTTCATCAGTAAGATCAACCCATTTCTGAGCTGCAACTGAATAAAGCTTTTTGTTCGCCTTTTCTCTTTTGATTGCACCAAGACCAAGATCAAATGTTGCAGTTTTGTTTGAAACGTTAAAATAGAAGCCGTTATGAAGTGCTCTCTGGAACTCTCTCCATTCAACCTCATTATATACGCTTACCCAAGGACAGCCTGCAGCAACTGACACATAATATGTAAATGTTGACTTTGAAGCCTTCTGCTGAACCTTAAGGGTGACTCTTACAGGACCTGACTGCTCAATTGTGCAGACACCCTTACGAGCAAATTCCCAAGGGTATTTTTTAAGTTCATCATAAGTAAGCTCCCAAGCAACATATTCTTTTGTTCCTTTATATTTATTCAATTCAAAACCAATGGGCTTTCTGAGAAGCTCTGTTCCGTCAAGAGTCTTGTCAATGATTGAAGAAATATCACCGTCAGCATTCACGGTAACAACATATTTGAAGTTTTCAATGTGATTGCCGCTGACTCGTAATGCTGTATTGAGTGTACAGGGTGTATCACTGTATCTGATGTCAATTACCTTATAGCCGAGTCCTGAAACATAGTCAGCAACAAGAACGTGCATACCCTCTGAGTCGATTGAATCAACCTGAGAAGGAATTTCTCTGCCGCTTCTGTCATAAGCACGTACATATTTGTAACCAGCACCGGGAACAGTAATGATTGCATCTCCCATTCTTCCGTGTTCAACTGAGTTGTTGAGCACAACGGGAATGCCCTGACACCAGGATGTGTCAAGATTGTTAGCGATTGCAGCAACAGAGCCTTCATAAGCATTTGAAAGCTGATTTGCACTGAGGATATAATCATTCCAAGAACGCTGATAAACTCTTTCAACAGATGTGCCTGTAATATCATCGTGGAATGTGTGAGCAATTGTACGCTTCCAACCCTTGTCAATTTCATGACGGGGATATTCCGCACCGCAGATAGCTTCAGCCGCAACAGCATTTCTTTCAGCCATATCTGCAAGCTCTTCATTCTTTCTGTTATAACGTTTACCGAAAGCTCTTGAAACATAGGAGCCGACACCGTGACAAGTCATTACAAGTTCATTGTTCCATGTGGGAAGCTTATCGGTATCAAACTCAGCAAGATCGTCAAAGAATTCCGTGGGTGAAGATGAAAGAACCTTGATTTCAGAGCTGTCATTTTCAGCCATTTCACTTGCAAGAGTTTTGACAGATTCTTCTTTGGGGGCACCGCCGACATCTCCGACACCGTGGTAGCCCATTGTCATAGGCACATCGTATTCTTTTACGTTCTTATCAAGCTTATCTGTAAGTGATTTGAAAGTACGGATTTTTTTGAAAGTTGTGCAATATGATTTTGCATCAAGTGAAGCAAGTGCATACTTGCCGTTTACACCATACCAGCGACCTGCATCAAAAGGAATTCCATAAGCACTGCCCCATGAAAGCTTCTGAGTTGAGAAGCCTTTGAGTCCTGAGTGCTCAATGATTGAAGGAAGAGCCCAGCCAAAGCCGAAACAGTCAGGAAGGAAGATATCATTACTCTTCTTTCCGAATTTTTCTTCAAAATAGTTATTACCGTAAAGAATGTTTCTGAAAAGACTTTCAGGTGAAGGAATGTTTACATCACCGTTTTCATAAGCACTGCCGGTTACGTTCCATCTGCCGTCAGCAATATACTTTTTAAGTGTTTCGAATTTCTCGGGATAATACTCTTCCATGAGTTCATATCTGTAAGCTCCTTCAAAATTAAAACGGTAATCGGGATATTGTTCAAAAAGCTTGAAGTTGTCATCGAGAGTTGCAGGAATGCAAACGTCAATAACATGTTCAAAATCCCAGTTCCAGACTGTATCAAGGTGAGCAGTTGCTATGGTATAGATTTTTTTATCCTTATTCATAATGCACCTCTTTCAATTTTTTTATATTTTTAGTTCTTTTTACCCGCAATAAAATTGTACACATTGACTCCGATAAAGCACACAGCAGAAGCTGTGCTGACAAACCCAAGTGAATGCCAAACAGTCGAATCTGTAGGAGCCACAAAGCCGAGTGAATTTGAAAAAAGAGTAAATGCAAGTGTTATCGCTGCCGAGGCAGAAATTCCAAGCACAGAAACTGCAAAAACAATTTTCTGAACAACCGAATTTGTAATTACAGCCTTGTCAATGAAACTGCCTGTAATGTAAGCAACGAGAGCGAGTGCTGCAACAGCAGTTGATGCCCAAAGCACATAAACTGCATCAGCACCGCTGTGCTCAATTCCGTTTGCAAGATCCGAATCAGGAAGCCACCAATAGATTACATTTGTAATAACAATCATAATCATTGAGAAAATTGTGACCGAATAATAAACCGGACCGCAGTGTTTCTTGATTTGTTCTTTAGCCAACGTTTTTTTCCTCCTAATATGTTTTTTATATTTTAATTATTCAATTACAATCTTATTGAATACCTTTTTACCCTTTTTAACAATAACGTGACCTTTATCAAAATCAGCAATATTGATCATATCGGCAAAGCTCTTTGCTTTAACGTCATCAACAGAAACACCGCCCTGCTCAATAAGACGTCTGCCCTCACCTCTTGATTTGATGATTCCTGCTTTAATAAGAACATCAATAAGTGAAATCTCACCGTCAATAAAATCAGCCTTTGAAATTGTTGTTGTGGGCATATTATCAGTGTTTGCTCCGCCGCCGAAAAGAGACTTTGCAGCCTGATCAGCTTTATTTGCCTCTTCTTCACCGTGAACCATTTTTGTAAGCTCAAAAGCAAGAATTTCTTTTGCAGTGTTAAGCTGACTGCCTTCCCAGGTTGCCATTTTTTCAATTTCCTCAAGAGGAAGGAAGGTAAGCATTCTGATGCACTTGAGGACATCGGCATCAGCAACATTTCTCCAGTACTGATAGAAATCATAGGGACTTGTCTTGTTGGCATCAAGCCAGACAGCATTGCCTGCTGTTTTGCCCATTTTCTTGCCCTGAGAGTCAGTGAGAAGAGTGATTGTCATTGCATCAGCATCCTTGCCGAGCTTTCTTCTGATAAGCTCAGTACCGCCAAGCATATTGCTCCACTGATCATCTCCGCCAAACTGAAGATTACAATCATAATTTTTGAAAAGATAATAGAAGTCATAGGACTGCATTATCATATAGTTGAATTCAAGGAATGAAAGCCCCTTTTCCATTCTCTGTTTGTAGCACTCGGCACGAAGCATATTGTTTACCGAGAAACAAGCACCGACCTCTCTGAGCATATCAATGTAATTGAGATTCATAAGCCAGTCGGCATTATTGATCATTGTAGCCTTGCCTTCACCGAATTCAATGAATCTTTCCATCTGTCTCTTGAAGCATTCAGCATTATGGTCAATATCTTCCTTTGTGAGCATTTTTCTCATATCACTTCTGCCGGAAGGGTCACCAATCATTGTTGTGCCGCCACCGATAAGAGCTATGGGAGTGTTACCTGCCATCTGAAGACGCTTCATAAGTGTAAGAGCCATAAAGTGTCCTGCAGTAAGACTATCTGCAGTGCAGTCAAAGCCGATATAGAATTTTGCCTTTCCGTTATTAATAAGATCTCTGATCTTTTCTTCATCTGTTACCTGTGCAATAAGACCTCTTGCAACAAGTTCCTCATACATTTTCATTAAGGTACATCCTTTCAAGTTATTTTTTCTATTTTAACTGTATATTGCTATAATGTCAAGAGTTTAGGGATTTATCTCCGTCAGCAAAATCAATAAGCTCTCTTGCTGAATTAAGTGTAGACTGAGTAATAATATCACCGCCGATTATTCTTGCTATTTCCTTGACTCTTTCTGTTTCGGAAAGTAAAGTCACCTTAGTATAAGTGCTTCCTGAATGTGAAATCTTTTCAATATACAAATGATTATCCGCATAAGCCGCAATCTGAGCAAGATGCGTAACACACATAACCTGGTTAACCTTTGACAGTTCATGCATTTTATAAGCAATTTTGTGTGCCGCTCTTCCGCTGACACCGGTGTCAATCTCGTCAAAAATCATAGAAGCAACACCGTCACAGTCAGAAAGTACACACCTGATGGCAAGCATCACCCTTGAAAGCTCACCACCGGAAGCGATTTTCGAAAGCGGCTTCGGCTCCTGACCTTCATTAGCGCTGAAAAGAAACTCAACATCATCCATACCGTTTTCGGTTGCAGGTGCATCGTCAAAGACAACAGTGAAGCAAGCGGAAGGCATATCAAGAAATTGAAGCTGCTGAGTAACTCTGTTTTCAAAATCCATGGCAGCTTCCTTTCGGATATCAGAAAGAAGACAGCCTTTTCTGAAAACCTCGGATTCCAGCTCTGTAAATCTGCTGCTCAGTTCATCAATCATCTCACCCGACGATGCAATTTCATTATATTCATTAACTGCATTTTCCAGATATTTAAGCATCTCTTCTTCAGTGTCACCGTATTTTTTTGAAAGTCGGTAAAGCACATCAAGACGCTCCTCAATTGCATTGACGTCTGTGTAATCATCATCAAAACAACAGGAAGCAACAGAAACAGCCTTTGAGCATTCCTCGAAAACATATTTACAGCTTTCAACGGATTCGGCAATCTCTTTAAAGCTTGAATCAAAAACAGAAAGCTGATCAAGGCATTCACTCAGACGGTATATTCCGTCATTGATACCATGAAGTTCACCGTCACCCGAAAGAAGAGAAGAAGCATTGCTGAGAGCACGCATAATTTTCTCTTTATTGACAATTTTTTTCTTTTCTTCAGTCAGGCGTTCTTTTTCACCAACGATTATTTTTGCACAAGTAAGCTCATCTATCTGATATTTCAAAAACTCTAATTTGCGGTCTTTTTCATCTTCTTCATCCAAAAGCTTTTTGAGTCTTCTGCGCACGTTTTTCAGTTCCTTGAAGGTCACAGCAAAATCTTCGATGAGCTCGTCATTTGAAGCAAGAGTGTCAATATAATCAATATGGCGATCCTTGTCAAGAAGATGCTGACTGTCATGCTGACCGCAAATTGTCACCAGCTCCCTGCCGACAGTTTTCAGCATTGAAACAGTCACATTGCAGCCGTTGATTTTGCAGTTGCTTCTTCCGTCAGAAGAAATAACCCTTGTTATCAGAACACTGCCGTCATCAGAAACATCAACATCAATTTCTCGAAGCTTATCTTCAACAGAGTGAGAAACATCTTCAAAAAAAGCTGTCACCTTAGCTCTGTCACAGCCCTCTCTGATAATTTCTCTTGAGGTGCGCTCCCCAAGTATCGCATTAATGGAATCGATTACAATTGATTTGCCGGCACCTGTTTCACCCGTAAGGATGTTAAGACCGGAGTCAAAAACAATTTCGGAATATTCAATTACAGCAACATTTTCAATTTTCAAACTGGAAAGCATGGTTGTTTGAATTTCCTTTCAATTTAAATATTTCTCTGACGCTTTTGCTCAGTTGCTGTTACTGACAAGAATTTTTTCAAGATATTCCTTAAGCTCAGTTGCAGCGTTCTCATCCTTACAAAGAACAAAGATTGTGTCATCACCTGCAATGGTGCCGACAATGTCATCAATGCCGAGACTGTCAACAGCGGCACAAGCAGCCTGAGCCATACCGGCAAAGCATTTAATGACAGCAATGTTCCCCGCGCAGTTGATTGAGGTTGCAGAATGGGAAAGAATTGAATAATATTTCTTGGTAAAGTTTTCAGGCTCATTTCCAACAGCAGAATATTTATACTGACCGTTGCTTATAGGTGTTTTAATAAGCTTAAGAGATTTTATATCTCTTGAAACCGTCGCCTGAGTAACCTTATAGCCAAGCTCATTGAGCTTAATCATAAGCTCCTCCTGGGTGCCGATATTCTCCTTGTTTATGAGTGCCAGTATGGCCTCGTGTCTGCTTTTCTTCATTTTTTAATCCTCCTTAATTTCTGCCATTACGTTCAATCAGCTTACTGGAAAGAATCTCCGAAAAGCTATCAGATTTGATTTTAATAATTTTAACATATATGTCAGATTTTGTGATAACAATTCTACTGTCCTCACCGATTTCAATACCTTTTCTTCCGTCACAGCTGAATACCATTGAGCCTTCAGTTGCGTTTCTGATTCCCATTTCTATTTTGCTGTCAGGACAAAAAATCATTGAGCGTGACAAAAGAGTGTGAGGGCAGACAGGTGTGACAACAATACATTCAAGAGATGTATCAATAACAGGGCCTCCTGCCGCAAGAGAATAAGCGGTGGAGCCCGTAGGCGTTGCAACAACAACTCCGTCACCCTTGTATTCAGATATGGGTCTGCCGTTGCAGGAAGCTTCTATTTCACATATTCTTGTAAGCTCCTTGCGGGTAATAATAACATCATTAAAGCAATTATATTCACCCTTCAGCTCACCGTTTTCAAAATGAGAAACCTTAAGAAGCATTCTGTTTTCAACAGAATAATTGCCGTCAATAAGAGACGATAAAAGGTTGAGCTCCTCTTTTTCAAGACCGGCAAGAAAGCCGAGACGTCCTGCATTGATTCCGAGAATTGCTTTGCCATATTTTGCAGCATAATGTGCAGAATGAATCATTGTGCCGTCGCCGCCGACAGCGATGCAGATGTCACACTTTCTAACGGCGTCATCTACCTTCAAAAATTCTGCTTTATAATGTGAAAATTTGTCCTGATGTTCTTTTTCAATAATAACTCTGACAGATAAATCAGAAAGCTGTTCAACAACCCGACAGGCAACCTCATAAGCATTTTCTCTTGTAATGTTGACAACAACAGCAATTGTCATACCTTCTCACCTCCGCTGAGCTTTTCGTGAGACATATTGACAATTTCTTCAACATTATGTGTTAAAAAAGATTCGGGCTCAGCCGCTTTTTCGATAAAAATAAGATATTCAATATTGCCCTGAGGCCCTTTAATCGGAGAAAAGTCAAGATTCAGAACATTGAATCCGTTTTCAAGCACAAAGTTATATATCATATCCACAACCTCATAATGAGTACGGATATCTCTTACAACACCGTTTTTGCCGATTTTTTCCTTGCCTGCTTCAAACTGCGGCTTAATCAGACAGACAGCTTTTCCGCCGTCTTTCAAAAGCTCACGCATTACAGGGATAATAAGCTTCAAGGAAATGAATGAAACATCAACACTTGCAAAATCAATCTCTTCAGGTATCTGCTCATGGGTAACATAACGGAAATTTGTTCTTTCCATATTTATAACTCGAGAGTCATTTCTTAATTTCCAGGCAAGTTGACCGTAACCGACGTCAATTGAATAAACCTTGACCGCACCGTTCAACAGCATACAATCAGTAAAGCCTCCCGTTGAGGCACCGATATCCATACAAACACAGTCTTCGAGATTTAAACCGAACTCTGTAACAGCCTTGGCAAGCTTATAACCGCCTCTGCTTACATAAGGCATTTTTTCACCGCGAAGCTCAATGCAATCCTCAGGTTTAACCGAAGAGCCGGCTTTGATTTCCTTTTGTCCGTTGACATAAACAAGGCCCGCCATAATCATAGCCTTGCCTTTTTCTCTGCTGTCAACAAAGCCTCTTTCAAAAAGAGCTACGTCAAGTCTGATTTTTTCTTTCACTTATTTTTCACCACTTATTATTTTAATCATTGACCTTGTATCAAGGCTGAATTTTTCAAACAGCTGTTCACATTCAGCGTGTCCGACAAATTTATCTCCAACGGCAACAATTCTGTATTTGCCTTTATAATTCTTTTCAAGAAGCAGAGCCGCCGTTTTTTCACCAATACCACAGCTTTTCTGCCCTTCTTCGAAGAAAAAGATACTCTTCTTTGAGGATAAAATATCAATAACCTTTTCAGGTAAAGGCTTGATTTTTTCAATTGAAACAAGCTGAACATCAATGCCTTTTCCTCTGAGTGACTCAGTTGCTTTTAATCCGTTGTCAGTGAGATTGCCGTAAGTTACAAGGGCAACATCTCCGTCACCGCTGACGGCAAATCCGTCATTGAAACTGAGCTTTCTTGCCAAGCTTTTTTCTGAAGCTCTGGGATATCTGATAAATGTGCTGACTTTTGAATCATAAAGTGAATAATTCATAACACTTTTAAGGCGTTCAAAGCTGCAGGGAGAAAAGACCTCTATTTCGGGAATTGAATTGAGAAAAGCAACATCAAAAAGCCCCTGATGCGTGACTCCGTCTTCACCGACAAAACCTGCTCTGTCGACTGCAAAAACAACCCTTTGCTTCTGCAAGGCAATATCGTGAATAAGCTGATCATATGCTCTTTGAAGAAAGGTCGAATAAACTGCAAAAACAGGCTTCATTCCTCTTTTTGCAAGACCTGAAGAAAAACCAACTGCATGCTGCTCCGCAATGCCGACATCAAAGAATCTTTCGGGAAATCGGTTTGAAAACTCTTCAAGCCCCGTACCGACACACATTGCAGCTGTTACTGCGCAGACCGACTTGTCCTTCTGAGCAAATTCACAAAGCAGTCTGCCGAATTCGTCAGAAAAAGATTTTGAAGGTTCCTCATCCTCAGAGTCACTGTCAGAGCAGGAAATTCCGTGATAGGTTTGAGGATGCTTTTCAACAAAATCATATCCTTTGCCCTTGACTGTATAAGCATGAACTACAACAGACTTATCAGCTCCTTTTGCTTTTTCAAAGGCATTGCACAGCTTTTCAATATTGTGACCGTCAACCGTGCCGATATATCCGTAGCCGAGCTTTTCAAAAAATGTTTTTTTATCATCAAGCCTTGAAAAGCTGCCAACACTCTCAGAAATAAACATATTATTATCATTGAGTATAATAATATGTTTACCGCCGATTTCCGCCAAATTATTCAAGGCCTCATAAGTCATACCGCAGCTGAAAGCACCGTCACCGATCAATGAAACAACAAAGCTTTCATCGTCATTAAGCTTGTTAGCGGCCGAAATGCCGGTTGCAGAAGATAAGGCCGCTCCGCTGTGACCGCTGAAGAAAACATCGTGCTCACTTTCATCAGGGCTGCAAAAGCCTGATATTCCGCCGTAAGAACGAAGAGTCGAAAATGCAGAAAATCTGCCGGTGAGAAGCTTATGGGTATAGCATTGATGACCAACATCAAAAATGAATTTATCCATCGGAGAGCTGAAGCATCTGTGCATGGCAAGAATCAATTCAACCGCACCGAGATTTGAAGAAAGATGACCGCCGTTACGATATACCGTTTCAAGAAGCACATCTCTGATTTCTTCCGCAAGAAAATCAAGCTCAGAAAAGCTAAGACTTTTCAGATCGGAGGGACTATTTACTTTTGAAAGGTATTTATATTTCATAGTACCGACTCTTTCATTTGTTTCGTTTGTTCAGCGCAAAGGCAAGTTCCTTAAGAAACTCCCCTTCTGCTCCAAAAATTTCAAGGGAAGAAGCTGCAAATTCCGTAAGCTGACGAGCTTTTTTAACTGCACTTTCAATTCCGTAAAAAGTAACATATGTAGATTTCTTGCTTTCAGCATCACTTCCGACAGGCTTGCCAAAAAGGTCTTCATCACCGATGACATCAAGAATATCATCCGTAATCTGAAAGGAAAGACCAAGCGCTTCCGCGTAATCAGTCAAAGCATTGGTTTTTTCTTCATCAGCACCGCCGCACAATGCACCCGCGCGAACACAGCATCTTATAAGTGCACCCGTTTTGAGATTATCTGTAAGCTCAAGGATACTTGAATCAATTTCCTTTTCTTCATTCAGAAGATCAATAACCTGACCGCCGATCATACCGTTCACGCCGACACTTTCAGAAACAAGAGTAATAAGCTTTGATGTAAGCTCAGGCTTTTCACCGCAGATTCTGCTTCCCGCAATAACACCGAAAGCCTTGGTTAAGAGAGCATCACCGGCAAGAAGAGCAAAAGCTTCACCATACTTTACATGACAAGAAGGCTTACCTCTTCTCAAATCGTCATCGTCCATACAAGGAAGATCGTCATGTATAAGAGAATAGGTGTGAATCATTTCAATTGCACAGGCAATGTCAAGCGCATCCTCATAATTGCCACCGCAGACACGGCAGCTTTCAAGAACAAGCACCGGTCTTATTCTTTTTCCGCCCGCCGAAAGACTGTATTGCATTGCTTCGTGCACAATCGGTTCGCCGAAAGCACACACATCAGAAAGCTCGGCAAGACGTCTGTTGACAGCTTCTATATAGTCTTCAAGACGTTTATTCATCATTTTCATCATTATGTGCAAGCTCAGAAAGCTCTGTGATTCTCTGGCTTGCAGCTGAGAGAGTTTTATTGCAGAAGGAAACTATTTTTACTCCTTCTTCATAAAGTCTGATTGACATTTCAAGATCATATTCACCACTTTCAAGGCTTTCAGAAATTTCTTTAAGTCTCATAATTGCGGTATCAAGTGTATACATTTCCATTTTGTTTAACCTTTCGTAACGTTTTAATCACTGATTATCTTATCAACAACACAGTCTACCTGTCCGTCTGACATTATCACGGAAATTTTATCCTTCTCCTTGAGACTGCCGACGGTTTTGACAGCGAATCCGAACTCATCCTTAACATAAGAATAGCCTCTTGCAATAACCTTGAGAGGACTTGTTGCCTCAAGCCTTGAAGCATAATTTGCAAGCTCATAAGAATAACCCTGCACCCTTGAGGCCAATGTGTTTTTTATTTTTTCATCACAGGCATCCACACACTGCTTATATAAAGCAATTATTTTTTCCGGATTTCTGTTTTCGATAGCCTCGGCGCAGGACATAACCTTAACCTTGTAACTGTTGATTCTGTTGTAAATCACCTCAGTCATAAAATCGAGGGATTTATCAAGAGAATAAAGCACCTCTCTGTAATCAGGTGCAACAATCTCAGCTGCTGCAGAAGGTGTCGGTGCTCTGAGATCACTGACATAATCAGCAATGGTGAAATCAGTTTCATGTCCTACAGCTGAAATTATCGGTATTTCAGAATCATAAATTGCTTTTGCAACAATCTCCTCATTGAAAGCCCAAAGATCCTCAATTGAGCCTCCGCCGCGGCCAACAATAATAACATCTGCAGCCTTAAGCTCATTGAATTCTCTGATCGCCAGGGCAATCTGTCCTGCAGCACTTTCACCCTGAACCTGAACTCCTCTCAAAACAAGCTGTCCAGAGGGGTATCTTCTGCCAAGAACAGAAAGAATATCCTGCAAAGCCGCACCTGTCGGAGATGTAACAATGCCGATTCTTTGAGGAAATTCCGGCAAAGGCTTTTTATTTTCCTGATCAAACATCCCCATTGAAGCAAGGCGTTGCTTAAGCTGTTCAAAGGCAATTGTAAGCTCACCCACTCCTTCAGGCATCATATCTTCACAGTAAAGCTGGTATAAACCGTCATTTTCATACACTGATATTCTGCCTCTTATAAGCACCTTCATTCCGTTTTCGGGAACAAATCTGATTCTTTGAGCAGATGTTCTGAACATAACAGCCTTAAGAGCCGAATTGCCGTCCTTAAGGGTAAAATAAAAATGCCCTGTCCGATAATGATTGGTAAAATTGGAAATTTCACCGCTTACATATATATTTTTTAAATTAAAATCACCGTCGATTACGGATTTTATATAAGTATTAATTTGCGATACTGTTAAAACGCAATCCATTTAAAGTCTTTGCTCCTTTAAATAAGTCAGAATAGCAACTCCGGCTGCATTGTCAGATGAAAACTCTGCCGGTGCAAAATATCCTGAAAATTTTTCTTCAAACCTTGTTCTTATGATTGTGTTAGACATAACTCCGCCCGAATAAACAAGCGGAAGCTTGCCATACCGAGAAATAATTTCCTCAGTCATTTTTTCAGCCGAAGCACAAATATATTCAATGCAGTAACGAGCTACATCTTCCTTGCATTCACCGTTATCAAGCATTTTGCGACACTTGTTTTCAACACCGGAAAGACTGATATCCGCACCCTTTGCCGAGGGCTTGATTTTGAAGTGTGCAGTGCTTTCAAGAGAGAGACGGTCAAGCTCGGCTCCGCAAGGAAATTTCAGCCCCATCATAACACCAACTCTGTCAATTGCCTGTCCGGCCTTGAGGTCAGTGCTCTGAGCAATAAGTGTGCATCTTATAACCTCTTTTTCATCAGGCTCAACAAGCAAAGCCTCTGTTGTTCCTCCCGAAAAATGAAAGGCAATGAATTTTTCTTTAATAAGCTCAAGCTTACCGCAGGCATAAAGCGCAGCAAGAATATGGCCGTTCTGATGAGATGTTGCGTGAAAACAGACATCTTCCGTTTGTGCAAGAATCTTTCCAGTGTTCATACCGACAAGAAAGCACGGCATATATGAGCCCTCCGCCATTCTCGGAAATGCTGAAGCTCCGACGGCATCAACTGAAATTTTTTCAGAAGAAAAAAGCTCCTCATACACCTTGCACAGCTGAACAGTATGATGAAAACCCGCATCACTTTGGCGAAGACCGCGTGAGCCCTCGGGAACGGGAAGAAGCATTTTTCGATGAGCAATTCTGTTTTCTTCAGGAAAATAAGCCGCAACGGATGTTGTATAGTTACTTGTATCAAAGCCTATGTATGCCATTTTTATTTATCAAGTTTTCTGACAAATGAGCCAAGAACACCGTTAATATAGCTTGCATCCTCAGGCGATGCATATTTTTTGGCAATTTCAACAGCCTCGTTTATAACAACTCCAACAGGAATATCTTCACTGAAAAGCAGCTCACAGACAGCAATTCTCATAATTGCCTTTGAAGCTCTGGAAATTCTGTTGGCTTTCCAGCCGATAAGATTTTCTTCAATTTTTCTGTCGATTTCTTCAACATTATCATAAACCTTTTTTGCAAGCTTTTCAGCAAACTTGTTTGAGGGTAAAATCTCAAGCTCAACGGCATTTTCAATAAGCTCAACAATTGAGAGCTCATCGTGAAAGCTTTTTTCAAAAACAATTACAAAGGCTAATTCACGTGCTTCATGTCTTGTCATAATCATAATCCTTCCTTCGCTCTGAACGAATTTGTTTTTTATACAATCATAGTTATTATATCACAAATTTTAAATCGTACAACTATTTTGACTCAATTATTGTTAAATTTTCTGCAGAAATATTCGTATTTTTTTGGATAATTTCAGAAATTTGCAACACCAAGCTGTCATTCAGTGTATTTTTTTGCAAAATCACCTCACACTTGCCTGAATTTATAACCACAAGACACTCACTTCCTGTTTTGGCAGAAATTATATTTTCAGCATCAGTCTGTGTTTTCATATCACGCTTAAAATCAGAAATCATTGTTTTGATTGTGCCTTTCATCTCTTGGCTCATACCCTCTTCATCAAGAAGCTCCTCAATACTGTCAATAATCGTGTCATATGTATTTTGTCTTTTCAGCTTTGCATTCAGAAAATAATCCGAAGAGCTCTTTGTTGTTATTGTATTCAGTGAAGCAGATGAGATGTCCTGAGCAGATGAAGCGGCAGTCGTACCCGCAACAAAAAGTGAATCACCTAGATTTCCCGTTACATACTCATAACTGAGTGAAGAATCTGAACTGCCCTGCTGAGATTCGGTCAGAAACCAATTCAATGCAACAACGGAGCACAAAGCAACAACAAGCACCGCCGATAATATCTGTCTTTTCTTCTTAGCCATAGTAAAAACCTCTTTCTGTTAAAGTTTCATTTCTGTAACACTGATACAGTTACTGTTGATATTGAACAAGGATTTGATAATTGAAATAATTTCTGCCTTCACCGCAAGATTTCCTCCGCCCTGACAGACAACTGCAACTCCTCTGACAGTCGGATATATTTCTTTAACCGTAACTCCGTTTTCATCACTGCCTGAATCCACGATTATTATTTCACTTGAAAATTTTGTTCTGCCGTCTTCGCTCTGTTCACTTATATCCTTTGCATAAACGGTTTCATATCCGCTTTCATATGTAATCATGACTTTTACCTTGCCGGCACCTTTAACCTCTGAAATAAGACTTTCAAGCTGCTTCTCATAATCTTCGATATAATTGCTGTCCGAATAATTGTTTGAATCTGAACTTAAAATTTCTTTTTCAGAACCTCCCGAAAAACCGATGAGAACAATACCGAAAAGACCGAGAACAATAATAAACAATGATTTTTTATCTTCCGCAAATTTACTGAACATTTTGCTGTAACACACTTTACTTTTCTCCTTCATCATCATTGTCTCCTTCGAAAACAAATTCCGTTTCGCTGCCTGTTACAGTTTTAATTCTCTTTACAAGCTCTTCCTTCTCAGCTGAGGTATAGATTCCTTTGATTTTAACTTTAATGTCAATTGATTCAGTCTGAGAAGCATAACACTCAACATTGATATCATCCCCATCCATAAACTCAGAAACTTCTTTCAAAATCAAATTTTCAAACTCCTTTTCAGCCGCTGATAAAAGAGCACTTTCAACATATGAATTATATCTATCCTCAATGTAAATTTCTGTTTTCCTTTTATCAAACTCCTTTGAAGCGGATTCAATATCCGCTCTTGCGAAAGAAGATATCAAAGAAAAAGCCAGTACTGCAGCGCATAATGTTTTATACACCTTTTTAACTGAGCCGTCAGGAATAAGAAAATTAAAAACAGCACTTACAACTGAAATAAAAGCAAGCATTCTGCACCAGGTTGACAACAAACTCAATTTAACCGCCTCTGAAGGAAATAATAATACCCGTTGAAATCACAAGAACAAAAAGCTGATATACGGTGAGAAAAAGAATAATTCTTACCGCAGAAGAAAACACAGAGAAAATATCCGAAAGCGCCTTCAACGATAGCAACTCACCGATAAATGATAAGAGCTTCATTGACAAATGATACAACAGAATTTCAGCTATAATCGGGATATTAATAATCACCGTAACAATTATACCGACAACGGCAAAAGAGCCTTTGATTATATTTATACTGCCAAGCAATGAAGAATATGCCTCACTGATTGAAGACCCGACAACCGGAATCAGACTGCTCACAAGAAAGCGCACACCTTTTGTTGCCACGCTGTCAGATGAATAAGCAAGAACTCCTTTTATACTCAGCACAGAAGTGTAAACACCTGCACAAAGCCCCATAATCAAACTTGTAATCTTATTTACAAAAGAAACAACAGAAGATGTTTTCATTTCACTGTTCAAAGAGAAAGCAATGCCGATGCAGAGAAAAGCACCGATTATATCGACAATACCGTTATTGATAACAAAGGTAATTATTTCACCGATAAATAAAACTGCGGAGCTGTAAGTCAGAGCCGCCGTCGGAGTGCCGCTGACTGCAATTATTACAGCAAACACAGGCACAAATGCTTTCATAAACGTTGCACTCATGTTAAGCACTGATATGCCAGCATTAAGACAGCTGTTTATGTCCTCAATGCAGATTATGACCGCTGCTGCTGAAGAAAGAAAAACAAGTACAGCTCTGCTCTTGTCATCGTTTATAACTGAAGAAACAAAAGAAAGAATACACATCATTGCAAGAAGCTTCAAAAACATTCGGGCTGAAGACATAAGCTTGTCTTCAAAAAAGTTTTTAAAATAGCTTATGATATTATCAAAGCTAACATTATATATGCCATCGAAGCTTTCAATTCCAAACTGCTCCAAAACCTCAAAAACATCATCGTCAACAGCTGATATAAGCTGCTGTTTCAAATCGTTTTCAAGTGAAGAATCAACTGCACAGACCGATAAAGAGCATAAAATTATAACCATTGCAGCAGAAAAGATAATTAATACTTTTTTCATTTCACAAAAGCGGTCGAAATCCGCAGCACTGTTTCAATATACGGAAAAGCAAGAGCTATCACAGCAAGCTTGCCGGAAATCAGAATAATATCAGACAGAGCCTTATTTCCTTTGTCACAGCAGATATCAGAAGCAATATTTGTTATAAAGCAAATCAAAGCTCCTTTAACAAGAGAAACAAATATATCTGTATCAAGCTGCAAAGCATCAGCCAGATCAAAAATGCTGTTTATTCTGTCAGAAAATTCGTTATATATTGCAGCAAGAGCAAAGCATATAAAAACAAGCTCAACCGGGAGAACAAAATCTTTAATCTGCCCCTTTAAAACAGTAATCAGAACAGACACAGCAATTGCACAAAGTATAACCCTGACCACTAAAAATCAACAAGCTCCCTTATTGCTTCAAACAGATCTCTTATCTGTGGAATAACCATCAGCACAACAATTATTATACCTGTAACAGTAATCAGTGCAGCATACTCCGCTTTATCACTTTTCATAAGAATCTGATTGAGAATTGAAACAACGATACCAACCCCCGCAATTCTGAATATAAGGTCAATTTCCATAACTTTCCGAAGATTTGATATTCATCAAATCTATCCTCTCTTTCTTTTAAATAAAGCAAATAAACACCGCTGCGCACAAAGTAAATGCCGTTATTGGAATTACAGTGACGAATTTTTCTTTCTGAGTTCTGACTTTTGTATAATACTGCTGAAAAAAGCTGTTAAATAATTTGATTGTGCAAAGCTGTCCCGACACATCCGTTGAACCGAGCTGTGACCCGAGGCTGATAAGCCGTTCTTTTTCACGGTTTGAAATCATCTGAAAGCTTTCAACACTCTGACACCAGGCTTCAGGAAAATCAGCACCGTTTTTAATGAATTCTATGCAATCCGAAAGAAAGGTAAGCTCAGACATACTTTTCCGAAGAGAAAAATCCTTGATGATGTCCGCAAGGTTTAATCTGGAAAACTCAATTGAAACAGACAGGCAATTAAGAAAAATAAGCAGCTGAGATGCTGTTTTTTCTTTTTTATTAAGTAACAATGATATTCTCACCCCTGTAAGAGTAATACTTATCAGAAGAAGAATTATTCCCGCAAATTTCATCATAAATCTTATGAGCGTCAAATATATCAGCAACCACAGACGGATTATCCGCACTTTTGAGAAGAATTATTTTGTCAAAAGCTTTGTAAGATAAGAGCTTTGCAATCTGAGGTCTCAGCAAAAGCTCCTGATAATTTGAAGCATGCACTGTAACAATAAAGTGAACTCCCGAATTTAGTCCTAGTCTGATCCCTTCAAGCTCTTCATCCTCACCGACCTCATCCAGAGCAATTATTTCCGGGGACATTGTTTTCAGGGCGTTCATTATCCCGTCTTTTTTCGGATAAGATGTAAAAATATCAGTATTGATGCCAACATCATTCTGAGCAATTGAACCGTTTACCGAAGCAATCTCTCGTCTCTCATCAATGAGAGAAACTTTATATAGCTTGTCTGACAGCTGTCTGACAATATCTCTGAGAACAGTAGTTTTTCCGGATGATACAGCTCCTGCAATGATAACATTGCAGATTTTCTCTGCGAACAGCTGTGAAATTATTTCATCAGCAGAGCCCTTAATCTGCCTTGCGATACGTATATTGATTGAAGATATGTCATTTACCGATGTAATCACTCCCCGGCTGTCAACACTTGCCGTTCCGCTTATTCCCGCTCGGTGTCCTCCCTGATAGGTTATGTAGCCTTTTATAATACTTTCAATGTGTGTATAAACTGAATACTTACACAGACGGGCAAAAATATCATTAATCTGCTCTGTTGAGCAAAACACTGCCCCCGGGCTCAGCATAAAGCTCAGACCCTTGTCCCGATCAAGAAAAGCTGAGCCGTATCTGCCAATCAGAACAAGCGCCTTTCCGCTTCTTAATCTGATTTCAAAGGTTGCTTCTTTTTCCTTTTTATCAAGTGAAAGCAAGATGTTTTTTATTTCTGACGATACAATACTTACCGCCTGATCAAATTTATCCTCCGTCAACTGCATTACAAATCCTCCTTCTGAACCTTTGTTAATGATTATGAAGGCGTGTCCCGATATATTACAAATATAATAATTTTGATAAAAAAACTTGAAGAATGAATAATTATACTGTATTATAACTATTAGATAAAATTCAACGTATAGGAGACTGTATATGAACAAAAATAAACGTAGCTTTCTTGCTGAAAATCAATACATTCTGCTTGCCTTTGCAACAACCGCTCTCACAATGCTTGCGGTGTTTCTTTGCAACAGCATTGTACCCTTTGGTGATAAAACTGTTTTAAGAATGGACCTTTACCACCAGTATGGACCTCTTTTCGCTGAGCTTTATGATGTTGTAAAGGGTGAAGGCAATTTCATTTATTCCTGGAAGTCAGGTCTCGGAAGCTGCTTCCTCGGAAATTATTTCAATTATCTTTCAAGCCCCATCGGTGCAATAATAATGTTCTTCGGACATAAAAACATTCCCGAAGCAATCGGAGCAATGGTGCTCATTAAGGCTGCGCTTTCTTCTTCGGCTTTTGCTTATTATATCAAGCGTTCATTTAAAAATCAGTCAATTGTTACTGTTTCCTTCGGCGTGCTTTATGCCTTCTGCGGTTATATGCTTGCATACTACTGGAATGTTATGTGGCTTGATGCAATGATTCTTCTGCCCATTGTCCTTCTCGGCATTGAAAGAATCATTGATCACGGAAAACCTGTGACATATATTGTAAGTCTTTCTCTGACAATGTTCTCCAATTACTATATGTCATATATGATCTGCATTTTCTCTGTTTTATATTTCTTTTATTTTCATATCATCCGCAAGGGCAACGGAGACCGTCTCAGTGCAGATTTTGCAGAAAAGAAAGGTTTTTTAAACCGTCTGAAAAACAGCAGATTCTTCAGAAGCGGAGTGATTTTTGCATTTGCGTCAATTGCAGCAGCAGGAATTATGGCTTTTGCCCTTCTGCCTGTTGCCAACATTCTCACTTCAAGCTCAGCAACATCCGGCACATTCCCGAAAGATGCGCAGACTTATTTCAAATTCTTTGATTTTATGGCTAACCATCTTGCAAACCTCACAACAACAATCCGCAGCAGCGGAACGGATGTTTTGCCAAACGTTTACTGCGGTGTTCTGACAGTAATTCTTGCTCCTCTTTATTTCTTCACAAAATCAATTTCAAAAAAGGAGAAAATTGCAACAATCATACTCCTTGCCGTTCTTTATTTCTCCTTTAACATCAACATTCTCAATTACATCTGGCACGGCTTCCATTATCCCAATGACCTACCCTACCGTCAGTCCTTCATTTATTCCTTTATCCTTCTTATAATGGCTTATAAAACGTTTTTAAGGCTTGGGGAATTCACATCCAGACAAATCGGAGCCGTTGGTGTTGCTCTTCTCGGCTTTATCATCTTTGTTGAAAAGCTCACATCAAAAAATGTCGGCACCGGCACCATAATTTACTCCGTTGCTTTTATCATCCTTTATGTTCTTGTTCTGACGATTTTTAAAGACAAGAGATATGATAAATCACTGTTGGTTCTTATTCTTCTTCTGTGCAGCTGCACTGAAGCTGTTTTATGTGACACGGTACCTCTTAACATCAGCGTTGACAAAACTCCATATGTATCAGATTATGATGATTTCAATGAAATCAAGGAAAATCTTGATATAATTGAAGACGGAGACTTTTACAGAATGGAACTTACCAATCTGCGCACCAGAATGGACCCCTCATGGTATAACTACAACGGTGTTTCTGTATTCTCGTCAATGGCTAACCAGAATGTTTCGTCACTGCAGAAAAATCTTGGTATGATGAGCAATGCAATCAACAGTTATACCTATAATCCTCAGACTCCCGTTTACAATATGATGCATTCACTAAAGTATATTGTTAACAATGACAGCTACAACGCTCTTAACTCACCCTATTACACCGCCTCAATTCAGAACGAAAAGTTCCAGGTTTACAAGAATAATTATTATCTTCCCATCGGCTACTGTGTAAACAGTGCAACAGAGTTCTGGGCCAGTGAGGTTTATATCAATGAATGGAAGAGCCTTGACAGCGGCAATCCCTTCAAGCTTCAGGAGGATTACATCAGTCTTGCAACCGGTGTTGACGGAATATTTGAAAAGCTTGAAATAGCCTCTGCAAATTACTCAAACATCACTCCCTTCCCCGATCTTACACAGAATGTCTTCTCCTTTAACAAAACAACAGCCGATGCTGCCGCAAATGTTGTGTTCTATATTCAGACAAAGAAGGCAGGCAATGTTTATGTATATTTTGAAACAACAGGTCACAACGGTGCAAATGTTACCGTAAGCTCCTCTCTCGGAACAACAACTCAATCAACATCACAGAACTGTATTCTTGACCTTGGTTATTTTAATCCCGGCGAAACAATGTCTGTGACTGTTCCTTTTGAAGCAAACAGCGGCACACTCAAATTCTATGCTTATGAAATCAACGATGAAAAGCTTAACGAAAGCTATAATATTCTCAAAAACAATCAGTTAATTGTTGAAGCCTTTGATGACACTTACATTGAAGGCAAATTCACCGCAAAGGAAGACTGTCTTTTCTACACCTCGATTCCTTATGATGATGGCTGGAAGATTTTCATTGACGGTGAAGAAGTTTCAAAGGACGACATCGTTGCACTCGGTGACTCTTATCTTTGCGTGCGCGTTCTTAAGGGCAACCACACAATCAGCTTCTCTTATGAAGCTCCCGGTCTTGTGTCAGGTATCGGAATCAGCATTATAACATTGTTGACAATTCTCATTATATTCCTGAGAAAGAGAAGCAAAGCAAAGAGAAACATTCCCTCAAAGCTTCCCTCATTCTCTCCTGTCAACGATTATTTCACCGAGACCGTTATATACCCTCAGCCCGAAAGAAAGCTTGTCACTGTGTCTGCCGAAACAACCAATAATGCTGCCGAAAGCATCTATCCGATGCCGAGAAAGGAAATTTTCTATCCCACGGCAAATTCTGTAAAAAAGCAGACAATTGAGCCTCCGGTTATAACAAAGGCAAAAATCAAACCCGAAGAATAAAAACACAAGAGGTTGAATCCGAAAAAGATTCAACCTCTTATTATTAGAGTTTATGATTCAGAAACATTAAAAGCAACAATGAATCATATTCTAATATCAACTGATGGCTTATTTCATATTTCTTTCGTATGATTCGATCATCTTCTTAACCATCTGTCCGCCAACTGAACCAGCTTCGCGAGATGTGAGATCACCGTTATAGCCCTGCTTGAGATTTACACCAACCTCTGATGCTGCTTCCATCTTGAACTTGTTGAGAGCTTCTCTTGCTTCAGGTACCATACCCTTTGATGAACCGCTTTTTGCCATTAGTAACACACTCCTTTTCAAATGTTCTTGCGTTTGCAGAAATATTATATGTGGGGTTCAAACTTATATTTGTGTTATTATTTGGTAAAAATCCCGAAAAACAATATAAAATGAATGCAAAATGTATAAACCTTAATAAATGCCCAATATTTTATACATTAATTTGCATTTTTACTTGAAAATATACAAAAATTAAGGTATAATAATCGAAATTTTATTTTTTTTGGGTGATGACTTTATGTACAAACAAAGACTCATAGACACTCACATACATTCAGACAATTCTCCCGACGGAAACCATTCACCGATGTTCATCTGTGAGCAGGCAGTAGACAAGGGTCTCCGAGCCATCTGCTTCACTGACCATTGTGAAATTGATAAGTTTTTCGACGAGAAATATAACAAGATGATTTTTAACTCTTACTTTGAATGCTCCAAAGCAAGACACGCATTCGAAGGTCAGCTTCTTGTTATGATCGGAGTTGAGATTGCTCAGCCGCTGAGTAATCTCACTTTAAGTGAAGCTGTACTGAACAAGTATAACTTTGATTATGTTCTCACAAGCATACACACTCCCCGTAATTTCGACTGTGACATCAAGGAAATTGAATATGACAAAATTGATGTTTATAAGTTTATGACCGATTACTTTGAGGAGCTCAGTGAACTTGCAACATGGGATAAGGCAAACGCACTTGCTCACATCACCTGCCCCATGCGACGTATTCAGGGCTTATATAAAATTGACTTTGATTATTCAAAAATCAGCACAGTAACAGACCATCTTCTCAAAACGATGATTAAAAACGAAAAAGCACTTGAAATCAACACATCGGGATTAAGACAGGCAATCGGACGCACAATGCCTGATGTTAACATTATACAAAGATATAAAGAGCTCGGTGGCAAGCTGATAACAATCGGCTCAGATGCCCACAGTGCCGGTGAGTGCGGAAGCGGTATTGCCGAGACGATTGCATTACTGAAAAAATGCGGATATGATAAATTTAACTTTTTTGTCAACAAAGAGGTTATGGAAATAAATATTAAATAAGGTGAATTTATGAATAAAGACGATTACAAAAGTTCTGGTATTAAAATTGAAAAGAAAACCATAATCGGTATCAGCGTACTTCTTGCCGCCATTATGATTTTTGCGGGCATTCTCACTCAGACTGTTCCCACGGGTGTTTATGATGTTGATGCAAACGGTTCAATCATTAACGGCACATATCACGAAATCGACCGTGAAGAAGTCGGATACAGCTTCTGGCGAGTTTTCATTGCCCCCATTGAAACATTTATTTTTGCAACGGGTGATGCCTTGATGGGCGTTGCAATTATTCTTGTCATCATTCTCATCGGCGGCACCTTCCTTGTTCTTGACAAGAGCGGTGTTCTGAAATATATGATGTCCGTTATTGTTGAAAAATTCGGCAACAAAAAATATAAGCTTCTTGCATTGATGATTTTCGGCTGTATGCTTCTGAGTTCATTTGCAGGAATACTTGAAGAATCGGTTACACTGATTCCGCTTGCGGTTGCAATTTCTCTTTCTCTTGGCTGGGATTCCTTTGTCGGTCTCGGCTTCAGCCTTATGGCAGTTACCTTCGGTTATTCAGCGGCAACATTCAACCCCTTTAACATCGGCATTATTCAGTCGATGGCTGATCTTCCGATGTTTTCAGGTGTTCTTTTCAGATGCCTGGTTTTTGCCATAGTTTACGGCATATTAACAGCTTTCTTTGTTACATATGCAAAGAAAATTGAAAAAAATCCCGAAAAGTCTTTATGCTACGAAAGTGACAAAGCTCTGAAAGAAAGAATGCTCAATGAAGATGAAATGAAAAAGGCTCTTGAAAATCCGCTTCTTTCAAAGGCTTCAAAGATTTTCATCAAATCACTTCTCAGCGTTCTTGTTATAACATTCATCTGCCTTATCACAAACATATTTGTCGAGGACAGCACACTGTCAGATATAATCAGTTATCTTCCCCTTGCTTCAATGGCAATTCTTTTCACTGCCGGCGGACTCAGAGCGGGTTATGTTTCAGGTATTGATAAAAAGAAGGTTCTAAGCGGCTTCCTCTTTGGAGCAAAAACAATTCTCCCCTGTGCTCCTGTTATCATTTTTATTATCAGCGTCACTTACATATTAAAACAAGGTATGATTATTGACACCCTTCTTTATTGGGTTTATAACCTTATTTCAGGCTTCAATCCCAATGTTTCAATAATCATCATTCTCCTTGTTATCAGCATTTTTGAATTTTTCATCGGCAGCGGCTCAGCAAAAGCATTTCTTCTTATGCCGATTCTGCTTCCTCTTGTCGATATGGTTAACATCGGCAGACAGAACCTTATTGTTGCCTTCTGCCTGAGTGACGGTCTTTGCAACGTTCTTTTTCCCACAAACGGCCTTTTGATTATCGGTCTGGGTATGATCAACATTTCATACTTCCGTTATCTCAGAATGTCCTGGAAGCTGTTTCTGGCAGAATTTATTGCTGTCATCGGCATTCTCCTTTTAGGCAATGCAATCGGATATTAATCTATAAAAACTTAATCAAAAAAATAAGAGGAATGAGAAATCATTCCTCTTATTTTTTTATTTCATAAGATAAACGCGGGTTTCATAAGGTCTTGTCATAAAGCCGTTATGAATAACAGGGTTTATTTCATAGTTTGAAAGAACAAGCTCTGATTTATCAATATCGAAATCAACACCTGCTCTGAAAGCAATTTCTTTTTCATTAAAGGATGCAACAACAAGCATTTTCTGCCCCTCATACTCTCTGACATAAGCAAAGACATTTTTGTCTGTTTTGAGAAGCTTGAATGTGCCGTACTTTACAATGTCATTTTCCTTGCGGAAACGAAGAAGCTTTTTGTAATAATTAAGAATTGAATCGGGATTATTCTGTTCTGCTTCAACATTGATTTCTGTGTAATTGGGATTAATCTCAAACCAAGGCTCATCAGCAGTTGTAAACCCGGCATTTTTTCCGGCTGTCCACTGCATAGGTGTTCTTGAGTTATCTCTTGCAGCATACATACAAAGCTTCATTGTAAGCTTATCTGAGAGTCCCAGCTTGCGGCAAAGGTTATATGTATTGATTGCCGAAACGTCCTTATATCGGTCAATAGAAGGGATTTTCGGGTTAGTCATGCCGATTTCCTGACCCTGATAAATAAAAGGTGTACCGCTTTGGCAAATATACATTGTTGCAAGCATTTTACCGCTTTCTGTTCTGTATTTTTCACTGCCGTAACGTGAGATAATTCTCGGCTGGTCATGGTTTTCAATGTAATTTGAATTCCAAGCAATTCCGTGCAATTCATTCTGCCAGCGGTTATAAACCTTCTTAAGCTTTGCAGGTTTAAAGGGAGTAACAAGCCAGTTAGTGATTATATTATCACAAGCCATATGCTCAAAATGGAACATTGAATTAAGAAGCTGATCATTTCCCTCTTTAATGAATTCAAGAGCTCGTTTTGTTGTCATCATCGGGGCTTCACCGACAGTGTAACAATCATACTCATCGTAAATTTCCTTGAATTCAGAAAGATACTTCTTCAGATTGGGCCCGTTCATGTAATGCTCAATACCGGTTGCTGTGGGCAAAGGGAATCCGTTGGGAAGGCCGGGCTTTTTGGAAATAAATGTAATAACGTCCTCTCTGAAGCCGTCAACACCCATATCAAGCCAGAAGCGGATAATATCCTTAACCTCCTGTCTGACCTTCGGATTATCCATATTGAGATCAGGCTGACCCTTTGCAAAAACATGAAGGTAATATTTGTCGATTTCTTTGCAGTATTCCCAAGCCTTACCCTGGAAGGTTGAAAGCCAGTTGTTAGGCTCCTTACCTTTTTTTCTGCCCTTACGCCAGATATAATAATCATGATATGGGTTATCCTCACCCTTCATACTTTCCTTGAACCATTCATGCTCACTCGAGGTGTGATTGACAACAAGATCCATAATAATCTTAAGTCCTCTTTTATGGGCTTCGTCAAGAAGAAGCTTAAACTCCTCAAGAGTACCGTAATCCTCAGAGATGTCACGGTAATTTGCAATATCGTAACCGTAGTCGGCATTAGGTGATGGGTATAAGGGTGAAAACCATATTGCATCAACTCCGAGCTCTTTAATATAATCAAGTTTGGAAATTACACCCTTAAGGTCACCGATTCCGTCTCCGTTACCGTCACAGAAGCTTCTCGGCCAGATCTGATAAACGGACATTTCTTTATACCATTTTTTCTCCATGAATATTTCTCCTTTTTAAATTTAACAATATATATTTTAAGGCTGTTAATAAAATCAACAGCCTTAAAAGTTTTTTATTTAGTTGCAGCTTTTCTTGCTTCAATTTCAGAAACGATTTCTCTCTGTCTCTTTTCAGTAAGAGTGTAGAAGAACATGGGAACAGCACAAGCAAACATGCTGATAACACCTGAAAGCACAAGAACGTCCCAAAGAGCATCGGGATTTCCAACAACATAGGTTTCAGTATCGATAGCTGCAATTTTAAGAGCCATAACACCGATGAAAGCACCGAAAGCCATACCGATCTTGTTGATAAGAGTCTGCATAGCAAAGCAAATACCTTCGCCTCTTTCGCCTGTTTTCCATTCAAGGTAATCAACAGTATCACCAATCATAGCATAACTCATAATGTTGTTAACACCCTGAGGAATACCAAGAAGAACAAGACCGACAGCACTTACGATAAGCTTCCAGGGAGCATCGTAACCAACGAAATACATAACAGTCATAACAACGCCGCCAAAAAGGTGAACAATGATATATGACCACTTTTTGGTAAATTTCTTTGTCATCCAAGGAACAAGAAGTGAAGCAACGAGACCGCCGGGAATAACAAGCATGGTGATAAGGCCGTATAAACCTTCATTCATAAGGATATACTTTGCAAAGTAGAAGCCGCCGGTATATGAATAAACCATTCTTGCACCGCCGAAGACACCTGAAAGCACGATAAGAAGAAGCTCTCTGTTCTTGAAGAGAAGCTTAAGATTGTGTGTGAATGAAGGAACATTTTCTGTTTCAGCAGTGATATATTCCTTTGTATTTTTGAAGCCGTAGAAGAACATGGGAACGGCAGCAACAACGAATATAACAGCACAAACGAAATAAACCCACTTAAGAGTATCAGCATTAGCCTGAACAAATTCATTCATAACAGTGCCAACAAATGTGCTTGCTGCCTCTTCAGCAGTTTTACCCTGGTTAGCAACGATTGCGGCAATCTGATCAGCCTTATCAACCATAATCTGTTCAAGATGAGCATCAGTGTACTTGAATTTTGCAGTAAGAGCATTTGTAACAATAGGAACACCAACAGTTACAATACCTGCGCCGAGAGTACAGACAAGACGTACGATTGTGAGAATGTTACCTCTGACCGTTGTATCATTTGTCAGACAGGTTGCAAGACCCCAGTAAGGTACGTCAGCAACAGTATAAGCAACAGACCAGATAACATAAAGAACAGAAATTACAGCAAATGTCCACATTGTCTTTGCCTGATAAATGGGAAGGAAGCAAAGAATTGTGCAGATAGCAATGGGAATTGCCATCCATTTAAGGAAAGGTCTGCATTTACCCCATTTTGTTCTTGTTTTGTCAACAACAGAACCCATGATGGGGTCATTACAAGCATCAAAAACTCTCGTTGCAAGCATAAGTATAGCAACAGCAACAGCACCCTCCATAGCGCCGACTTTAACGCCTTCAGCACCAAAAAGAAGGGCATCTGTAAGGAAAACCGTAAGATATGAACCGATGATTGTACAGATGAAATTCTGTCCAAAGCCAGCCACACCGTAGGCTACTGCTTCCTTTGGCTGAACACCGACACCGGGTGTGGTGCCAAAGACTTTGTGAAGTAATTGGTTGATTTTCATAAAATTATCTCCTTTATTTTTTTTACCATAACATTTTAACACATTGAATATAAAAATACAATAGACTTTTCATAAATATATTATGATTGCCCTAAAATTAAAGTTTCAATGATTTTTTGAGATAAAAGCCCGTATAAGATTTCGGATTTTCGGCAACCTGCTCAGGAGTGCCTGTTGCAACAATATTTCCTCCCCCGTCACCACCGTCAGGTCCGAGGTCAATGATATAATCAGCAGACTTTATAACATCAAGATTATGCTCAATAACAACAACACTGTTTCCCTTGTCAACAAGACTTTGAAGAACACCGATAAGTCGGTGAACATCAGCTGTGTGAAGTCCCGTTGTCGGTTCGTCAAGAATATAAATTGTCTTACCTGTAGATGTCTTTGAAAGCTCAGAGGAAAGCTTCACTCTCTGAGCCTCACCGCCTGAAAGTGTTGTTGCAGGCTGACCGATTTTGACATAACCAAGACCAACATCGAAAAGGGTTTTAAGCTTTTTATAAATTTTGGGAACATTTTCAAAGAAGACCATTCCTTCTTCAATTGTCATTTCAAGCACATCGTGAATTGTCTTACCTTTATATTTGACAGAAAGAGTTTCACTGTTATATCTCTTGCCCTTACAAACCTCACAAGGAACATAAACATCAGCAAGAAAGTGCATTTCAATCTTGACAATTCCGTCACCTTCACATGCCTCACAGCGTCCGCCCTTTGTGTTAAAGGAAAAACGTCCGGCATTATACCCTTTTTTTTTTGCATCAACGGTTGAAGCAAAAAGCTCTCTGATATCAGTAAATACGCCCGTGTAAGTTGCAGGATTTGAGCGCGGTGTTCTGCCGATAGGAGACTGATCAATATCAATAATTTTATCAAGATACTCTACACCTTCCATTTTTGCAAATTTGCCTACATTTTTCTTTGCACCGTTGAGCTCATTTGCAAGATGCTTATGAAGAATTTCATTGACAAGAGAAGATTTGCCCGAGCCAGAAACACCTGTAACACAAACAAATTCTCCGAGAGGAATTTCGACATCAACATTCTTAAGATTATTCTGTGCAGCTGAATAAATTTTCAAGAATTTTCCGTTACCGCTTCGTCTTTCAACAGGAACGGGCACATACTTTTTTCCGCTGAGATACTGCCCCGTTATGCTGTCAGAACAAGCCATAATATCATCAACGCTTCCGCAGCAGACAATACTTCCGCCGTGAATACCTGCACCCGGTCCGACATCGACAACATAATCAGCTTCAAGAATTGTATCCTCGTCGTGCTCAACAACAATAAGCGTGTTGCCGATATCCCTAAGATGCTTCAGAGTGGCAATAAGCTTATCATTATCCTTCTGATGAAGACCGATGCTCGGCTCATCAAGGATATAAAGCACCCCTACAAGAGAAGAACCAATCTGTGTTGCAAGTCTGATTCTTTGGCTTTCACCGCCTGAAAGAGATGCAGATTGTCTTGAAAGAGTAAGATAATTGAGACCCACACTTTCAAGAAAGGTAAGACGCTCAACAATTTCTTTGATAATGAGTGCTGCAATTTTATTTTCTTTTTCACTGAGCTTTGAAGGCAACTTCTTGAAAAACTCAAGAGAATGAGTCACGGAAAGCGAACAGATTTCGTGAATATTTCTGCCGTCAACTGTAACACTGAGTGCTTCCTTGCTGAGTCTTGCTCCGCCACACTCCTTACACTCACTTGTGGACATATATGTTTCAATTTCTTTTTTGGTGTGGTCTGAGGAGCTTTCATTATATCTTCTCTGAGCATTGTTAAGAATACCCTCAAACTCAGAATAATAGGTTCCGCTGCCGAAAGATGTTGTTCTTTCAAGCTTAAGCTTCTCCCCTTTTGTTCCGTAAAGAAGCGCGTCGAAAGCCTCCTGAGAAAACTCATTTAAAGGAGTATCAAGATTAAAGCCGTATTTTGCACCGAGAGCTGAATAATACATTCCCGATATTGTCGATTCCTCTTTACATTGCCAGCCTGACACCTTGACAGCACCTTGTCTGAGTGAAAGAGATTTGTCAGGTATAATCAAAGAAGGAGAAACCTCCATAAACACACCAAGGCCCGAACACTTTTTGCAGGAGCCGAAGGGACTGTTGAAAGAGAACATTCTTGGGGTGATTTCTCCGATGCTCACTCCGTGCTCGGAACAGGCGTAATTAAGTGAATATACAATTTCTTTACCACCTATAACGTCAACAGTAAGAATACCCTCAGAAAGCTTTGTTGCCGTTTCAATTGATTCTGCAAGTCTTGAACGGATGCTTTCCTTGATTACAAGACGATCAACAACAACATCAATATTATGCTTTTTATTTTTATCAAGCTCAATTTTTTCTGAAAGATCATAAATGATTGAATCAATTCTGACTCTTACAAAGCCTGATTTTCTGATGCTTTCAAGCTCCTTGCTGTATTCACCCTTTCTGCCTCGGACAATGGGTGAAAGAATCTGAATTTTTGTTCCCTCTTCAAGCTGAAGAATCTTGTCAACAATCTCATCAACCGTCTGCTGCTTGATTTCTCTGCCGCAGATGACACAATGAGGAACACCGACACGAGCATAAAGAAGTCTGATGTAATCATAAATCTCAGTTATTGTACCAACTGTTGAACGGGGATTTTTTGAAGTTGTTTTCTGGTCAATTGAAATTGCGGGAGACAAGCCCTCAATGTAATCAACATCAGGCTTATCCATCTGACCGAGAAACTGTCTGGCATACGATGAAAGGGATTCAACATATCTGCGCTGACCCTCAGCATAAATTGTGTCAAAGGCAAGAGATGACTTGCCCGAGCCTGACAGACCCGTGAAAACAATAAATTTATCTCTCGGAAGCACAAGGTCAACATTTTTAAGATTATGCTCCCTTGCACCTTTGATAATAATGTTTTTTTGTGACATTTTATACCTCTTTAATTAAAGCATTGATTTATATTTTTCGATTTTATCACGAAGAAATGCAGCATGCTCAAATTCAAGTATTTTTGCTGCCTCTTTCATTTCAGCAGTAAGCTGACGGATAAGCTTTTCTTTTTCAGTCTTATTAAGCTTTTTGAAAGCCTTGTCAGTGTCAATCTTCTTCTCAGAAATTTCAATAATATCTCTGACCTGCTTGATAATAGTTTTCGGTGTTATTGAATGCAGAGTATTATATTCACTCTGAATTTTACGTCTTCTTTCTGTTTCTGTTATCGCATAATTCATAGCCGTAGTAATTTTATCGCCATACATTATAACCTCGCCATTTGCATTACGCGCAGCTCTGCCGATTGTCTGAATAAGAGATGTTTCCGATCTGAGAAATCCTTCTTTGTCAGCATCAAGAATAACAACAAGAGAAACCTCCGGCAAGTCAAGACCTTCTCTGAGAAGATTAATACCGACAAGAACATCAAATTCACCAAGTCTTAAGTCACGGATAATTTCCATTCTTTCAATTGTATCAACATCATAATGCATATATCTGACCTTGATGTTAAGATTGTCAAGGTAATCCGTCAGTGATTCCGCCATCTTTTTGGTCAGAGTTGTGATAAGAACTCTCTCACCCTTTGATGTTCTGAGATTGATTTCACTGACAATGTCTTCAATCTGACCTTCAGACTTTCTGACACTGATCAGAGGATCAAGAAGACCTGTCGGTCTGATAATCTGCTCAGCAATTTGAGAGCTGGTTTCTTTTTCATAAGAAGCGGGTGTTGCACTGACGAAAATCTTCTGTCCGACTTTTGAAAGGAACTCATCAAACATCAGCGGTCTGTTATCATATGCGGAAGGGAGACGGTAGCCGTATTCAATAAGAGATTCCTTACGGGAACGGTCTCCGCCATACATTGCTCTGACTTGCGGAAGCATAACATGCGATTCATCCACAAAAAGAAGGAAATCATCGGGAAAATAATCAAGAAGAGTAAAGGGGGCTTCCCCGGCAGGTCTGCCTGACATAATCCTTGAATAGTTTTCAATCCCCTTACAAAAGCCTGTTTCTCTAAGCATTTCCATATCGTACAAGGTTCTCTGCTTGATTCTTTCAGCTTCAAGAAGCTTACCCTGAGCGGTAAATTCAGCCACTCTGTCAACAAGCTCGCTTTGTATTTCTCTTATTGCATCCTCAAGCTTTTCGGGTGAAACAACATAATGGGAGGCAGGATAAATCGCAACGTGTGAAACAACATTCTTAATCTCCCCCGTAAGAGGATTGATTTCTGAAATTCTGTCAATTTCATCACCGAAAAATTCAACCCTCACTGCAACATCAGAAGTATAAACGGGATAAATTTCAATAACATCTCCCCTGACTCTGAATTTGTTTCGAACAAAGCTGACATCATTTCTTTCATATTGAATTTCAACAAGCTTCTGAATAAGCTCATCACGGTTTTTCTCCATACCCTGACGTAAGGAAATAACCATATTTCTGTAATCAATAGGGTTACCCAGAGAATAAATACAGGATACACTTGCAACAATAATTACATCACGTCTTTCAGACAACGCCGAGGTTGCTGAGTGACGAAGCTTATCAATTTCATCATTGATTGCCGAGTCTTTTTCAATATAGGTATCCGTTGAAGGTATATAGGCTTCAGGCTGATAATAATCATAATAGGATACAAAATATTCAACGGCGTTATTGGGAAAGAATTCTCTCATTTCTGAGCAAAGCTGACCCGCAAGAGTTTTGTTGTGAGCAAGGATCAAGGTGGGTCTGTTAACTTTGGCAATGATATTTGCCATAGTAAAGGTTTTGCCTGATCCGGTTACGCCAAGGAGTGTCTGTTCCTTATAACCCTTATTTAGACCTTCAACAAGTTTGTCAATTGCCTGAGGCTGATCTCCCGTCGGTTTATACGGAGCAACAAGTTCAAATGAATCCACCTTAATCCCCCTTTGAATTTATCGTATTTATATTATTATACCACATTTTAATTTTAAATGTAAAGTGATAGTTTAATACCATCGTTATTAATTTTATATACAAAAAATGCAGCTGCAAGTGACTGCAGCCGCATTTTCGTCTCAATGGTTCAAGGATTATTTTTCTTTTCCTTCTGTGCCTTTTTATCCTGATATTCCTTGGCATTCTTTTCTTTTTCCTTCATCATTTCAAGACGCTTTTTCTTACGCTCAGCATCCTTCTTTCTTGACTCCTCACGAATCTTTTCAATACGCTTCTTTGTTTCCTCATCTGTACCAAGCGGAACTGCTTCAGGCATACCGAAGAAAATGCCGATTGTTGCAGAATGATGTGCAAGAGAAACATAGCTTGTGTCGTTTATAATAATGTGATCTGTGAGCTTGACATCAAGGGTTTCAAGCAGATCGTTTGCTGCTTTTGTCACAGAAATATCAGCCGAGGACGGCTGAGTTACACCGTGTGGATGATTGTGAGCAAGAATAAGAAAAGTGCAGTTTGTTTCAAGCGCAAAGGAAGCCAATGCTCTCATATCAAAGCTTGCCTTTGATATGCTGCCGATGGACAATCTTCTTTTGGCAATGAAGGAACCGTTAAAATCATAACAAAATGCCCAAAGCTGCTCACGACAAACATTATCAAGAAACACAGGTCTGATGTCTTCAACAACCTTTTCAACAGGCTCAAGGCAGGATTTTTTCTTTCCGAGCTTATCCACATAATATTTATAAAGAGGAAGAATCATTGTAAAAAGACAAGCGGCATTTTCCGTCATACCTTCAACCTTCATAAGCTCACTTTTGGGAGCCTCAAGAACTTTATCAAAGGAATTGAAATATTCAAGAAGATTATAAGAAAGATCGTTCGTATCCTTCTGAGGTATGCCGAAAAACAAAAGAAATTCAAGGACATTACGTTCAGACATGCCTGCAAAGCCTGATTCAAAATATTTTGCTTTCACGCGCTGACGGTGATCCTTGCGGCGCTTCTTAAGAAGCTCGGCACGCTTTTCTTCTTTGGTCAGCTCTTTATTCTCAGTTTGATCACTCTTGGACATATTAAACCTCCGGACAAACAATAAAGGTCTGCTTTCACAGACCTTTATGATTGAATTTTAAATCTGCGAAAATCAGATAGAAATTTCAAGTGCCATCTTATACAGATCAAGATCAACTTCCTTGGACATTGAAAGAGCAGTGAAAATATCATAATCAATAACCTCTTCCTTAACCATAGCAACAACTCTGTTGCCGATGCCCTCCTTAAGAAGCTGAACAGCATGATAACCCATACGGCTGGCTACGATTCTGTCCTTAGCTGTGGGTGAACCACCTCTCTGAACGTGACCGAGAACAGTAGCTCTGGTTTCAACACCGGTTTCTCTCTGAATTCTCTTTGCCATTTCTTCAACACCGCCGATAGCCTCAGAAACAAGAATAACAAAATGCACCTTGTTGCTTTTCTGAGTTCTCTTCATTCTTTCGATAACATCACGGTCGAAATCAAAAGAAATTTCGGGGATGAGAATTGATGTAGCACCGCAGGCAATACCTGAGTTAAGAGCAAGGAAGCCTGCGCCTCTGCCCATTACTTCAACAACAGCACAACGGTCGTGAGACTCAGTGGTATCTCTGATTCTGTCAACCATCTGCATAACTGTATTCATAGCCGTATCATAACCGATAGTGTAATCACAGCAGCTGATATCGTTATCAATAGTGCCGGGAATTGCAACGCAAGGAATACCTCTGAGTGAAAGATCTCTGGCACCTCTGAATGAGCCGTCACCGCCGATAACTACAAGGCCTTCAATGCCTCTCTTCTTACAAACAGCAATAGCATCAGCCATACCTTCTTCAGTCTTGAAGCGATCGCTTCTTGCAGAATAAAGTACAGTGCCGCCGCGGTTGATGATGTTTGAAACTGAACGAAGATTCATTTCATACATATCATCTTCCATGAGGCCGTTATAACCTCTTCTGATACCGTAAACCTTCATACCGAGCTCACAGGCAGCTCTTGTTACAGCTCTGATTGCAGCATTCATACCGGGAGCATCTCCACCACTGGTCAGAACACCGATTGTTTTAATGTTCATTGCTACGTCCTCCTAGTGCCCTCTCAGAAAGAGCGTGAAATAAAAAGTATTTTTTAAACTTATAACAGACTACTGTTCTAGAGTTTCTATTATACACAGAAAGTAAAAAAAGTCAATATAAATCGAAGAAAATGAAACAAATCAACTGTATTTATTAACATTTCTGGTTTTATCGAAAATTATTTCAATTTCTTTTCTAACAGTTTGGTTATCAAGTAATCTGAAAACATCCTCACTGTTATTATCATTATATTTACAAACAGCCTTAAGAGTTCCCGGGAAAAGCTCAGAAAGAGTCTTTAACCTTAAAATTTTTTCCTGCTCAGCTGACGATAATTCAAATGAAATAGTATTCTCTTTATAAACATTTTCGGGATTTGCCTCAATACTTTCACAGACAATTGTCGGAGGTTTATCCTCGCGCACACTGAGTCTTCCTCTTATTAAAACTATATTTCCCGTCTTAAGAAGATTAATTCTTTCAGAATACAGATTGGAAAATACGATGCATTCAATTGATGAGCTTTTATCCTCAAGCTCAACAAAGCACATTGTTGAGTTGTTCTTGGTAATTTTCTTTTCTATACGTGAAATTATACCGAGAAGCTTTACCTTTGAATTATCTTTATATACAGAGCCGAAGCTGCTGTGATTTTGAAGTATGTTTCCGATTATATCACATTTGACTGCATCATAAAGGTAAGCGTATTCATCCATGGGATGTCCCGAAAGATACAGTCCTGTCACTTCCTTTTCATATGCAAGAAGCTCTTTAAGTGAAAGCTCAGGCAAATCAGGAGCCTTTGTATCCTCTGCAAATGAGAAACCTGAATCAGAATCAAAGAAACCTATCTGACCGACAACATTTCGGTTTTTGTCGCAGTCAAGCTCTTCAATAATCAGCGGATGCATATAAAGCATCTGACGTCTGTTCAGATCAAGCCCGTCACACCCGCCGCATTTAATCAGATTTTCAATAGCTCTTTTATTAAAATCCTTTGAATATACTCTTTTGCAGAAGTTATGGAAGGAAGTATATTTTCCTGCCTGCTCTCTTTCATTAACGATTCTTCTGATGAGATTTCTTCCGAGGTTTTTAATTGCAAGAAGACCAAATTGAATTTCGTTGTTTTTAACTGTAAAACCCTCAAATCCCGAGTTTATATTGGGCGGAAGAACATTAATTCCTATCTTCTGACACTCGCTGATATAGGCGGTAACCTTTGCTGTTGAGTCAATAACACTGGTAAGAGTTGCTGCCATCAGTTCACAAGGATAATGACATTTAAGCCATGCAGTCTGATAGGAAACATAAGCGTAAGCGGCAGCATGAGACTTATTGAAGGCATATTTTGCGAAATTTGACATCTCATCAAAAATTGCATTTGCAACCTCAAGAGAAACTCCGTTAGCCAGAGCACCGTAACACTCCGTTTCGCCTTTTTCATTTTTCAGTCCATAAATAAAATTATGCCTTTCCTTTTCCATAACATCAAGCTTTTTCTTACTCATTGCACGGCGCACAAGATCAGCACGTCCGTATGAAAAGCCTGCAATTTTTCTGCATATTTCCATTACCTGTTCCTGATAAACCATACATCCGTAGGTAACATCAAGAATATCACGAAGAAGCTCACTTTTATATACTGTGTCTTCAGGATGATGTCGGTTATGAATATAAGTATCAATTGAATCAGCAGGTCCCGGTCGATAAAGAGAAATGACCGCAATCAGATCCTCCAGTGTCTGAGGCTTCAGTCGGCTGAGAACACTTCTCATACCCGCAGACTCGTACTGAAAAACACCGTCTGTTTTTCCCTTTGAAAGCATATCAAAAGTTTCGACATCACACAAATCAATATCATCAATATCAAAAGAAGGATTCTTCCGCTTAATCATATTGACTGCATCATCAATAACAGTAAGTGTTCGAAGGCCGAGAAAATCCATCTTCAGAAGACCGAGCTGTTCAAGAGTAACCATTGTAAACTGAGTCACAACACTTTCATCATTGACAGCAAGGGGCACATATGACGAAACGGGATCTCTTGTTATAACAACACCTGCAGCGTGAGTCGAAGCGTGTCTCGGCATTCCTTCAACCTTACGTGAAATATCAAGAAGCTTTTTGACCTGATCGTTATTCTGATATAAAAGGCTGAGCTCCTTTGACATTTTCAGTGCTTTATCGATTGTGATTTTCAGCTCCTGAGGAATCAGCTTTGCGACCTCATCAACAGTTGCATAAGGCATTGCCAGAACACGCCCAACATCTCTGACAGCCGCCCTTGCCGCCATTGTACCGAAGGTAACAATCTGAGCAACATGATCTGAACCGTATTTTTCGATTACATAATCAATAACCTCCTGCCTTCTGACGTAACAGAAATCTACATCAAAATCAGGCATGCTGACTCTTTCGGGATTAAGAAATCTTTCGAAAAGAAGATTATATTTAATGGGATCAATACCCGTAATGCCAATGCAATAAGCGGCAAGTGAGCCAGCACCTGAACCTCTGCCGGGCCCGACGGGGATATTTTTTGATTTGGCGTATCTAATGAAATCATAAACAATCAGGAAATAATCTACATATCCCATTTTATCAATGATTCCAAGTTCATAATTGAGTCTGTCGATATACTCCTGAGGAGGATTGTCACCCTTGAGTCTGCTGAGGCCGTAAAAGCATTGATTACGGAAAAATTCAAAATGATTCATTCCGTTTGGCACCTCAAAATGAGGCAGCTTTGTGTTACCGAATTCAAAATCCAGATTGCACATATCGGCAATTTTCTGAGTGTTTTCCAAGGCCTGAGGAATTTCACCGAAAAGTTCAAGCATTTCCTCTTCGCTTTTTACATAAAACTCTGAAGCACCAAATTCAAGTCCTGTATTATCTCCGAGAAGATGGTTTGTATTGATGCAGATAAGCACCTGCTGAAGGTCAGCATCCTCTTTTGTGAGATAATGAGCATCGTTTGTTGCAACAAGACCAATGCCCGTTTCTCTTGATAGACGGACTAAATCGGGAATGATATCAAGCTGTTCACGAATACCGTGATTCTGAATTTCAATGAAGTATCTGTCAGAGCCGAAAAGCTCCCGATACCACAGTGCAGTTTCCTTTGCTTTTTCATAATCTCCCTTGAGAAGAAGCTGTGGTATTTCACCTGCAAGACAGCCCGAAAGCGCAACAAGACCGTCACTGTGCTTGCTGAGAAGCTCACGGTCAATTCTCGGCTTTGTGTAAAAGCCCTCTGTCCAGGCTTTGCTTACCATTGAAATCAGATTTCGATAGCCTGTCTCATTCTGACAAAGAAGAACAAGATGGTAACGCTCATTATCAATGCCGTGAACCTTATCAAATCGGCTTCTCTTTGCAACATAGCACTCACAGCCGATAATAGGCTTGATTCCTTTTGCTTTTGCGGCTTTATAAAAATCAATAACACCGTACATTACTCCGTGGTCTGTTATTGCAACGCTTTTTTGACCGAGTTTCTCAACGGTATCAATCAGCTGATTGATGCGGCAGGCTCCGTCAAGCAGACTGAATTCGGTATGAAGATGTAAATGTGTAAAGGCCATCCCGATCCTCCTTTTTTTATTTATTTAACTCTCAATGCATTAACCTTTTCTTCTTCGGGCTTAACAAGAATTGACCAGTATTCATGGTAAATAACCATTCCCGCTTTTGCACCGTTGGGCTTTTTGAGAGCTTTTACTCTTGTGTAATCTACTGTTACAAGAGAGGAATTTTTTGCTTTACTGTGGTATGCAGCAATCATTGCCGCCTGCTCAATTGCATCATCACTGATTTCTTTGCCGTCAGCAAAGATAACAACATGTGACCCCGGGGTTTTCTGAGCATGAAACCACATATCATTTTTGGCAGCAGTTTTAAGTGAAAGCTTGTCGTTCTGCACATTGTTTCTGCCAACAAGAATTCTGAATCCGTCCGACGACTGATATTCAATGGGCGGAAGTTCCTTCTGAATTTTAAACTTAAATTTCTTTTCCTTTGAATTTTTCAGATAACCCGCTGATGAAAGCTCCTCACGGATTGCGGAAACCTCAGCATCGGTTTCCGCTCTTGTAAGCTCATCAAGAACAGATTCAAGATAAACAAGCTCATTGTTTCCGTTTTCAATAAGGGTTGCAAGCATTTTTTCTGCAGTCTGAGCCTTTCGGTATTCCTTGTAATATTTCTTCTGATTATCCGTTGGTGACAAAGCAGGATTACAGGGAATACGAATAACATTACAGTTATCGTAATAATTTTCAACCTCGTAAAATGTTACACCTTTTCCGAGTCTGTAAAGATTTGCAAGAATGAGCTCACCGTAAAGACGAAGCTGTTCCTTGTTTTCACATTTTTTCAAATCCTCACTTTGAAGTTGAAGCTTCCTTGATGTGCGCTCAATGAGATTGTTTACAAGCTTTATAAGAGAATTACCTCTGTGATTCACAGAATGAAGCTTATCTCTTTCGTAATAAAAGTTGTCAAGCAGTTCACTGTAGCTGTCATAAGCCTTTAAGATTACGGAATCACCGTATTGCTTGATTTCAAGATAAGAAAAATCAATGGGTCTGCCCTTTTCATCATAAACAGCAAAACATTGACCGTTAATATTAAGATTATCCTTAATTTGCTGAATTTCTTTTTTCAGTTTATCAATGAAGGATCCTAAAACAATATCAACTTCATCGTCCTCAATTAATGTTCTGAATGAAATTTCTCTCGAAACAATAGGTGAAACACCTTCTATGTTTGAAATAATTGCTCTTGAAAGCAGCTTACCATTTTCTGAAAGGATTTTTTCAACAACTTCATCAGCTTCACATATTTCGAGATTCATCTTATTCTGACTTTCGGGTAAAACATAAACAAACCCGGGCAAAACCTGTCTTACCGCAGAAGCGGAAAAGTCAATTCTTTTTGCCGCATCAATAATTCTGCCTTCTTTAATCAGAATCAGATTTGAATATGTTCCCATAATCTCAAGGCAAAGGGTCAGCTCAACCTTATCACCGATTTCATTGACCGCATCAAATTCGATAAAGAGAATTCTGTCAAGACCTCTCTGATGAACTTTTTTGATTATTGCTCCCGTGAGATGTTTTCTTAATAGCATACAAAACATTGGCGGAGCGGGCGGATTAGGTATAGCTCTTGTTGTAAAATGAACTCTTGAGCAGTCAGGCCTTACACAAAAAAGAAGCTTAAGATTTGTACCTTTACCTCTGAGGTTGAGAATAATTTCGTCCTTTGAAGGCTGATTAACCTTATCAACTCTCAGGCCGAGAGCATTATGAATTATTTCATTTTTAATTTTTGATAAATAAATTCCGTCTAAAGCCATAATTCACCTTAATCTAAGCCGATATATTTTACGGGCTTGCTTTGTCTGAGCAAAAACGTTTCTAGCTGCGGAAACTCTTTTTCCAGTTTTTCCTTTAAAACAGCCATAACGGGATTTTCTGTTTCAAAATGACCTGCCGCAATCAGAGTTATCCCCTTTTCAGCAGCGTCAAGCATTTCGTGATGATCAAGGTCACCTGTCACAAGTGCATCAGCTCCCGCCTCAATGGCATAATCTATAAAATCGGCACCCGCACCGCCGCAGACAGCAACACGCTTAATCGGTCTTTTTCCCTCAACAACTCTGCAGACAGCTCCAAGTCTTTTACTTACATCCTCAGCAAAAGCAAGAGGGTCAAGCTTTTTAACAGAGCCGATTCTTAAAAGAGGTGTGTTTAATTCTTCCTTGATTTCAACTGAAGACACATCATCAAGCTCCAAAATCTCACACAAAACATCATTGACTCCGCCCTGTGCTGAATCAAGACAAGTGTGTGCAGAAATAACACTTATACCGTTGACAGCAGCATCATAAGCAAGGTTGCCCTTAACAAAAGCTTTCTGAGCTTTGAAAATCACAGGGTGATGAGTAACAATCAGATCAACTCCTTTTGAAACTGCATTTTTGAGCACCTCAGAGGTCAGATCAAGAGCTAGACCGATTTTTGTGACTTTGTTATTCTCATTGCCAACAAGCAATCCGCAATTATCCCAATGGCATTTTGTCTCATAAGGACTGAAGGCATCAATAAAAGCCGATACCTCTTTAACTGTGACATCAACATCCTGACCGCTGATTGTTTTCATTTTTTCAACCAATTTCTTCAGCTCCTTACCTTCATTTTTATCCGCCTTAATTAATGCAACAGCTTTTTTGTCCATGGCGGTAATAATTTTCTGAATATATTTCTGAGAAAGCTCATCCTTGTTTTCAGTAAGCTTGCCGAGATAATAATAAGCTTCATCGTAATCCTGAATCATTCCGCTGAAGGATGCATTTATAATGCAGTAAAGTCTGCTGCCATCGGCAACAACTCTTTCAGATTTAATTTCAAAGCCGTTTTTACAGAAATATTCCCTGAGAACCTCACCATGTGACATTGGCTGAGCAACAATATTATATTTGGGATTTTTAATTTCAGGATAATCTGAAAGAATGTCCGCAATGAGATTACCGCCCATACCTGCAATAACAACATCGTCAAAGCTGTCCTTATTAACATTTTTCAGTCCGTCTGAAAGAATTAGCTCAACCTTATCCTCAATGCCCGATTCTGTAACAGTTTTCTTTGCATTGTCAAGAGGACCCTGATTGATATCAGCCGCAATACCATTGGGGCAAATTCCATTTTCAATCAAATATGTAATAACATACCCGTGATCGGTACCGATATCGGCAACCGCACTGCCCTTTCTGACAAAGGACGCCACAGCTGAAAGTCTGTCATCAAGTTTAATTTTTCCCATAATAACCTCTAAAAATCTTTATTAACAAATTACAAATAAAAGCCACCTGAGGTGGCTTTTATTAAAATGCTTATTTTGAAGCAAGATATTCATTCACTCTGCTGACAAGTGCATCAACATCTACGCCGTGAACAGCACAAGCCTCCTCAACAGTTTCACCTCTTGAAGCGGGACAGCCGAGACAGTGCATACCCATTTCAAAGAAGAATACTGCTGTGCCGCCGTCAGCGTCGAGAATATCTCCGATTACCATATCTTTATTGATTTCTTTCATTGTAAAAACACCTTTCAATTATTTTTTAAGCTCAAGAGCTTTTTTAACTTTTGCAACAATATTTTCAGAGCTGAGTCCGTAAATCTTGAGAAGATCAAGAGCGGGGCCTGATTTGCCGAATGTATCTTCAACACCGAGACGAATAACAGGAACGGGACATTCTTCGGAAAGAACCTCACAAACCGCACTGCCGAGACCGCCGATAACGTTGTGTTCTTCAGCAGTTACAATAACACCTGTTTCCTTTGCAGCCTTGATAATAATGTCCTTATCAATAGGCTTGATTGTGTGAATATTGATAACTCTTGCATTGATGCCTTCAACCTTGAGGGTTTCAGCAGCAATGAGAGCTTCATTGACCATAAGACCTGTTGCAATTATTGAAACATCATCACCATCGGTAAGCTGAACACCCTTGCCGATTTCGAATTTATAGTTTTCACTATCGTTGAAGCGAGGCACTGCAAGTCTGCCGAAACGGAGATATACAGGTCCTTCATGCTCAGCTGCAGCAAAAACAGCCTTCTTTGCTTCAACATCGTCAGCGGGGTTGATAATAACCATACCGGGAATAGTTCTCATAAGAGCAATATCCTCACAGCACTGATGGCTTGCACCGTCTTCACCAACTGAAATACCTGCGTGAGTTGCACCGATTTTTACATTGAGACCGGGATAAGCAATTGAGTTTCTTACCTGCTCAAAAGCACGTCCGGCAGCAAACATCGCAAAGGATGAAGCAAAAACAGTGTAACCTGTTGTTGCAAGACCTGCAGCAATGCCCATCATATTACCTTCTGCAATACCGCAGTCGATGAACTTTTCAGGAAATTCTTTTCTGAAAACAACAGTTTTAGTCGCTTTTGCAAGGTCAGCATCAAGAACAAGCACGTCGTCTCTTGTTGCACCGAGCTCTTTTAAAGCTGCTCCGTAACCATCTCTGGTTGCACATTTAATTACGTCTGCCATAATCAAGCCTCCAATTCTGCCATAGCTTTTTCAAGCTCAGCCATTGCTGTTGCATACTGATCAGCATTGGGAGCTGAGCCGTGCCAATCACATTCATCTTCCATGAAGGATACGCCCTTGCCCTTGACTGTATTGGCAACAATACAGGTGGGCTTACCCTTACATGACTTTGCATTTTCAAAAGCTGCCTCAATTTCATCAAAGCAGTGACCGTTGATTTCAACAACATTCCAGCCGAAAGCCTCAAACTTCACACCTATGGGATAAGGTGAGTTAACCTCTTCGCAGGTGCCGTCAATCTGAAGTCTGTTAGCATCAACAACAGCAACAAGATTGTCCAGGTTTTTATTGCCTGCAAACATTGCAGCTTCCCATACCTGACCTTCTTCAATTTCACCGTCACCAAGAATTGTATAAACTCTGAAATCCTTGTTCTGAAGCTTTGCTCCCAAAGCCATACCGACAGCAGTTGAAATTCCCTGACCGAGTGAGCCGGTACTCATATCAACACCGGGAGTATATCTCATACTGGGGTGTCCCTGAAGGATTGAATCGGGCTTCCTGAGAGTTTTGATGAGCTCAACAGGGAAAAATCCCTTCTGCGCCAGAGCACCATATAAAGCGGGTGCTGTGTGACCCTTTGAGAGAACAAATCTGTCTCTGTTTTCATCATCAGGCTTTTCAGCATTAACATTCATTTCAACAAAATAAAGGTATGTTACCAACTCAGCAATTGAAAGAGAGCCACCGGGATGTCCGCTTTTTGCATTGAAGGTTCCTTCAATGACTGCCTTACGGACATTGACGGCAATCTTTTTGAGTTCTGTTTTCTTAATTGTGTCCATTTGTATTTTCCTCCTTATACAATTTTTCCAAATTTATCAACAAGGTGATCAATAAGCTCGGCAACTGCACCGAAATTACAATGACATGTAACAAGCTTTGAAATAGCCTTCATATCATCGGGTGCCTGACCGCAGCAAGCCGGGAATCCAACACATTTGAGCATCTCCCAGTCGTTATAATAATCACCAATTGCTGCCGTTTTACTCCTATCAACGCCCAAAATTTCAGCAAGTCTGAGTACAGCCTTACCTTTGTTGGTATCTTCGTTGACAATTTCATAACTGCAAACCGAGGAAAACATAAGGTTTTCCTCATTATGCCAGAAAGAACGGATATATTTGTCAAGATTTTTGATTTCGAAGGGGTAACCTGTATAAATAACCTTATACCAGTTTTCCTTGGGAATATCATCAAATCTCATATAATATTTTATAGGAAGCTTTGCGTTAATTGCAAGAATTCTTGCCGGCAAAGAGGGTCTGAAAATATAAACATACTTATCGGATATTACCTGAAACCCGATTGTAGGGTACTTTTTAACAGTTTTTCTGACAAGCTCAATGCAGTTGTCATTCAAAGGACTTGACCAGATCATTTTCTCAGTTGCAAAATCGTAAATTCCCGCACCATTAAGCACAACCGCCTTGCCGTCGGGGATATCAAGTCTCTTATAATGTTTTTTCATTGATGAAGGAGATCTGCCTGAGGACAAAGTAAAATTACCCTTATATTCCTTGACGAACCTCTGAACGGCATCATAGTTACGTTTAACAAGGTGTCTTGACTTATCGTTAATTGTTCCGTCGATATCTGATGCTATAAGCCAATCGGACATATCAATCTTATTACTCACTCTTCAGCCTCCTTAAAAAATCTGTGAAATAATCAGGAAGTTCACTTCTTATTTCGATATAATCCTTAGTTCTGGGATGAACAAAGCCGATAAGACCCGCGTGCAGACACTGACCTCCAAGGCATTCAATAACCTTCTTCGGTCCGTACACAGGATCCCCCGCAACCGGATGCCCGATATAAGACATATGAACTCTTATCTGATGAGTTCTTCCCGTTTCAAGACGCAAACCAAGATGAGTGAATCCGTCATAACGGCCGAGAACTCTGTAATGTGTGACGGCTTCCTTTGAGTTTTTGTGAGTTACCGTCATTTTTTTGCGGTCAACGGGATGTCTGCCGATCGGCGCATCCACCTTGCCCTCTTCGTTTTTAAATTTACCGTAAACAACGCTCTGATATTCTCTGGTAAAAGAATGAGCTTTAATCTGCTCTGCAAGAGAAATGTGTGCAAAATCATTTTTTGCAACAATGAGAAGTCCGCTTGTATCCTTGTCAATTCTGTGAACAATACCGGGTCTGATGACACCGTTGATGCCTGACAGTGAGCCCTTGCAATGATAAAGCAATGCATTTACAAGAGTACCGTCATAATTACCTGCCGCAGGATGCACAACCATACCTTTTTTCTTGTTCACAACAAGAAGATCATCATCCTCATACATAATGTCAAGGGGGATATTTTCCGCTTTGACGTCAAGCTCCTTCGGCTCGGGAGAAACAACAATTATCCTGTCCCCTGCCTTAACTTTATAATTTTTGTTTACACTGACAAAATTCACAGTCACATTGCCGGAATCAATAAGCTTCTGCACTGCTGATCGGCTCAGCTGATCATAAGCACTGCTTATAATTTTATCAATTCTCTCACCGGAATTTTCTTCAGAAACAGAAATTATCTGTGTATCAACCATTCTTTGACTTCTCTTTCTTATTCTTAATGTCCTTAATCATGACATATATTTCGTAAAATATAATCAGAAATGCACCGCAAGTGATAAAACAGTCAGCAAAATTGAAAATATAAAAGTCAACAAACAGAGCCTCAATATAATCAACCACATAACCCTTTGTCACACGGTCAATAATGTTGCCGATACCGCCTGCGGCAATTGCAGCAATACAACAAAACTCAAAATCAAGCTTGATTTTAGAAAAAATTATTACGCCTAAAACCAAAACAATGCAAACAACCGAAAGAACAGTCATCAGCTCCGTTTTGCCGCCCATAAGTCCCAGCATTGCCCCATCATTCTGAATATAGGTAAGAGCAAGGACACGCGGAATAACAGTAACACTTTCACCAACCTCAAAGAAAAGCTCAACAAAATATTTGATCAGCTGATCAATTGCAACAATCAGCAATATTGCTGCAAAAAATGCCAGCCGCAATCCGACCTTTTTCTGAGATTTATTCATTTTCTTCAATCTTTACATCCTCAAGGCTGATGGCTGTGCCTCTGATAATATCATCATTGATTGATGCACTGCCGAAGGAAGAGAACTCGGTTTCCTTTGAATCAATTGCATTGAATATATCTGATGTATAGATTTTGACATCGGGAATTTCAGGAAGATCCATTGATGGGAAATAAGGATTAAACTCATTTTTGATATGAGTTGAAACGTCAGAATCCTCTTTTTCAATTACGGAATAATCAATGCTGAATTCAGGAATCTGTGAAAAATCAAGCTCATCAGCTTCAAAATCCGAGGCAACCTCAAATTCAAGATTTTCTTCCTCTGCAATCTCAACATCGTTCAATTTATCTGTAATTGCCTTGCAGATGTTCTGTGCCTGAGTCTTAAATGAAGCAATATCTGATTTGAGCTTTTTGAGCTCAGCCTTGCTTTCTGCAACAGCTTCAGCAGCCTTCTTTTCAGCGCTTTCAATTTCAGCATGAGCATGAGCTATCTGATTTCTTGCCTTTTCATTGGCATCATCAACAACTTCTTTTGCTTTTTTGTTGATTTCAGTGATATATTTTTCGGAAAGAACAACAAAGTCTGCCTTAAGCTTTTCAACATCAGCCTTAAGTCTGTCAAGCTCAGCCTTCTTTTCTCTGATGGTTGCATCATAAAGAGCCTCAGCTTCTGCTTTTTTCTCCTGAGAATATCTGTCAGCTCTTGACTTTGCATCCTCATAAAGCTGTGCTGATTCAGCCTTGGCGGCCTCAATTGTCTTGTCAGCTTCCTTCTGAGAGTTAATAAGAATTGTAGCAATGGCACTCTTATTTGCGTTGTATTCATCAATAATCGGAGTTATTGCGGCAACTCTTTCTTTGATGGTTGCATTTTCTTTCTGAAGTCTTGAAAATTCATTTGCCACCTTTTCAAGATGAGCCGTAACCTCAGATGCCTTTATTCCGCCTTTTCCTGTTGATGTGAAATTCTGATTGACAATATTATTTACTAACATAGCAACCCCTCCTTATTGATAAATGTTATCATGTTAATGTGAAACCGCTGATTTCAACCTGCTCATAAAAATCACCGTGGATTTCTATTGAAGCAGGGAAATAAAGATATATCTTTTCGGTGTGTTTTTTCATTACAAGACCTGCAGCATACTTTGCTCCGTCAAGGAAATCACTTGCTCTCTTGAACTGAGCATCGTTAAGCTTTTCAAAGTTAACAATGACCATTGTGTTGTTGTCTTTAAACTGATCAACAGCATTGCTCGCATCGGTGATGCTTGTGAGCTTGATTGAAGCAATTCTACACTTGGGAGCCTCTGCTCTTTTGAATGATGTTTCGTTCATGCTGTGAATTTTACCGAAGTTTCTTGCTGCAGAATTATCAGTTGCAGTTTTTCTTTCGAATTCAGCCTTTTTTCTCTCAAAGCTTGTGTATTCGGGAGGTGTTACCTTTGTTTCAGCCTGTTCCTCTTCTTCGTCACCGAAAACATCCTCATTTTCGTTTTCTTCGTCAATTCTTTCGTCATCAAGACTGTCGACAACACGGTTATCTCTTTTGATATGTTCCTTTAAAAATTCTTTGAAGCCCATTTTTTATACTCCTTACTTTTTAATATAATCTCTTTCCAAAAATAGCAGAGCCCACTCTGATATGATTAGATCCGTTTAAAATGGCAAGTTCATAGTCACCTGACATACCCATTGAAAGAATATGCACATCAACATTATCTATCTTTTTACTTTGTATGTCAACAAAAATTTCGTGCATTTGTGAAAAATATTTATTTAATCGAACATCATCACAAACGGGCGGAATGGTCATCAGACCCTTCACTTTAACTGCCGGCAAAAGCGAAATCTGATAAAGCAAATCCTCAAGCCTGTCCGGAGCAATTCCGCTTTTTGACTCTTCTCCGCCGATATTGACTTCAACAAGGCAATTAGTAACAACTCCCGCCATTTCGCTTCTTTTTGAAATTTCCGTCGCAAGCTTGAGACTGTCAACAGATTCAATCATGTCAACCTGTCCGACAATCTGTCTGACCTTGTTGGTCTGAAGGTGACCGATGAGATGCTTGCTGCATCCGTCAAGGTTCAGAAAATCTCTCTTGCCGAGATACTCCTGCACCTTATTTTCACCGATGAGTCTGATTCCGCGCTCAATTGCTCTGTTGATAAAAATCGGCTCAACAGTTTTTGTTACAGCCATAAACTCAATATCAGCAAAGGATCTTGAAGTCTTTTCCGCAGCGGCAGCAATTTTTTCTTTTATGAATTCGATGTTGTAATCAATATTTCTGAATCTCTCGTCAACCGATAACTTCTCCATCTTCAAGATTGGCTCCTTTAACAATTATTTTATCATAAAGCTTAAGCTTTCGCCCTGAATATTTCTCAAGCTCAGCTGTATCAATAACCTCTTCGCCGTCTTCGTTTACGGTATAAGGTGTGTAACTCTGAGCAATTACATAATCCTCACCGCTGTAAAGAACTGTAATCGGAATAAGGAGAGTCTGTCTGCCTCGGATAACATAAACACTTATGACTCCCTCGTCATTTGAAACAAGAGCCTCCTTGCTGATTCGGATGCCCTGACAGTCAACAGTTTTGATTTCAGCCTCTTCAATTCTGAGATTTGCCATTTCCTGAGTCATTCTTGTGCTTTTGAGAACAACTGTAAGAGTATCACCCACAAGCTCAGATGTGTAATGAACTGTCATTTTCACATTTTCAATTCCTGCTTCGGGGAAGGAAACGCTGACCGTACCACCGGTTGTGAAAGCATTTGCATCAAGAATATTTGTGTCAAAAATGAAATACCAGTCATGATCAGCAATGATTTTTCCGTAAGTATTGTCATAAACAGTCAGAGGCGTTGATGTTACAAGCTTGTTACCTTCACCGTTTGTGATATTTTTGTTCTTGACATCATCAAATGATTTTATGCTCTCGTAACCGTCAACAACACTTGTGAAATGACCGGAATACTGCGAAACAATGTTGCTGTGGTTTCCGATATTAGATTTCAGTGTTCCGAGAGTTGACTTTAACTCACTGATCTTACTGTCAATGTCGATTTCCTTGCCGATTGCAATCTGCTTTGTTGAGCATTTATAAATAAAATCGTTTTCAACATCGTGAAGATCAGACAGATTTTTATCAGAAGCGGCTTCTATATACTGATTGACAGTTGAGAAAATGGCAGCATTCAGCTGAGATACGCTTATACCCGTAAGATCAATCTGATTTTTAAGTGCATTCAGAGATTCAAGCTCCTTGCTGATTCTTTTATACTCAATGTAATCTGAAGCTTCGTTTTCCGAATCAAAGGCATAAGCAATTATGCTTCTGACACCAACATTTTCACCGTCTTCAATCACGGGAACATAATATTTACCTGTATCCTGAGTAAGTATATATTTGTTTTCAGAGCCGTCCATATAACTTTCGTCTCTGACTGCAAAACCTGTTACCTTCAGTGTTTCTTCACGGACATAACTGAATGCAATTTCTGTTTCAATACCCGAAGGGCGGTCTGTGAAAAGATAAACTCCGATATAAGCAACTGTAATAACAGACATGCATATAAGCATTATAAGAAGTATTTTTTTATCCTTTGCGGGTATTTTTTCAAGCTGTCTTTTAAAAGCTTCCCGAACTTTTTCTGCAAAGTTATCAATCATTGTTCATCACCTGAAAATTGCGGATTATTTTTTCTGCCTCATCAACAAGCTCCTGTTTGCTGATCTGATCAATATAAAGCCAGTTGATGTCCTTGTTTTTTCTGAACCACGTAAGCTGTCTTTTGGCATATCTTCTTGTTTCCATCTTCAGCTTTTCAACTGCATCATCAAAGCTTACTGCACCGTCAAGCCAGGGTTTGAGCTCTTTATAGCCGATTGCCTGAACAGCTGTGGAAGAGTAATCCGAAGAATAAAATTCCTTTGCCTCTTCAACAAGTCCTGACTTGATCATTTCGTCAACACGCAGATTGATTCTGTCATACAGAATCTGTCTGTCAAGAGCATTAAGTCCGATTACACACCAATTATAACCGCTTTCATTCTGATGGGAAAGCTCTCTTTGCTCTGACATTGTTCTGCCTGTTGAGGTGTAAAGCTCGAGAGCGCGGATGATTCTTTTTCTGTCATTTATATGAAGCTTTGAAGCAGTTTCGGGATCAACCCTTTTAAGCTCTTCAAAAAGAGCTTCAATCCCCTCTTTTTCTTCTCTTGACTCAAGACATTCACGGATATCAGATTTTTCATAATCAAGAAATTCCGTGTTGTTGATTAAGGTATCAATATAAAAGCCGGTTCCGCCTGCAATAACCGGGATTTTATTTCTTGAAATAATATCCTCCATTTTCTCAATTGCCAATTCTTTATATCTTGCAACATTGAAATCCTCATCAGGCTCAATCACATCTATCAGATGATGGACAGCCTGCAAGCGCTCAGAAGCTGTGGGCTTAGCTGTTGCAATATCCATTTTTTTATAAATCTGCATTGAATCGGCAGAGATGATTTCACCGTTGATTTTATTTGCAATTTCAATGGCAAGTGAGGTTTTACCCGAGGCTGTTGGCCCGAGAATAACAACAGCTAAAGCTTTTTTCATTTCTTTAAATCTCCGTTAAAATTTTTATTGAATTCGTCCGAACATTTTTTCAAGATCATACTTAGTCAGTTCAAGAAGCACAGGTCTTCCGTGAGGACAGTATCTGACATTTTCATCATAAAGCACCTGTTCGGCAAGAACCTTCATCTCAGCAGTTGAGTTTTTATATCCCGCCTTGATTGCTGCTTTACAGGCTGAGGTGTGATGAATTCTGTCAATTTTATCAGATTCAACATTTGTTTTGTTGTCAACAAGATAAGTAGCAATCTCAATAACAGTATCTTCTATATCATCCCCTGAAATCAGCATAGGACATTCACGGACAATAACAACGCCTGAGCCGAAATCCTCAACAAGATATCCGGCCTTTGAAAATACATCGGTATTTTCAAGCACAGTGCTGTATTCATTCTTACCGAGAGTTACGGTAACGGGAGCAAGAAGCACCTGAGATGATACATTATCCTGAGCATTTTTCTTGATTTTGTTATAAATTATTCTCTCGTGAGCTGCGTGCTTGTCAATCATACAGATTCTGCCGTCATACTCACAGATTATATATGTTTTGAAGGCTTCGCCGAGAAGTCTGAGTGGCTTTGGCTGTTTGTTTTCCTGAGTGGTAAAGGTAATTTTCTTTTCCTCAGTAACAGTCCGCGCTTCAGAAAGCACAGGCTCTGCCGCCTTTTTTTCGGGCACCGTCTTGCTTTTTTCAGCAGGAGCAGAAGAATCATTGTGATTAACATTCACGGTTTTGTTGTCAGCTTTTTTCTGCTGATTTCTGAAAGTTGAAATAAGATCGGGCTCATGTGAATTATCTGCACTTTTATTAACCGGAGAAGGTCTTGAGACCTCAGCAGGCTTTTTGAAAGTGGTGCTGACAGCACTTTCCTCGCGTCTTGAAAAAACAGTCTCTTTCTTATCAAAAACGGAAGTTTGTGTCACAGCGTCAGTCTTTTCCTGCATGGGTCTTCTGATTGGCTCAAGGGGAACGTTTTGTATAGGATGAGATTTTACCGTTGTTTCCTTAAGTGGCTCATCCTCAACCATTTCAAGTTGCTTATAATCAGGCATTGCCTTTCTTGTCAGCTTTGAAAGCCTGTCAGCAGCAACCTGTACGGGCGAATCAAAATCACTCAGAGCACCCTTGACAGCAAAATAAACTGCTGAAGAAACCTTTCTTTCATCACTGAAGCGCACCTCTGTTTTAGCAGGATGAACGTTTACATCAACCGTTTCAGGTCTGATATGAATATTAAGCACACAGCTGGGAAACTTGCCGACCATTATGCTGTTTTTATAAGCATTTTCCATTGAAGCAGCGATGGAACGTGATTTAATTTGTCTGTTATTAAGGAAAAAATACTGCATTGCTCTTGAAGGTCTTGAGCAAACGGGCTTACAGACATAACCATCAACGCCAATGCCGTCAAGCTCATAATCAACCTTAAGCAAGCTTTCTGCAAAAACCTTACCGAACACAGAATAAATGGCAGACAAAAGATCTCCGTTACCGGGAGTAATAAGAGTCTGCTTACCTTCACGGATAAACCTGATGCTGATTTCAGGATGTGAAAGAGCAATTCTGTCAACAATATCTGCAACAGCGTTAGCTTCGGAAACATCTCTTTTGAGAAATTTCATTCTTGCGGGAGTATTGTAAAACAGATCTCTGACAACAATTGTTGTACCGTTGGGGCAACCGGCAGAATCATAGCCTGTCTGAACACCGCCTTCAATTGTATAAAGAGTGCCCATTTCCTCTTCGGCAGCCTTTGTGAGAATTTCCGTTCTTGAAACTGCAGCAATTGAAGCAAGAGCCTCACCTCTGAAGCCAAGGGTAAAGATGCTGTTTAAATCCTCAGCATTTTTAAGCTTACTTGTGGCGTGACTGAGAAAAGCCTTGGGCACATCCTCCCTGTCAATACCGCAGCCGTTATCAGTAATGCGGATATAAGACACACCGCCGTTTTTGATTTCAACAGTGATTGTTGTTGCTCCTGCGTCAACAGAGTTTTCCATAAGTTCCTTGACAACGGAAGCAGGTCTTTCGACAACTTCACCGGCTGCAATCAACTCAGCTATGTGTTTTGAAAGAACATTGATTTTTGCCATAAAGTTATCGCTCCTTTACTTTGTATTAGAATTTAAATTGACGAATGATTCACCTTGGTTACAAGCTCGTGAAGCTTGGTCAAGGCCTCAAGAGGAGTAAGAGTATTAATATCAATGTTTCTGATTGAATCAATGATTTCATCGTCAACACTTGACTTGAGAGAAATCTGAAGCTCCTCCGGTTCATTTTCAATCAGCACGTTTTTCATAAGCAATTTGCTTTCGGGATTTGCACTTTCAAGCTCAAGAAGAATCTGTCTCGCTCTTGAAACAACCGCATTGGGAATTCCCGCAAGCTTTGCAACCTCAATACCATAGCTTCCATCTGCACAGCCTCTGACAATTCGTCTGAGGAAAGTTATTGTGTCACCCTTTTTCTTGACAGAAATGTTATAATTTTTCACTCCGTCAATCTGATTTTCAAGTTCAGTGAGTTCATGATAATGAGTTGAGAAAAGAGTCTTGGCTCCTAGCTTTTTCTTGTCAACAATATGCTCAAGAACTGCTCGGGCAATACTCATACCATCAAAGGTGGATGTTCCCCTGCCGACCTCATCAAGAATAATAAGACTGTTTCTGTCTGCATTCTTGATAATATTGGAAACCTCATTCATTTCAACCATAAAGGTTGACTGTCCTGTTGCAAGGTCATCTGAGGCACCGACACGGGTAAAAATGCTCTTGATAACTGACAGCTCAGCTCTTCGTGCAGGCACAAAGGAGCCGATCTGAGCCATAAGACAAATCAGAGCAACCTGTCTCATATAAGTTGATTTACCTGCCATATTAGGTCCCGTGATGATACTGCACCGATCGGACTCACAATCCATATATGTATCATTAGGAACAAAGGGAGCACCGTCAAGCATAAGCTCAACAACAGGATGTCTACCGTCAACAATTGAAATTGAGCTGCCGTCAATCATCGTCGGACAGACATAGCCGTTATTAACAGCAACGTTTGCAAAGGAGCAAAGAACATCTGTTACGGCAACCGCATTTGCCGTTGTCTGAATTCTGTTGAATTCAGCAGCAACCGCTTTTCTTATCTGACAGAAAATTTCGTATTCAAGTTTAACTATTCTCTCCTGAGCACCAAGTACCTTGCTTTCAAGATCCTTGAGCTCCTGAGTAATATATCTCTCACAGTTTGCAAGAGTCTGTTTTCTTATATAATCTTCGGGCACGAGCTCTTTGAAGGAATTTGTAACTTCAATATAATAGCCGAACACCCTGTTATAACCGACTTTAAGTTTTGTGATACCTGTTTTTTCTTTCTCACGGGCTTCAATTTCAGCAATATATTTCTTGCCGTTATTCTGAATGTCCCTGAGAGTATCAAGCTCTTCATTAAAGCCTTCCCTGATTATGTTGCCCTCTCTGACGCTGAAGGGAGCCTCCTCATCAATTGCCGCATCAATAAGCTGATAAATATCTTCAAGCAAATCAATGCTCTGATACTGACTTTTAAGATAAGCGCTGGAGCAGTCAGCAAGCTGAGCTTTAATCAAAGGAAGTCTTTCAATTGTGTTTTTAAGACCGTTAAGATCTTTTGCATTTGCAGATTCAAAAACCACTCTTGTAATAAGTCTTTCAATGTCAAAGATATGAACCATTGATTCAGTAAGCTCGGAAAGCTTTACACTTTTATCATAGAGCTCAGAAACTGCATTATGTCTTTTGATAATCTGAGAGTAATTGACAAGAGGTTTTTCAAGCCAGGAACGAAGAAGTCTTCTGCCCATTGATGTCTTGGTCTTATCAAGCACCCATAAAAGTGAGCCTTTCTTTTCTCTTGAACGCATTGTTTCAACAATTTCAAGGTCTCTTCTCGTGGAATAATCCACCTTCATATACTGAGAATCCGAATAGAAATTAATATCACGGATATTCTCAAGATTGTTTTTCTGAACCTTTTTGAGGTATTTCAAGGCAACGCCCAAAGCAATTACAGCTTCAGCCGTTTCGGTGAGCGAAAAAGCTGACAGCTTATCAACGCCAAACTGTTCAGCACACACCTGCTTGCAGCTTTCATAATCAAAATACTCGTTTTCGGGAACCTCACAGATAGCCTCAATACGTTTTGAGATAAATGATGATATTATTTTGTTGTCAGCTGCTTCATAATTAAGCACAACCTCGCTCGGTATGAAAACACCAAGCTCATTAATGATTTTGTTTTCAACGTTTTTCTCATCAGTAAAACAAGTTAAATTAACAGTACCTGTTGAAACATCAGCAAAGCAGATACCCGCTGATTTTCCATTGAGAAAAATTGAGGTAAGATAATTATTTTTCGATTCATCAAGCATCGAATTTTCTATGAGACTGCCTTTTGTAATAATGCGCACAACATCTCTTTTGACAAGACCCTTTGCAAGAGAAGGATCCTCAACCTGTTCACAGATCGCAACCTTATAACCGCTTGCAACAAGACGAGCAATATAATTGTCTGCCGAATGAAAAGGAACACCGCACATCGGTGCCTTTTCACCGTTTCCGCAGGCTCTTGCCGTCAAGGTGAGTTCAAGAACAGAGGATGCTGTGATTGCATCTTCAAAAAACATCTCATAGAAATCTCCCAGGCGGAAAAATACAATTGTATCGGGATATTCTTTTTTTATCTCAAAATATTGAGCCATCATAGGTGTAAGTTCGGCCATTGAATTTTTCCTCCCGGAAGTCAGATTTAAAAGATTTTAATTAGTGGCAGCCGCCGCATGAACCGCATGAACCGTCACAGCTGTGCTCAGCTTCCTGCTGAGGCTCACATGTTTCGGGGTCAGCACCGTTAACACAAAGACCGAGAATCTGCATAACATAGTTCATCATTGAGTCAACCTGAGCTCTGGCTTCATCATAAGCCTGCATATTGGGATTTGTCATAATCTGTGTGTAAATTTCACTGAATTCTTTTTCAAAGCCCTGAAGCTTCTCTGTGTCAGGTGTTTCCTTTGAAGCTTCAACCTGATAATTCATCTGAAGAAGCTGCATCTGGTTCATGAGCTCATTGAGAGCAGCATCCTCTTCGTTTGCTTTTTTTGCCTTCTCAAAATTGAGGTAACGCTCATCCTTCTGGATTGCAGCGCCAAGTTCGCGTGTAAGTTTGATAATGTCCATTTTTAAAACTCCTTAAAATAAATTTTTATATAAATACATCTCAGATGTAAATTATAACACTTTTTCACCGTAGACAATCCATGTTCGCGGATTTGTCACTTTTACATCGGCAAATTCACCGATAAGACTTTCATCACCGGGGAACTCAATGATGACATTTCCCTCAGTTCTTCCCGAAAGAAAGCCCTCAGTTTTACTTTTTTCTTCAACAAGAACTCTGAAGGTTTTGCCAAGCATTGAAGCTGTACGTTCACCGGCAATTCTTTCCTGAAGATCTGTAAGCTCCTTGAACCATCTCCCCTTTTCTTCTCTTGAAACGGGGTCAGGCATATCATAAGCCTTTGTCCCGGGACGGGGAGAAAAAATGAAAGTAAACAAGGAGGTATATTTAACTCTTTCGATAAGAGTGAGAGTATCCTTGAATTCTTCATAGGTTTCACCCGGGAAACCGACAATAACGTCACTTGTAAGAGACAGATTGGGCATTTTTTTGTAAGCATAATCAATAAGCGACAGATATTTTTCTCTGTCATAATGTCTGTTCATTTCCTTAAGAACTCTGTCATTACCCGACTGAAAAGGAAGATGAAGATGCTTGGCAATCTTGTCCGAAGAAGCCATAACATCAATAAGCTCTTTTGTACAGTCTCTGGGATGTGAGGTCATAAATCTGACAATGAAATCCCCTTCTATCCTGCTGATTGCCTCAAGAAGAGCAGGGAATCCTTTGCTTTCATCAAGCTCCTTGTTATATGAATTTACATTCTGTCCAAGAAGAGTAATTTCCTTGTAGCCTCTTGAAACCACATCTCTTACCTCATCAAGCACAGCGTCAAAATCACGGCTTCTTTCACGACCTCTGACATAAGGCACAATGCAGTAAGAGCAGAAATTATTACAGCCGTACATAATGGGTATCCAGGCTCTGAAAACTCCGTCTCTCTTGACGGGCAGCCCTTCAGCAATGACACCGTCGCTTTCGGTGATGTCGATTACCCTTTTACCGGTGCAAAGACATCTGTAAATAAACTCAGGAAGCTTATGAGATACATGTGTTCCGAAAACGAGATCCACAAAGGAAAAGCTTTTTCTGATTCTTTCTGCAATCTGCTTTTGCTGAGTCATACAACCGCATAAGGCAATAAGCATATCCGGCTTTGTTTTCTTTATGGGTTTCAAAGCTCCGACGTTACCGAAAACACGGTCTTCGGCGTGCTCTCTGATTGCGCAGGTATTATAAAGCACAAGGTCGGCTTTTTCTGCTGTATCAGTAAACTCATAACCCATTTCAAGCAGCATTCCCTGAAGTCTTTCTCCGTCAGAAACATTCCCCTGACAGCCATAGGTATGAACAAAGGCCTTCGGTGCTTCATCGGGGAAGCGGGCTGAAAGCACTGTTTTAACAAGTGCAATGTATTCTTTTTGTTTTTTTATTTCCTCATCGGTAACCAAAAATCTTTTGTTATCCAAGTTTAATCCTCCGGGACTGTTTAATCTGTGTTATCAGCTGCTTCAAGCTTTGAAGCAAGCTCAATTATCTTTTTTAATCTGTGATTTACAGCAGAGCGGCTGAGGACAGGGGTGCACATTTCACCAATGGCCTTCAGACTTGCGTCTCTGTTTTTCTCACGATATTTTGCAACCTGTATGAAATCATCTGACAAGGTTTCGAGCATCTTGCTTTTTCTGAGCTTTGCAATTGCATCAAGCTGCAGAAAAGAAGCATTAAGAGTTTTTGAAAAGTTTGCATTTTCAAAATTAAGCTTTCTGTTTGTATGGTTGCGTAAATCCTTATAAATCTTAGTGTTTAAAATTTCGAAGAAAGAGAAGGGTGCACCGATACTCACAAGAAGATCTTCTATGCTTTCACTGTCCTTGATATAAATAACATTGACATATCTTCTGACCGTGTGCTTTGCCTTGATGCCGTAATCATTCAGAAGCTTAAGAAGATCAAGACTCAGAGTCTTGAATGGCACAACAAATTCAAGATGATAGCTTTTGCTGGGGTCACTTGCGGTGCCGCAGGAAAGAAAGGCTCCTCTGAGAAAAGCAGCATCACAACAGCTGAATTTTCTTTCCTCATCAAAGCATTCATTCAAAAGATTGCCTCTGCCGATTCTGAGTGTCGGCTCCTTGCCTGTGCACGAAAAGCAGTTGAGAACCTTTTCTCTTGTTTCAGCACGGTCAAAGCCGACGGTAAACTTACCCTTGTCTGATACAGAGGTATCTGCATTCACTTTGCAGACCTTCATTGCAAGTTCATTATATTTTTCCGCAATCCTTCCGTTGTCGGTCATAAGAGAAATATCACCGTAACTGAAGGATCTTCCGAAAAGGAACATACCGTAGGCCATTGCATGAAGACAGCATTCGGGCATATTTTCTGTGTTTAAAAGTTCATCTTTAATATCTGAAGCGAAAGACATATATGCCCTCCTTTTTTTATTTCTTTATATCTCTATGACTTATGCTAACATTATAGTTTTCGCTTTTCAGCCGCAGTGCAAGAGCCTCGGTAAATGTTACACTCCGATGATGTCCGCCTGTGCAGCCGATTGCAATCACAAGCTGACTTTTACCCTCCTTGATACATTCGGGCACAACAAAGTCAACAAGGTCAAACAAACGCCGTTCAAATTCAGCGGAGTTTTCACTGTTCATAACAAAATCTCTGACTCCCTTGTCAAGTCCCGTCTGAGCTTTAAGCTCAGGAACATAAAAGGGATTCGGCAGAAACCTTGCATCAAAAACAAAATCTGCGTCAACGGGTATGCCATGTTTGAAGCCGAAGGACATACAAAGTATGTTCATCTGCTCATTTTCCCTTGCGGAAAACATTCCTGAAACTCTTGTTTTGCATTCAGCAACGGAAAGCCCCGTTGTGCACAGAACAAAATCAGCCTCATTGCGAATGGGAGCAAGCACAGCATTTTCTTTTTCGATTGCTGAAGAAAGAGTGCAGTTTTCTGAATTAACAAGCGGATGAATGCGTCTTGTCTGTTTATATCTCAGCAGAAGCTCGTTTTCATCACAGTCAACAAATATAAGCTCATTTGAAACACTGAGACGGTCAAGTTCCTGACGAGCCTGTCTAAGCTGAGCAAGATTCAAATCCGTTCTTATATCCGTTGAAACTGCAACCTTCGAATATTTTTCTGAATCAAGAAGCAGCTTTGCAAAAACAGGAATTGTTGAAGCGGGAAGATTATCAATGCAAAACATTCCCAGATCCTCAAGGGCATTCATCACAGCGGATTTACCTGCCCCCGACAAACCCGTCACTATTTTAAGCTGCATATTATCACCATTTATACAAATTTAATTTCTGTTTCAAGCTCAACACCGAACTTGTCTTTAACGGTCCTTCTGCAGTAATCAATGAGTGCAATAATATCGTCGGTGGAGGCGTTATCATAATTAATGATGAAGCCTGCGTGCTTAGGACTGACCATTGCGCCGCCGATTCTGTAGCCCTTGAGACCGCATTGCTCAATAAGAGCACCTGCAAAATAACCCTCAGGACGCTTGAAGGTGCTTCCCGCGCTGGGAAAATCAAGAGGCTGCTTGTCTTTTCTTCTTTTAAGAAAGCCATACATTTTTTCCTTAATTGAAGAACTGTCACATTTTTTAAGACTGAAAACAGCTTCAGTGATTACATAACCACCCTTTGAATAAGCGCTTGAACGGTAAGAAAATTTCTGCTCTTCTCCGAAAAGACTGCCTGACTGCCCGTCAAAGGTTATATAAGAGCTTTCGGTCACAACGTCTTTAATTTCACCGTCATAAGCACCGGCATTCATAAACACAGCACCACCCACAAGACCGGGAATACCGAAAGCAAATTCAAGACCTGAAAGTGATTCCGAAAGAGCAAATTTACAAAGTGTCCCCAATGAAACACCCGCTCCGACACGAAGAGTTGATTCATCAATTTTTTCAATGAAATCAAAACCCTTGTCAATGCTTATAACAACCTTATCTCTGATGCCTTGATCTCTTACAAGAAGGTTACTCCCGTTACCGATAATAAAAGGCTCTTTGCCGCAGTTTTTGCAGATTTCAAGAATTTTTGAAAGCTGACGGTTATTATGAGGCTGAGTAAAAACCGCTGCCTCACCGCCTGTTTTGAAGGTTGTGTGGAACTTCATGGGCTCATTAAGCAAGAAATCAATTTCAGCAATTTCAAGCTCTTTAATAATATCTGTCAAGAAAATTCCCCCGAAAATTAATATTCAACAAGTGCAGCACCGATAATACCTGCATCGTTGCCAAGAGTTGCAACTGTAATTTCTGTCTGCTTCTCCTGATCTCGGCTGTAAACATCCTTGGCAACCTTTGCCTTAAGAGGAACAAGAAGAGTGTCACCCTCATTACAGATACCGCCGCCAAAGCAAAGAATATCAGGCTGGAAAACGTTGATAACGTTTGTTGTACCCGCCGCAATATAATCAATATACTTTTCAACAACTGCAGTGCCGTATTTGTCTCCTGCTCTCATTGCATCAAATGCTGTTCTGCCGCCGGCATTGTTTACATCACCGTCGCAAAGCTCCCACATCTTGCTGTCTTTGTGAAGAAGCATGGCTTCCTTTGTCTGATTGACAAGAGCAGTTGCCGAAGCATAGCTTTCCCAGCAGCCTTTTCTTCCGCAGGTGCACTGAACACCGTCAAGAGCAATAACGGTGTGACCGATTTCTCCGCCTGCATCGTTACAGCCTGAAAGCACCTTGCCGTTAAGAATGATGCCGCTTCCGACACCTGTGCCGAGTGTGATTGCAATGAAGCTTGATTTACCCTTACCGCAGCCGGCAAGTGCCTCTCCGAGAGCTGCACAGTTAGCGTCGTTTTCAATGTAAACAGGTACTCCTGCAATTTTATCCTGAACATATTTCACGGCAGGAACATTCTTGAAGCCGAGATTGTTTGCATAAATAATAACACCGTTTGTTTTGTCACATGAACCGGGTGTACCGATACCGATTGAAGCAACCTCATCCATTGAGATTTTTGCATCCTCGGCTGCAAGTAAAACACACTTTACAATATCATCAAAAATTTCCTCAGCGAGTCTGATTGCATTTGTCTTTGTTTTTGCCTTGCCGATGATTTCATAATTTTCATTGATAACACCGACTGCAATGTTTGTTCCGCCTAAATCTACACCAATTCTATACATAATTGTCACCTCTTAAAAATTTCCCCAGATTTTAATTTCTTCTTCCTGCGGCATAACATCATCTGTCATACCGAGATTGTGCATAAGCTCTCTTGCAGCGTTATACCCCATCTTTTTCTGACGGTTATTCATTGCCGCAACCTCGATAATAATTGCAAGGTTTCGTCCCGGCATTACAGGAACAACAGTGTATGGAACCTTTACACCGAGAATATCGGTATATTCGTTATCCATACCCATTCTGTCGTAAACCTTGTCACTGTCCCAGGGCTCAAGCTGAATTACCATATTGATTTTTTCGGTAAGCTTGACAGCACCCATACCGAAAATTCTTCTTGCATTGACAATTCCGATACCTCTGAGCTCAATGAAATGTCTGATGTTGTCGGGAGCCGAGCCCACAATTGTTTTTGAACCCGTCTTTTTAATTTCAACAGCATCATCAGCAACAAGTCGGTGACCTCTTTTGATAAGCTCAACAGCAGTTTCACTTTTACCGATACCGCTGTCACCGAGAATCAAAACACCTTCACCGTAGACCTCAACAAAAACACCGTGACGCGTAATTCTCTCAGCAAGCTCAACATTAAGATAAGCAATGACAGCCGCCATAGATCTCGAGGTTGAGTCATTACTGAGAAGAACGGGAACCTCATATTCACGGGCAAAGCGTAAAATCTCTTCAGGACAAGGAAGAGTTCTTGTTATAATAATGCAGGCAGGCTTTTTTGACATAAAGTTTCTGACTTTTTCAAGACGTATTTCTTCAGCATAGCTGTTAATATATTCAATTTCGGTTTTACCCATAAAATTGATACGCTTCTCGTCAAAATAATACTCATATCCTGAGAAGAAAAGTCCGGGTCTGTTGACATCGGGTGATGAAATAAAAATTTCATCGGGACTCTTCGGAAGGTAAAGAACTTCAAACTCAAGATCCTTAAGCATCTTTGCAAGAGAAACAGAATATTGACCGCCCATATAACACCTCCATAATATATTTAAACATAATTATACTGATATATTATATAATAAAATCTCTACAATTCCAACAGTTTTAAAAGAAATTTTTGAATAAATTTCAAAAAACTTTAATTAAACACTCTTTTAAAAGTAAAAAAGCGGCAATTGTCTCAACATTTGAGACAACGCCGCATTTTTTTAACACCATAACCAAACAATCAGATGATTACACGGGCTTTTTCGTCACGTTCTTTTCTGAGAATCATTTCAGCTTCAAGAGGAAATTCACAATCAAAAGAGAATTTCATCATCGGATGGTTGGTGACTTCAATGGACTCCCCTTCTTCATTTCTGAGATTTTTGGCAACAACCCTGAAGGGTGCTTTACCCACTGGCATCACCTCAAGCTCATCACCTTCAAAAAATCTGTTTCTCTGAGTGCAGTAAGCCACTCCGTCCTTCCAGAAATCAACAACAGCCATAACATCCCATTCTCGGTTATAACCGCCCTTATAGCTGATGTTGGCATCATCAGAAGGGTCACCGAAAAAGAAGCCTGTGCAATAATCTCTGTAGCTGACCTTTTTCATCTCTTCAAGAATCCAGTCCTCAGGCACATAATCATCACTCATATTTTCAAAATAGCCGTCAATTGCCTTTCTGTATGCATTGGTTACAACTGCAACATAATACTCCGATTTAGCTCTGCCTTCAATTTTGAAGCTTGTGATGCCTGACTTTATCATTTCGGGTATGTGCTCAATCATACACATATCCTTTGAATTGAGAATATAAGTGCCGCCGTCTCCTTCATAAACGGGGAAATACTGACCCTGTCTTTTTTCCTCCATCAGAGCATATTTCCATCTGCAAGGCTGAGCACACTCACCCTTATTTGCATCTCTGCCGACAAGGTAATTGGAAATAAGGCATCTGCCTGAGAAGGACACACACATTGCGCCGTGAACAAAGCATTCGATATCCATATCCTCGGGAATGTTATCTCTGAGCGTTTTAATTTCCTTCATACTCAGCTCACGGGCTGTTACAACTCTTTTGGCACCCATTTTATAAAGGGCGTTTGCCGCAGCATAGTTGACAATTCCCGATTGAGTTGAAATATGAATTTCAATTTCAGGTGCATATTTTTTTGCATATTCGAGCACACCGATATCTGAGATAATCAGAGCATCCACTCCCGCTTTAACCGCATCCTCAAAGAAAGCAGGAAGCTCGGAAAGCTCATCATTTCTCGGCAACACATTACAGGTCAGATAGACCTTCACTCCATGAGAGTGAGCATATTCAACAGCACTGCATAGCTCCTGAGAATCAAAGTTTGACGGTGCCGCTCTCATTCCGAACACCTTGCCGCCAAGATAAACGGCATCAGCACCGTAGCGTACAGCCGCCTTGAGTCTTTCCATATCACCGGCAGGTGCAAGAAGCTCGGGTTTTATAATTTTATTTTCCATTTTTTAACCTCAATTAATTTCCCGCAAGAACCAATGCGGCATTTGCCTGGTGTTCACTGACTGTTTTTGCAAGATACATTTCACCTGATTTGCTGTGGCAGAAGAAATTATATTCGGTGTCAGCGGGATAAAGTGCCGCCTTCAAGGCTGCCGCTCCGGGATTGCAGATAGGACCGGGAGGAAGCCCCTTATTGCTGTAAGTGTTATAGGAGTTAAGATATAAATTGTAATAGAACTCCGAAAACAGACTGTAATCATTCTGAATTGAAATGATATAATCCTTTGTTGAGTTCATATCAAGCGTCGGATAAGTTGCACCGTTTTTAATTCGGTTATGAATAACAGAAGAAATAACATCCATCTGTGTTTCATCCTTTGCCTCACGCTGAATGATTGAAGCAATTGTAACAATATCATCCATTGTCATACCAAGCTCTTTGAGTCTGGCATCATATTCGGATGTCCATTTCTTGTCAAAGTTTGAAAACAGCTTTTTAAGAACAGAGCTTGCATTTTCACCGATATAAAAATCATAGGTATCAGGGAAAAGATAACCCTCAGCAAGAAGATATCTGCCGTTATCGTTGGTAAGGCCCTTAAGAAATGAATACTGACCCGCAACGCTGTCAAGGTTTGCATAAAGCTTTTCAGCTTCACAGACATTATATTTTTCAAGCTTTGCAAAAATCTTTGCAATTGACCAACCCTCCGGGAAGGTAAGCTTCACTGAATCCTTGTTGCCTGAGCTTGAAACCATTATTGTTTCAAGCATATTTTCAATACCCATATCTTTTTCAAGATAATAAACACCGGGAGTATATTCGATTTCAACAGTTTTATAAGCCTGTGTCTCACGGTCATAAACAGTAACCTCATGGTAATTTCTGAATTTACAGAAAAGATCCGTAACAAAAGGCTGCTTGACAAGACCTTCACTCTTAAGGATATTGAACACCTCGGCATACTGCGAACCTTCGGGAATTGTAACCGTAACAGTTTCATTGGAACGGCCGTTGATCGAAAGAATGTCATTTATTGAGCCGAGCGCAACTGTTGACGCAGAGAAGGTTAAGATTGCAATGAAAACAAGGCAAAGACAGCTTATAAGTATTGACTTTCCGAAATTCTGAGGCTCCTTCTCATAGGGCTTTTTCTGAGGATTTGACTGAACCTTTTTGACCTCAGGCTTGGCAGCTCTGTTTTGAGCAGGTCGTGCAGCTGTGCCTGAAGGTGTGCTTTTCACACCGCCTCTTTGCACAGCAGGTCCCTCGGCTGCAGTCTTTTTCACGGGGGCAGAAGCTTCAGCTCTCCTGCTTACGGAAGCTGCTGAATTTCTGATTTCACCCGATGCTTTGCCTTCATCTACCGAAACAGGATCAAACATCCTTGTTGAAGACGAAGATTTATATTCGGACACCAAAGCTTCAGCGGATTTGTTCTCCTTTTGAAGTTGAGAAAAGTCGGGAATATAATCAACCGAATCGGGAAGATGCACAACAAAGTTTTTGGGCTTTGAAGCCATCGTAAAGGGTGAACCTCCAGTTGTATCTGCATTCTTTGACACAGAATTTATATTTTCACTGAAATCTCCGAGAGCGCCTGACTTAGATGAAGAAATATTATTTCTGTTTGCTGACAGTTTGTCGTCAAAAGAATTAATATTATTGTTTGTAAATTTCTCATCCATCACAACGTTCCTCCTTTTCGTTAAAATTTATAATTCTTTTCTCTGTTACAAGAAAGTCAACTTTTTTATCAAATTCATTGCGGGGCAAATAATCCCGCAAACAGTTTTCACGGCAAAGCCCGACTGAAGCTCCGCTGAAATTCTCAAGAAACCTGTCATAATAACCTTTCCCGTAGCCGAGTCTGTAACCTTGTGAATCAAAGGAAAGAGCCGGCACCACACAAAGTGAGTTTTCAGTCGGTACAGCCGCAGAACATTTGCTGACATCAGGCTCTTTAATGCCGTACATACCGTCAACAAGCTCTTCGGTTGAAGCTACAATGTAAAAAATCATATTACCTTCACTGTCAAGACACTTCGGAAAAGCCATACTTATGTTTCTGTTCCGCAACGAGGAAATCAGAGCAGAAGTATCAACCTCATCAGAAACAGAATAATACATAAAAACAATATCAACCTTAAAATACAGATTACTTTCAAGAAAAAGTCTGCAAATCTGATTATCCTTGCATTTCTTGTCGGGATCAGCTTCTCTGATTTCTCTGAGCTCCTTTCTGAGAGCTTTTTTATCTGAAATCATTTTCTTTGAATTGTTTTGCTGAGTTTATCAGCGGTATCCTTATCTTTTAAAGCCGCAACAATCTCAAGACCGAATTCAAGGGCAACACCCGCACCTCTTGCTGTGATAATCTGACCGTCTCTGACAACAAAGGAATCAGTTTCAACTGCACCTTCAAGCTCTTTTTCAAAACCGGGGAAAGCAGTTGCCTTTTTGCTCTTTAAAATACCCTTATGACCGAGAACGGAGGGAGCGGCACAAATTGCACAGATAAGAAGATTTCTTTCCGCAGCAAAATCAATTGCATTCTGAACAGTTTCACTGGCTTCAAGATTGAGAGTTCCCGGCATTCCGCCCGGAAGGATTATTCCTTCAAGCTCATCACTGAGAACAACATCTTTTTCATTAAGATCGCAGACAACGGAAATGCCGTGACTACCTTTTACAGTATCTGCACCGATACCGACAGTTTTAACATCAACACCGCTTCTCAGAAGCATATCAATGGGCGCTATTGCCTCAAGCTCTTCAAAGCCGTCTGCAAGAAAACAATAAACCATAATTAAATTCTCCTTTTAGTCAAGAGCAATATTCATATATATTTCAGCCTTTTCTGATAATTCATCAAAGGCATCACTGACGGGGTAAACCATACCGAATCTGATTTTCTTACTTTCACCTGAAAGCTCAAGGTCATAAGGCGAGAAAACTGTGGTACTGCCCAAGCAGTTAACAAGCCTTTCATCAGCCTCGGAAAGTGTTTTTCCGTTGCTTATCAATTCAACAATTTCATCGTCATCATCTTTAATTACCGAAAGATTTTCACCGAGCTGTAAAAATTCCGCACCGAAATATCTGAGTGCGTTATATGCATAAACAAACTGTTCAGAGGTAAATCTGAAATGATTGTCCTCAAAAGCCAGTCTTTTATTGTAAAATTCGTCACGGGTTAAGGTCTCAAAGATAATATCGTTCGCATTTTCCGTAAGAAAACAGCTGTATTTATACATTCCTTCCCTAAAGCCGAAACGGCTGTAATAATCGTAAAGACTCGCATCAGCAGGGACAAGACAGATAAAATCAAGTGATTCTTTCTTGCAATAAACAAGAGCTTCTCTGATTAGCTTTGCCATATAGCCCTTTGAACGGTGGCTTTGAAGCGTTGCGGCTGCATAAAGATATCTGCCTTTGAAAAGTCTTCCTTCAAGCTGAATTTCACCTTTCAGCAAATATAAAGCGGAAACGATATGATCTGAAGAAAACTCCGCGAAGCATTCGGGCATTTCGGACAAAGGATCAAAAAGCAGATCAATATAATCATAATCTTCTCCAAAGGCTTCAGCCCAAAGCACTGTGAGCATATCTTTATATTCAAGCGGATTTATAAGCATTACAACAGAACAGCCTCATATTTTTCAGGCAACTTAACCGGATAATATGAAAGCTTTGCCTTTCTGAGATTTTCAATTCCGACGTCATCTTCTCTGTCAATATATTTATAATCAGACAGCTCATTTTTGACAAATTCACGGTTAATCATCGGATAAGCTCCGCGGATACGTGAAAAGGCCTTTTCAAAATGTACACAGAAGGTATCTTCCGAAAGCTCCTCTCCCATTGTGAAAGCAACAACCTCTCCGTCAACGCGGATGAGACAGCCTTTATATCCGAGAGCCGAATAATTATCAAAAACCTTGCGGATGATTTTCAATTCGCCTTCAACGTCGGATTTGAAATCACCTTCATATTCATCAACCCATTTCAGACTCATCTGAAAGCACTCTTCTTTGTTACGCTCTGTGATGCGTTCATAAGACCAGTTGTTGTTTCTCATAAAATAAGAAATGTGATTTCTCTTCGGCTGATATTTTTTGCCGTAAAGATCAACCAGGTCAGTACTAAGATAAATATAATCTCTTGTGTCCCTGACCTCCTCAATACTGAATTTACCCGGAAAAAGCTCTTCAAGCTCAAGAGCCTCACTTTTGTTCATTCCGAAAAATTCAAAAGGAATACCGCAGGACAGACCGTCATCAATAATCATTGACAAAACCTTTTTTATGTCCCCGCTTCCAACGGGATAACAATAAGAAATTATGCCTTCCGAGTACAGACATTTTGTAACAAGAAAGCCTTCACACTCAGCCACCTTAAGATTAGTTTTTGCCGTGTATGAAAATATGTTACCGAAGCTGTATTCACAGGTTATTAGTTCTTTTGAACTGATTTTTTCTTTTATCCATTCTTTATCTTCAATACAAGGAGAATGAAAATCAATCATTAAAGAGCTTCCTTTCAACTGTTCTGCAAACGGCAGCAGAAATTTCTTCAACACTGAAGGGCTCACCCTCAGCACCACAGATTATTACCTCCCAGCCAAGCTTTTCAGCTGCATAATGAGCAGCCTCATGGCAGGAAACAAGATATTCAACATCCTTTTCATGAACGTCAAGCTTTGCCTCGTCACCCTCATATCTCTTTCTGAGAAGCTTCTGAGAAATATCAACGGGCATATCGAGATAAATAACACAGTCGGGAGCAGGAATCCCCATAAGTCTGTATTCAAAATCAAAAAGCCACTCAAGATAACTGTCCCAGTCCTTTTTATCAAGCTTTGTCATCTGATGTGAAGCATTCGACGTTGTATAGCGGTTAGCAACAACTATTTTGTCTGACTCATATTCCTTCTGCCAATCTGTTTTGAAGCTGGCATATCTGTCAACGGCATAAAAAGTTGATGCTGCATATGCATTGACATCGGAAGGCTTTGAGCCCATTTCACCGTGAAGATACATCTCAACAAGAGCACATGAGCTTTTACCGTAACAAGGGAGGTCAAGAGGATAAATTTCAAAGCCTTTTTCTTCAAGGTGCCTTTTGAGAAGGTCAGCCTGGGTTGCTTTACCGCTTCCGTCAAGACCTTCAATTACAACCATTTTTCCCATTACTGCAACTCCTTAATATGTGAGAATTACGGCAAAAACTTCAAGAGTTTCATCGTCTCTGTTGGCAATTGAATGCTCCTGTCCGCCAAGGCACAAACAGCTGTCCCCTGCCTTGAGAATTTCAGTTTTACCGTTGTCGTTATAGTGAGCGGTGCCTTTGATTATATAGAAGATTTCCTCTTCGCCCTCATGAACGTGAGCACCGATTGAACAATCTTTTTCAAGTGTAATTACTCCGACAAGACGTGCCTTGCCCTTGTATTCACCTGCATTGAGGATCTGTCTGATAACAGCCTGTCCGTCTCCGCCTCTCATATTAACTTTAACTTCAGCATTCATTTCATTATTTCTTTTAATCATTTTTACTTTCTCCCTTTCTTTTATTCAAATTATTATAACAACTTTCAAACATTTAATCAATTACTTTTAAACAAAAAAATATTACAAAAATAAATGAGTTGACAAAAAATATACTCTGGTTTAAAATATTTGTGAATATATTTAGATTAAGGATGTGAGTAAATATGAATAAACCCGGTGTTTACATTATCGGTGTTTCCGATTGCAACGAAGAGGTTTGCGCTGCTTCAGGAAGAATTTCAACTCAAAGCGGCTCCGCACTTGAAATTTTTGAAAGATCTCACGACAGAGAAAAAAACACCAATCTTATCAACAAGGTCACAAAATCAGGTCACACATCAACAGTTGAACACATTTTCTTCAACCTTGCTTTTGAAAATGTTTCCGTTGTTGTAGAGCAGTTTATGATTGAATTCAGACTTGCTTCTTTCACTGTTAAATCAAGAAGATATGTTGATTTTGCATCTGAAGGTTATTTTATTCCCGAGTTCAGATGTGATGAAGACAAAGAAAAATTCATCAGCGTCAACAAGAAGCTTTTCGGTGCTTATGCTAAGCTTAAAGATTCAGGCATTCCCAAAGAGGATGCCCGCTTTGTTCTTCCTTATTGCTTCAACAGTAATTTCTTCTGCTCTCTCGGCGGAAGAGAAATGACAAATGTTCTCAGAGCAATGATTTACGGCAGAGGTAAAAAGGTCAAGGAGATTTATGACCTCGGCATCTCTCTTCTTGAGCAGTGCAAGAAATATGCTCCCGGTGTTTTCTCTGAATTTGAAACAAGAGAAAAGAAATACTGTGATGACACACTGACTGCATTCAAGTCAGAAGAGTCAAAGGAAAGCTCAGAGCTCACTGAAATCCTTTCTTACACAGTTGACGGTGAAAAGAATGTTGCTCGTGTTGCCCTCATTGAAAGCGGACATTACAGCAGCGGCACAATCGAAAGCATTGTTTCAAAGGAAGAAAATCTTAAAACAATCATTAATCACATTGTTGCTTCATCAAGACCCAGAGCTCTTGAAAGCTTTAACTGCACAGTCAGATTCAACAAGGTTTCTCTTGCCTGTCTGACCCATTTTGCAAGACACAGAATGCAGAGCATTGCCATTCCGAATCTCATTGAAGCTGACAGAGACAGTTATATTATCCCCGATACACTTAAGGCTGATTCAAATCTCCTTGCTATTTATGAGGATTGCTTCAAGGAAATGAAAACGCTTTATCAGGAGCTTTCATCAAAGGGCTACACTGACAGCCAGCTTATATACTGTGTTCTTGCAGGTAACACTCTTGACATTGTGACCACAATGAACGCAAGAGAGCTTCTTCTTTTCATGAAGCTGAGAAGCTGTACCCGTGCTCAGTGGGAAATTCAGAATTATGCTGTTGAGCTTCTTTCAAAGCTCAGAAAAATTTCTCCTGTTCTTTTCTCAGGCTTCGGTCCCAGCTGTTATGCCGCAGGAGCCTGTCCCGAAGGTAAAATGACATGCGGAAGAGCAGCAGAAATCAAAGAAAAATTCAAAAACTTATAATCAGCACAAGAGGGCGACACAATTAAGTGTCACCCTCTTTTATTTAATAATCGGTTCAATCTGTTTTCCGTCAAGAGCAGTTAAAGCCGCCTTATAAGTCATTTCAAAATCACAGACAACAGAAAAGGGTTTTGTCTCAGGTGAATCCTGGCTCATGGGAATAAAATAATAATGCTTATAATTCAGCAATGCTCCGATATTTTTTGCAGCTGTGCTCAGGCTGTCATTTGTTGAAACACCAAGGAGCACAGGTCTTTCGTTCCGAAGATGAGATTTCACCGCAAGAGTTACGGGAGTATCATAAATTCCCGAAGCAAGCTTTGCAAGTGTGTTGCCCGTACAAGGCAGAACAATCATAAGATCAACAAGCTTTTTCGGACCTATCGGCTCCGCCTCCTCAAGAGATCTGATCACCTTTTTCCCTGTAAGCTGTTCAATTTTTTCTATGAAGCTTTCCGCCTTACCGAAGCGGGTATCCACCGAAGCGGCGTTAAAAGACATCACGGGAAGAATGCTTATCCCTTTTGAAAGAAGATACTCAATCTGCTTCAGAGATTTATCAAAGGTGCAGAAAGAACCAGTCAATGCATAACCAAAAGTAAGACCTTCCAAATTTATCCCTCCCGTCTTTAAATAAATTCAAGTGAAAACTCGCCGATTTTATCTGCCGCTGACACGGGAGTAAATTTGCCGGGTAGACCCGAGCCGTCGATAAAATTATCTTTGAGGAAAATTTTTCTGTCAGCACCGTAAGGCTTTGAAGCAAGCTCAAAGTATTTGCCCGTGAAAAAGCTTATATCCTCATTTGTGAAAATCGGAAACGGCACAGTATTAAAAATGAAATCAAAAAAATGAAGACAATGCCTGAGTGCATCGAAGGACAGTGTTTTATATCCGATACACTCACAAAATTGAATGTCCGAAGGCTTTCTTGCCGAAACATAAACCTCAACACCTAATGAATCAAGACTTTTGGCAAGAGATTTTCCGAGCCTTCCAAAGCCCGTTACAAGCACCTTTTTGCCGACAAGTAATTCCTGAGTGCTGTCAACAAGAAGTCTTACAGCACCCTGAGCTGTGAGAAAAGAGTTATAAATCAAAAACTCCTCAATATCACATAAGTCGAGCACCTGTGCGCCCAAATCTGAAAGAAGTGCTTTCATTTCCTTTGTGAAGCTGCCGCCGATGACCTTCTGTCCTTTTCTTACATTTTCAAAAACTTCTGAAAGCTTTAATAAAAGAATGTCATTATATGAATAAACATATTCACCGTCTTTTGTCAGCGGAACCGGCAGCATAACTGTGTCATACTGTCCGATTCTGTCGAGGTTGGTGTTTTCCTTCTGTGAATTTATATGTCTGCAGAAAAAACCTTTTTCGGTGAAATAATCCCTGAGATAAGTCTGCCGTCTGTCGCCTCCGATAATTATAATACTTTGCATATTATCACCCTAATAACAGAATGATGAGTCCGTCAACAGTATGACGCCTTCTGCGTTTTCTTATTTAACGGTTTTAAGTACACTCATCAGTATATATTTATGCTGTAAAAAAAATATTGTTAATTGTAAAAAAGTGTTTACTATTTCTTCTTAATGCAATATAATGAAACAGATGAATAAAATAAGAGGTGCAAGCTATGTACGATATAGATCAGTTACTCAAAAAAGTTAAACGAATTCATTTCATCGGAATCGGCGGCTCAGGTATGTGCCCCATTGCCGAAATTCTTCACACAAAGGGCTATGAAATCACAGGCTCTGACAACAACAGCGGTGACAACATTGACAAGCTTCGTTCACTCGGCATCAAGGTTATTCTCGGCCAGAAGCCTGAAAATATTGAAGGCAGTGAAATGATTATTTATACAGAAGCTATTCTCAAGGACAACCCTGAGCTTGTTGCAGCACAAAACAGCAGTATTCCTATGTTTGAAAGAAGTGTTATTTTCGGTGCTCTTACAAGAAAATACAATGACTGCATCGCTGTCTGCGGAACTCACGGAAAAACAACTGTGACATCGATGCTTACTCAAATATATGTTATGGCGGAAAAGGATCCCTCTGCCCTCATCGGCGGCAGACTGCCCCTCATTGACAGCCACGGCAGAGCCGGTCAGAGTGAAACCTTCATCTGTGAAGCATGTGAATACAGAAACCATTATCATCAACTGTCTCCCGACACGGCAGTTATACTCAATGTGGATGAGGATCATCTTGAATTTTTCGGCAATCTTGAAAACATCATTGATTCCTTTAATCATTTTTCAGAGCTTACATCAAATGCAATCATTTATAACGGAGACGATGCAAACACAGTTAAATCCGTTGAAAAGGCTGACAAGAAAAAAATTTCCTTCGGTTTTGCGTCAACAAATGACTTTTATGCCGAAAACATCACTTATAACCGCGGCTCATTTGCTGAATTTGATGTGATGAGCAAGGGTGAAAAGCTGATAAGACTCAAGCTTGACATCCCCGGTGAACACAACATTCTCAACGCTCTTGCCGCCTTTGCTGCCGCAATTAACGGCGGCTGTACTCCCGAGGAATGTCAAAAAGGCATTGAAGCCTTCAAGGGCGCAGGCAGACGCTTTGAGCTTTACGGCACCTTCAACGGTATCACAATTGCCGACGATTACGCACATCATCCCAATGAGCTTGAGGTCACACTTAATGCAATCATGAAAATGGGATATAATACCGTCTGGGCAGTTTTCCAGCCCTTCACCTATTCAAGAACAGCCATTCTTTTTGATGATTTTGTCCGTGTGCTTCAGATTCCCGACAAATGTGTTATGACCGAAATAATGGGATCAAGAGAGGTTAACACATATAACATTTTCACCAAAGACCTTGCAGAAAAAATTCCCGGCTCGGTCTGGTTTGACGGCTTTGAGGAAACCTGCAATTATGTTCTTGAAAACGCAAAAAGCGGTGATATCATTATCACTCTCGGCTGCGGAGATATTTACAAGGCAGCAAAGATGATGGCTGACAAGCTCAAACAGTAAAATGCGCTTTTTAAAAGGAATTTATTTCCTTGAATTTAAATTCCCTTACGTTACAGAATAATAACAGCGGACAAGTCAAATGCGTTTGCGACGGCCTCCGCCGATTGCGTTGCGGAGAAGTCCGTTGCAATCGATAGATTCAGTTCCCGCCTCTTTGGAGGTGGGAATTTTTTTGTTTGCCTACTTGACAAAGAACTGTATCACATATATAATACAGTTGTAAACCGTATTAGTCAACTAGTACACTTTTAAAATTGAAAGGCGGTGGTAAAAATTGATTTCCTTTGACAGCTTTACAATGAAAGACACCTCACCGATTTATCAGCAAATTGTTCTGTATATCAAACGAGGAGTTATTGCAGGCACAATCAAGGACTCTGATGAGCTTCCCTCAAGAAGAAATCTTTCGGTGCTTTTGGGAGTCAATCCCAACACTGTGCAAAAGGCATATAAAATTCTTGAGGAAGAAAATATCATTGAATCTCACACAGGCGCCAAAAGCTACATAATTCTTACCGATGCAAAACGTCAGCAGATTCACAACGAGCTGACTGAAAATGACGGTATCACCCTTGTCAATGCAATGAAGGAAATGGGAATGAACAAGAAAGAGGCCCTTGCACTTATTGACAGATTATGGAAGGAGGAGGATTAAAATGAAAAAGTATCTTTCAGTTTTTTCTCTCTTTGTAAGAAGCAGTTTCCCGACGGTGCTCTTGCTTTCAGTTATCTCCGCTCTGATACAGATTTTTATGTTCAAAGCAAAGGTTGAAACCCTCAGACAATGGGATGGCTCAACATTAGGATTTGAACCGATTCTCGAAAGCACAAAAGCAAGCGTAATATTTATTATATTCTTTATTATAACAGCTCTTGCCCTGAGTATTTTCTCAAGAGAGAATTCAGAAAAATGCGGATATACAATCAGAAGGCTTTCAATAAAAGAAAAAGGATTTCTTATGATGCACAGTGCTTATAACTTTATGGCTTTGGTTGCTTATCTTGTCATTACTCTTATCGGAATACTCGTTATGTTTGAGATTTACTGCAAAAAAAATGAAAATATAAATACAACATTCCCCGGATTCATCAGCAATCAGACACTTTTTCTTGCAACCTTCAGAAGTGATTATTTACATAATCTTATGCCTGTTTCGGACATAGTAACCTTTGGTAAAAATCTTATTTATGTTCTAGGCACAGCTCTTTGCAGTGCAGCGCTCCCCTATTTTCAAAGAAGAAAGGCTATTTCCTATGAAGCTCTGCTTTTTATCGCACTTGCCGGATTCACCTACATAATAAGCTGGGATCAGCTTGAAACGGAGCTTTTCAGTCTTACAGGCACTTTGATTCTTCTGATTATTCTTATTGTCAGACTGAAAGGAGCGAATGAAAAATATGAAAACTAAAATTGAAAGATTTTTCCCTGTCGGCTATAAGTTCAAAACGGAAAAGAATATCATCATTCTTGCCTATATCATCCCCGTATTTATCTTTCTGATGGAATTCGGCTCATGCTATTATTTAGGGTATCTGAGTCTTTTAAGCTACGGTGACGGTCCGAAAACAATCCGTCCCGACGCCACAATGCCCTATTATTACACAATGGTTGACAACACTCTTAAGCTCTTTGCACCTACCATTCTGCTGTTTTTGTTTCTGATTGTTCTTCATTACAAATATCATAAGGAAGGCAGCAAGAGCATCTATCTGATGAAAAGGCTTCCAAGGAAAAATGAAATACATATCCGCTGTCTGTCAGTTTCCCTTACGGGTATTGCAACAGTTTTTCTGACAGTTTTTATGCTTATTGCGGCAACATATTATTTCTACATCAGCTTCACTCCCCCTCAGTGTCTTCCCGAGGATATTCTCGGCGGACTCAAGGGCAATATTATCTGGCTTATATTTTCGGAGGTAAATTGATATGATTAAAATAACTGACTTGAAAAAATCTTATATCGGCAAAAAGGATGCTCTTAACGGCATTGACATTGAGTTTCCGAGAGGAGAAATTGTCGGTCTTTTCGGTGAAAACGGAGCAGGAAAAACTACTCTCATGAAATCAATCCTCGGCTTCATTTCATACAGCGGCAGCATCACCCTTGACGGAGAAGCCATCACAAGAAAAAACATTGCAAAGCTTTCCTTTGCCACAAGTGAGCATTCATTTTTCCCAAACCTTACGGCAAAGGGTCACAAGGATTTTTACAAGGAGCATTTCCCCAATTTTTCTGAGAAGAGATTTGACAGTCTTATGAGCTTTTTTGAGCTTAAAACTAACAAACCCGTCAAAAGCTTTTCAACGGGTCAGAAGAATCAGTTTGAGGTTATTCTTGCTCTTTCTCAGGGTGCAGATTATATTCTTATGGATGAGCCCTTTGCAGGAAACGATATTTTTAACCGAGAGGATTTTTATAAGGTGCTTCTTGGTATTCTTAATGAAAACGAAACAGTTATCATTTCAACCCATCTTATTGAAGAGGTTTCTGATTTCATTTCAAGAGCTGTTCTCATTCATCAGGGTAAAATCATTGCAGATAAAACTACACTTGAGCTTGATGAAGATAACACTGACCTTGTTTCCTTTATCAAGAAAACCTACAACTATCACAGTGACCGAGTCAGCAAGGCTCTCAGCGAGCTGACAGATAAGGAGGAGTGATTATGCGCAAAGTAACAGCGCTGTTTCTGACAGTTGTATTATTACTTTCTGCAGTCTTCATATACACCTTTATCTCTTTGACTGATGAAGCGGACAATGTTACAATTACAGCTTCAACTGAAACAGGAGATAAATCCATTGCGCAAAAAGTTTCATTGGATTTCGGATATAACGTAAATAACCGACTTTTGTGGGCCTCAAAGCTCAGCTTCGGTGAGGAAAACAAGGTTGAAACTAACTTTATGTTTTCAAAAAATTATATTGACCGTGAAAGTGATCCCGGAAATGAAATAACATTTTATTCTGTGTCGGGATATACAAGCTCGGGTGAAAACACAGATTACAAAAACGGAACAGAATTTACGGGACTCGACATTGCATATAAGGCTCTTTATGACCGAGCAATTCTCGGAACTGAGACTGAAGACATTGTTCGATTCAAGGATTATCAGGAGTTTTACCCTATCGAAGGTCAGATAAGAGCGAAGGACTTTTTACTTAGCTTTGGAAATTCATATCTGTTCAATCAGAGCGATGAAGATACTGCCGCTTCTGAATATCTCAGCAGCTTTTTCAGAATTCCCGTCCTTGACGACGAGTGGGTTAAAATATCAATTTTTGTGGATTCAAACGGAGATGTCGGTTCCAAAAGCTTCGGTTCAACCAACAGCGGTGGTGACTCCTTCGGCTTTTATACATCCTGTGCCGAAGATGAAAAAGGCATTTATGTTGTTTTCTCCAATCGCACAAGCAACGGAAACTGCATTGACACAAGCTTAATCCCCGGTGACTACGGCATATACTTTTTCCCCTTCACTGAAGACGGAATTGATTTAAAAGGCATCAAAAACACCTATCCCGTTGACCCCGAAACAGAGCTTATCGACATTTCAGTTAATGCTGATAAAACTGCCTTGCATCTTATTTCACGAGAAAACAACTGTCTTTATCTTAATGTAATCGATACAGACACAATGGTCTGCAGACAAAAGCTGCTGCTGAGAAAGGGCTTGCTTGATTCAGCCGATCAGGTGGATGAGCATCTTCTTGAAACCGAAGAGGATTATCTCATTTACCACGTTTATGACGATCATTATAACGTTTCTGTTGTTGAAATCGATGAAGAAGGACATTATACTCTTGCCGCTGAAATTGAAGATCATCTGAACGTTGCCGGCTACGGGCCTTGCAAATGGGACGGAGAAAACCTTTATTTCGCCTGCATGAAAACAGATTACGGCACTTTTACAGGAACAACGGGCACCGTTTATTTCGGCATTGTCAACAAGGATGGCGTTGTTTTTGAGGGTGATTATAAAATGAGTCTCAACACAGGAGAAGCCATTAATTACATGAGCAGTTACTATGCTAACAAAGAAAATCAAAGTCTTAAAATAAATTTTATCGGATAAAAAATAAAAGGATTGAAATCTTTCGGTTTCAATCCTTTTTTTATTTTAAAATTATTCAAAGCCTTCAAAGGTAATGTTGTTTTTCTTCATAACATCCTCATTGCTGATAACAGCACCTGCAGAAGGAAGATTCTTTGCCTTATATCTCGAAGGCTTGACAAATTCACCCTGAACATATTCTCGGACAACGGAAAGCTTCTGATTTTTCTTAAGGGTGATACATGCAACACCCTGGGTGTCCTTCATTGCCTTGGGAAGAATAACAGATGTGTCAATAAGAAGATATCTTCCGCCCGTTGTTTCAAGCACAAGCTCTTTATCCTCAGGCATATAAAGAATTGCCGCAAGAGAGGATTTGTCACTGTAAGCCTTGATAAGCTTCTTTCTGTTGGTCTTTGTGGCATAAGATGAAAGGCTGACCTTTGCAACCTTGCCGTTATCAAAGAAGAACATCATATTACCCTTGTAATCATCGGTAACAACCATATAGATTGCATTTTCCCCTTCTTCCATTTCAAGCTTTGAGGGAATGTAATCACCAAGCACGCTTGCCTTTGAATCGGCAAAATCAGATGCTTTTGCCTTATAAACCTGACACTTATCAGTAAAGAAGAGCAGATCTCTGTTGTTGCTTGTTTCAACGGTCATCATAATTTCGTCTGAATCCTTGAGCTTCTGCTCACCGCTCATACGAAGAGACTGAGGAGTAATCTTTTTGAAATAGCCCTCCCTTGTAAAGAACAAGGTAACAGGATAATCAGGAATTTCCTCAGCGGCAGAAGAGTCCTCAATTTCTGAAGCATAAACGATTTCTGACTTTCTGTCCTTACCGTATTTCTTGGCAACTTCGTTAAGCTCACCAATGATAATCTTTCTGATTTTTGCCTTTGAATCAAGAATATCCTTGAGCTCCTTGATTGTGTTTTCAAGGTTTTCAATATCCTGCAAACGCTTGAGAATATATTCTCTGTTAAGATGGCGCAGCTTGATTTCAGCAACATTTTCCGCCTGAATTTCATCAATACCGAAGCCGATCATAAGATTGGGAACAACCTCTGATTCTTCTTCAGTCTTTCTGATGATTGCAATCGCCTTGTCAATGTCAAGAAGAATCTTTTCAAGACCTCTGAGAAGATGAAGCTTCTTTTCAGCCTTGTCAAGATCAAAAGCAACTCTGCGGCGCACACAGCGGCCTCTGAAGCGAATCCATTCAATGAGAAGATCCTTGACACCCATTACTCTGGGATAACCGTCAACAAGAACATTGAAATTACAAGAGAAGCTGTCTTCAAGAGGCGAAAGCTTATAAAGCTTCTGCATCAGCTTGTCAGCATCCGTTCCGCGTTTAAGATCAATTGTGATTTTCAGACCCTGCTTATCAGTTTCATCACGGATATCAACAATTTCTCTGATTGAGCCCGCTTTGACTCTTTCAATAATCTTGTCAATGATAGCTTCAGCTGTTGTTGTGGGAGGAATCTGCTTGATGTCAATGCAGTTGCACTGCTTGTCGTATTCGTATTTTGCACGGATTTTTATACCGCCTCTGCCCGTACGGTAAATCTCTTCCATTTCATCACGGTTATAAATGATTGCTCCGCCGCCGATGAAATCAGGTGCAGGCATTGTCTCAATGCAGTTGTGAGACTGATCCTTGATAAGCTCAATTGTGGTTTCACAAAGCTCTCTGAGATTAAAGGAACAGATTGAGCTTGCCATACCGACAGCAATTCCGAGGTTTACGTTTGCCAGTATTGAAGGGAATGTTACAGGCAGAAGAGAAGGCTCCTGCATTGTGCTGTCATAGTTATCAACAAAATCAATTGTGTCCTTGTCAATATCTCGGAAAAGCTCTTTACAGATTTCATCAAGCTTCGCCTCTGTATAACGGGCTGCGGCATAATGCATATCTCTTGAATATGCCTTACCAAAGTTACCCTTTGAGTCAACAAAAGGATTCAGAAGAGCCTCATTACCCTTTGACAGACGAACCATTGTTTCATAAATTGCCGCATCACCGTGAGGGTTAAGGCGCATTGTCTGACCGACGATGTTTGCAGACTTTGTTCTGCCGCCGGCAAGGAGACCCATCTTATACATTGTGTAAAGAAGCTTTCTGTGAGAAGGCTTGAATCCGTCAATTTCAGGTATAGCACGTGAGAGAATAACACTCATGGCATAGGGCATATAGTTGATTTCAAGAGTGTCGGTGATGTGCTGTTCAATCATTTCACCCGCATTGGCAATGTGGGTATTTTTAAGGATATCACCGTCATCCTGTTTTTTAGTTATCTTTTTTCTTGCCATATTTTACCTCACTGTAATCAGCTGACATCAGTCATATCAATATAAAGATGTCCGTAATTTGCAATATAATCCTTTCTGCCTGTAAGATTGTCGCCAAGAAGCAAATCAAACTTTTCAGCAGTAAGAGCGGCATCTGTGGGATCAACTCTGATAAGTCTTCTTGTTGCGGGATTCATTGTTGTAAGATTCATCATATCCGCATCGTTTTCACCAAGACCCTTTGAGCGCTGAATGGTGTATTTACGGTTTCCGATTTCCTCGATGGCATCGGATTTTTCTTTTTCTGTGTATGCAAACCAGGTTTCGTTACCGCAGGTGATTTCATAAAGAGGCGATTCGGCAATGAACACCTTGCCCTCTTTGATGAGAGTGGGAATAAGTCGGTAAATCATTGTAAGAATCAGCGTTCTGATCTGATAGCCGTCAACATCGGCGTCGGTACAGATGATAATCTTGTTCCATCTGAGATTATCAAGGTTGAAGGTTGAAAGGTTTTTCATTGACTTTGCATTAACCTCAACACCGCAGCCGAGCACCTTAAGAAGATCGGTGATGATTTCACTTTTGAAAATCTTGTCATACTCAGATTTAAGGCAGTTAAGAATCTTACCTCTGACGGGAATAATGGCCTGATATTCTGAGTCTCTTGCCTGCTTACAGGCGCCCAATGCTGAGTCACCCTCCACTATAAACAGCTCACGCTGATTTACGTCCTTGCTTCTGCAATCAACAAACTTCTGAACTCTGTTTGCCATATCGTTTGAGGTTGCAAGAGTCTTTTTGAGATTGAGTCTTGTTGTCTCTGCCTTGATTCGGCTTCTCATATTGACAAGAACCTGGTCGCAGATTTTGTCGGCCTCAAGCTTATTTTCAATGAAATAAACCTCAAGCTGATGACGCAGAAACTCAGTCATAGCCTCCTGAATGAACTTGTTTGTGATTGCCTTCTTTGTCTGATTAAGATAAGAGGTTTCCGTTGAGAAGGATGATGAAACAAGAATCAGACAGTCAGCAACATCCTGGAATTTAATCTTTGAGTCAGACTTTGTGTATTTACCTGACTGCTTGAGATAAGCGTCAATCTGAGCCACAAGAGCACTTTTGACAGCATTGTCGGGTGAGCCGCCAAACTCAAGGAAGCTTGAGTTGTGGTAATATTCAATAAGCTGCTTTTTGTTTGAGAAAGAGAGTGCAACGTTAAGCTTGACCTTGTATTCGGGAAGGTCTGCTCTGTCTCTGCCGCTGCGGTCAGCCTGCCAGAACTGAACGGATGAAATTGAGTCATCCCCTGCAATCTCCTTGACATAATCACTGATGCCGTTTTCGTAATAATAAACGAAGGTTTCAAAGCCATTCTTGATCTGATTTTTCAGTTCAAAGCGCACCTTCGGATTGACAATTGCCTGTCTGAGCATTGTCTGCTGAAAATACTCAAGTGAAACATCGATGTCAGTGAAAACCTCTGTGTCAGGCTTCCACTTGATGCGGGTACCTGTATCCTTACGGGCGTAAGGCTCTGAGGTAAGACCACCCTTGTTTTCACCCTTTTCAAAGTACAGTAAATGTCTTTCGCCCCCGCTCTTGATTTCAGCCTCCATATATTCACTTGCAAACTGAGTTGCACAAAGGCCCAGACCGTTAAGACCGAGAGAATATTCATAGCTTCCGCCTGAATTGGTTTTATACTTACCGCCGGCATAAAGCTCACAGAAAACGAGCTCCCAGTTGTATCTGTCATATTTTTCGTTGTAACCGACAGGAATACCTCTGCCGAAGTCCTGCACCTCAACTGCCCCATCATTGAAGCGGGTCACAATAATCTTCTCACCGTGACCTTCTCTTGCCTCGTCGATTGAGTTGGAAAGGATTTCAAAAATTGAATGCTCACAGCCCGAAATACCGTTTGAGCCGAAAATAACTGCAGGTCTTTTTCTGACTCTTTCGGCGCCTTCGAGCATGAGAATATCGTCATTGGAATAATCAGATTTTTTAGCCATTGTCTGTATTTTTCCTTTCTTCATTTATTCTGCTTTCTACCAAATATTGTAGATAAATGATATTTTCACACAACAGTTATAATTTACACTATTTTTCAATAAAAATCAAGTGTTAATTGATTTTGCTTCAACAAACCATCTTCCCTCATCCTCATAAAGATAAGTTTGTCTGCCTCTGATAAAGACTGTGTACCGTATTCCCGTGCCTCCGACCTTGGTTGAGCAGGCACGTTTGACTGCAGTTATTCTGTCAATTTCAAAGCGTCTGCCGTCCTCCCAGATTACAGCCATCGGTCTGACGGTGCCCTGCTGATCAAAGGACGCAATAACATCAACATATATCTTTCTGTTTTCCATTTCATTCACCCTCAGCGATGCATTTTCTTCGGCAGAGTGTTTGCAGTGTTTTTGTTTGAAGGAACTTTTTTATCCTCCATCAGACAAGCATTAAAAATGACGTTTTCACCGAAACGCCTTCTGATATCCATAACCGCATCGTCAATTCTCTGCTGTTTTTCGTGTTTTTTGAAATCCTGATAAAAGCTCAGCTGACACGGTTCTCCCTCTCTTCTGAGATTGATTGCCTTGACGCTGACAGCTCTTACATCATAATTCCATCTGTAATTTTTGTTAAAAAGCCTGATTGCAGTCTGAGCAATTTCCGTTGCAGACTGAGAAGAAAAAGGCAGCTCACACTGAAAAAGCCTTGTTGAAAACTGACTGTCTCTGACAGATATCTGTACTCCCGAGGCAACAAGCTGCTCTTGTCTGAGTCTGCGTGAAACATCCTGGCTGAGATAAAGAAAAACCTTCCACACCTCATTTGCATCAACAAGATCCATTGTGCAGGTAATTCCGTGACCGATGCTTTTAACGGGCGCGGAATAACCCGCCTGTGCCACGGGAGAATTATCATATCCGTTGGCAAAATTCCAAAGATCAATTCCCGTCACTCCAAGAACAAGCTTCAGCCATTCGGGAGTGCACCGTGCAATATCGCCTATTGTTTCAACGCCGTAGTCGGAAAGCTTTTTTGCCGTTTTTCTGCCGACTCCCATCATCGCAGAGGAAGGCAAGTTCCAGATATCCTTTTTGAAGCTGTCCTTTGAAATTTCTCTGATGCTGTCAACATCTGCAAGGTCACTGCCGAGCTTTGCGAAAATTTTATTGAAGGAAACACCGATTGAAACGGTTATGCCAAGCTCATTTTTAAAACTTTCTCTTATTTGCTGAGTAATGCGCTCTGTGCCGCCGAACAGCTTCAGACTGCCCGTGATATCACACCAGGCTTCATCGAGCCCCATGGGCTCAATACGGTCGGTATAACGTCCGTATATATTATGAGCAAGACGGAAGTATTTGATGTACTGATCAAAATGAGGCGGAACAACAATAAGATCGGGACACTTCTGTTTCGCCTGCCAGATTGGTTCACCTGTTTTCACATCAAATTTTTTTGCCTGCTGAGTCTTTGCAAGAATGATTCCGTGTCTGTCCTCCACGCTTCCTCCCACGGCAACCGCCTTTCCTCTGAGCTCAGGATTAAGGGCGCACTCAATGGACGCGTAGCAGGAATTCATATCCGAATGAATTATTACTCTTTCCACATCACCACTCCTTAAAAGAACATTTGTTCGTTTTGATTATATAATATTTTAAAGGCTTTGTCAAGCGAAAGGAAACGGCTTTCATTTACCCTCGTACAAAAAAAGAGCAATCCTTGCGGACTGCTCTGATTTTTTGTTTAATTATTCAGCTGCCTCTTCTGCTTCTTCTGCAACGTCTTCAACAGCTTCTGTTGCGGGCTCAATGAGAGCTCTGATTGAAAGGCTTACGCGCTTCTTATCAAAGTCGATTTCTGTAATCTTAACCTGAACCTCATCACCAACTGAAAGAACTTCCTTGGGTGATGCAATGTGTCTGTCGGAAATCTGTGAAATGTGGATAAGACCGTCGATACCGTCAATAACGCTTGCAAATGCGCCGAATGTTGTGAGACCAACAACCTTTGCAGTTACAACTGAGTCAACGGGGTAATCTCTCTTGAGAATCTCCCAGGGATTGTCTTCAATTCTCTTATAGCCGAGAGAGATCTTTCTCTTTTCTGCATCAAGAGCCTTAACGAAAACCTTAAGAGTATCACCAACAGCAACAACGTCTGAAGGATGCTTGATTCTCTTCCAGGAAAGCTCGGAGATATGTACCATACCGTCTACACCGCCGAGGTCTACGAAAGCACCGTAGTTTGCAATTGACTTAACAGTACCTGTGTATTCCTTGCCGACTTCAATGTCTGACCAGAATGCTTCTGTTGCAGCCTTGCGCTCTTCTCTGAGAATTGCACGGATTGAACCGACAACTCTTTTCTTTGTGTTGTCAATGTCAATAATCTTGAACTTGACCTTTTCCTTAACAAGCTGTGCAAGATCTTCGTCCTTGCCAAGACCTGTAAGTGAAGCAGGAATGAACACTCTTGCGCCCATGGGGTATGCAATTACGCCGCCTCTTACTGCTTCTGTTACAACTGCTTCAATGATTTCATCATTTTCCTTAGCTGCAACAATGTTCTTCCATGATGACTTTCTGTCATAAAGACGTTTTGAAAGTTTCATTGTGCCTTCATTATCATTTGTTTTCATGATAATGAGATTGAGTTCATCACCGATCTTGAGTTCCTTTGCAGGGTCAACGGTGGGATCGTTACTGTATTCATCTGCAGGAATTATACCGGTATATTTTCTGCCGATATCAACCTGAATCTCGTTGGGTGCAATGCTAACAACAATACCAACAACATCGGGCTTATCACTTGTATCGTCAATGCTATCAACGGCCGCTAAAAACAGCTCCTGATCCTGAATCTCCTTTGCGGTTTTTTCTTCGTTAAAGTTTTCTGTCATGATAACTTCAACCTCCTTTATTATAGATACAGGTGTTGATGCACCTGCTGTTATACCAATTTTTTTACAGCCTGCAAAGCCTATCTGTTTGATTTGAGACGGATGCTCAACAAGATAAGTTCTGCAATTTTTCTCACACAGTTCTTTAAGTCTGAGTGTGTTTGAACTGAAGGCTCCCCCAACAACAACAACTGCGTCACAGCTTTCGGAAAGCTGCTGCGCTTCAGCCTGTCGCTTTTGGGTCGTCCTGCATATTGTATCAAATATTTTTGCGTTTGTATAGACCTTTTTCAAAAAATCTGAAATTTTTCTATAATTTTTAACGGAAAAAGTTGTCTGCGCAACAAGGATAACCTCATCTTTTGCTATATTGGAATTATTTTCGATAATTTCAGAAAGCCCATCTGTATTTTTGAAGACAAATGAAGCTCCTCTGCAGTAGCTTCTGAAGCCCTGCACTTCAGGATGTTCACCGTCTCCCGCAATTAAAACAGTGTTGGTTTCCCGGGAAAAGTTCTTGATGATGTCGTGAATTCTCAGAACATTGGGACAGGTTGCATCAACGGCCTCAATCCCCTTTTCTTCAAGCTGCTGTCTCATCTGCTTTGTAATTCCGTGAGCCCTGATAACCGCAACATAATCCGAAGAGATATCATCAACACAGGAAAAGATGCTGACTCCCTTTTTCTCAAGCTCACCGATAACAACAGGATTGTGAATTATCGGCCCGAGAGTGCAGACCTTGTCATGATTTTCAATTGTATTATAAACAGCTTCAACGGCTCTTTCAACGCCGTAGCAAAAGCCTGCTGTTTTTGCAATTTCTATCTGCAATTTTCTTCCTCCCACAGCCTTCTGATTGCTGACATTATTTTTTCAGAAGCAGAAATCAGCTCTGCCTTTTTATCCTTCCCGAGAAATCCCAGGTCTTCGTTTTTTATCATTTCACCGAAAATTATCTTTAATCCGTGACGCTTTCTTTTGTCCTCAGGATTGCGGTAAATACATACCGGAAGAACATCAGCCGATGTTATACGGGCAAGAAACGCCGCTCCGTATTTAGCAGTTGAAGGTAATTTTCCCCTCACTCGTCTTCCCTCGGGGAAAATGCCGAGAATTCCGCCCTCATTGATTATCCTCTGAGCATATCTGATTGCGCTTTTGTCGGAATGATTTCTTCTGACGGGAAATGCATTGAGATTTTTCAGAAAAAATCCGATCAGTGAATTTTCAAACAGCTCACTTTTAGCCATAAAATGCACCTTTCTGTTGCAAAAAGCAACAATCAGCGCAGGATCGGAAAAAGCAATATGGTTACAGGCAATTATGAAGCCTCCTCTTTTTCCTTCAGGTATATTCTCTTTTCCTTCACAGCTTATGTCATAAACCACATGGGAAAGCGCTCGCGCCAGCGGTCTTGCAAAAACATAAAGCTTATGACTTTTAAGCTTTGTATAATCAAAATTCAATCAAATCAACCCTCTGATGAAATTCGGAGGGTTGATTTTCAAGAGCAACTCCCCTTTTATATGTTGCCCTTAATTGTGTTAATTATTAATTCAATTGACTGTTGTAAATCAAGGTCGCTTGTGTCACAGAGAATTGCATCGTCAGCCTGCTTTAAGGGAGCAATTGCGCGGTGTGAATCATTGTAATCACGCTGAATCATATCCTCAAGAACATCCTCATATTTAACATCCATACCCTTTTCGGTAAGCTCCTTGAATCTTCTTTCAGCTCTTGCCTCAGGACTTGCAGTCAGGAAAATTTTGACATCAGCTTCAGGAAGAACAACTGTGCCGATATCTCTGCCGTCCATAATGCAGTCGTTGACCTTTGCAAGATTTTTCTGAAGATCAAAAAGATAAGCCCTGACAGCGGGAACAGCTGAAACCTTTGAAGCAGCCATTGAGGCCTCGGGAGTTCTGATTTTGTCAGAAACATCCTCACCGCAAAGGAACATTCTCTGTTCACCGTCAATGAATTTCAGCTCAACCTTCAGCTCGTCGGTAAGGGTTGCAATGATTGTTTCGGGATTGTCAATGTCGGCACCCTTTCTCAATGCATTGAGACCTACCGTTCTGTAAAGAGCACCTGTGTCGATATAGATATAACCGAGTTCAGCTGCAGCTTTTCTTGAAATTGTGCTTTTGCCCGCACCTGCAGGGCCGTCAATTGCAACATTAATTACTTTTTTCATAATCTTTTCCCCTTTTATATTATTTGAATTTTTAACTCAGACACTTTCACCCGCAAGTCTGCCCGTTGAAAAAGCTATCTGCAGATTAAAGCCGCCGGTATATGCATCAACATCAATAACCTCACCTGCAAAATAAAGACCCTTGCAAAGCTTTGATTCCATTGTTTTGGGATCAATTTCCTTTGTGCTTACTCCGCCCGAGGTAACAATTGCCTCTTCAATGGGACGGAATGAAAGCACGGTAACCTTCAGATCCTTAAGGATATTAACAAGGTTTCCTCTCATTTCCTTTGTAATCTGATTGACCTTTGTTGAAGGCTTGATTCCTGATTTTTTAACAATAACGGGAACAATCTTCTTTGGAAGTAATGCGTCAAGAGCATTAATGAAATTCTTATTTGAATTTTCAAGGAAATCTCTCTGGATACGTCTGTCAAGCTGCTCATAAGAAAGAGCGGGCTTAAGGTCAATGTGCACCTCATATTTTCTCGGCTTCATATCCTTAAGGTGTGCACTGGCACTGAGAATAACGGGACCTGAAACACCGAAATGTGTGAAAATCATTTCACCGAAATCTTTATATACCTCTTTATAATTTTCCGTGTCAAAAACGGTGATTTCAATGTTTCTGAGAGAAAGACCCTGAAGCTCCATACAAAAGCCCTCATGACAGTCAAGAGGAACAAGAGAAGGCTTGAGGTCAATGATTGTGTGACCCACCTGCTTTGCAAGCTTATAGCCGTCACCCGTTGAACCGGTGAGAGGATAAGAAACACCGCCCGTTGCAACAATTACCCTGTCAGCCTCAAGCTGAGTGCCGTCTTCAAGGACAACGCCTCTGACAGCAGAATCCTCCACAATAAGCTCGGAAACGGTACCCTGGATTCTTTTTGCACCGCTGTCCTGAGAAAAGGCATTGAGGGCGTCAACAATGTCAACAGCCTTGTCACTTTCGGGAAAAACTCTGTTTCCTCTTTCAACCTTAAGAGGCACGCCCATATCCTCAAAAAACTCCATTGTGTCAATGGGCATAAATTTCGAAAAAGCACCGTAAAGGAATCTGCCGTTGGTTGTTACATTTGAAATAAGGTCATTGATAAGAGTGCAGTTGTTGGTAACATTACATCTGCCCTTACCTGTAATCATAACCTTTCTTGCGGGTCTTTCATTTTTTTCAACAACAATGACCTCGTGGCCGTTTTCTCCTGCAACACCCGAAGCCATAAGTCCCGCTGCACCCGCACCGATAACTATTACTTTACTCATAGAGTTCCTGCTCCTATATAATTTATTATAACTGTTTTATTATACATTAAAATAATCTTTAATTCAAGATGTGACAAAAGAAAAACAGCAGCTTGTGTTGTAATAAGCTTTAATCACAATTCGATTTGTCATATTGCACCGTATTATCAAATCAATTTCAATGCATAAAAAATCCATCCCTCAGAAGAAGGATGGATTTTGATTATTAATATTCTGCTTCACCCTCGTAAACGAGAACTGCATTACCTGTAAGTAAGATGCCGTCATCATTATAGGTTACTGCAAGATCGCCGCCTCTGAGTTTAACGGTGATTTCTTCACCCTTCTTACAGAAGCCGTTTTCAACAGCTGCAACAACTGCTGCACAAGCACCTGTACCGCAGGCAAAGGTTTCTCCGTTACCTCTTTCATAAACTCTCATCTTAAGAGTATGGCTGTTTACAACGCGAACAAACTCAGTGTTGATTCTTTCGGGGAAGATGTCTGCATTTTCAAAGCAGGGACCGATCTCGTTGAGGTCAAGAGCATCAACGTTCTTCTCAAAAACAACACAGTGAGGATTACCAATGCTCAGACAAGTGATGTTATAGCTGTTTGCACCGATTGTGATGGGATAATCTATGATTGCTTCCTCATCAAGAGTGCAAGGAAGTGATTTTGAATCGAAGCAGGGTTTACCCATATCAACCTGAACAGCTGTTACTCTCTTGTTTGAGATGTAAAGCTTGAGGTTCATAATACCTGCGCCTGTTTCGACAGTAAGCTCTTCCTTGTTGACAATACCCTTATCATAAAGGAGCTTACCGACGCAGCGGATTGCATTACCTGCAGTTTTACCTTCACTGCCGTCACGGTTGAAGATTCTCATTTTTGCATCTGCAACATCAGAGTTTTCAATAAGAATAAAGCCGTAACCGCCGATACCGTAATGACGTTCACAGAAATTGATACAGAGTGATTCGGGACAGGTAATCTTGCCATCTCTGTTATCAATGAAGATATAGTCATTTCCTGTGCCGTGCATCTTTGAGAACTTGAATACATTTCTCTCAGTACGCATGCTGTTGATGTCAATGAGCTCTGTATTCTGCTGAGTGTAATTACTTGCCATAATGTCAAGCATTGCATTTGCAGTATCAAGCGATGTGAAGCAGGCAATACCGAGCTGAAGGGCCTTTCTGTGAAGAGCAATGTAATGATCCATTGTCTGATCAAAGAGAGCACCGGTATAAACGATGAAGTTGATTTTTCCGCTTTCAAGAAGCTTGAAGCAATAATCGTTTTCTCTGATACCCTTGACATATGTGACGTTGATGCCGAGGTTTACGATTGCTCTTGCGGTTTCCTTGGTAGCATAAATGTGAACACCGAGGTCCTGGAGCTTCTTGGCAATTGAAACGATTTCATCAAGGTCGTGTTCGTCAACACTGAGAAGAACACCGATTTCATTTGAGCCGTTCTTCTGACCAACCTTAACGCCTGAAGATGTAAGGCCCTTGAAGAGCGCCTCGTTGAGAGTTTTACCGATACCGAGCACCTCACCTGTGGACTTCATTTCGGGTCCGAGGTAGCTGTTGACATCGTTAAGCTTTTCAAATGAGAACACGGGAGCCTTGACAGCAAAATAAGGAGGAGCCTCATAAAGACCTGTGCCGTAGCCGAGATCCTTGAGAGCTGAGCCGGTCATAACCTTTGTTGCAAGGTCAACCATAGGAACATTTGTAACCTTACTGATGTAAGGAATTGTTCTTGAAGCTCTGGGGTTAACCTCAATGATATAAAGCTGATTCTCATAAATGAGATACTGAATGTTAACAAGACCCTTTGTGCCGAGTGCAAGTGCAAGCTTTTCAGAACAGTCAACAACTGTCTGAGTCATCTTGTCAGTGAGTGAGAAGGGAGGATAAACGGCAATTGAGTCACCTGAGTGAACGCCTGCACGTTCAATGTGCTGCATAATACCGGGAATAAGAACATCCTTACCATCGGAGATTACGTCAACCTCAATTTCGGTGCCGCTCATATATTTGTCAACAAGCACGGGGTTTTCAATTCCTGTGCTGAGAATCTTGTTCATATATCTCTCAACCTCAACATCGTTATGAACAATCATCATATTCTGACCGCCGATAACATAAGAGGGTCTGAGAAGCACAGGATAAGTGAGTCTGTTTGCAGCCTCAAGAGCCTGCTCAAGAGTCATAACACCGCAGCCCTGAGGTCTGAGGAAGCCGAACTTTTCAAGAAGAGCGTCGAACTTTTCTCTATCTTCAGCTGTGTCAATACCCTCCTGTGATGTTCCGAGAATCTGAATTCCGTTATCATCAAGGAACTTTGTGAGCTTGATTGCTGTCTGACCGCCGAAGGCAACAACAACACCAACGGGCTTTTCAACATCAATGATGTTCATAACATCTTCTTCACAAAGAGGCTCAAAATAAAGTCTGTCAGCTGTGTCATAGTCAGTTGAAACGGTTTCGGGGTTGTTGTTAACAATAACAACATCGTAGCCGAGCTCCTTGAGAGTCCATACACAGTGTACTGATGAATAGTCGAACTCAATACCCTGACCGATTCTGATGGGGCCTGATCCGAGAACCATTACAACGGGCTTGCCAGAACGCTGATATCTGCGTGATTCACAAGCCTTGTCATAGGATGAATAGAAATAAGGAGTTGTTGCACTGAACTCTGCAGCACATGTGTCAACCATCTTGTAGCTTGCGCTCAGGTGCATTTTTTCATCGAAGCTGCAGAACTTTCTGAGAGTTTTATCAGTATAGCCGTATTTCTTGGCCTTAAGATACTGCTCTTCGGTGATTTCCTTGCCTGAAATTTCATTTTCAAAATCAGCAAGGTTTCTAAGCTTTGAAATGAACCAGTTGTCAATGCCTGTGATTCTGTTGATTTCCTCATTGGAAATGCCTGCCTTGATTGCTTCAAAGACTGTGAAAAGTCTTCTGTCATCAGCAATATCAAGTCTTTCAAGAATGGGAAGATCACTGATGGGAGCTGCATTGAGAGAGTCAAGTGAAATCTCAGCGCCTCTGATTGCCTTCATAATTGCTTCTTCAAAGCTCTGACCGATTGACATAACCTCGCCGGTTGCCTTCATCTGTGTGCCGAGCTTTCTTGATGAGCCAAGGAATTTATCGAAGGGCCATTTGGGGAACTTAACAACAACATAGTCAAGAGTAGGCTCGAAGCAAGCACAGGTCTTTCCGGTAATGTCGTTGAGAATTTCGTCAAGGTTGTAGCCGAGAGCAAGCTTTGTTGTCATCTTTGCAATGGGATAGCCTGAAGCCTTACTTGCAAGAGCTGATGAACGTGAAACTCTGGGGTTAACCTCAATAACAGCATATTCAAATGAATCGGGATTAAGAGCAAACTGACAGTTACAGCCGCCGATGATGTTAAGAGCTGAAACGATGTCAAGTGATGCCTGACGAAGCATTGAATATTCTTTTGTTGAAAGTGAGAGAGCGGGAGCGCAAACAATACTGTCACCTGTGTGAACACCAACGGGGTCAACGTTTTCCATTGAACAGATTGCAATTACGTTGCCTGCGCTGTCGCGCATTGTTTCAAATTCAATCTCCTTCCAGCCCTTGATGTATTTTTCAACAAGAATCTGGGTAATGGGAGATGCATCAAGACCTGTTTTTGCATAAAGTCTGAGTTCTTCCTCATTATAAGCAACACCTCCGCCTGCACCGCCGAGGGTGAATGCGGGACGAACGATTACAGGGTAACCGATTCTGTTTGCAATTTCAACTGAGGTTTCGATGTCGTTTGAAATATCAGAGGGAATGCAGGGCTGATTGATTGACTGCATTGTGTCTCTGAAAAGCTGTCTGTCTTCAGATTTGTCAATTGCTTCAACGTCAGTACCGATGAGTCTGACATTGTTTTCCTGAAGGAAGCCTTCCTTCCAAAGCTGCATTGCAAGGGTAAGACCGCACTGTCCGCCGAGACCTGCAAGAAGTGAGTCGGGCTTTTCAAGCTTGATGATTCTTTTTACAGTTTCAGTTGTAAGAGGCTCAAGATAAATTTCATCAGCAAGAGCCTTATCAGTCATAATTGTTGCAGGGTTTGAGTTGACGAGAACAACGTTTACGCCTGCTTCTTTAAGGACACGGCAAGCCTGAGCGCCTGCATAGTCAAATTCAGCCGCCTGACCGATCACAATAGGACCCGAACCGATCACCATCACTTTTTTTATACTTCTGTCAATGGGCATCTTTTTCCCCTCCCATCATCTTGAGAAAACGGGCAAAAACAAAAGCCGTGTCCTCATTTGGGGTAAATTCTACAGAAAAGGCCTTTTGCTCGGGATAATCGATTCCCTCGCAGGAGCCATCGTTTGCATTGGTAAAGATCTGCTTACCCAAAGCAATCTCGCTCACGGTATAGCCGTGGTTTTGGCTGGTTACATAGGTGCGCGTGCCGTCAACCTCTTTCACCGGCTGATTGCCGCCCCGGTGGCCGTTTTTCATCTTTTCGGTTTTTCCGCCCTGAGAAAGAGCCATCAGCTGATGACCAAGGCCCACACCCA
>JAZRTP010000007.1:0-14704 GCA_045652105.1 Acutalibacteraceae bacterium
ACCTGCATTTACACAGTCAGGATCAACATTGTTTTCAACGACAACTGCACCTTCGGTGTGACCGAGAGCATCAACTGTAATTGTTTCTCGGCTGACCTCAGCATTACAAACTGTACAATAAACTACGTTATCATATGAACCGTCATTTACACAGTCGGGATCAACATTGTTTTCAACAACTGTTTCACCTTTAGTGTGACCGAGAGCGTCAACTGTAATTGTCTCTCTGCTAAGCTCTGCGTTACAAACTGTACAGTAAACTACGTTATCATATGTACCTTCATTTACACAGTCAGGATCAACATTGTTTTCAACAACTGCTTCACCTTCGGTGTGGCCTGTTGCAGGAACAATATTACCCGTATAAGAATCATCGCAAACTGAGCAAGTGTATGTTGTGTAACCGTCAGCGGTACATGTGGGATTTGTTACTACTGAATCATATTTATGACCGAGTGCGTCAACTGTTTCCTGTTTAACAAGAACTTCACCGCAAACTGAACAATGCTTACCTTCTGTGAGACCTGTGTTCTCGCAGTCAGGAGCAACTGCTTCGTCGACTACTTCAGTGTGGCTAAGCATACCAACTGTAATTGTTTCTCTGTGAATTTCATTTGAACAAACAGTACAGTATGTTACACTGTCATATCTTCCTTCCTGAGTACAAGTTGCGCCAACATTGTTTTCAATAACAGCGTCTCCGCCCTTATGACCTGTAGCTGCAATTTCTTTAAAAGTTGAGTAATCACACTCTGAACATTTTTCATATGCTTCCCAACCGGGTTCAGTACAGGTTGCTGTTTTTGCTTCGACCTGAGTGAGCTTATGGCCTTTAGCTTCTATTTCTTCTGTATATGTGTGGCTTGCATCATTCTCACAAGTATATGTCTTGATACCCGTATCAGTACATGTAGGTTCTTTTGTTATCTTTTCCTTGTACTTATGACCAAGTGCAGGAACAACAATTTTCTCTCTGCTGAGTTCATCATCACAAACTGTACAGTAAACTACGTTATCATATGAACCGTCATTTACACAGTCGGGATCTACATTGTTTTCAACAACAACTGCACCTTCGGTGTGGCCTGTTGCAGGAACAACTGTCTGAGCAACAAGAACTTCACCGCAAACTGAACAGTGCTTACCTTCTGTAAGACCTGTTGCTGTACAAGCGGGAGCAACTGCTTTGTCAACAACTTCGGAGTGGCCCAGCTCATCAAGTGTTTCCGTGAAAGAGTGTTTACACTCAGAACAAGCCCATCCCTGTTCACCTGTTTTGGTACAAGTGGGAGCGACATATGAATTTTCAACCTTTTGATTGTTGTGAGAACCTGTTCTGGTTTTGCCGCAATTACAAATTTCTGTATGCTGTGAATTGTTGCCCTCAATTACCTCATAAGTAATTTCACTTGAGAAGCAGGTTTCTTTGCCATTGAGTACGCCGTCATAACCGTAAGCCTGACAACGATAGCATTTATATTCATGATAACCTTCTATTTCAGACTGACGAACTTCTCCGTTGAATACATGGGCTTCCTCTTCAAATTCAGTACAGTTTTTACAAGTACGTCTGTGGGATGTGCCGAAGTTAAACTGTTCCCATTCATTAAAGTCATGAATACCGGTGGGTTCAAGAGGATTGGTTTCTGTGTAATCACAATTGTTACACTTTCTTGATTCTTCACCCGCAGAAACACAAGTAGGAGCTTTTGTCTGTGACCAGTCACCCATTGTGTGAGCTTTCATGTCTGTTGTCTGCTGAGCGACTGTGATGACACCGCAGACGGAGCATTTTTTACCTTCAGTAAGACCTGTTGCTGTACAGGTTGAATCAACAGCGGGAATAACCACCTCTGTATGAGGGAGCATATCTGTTTTTTGAGTTGTTCTGCTGAGCTCTTCGTTACAAACAGAACAGTACACAACCTCATCATAAGAGCCCACTGCGCTACAGGTTGCGTTAACAGTATTTTCCTGTTTTGTTTCACCTGGAGTATGTCCATTGTTTGCATCTGTTACATCTGTAATTTCATTGGAGCAAGTTGCATCACTGAATTTTTTTGAACATACAGAACAGTACCAATATTCAATATTACCGTCAACTGTACAAGTGGGTGCATTTGCTTCAACATGAACAGGTTTATGCGCAGCTTTTTCAATTGCGGCTGTTTCGGTATATCCGCAAACATTACAAGCTCTTGTTTTTGAACCTTCCGCCTGACAGGTTGCGCCAACAGTTGTCTGCCATTCACCCCAAGTATGCGCTTCAGTTGAAAGAATTTCACTGTAAGTTGCATCACCTGTTACGGTTGCTGAAACTGCAGGTGACCAGAAATATGTATAATGATTTGTTGCATCGGGAGCCTTAGTGCTGTTTGCGGGAGCTGTGATTGTTGAGCCGTAATCATACTGCTTACTGTCACTTGTTCCGTCAGCAAAATTAAAGGTTACAGTGTGCTTATTTATACTCCACTGAGCATAAAGTGTAACAGTTGAATTATCTGTAGCGGAAAGCTTTGAAACAGTTGCACCGTCAGCGAAAGATTCACCTGAACCGTCGGCCTTTGTGTTCCAGCCCAGGAAAGTATAACCTTCTTTTTCAAAAGTGTTTTCGGGCAATTTTGTTACAGCTGTGTAAAGAATGTTATTTATTCCTTCAAGCGAGCCTGAGCCTGAGTTTGAATCAAAGTCGATGTTATAATAATTTTCTGTCCAGTCGGAGTAAATTACAAAGCTTCCTGCCATAAGATAAGCACCTGCATCGTAATCATATACAGAGTCCCATTTGCCATCACCGTTGTTGTCTACATCCTTAACAAGCCAATCTTTGAAGGTGAAACCGGTTCGTGTTAAAGTGGGAACAGTGTTAGTAGCAATGGGATCACCGGCTCCATATACAACTCTGTTGACACCCTGAGCTTTTGCATAATCAACTATATCCTGTCTTGATGTTTCATAAAAACGGATGTTTGAATACTTTGCATAGTTGCCTGCATTTCCGTATGTACCGAAACGGAAACCTATCTTTGTTGCACCTGAAGGAACAGTAAAGGTTATAGCTTTTCCGTCATAGCTGTTATAAAAATAATTACTTGAACCGGGAACAGTTACCGCCTGACCTGAATCATTATAGAAGAAAACAAAGGTCTGAACACCACCTTTATATTCAACATCGTAATCAAGGGTATATTCTGTGCCTGCCTTAACAGGAACCGAGTACATTGAAGAAGATGAATTACTCTTTGTGAAAACCTCACCTGAACCTGTAGTTGCAGTAATTGTACCGGCATTATAATCATACTTGATTGAACTACCTGAAGCAGTTGCACCGCCACCGTCAACTGTGGTTGATTCGGAGTTGATAAAATCACTGTATATGAAAAGATTTTCATAAGTAAGGTCATATGTTCTCTTGAGTCCGTTGATAGCATTACGGATATTTGTGTTTGCTGCATCAATATTACCCTGTGTTGTTGCACGGGTTGTGAGTACACCTCTGTTATTGTTTAAAGCAGTCTTAAGAGCATTCAAAGAAGCAGTTGTATATCTGTACGAATAATTATTGATAAGATTATCAGCTTCATTGATTGTTGCACTGAGAGTTGACTTATCATAAATGGTAACCTGCCAATACATTTCAGCCCAGCCGTTAAGCATATAGTTACCGTCATACTGGCCCCATTTACCGTCAACCATTCCGGTAATACCATTGTCCTGCTTGTTGCTGCCGTTCTGACCCATACCGTAAGAGCCAACTGAAGCACCTGCTGTATTAAAGGTGCTTGTGGTACCTTTGTAGCTGCTCTTTGGTGTACCCATAAGGTAAATGTTTGCAGTGTTCGGAGGACCTGATGAGGTTGCAGCAAACTTAACATAGGTTTCGTGTCTCTGGCTGTTTATGGTAAAACCGTCACCTGTGCCTCTTTTATCAACACTGACATTACTGCTTGAACCGCCGTTAGGAATACTCGCATCAACAGTATAATTATCGAAAATGTTAGTCATTGTATAATAGTCGCTAGGTTTACCTGACGCGTCAAGATAATCACCCCAGATAGGGCCGCCAAGAAGAACCTTATATGCAGAGTTACTACCCATTTCATATTTTACATTGATTTTATAACCGGCACTCTGGAGCGTTTCGCTTACATCAAGATGAATATGAGTCGGGAAATAAACCCAAAGCTTGTTGCTTCCGTTAGCAAAATAAACATAGTATGAATTTGTTGTGGTGTACGCAGGAGTACCATATTTATCTGCTTTCGCATAAGTTGTATCTGTCGCAACCGCCTCAGCATGATTATGCTCACCAGGGACAAAAACCCAGCAGGAAAGCAGCATCAGTACCGAAAGAAAGACTGACATTGATTTTTTGAATATTTTGTTTTTCATAAAAAACCATCTCCTTTTTAGGAAGTTTTCGTATGCACCGACTCTGAAGCTCTGCCGCACAAACCTGACCCTTTGTGTGAACCGGCTTAAGCTTCTTTGCCGATATGAACCGATACAGCGTACCGATAGTTATACATAATGTATTATAACAATATTTTTTTCAATTTGCAATATAATATTAATAATATAAGGCCTTTTTCACCGTATAAAAACGCATAAATTTTTTATCTATTTTTAACAATATAAAAAAAGAGACTGAAGCTATAAGCCTCAATCTCTTTTTTGCGGTTTTAATATCATTCTGCCCAATTGATGACAGCAACATTATCCTGCTTTAGCTCATCATTTGTGGGGTACCATTTTTCACCGAGAGTCATTTCACTTTCTTTTGCTTCAACATTGACCTGAGTCATTGATGAGCACATATAAAAAGCATATTCATCAATACGTGTCACGCTTGAAGGAATTGTGATTTCTTTAAGATTAGAGCAGAAGGAAAATGCATCCTTACCGATGAATTCAAGTCCGTCGGGAAGCTCGATTTCCAAAAGCTCACAACGGAAAAATGCTTTTTCTTCAATTGCTCTGACAGTTGACGGCAATGAGATTTCCCTTAACTCATAACACTTATAAAAAGCTTTTGAGCGAATTGTTTCAACACCTTCAGGTATAACATAAGAAATTGTTTTTCTTATCTCATTACCCTGCGCATCGGTTTCCGTTATCATATCTCTTGCAGGAGGATAAAAGAGAAGGGTTTTCATATCCTTGGTGTAAAGCACACCGTCAACATCACAAAGATACGGATTGCTTTCATCAACCTCAAATTCGGCAATCTTTCTGCTGTTTCCGAAAGCCCAGTCTGAAATTTCTTTGACATTTTTGCCGATTGTTATCTTTGTTACATATTCAAGGTTGGTTGCGGCAAAATCTTCGATTCTGGTTACAGGCACGCCCTCATATTCATCAGGGATGACAATGTGTGTAACAATTGATTTGTTGGGCACCTTTGTAACCGCCGCTTCTGAGTCACTGACACTGCAGGTGATGTCAACATTACCCGAAAAGCCTTCAAAATCTCCGCTGCAAGCAGCAAGGCTGAAGCATAATGTGAAAGCAAGCAAAATGCAGATTATTGACCGTTTCATAATTACGCCTCCTTTTCTGCGGGGATGTTATCCGCTTCAGCATTCTCCCCTGCCTTTTCAAGACGTTCCTGAAGCTCCCTGACACAATCGTCAAGCTTTTCTTTTGTAAGATTATAAAAGACAAAGGGCACTGTTGCAAGCGCAAGACTGACAATGGTGAACCAGACGTGAATGCTGAAAACATTGCTGCAGATTTCCGTGTCATAAAAGACATCCCAGTCTGATGTGTAGCCTGCAAGCTCAAGCACCCAGGGTGAAAGATAACCGAGGGCAAGATTCAACGGATTTGTGAGCCATGTAAACACACCCGAAACGGAGTCACAGCGCTCACCGAATCTCCACTGATGATAAATCTGAACGTCTGCACCAAGACCTGTTGAAACACCGCTGTCAATTGTCTGAAGGAAGTTTCTGATGAAAAGAGAAGCAAGGAAAATAAAGATATTTTCCGTTCTGATGGCAATGAGCATACCGAAAATTGCCACAATTGAAGCAACCCTTGATGCCACAAGAAGAGTTCTCTTCTGAAATCTTTTTGTCAGTGCAACACAAAGGATATTACCCGGAGTCATACCGATTACAACAACACTTGCTGCAATACCGTAAATCCAGGTCTGTCTGAGAGAATAAACAAACCACCAGAGAAGAAGACTGTTAATCATCCACTGCCACTGACCGACAACATTTGAAATGTTAATCATCCAGAGATATTTGTTTTTCAGAGCATTTTTTGCCCCCTTGAAGAAGGAAACCTTCTTTCTTGTTTCGATGCTCTCTTCAATTGTTCTTTCCTTGCAGAAAATCGCCGTAAGTGAAAGCAAGGCTCCGCCGAAAGCAAAGATGGGCACAAAAATTCTGTAGGTTTCAATGTTTGTGTAGCCGCCCGTCGAAGCAATAAGAATGGGGAAAAAGATGTTAATGATGGACGGCGCAAGGCCCGTGATGATGGGCACAAAGGAATAAAGCTTCTGTCTTTCCTGAGAATTGGGTGTCATATAAGCAACAAGACCGCTGACTCCGCTAAAGCTGTTATAAAAGTAATTCATCAGTGTGAAGACAAAATGAAGCACAACAAGCTTTGTAACATAAGGCACATTCTGCACGGGAAGGTAAGGAATAATTGAAATAATCATTGCCGAAGGCAGTGCACAAAGAACAACAAAGGGCTTGACTCGTCCGTATTTTGCACAGAAAACCCTTCTTATCACCCATGTCAGATATCCTGTGATACCGTTTGTTACAAGGATGTTTGCAATAATCTGAGGAAGACCCATCATAAAGCCCTCAAGAATGTTTGCGGGGATAAAATAACATCCGACACCGATGATTATCTGTCCGAGATAAGTTGCATGGGCAAACTTTTTCATTCCCGGTGAAAGTCTGCCGTGGTTTTCATAAATGAGCATACCCACGGGATTTGTGAACATAAGAACATAACCGATTATTGTTGTAATCAGGTTAATAAGATAAAAGTCCATGGCGGGAATTTCCATAATTGCGCCACAGAAAAAGGTTGCACCGAAGGTTACAATGCCCGAAGCGGTCATATAGATATATGTACCCGCCTGAGAGGCAGTGTAAGCCGCCATCTCCTTGAGTGAAAGGTATTCCCCTTCTCTCGGAGTGTTCCAATGGCTTTTGATATAGCCGGGAACAGTGCTGACTTTTGAAATTACATCAGATACTTTCATATTCTCTCCTCCAATCATTTATGATTATACAACTATATCGACATTAAAGCAATACAATCAAAGAATAAAAATAAGAAAAACAAGCTGCTTTCATCAGCTTACAACTTCCGCTCTCTGTCATTATTTTTTCCGCTGAAACATAAACTTTACGGGGTGATGTTATGACCGAAATTTTAAGAAGTATTTTGAGCAACTTTCTTTTCTTTTTTCTTCATCTGAGCAACGGCAGCTCTTTTCCTAAGCCTCTTCCTGCCGAAGAGGAAAAAAGACTGCTGTATCAGATGAAAAATCATTCCGATGTAAAGGCCCGTGAAAAGCTGATTGAACACAATCTTCGCCTTGTGTCCCACATTGTAAAAAAATATTATTCCGATTATAATGAGCAGGAGGATCTTATTTCAGTCGGCACAATGGGACTGATAAAGGGCATCGATTCCTTCAAAGCAGAAAAGGGCGTGAAGCTTGCAACCTATGTTTCAAGATGCATTGAAAATGAAATCTTTATGTATTTCAGAAGCAAGAAAAAGGATGCTGTTCTTCTTTCGATTGAGGAGCCCCTTGAATCAGACAGTAACGGTAATCCGCTGACTCTGATGGATATTCTTTCAACGGAATATGATTTTGATGAGCAGATAACTCTCAAGCAGCAGATAAAACAGCTTTATCAGTTCATTGAGGAGCTTCCCGATGAAAGAGAAAAGGAAATTATCATACGCCGATACGGTCTTTATAACAAAAAAGAAATGACACAAAGGGAAATTGCCGCACTGATGGGAATATCCAGATCTTATGTTTCAAGAATTGAAAAAAAGGTTATAAATCAGCTGAGAGAAAAATTTGCGGAATATTAACAAAAAAGCAGATGTTATTCCACATCTGCTTTTGATTTTTTAATTAATCTGTGAGGGTCTTTCAAAGGAAAGCTTACCCATCTTGCCTGCACGGTATTCGTCGAGAAGCATCACAGAGGCTCTTTCAAGGTTAACCTCACCGCCGCGGATGAGCATCCCTCTTTCTCTGCCGATTTCCTCAAGGATTTCCCAGGGCATAACAGCGTGAATATCATCAATACCTGCAAGCTTATATCTGCCCGTGAGCTTATCCTCATATCCGTCAAGAAGCACACTGATGAGTCTGACCGCCATTGTTTCAACGTCAGTGACCTCATCCTTGACGCTGCCGATGAAGGAAAGTCTGTCACCGACTTTGGGATCGTCAAATTTAGGCCAGAGCACACCGGGAGTGTCAAGAAGCTCAATGCCGTTACCGATTGCAAACCACTGATTGTGTCGGGTTACACCGGGCTTATCGGCAACCTTGGCTCTGTTTTTGCCGGCCATTCTGTTGATGAAGGAGGATTTTCCCGTGTTGGGGATTCCCACAACCATCATCCTCAGCGCCTTGCCGCCCATCCCCTTTTCTTCATTGGATCGTATTTTATCTGCAAGAACCTTTTTAACCGCATCGTGATAACGGTTGAGCCCCTTGCCAGTGCGGCAGTCAACAGGAAGCGCAAGATGTCCCTGACGGGCAAAATGCTCAACCCACTGCTTTGTTATATTGTCATCCGCCATATCACATTTGTTGAGAAGAATGATACGGGGTTTTCTGTTTGTAAGCTCGTCAAGCTCAGGGTTTCTGCTTGAATAAGGAATTCTGGCATCAAGAAGCTCGGTCACACCGTCAACAAGAGGAAGACTTTCCTTGATGAGTCTTCTTGTTTTCGCCATATGACCCGGAAACCACTGCACCTGCTGTTTTTGATTGTCAGCCATGTTTTACCTCCGAATCACATCAGTTGATTTTCCATTCAGAGAAGGGAATAAATGAAAACTCTCCCGTAAGCTTATCAATTCTGAACATCTTATACTTGACCTGACCGAGAACATATCTTTCGTCAATGAAGCCGATTTTGTCACTGCGGCTGTCAGTTGAATTCTGTCTGTTGTCTCCCATAACGAACAGACAGCCCTCAGGCACGGTCACAGGGAAACTTCCGCCTTCACTGTCAATTGTAAGATTGTTGATATACGGTTCGTCAAGAAGCACTCCGTCAACATAAACATCACCAGTTGAAAAGTCGATGTCAACAACCTGATTGCCCTTTGCAATGACTCTTTTGACAATGGGATGATTAAACCAGTTGGGCTGAGTGACAATGACAACATCTCCTGCTTCGATGTTGCTGTCATGAGCTGAAACCATAAGCCATTCACCGTCATAAAGAGTGGGCACCATTGAAGAGCCGTCCACTCCGACAATTCTGAAAATGAAGGTGAAAATAATCATTATTGTAACAAGTGAGGTTGCAATTACTGAAACAAACTCATAAATGTTGATGTGAAGCTTTTCCTTGAAGGTAAGCTCCTTGGGTTCTTTTTTTGTGATATCGTTAATCATTGTTGTCACCTCTGAAAAAACAAAAGGAAGGGGTTACCCTTCCTTCCATTTGCGTGTTTATCAGCCGATCTTTTCTTTAACCTTTGCTGACTTACCAACTCTGTCACGAAGGTAATAGAGTTTGCTTCTGCGAACCTTACCGTTTCTGACAACTTCAACCTTTGCAACGTTGGGTGAGTGAACAGGGAAAACCCTCTCAACACCAACGCCGTATGATACACGACGAACTGTGAAGGTTGATGATACGCCGCTGCCCTTCTTGGCAATTACAGTACCTTCGAACATCTGGATTCTTTCTCTTTCGCCTTCACGGATTTTAACGTGAACACGAACAGTGCTACCGATTGTGATTACGGGTACTTCTGCCTTGAGACTTGCGTCTGCTACGAGTTTGATTTTGTCCATTAGTTTATCCTCCTAAATTCTGCCACGTTCATTCCGTAAATTATTAAACGAAAGAGGACCGCTTACTTTTTGTTTCTGACTGAATTCAGCCGGCATTTACGCTATTGATACAAATGCCTAACAATAATATCACAACAGAAATCAAAATGCAAGTGTTTTTTGTAATTTATTTCAAATTATTTTCATCAGCTATATTTTCACAGATTTCTCGGAATACGGGTGCACAGTCACTGTTTCCGCCCGTACCGTTTTCATTGATTATCACAACTGTATATTCAGGCTCGTCAAAAGGAAAAAAGCCTGCAAACCAGGTGCGGTATATCTCCTTACCGTCAAGATAGCTGCCGCTCTGAGCCGTACCCGTTTTGCCGGAAAGGATAAGTCCGCTGCCCGAAGCGTTGGTAGCATTTCCCCTTTCAACAACATTTCTGAGCATAAGCTTCACAAGAGAAACTGTGCTGTCGGAAAAAATTCTTTCTTCCACGCTCACGCCCTCCTCTGTGAGCTTTCCCTGAGTATCAAGAAAGCCAAGAACAAGCCGAGAGCTTCGGCTGTATCCCGTAATGAGCGCATTATACATTTGTCCGATCTGAAGAGCCGTCGCCGTCAGCTCACCCTGTCCGAAAGCAAAATTTGCAAGATTGCCCTTAAGCTTTAACCCTTCGGCGGAAGGCAGATTCCCCTTTCCGCCCTCAAGACCGGGAGCAAGAACAGTGCTTTTGCCGAGACCTGCCCTTTCACAGAGACTCAGAAGCTTATTTACATCAAGATGCATTATAAGATTGATAAAGTAAGTGTTGCAGGAATTTTCAAGAGCCGAAGACATATCAACTCTGCCGTGGGCCTTTTCTTCATAGCATTTGAAAACTGTGTCTCCAAGCTTTACTGAGCCGTGACATTCAAAGCTCATACCCGGGCCGATTCCCTGCTCAAGCGCCGCTGCGCAAATCATCGGCTTAAAAACCGAGCCGACGGCATAAGAACAAAGCAGCTTGTTGACAAGAGGTGAATTCTCCTTGCTGAGACTTGAGGCGACATCAAGAGGATTAAACTCAGGAACAGAAGCCATTGCAACAATTTCAGATGTATCACTTTTAAGAACAAGAACACCTCCGCTTTTGATTCCGCTTTCCCGCAGAGCCTTTTCCGCAATAAGCTGAATTTTGCTGTCAACGGTAAGCATAATTCCGCTTTGAGAGTAATAATTATCATCAGTGACTCTTTTTCCTTCTCCCGCAAGAACTCTGCCGAGGGCATCAACACCAAAGCTGACACTGAGCTTTCCCGAGTTTTCACAAAGGAAGCTGTCGTATGCTTTTTCTATACCCGAAACGCCTGCTCCGTCAGAATTAACATAGCCGATTATATGAACGGCCGTCTGCAGTGAGCAATAGCGCTCACTCACCTGAAAGGTGGAAATATATTTATTATCAATACTTTCGTCAACAAGGCACAGAAAGGGGCTTCCTTTTTTCAGCCGCTGCTCAAGCTCCTGACTGCTCAGATGCTTTTTAAGCTCCTGAGCAACGGACATAACGGGAGTCACGGCGGCAACAAGGTGCTGCTCAGTATCCGTCAGCCTGTTCCCGTTGCGGTCATAAATCCCTGCCCTTTTTTCTCCGACAACAAGTGTTCTTGTGGACCGGCGCTCCCCCACACTGTAAGCAGACGATCGTCCGATATAAACCATTCTGACAAGTGCCCCCATAAAACACAGAACAATTGCAATATATAATGTAATGATTCTCTTATACATTTTATCACCGTTAAAAGTATCTGTAAAGATATTGTCTTAATACGATAAAATTTTTTCCATTATTTTTATAAAAAGACTTGATTTTTCCTGAAAAGGCGGCTAAAATAAGATTAGCACTCAGAAGACAAGAGTGCTAACGGTCAGCAAAAAATTAAATTTTTGGCTAAATATTATTATCCCGGGAGGAATAAATTATGACACTCAAACCCCTTTTTGACAGAGTTGTTCTCAAGGCAACTGAAGTTGAAGAAAAAACACAGGGCGGTTTCATCCTCACCTCTGCTTCTCAGGAGAAGCCTCAGTTTTCTGAGGTTGTAGCAGTCGGTCCCGGAGGAATCGTTGACGGAAAAGAAATTTCAATGTATGTCAAAGTCGGTGATAAGGTTATCACAGGCAAATATTCAGGCACAGAGGTAAAGCTTGACGGTGCTGAATATGTAATTGTTCGTCAGAACGAAATTCTTGCAATTGTAGAGTAAAACAGGAGGCTAAATATGGCAAAACAGATTATTTACGGCGAAGAAGCCAGAAAAGCATTACAAAGCGGTATTGATAAGCTTTGTGACACAGTTAAAATCACACTCGGCCCCAAAGGCAGAAATGTTGTTATCGACAAAACCTACGGTGCTCCTCTGATCACAAACGACGGTGTGACCATTGCAAAGGAAATTGAGCTTGAAGATGCCTTTGAAAATATGGGTGCTCAGCTCGTCAAGGAAGTTTCAACAAAAACAAATGACGTTGCAGGCGACGGCACAACAACTGCTACCCTTCTTGCTCAGGCACTTGTGCGCGAGGGTATGAAGAACGTAACTGCAGGTGCAAACCCCATGATTGTCAAAAAAGGCATCAAGAAGGCTGTTGAAACAGCAGTTCAGACAATCAAGGCTAACTCAAGCCCCGTCACAACCTTTGAGGACATTGCAAGAATTGCTTCCGTTTCCTCAGCCGACGAATCAGTCGGCAAGCTCATTGCTGAAGCAATGGAAATTGTAACAACAGACGGTGTTATCAGCGTTGAAGATTCTTCAACCGCAGAAACATACAAGCAGGTTGTTGAAGGCATGCAGTTTGACAAGGGTTATATTTCACCCTATATGGCAACTGATGTTGATAAGATGGAAGCAGTTATTGACGATGCTTACATCCTCATCACCGACAAAAAAATCAGCAACATCCAGGATGTTCTCCCCCTTCTTGAAACAATTCTCAAAATGGGCAAGAAGCTTGTAATCGTTGCAGATGACGTTGAAGGTGAAGCACTCACAACCCTCATCCTCAACAAGCTCAGAGGAAACTTTACCTGTGTTGCAGTCAAAGCACCCGGCTATCACGAAAGAAGAAAGGATCTTCTTCAGGATATTGCCATTCTTACAGGCGGTCAGGTAATTACATCCGATCTCGGTCTTGAGCTTAACACAGCAACCGTTGATATGCTCGGTCAGGCAAGACAGATCAAAATCACCAAGGACAGCACAACAATCATTGACGGTGCAGGTGACAAGGAAATGATTGCTGCACGTGTTAATCAGATCAAGGCTCAGATTGAGGTTTCAACATCTGAATTTGACACAGAAAGACTTCAGGAACGCCTTGCAAAACTTGCCGGCGGTGTTGCTGTTATCAGAGTCGGTGCTGCCACAGAAACCGAAATGAAAGAAAAGAAGCTTCGTATTGAGGATGCTCTTGCAGCCACAAAGGCGGCTGTTGAAGAAGGCTCAGTTGCAGGCGGCGGTGTTGCTCTTCTGAATGCAATCCCCTCAGTTGCTGCCCTTGTTGACAGCACAGATGATCCCGACGAAAAGACCGGTATCAGAATTGTTCTCAAGGCTCTTGAAGAGCCCGTACGTCAGATTGCTGCAAATGCAGGTCTTGAAGGCTCAGTTATCGTAAATGAAATTGTTTCTTCAGGCAAAATCGGTTACGGCTTTGACTTTGCAAAGGAAGAATATGTAAATATGGCTGAAGCAGGTATTCTTGATCCCACAAAGGTTACAAGAACCGCTCTTGAAAATGCTTCATCCGTTGCTGCAATGGTGCTTACAACCGAATCACTTGTTGCAGACATCCCCAATCCTCAGGCAGACGCAGCTGCAGCGGCAGCTATGGCAGCAGCTCAGGGCGGCGGAATGTATTAATTCTTAATTAAAATACAACGCAGACACTTCCGTAAGGTTGTGCCTGCGTTTTTTTTAATTCAAAGTCTCCCTCGGGTATGGAGCTGTATGCGAAGCTGATTGAGGGTATCGCTCCCAGCAAAAAGATTCTGAATTAAAAAAGCCATCCGTTATCGGATGGCTTTTCGTATATCAGCGGACAGTGCCGCCTTTCATTGCACAAAGCTGTCTGTAGTTGATGAGAATAACATTGTTCTTCTTAAGATACTCATGAACATAAGGATCCTTCATAAGCTCGTATTCCCATACTCTGTCCTGCCATCTGCTTGTGATTGACTTAAGCTCATCACACTCAACAGAAGGATGGATGAATGTTTCTGTTACGCCGTTTTCGGGGATATCTGTCCAGATCTTGAGGATAGTATCTCTGTAAACCTCGTAGCTTTCACGCATTGCGTCGTTCCAATCGGGGAAAAGAAGGTAGTCAGGAATAACTACGCCGTACTTTTTGCCCCATGCATTTGAAAGAAGGGGAACAGCTGCGTAAAGGGGATAGGGAGTGCATTTGGGGCAGATTCTCTTATCAGCCTTTGTGTAAAGTCTGTATGCATAGCCGTACTCACCGCATACACGAAGAGCAAGCTTGCTCAGACCGAGTCTGCCTGTGTAGTGACCGTAGAGTGAACCCATGTGATTGTCGATGTGAGAAGGTCTCATGCCCATTTCGTGAGCAAGATCAATCTGTGCACGGATTTCTCTCTCGATGTCTTCGTATGTAGCGTTCTTTTCAACCTG
>JAZRTP010000008.1:0-29044 GCA_045652105.1 Acutalibacteraceae bacterium
AAATCTTCTCTTTCAGGTCGAAGATTTTTTGAATAAGGGATTTTTGTCAAGCTGCGGCACAAAACGCAGTAAATCCTTTCGGATTTACGAGTATTTTAACAATAGATTGGCAGAAATCCATATTCAAAAAACTGTTTCGGATTATATTCGCCAACTTAAGGAGACATTTATGGCAATACTCACAAGTATTTTAAACAGCTTGCCCGGTGCTGTTTCCCAGGGACTTGTCTGGGGTATTATGGCAATCGGACTTTACATCACTTACAAAATTCTCGATATAGCTGACCTTACTGTCGACGGTTCAATCTGTACCGGCGGCGCTGTTTGTGTTATGCTTATGATTAACGGTTACAGCTATCCCGTGGCAATGATTGCAGCCTTTGCGGCAGGTCTCATCTGCGGCCTTGCAACAGGTCTTTTCCACACTGTGCTCGGTATTCCTGCAATTCTTTCAGGTATTCTTACTCAGCTTGCTCTTTATTCAATCAATCTTAAGATTATGCTCGGTAAGGCAAATCAGGCTCTTAATGCAAGTAAGTATGACCTTCTCATTTCTCTGAGAAACGTCAAGAGCCCTAACCTTCTTGAAAATGCAATTTTTATTGCCGCAATTGCCGTGCTTGTAATTGTTGCAATTCTTTACTGGTTCTTCGGAACATCCCTGGGCTGCTCTCTCAGAGCAACAGGCTCAAACCTTGACATGAGCCGAGCACAAGGCATCAACACAAAGGTGACAACAGTTCTCGGTCTTATGATTTCCAACGGTATTGTTGCTCTTGCAGGTGCATTCCTTGCACAGTATCAGGGCTTTGCTGATGTCAGCATGGGACGAGGTGCAATCGTTATCGGTCTTGCCGCAATCATTATCGGCACCTCACTTTTCGGAAAAATCAGTGTGAACTTCGGCTTTACTCTCATTGCCGTTGCAGTGGGCGGAATTGTTTATTACATTGTTTATCAGGTGGTTATCTGTCTCGGACTTGATGCAAACCTCCTCAAGCTTCTTTCAGCTCTGGTTGTTGCAATCTTCCTTGGCATTCCCTATATCAAAAGTCAGTATTTCTCAAAGAACAAGAGAAAGGGCGGTGCAAAAGTAAATGCTTGAGATTAAAAATGTTTATAAAGCCTTCAACGCAGGCACCGTCAATGAAAAGGTTGCTCTCAACGGTCTTGAGCTCAAGCTCAACAAGGGTGACTTTGTGACTGTTATCGGCGGTAACGGTGCAGGTAAAAGTACAATGCTCAACGCTGTTGCAGGCGTTTTCAAGGTTGACGAGGGTACAATCAAAATCGGTGACATTGATGTTACCAATATGCCCGAGCACGTCAGAGCAAGATATCTCGGCAGAGTTTTCCAGGATCCCATGAAGGGCACAGCTCCCGATATGGAAATTCAGGAAAATATGGCTCTTGCTTACAGAAGAGGCAAGAAGCGCGGTCTCGGATGGGGTATCACAAAGAAGGAAAAGGCTCTTTTCAGAGAGGAGCTTAAAAAGCTTGAGCTTGGTCTTGAAGACAGAATGACAAGCAAGGTTGGTCTTCTTTCAGGCGGTCAGAGACAGGCTCTCACACTTCTTATGTCAGCACTTCAGCGTCCTCAGCTGCTTCTTCTTGATGAGCACACTGCTGCTCTTGACCCCAAAACAGCGGCAAAGGTTCTTGAGCTGAGTGAAAAGATTATCAGTGAAAACAATCTGACAGCAATGATGGTTACTCATAATATGAACGATGCAATCAAGCACGGTAACAGACTTGTTATGATGCACAACGGCAGAATCATTTATGATGTCAGCGGTGAGGAAAAGAAGAATCTGACAATTGATGAGCTGATTCAGAAATTCTCACAGTCAAGCGGCACAGAGTTTGCCAATGACAGAGCTTTGCTTTCAAAATAAAAGAAATAACACGGTTGAATTTCAGCCGTGTTTTTTATTTATAGGGAGGGGGATTTGAACAAATAAACCTGTGCAATGACAAATTGTACTGACGGCACACGCGGTCGACTCAAGAGTCGATCCTACGGTGAATATAACATTTTTCGATACAAAATCACTAACCGTAGATTCCTACGTAATTGATGACATAGCGGGAAGCGAATGTCGGCATCTTTGGTGGTTGAGCATAAAATAAAAAGAGCTCGGGAAGAGCTCTTTTTGCTGATATTCATTTGTTATCTTCTGATGTAATTCAGAGGATTTTTCTTTGCTCCGTAAAGCAGAACCTCAAAGTGAAGGTGGGGGCCCGTTGAGTTGCCCGTTGAGCCGATTCGTCCGATCTGCTGTCCCTGATAGACATACTGACCGACGTAAACGGTGAGTGAGCCGGGCTGCATATGAGCATATCGTGTGGTGTAGCCGTTTCCGTGGTTGATGACAACGGTGTGGCCGTAGCCTGAGTAACCTCTGACGGCAGAAATAACTGTGCCCGAGGCTGCCGCAACAACGGGAGTGCCCGTTGAATAACCGCCTGCACGGATGATGTCAATACCGCCGTGCCAGCCCCATCCCGAAATGTTGGGATTACGGTAGCCGTAATAAGAGGAGATTGTGTAAGCACCGACGGTGGGCCAGATGAATCTGCCCGAGGATGTGCCGGGGTTGGTGTAGCTCGGAGTTGAGCTGACGGTTTTTGTGCCGATAAGAACAATCTTGTTGACGGGATTTTTTGTGATTTTTTCGGAAACAACCGTTGAATAGGTTTCCTTGCCGTTGATATAAGTTACAAGCTCGGTGATGACCTTCTGACCGTAGGAGCCCTCCTGAGAGGTTTTCTTTGTGCCCTTGGTCAGATATGAGCTGTTTCTTTCAATTGTCTCATAGCCGATAAGCTGAGTCTTTAAGCGGGTCTTCATTGTCTTGACGCGCACATAAGCACTTTCCTGGGCAACAAGAAGCTTTGAGCCGACGGAAAAATCCGAGCCGGGATTCATTGCCTTGAGCTCACTGAGGGTGATTGAATATTTTTTTGCCACGGCGGAAAGACTTTCATTCTTTTTCAGCTTGTGGTATTTTTTTGTTGTTTTTGGCTTTGCAAGGGTTTCTGAAAGCTTACCCGTATCCCAGATGAGATTGCTGTTTTCACTGTAATAGCCCTGAACATACTCGATTTCTTCAACGAAGCCGACAATTGTACCCTTTGCCGCCTCCTTTTTATAAGGGGCAAGTATCGAGTCAAAAACTCTCACGGCATCAGCCTCATTGGTGATTGCGCAGAGAAACTCACCGTCAATATAAACGCCGCAGGCTCTTGTGTAATTCTGTGTGCTGTTTGTCAGAATGCTTTCACTGATTTCCTTTGAGCCGGAAAGCTCATTGATTTTGATTCGTCTGACCTTATAAACGGGCTTTGCCGCAGCGGGACTTTGCTCATCACCGCCTGTTGCAACAAGGGAAAGAGCACGGCTTCTGCCTTCTTCAAAGACATCGGCATTTTCAACATAACCCAGAGAGGTGCCGTTATAAAAGACCTCAAGAGCAAAGGTGGAATTGTGAAAAATACTGTTCCAGAAGCTGAAAAGAAGCACAATGCACACCGTTGGCAGAGCAAGGTTGAAGATGGTTTTCCAGAAATGTCTGTGACGGCGGAAGGAAATGATGAAATACTTATAAAGGGCGGTGAGAATAACTCTGACCTTTTTGTTTTCCACCTTGCTTCCTGCTGAGAAAATCACCTTCAGCTCATAAAGAATCTTTCTGATGTCATCTGCAAGGCTGATGTGTATTCCCTTCGGGATTGAGCTGATTTTTTTCACAAGCTTACCCATAAGGGAAATTATAATCATAAAGGGTATTGCCAGAACGGAAGAAGCCTTTGAAAAAATGAAGGTGAGCACCTTTATGGTCTCAGCTCCAAGAAGCTCCGTGTATTCCGCGGCAAGAGAAAGCAGTGAGGAAAGGTCGGTGACCCTTCTTTTTTTGCTTTGAGAAAGAGAGGGGACAGTCTCCGTCTGCTGAGAGGGTGCTTCCTCTGTCAGCTCAACGGGGATGATGATTTCCGCCGCCTCCTGACCGTCATAGGCGCTGTAAGAAAAGTCATCGTCATCGTGGAAGAAATTGTCATTCAGGCGGAAATCGGTGCTGTTGTTTTCGTCCTTCACTCTTTCACCTCCTTTGAAGAAAAGATTTTGTTATTTTTTTGGATAAAGAAGCATTTCCTCTGACCAGTTTTCAAGGACGGGAATCATCATTGCTGCTTCCTTTTTTGCGCCCTCAAGGTTGTGGTCACGGTAATTGCCGCATTCCTCGGCTGAAACACCGGGTACGTCACCCTCAAAATCACGGCAGAAAATCAGAGCCTGTCTTGTCAGGCTGATTGCGTCTGAGGGGTTAAGCTCATCATCGGTGATGAAATAAAAGCCTGTTCTGCAGCCCATAGGCCCGAAATAGATGATATTATCGGCAAACTCGGAGTTTCTGACAAAGGTTGCAAAAAGATGCTCAAGAGTATGAATTGAGCCGTTGTCCATAACCTGCTCAACGTTGGGACGTCTTGTTCTGATGTCGTAGGTGACAGCACAGCCGTCTTTTCTTGAAAAATACATTCCCTTGGGGAGAATGGTGTGGTCAATTGTGAAGCTTGCAATTTTTTCCATGGTTTTGTTTATCCTTTCATATCAGTTGAAGCTGATGTTTTTATTCTTTGAAAAAAGGTTGATGATGCCCTGACGGATACCGCGGTTTTCATAATTCTGAAGCCCGGGATCCTTTTCAAAAATCATTTCGCAGGCCTGCTTTGCCATACGGACAATGTCCATATTTTCAGTCAGGTCGGCAATTTTAAGCTCGGGAAGACCGTGCTGACGGGAGCCGAAAAAGTCACCGGGGCCTCTCAGCTCAAGGTCCTTGTCGGCAATGCGGAAGCCGTCGGTGGTTTTGCACATAATGTCAAGCCTTGCCCTTGCATTTTCCGTGTCCGCGTCACTGACAAGAACACAGTATGATTTTTCCTTGCCTCTGCCCACTCTGCCGCGAAGCTGATGAAGCTGAGACAGACCGAAGCGCTCGGCATTTTCAATGACCATAATAACCGCATTAGGCACGTCAACGCCAACCTCGATAACCGTTGTTGAAACAAGAAGGTCAATTTCTCCCTTTGAAAAATCAGCCATAACCTTTTCCTTGTCCTTTGGCTTCATTTTTCCGTGAAGCAGTCCCACTCTGTACTCAGGGAAATGCTCCTTTTCAAGCTCAGCCGCATATTCCGTGGCGGCAATGAGCTCGTTTTCACCTTCTTCAACGGCGGGGCAGACAATGTAAGCCTGAAGCCCCTTGTCAAAGTGCTTTCTGATGAAGGCATAAAGTCTTTCGTGATAAGAGGAGTCAACGGCGTAGGTTGAGATTTTCTGTCTCCCCTTGGGAAGCTCATCAATAACGGAAAGGTCAAGGTCTCCGTAGATAATCAGAGAAAGGGTGCGGGGAATCGGCGTTGCACTCATAACAAGAGTGTGGGGTGCTTCTCCCTTGGCGCTGAGGCTTCCTCTTTGTCTGACACCGAAGCGGTGCTGCTCATCTGTTATGACAAGACCCAGCTCAGAGAAAACAACGTCATCGGTGACAAGGGCGTGAGTGCCCACAAGAATTGAGGTTTCACCGCTTTCAAGACGCTGCTTTGCCTCTCTTTTTTTCTTTGGTGTCATTGAGCCTGTGAGAAGGTCAATTCTGATGCTCTCATCCTTTATAAGAGAGCACAGGGTATCATAATGCTGTCGGGCAAGAATTTCCGTGGGTGCCATAAAAGCTGCCTGAAAGCCGTTTTTCGCCGCAACATAAGCACAGCAGGCGGCAACAACGGTTTTGCCTGAGCCAACGTCTCCCTGAACAAGTCTGTTCATCGGTCTTTCCCTGAACATATCGGAAATGCTTTCACCGATAACTCTCAGCTGTGCCGAGGTGAGAGTGAAGGGGAGAGAGGAAATGAACTGCCGTGAATAATCGGCGGTGATTTTTTTTGCATTGTCCTTTACGGCTCTGCTTTTAAGCTTTTTCATTCCTGCCTGAAGAATGAGAAGCTCTTCAAAAATCAATCGCTTTTTGGCAATTTCAAGCTCCTTGCTGTTTTTTGGAAAATGGATTGCCTTGAGGGCGAAGCTTTTGTGGCAGAGGGAAAAATGCCCTCTGATGCTGTCGGGGATTGTGTCCGCCTCCTCCTGCTTTGACTTCAGGGCAAGACCCGATGCAATAATCTTTGAAAGGGTGCGCGAATTAATCCCTGCAGTCAGCGGATAAACGGGAAGCATTGTCATATCCTCGTCGGGAGCTTCCACAAGAGGATTTGACATTTCCAGAGTGCCTTTATTTTTTGTAACCTTGCCGTAAAAGATATATTCCGTGCCTTCCTCAAGGCTTGCGGCAAGGTATTTGTTGTTGAAAATTGTGACGTGAACGGAGTCTGTGCCGTCGGTGACAAGGGTTTTAAAAAGGGTCATACCCTTTCTGACGGTGTACTCTCTCGGGGTGTAGCCCACATAAGCTCTGAAGCAGCAGACCGTGTCGGGCACAAGGTCTGAAATGGGGGTAAGATTGGTGAAATCAAGATAAGTGCGGGGATAAAAATTCACAAGATCCTCAAGGTCATAAATGCCGAGCTTTGAAAGAAGCTGTGCTCTTTTTTCACCCACACCCTTGACAAATTTGACAGGAGTTGAAGTCATAAGCCCTTACCTCATTCCCAGGAGTAAATGTCTCTGAAGGGCTCTGCCTCACTGACGTTGCCGTCAAAGGAAAGCTCTCTTGAATAATATGAAACAGCCTGTCTGTAGCAAATGGGAACAAAGGGAAGCTCCTTTTCAAAAACACTGACAAAGGTGTTGATGTCAATTGAGCCGCCCGAAAAATCATAATATGCCTTCGCCGTTACCTGAGAAAGATCAATGCCGTAACGGGCGCTTCCCTGCTCAGAGAAGAAGCAGTCAAGATTCATGTTTGCGCTCAGCTTCACCTCACCGAGATAAAGGTCAAATTCACCTCTCTGAAGAGCCTTGATGTAATCACTGTAGGAAAGACCCACCGCATTGACACTGACGCCTGCAAGCTCAAGGTTTTCCTTGAGAGCTGAAGCAATCTCAGCCTTGACGGGATTGTCAGAGCAGTAAAGAAGGTCAAGGACAATATATTCAAAATTCTTTGAGCGGTATTTGTTGTTTGAATAGGCATAGACATAGCCGTTTTCTTCGAGAAGCTGACAGCCCAGCTGGAAGTTATAGCTGTCGGCGTTTTCGGGCAGAGAGGCGGCAAGATACCATTCGGGGTTGAAGGGTCCCTTGGGTGAAAGGGTCATTCCCGAATAAGCATTCATACACGCTGAGCTCAGGTCAAGACAGCTGAGGATTGCAGTTTTCATTGAGGGTTCGGTAAAATACTCACTCTGACTGTTGAAGGTGAGGAAAAGGAGATTGTTGGTTGAGGTTTTATAAATATTGGCGGTGATTTTGGTGTATTCACCGTCACTCAGATCATCGTAATAAAAGGTCAGGTCACCTGACTGAAGAAGATAAAGCTCGTCCTTTTCGGAGCTGATGGGGACAAGGGAGATTTTTTCAAGGTTAAGCTCCTCGTCTCTTGAGTTGGTGTCGTTTGCCGAAAGGTAAAGCTCACCGTCAGCACTTCTGATGACATATCTTCCGCTTCCGACAGGATATTTGTCTGAGCCTGTTCCGCTTTTGACAACGGGGAAGGTGAGAACGGACAAAGCAAAGGCGTCAGCTCTTTCAAGGGTAAAGACAACACCGTCTCCCGTGGGTCTTGCGGAAAGAAAATTTGAAAGGGAGGAGCCGTAATGAGCCGAGCTTTTGGCAAGGTAAAAGGAGTCGCAGACATCTGCGGCTGAAATTTTTGAGCCGTCTGAAAAATAAAGCTCCTCACCGATTGAAACGGTCAGCTCGTTGCCCTCATTTGTTTCATCGGAGGCAATCACGGGCACGGGGGTATAATCACTGTCAAGGGTATAAAGTCCGTCATAAACAAGGGTGAGAATACGTCTGTTTGCCGGACTTTCAGTTATGAAGGGGTTGAAGCTTTTGCCCTTGAAATAGCCAAGGGTGAAGCTTTTTTGAATTTCAGCGGTCTGAGTTGTTTCTTCTGAGGGCTCAGGAAGGGTTGTTTCACCGTCAGGCTGTTTTCCCTCGGGCAGAAGAAGACCGATGATAATTATCAAGGGTATGAGAAGAAGAAGTAATTTTTTCATCTGATTCATCCTTTTGTTTATTCAATGCAGACTCTTTCGGCACTCAGGCATCTGCCTGTTTTTTCGTCAACGGTGAAAAGACATCCGTTGAGCATACAGCTGCCTTCGGCTGCATCAAAGCGTACGGGAAGACCCGTTCTGAATTTTGAAATAACAATATTTTTATCAACACCGAGAACACTGTCCTTCACTCCGCACATACCAAGGTCGGTGATGTAACCCGTCTGTGAGGGAAGAACAGCCTCGTCGGAGGTCTGAACATGGGTGTGAGTGCCCCATAAGGCAGAAACCCTTCCGTCAAGATAAAAGCCGAGAGCCTTTTTTTCACTTGTTGCTTCGGCGTGAAAGTCAACAACAATGAGCTTTGTTTTGCCTTCAAGCTCCTTGAGAATACGGTCTGCCGTTGTGAAGGGATTTTCGTTGACCTCACCGTACATTGCACCTGCAAGGTTGATGACGGCAAGGGAATATCTGCCCATATCAACAAGGGCATAGCCCCTTCCCGGAGCGGAGGGGTTATAATTTGCAGGGCGGATCACCGACTCGTGCTCGTCAAGAAAATCATAAACCTCACGGCGTCGGAAAACATGATTGCCCGTTGTGATGAAGTCAACACCGCTTTTGAAAAGATGGTCTGCGGAATCGGGAGTGATTCCGTTTCCTGCGGCAGAGTTTTCACCGTTGGCAATGCAGAAATCAACGCCCTTGAGCTTTTTGAATCCGGGCAGTTTTTTTCTCACAAAGTCGCAGCCCTGAGTGCCCACAACGTCTCCTAAAACAAGAATGTTCATAATTTAATCTCACCTTAATGCTTTAATTACTGAAAATCTCCGTCAAGGTCGGGAATGTAATCCCAGCCGTCATAATAATTTTTCTGACTTTCATCCTCGGGAAGCTCGGGGATTTCTCTGAGCACCTCTGCCTTTCGTCCGCTCATCCAGATGTAAGGGGTGACAAGCAGAGTGAAGCCGCAGCCTGAGGGAGTGAGCCATTCACTTGAATGGGCAACGGGAAGCCCGAAGTTTGCAAGAATTGTTGAAATTACACCGCCGTGGGTGATAACGGCAACATTCTGAGCATCGGCCTTGATGATGCCGTCAACAAGCTTTGTGAAGCCGCTGCAGACTCTTGAAACAAAATCCTCATTGCTTTCACCGAAGGGAGGACGAACATCAGAATCGCCTCTGAGCCATTTGGAAAAAAGGTCATCCTTTCCGTTGAGCTGCTCAGCGGTGCAGCCCTCAAATTCACCAAAGTTATATTCCGTAAGGTCATTGATAACAAGGGGCTTTAAGTCGGGATAAAGAATTTCAGCCGTTTCGATGCACCTTTTCAGCGGAGAGGTGAAAAGGTAATCGGCACGGGGATAAACATAATCTTTTTTAAGCTCAGTCAGCTGCTGTCTGCCCTGGTCACACAAAGGCTTTTCGTTTCTGCCCGAATAAACACCGTCAAGGTTGTCCTGAGTGATGGCGTGTCTGATAAGATGTATTCTGTATGCTTTCATAACATCAACTCCAATGTATTAATCTGAATCATTATACCGCAAAAGCGCTGTAATTTCAATATATTAAATAATATATATTATTTAATAAAATATCTGTCGGAATTTTAACGCAGGTACAGTCCGTATTTTTGTTCTCATTGCTTCAGCTTATTGAAATGAGGGAAATTTTAATGTATAATAATTCACAACAAAACTTCCGTGGGGGAGATAACTTATGATTAATTTCATCATCGGCAGAAAAAACAGCGGAAAAACGGTGAGAGCTCACCGCATACTCGGTGAAAGGGTTGAAGCGGGTGAAAGCCCTGTTCTGATTGTGCCCAAGCAGAACACCTTTGAAAGTGACAAGGGGATTCTGTCTCTTCTGGGGCCGAAAAAGGCATCTGAGGTTGAGGTGCTTTCCTTCACAAGACTCAGCCATATTGTTCTTGAGCGCTTCGGCGGAATCACAAAGCCCCTTGCCAAAAAGAGTGCAAGACTCATTTATATGTCCCTTGCAATTGAGGCTCTTTCCGACAGACTGAGGGTTTACTCCCGTCACAGAGAGGACATTTCCCTTGTGACAAAAATGCTCAGCTTTGTTGATGAGATGAAAAACGAGGGTCTTGAGCCTGAGGAGCTTGAAAAATCCGCTGACAGCCTTCAGGATCAGAGGCTTGCCGAAAAGCTCAGGGAATGTGCAATGATTTACAGAGCCTATGAGGCTTATGTTGCTCAGAGCAGCTTTGACGATGCGGATCTGCTTTCAAAAATTTATGACATTCTTTCAGCTGAAAGCTTTTTTGAGGGTAAAACCGTTGTTATTGACGGCTTTGCTCATTTCTCCTTTGATGAGCTGAGACTGATTTCTCTGATGCTCACTCAGGCAAGGGAGGTTTATATCACCTTGACAATTGACAGCTTTGACCCCCACAGGCAGACAGGCCCCTTTGCTTACACGGCACTGACTCTGGCACAGCTTCTGCGCACGGCAGGAAGAAGGGGTGTTGCAACGGGTGAAATTATCACCTGCGGCTTTGATGAGGAATTTTTTCCCGAGGATCTCAGACACCTTGAAAAAAATCTTTACAGTCTCACCTTTGAGCCTTTTGACAGAGAAAGTGAAAATCTGACGGTTATCACCGCACCCGATTCTCAGGCGGAATGTGATGCCGTTGCAAGAAGAATCAAGGCATTCATCAGAAAAGGGGAATACCGCTGCAGAGATATTGCCGTGGTTTATAAGGACAGTGAGTGCTATGAAAGACAGCTTCATTCCTCCTTCAAAAAATATGAGATACCCTTCTTTGAGGATAAAAGGCAGGATATTCTCAATCAGCCTCTTATCAATTATGTCAGAGGTGTTTTTGAAATTCTTGCCGGCGGCTTTGTCACCGACAGCCTGATGAGAGTTGTCAAAACGGGACTTGCGGGTCTTGATGAAAAAGAGATTTCCCTGATTGAAAATTATGCTTTTATGTGGGATCTGGGCGGCAGTGCCTGGCTTACTGACTGGACATACAATCCCTCGGGCTTCGGTGAAAAAATGGGTCAGGCTCAGCTTGAAGCCTTGAGTGAGCTTAATCTTCTCAGAGCAAGGGCGGCGGACAGCATTGCTCTTCTCAGAGAGAAAACCGCTGACACCTCCTCTGTGGAGACGCTCCGTCTTGTTTATGAGCATCTGAGAGAAAATGATGTTGACAAAAGGCTTCTTTCTTATGCTCTCAGCCTTGAAAAAGAGGGCTTTGTTGAGCTTGCCGCCGAGCAGCAGCAGGTATGGGACATTCTCATGGAGGTTCTTGACGAGCTTGCGGTTGCTCTTGAGGGCACAGCCGTCAGCAGAAAAAGACTCTGTGAGCTTTTTGAGCTTGTTGTCAGAGAAAAAACTCTGGGCAAGCTTCCCGACGGCTTTGATGAGGTGAGCCTTTGCTCAGCGGAAAGAATGCTTACAAACAGAGCAAGGGTTGTTTTTGTTGCGGGTCTTATCAGAGGCAGCTTCCCCGAAACCGTGAGTCAGACGGGACTTTTCTCAGCCGCTGAAAGAAACAAGATTCTTCTCACGGGCATCAGCACCGGTGAGGATGTGAAGGAAAAAAGCCTGAGAGAGCGTTTTCTTCTTTATAATGCTCTTGCTTCGGCAGGGGAGAAGCTTTTCCTTTCTTACTGTGTGGGCTCCCTGACCGGTGAGCACAAGGAAAAAAGTGAGGGAATCACCCTTGCGGAAAAAATTCTGCCTGAGCACAAAAGGGTCACAGTTGGAAGTGAGCCTCTTTCGGAGCTTATTGAAAGTGAACGCTCCGCTTTTGAGCTTATGGCTGAAAAATACAGAGAAAACAGCAGAGAAAGTGAAAGCCTTTTCACCTTCTTTGCGGGAAAAAAGGAATATAAAAGCATTCTTGAGGCAATGGACAGAGCTGTTTTCAAGGAGGCCTTTGCCTTTGAGGATAAGGAGAAGGCGGTCAGACTTTTCGGAGAGAATATGTATCTTTCCGCTTCACGCACCGAGGTTTATGCAAAGTGTCCCTTTATGTATTTCTGCCGTTACGGCGTCAAGGCAAATCCCAGAATTAAGGCAAGGCTTGATCCGGCAAATATCGGTACGGTTATTCACGAGGTGCTTGAAAAGCTTTTGAAAAAATATCCCTCAAAGAGCTTTCTTGAGCTCAGTGACGCTCAGCTGAAGGCTGAGATTGCGCAGCTTCTTGAAGAATATATGTCAGAAAATATGGTGGGTGCCGAGGAAAAGGATGCCCGCTTCAGATACCTTTATTCAAGAATGTTCAAGGTGGTTTCGGCAATTGTTGAAAGGCTCTGTGCCGAATTTGACGACAGTGATTTCACCCCCTCGGATTTTGAGCTTGAAATCAGCAGAGAGTCTGTGGTCTCACCCTATAAGCTTGAGCTTGAAAGGGGCAGTGTTCAGCTTCACGGTGTCATTGACCGTGTTGACACAATGGACCTTGAGGGCAGCAGATATGTGAGAATTGTGGATTACAAAACGGGAGGCAAGAAGTTTGAGCTTTCCGACGTGCTTGAGGGCCTTAATATGCAGATGGTGCTTTATCTCATTTCCATCTGGAGAACGGGCAGAGAAAGGTACGAAAATATAATTCCCGCGGGTGTGCTTTATTTCCCCGCAAAGCTTTCGGCAGTCACCTTTGATGAAAGAGATATTGATGAAAGCATCAGAAAAGAAAAGCGCTTTGCCGCCCACAAGATGAACGGAATGATTGTGGGAGACGAGACAACGGCAAGGTATATGGAAAAAAGCGAAAAGGGGCTTTATATCCCTGTCACCGTTGACAAAAGAACGGGTAAGATAAAGGGCAAATTCATTGACCTTGAAATGATGCAAAGGCTTGCGGAAAAAACCGACAGCATCATCAGAGAAATGGGTGAAAGCCTTCACAGCGGAAGGGTTGAGGCGCGTGTTGTTTACGGCAGTGATTACACTCAGGTGTGTGATTACTGTGATTACCGTGAGGTCTGCCTTGAGGAAAACCCTGAAAAAAGATATATTCAGAAGCTTCCCCATGAGGAATGCTTCAGACTTCTGGGAGAAAAGGAGGAAGAGCAATGAGCAGAAACTGGACTCCGTCACAGCTTGACGCAATAGGTTCAAGGCGGGGCAGCGTTATCGTTTCCGCCGCGGCGGGATCGGGTAAAACAGCCGTTCTTGTTGAAAGAGTGATAAGCAGAATCACCGATGAAAGCAATCCCACCTCTGCCGACAGACTGCTGATTGTGACCTTCACAAATGCGGCGGCAAGTGAAATGAGAGAAAGAATTTCCGCTGCCGTTGATTCTCTTTTGAGACAGCAGCCTGATAATCTTCATTTGGTCAGACAGCAGATGCTTCTGCCTGCGGCAAAAATCTGCACAATTGACAGCTTCTGCGCAAATCTTGTCAAGGAAAACTTTCAGCTTGCAGACCTTCCTCCCGATTACAAAACCGCTGACGAAAGTGAGCTTGAAATCATTGCCGAGGAAAGCGTGAATGAGGCTCTTGCCTTTATGTATGAAAAGGGAGGAGAGGATTTCAGAAGACTTTCCGAGCTTCTTTTTTCGGGCAACTCTGACAGCTATCTTGCCTCAACGGTCAGAAGACTTTATAAGGCATCAAGATCCTTTCCCTTCCCTTCGGCCTGGCTTGAGGGACTTGAAAAAAGCTTTGAGGAAAAGGACATTTCAAAAACCGTTTACGGTGAAATTCTCATCGGTTATCTGACAGACTGTCTTGAATATGCAGTTGGCACGGCAGATTATCTTCTGTCTGAGTGTGAGGATGCAGACATTGCCTCAATTTTTGAAAAGGCGGAAAAGGAAGATAAGGCTCAGTATGAATATATTCTTGAAATGCTCCGTGGCGGCAAATGGGACAAGGCAAGAGAAGGTGTGCTGCGCTTCAAGGCGGCAAGAAGGGGTAACACCCCGAAGCATCTGAAGGATGATTTTTACATTCAGAGCCTTGTTGCAAAAAGGGATGCCTGCAACAAAAAGGTCAAGGAGCTTTCAAAAATTCTTGTTTCCGATGATGAGCAGTTCAGAGATGATATGGAGTTTTTCAGACCTCTTGTTGCTTCTCTGAGCAGAACAACACAGATTTTTGCGGAGATTTATTCACGCAACAAAAAAGAAAAAAAGCTTGCCGACTTTGATGACATTGCCCACTGTGCAATCTCCCTTCTTGTCAGAAAAACAAAGGACGGATATGAGATTACGGACAAGGCAAGAGACATCAGCGAGAGCTTTGACGAAATTCTCATTGACGAATATCAGGACACCAACGAGGCTCAGGATATGATTTTCTCTTCAATTTCGAGAAATAACCTTTTCCGCGTCGGTGACGTCAAGCAGAGCATTTACGGCTTCAGACAGGCAATGCCGAGGATTTTCATTTCTCTGAAGGAAAGCTTTCCCCTTTATGACAGGGAAAAGGACAGCTACCCTGCAAAGATTATTCTCGGAAACAACTTCAGATCCCGAAAGGGTGTCACAGACATCATCAACTTTGTTTTTGATGCTCTGATGAGCAAAAGCTGCGGTGAGATTGATTATAATGAAGAGGAAAGGCTTGTTCCCTCCGCCGCATACCCTGATGAAAGCCGTCTCGGTGCGGAGCTTCACATTCTTGACACGGGTGAGCTTAAGGCTGAAACTGCTCACGAAAATCAGGCAAGATACATCGCTCAGCTTATAAAGCAGATGATAAGTGAGGGCTTCACCGTCAAGGACGGTGAGGGTGAAAGAAAAGCAAGCTTCGGTGACTTTGCCGTTCTTTTGCGCTCAACCAAGGGCAAAAGCAATCTTTATGCCGATGTGTTCAGAAAATCGGGTGTGCCCGCCTTCACGGAGACGGGCGGAGATTTTCTGGGAAGCATTGAGGTCAGTCTTGCGCTGAACCTTCTGAGAATCATTGACAATCCCGCTCAGGATATTCCTTTGATGAGTGTGATGATGTCAGCTCTTTTCGGCTTTACTGTTGACGATATGGCTCAGCTGAGGCTTGATTCAAAATATACAGACCTTTATGCCTGCCTTCTTCACAGCTGTGAAAAGGGGAATGAAAAGAGTCTGAGATTCCTTGAAAAAATGAAAAAATGGAGACAGATGAGCGCCTGTCTTTGTGTCCGTGAGCTGATTTGTGAGGTTTTTGAGGACACGGGAATTCTGAGCATCTTTGATGCCGTTGATCCCTCGGGCAGAAAGCGTTCAAATCTGATGCTTGTGTCCGATTATGCCGACACCTATGAAAAAATGGGTTATTCGGGACTTTCGGGCTTCATCCGCTTTGTTGACAGAGTGAGCCAGAGTGCAGCTGACCTTAAGGGCAGCGCTGCCGCAGTTGAAAGTGCCGATGTTGTGAAGATTATGTCTATTCACAAGTCAAAGGGTCTTGAATTTCCCGTGTGTATTCTTGCCGGTACTGCAGGACGCTTCAACAAGTCGGATGAAAGGGAAAACTTCCTCATCAACCTCAAGCACGGTGTGGGAATCATCCGCCGTGACATTGACACCTTTGAGCAGTACGGCACCCTTTGTCATTCGGCAATGAAGCTTTCAAAAAGCCTTGACTCAATGAGTGAGGAGCTGAGAGTTCTTTATGTTGCAATGACACGTGCAAGGGAAAGGCTTATTTCGGTTTATGCCTCAAAAAATCCCGAAAAGTCACTGATGAAATGTGCCGACAGCATAAACCCCGCCTTCAGCAAAATTTCACCCTTCCTTGTTTCCGCGGCTGACTCCCACGGTGAATGGCTTGTGACAGCTTTGCTGAGACACCCGGGGGCAAGACCGCTCAGAGAGCTTATCGGTGTTGACGAAAGCATTGTGCTTCCCTGTGCTTCACCGCTGAAGGTCTGTCTGAGCTCAATGGAGGAGGAAAGCGTGCCCGAATCAAAGGCAGGATCTTATGAAAGGGTTGCTCCTGACCCTGAGCTGATGAGAGTGCTTGAGGAGAAAACCGGCTTCAGATATAAATATGAGGCGCTTTCAAGGGTGATGACCAAGAGAGCCGCTTCAGAGGTTGACAAAAACTTTGTTGACAGAGAATACTTTGCCTCTGCCGTGCCCTCATTTCTGTCAAAGGACGGTCTTACCCCTGCTCAGAAGGGTATTGCGACCCACGCCTTTATGCAGTATGCCGATTATGAAAGAGCATCGGTGAGTGTTGAAGATGAAATTGAGCGTCTCAGAGAAAAGGGGATTATCACCGATTCTCAGGCAAAGGGCATCAATGTCAGTGCCGTGAGAAAATTTTTTGACGGTGAGCTTGCAGCACGTATTCTTAAAAGTGAGCTTGTCATGCGTGAAAAGAAATTTACCTTTGAGGTACCCATCAATGAAATTTATGAGGGCACCGATGAGTTCAGCGACGAAATGATTATGATTCAGGGTATTGCAGACTGTGCCTTCCTTGAGGACGGTGAGCTTGTTGTTGTGGATTACAAGACCGACGCCCTTGAAACCGAGGAGCAGTTTGTTGAAAAATACAGCTCTCAGGTCAGTCTTTATACCAAGGCTCTCACCGTCTGCACGGGCTTGAGAGTGAAGGAGACTCTTCTTTATTCCTTCCGTCTGGGCAAGGCGATAAAAGTGGAGACGGAGTGATTTTTTTCGCGTGAAAAAATTTTTGAGAAAAATGAAAGTTTTTTCTTAAAACATATTGCAATTGGAATAATCGTGTGCTATAATGTCTAACGCTTACTATGTAGATAACCGAAAGAGGTGAATGAATAATGAAAGATACAATCCATCCCAACTACGAAACCACACAGGTTAAGTGTGCTTGCGGTAACATCATTGAAACAGGTTCAACAAAGAAGGATCTTCGTGTTGATATCTGCTCAGCCTGCCATCCCTTCTTCACCGGCAGACAGAAGCTCGTTGACACAGGTGGCCGTGTTGACAGATTCAACAAGCGCTTCAGCCTCAACAAAAACAAATAATTTTTATTGTTAAAAGTGAATCAGACGATGCAATTTTTATTGTATCGTCTTATTTGCATTTATAAAACTAATTGCAAGGGGTCAAAAATGGCTGAATATAAAACAATAAAGAATCAGTCTCAGGACGAATATATTGTCAAGAAATCCCGTTTCATCGGTTATGTCAAGCCTGTCACAACTCAGCAGGAGGCTCTTGATTTCATCGGTGAAATCAAGTCAAGACACTGGGATGCAACACACAATGTTTATGCTTATGCTCTCAGAGAGGGGAACATCCGCCGCTTCAGTGACGACGGTGAGCCCCAGGGCACAGCGGGTATTCCCGCCCTTGATGTGATTGTCAAGGAGGGGGTTGTGGACTGCTGCGTTGTTGTGACAAGATATTTCGGCGGCATCCTTCTTGGCGGCGGAGGTCTTGTGAGAGCTTATTCCCATTCGGCAAAGATTGCTCTTGACGCAGGCGGAATCATCACAATGTCACTTTGCAAAATTGTTTCCGTCAAATCGGATTACACCTTTTACGGAAGACTTGTGCCCCTGATTTGCGAAAGCGGCGGAATTGTTGAGGACACGGTTTTTGCCGATGATGTGACGGTCACCTTCCGCATTCCAGAGGATCTTGTGGAGCCCTTCAGGGCAAAGCTTATTGATCTTTCCTTCGGCAGACTTGACTGCAGCGTCATTGATGAAAAATTTTGCGAAATTTAATGTTTTTTAAGGGGAAAGTGTTCCTTTCCGGCGTATATTATTTACAGAGGATATAACAAGGAAGGCTGTGAGAAAATATGTCAGCAATCAGATTACGGACTCTTGAAAATGAAAAGAAAACCATTTCTCAGTACGGTATGCTGTGCCTGAACACAAAGGGCAGATTGCAGCCTGAGGATGAATGTCCTGTCAGAACGGCTTATCAGCGTGACCGTGACCGCATCATCCACTCAAATTCTTACAGAAGACTGATGCAGAAAACCCAGGTTTTCCTTGCTCCCGACAGCGCCCATTACAGAACAAGGCTTACTCACACCCTTGAGGTGTCTCAGATTGCAAGAACAATTGCAATCGGTCTTTCTCTCAATGAAACTCTCACAGAGGCAATTGCCCTGGGTCACGACCTGGGCCACACTCCCTTCGGACATGCGGGGGAGAGAGCACTCAATGAGGTTTTCCCCGGAGGCTTCAGACATTATGAGCAGAGCCTGAGAGTTGTTGACCGCCTTGAAAATGAGGGCAGAGGACTCAACCTCACCTTTGAGGTCAGAGACGGCATTGTCTGCCACACAAGAGGGCAGGAGGCATCCACCCTTGAGGGCAGAATTGTCAAGCTTGCTGACCGCATTGCTTACATCAATCACGACATTGAGGACGCCGTCAGAGGCGGAATCATCACCGAAGCAAACATTCCCGCAGATGCAAGGCATTTTCTCGGTGAAACAAAAAGCAAAAGAATCAACACTCTTGTTATGTCTGCAATTGAAAACACAAAGGACGAGCTGTGTCTTGACAGAGACGTTCAGTCCGCCTTTGACAATCTTCATCAGTTTATGTTCGACAGAGTTTATACCAACCCTCAGTGCAAAAGTGAGGAGGGCAAGGCAATAACTCTTGTTCAGTCACTTTACGAATTCTTTGTCAGCCATCCCGATGAGCTTCCCAACGAGTACATCACAATTGCCTGGAGGGAGGGCACCGAAAGAGCAGCCTGTGATTACATTGCAGGTATGACCGACAGCTATGCGCTGAAGGTTTACGGTCGCTATTTCATCCCGAAGGGCTGGACAGCCGACAGATGATAAAATATATATAACTATGTAATGATAACACATGATAGGGTGACGGGTACCGTTACCCTGATAATTAGAAAGGCGGTGAAAACTGTGGCAAGATTTTCTGACGAATTTCTCAATGAGCTGAGAATGCGTGTGGATATTGAGCAGCTTATTTCTTCTTATACTCCACTCAGACGCAGAGGTAAAAATCTTGTGGGACTTTGTCCCTTCCACAATGAAAAAACACCGTCTTTTACTGTTTATCCCGACAGTCAGAGCTTTTACTGCTTCGGCTGCGGTGCGGGCGGTGAAGCGGTGTCCTTCATCCGAAGAGCCGAAAACCTTGATTTCACTGAGGCAGTGCGCCTTCTGTGTGACAGAACGGGTCTTGCAATGCCCTCGGAAAACTTTGATGACAGCCTTGCCGCAAAGCGCAAAAGAATGTATGAAATCAACAAGGAAGCGGCAAGATACTTCAACAGCTGCCTTTTCAAGCCTGAGGGTGAGGCAGGTCTGCAGTATTGGAAAAACAGAGGTCTGAAAAAAGGAACTCTCATCCGCTTCGGTCTGGGCTATGCGCCTGAGGGGTGGAGAAATCTGCTTAATCATATGCGTCAGAAGGGTTATTCCTATGAGGAGCTTTATGAAGCCAATCTTGCAAACAAAAGTGAGAAAAACGGAAAGATAACCTATTACGACAACTTCCGTAACAGAGTTATGGTTCCCATCATTGATGTCAGATCAAACGTTGTTGCCTTTGGCGGACGAGTTCTTGATGACAGCAAGCCCAAGTATATCAACACCTCAGACACCCTTGTTTATAAAAAGAGCCTTGGTGTTTTCGGTCTCAATTATGCCAAAAGCACAAAGGAGAAAAGCCTTATTCTTGTTGAAGGCTATATGGATGCCATCACCTTGCATCAGGCGGGCTTTGACAATGTGATTGCCTGTCTTGGCACAGCTCTGACGGGTGAGATGGCGCACCTTCTTTCAAGATATGCTGACGAGGTTATCCTCTGCTATGACTCTGACGAGGCAGGGCAGAAGGCAACTCAGAGAGCTGTGGGTATTTTCGAGTCAATCGGAATGAAGGTCAGAGTCATCGGTCTTTCCGGCGGAAAGGATCCCGATGAAATCATCAAAACCTTCGGCCCCGAAAGATTCAGAAGCCTCATTGACGGTGCCGCCAACAACATTGAGTTTGAGCTGCTTCGTCTGAGAAAGGGTCTTGATCTGAGAACAAGTGACGGCAAGATGAAATATCTTGACCTTGCCGCTGCTTTTCTTGCAAAAACCGCAAATAATATTGCTCAGGACATTTATGCCTCAAGGCTTGCACAGGAGCTTGATGTTGACAAGAATGCAATTCTTGTCAGAATAAATCAGCAGCAAAGACGTGAGGTCAGAAAAGAAGAAAGTCAGTATTTCAAAAAGATTCAGCAGGAGGCTGTCACAAAAAACAGCAAGCTTGCTCAGAAAAATTCAACCAACATCAGAGTCATCAAGGCAGAGGAGCTTATCATTGCCTCACTTGTGAAAAATCCTGATTATTTTTCCGCCCTTGACTCTCAGCTGAAAGCAGAGGATTTCAGCGTTATTACCCATTCAAGAATTTTTTCTGCCGTTGCAGAGAAAATAAAGCAGCACAGAAGTCTGGATTTCACATTCTTCACTCAGGAGCTGTCAGCCGAGGAAATGGATTGCTTCGTGGAAATCTGCAAAAAGAACGAAGGGCTTACCCATTCACTCAAGGCCTGTGCTGACTGTGTGAGCATCATTCAGCAGGAAAAGACAAAGGGAAAGGAGAACATCAACTTTTCCGCTCTCAGTGATGAGGACTTTCTGAAACTGATAAAGGACAAAAAGTAAAAGCAGTTTTTTATCAGGCTGAAATTAAAAGTCGGCTGCAGTATGCGGCGGAGACTTTTAGAGCACCCTTTGGCAGCTCATTTGTCCGGGGAGCGTTTTTACAGTCAGAAAATTGAATGTAAAAATTATTCTGCCTGCACCTTTGCGGGCGGGGAAAGAAGAGGACTTTTAATTATGGATAACATTGATTTTAACAACGAAAAATTTCAGCTTCTTAAGGAGGCTGTTGAAAAAATAGCCGTTGACGGCAAAATCAAGGACTCACAGCTGAGTGAAATCACCGCAAGCTACTGCACAGGTGAAGAGGACATTGACATTCTCAGCAACGTTCTTTATTCCTGCTCAATTTCCGTTGAGTCAGATGACGATTATGAGGATCTTGAAAACTTTGATAAATTTGACATCAGCATTGATTCTGCTGACATTGACAGTGATGATGACACTGCAAGGGAGGTTGCTTATTCCACAGACAGCATCCGACAGTACCTTTCAATCATCGGCAAAAGCAGACTTCTGACCGCCGAGGAAGAAATTGACCTTGCAATCAGAATCAAGGCGGGTGACCTGATGGCAAGAAACAAGCTTGTTGAAGCAAACCTGAGACTTGTTGTTTCAATTGCAAAGCGTCACATCGGCAGAGGTCTTGATTTCAACGATCTCATCCAGGAGGGCAACCTTGGTCTGATGAAGGCTGCCGAAAAGTTTGATCACACAAAGGGCTTCAAGTTTTCAACCTATGCAACCTGGTGGATCAAGCAGGCAATCACCCGCGCAATTGCCGATTATGCAAGAACAATCCGTATTCCCGTTCACATGGTGGAAAACATCAACCGTGTCAAAAGGACAAGCAGTGAGCTGCTTCATCAGCTTGGCAGAGAGCCCAGCGTTGAGGAAATTGCTCAGGCAATGGGTCAGTCACCCGACAAGGTGCGTGAATACATCAGATGTGCTCAGGACCCCATCAGCCTTGAAACACCCGTCGGTGAGGAGGAGGACTCCCACCTTGGCGACTTTATCCCCGACGGTGATTCACTTTCACCCGTTGAAATTGCTCTTGAGGCTGAAAAGAAGCGCAAAATCAATGAGGTGCTTGAAACCCTCACTCCCAGAGAGGCAGAGGTAATCAGACTGCGTTTCGGTCTTGACGATCAGAGACCTCAGACTCTTGAAGAGGTCGGTCAGGTGTTCAATGTCACCCGTGAAAGAATCAGACAGATTGAAGCAAAGGCACTCAGAAAGCTCAGACATCCCAGCAGAAGCAAGCACCTGAGAGATCTTTGATGCCGGGGTTATAAATTGAAAAAACAACTGCACAGCTTCTCCCTTGTGAGAATTCCGCAGACAGAATAAAGAAAGTTGAGGATTTTACCATGGAAAACATCGACAAGAGATTTGAAGAAAAATATAATAAAATCAAAGAGATTGTTGAAAAGACAGCCGTTGACGGCAAGCTCACCGAGGCTCAGTTCAACAAAATCAGAACAGAATTCTGCTCTGATTACAGTGAGGAGGACATTGACCTTCTTCACAGTGCAATTTATGAAAAGGGCATTTATGTTGAAATTGCAGAGGACGTTGAAGAAATTGATTTTGATTTCTCCGCTCCTGATGATTATGACGACACCGACAACTCAGACAGAGAGGTCAGTTATTCCGTTGACACCGTCAAGCATTACCTTTCAACAATCGGCAAGAAAAGACTTCTCACCGCTGAGGAGGAAATCAATCTTGCAATGAGAATTGAAAAGGGTGACGTTGAGGCAATGAGCGCCCTTGTTGAAGCAAACCTGAGACTTGTTGTTTCAATTGCAAAGAAATATATCAACAGAGGTCTTGATTTCAACGATCTTATCCAGGAGGGTAACCTTGGTCTGATGAAGGCTGCCGAAAAGTTCGATTACACCAAGGGCTTCAAATTCTCAACCTATGCAACCTGGTGGGTAAAGCAGTCAATCACCCGCGCAATTGCCGACTCCGCAAGAACAATCAGAATTCCCGTTCATATGTTTGAAAACATCAACAAGGTCAAAAAGACCGCAAATGAGCTTCTTCACAAAATCGGCAGAGAGCCGACAATTGATGAAATTGCTCAGGCAATGGGCAAAACTCCCGATCAGATCCGTGATTTTCTCAGATGTGCTCAGGATCCCGTCAGCCTTGAAACACCCATCGGTGAGGAGGAGGATTCCCACCTTGGCGACTTTATTCAGGATGAAACCTCAGATTCTCCCGCTGAAATTGCAGCCCGCACAGAGCTGAAAAACAAAATCAATGAGGTTCTTGATACCCTCACTCCCAGAGAGGCAGAGGTGCTCAGACTCCGCTTCGGTCTCAGCGGTCAGGAGCCCCAGACTCTTGAAGAGGTTGGCAGAGTCTTCAACGTTACCCGTGAAAGAATCAGACAGATTGAAGCAAAGGCGCTCAGAAAGCTCAGACATCCCAGCAGAAGCAAGCATCTGAGAGATCTGTAATTCACAACATAGCCGTGATTTTTAAGCAGTGAGAAATTAATCAATTCAATCAAAAAAAGCCGTCAGAAAGTTATGCTTCTGACGGCTTTTGCTCCCCTTTGCAGCAGGTGAACAGCGGTGCACGGAAGAGGGGAGGAGAGTTTATTTATGCACACTCTTTCGGGTGTTTTTGAGGCTTTTTTCTTCTTTAGGGCCTTTTTCGGCAGGGGTCTGACGGAAAAAGGCTCTTTGAGGGAATTTTAAAAAGCAGAGGAATATTTTTCTTTTAAAACAAAAAAAGCACCTGAAAAGGCGCTCAAATGTAAACAATCTGTTAAAAAATGTAAAAAAATAAAGCACACTACTTGACATAGTTAGCCTTAATATAGTATAATGTTCAAACCTATAATGTGTTATTATGCGGAGTTTTTTCTTCCTCATTTGAATATTAACATTTTAGACGGTGAATGTCAAGAGCTTTTTTCAAAAACATTTTTTTGAGAAAAATTTGGCTGTGTTAATTGCGGGACAAAAATTTATTAAGATATGGAGTGACGAGCTATGCAAAATGTTCCAACCTTAAAGCAGGGAACTCAGGTAAGACGAAACTACGGCAAAATCCGTGAGATTATGCCCATGCCCAATCTTATCAAGGTTCAGAAGGACTCTTACAAATGGTTATGCACATCCGGTCTCAGAGAGCTTCTCAAAGAGGCAAGATATGAAAACCACAGCGGTAACATTGAAGTTAGTTTCATTGATTACAAGTTTGACTGGGAAAAGGTCAAGGACGGCCCCAACGTCTGCAAGGAAAAGGATAAGACTTATTCAGTTCCTCTCAGACTCACTGTCAGACTTCACGATAAGGTGACAGGTGTTATCAAGGATGCTGAGGTTATCGCCTGTGATTTCCCCATCATGACCGAAAGCGGCACCTTTGTTATCAACGGTGCTGAAAGAGTTGTTGTTTCCCAGCTCATCCGTTCTCCCGGTGCGTACTTCTCAATGGAGCACAACAACATCGGCAAAAAGATTTTCAGCTCAACAATCAACCCCGGACGCGGCGCCTGGCTTGAATACGAGGTTGACCAGAATGATATATTCTATGTAAAAATCGACAAGAACAAGAAGATTCTTATCACAACCTTTATCAAGGCTCTCGGTTTTTCATCAAATGACAGAATCCGTGAGATTTTCGGTTATGACGAAAGACTTGAAGCAACACTTGAAAAGGACTCAAGCAAAAACACCGAGGAAGCTCTCATTGAGCTTTACAAAAAGCTCAAGCCCGGTGAGCCTCCCGTTCTTGCAAACGCTCAGAGTCACATCGAAAGCATCCTCTTCGACTCAAGAAGATATGACATCACAAGAGTCGGACGTTATCAGTATAACAAGAAGCTCGGTCTCACAGAAAGAATCAGAGGCTTCAGACTTGCACAGGACGTTATCAATGAGCTCACAGGTGAAATTGTTGCCGAAGCAGGCGAGCTGATGACAAAGCAGCGCGCTTATGAGGTTGAGCAGTCAGGTGCAAAGATTGTTTATGTTTCAGTTGAAGGTGTTGAAGAGCCTGTCAAGGTTATTTCAAACCATATGGTTGAATGCGCTCCTTATCTTAACGGCATCACAGCTGACGAGCTCAAGGAAATCGGCATCAACGAAAAGGTAAGATATGTCACTCTTATGGATATTCTCGGTGAAATCGAGGGTATGACAAAGGAAGAAACTCTTGCCTTCCTTTCAGAAAGAGTTCACGACAACGGTGACAAGTTCGGTCTTATTCCCAAGACAATCACAATTGATGACATCGTTGCTTCAATCAACTATATCACCTGTCTTGCAAACGGTGTGGGCCACACCGATGACATTGACCATCTGAGTAACCGCCGCATCAAGAGAGTGGGCGAGCTTCTTCAGCATCAGTTCCGTGTTGCTTTCACAAGAATGGACAAAACCATCAAGGAAAGACTTTCAGCTCACGGTGACGATTTTGACAAGATTTCTCCTCAGTCAGTCATCAACGGCAAGCAGATTCAGTCAACAATCAGAGAGTTCTTCGGTTCATCAGCTCTTTCTCAGTTTATGGACCAGAACAATCCCCTTGCAGAGCTCACTCACAAGAGAAGACTTTCAGCTCTCGGCCCCGGCGGTCTGAGCAAGGACCGTGCAGGCTTCGACGTTCGTGACGTTCATTACTCACATTACGGACGTATGTGTCCCATTGAAACTCCTGAAGGTCCCTCAATCGGTCTTATCTCTTACCTTGCAACTTATGCAAGAATCAACGAGTACGGCTTCATTGAAGCTCCTTACCGTCCCATCGACAAGCAGACAGGTGAGGTTCTCGAAACATACGAATATATGACAGCTGACATGGAAGATGAATTCATTGTTGTTCAGGCCAATGAAAAGCTTGACGAAAACAACCGATTTGTCAGAAACAAGGTCAATGCCCGTTACAGAGACGAATTCCTTGAAATCGATCCCTCAAAGGCTGACTATATGGACATTTCACCCAAGATGGTTGTTTCCGTTGCAACATCACTGATTCCCTTCCTTGAAAACGACGACGCAAACCGTGCCCTCATGGGTTCAAACATGCAGCGTCAGGCTGTACCCCTTCTTACCTGTGATTCACCTTATGTCGGAACAGGTATGGAATATAAGGCTGCAACTGACTCAGGTGTCTGTGTTCTTTCAGAAGCTGCAGGTGTTGTAACCTACGTCAGCGCAGATAAGGTTACTGTTCTTTCGGACGATAACCACGAAAAGGAATATAACCTTGTTAAATTCATGAGATCAAACCAGGGCACCTGCATCAACCAGAAGCCCATCGTTAAGGTTGGCGAAAGAGTTGAAGAAGGCTCCGTTCTTGCTGACGGTCCCGCAACTGACCACGGTGAAATCTCACTTGGTAAAAACGCTCTCATCGGCTTTATGACCTGGGAAGGCTATAACTACGAAGACGCCGTTCTCATCAACGAAAAGCTTGTCCGTGATGACGTTTATACCTCAGTTCACATTGAAAAATACGAAATCGAAGCCCGTGACACAAAGATCGGTCCCGAAGAAATCACCAACGACATTCCCAATGCAGGTGATGCTCTCAAGAATCTTGACGAGCGCGGAATCATCCGTGTGGGTGCAGAGGTTCATGCAAACGATATTCTTGTCGGTAAGGTTGCTCCCAAGGGTGACATTGAAATGACAGCTGAAGAAAGACTTCTCAAGGCTGTTTTCGGTGACAAGGCAAGAGACGTCCGTGACTGCTCACTCAGACTTCCTCACGGTGCATACGGTATTATTGTTAAGGTTGAAGAACAGTCCAAGGAAAACGGAGATGAGCTCAACCCCGGCGTTCTCAAGGTTGTCCGCGTTTATGTTGCCCAGAAGAGAAAGCTTCAGGTCGGTGACAAGATGGCGGGACGTCACGGTAACAAGGGTGTTGTTTCCTGCGTTCTTCCTCAGGAGGATATGCCCTTCCTTGAAGACGGCACACCTCTTGACATTGTTCTTAATCCCCTCGGTGTTCCCTCACGTATGAACATCGGTCAGGTTCTTGAGGTTCACCTCGGCTTTGCTTGTAAGAAGCTTGGTGAAAAGATTATGACTCCCGTCTTTGACGGTGCTCACGAAGAGGACATCAGAGAAGCACTCAGAGAAGCAGGCGTCAGCGAAACAGGTAAGTCTGTTCTTTATGACGGACGTACCGGTGAAAGATTCGACAATGAGGTAACCGTCGGTGTTATGTATTACCTCAAGCTTCATCACTTGGTTGATGACAAGATGCACGCCCGTTCAGTCGGTCCTTACTCACTTGTTACACAGCAGCCCCTCGGCGGTAAAGCTCAGTTCGGCGGACAGCGTTTCGGTGAAATGGAAGTTTGGGCACTTGAGGCTTACGGCGCAGCTTATACCCTTCAGGAAATCCTCACAATCAAATCTGACGACGTTGTCGGCAGAACAAAGACTTATGAGGCAATTGTCAAGGGTATGGATATTCCCAAGGCAGGCGTTCCCGAATCCTTCAAGGTTCTCACAAAGGAACTTCAGAGTCTTGGTCTTGACGTTCAGGTTTATGATGAAAACAACGAAATCGTTGACCTTGATATAAGAAACTTTGACAACATCGGTCTCGGCAGCCGCAGACCCGCTGTTATTGCAGCTGAGGATGCAGAAATTGTTGAAGATGAAGCAGACGAAGACGACGAGGACATCATGGAATACTTCGACAGTCTCACTGTTTCAGATGATGAAAATCTCGAGGTTGTTGACATTGCTGATTATGAAAGCAATGCAGGCCGCTATTAATCCTCATTCACAAGCGTAACAGTATATAAAGAAACATCACCTTCTTCTGACCGCAGATGGCTCTGCGGTTGGGGGAGAAGAAGAAAATCAACTTAAACTATTAGGAAAGGCTGACGATAATACAATGGAAAATATCACCTTTGATTCAGTAAAGATTGGTCTTGCCTCACCTGAAAAGATCAGATCATGGTCATACGGCGAGGTGCATAAGCCTGAAACAATCAACTATCGTTCCTCCAAGCCGGAGCCCGAAGGACTTTTTTGTGAAGCAATTTTCGGACCTGTAAGAGATTACACCTGTCATTGCGGTACTTATAAGAAAATGTATGCAGCAGGACACGTCTGTGAAAAGTGCGGCACTGAAGTCACAAAATCCAAGGTAAGACGTGACCGTATGGGTCACATTGAGCTTGCCTGCCCCGTAACACACCTCTGGTTCCTTAAAAACAGCAACACAAGCGTAAACATCGCTCTTATGCTCGACGTTGCTCCCAAGGAGCTTGACAAGGTTGTTTATTACGGTGCTTACATCGTTCTCAATCCCGGCTCTGTGCCTGAGTGCAAAAAGGGCCAGGTTATCACACAGAAGCATTATGATCGCATCAAGGAATACTACTATAACGACACAGAATTCAAGGTAGGTATCGGTGCTGCTGCTGTCCGTGAGCTTCTTGAAGAAATTGATCTTGATGAGCTTAAAAAGGAAATTGCAGAAAGCCTGAAGACCGCAACCTCACAAAGACGCGGCAAGCTTCTCAAGAGACTTGCTCTTGTAAGCGCCTTTGCAAAGTCTGACAACAGACCCGAGTGGATGGTTCTCACCGTTCTTCCCGTTATTCCTCCCGATCTTCGTCCCATGGTACAGCTTGACGGCGGACGTTATGCAACAAGTGACCTTAACGACCTTTACCGTAAGGTTATCAACAGAAACAACCGTCTCAAGAAGCACCTTGAAAATCCCGCAACACCCCTTCCCATTCTCAACAATGAAAAGAGAATGCTCCAGGAAGCTGTTGATGCTCTCATCGACAACAGCAAAAGAGGCAAGCCTCAGACAGGCGCAAACAACAGAGCTCTCAAGTCACTTTCCGATATGCTTAAAGGTAAGCAGGGACGTTTCCGTCAGAACCTTCTCGGTAAGCGTGTTGACTATTCAGGACGTTCAGTTATCGTTGTCGGACCCACTCTTAAGATTTATCAGTGCGGTCTTCCCAAGGAAATGGCTCTTGAGCTGTTCAAGCCCTTCGTTTCAAGATATCTTGTTGACAACAACATCAAATCACACGTCAGAACTGCAAAGAAGGCAGTTGAAAACAAGGAGCAGTGTGTATGGGATGCTCTTGAGGTTGTAATCAAGGACCACCCCGTTCTTCTCAACCGTGCTCCCACACTTCACAGACTTGGTATTCAGGCCTTCGAGCCCGTGCTTGTTGAGGGTAAGGCTATCAAGCTTCATCCCCTTGTCTGTACCGCTTTCAACGCTGACTTCGACGGTGACCAGATGGCTGTTCACGTTCCTCTTTCAGCAGAGGC
>JAZRTP010000009.1:0-60877 GCA_045652105.1 Acutalibacteraceae bacterium
AGATCATGAAGCAGAGGACGAGGATGCATGGCGGATACCAGCCAAGACGCAAAAATGAGATCACCATGTTCCTGGGAGGTAAATGGTTCCGGCTGATCGCCAAACCATCTATTATTAAGACAGACGCACTCGGCTGCCTGGATGTCAATCTGCTTCAGGATAACATCCTTGGACCAATCCTGGGCATTAAAGATCCGAGAACAGACAAACGGATCGATTTTGTAGGCGGCATTCGAGGTATTGGAGAGCTGGAGAAGCGCTGCAGAGAAGATATGAAAGTGGCATTTGCATTGTACCCGACCACTATGGATGAACTGATCCGGGTGACGGAAGAAGGAGAAGTGATGCCGCCGAAATCAACCTGGTTTGAGCCCAAGCTTCTGAGCGGTCTGTTTATTCACAAATTAAGGTGACAAGCATAATCTGAACCCGCCCAAAAGCGTGAATTTTTACGGCTTTTCGGCGTTTCGGTCTTGAAAGGCGTCAGCCTGTCGGCTACCTCAACATCCAAAAATCCTGCAAAAATTCGCACTTTTGGGTCTTAAGATTTTTTGCGGAGAGGATTTTTGGCAAGACAAGGCACAAAACGGAGTAAATCCTTTCGGATTTACGAGTATTTTAACAAAGGATTGACGGAAATCCGCCCGTAAAAAACGGATTCGGATTACACTTGTCACTCTAAGCTATATTACCGGAGAGAAAACAATGACAAAAAGATTATATAATACTGACAGCAGTGTCAAGGAATTCAGCTGTCAGATAATTTCCCTTGAAAAAAAGGACGGAAAGCTTCTCATCGAAACTGATGAAACGGCATTTTTCCCCGAAGGCGGAGGACAGACCTCTGACAGAGGTTTTATTGATGATGTTTATATTTATGACGTTCAGGAAATTGACGGCAGAATTTTCCACTTTGCCGAAGATTCTGATGTGAATTTCACAGCCCTTTCCCAAAATAAAACCTTTGCAGGCAAAATCGACTGGGAAAAGCGCTTTTCCGATATGCAGCAGCATTCGGGTGAGCACATTTTTTCAGGCATCGTTCATACTCTTTACGGCTTTGATAACATCGGTTTTCATCTCGGCACAGAGATTGTGACCCTTGACTTTGACGGCGTTCTTGATTCTCAGCAGATTTATAAGGTTGAAGAGCTTGTCAATAAGGCAGTTGCCGAAAACATCGAATCAAAAATTATGTTTCCCACAAATCAGGAGCTTGTCTCAATAGCTTACAGAAGTAAAAAGGAAATTGAGGGTCAGGTCAGACTTGTTGAATTTCCCGGCGTTGACATCTGCGCCTGCTGTGCTCCCCAGGTGAAAAGAACGGGTGACATCGGTGTTGTTGAGGTGGTGGATTTTGAAAAATACAAGGGCGGAACAAGAGTGAGCATTCTTTGCGGAGACAGAGCCGTAAAGGATATCCGCCATAAGCTTAATGAAAACCACAAGGTTTCTGTTCTGACCTGTGCAAAGGAAAAGGAAACAGCTCAGGCTGTTGAAAGACTGAAAAAAGAAATTGATGCCCTTGATTATGAGATTACGGGTCTTAAAAGAGAAATTATCTCTCTTAAAATGAAAGCTGTTGAAAAGGCAGACAGAATCATTATTTTTGATGAAAATCTTGAAGGCAAAATGCTTCAGGATTTTGCACTCGGCATTATGGACAGATGCGGTGAATTTGCTTGTTGCTTCTGCGCAAGCGGTGAAAGCTGCCGTTATTGCCTTGTCGGTGATGAGGCTGTTATTGCACCCGTGGGAAAGGCTCTTAATGAGGCATTCTGCGGCAGAGGAGGCGGCAGAGGAGGAATCATCCAGGGCTCAGTGAAAGCTGCCGACGAGGGTGAAATCAGAGCTTTTCTTGAAAGCCTTTGATTGAAAAAAGCAAATTTGGGTGTTGATGAGTTTCAGCTTCCCAAAAAAAGAATAAATAAAAAAAGTGGCGTAAGCCACTTTTTTGTTTTAAATTTTATTCTGCTGATTCCTCTGCCTGAGCTTCGGGAGCTTCAACAATTGTTTCGGTGATGAAATCACCGTCGAAATTTTCACTTGCAGCAAACATTGTTTCAATGTTCTGAGCGTCTTTTTCTTTTTTCTTTTCAATAAGCTTTGTTACTGCAAAATAAATACCAGCAACAGCAGCTGCAATTGCTGCAATAATAGCGACAACCTTGAGAACTTTTTTGAATGTTTTCATTTTCTTTTCCTCCGTTTAATTATTACTTTAACATTATAACACCTTTATTTTATCAAGTCAATAAGTGAATGTATATTTACTTGTGAAATTACCGTGCATTTCCATTGTAACATTGAGCATTCCGTAGCCGCCGGAAGCTTTTGCATAATCAACGTTAAGATAATGCATGATTGAGGTGATGTTGCCGTTTTTGTCAAAGGAGGCAGTTATTTTTGTTCCTGTGTAGGTAATCTGAAGCTCATTGAGGCTTGCTCCCGCAGGAAGAAGGGGAGACACGTCGATAACCTCAACAAGAGTTGAAAGGTTAGGCGCTGAAAGCTCATGAGTCTGCTGCTCATCCTGAATAACAAGCTCAATTGTAAAGCCGCCGCTGCTGTCGGGGGCTGAATTTGCTGTAATAACTGCAGCTTCATTCACTGCGGCATAAGTGTTAAGGGGAGCAATTGCAGAAAGGGGAGTTGCTCCTGTTGCCGCATCGGTGCCGTTGACAAAGGAATAAGTCAAAGGTACCTTCTGAGACTGCTGAAGGATGCTGTCAGCAAATGACTGCACAATTGCACCGCCTGTGATTGAATCAAAGCTCATGTCAAGGGTGTCATCCTTGAGCATTGTGAAATTGCCTGTTTTCTTCAGGGTGTTGACACCGTTGATGTAAGCGTTGATGATTTCGGTTTTGCCCGTGGGGACATTTGAATTGTCTGAGGTGGTGGGTGCTGTTGTTGTCAGACTGTTGCTGATCTGCTCAGCAAGCTGTGAAGCGTAAATTGAAGCCTGCTGCTGAACAAGCCACTCGGGGTCTTCAACCTGAACAGTTGTAACAACAATATTGCCACCGACGGGGAGTCTTTCAGTTGTGCTGTGAGGTGCCGTTGTTGTGGTTGTTGTGGTTGTTGTGGTTTCTGTTTCGGAAACGGAAGGAGCTGTTGTCTGAGCTGCCTGAGAGTTTCTGATGGTTGTCACGCAGACAACAGAGGTGAGGCAGGAAAACCACACAGCTGCCACGGCAATAAGAGCCATTGTTAAAAATTTTTTTTGATTCATTGAATTAACTTCTTTCGGTTTGGTTTTTTAATAACTCAAGGGATACATAAGTACCCCTTGAGAGTTAAATGCCTTTAACAATTACTGTTCAACGAATGTGTATTTGTATTTTGAGTTGGTGTTAAGCTTAACATCGAAGGTTGTTTCAAGATTTACACCCTCACCCTCAACTGAAACGTTATCATTTGATGATGTAGCCATGTGAGTCTTTGAGGGGATTGTAACCTCATATGAAACAAGGTGGTTGTTTTCATCGATGACTGCAATGATTGTTGATGCACCCACTGATTCAGCTGTTACGCTTGTGTTGCTACCGCCAACAATGCCGTCAAGGTTTGCTGATGAGCCTGTGATTGTGCTGTTTGAGAAGAAGCCGTGGTGATAGCTGCCATCCTTGCCGATGTTTGCTTCAGCCTTGAGAACTGCGGTAATTTTTGTCTGATTGCCGTTTACCTTTTCAGTTGTGATGCTTGAGAATGCTTCGGACCACTTGTCAGGATTCTGGCTTGACTTATAGGATGCAACTGAGCTTAAGGGCTCAAGGAAGGAGGTGAGAGACTTGGTTGAATAAGCATTCAGAGGAGCATAGCCGTCAACAAAGGTGTATGTTTCGGGATTGAGAATTTCTGTGCCGCTTGTCTGAGCTTCCTCTTCGGTCTCGGCAAGGCTCTGCATGAGCTGGCTTACTTCTGCGGGAGTGCTGCAAAGAATTGCATTGTTAACAATGTTTACCTTTCCGTCAATTTGACTCTTAAGAATCTGAAGAAGAGTCCAGTTAAGAGCGTTTGAACCTGTATCAAAGCCAAGTCTGAGGTAAGAAATTTCATAGAACAGCTCACCTGTGAGAGTAGCCTTGACGGAGTAATCACTTGTGTCCTTCTTGGTGTTGTTGATTGCCTGAACAAGATAAAGGATCTGTGAGTTCTTGTCCTTTGCTGTTGTGCCGGTTGTTACCTCGGGCATTTCAAAAGCAAATCTGATGTAAGGTGACTTGGATGATTCCTTGTTTGCATAAACAAGAACTCTGCGGATTGAACCGGGAGCAAGATAATAAGTCAGTGAGGTTGTGTTTTTGTCAAGTGTGACTGACTGAGTACCGTCTGCAGTTGTTGAAACGGTGTTGTTGAAGATTTCATAGAAGTAAACGGTGTAACCGGTTGCATCTGCAACGGGGTCCCATGAAAGTGTGACTGCATAATTGTCAACTGAAACCTCAAGTCCCTGAGCTGTACCAAGGCAGGTGTCACTTTCATAAATAACCTTACCTTCTCTTACATCTGCTGTTGCGGGATCGTCAGCTGTATCTCTTGCTGCAACGCGGTAAAGCTTACCCTTGAGAAGCTTGATGCTTGATGAGTCTGTGAAGCTTGTGCCTGAGGTTGTGTAGGAAACAGCCCATTTGTCATTGTAAGCGTCGTAGTAATATACATCATATTCCGCTGCACCATTAATTGCTGTCCAGGAAAGCGAGATTGTGGACTCGGTTTTGCCTGTAACAACAACACCGCCGTATGTCTTTGCTGTGAGAACATCTGAATATGAGCCTGCTTTGTCGTTATCGTTATAAGCGGAAACGCGGATGTTATAATCCTTGTTCTTTTCAAGATTCTTGAGTGTGAATTCTGTTTTATCTGTGTTTACCTTTGTGTAAGCGGAAGCAGTTGAAAGCTTATATTCAACGGTGTAACCCTTTGCGGTTGTTGCGTTCCAATTGATGTCAATTCTTGAATCTCCGACTGAAATCACCTTTAAGCCTGAAACCTTTGCGGGAGTTGTCATAAGCTTGAGTGAAGCTGAAGCTGCACCGTAAACTGTTGAGCCGCTCTTTGAGGTGCCGTAAGCCTTGACATTGAGGGTGTAGCTTGTGCCTGACTTAAGGGTAACAGTTGCGCTTGTTGTGTTTGAGGTAATCTTTTTCAGAGATTTCCAGGCGCCGTTTTCGTAGCTGTAAATAACATATCCCTTTGCGCCGTCAATTTTTGTCCAGCTGAGTTTTGCACTTGTTGCTGCAATTGATGATGCTGAGAGTGTGGGAGTCTTCTTGGTTGCAACACCGTAGGTTGTGGCGCTTACTGTTGAAGAATATGCACCGTTTGTTCCTGCGCTGTTGACTGCTCTTACCTTGAAGGTGTATTTCTGACCACCGTCAAGGCCTGAAAGGGTGTAGCTGTTTGATGTAACGGTTTTGGTTACAAATGAGCCTGAACCGAGCTGATAAGCAACAATATATTTTGCACAGTTTGTCTTTGTCCAGGTCAGCTTGATTGAGTTGTCTGAAGGAGTTGCCTTAAGACCTGTGACTGTTGCGGGAGTTGAAACAAATGAAATTGTTTTCGATGCTGCACTGTAAGCTGTGGGTGATACCTTTCTGAAGGCCTTGATCATCAGCTTGTAGCTTGTGCCTGAGGAGATTGAAAGCTTGTGTGAAACTGTTGAGCCTGAGGAAATTGTCTTGATGGCTTTCCAGGCTTTCTTTGCTGTGTCATAAGAATAAATCTTATAGCCTGAAGCACCTGAAACCTTTGACCAGGTAAGAGTTACACTTGTTGTGCCCAGAGAAGAATACTTAAAAGTTGAGATTGCACTGAGTGCGGGCTTTGCAGAAAGTGTTTTCCATGCACTGTAATAGGTCTTTGTTTTGCCTGAAACAGTTGCCTTCTGATAAGCTCGGATTCTTACTTTATAGGATGTGCCTGTTACAAGGCTGCTGTATTTGTAAGATGTTGCAGTGTTTGCAAGCTTCTTTGATGAGCTCCATTTTCCGTTCTTTTGAATCTGAATCTGGTAGCCGCCGACACCTGAAAGCTTTGACCACTTTGTTGTGATTGTGTTGTAGGTGGATGTTACTTTTGCGTTGGGAACTGCAACTGCAGGTGTGGCTGAAACTGATTTGTATGCACTGTAATAGGTTTTGCCGTTATACTTGACATAAGCTCTGACACGGAAGCTGTACTTTGTGCCGGGAGTGAGGTCTTTGACTGTCAGAGAGTTTGAGGTAACCTTTTTGACAGTCTTCCAGGATGAGCCTGACTTGCGCTGAACTATGTAGCCTGAAGCTCCGGTGATTTTTGACCAACTGAGCTTGACAGATGTGACTGAAGCGGTTGCCTTAAGGCTTGCAATGTCAGAAACACCGGTCTTGACGCTGATCTTAGAAGAATAGGAGCCTGTGTTCAGAATTGATCTGTATGCTCTTACTGAGAAACCGTAGGTCTTGCCGGGAGTGAGACCTGTGACGGTGTAGGTTGTTGAAGAGCTGTTGGTGTCAATGGTCTTTTTGAGAGTGCTGCCCTCATAGACACGGATCTGATACTCAGCGGCATTCTTGACTGCTGTCCAGCTGAGAGTAACCTTATTGACTGAAACGTCAGTTGCTTTAAGGTCTGTTACCTTATCAAGAGCAGCTGAAGAAAACATTGCAGTTGAAGCAAGGACGCTGATGCAGAAAACAAGAGCGATGAGAACTTTTGAAAGTTTTTTCATAGTTTTTACCTCCGAAAAATTTATTGGTTGACTGAAAGTACAGTCTTACAAGTACATAGTATCACAAATTTCTTTCCAATACAATTGTTTTACACAATTTAACAATTAGTTATTAATTATATTATATATATGTCAGAAAACATAGTTGTCAATGATGGCAATTGCATCACTGAAATGCTCGTTTGTCTTTTTGGGGGAATGCCTTTTGAAAAAGGAGGTCTTCAGATTGTCAAAATCGATGCCGGTTTCCTTTTTGTATTCCCTGTCATCAGAGTGAAGCTTTGCCTGTTCATAGGCATTTCTGACGGCTTCGATGAATTCCTTTTCGGTGTAAACCTTATACTTGCTGACCTTGAGCTCGTGAGCAAACTCCTCAAGGTTTCTGACTGCCTCGGGAGAAAACTCACTGACCATTTTTCTGAACACCGCAGGCTTGAAATGGTAAATGTTTCCTGCAAGACGTCCGAAGGCCTTTTTTGTGTCAAGATAACCCAGTGTAATTCTTTTTTCGATCATATCGTTGTCAAAGTTGAAGGCAGGACCAAGATCATCAATGTCATAAGGTCTTATGTAAATTACCTTTGAGTTTCCGAAATTAAGATTGTGGGCAACGCCCTTGATGTTTGAAATGTCAATGACAATAAGCTTGTTGTAACCTCTTTTTTTCAGTGTCATAACGGGAGTGTTGTCATAAATTCCTCCGTCAATGAAACGCTCACCCTCGGGGCCGATGTTTGTTGCAAGGGGGATGTTTGAAGAAGCCATAAGGTAGTCAACAAGGGTTCCTTCGGGTATTTCATCAAGAAAAATTTCTCGGGGCTGAACATTTTTTCCCATCTGCACCGCAATGATGCCCAGAGGGATTTTTCTTTTTCTGATTTTTGACTCGTCGATATATTCCTTAATGAATTCCTCTGTGGGTGAGGCGTCAATGCCGCCGTTTTTAAGAAATTCTCTGAAAAGCACACCCCAGTTTTTCTTGCTGAAAAGATAATCCTCATCGGGAAGCTCGCGGCTGATTCTGATTCCTTTTTCAACTGTGACATTTTTCCAGAGCTCGACTGCTTTTTTGTAATCACCCTGAGCAATGAGGGCACCGTTGATTGAGCCGATGGAAACACCTGCAATTGCTTCAAAGCTGATGAACATTTCTTTAAGAGCCTTCCAGGCACCAATCTGATAAGCACCCTTTCCGCCTCCGCCTGCAAGAACAAGACTGTATTTTTCGAACATAAATATCAACTCCTTTTATGCGTTTGCTTTAAATCCGGAGCTTAAAGTAATTCTCCGATTATTGTGTTGGACAGAAGAAAGCCCTCTGCCGTAAGAGAAACCGAATCCTCAGTGACATTGATAAGAGAGGAGGGAAGCTTTTTTGCCTTGAGAAAAATTTCTTCGGGTATTTTTTTGCCGAAGCGCTTTTCGTATTCCTCTTTTCTCAGACCCTGTGAAAGTCTTAGTCTGAGCATAATATATTCCTCTTCGTCTCCGCCTTCACCGTCCTGAACAGGCTGACAGCCTTCAAGAAAATCTCCGAAGCTTCTTTCATAATAAAACCTTCTGCCTGAAAGAAATGAGTGGGCGGACGGCCCGATGCCGAGATATTCCTCAGCGTTCCAGTATTTGAGATTGTGTCTGCTTTCAAAGCCCTTTTTGGCAAAATTTGAAATTTCATAATGTGCAAAGCCGTGGCGGGCAAGCTTTTCCGAGGTGTGGAGATAAAGCTGACAGACCTCTTCTTCGTCGGGAAGAACAAGCCTTTCACCCATCATGCCGAAGGGGGTGTTTTCTTCAACCTTGAGAATATAGGCGCTGATATGTGTGACACCGCAGGAAACAAGAAAATCAAGGCTTTCATCAAGACTTTCCTTTGTCTGCCCGGGGATGCCAAGCATAATGTCAAGGGAAATGTTGCTGATTCCAGATTTTCTGATAACTGACAGAGCCTCTGAAATCTGTTTTTTGTCTGAAAGTCTGCCCAGGGCTTTTCTTTCAGAATCCACAGCTGACTGCATGCCCATTGAGATTCGGTTGACACCGCAGTCCGAAAGGGCGGTCATAAGCTTTTCATCAACGTCTGAGGGGTTGCATTCAACGGTGATTTCGGGATTTACAAGATTAAAATTATTTTTGATGTAATCAATGCAGGCAGCAATTCTTTCTCCGCCGAAATAAGAGGGGGTACCGCCGCCAAAATAAATTGTGTCCGCCTGTGTAAGCTGATTTTTGAATTTCTTTAAAGCAGAAAGGACAGCATTGAGATAGCTGTCCTTTTGTTTTTCATCGCCTTTAAAGGAATAAAAATCACAGTAAGGACATTTTGATCTGCAAAATGGGATGTGAATATAAATTCCTGTCATAGTGAGCTTATCCGTTGTCGTCGAGCTTAAGCACAGCCATAAATGCCTCCTGGGGCACCTCGACAGTACCGAACTGACGCATACGTTTTTTACCTTCCTTCTGTTTTTCAAGGAGCTTCTTCTTTCTTGTGATGTCACCGCCGTAGCACTTGGCAAGAACATCCTTTCTCATTGCCTTGACGGTTTCACGGGCAATAACCTTGCTGCCGATTGCAACCTGAATGGGAATTTCAAACATCTGTCTGGGGATATGCTCCTTGAGCTTTTCTGCAATTTTTCTTGCTCTGCCCATAGCCTTTTCAGAGTGAATGATGAAGCTGAGGGCATCAATGATGTCTCCGTTGAGAAGCACATCCACCTTCTGAAGAGTTGAGCGTCTGTATTCGAAAATCTCATAATCGAAGGATGCATAGCCTCTTGTTCTTGACTTGAGAGCGTCAAAGAAGTCATAGATGATTTCGTTAAGGGGAAGCTCATAATGAATGTCAACTCTGTCGGGAGTGATATATTTCATATCCTTGAACACACCTCGGCGGTCCTGACAAAGATCCATAATTGCACCGACATAATCAGCCGGCGAATAGATATGGGCATTTGTGAGGGGCTCCTCACAGAAATCAATGTTTGCGGGCTCGGGATAATGAGTGGGATTGTCAATTTCAATAACTGAGCCGTCAGTCAGATGAACCTTGTAAATAACGGAGGGTACTGTTGTGACAAGGTCAAGATTATATTCTCTTTCGAGTCTTTCCTGGATAATTTCAAGATGAAGAAGACCGAGGAAGCCGCAGCGGAAGCCGAAGCCGAGAGCACCTGAGGTTTCGGGCTCATAGGAAAGAGAGGCGTCGTTGAGCTGAAGCTTTTCAAGGGCATCTCTCAAAGCTTCATAATCTGCACCGTCAGCAGGATAAACACCGCAGTAAACCATGGGGTTGACCTTTCTGTAGCCGGGGAGTGCCTCGTCAGCCGGATTCTGAAGCTTTGTGACGGTGTCACCGACCTTTGCATCACGGACTGTTTTGATTGATGCGGTGATGTATCCGACCTCACCCGAGGAAAGCTCACTGCAGGGCTCAAGACCCGTTGCTCTCATATAGCCGACCTCAACAACGGTGAATTCTGCACCGGTTGCCATCATACGCATTGTTTCTCCTGCTTTGAGGGTACCCTGCATAACTCTGACATAAACGATGACGCCTTTATAGTTGTCGTAAACAGAGTCAAAGATGAGAGCCTTCAGAGGCGCGGAATCGTCACAGCCTGTGGGAGCGGGGATATCAGAAACGATTTTTTCAAGAACCTGCTGAACATTTTCACCGGTTTTTGCCGAAACTCTGGGGGCTGACATACAGTCAAGACCGATAACCTCCTCAACCTCGGCAGCAACTCTGTCGGGCTCAGCAGCGGGAAGGTCAATTTTGTTGATAACGGGAACAAGCTCAAGATCGTGGTCAAGAGCAAGATAAGTGTTTGCAAGAGTCTGAGCCTCGATTCCCTGAGAGGCGTCGATGATAAGCACTGCACCCTCACAGGCGGCAAGTGAACGTGAAACTTCATAATTGAAGTCAACGTGACCCGGGGTATCGATAAGGTTAAGCTCATAGGTCTCACCGTCGGCAGCCTTGTAATCAAGCTTGACTGCGTGAGCCTTAATGGTAATTCCTCTTTCTCTTTCAAGGTCCATATCGTCAAGAATCTGAGCAGACATATCTCGCTTTGCAACAGAGTCTGTGATTTCAAGAAGTCTGTCAGCCAGAGTGCTCTTTCCGTGGTCGATATGAGCAATGATGGAGAAGTTTCTTATATTTTCTTTTTTCTTTGCCATTTGTTCACCTCATATAAGGGGTATATTTCACTTGATTTTACCATAAAAACCAAATCTAATCAAGCACCTTATTTATAAAAATATATTAATATACACTTTAAAATTCTTTGACTGTGTGTTAGAATAATGCGGGTGATAAAATGAAAGTTCTTTTTTCAGTTCTCAATTCAAAATATATACATTCCTCTCTCGCTCCCTGGTGTCTTTTTACATCCTGCCGGGAATACTGCACAGAAGATATTTCCTTCGGCGTTTACGAAGCCACGGTTAACGAAAATCAGCAGAAGGTACTTTCCGGGCTTGAAAATGAAAATGCCGATGTTTATGCTTTTTCCTGCTATATCTGGAACATCGGAAAAACTCTTGAGCTTTGCAGAAAAATAAAAGAAAACCATCCCGGAAAAATTATCCTTTTGGGAGGACCTGAGGTGGCTTACAACCAAAAACTGATTCTTGAGGAAAATCTCTTTGCCGATTTTGTTGCATCAGGGGAGGGTGAAGAATTTTTACCTGCTTTTTTCGATGCACTTTCAAAAGGAGAGAAATCCTTTCCCGAGGGAATTTCTTTCAGAGAAAAGGATGAAATAATACTTTCATCGGCATCGGTGAAGGAAGAGCGCTTTTATCCTTCTCCTTACTGTCCCGAATATTTTCAGACTCTGAAAGGAAGAATTGCTTATATTGAAGCAAGCCGCGGCTGTCCCTTCAGCTGTGCCTTCTGTCTTTCGGGCAGATGCGGGAAAACAAGATTTTTTCCTCTTGAAAGAATAAAAAATGAAATGCTGATGCTCTGTGAAAACGGTGCAAAGATTGTGAAATTTGTTGACAGAACATTTAACTGCAACAAGCAAAGAGCTTATGACATTCTTTCCTTTATCAAGGAAAATCACGGCAGTAAAATTCCTGCAGATGTCTGCTTTCATTTTGAAATTGCTGCTGATCTTCTTAATGATAAGCTGCTTGAGCTGATTGCTTCTCTGCCTGTGGGAGCGGTGCAGTTTGAGGTGGGAATTCAATCCTTCAATGAGAATACCCTTGCGCTTATAAACAGAAAAACCGACATTTCTCTTGTGGAGAAAAATCTCACACAGCTGATAAAGGGTGCCAACTGTCACGTGCATATTGATCTTATTGCAGGTCTTCCTCAGGAGGATTATCAAAGCTTTGTCAAAGGCTTTAACAGAGCCTATGAGATTAAAGCAAATATGCTGCAGCTGGGCTTTTTGAAGATTCTTCACGGCTCACCGATGGATGAAAATCCCGACAAATATCCTTGCGCTTACAGCAAAGAGCCGCCCTATGAGGTGATTTCAACTCCCTTCATTTCACAATCTGAGCTTGAAAAACTTCACATTGCCGAAAACGAACTCGAACGCCTTTATAACAGCTCAAGATTCTCACGAACACTTGAATATGTTCTTTCAGCAGCGGAGCTTACACCCTTTGAGCTTTTTCTCTCCTTCGGCAGATATCTTTCCCAAAGGGATGAGAAGGGAAGCATTCCTCTTGACCGATATACCTGCCTTGCTTTTGATTTCTTTTCTTCTCTTGAGAGGATTGACAGAGCAAAACTTCGTGATGTGATGATTTATGACAGAATTGCCACCAATAATTCAGGCGTGATTCCCGAGAGGCTGAAGGTCAAGGACAGCAATCTCAAAAAAATCCGCAATGCCGTTGCTGAAAAATATCCGCTGAAAAAGGGAACACTCCGTTGTCTTGCGGTGCTTTACAGTGAAAAGAAAATCGTTTTCAGTGATTACGGTGAAAGAAATTCAATTACGGGAGAATACAAGGTAACAGTTTTGCCGTTTGAACAGTAAAAAATGCAAACATACAAAAAATCCGACGAAGCTTGAAACTTCGTCGGATTTTTTTGCTTTATTTTTCTTGTCACAGCTGTGTTACTGTGGCTCTTCTGACGGTCTGTAAGATGAGAATCGATTACATAAGCTCACAGATAAGCTTGCTGAATTCTGCGGGATCATCAACGGGACGACCGACAATCAGGCAGCTCTGACCGTAAAGGAGCTTTGCATATTTTGCAGTCTTCTCCTTGTCGGTTTCATAAAGTGAAATAAGCTTTTCTGCCACGGGGTGCTCTGTTGAAATTTCCATAACAACTGTTGCCTTTGCATTTCCCGAAGCTCCGGGCATTGCTGAAAGCACCTTTTCCATTTCGAATGAGAGCATACCCTCTGTTGTGAGGCAGACGGGATGGTTTTTAAGTGCACTTGTGAAGCGCACCTCGTTTACGCTGTCGCCGATGCTTTCCTTAAGGAAGGTGAGAAGCTCCTTTGTATTTTCATTTTTCTCTTTGATAAGATTTTTTTCTTCCTCGGTTTCAAGGTCAAGATTTGCGGTGCAGATGTTAGTGAAGCTTTTTCCGTCATACTCACGGAGCATCTGAATTGCAAACTCATCAACGTCATCTGTGAAATAAAGAATTTCATAGCCCTTTGCTTTTACGGCATCGGTCTGGGGCAGAAGGTCAATCTTATCTGCGGTTTCACCTGAAGCGTAGTATATGGTTTTCTGCTCCTGTTTCATTCTGCTTACATATTCGGCAAGGGTGACGTTTTTCTTTTCCTCTGAGGAAACAAACATAATAAGATCCTTGAGAGCATCCTTGTTGAGTCCGTAATCTGAATAAATTCCGTATTTGAGCTGAAGACCGAAGGCGGAATAGAACTTTTCATAAGCCTCTCTGTCTGAACGAAGCATTTTTTCAAGCTCTGACTTGATTTTCTTTTCAACATTTTTTGCAATGACCTTGAGGATGTGATCCTGCTGAAGCATTTCTCTTGAAATGTTCAGAGATAGATCGGGGGAGTCCACAAGACCCTTGACAAAGCTGAAATAATCGGGAAGGAGCTCTGCGCATTTTTCTGTGATGAGAACGCCGTTTGAATAAAGCTGAAGCCCCTTTTCAAAATCCTTTGAATAAAAATCAAAGGGAGCGTGAGACGGGATGAACATCAGCGCATCATAGGAAACCTGACCCTCTGTTTTTGAGTGTACGGTTTTAAGGGGAGCCTCATAGTCATAGAATTTTGAGGTATAGAAGCCCTCATATTCCTCCTTGGTGATTTCGTTTTTGTTTTTTCTCCAAAGGGGAACCATACTGTTGAGCTGAACCTCTTCAGTAACGGTTTCGTATTCATCCTCAGTGCCCTCCTTAAGCTGAGAGGAGGTCATATCCATCATAATTGGATAACGGATGTAATCTGAATATTTTGCAACGATTTCTCTGATTGAATATTGCTGAAGATATTTGTTATAATCGTCGTTTTCGGTGTTCTCTTTGATTTTCAGTGTGATAACCGTACCTTCTGTTTCCTTTTCAGCGGGGGAGACGGTATAACCGTCAACGCCTGAGGATTCCCAGCAGAAGGCTTCGCTGCTGTCCATTGCCTTGCTGACAACGGTAACCTTGTCTGCAACCATGAATGCTGAATAAAAGCCCACACCGAACTGACCGATGATTTCAACATCGCTGTTTTTTTCAATGTCTGACTTAAAGTCGAGGGAGCCGCTTTTGGCAATTGTGCCAAGGTTATTTTCAAGCTCTGCCTCGGTCATGCCGCAGCCGTTGTCTGAAATTGTCAGAACACGGTTTTCTTTATCAGCGGTAATCTGAATTCTGTATTCTTCTCTTGCAATGCCGCTGTTGCCTGTTGAAAGGCCTTTGTAATAACGTTTGTCGAGAGCATCACTTGCATTTGAAATAAGCTCACGAAGAAAAATATCCTTGTGGGTATAGATTGAATTTATCATCATATCCATGAGCTTTTTTGACTCTGCTTTGAACTGTTTCTTGCCCATAATTCTTTTGTACTCCAATCTTAAAATTCATTTTTAGCACTCTGGTGCTTTGAGTGCTAAAATTATTATAGTCAACTTTTCATTTTTGTCAATATCTCTTTTTGATTAAAAAATTTGTTTTTTTTTAAAATGTGGTGACAAAAACATAATTATATGATAGAATTAAAAAAATTGTTTATTTAAGGATGTATGACATTGAAGGATTATGTTGAAAAAATAAAACACAACTGTCCTGCACACAGACTCATCTTCTGGTGGATAATGAGAATCTGCCTTCTCGGCGGTCTGGGTATGTCAATTGCCGGTGAGAAAAATGCTCCTGCCGAAGCGGTGCTTCTTGCGTTGAGCTTCGGGTTCAGCTTTTTCCCTGAGATAATGCTTCTTTCAAAAAAGAGCTTTTTCAGATTTATACCGTCATTTGTGCATTCCCTTTGTCTTTCACTTGTTGTTGCCGGCGTTTTCGGAGGTTATGTTCTGGGATTAGCCGACCGCTTCTTCTGGTGGGATTGGGCAATACATTTTATCTGCGGCGGAGCGCTGGTCTTTGTGGGCTATGAATATGCCTGTGCAATTGCCATAAGAGACAGACACGGTATAACAAAAGCAATGGCGTTTTTTGTTGCATTCGGTCTTTTCTTTGCGGTTATATCTCTGTGGGAGCTTGGTGAATTTTTCATTGATCAGCTTTGCGGTGTTTTCACAGGTACTGTCGGCAATCTTCAGGGATGGTCCTTTGAAGCGGTTCGGGGAACGGCAGCTGAAAAGAATTTTTTTGAGCCTGTTGTTGAGGGCAGATGGCCTCTGATGAACACAATGAGTGATATTGTGCTTGACACAATCGGCGCCTTTACAGCCTTGCTGATTGTTAATATTTTCCCTTACAGACACAGGGGCAAATTCAGCTATGACCTTTCCTTCGGTCAGGGAGAACAGCCTGTTGCAGCAATTCTTCCCAAGGAAAAGGCAAAGGATTTTTTCAGAGCTTATTCTCTGAGACTCAAAAACAACTGTTCGGCAAAAACCTATGCTTTCTGGTGGGTAATCAGACTGATGATGATCGGTCTTCTGATTTACACAATTATCAGCGATGAATATGATGCTTATGCCTCCTTCCAGGTTATAGCAAATCTGTGCTGTATGTTTATCTGGGAGCTTGTTATGGCAATGCCGCCGAAAAACGTTTTCAGATACATTCCGCCGATGCTTCAGACAGTTGTTACGGTTCTTGATTTTGTTGCCGTTGTGGCAGGTCTTGTTTTCAATTTTTATTATACTGTCAGATTCTGGGACTCAGCTCTTCATCTGATGACCGGCTTTTTCGGTGTTTTCTTTGCTTATGAGATTGTTTATGCGCTCATCAAAATGGAAAAGAAAACCGCTTCTCCCGCAGTTGTACTTATTTGCACAATGGGCTGTATTTTTATGCTTGAAGCCTTCTGGGAGCTTTTTGAATTTTCCTACGATCATGTACAGGGACTTCTTTCCGGTTATCCGGGAGATGCGCAGCACTGGTCAGCTCTTCTTGCTGAGGGTACTGAAAAGTCAAAAACTCTCTTTGAATCCTTCGACAGCGGAAGGTGGCCTCTTATGGACACAATGGGAGACATTTTCCTTAATACAATCGGCATTTTCTCGGGTACGCTTATTCTCAAGCTGATGCCTTACCGAAGCAAAGGTAAATTCAGATATATATTTGACTTTGACAAGGAAAAAGAAAATATCAAATAAAATAAAGGGACAGCTTATGTCCCTTTTTTCTTTAAATTTTTTTGATTTATATGTTGACAACGGTCAGAAAATAAGCTATAATCATCGGGTACTGATAAGTGCGCTGATATAGCTCAGTAGGTAGAGTGCATCCTTGGTAAGGATGAGGTCACCGGTTCAAATCCGGTTATCAGCTCCAAAATCCCATCTGTGTAAACAGGTGGGATTTTACTTTTTACCTCTTCACTATTCACTCTTCACTCACACTTTTGTTTCTGTGGGATTTTGGAGCAAAGTAATAAGTAAGATGTAATAGTGAATAAGTGTGGGCGGGACACCCGCACCCGAATATAAATTCAGACCGCATTCTCTGAAGGGATGCGGTCTAATTATGCGTTCAAAAATCGTATTTTGTGGACAGATGGAAAAATCCTACTGCGATAATATCACTTTCCTGTGTCTGTTGGTGGTATTATAACATGTAAAGCCAAAAGAGAAAAGTATGAGGGCTGATTTTATAAAAATACTTGAATAGCGTTCTTTGATTTGATATAATAAAGCCACCACACAAAATTTTATATTGTTCTAACAGAAAGAAGGTAAGACAAGTGGCATTATATCGTTGTGCGGCTTGCGGCAGCCCTAATGTCGTAACAGATATCCAAAAGGAAGGATATGACTATATAAAGGGTGCTATTGGCACAGTTGTTCTCGGTGCTGGTGGTGCTGTTGCAGGTCTGGATGGAAAGGAAAAGACTGTTTACAAATGCCCTGATTGTGGAACAACGCTGTCTTATTGTATGTCTGAACAGCTTAAAGCAATCATTGATATGGGTGTAGCCAGCGAAGAAATGAGAGCACATCTGAAGCTGAATGGCGTTCCTGTTGACTGGACGTCCTTGACCCATCAGTATCGTAATATTGGCGACTCTCAGCCAAGTGCAGCTAGACAGCTGCAAAACGATTTGCGTGAAGCCGCTGTGGTTAACAAGGCACAAGCCACGAAAGAAGAATTCGATGCTTCTATTGACTGCATCGTTGATACATGGAAGAAATTTGGTTACTATGGTCGCCAAAGAGGCGTAACAGACTATTATAGCCCCGATAATCTCTATACACTGGAAGATTATATCCGCTACAACAGTTCCGTAGTTATCTTTGTTGAAAACTGTTCCAAGTTTATCTCACCCAATTCCAATCTTCACATCAAGTACCGCGGCCTTACTCCTTACCTTGACATAATGTCTTTGTTCCGCGAATATCTTCTCATTAAGTACGCAGAGCGAACAAGAAAGAACGGAATGTCCTTGGTTTACACTTATGAGTATGGGCAGTACGCACAATGTAACAACGACATGGATAGATTGGTTAAGAACAACCTGTTCCTGACTGAATTTATCCGTAAATACAGTTCTGCTGGGGCATTCATCATTCCAGACTATAATAAGAATCTCCTGAATGCTGGTTGTTATTCTCACATTTTTTTTGAAGATGTAAATAGCAACTTTGGCTATACATATGGCACTTGCATGGCTGATATCAATGGTGTATATTTCATCAACTATTTCCCACTGTTTATTGTAAAAAATGGCAAGCTTCATCACAACACATATCGTCCCGAATTTGGTGATGAAAGTATGTGTTTCTTTGATGATGAATTGCAGGAAATGATTGAAAAATACTGCAATGCACATTCGATTAACAAACAGGATATCCATGATGCTTTTGCCGAAATTGATAGCCAAATGAGCCCGATAGACGAGCGAATTGGTGTACTGAGAGAACGTAATATTCATATCAATAACAAAGAAATCAAGCAGAAGCAGGCAGAACTTGAGCCTCTGTTGAAGCCGAGACTATTCGGAAAGAAAAAGGCAGAAGCTGAGGCTGAAATTGTGCGTAGTCAGATTGCTGCTTTGAGAAAAGAGGCAGAAAAGAACGACGAAGAACTCAAGCAGCTTATGAAGGATTTCACCGCAATTTCTTTGAAAACACACGCTCTTATGAGCAAATATGACTATTTCATGGTGTGGGAAGAACAATCACCAACCACGCCCGAAAGGACATAGTTTGAATAATAACCCTATAAGGGTAAACAATACCAGCAGTGTCTGAAAGCACACCTAAGCGACACCAACTGCAGGTGGTTCTTTTAGACAATCTGTTAAGGGAACGGCACTAACCGTTCCCTTAACTTTTTTCTCCACAACTTGACTATTCTTGTCACATTAAGTATAATTATTCCGATATATAACAATTAAAGGGGATTGCTTTATGAAAAAAAGGTCAAGAATGGGAAATGTTGATTTTCTCAGATTTCTTTTATCCATTGCCGTTTTACTTTTTCACGGCAGAAATCTGATTGAGACAAAAGAGGCTCTGTTTACAAGAGGATATTTTGCCGTTGAGTTTTTCTTTGTCATTAGCGGTTTTTTCCTTGCTGCGTCGGCTCTCAGATCAAAGCGTCCGCCATTGGTTTATATGAAAAACAAATATAAATCACTTTTTGATTATCATGCAATATGCTTTGTTATTGCCTTTGTATGTATGTGTGTTTTGAAAAAGCTCGATTTTTCCGAAATTTTTCAGCAGGCTGTAAGGAGTGTTCCCGAGCTTCTGCTTCTTCCCGTTGCTTCGGGCTTCAGCTTTGAGCTTGTATGTGTGAATAATGTCAGCTGGTACATAGCTTATTTGCTTATGGCTTCAATGCTCCTTTATCCCATCGTCAGAAAATATGACGAATATGCAAAATATTGGTCAGTTGTTGTTTTCCTTTTTGCTTCAGGCATACTTTTCCTTGAAAACGGAAAATATTCGGGAGTATCAGACATTGTTTTCCTTTCGGTAAAGACGGGTCTGGTCAGAGCAATTGCAACACTTTCAGCGGGTGTCTTTGTTTATTTTATGTGTGAAGAAACCAAAGCTTCTCAGTGGAGCACAGCCAAAAAGGCCGTTATGACAGCTGTTGAGGTTGGCTGCTGGGCACTGGTGTTCGGTTATATGAATTCCGACTGGTCCGCTGACAATGAATTTGCCGTTATTTATTTCGGTATTTTTGCCTGCTATCTTTCATTCACTCAGAAAACATATACCGCAGACCTTCTTGACAACAAGGCTTCTGCTTGGCTCGGAAAGTACAGCTATCCCATTTATCTGTGTCAGGCTCAGTGGATAAGAAAGGTTATCGGCAAATTAATTGACAGAGTACCCGATATAAGCTACGGAAAAATGCTTGTTATTTATGTGGGCTTTGTTGCTGTGCTTGCTCTTTTTGTGATGCTTATTAAAAACCTCTGGGACAAGGCTGCTGCAAAGAGCAAGGCTCAGACTAACTGATATTAACAAAAAAACAGATGCCTTGTGCATCTGTTTTTTTTGCTTTGATTTATTCCCATATAAACTGTATGGACTGCTTTTCTAAAATTCCCTTTTTATACTCTGTAAGGCACGAGCCGTATTCTTCATTTTTACCCACAACCTGAGCATTTGAGCCGTTAAGACTTTTTTCATTTATGATGATGTACTCTGTGCCCTCGGGAACGGTGATTTCCCCGGGAATTTTTACGGTGCTGAAATCCTGAGCGGAAATAGCGTTGTTTTCCTTATCCATAAAGATGAAGCATGTTGTCTCGGGAGCTTCGGCAAAGATGAATCTGATGGTGATTTTTGATTCATACACCTTTTCCTCACCGTTTTCATTGACTGTTATTTTGTTTGAAATGCTCTGTGAGCTTTCTGATCCTTGTGTTATGCCCGAGACGGAAAGACCTGAGCCTTCAATGCAGTAAACATCTCCGTCACTTTCCTGGTAAACGGGGTTGAGATAGAAAATGTTAGCCGCATTGTCAATGGAATGGTAAACCGTTGCCGTCAGCTCCATAAGCTCCGACTCCTCGTCGATGCGGTGGATTTTTGTATGAATGTCGGAAACGCCGCCTTCAGAGCAAAGTACGGTGTAGGTTTCTTCGGCTTCCGTTGCAGCAATCTGTGCATCAAAAATCCAGAAGCCGTCAATATCCTTAAAGACATATTCCTTATGAGATGATTTTTCACCTGATTCGTCTGTTAGGGTAATGTCCTTAGGCTTGGCATAAATTTTACTGTGATTGCTGTTATCTGCGGTTATTTCTCCACCGTTGAAACGGATAATATCCTCAATGTTTTCTTCAAGATAAGCATCAAAATTAAAGGTGTTCAGGCTTTCTCTTGTAATCACGGCTCCGATAAGGTGGTCACTCTCTGCGCCTGTGCTTTCGGAATCTGTGTCTTTAAGCTGAAAGCCGCTGAATGAAAGAGCAGTAATTGCCGCAATTAATATTAAAAAGAGAGCTTTAATCTTCATTTTCATCATCCTCCCATATTCCGTCAAATTTAAGAATGTCTCCCACATCACACTGAAGATAGTGGCAGATTTTGTTTATTGTTGAAAAGCGCACACCCTTCGCTTTTCCGCTTCTGAGAATTGAAAGGTTTGCCTCGGTTATGCCGATAAGGTTGCAAAGCTCCTTTGAGGTCATACCTTTTTCTTTAAGCAGTGAATCAAGACAAATTTTTATAGCCATAGCATCACCCCGGATTTGTTATATTATGGAATCGTTATCTTCTTTCAGCTGCTTGCTGTCCTTGATGAAATCTGTGAAGACAAGGGTAAGCAGAATAAAGCCGAGGGAGAAAAGAGGAACACTGACATTGAAGCTGACAGATGAAAGCGAGCCGATAAATAAAAGCTGAAGAAGATTGAATATAACATTTATAAGGACACTTACCTTCACTCCTGTGATGCAAAGACGGGAAAGAGACTGAGCAGCCGAAAGAGTTTTTTCATTGTATCTGTCATCAAAAAAGCTTTCTGTCATTCTGAGGGAACACAGTACTGTTGCAATTGCAAAAAGATGAGGCACTGCACTGTTGAAAAAGCCGATGAGGTTGAGCGGATCGTTGCCTGTCTGAGAGTATTCCGTTGAGCAGAGGGCAAAAACAAAAACTCCGCCGATGAATCTGAGTATTATTTTGAGAAGCTGTTCCTTTTTCAGTCTCTGAGAATTTTTCAGATAATCAGTAAATCTGAGAATAAGATATCCCATAAGTATCGCCCAGAAGGAAAAGCTGATTATATCTGCGCTTTCACCGCCAAGCTGAGTAAGAGCAAGCTTTGCAGGATTAATCAGAAGATAAATAAGAATGAAAAGAGATGCCGAAAGGGGAATTAGAAGCAAATCGGTTTTTGTAAATTTTTTGGTGTTGATTTTTGAAATCAGAAAGAAAAGAGGAATACTGCAAATAAGTCCGTAAAGAGCAAGGGAAAGGGAATTTGCCGCCGTACCCTTTTCGGAAAGAGAACCGAGAAGCTGAGCGCATTTTGTCAGCGGAAGAGACAGAAGCTCGAAGATATCGGAAAATTTGCTGTCTGTCATAAACCGGATAAAAATCAACAAAACTGCTTCAGCAATAAGTAAAAGGGGATATTTTTTCTTTGCCATAATATTACCTCCCGTGAAAATAAATTATTGTTTTTCGATAATTCTTACAGCTTCATATTAGCATGGAAATTATCGTTTGTCAATAATTTTATTTAAGGAATCTTTCTTAATTCGATTTTTCCCTTTAAACTATTGACATAATATAAAGATAGTGGTAAACTAGTCAAAACCGAATAATTTCAATTAAAGATAGAGGCGCAATTTATCATCAGTAATCTGCGGTGCAAAGGGCTTTCGCAAGGTCTGCTTCAGATGAAAGGGAAAATTGCCGAAGGTGTCAGGCGAAAGATATCCTGGTCGGCGGAAATAAGATTTTACCGACTGTCGCAGCTGTGCGGAGTGCTATTATAATTGCTTTGAAAATGACCTTGTCATAAAAATCAATTAAACGGGGCTGTTGCACTAATGCTGTAACGCCCCTTTTAAATTGCAGATTATCGGCTTTGAAAATCAGTGATTAAAGATTAAGGAGATAAAAAACAATGGAAAGAAAGCCTATTTTTACAGGTGCCGCTTCGGCAATTATCACACCGATGAATGAAAAGGGTGTTGATTATGAAAGCTTTGAAAAGCTTCTCAACTGGCAGATTGAACAGGGCATTGACGCTCTTGTTGTTGCCGGCACATCAGGTGAAGCTTCAACTCTTACTGACGAGGAGCACAGACAGGTTCTCAAGTTTGCCTGCGAGGTTGTCGGCGGCAGAGTGCCCGTTATTGCAGGCACAGGCTCAAACGACACAGATTATGCAATTGATCTTACAAAATATGCTTGTGAAATCGGCTGTGATGCAATGCTTGTTGTCACACCTTATTATAACAAGGCAACACAGAAGGGTCTTATCAAGATGTTCACTGCAATTGCAGATGCAAGCACAAAGCCAATCATTCTTTATAACGTACCCTCAAGAACAGGCGTAAGCATTGAGCCTGCAACCTATGCAGCTCTTGCTGAGCATCCCATGATTCAGGGAATCAAGGAAGCTAACGGACAGATTGACAAGATTGCCGAAACAATGGCTCTTGTCGGTGACAAGCTTGATCTTTATTCAGGTAATGACGATCAGATCGTGCCCCTTCTTTCACTTGGCGGAAAGGGTGTAATTTCTGTTCTTTCAAACCTTCTTCCCGCTGAAACAAGCCTTATGTGTAAGAAATTCTTTGAAGGCGATGTCAAGGGTGCAGCAAAAATGCAGCTTGATTATTTCGGTCTTATCAAGGCTCTCTTCAGTGAGGTTAACCCCATTCCCGCAAAGGCTGCAATGGCTGCAATGGGCTTTTGTGAGGATTATGTGAGACTTCCTCTGACAACAATGGAGGATGACACAAAGGCAGTTCTGCTTGAAAAAATGCGTCAGGCAGGCATTCAGGTATAAAGAAAACAGGTGATTCAAAATGAAAATTATCGTCAACGGTGCGGGCGGCAGAATGGGTCAGACCCTCTGCAGTCTCATTGAAGGTTCTTCAAAGCATTCCCTTGCTGCAAGGGTCAGCCTTGAATTTGAAACCGATGCACAGAATAATATTTACCGCGCTCTGAGTGAATTTTCAGGGCAGGCAGATTGCATTATTGACTTTTCAAATCATCTTGCAACTGAGGCTGTTGTTGAATATGCTCTGAGCAGAAAGCTTCCCCTCGTCATTGCCACAACGGGACAGACCGAGGAGGAAATGCAGATAATCAGAAATGCCTGCGACACAATTCCTCTTTTCTATTCTCAGAATATGTCTCTTGGTGTTGCCATTCTTTCCTGCCTTGCAAAAATTACGGCAAAGGCACTTCCCGACTGTGACATTGAAATTATCGAAAAGCACCACAATCAGAAGCTTGACGTTCCCAGCGGTACCGCTCTTCTTCTTGCAAACAGCATCAGAGCTGTCAGAGAAGAAAGTACCTACAATATAGGCAGACACGAAAACGGAAAAAGAGATCCCAAGGAAATCGGTATCCATTCTCTGAGAATGGGCGGTGAGGTTGGCACTCACGAAATCATTTTCGCAATGGGAAGTCAGGTTATCACTCTCAAGCACGAGGCTGAAAACAGAAACCTTTTTGCAGAAGGCTCTGTTTCTGCCGCTGAATTCCTTGTTTCTCAGACTCCCGGATTTTATAATATGGATGATATTCTGAGGTGATAAAGCTTGAAAAAGTATAATTACCATACACACACCGAAAGATGTCTTCACGCTCAGGGTGAGGATGAGGCCTTCGTTGTTGCCGCAGTCAGAGCAGGCTTTGATGAAATCGGCTTTTCTGACCACAGTCCATGGAATTTTGAAGAAGGCTTTGTTTCTTATATGAGAATGACCGCAGACAGACTTGAGGATTACTGTGACAGCGTCAAGTCTCTCAGAGAAAAGTATAAGGATAAAATCAGCGTAAAGCTGGGTCTTGAATGTGAATATTTTCCCAAGTATATGCCCTGGCTCAAGGAAAAGATCAAGGAGCATTCCATTGATTATATCATTCTCGGACACCATTTCTGCTCAGATGAAATCGGTGAAAAGTATAACGGAAATCTCAGCTCCCATCAGGAGCTTGAGCGTTATTGCCGTGATATTCTGGAGGCTCTTGATTCAGGTATGTTTTCCTATGTTGCTCACCCGGATATTTTTATGAGGGGCTATCCCGTGTTTGACGAAAAGTGTGAAGAGATAACAAGAAGGATTGTTCAGAAGGCAGTTGAAACAGATACTCCTTTAGAATATAATCTTCTCGGCTTCAGCCACTCCGTCAATGACGGAAAGGACGGTTATCCTTATCCTGATTTCTGGAAAATTGCCGCTGAATACAAAATAAAGGCAGTTGTTGGCATTGATGCCCATGTGCCTTCAGCTTATCTTGACAGCAAGCTTTTTGAAAAGGGTTATGAAAATCTCAGACAGCTAGGGATTGAAGTGACCGATGAGATAAGATTTTTTAAATAATTACAATTGCTTTCGGGACAGTGTCGGCTGTCCCGATTTTATTTTTTCTTTCTCTTGTAAAAACAAACGGCTGATGTTATAATGAAAGGAAAGAAAAGTACGGAGGTGTTGTGATGATATCCGTTGCACTTGCCGCCTATAAAGGCGAAAAATATATTGAACAGCAGATTCGTTCAATTCTGCCTCAGCTTTCTCACGGTGACGAAATCATTGTTTCCGATGACAGACCCGGGGGAGCAACAGAAAAAATTGTCAGAAAGCTTTCTGAAGAGGATGGCAGAGTAATTTATGTTGAAGGAAAAAGCAAGGGCGTTGTTGCCAACTTCGTCAATGCAATCAGATACTGCAAGGGTGATTATATTTTTCTTTGTGACCAGGATGACGTGTGGCTTCCTGACAAGGTCAAAAGAGTCACTGAGGCATTCAATGAGGGCTATGACCTTGTGCTTCACAACGCTTATGTTACTGACGGGGAGCTTAATATCACCGATTATTCCTTCTTTGAAAAGAGAGGCAGCAGGCAGGGCGTTGTAAGAAATATTCTGAAAAATTCCTATATGGGCTGCTGTATGGCATTCAGACGCGAGCTTCTCAAAAAAATTATGCCGATTCCCGCCGTAATTCCAATGCACGACCAGTGGATCGGTCTTATGGGTGAGATTTACGGAAAGGTCAAATTCATTGACCTGCCCCTTATTTATTACCGTGTGCACGGCGGAAATGTTACAGGCGGAAAAACCTCCTCAATCCAGAAGCTTCAATGGAGAAGATATTTAATCACAAAGCTTTATAAAAGGGTTTTGTTCAATAAATGAGGTGTGACAAAATGAAAAATTATACTGTCAGCGGATGTATTGTAACTTATAACAGTATGAAAAAAATCGGAAACACGATTTCCTCAGTTCTCGAGCAGACAAAGGGTGTGGATTTCACTCTTTATGTTGTTGATAACAATTCAACGGACGGTACTGCCGATTATATCAAAGAAAATTTTCCTCAGGTGGTTGTTATTGAGCCGAAATCAAATGACGGCTTCGGTGCAGGTCACAACAAGGTGCTGCCTTTGCTTGATTCAAAATATCACGTTGTTATCAATCCCGACATTATTCTCAGAGACGATGTTATAACCGAGCTTTGTGATTACGCGGATAAAAATGAGCGCGCAGGTCTTCTTTCTCCCGAAATCCGTTTTGAAGACGGAACAAAGCAGCATCTTGCAAAAAGGAACCCCACCGTCAGATATCTTGGTGCCCATTTCCTTTACAACAAGGAAAAAGAGCCTAATCAGCTTATCATTGATTACTGTATGCTTGATAAAGAGGATGAAAAAGAGCCCTTTGAAATCACCAATGCAACGGGCTGCTTTATGTTCTTCAGGACAGATGTGTTCAAAGAGCTTGGTGGCTTTGATGAAAGATTTTTTATGTATCTTGAGGACTGTGACATTGCAAGACGTGTTTCTCAGAAATGGTCAGCTCTTTATTATCCTTCGGCAACGGTTTATCACCTTTGGGAAAGAGAGAGCAAGAGAAACAAAAAAATTCTGATGATTCACGTTATGTCGATTATCAAATATTTCTTGAAGTGGGGAATCAAGTTCTGATATGAAAAAGATACTTTATAATCTTTATGCCTTGATTTTTAATTTCAGCGCCCTTTTTCTGAAGGTCAGAAAAAACCGTGTTGCATTCATTTCCATGCATAATGAAAATTTTAAGGATTCCCTGGGCTGTGTTTATGAATATCTGAAAAAAGAGGGCGGATACGAGTTCCTTCTTATTACCAGAGAGGATCTTTCGGTGAAAAGACCTTTTGCCGTGCTCAGATTCTTTTTTGTGAAGGCACCTCTTCTTGCTTCAAGTGAATATGTTTTCCTTAACGATAATTTTATGCCTATGGGTAAACTTAATTTCAAAAAGGAAACAGTCATAACTCAGCTCTGGCACGGTGAAGGAGCCTTCAAGAAAATCGGCTTTGACATTCCTCAGAGTGAGGATGTAAGAAAAAGGGAAATTGCCTGTAACAAAAAGATGACTTGGCTTATCTGCTCGGCTGAAAAGCTTGTGCCTCTTTATTCAAGAGCTTTCGGAATTGCTGAGGAAAAAATTCTTCCTCTGGGCTCTCCGAGAACGGATTTTATTATGAACAAGGACAATGCCCGGTTTTCAAGAGAAAAGCTTGAAAGGCGTTATCCCTGTCTCAGCGGCAAAAAGATGATTCTTTATGCGCCAACCTTCAGAGATGATCCCGAAAGAGACAGACAGCTTCTTGACGGTTTTGATGCGCAGAAAATTCTTGAGCGTTTCGGCGGGGAGTATGAGCTTTTTATCAGGCTTCATCCTCAGATTCACACCTCAGGCAAAAGCTTTCAGGGTGTGACTGATGTCACGGATTATGAAGATGTAAGAGAGCTGCTGCTTTCAGCGGATGTGCTCATTACAGACTATTCATCAATCTGTATGGATTTTTCTCTGCTTGAGAAAAAATCTGTCTTTTACTGTCCTGATCTTGAATGGTACACGGGAAGAAGAGATTTTTACATAAATTATGAAACTGATCTTCCCGGCAGAGTGGCTCGCAATATTGAGCAGCTGTGTGATGCCGTGGAAGCGCCCTTTGATGCTGAGAAAAACCGACGCTTCAGGGATTATAACTTTGATTTTCTTGACACTGACAACTCAAAAAGAGTTGTCGAAGCAGTAATGAAAAAATAAACAACTAATTATTGACGGCAGACTGAGCATCTGCCGTCAATTTTAGTGAAAAAGCAGTTTTTGCTTGTTACAAAAATATAAAGACTATTGTTTTTTTGTCCGTGATGATGTAAAATGTTTTAAAAGCAAGGAGGATGTTATGGACGAAGATCTTTTTTTCAGCAAAAGCAAAGAGCCCTCATCGGAGGATTTCTTTTCAAACAGAAATACATTTGACAATATTAAAGATACAGATATACCCTTAAGCAGCGGTCTCAATTTTTCATACAGCGGATTTACGCAGGAGGAAAAAAGAACTGAAAACACGGGGGCAGATTATATGTTCTCATCTTCAGTTTCTCCTTCTGAAAGAAAAACAGACACCGACAGCTTTTCGGGCAATTTCAACATTCCCGCTTATGAGCCTTTTTCGCAGAAAAAAGCTCCCGAAAGCAAGGATATGTTCAGCTTTGCACCTGTTGGGCAGAGCTCGGAAGACAAATACAAGGAGGATAAATTTATGGCTGACAGATATACTAACAGCAGCTCACCTCAATCAAGAACACCTCAATCAAGATCACCTCAGTCAAGGGTGCCTCAGGGTGCAAGATCTGTTTCTGCCAGAACTCCCCAGGGTGCAAGACCTGCTCCTGCAAGAAATCAGCAGAACGTCAGAAGCTCAAATTCAAGAGCGCCTCAGGGCACACGTACAGCAGCTTCAAGAACACCTCAGGGTGCAAGAGTTCAGAACAAAGGCGGCCTCTCAGGGGGCGGAAAGGGTAAAGGTCCTTCAAAGAAGGTTATCATCATTGCCTCGGCTTTGATTGCTGTTATGCTTCTTTTCGGCGGATTGTTTGCCTGGGGATACAATGCAATGGGCGGTCTTGATTATGATGATTCAATTGTGCCTAATGCTTATGTGGATGAAAAAGACCTTGTGTCTGACAATGAGGTGACAAACATTCTTTTTCTCGGCTGTGACGGCAGAGAGGATGTCAGCAGCAACCTTTCCGACACAATGATTCTTTTCTCTGTTGACAAGCAGAACAAGAAAATCAAGCTTACCTCATTCCTTCGTGACAGTTATGTTTATATTCCTTCAAAGGGTTACAGCACAAAGCTCAATGCGTCCTTCACTTACGGCGGAGCTCAGCTTGTTATGGACACTATCGAGTATAATTTCGGTGTTGATATTGATTATTATCTGATGGTGGATTTCACTGCCTTCAAAACTGTGGTCAATCTTCTCGGCGGCATCACTGTTGACGGAGTCACAGCGGCAGAAGCAAAGTATATGAAAGAGGTTGTCAAAATCAAGAGCCAGGATATTGTTGAGGGTACAAATGAAATGAGCGGCAACACAGCCCTCTGGTATTGCAGAATCAGACACCTCGATAATGACTTCAAGAGAACGGAAAGACAGAGAAAGGTTATTTCTGCAATTGTTGACAAAGCTCTTAAAACAAACATAATCACTCTTTTTGATATTGTTGAAAAAACAGTGCCCCACATTTCAACCAATATGTCAAGAAACAAGCTGCTCACCTTTGGCATGAGCACCTTCACAAAGCTTCTGACTTATGACATGGTGCAGCAGCAGATTCCTGCGGCGGGTACCTGGTCTGATGCAAGAATTTCAGGTCAGCTTGTGCTGAAAATGGACATTGAAGAAAATAAGGCAATTCTCAAATCCTTCCTTTATGACAAGGAAACTGAAAAAGTAACGGAAACAGAATAAAAAAAGCGACTCAACCGGTACAAAACGGTTGAGTTGTTTTTTTATGTATAAATATGATTTGTTTGCACAGAATATATTAAATACTTTTTGGAGGGATGACTGATGAAGCCTTCGGATTTAAAAGAGCTTGTGAGAGAAAGCTGTGAAAAATTCAATGACGGCACAGCCTTTTATGTCAGAGATGAAAGCTCAGAAAAGGCAGAAATAAGCTATTCTCAGCTGAAAGATGACATTGAGAGTCTGGGAACAGCTTTGATTTGTAAGCTGAAGCTCAAGGGTGAAAAGATTGCCATAATGGGTGAAAATTCTTATTTCTGGTGTCTTTCTTATCTTACTATTACCTCCGGAACGGGAGTTGCCGTGCCCGTTGATAAGGAGCTTCCTGTTGAGGAACTTGAAAATATTATCAGCTTTGCCGAGGTCAAGTGCGTTTGTGCCGACAGAAAATCGGCAGAAAAAATAAGGCGTACATCAATCTTTCTGTCAGGTGGAATCAGTCTTGCCGTGTGGGATGAAAAAGAAGGGGAGTTCTCCTTTTCTCTGCTTATAAAGCAAGGGAGGGAGCTTGTTTCTCAAGGCAGAAGGGATTTCATTGATTCAGCGGTAAATTCTGACGCAACTGCAGTTATTCTGTTTACCTCGGGCACAACGGGTATGGCAAAGGGAGTTATGCTCACTCACACAAACATCTGCTCTGATCTGATTAATGTAAAAGAACGGGTTGATGTCGGCACCGATGATGTCAGCCTTTCTGTGCTTCCTCTTCATCACACTTATGAAACAATTGCTTTTCTGATGATAATTTACTCGGGAGGAGCTGTCAGCTTTGCACGTTCTGTCAGACATCTGAAGGAGGATTTCCGTCTTTACAGACCAACGGTTTTTGTGACGGTGCCGCTGATTCTTGAAAAATTTCATAAAAGGATTCTTCAGGGTGTTTCTCAGCAGGGCTCCCGCAAAAAGCTTCAGATGATTTCCGTTATTGCCTCGGCTTTTCCGAAAGAGAAGAAGAAAAAGCTTTTTTCTCAGATTCACGGATTTTTCGGCGGTAGGCTTAAAAAAATAATCTGCGGAGCCGCGGCTTTGCAAAGTGAGGTTGCTGAGGATTTCGAGCTTTTCGGCATTCCTGTCATTATCGGCTACGGTCTTACGGAATGTTCACCGATTATTATCTGCAACAGCTTTTCTCATCCAACCTGTGATTCTGTTGGTAAGCCTCTGAGGGATGTTCAGATAAAGCTGATTGATACAGATGAAAAGGGAATCGGTGAAATCTGCGTCAAAGGTCCTATGGTTATGAAGGGCTATTACAAAAACGAAAAAGAAACTCAGAAGGTATTTGTTGACGGATATTTTTGTACCGGAGATATGGGGTACTGTGATAAAAGCGGAAATTATCACATAACGGGCAGAAAAAAGAATGTCATCGTCACAAAAAACGGAAAAAATATTTATCCCGAGGAGCTTGAATATTATCTTTCTCAGCAGAGTGTAATTGCAGACAGTCTGGTTTATGCCGAATCAGATCATATTGTCTGTGCAGAAATTATTGCTGATGAGCAGGAGATTGCAAAAAAATATAAAAAAGACAGCCTTGATAAATCGGACATCGACAAGGCTGTCACAGAGGCTGTCAGGCTGACTAACAGAAAGCTGCCGTCTTATAAAAGCATCAAGAAGGTTGTTGTCAGGAAAACTGATTTTGACAGAACATCAACACATAAAATCAAGCGCTGAGTAAAACAAAAGGAGCGGTATTACCGCTCCTTTATTTTCAGTTATATAACTCAGAAGAGCTTTGCATAGCTGTAGATAATCTTAGCTGCATCGCCTCTTGTGATGTTGTTGCCGAGAATTGCAAAGTTTGAAACAAGAGTTCTGAAGAAGAACACGAGAGTGTTGATGCTTCTCAAGAAATCTGAGCCCTCTGCAAGCTTTTCTGCTTTGTAAAGGATTCTTGCAAGAGCAACAGTGTTGATCTTGTCCTCGGGCTCGAACTTGTCACCGTCAGCTTTGAGAAGACCGTTTTCAACAGCCCAGGTTGCTGCGGCAGCAAGGTCTGCATCTGCAATGTCACTGAATGCGGATGCTGTTACCTCGGGCTTGCCTGCAAGGTTGTAAAGAGCAGCTGCAAGGTCAGCCTTTGTGAGTTTTTCGTCAACGCCGAAGCTTGTTGCTGATGCGCCGTCCATGATGTTGTTTTTATACATATATTCAACTGCAGCATAGTAATCTGAGCCGAGAGCAACATCTTCATAGGGGAAGTTTGCATCGGGAAGTGCTTCAAGAATTAAATCAGCGATGTGTCTGTGACCCTTTGCGCTGGGATGATTAACCTCACAGAGAGTGCCGACGGGATCAACAAAAATGTAGCCGTATTTTTCAGCACCTTCACGCATCGGAGTGTTGGCAAGGTCAACAACTGTCTGACCGATATTGATGCCTGCAATTTCAACGGAGGGAACAACGAAGCCTGAGCTTGTGTAATCACCTTCAAAGTTGTCCATTGTTTCATCCTGAACTGAGTTGTCGAACATACCGATAACAACAAGAGTTACATCGGGATTGAGAGCATAAATATCTTCAATCATAATGTTCCAGTTTTTAATGTAATGCTCAAAGCCCTCCTTTATAGCAAAGGGAAGAACAGCTGCAAGCTCGGGAAGACACTGAGCAAGGTCTGCCATACCGACAAGAGTTTCAATTGTGTCGATGTTGAAGTTTACTGTATTCTCAAGGTAGGGGAGAGCCATTTCAACAAAGTTTTCTGTGCCTGACATTTCAGCAACGGCTCTTTCAACGTGCCAGCCCACATATGAGCCCCAGTCGTTACCGCCGACGTTGAGTGTGATAAGATCTGCATCAGCAACTGCCTGACGGATTTCGGGGATAACTGCATCTACACGGCTCTTGTCGATTGAATAGAACATAAATTCATCACCGACAAAATCGTCTTCAAACATATAACGGATTTCATGAGTTCTGAAGCCGATGCATGCATAGGGGTGATATTCAGCGCCGAGATCGTCAGCAAGAAGAGCACCGTAGGAGCCTTCAACTCTTGTGAGGCTTGTGTCTTTTTCTTCAAGGTCACTCCAGCCGGCAGCAATGCTGTCACCGAGAAGGACATATGACTTATACTCCTTCTGCTGTTTTTCACTTGCAGCGGAAGAAACAAGGCAGAATGAGAAAATCATGGAAAGTGCAAGGATAACTGATAAAACTTTTTTCATTGTAAAAACCTCCGTTAAATTTTTCATCTTCTGGATAATAACACATATTAGTGTTATATGTCAATAGAATTTGTTAACAAAAAGTAAACAGGCATTGTGGGGTAATATCACACAATGCCTGAATTTAACTTATTTTCTTCTGAAAAGTCTGAGAAGCTTTTTCAGTAAACGGCGCAGCTTCTTGTTTTTGATTTTGCTTCCAAGCTTTGTGAAAATATCAGGCTGTCTGATATATTTTGCATAAATAATCTTGTCTGTTGAAATAAGGTCAAGATTTGCCTTGTGCTTGAATTTTTCATCACTGTACCAGCCGGCAAAGTCATAACGTCTGAGCTGCTTGCTTGTTACGGTCTCTTCACCTGAATTGAAGGCAACGGTCTGAGTTTCCGTGAAACCGGGGTAATGCTTTGTGATTACAAACTCATCCTTGAGAACATCGTTTTCAATTGCGCTGAGCTTTTCATAGGGCGCTGTGTCACCCTGAAGTCTTTTTTCTGTTGCGGCAATTGCGGCAAGAATGAAATCTCCCGTCTGCTTTTTGTATTTCTTTCTCAGAGCATTTACCTCGTGGTAATTGATTCTTTTGCCGTCGGGAACAACACCCTTTTCAACCCAGCGGTTCTGAAGGCCGAAAACTCTCAGAAGCCACTGAACCTTTGTGCCGAGGCGGTTGCCTGCATAAAACTGCTTTCCGAAAATAATTGAGAAGCAGCAGCAATGGAAGGAGTTTGTGAAAACATACTCGGCGTGTCTGATATAGCCGAGCCATTCCTCAACGCCGGGCTTATAGGTAACCTTGTGGGTTGTGCCCTTGGGGAAGTTTTTGTTTTCGGGGAAGTCACTCATTTCAATGACCTCAAGACCTCTTTCTTCAGCAAAACGGACAGCGCTTTCAAGAATATTCTTTGAGTTCTTGATTACGTTGTAAACAAAAACATATTTTTTGCCTTCAACATCCTTGGGTCTTTTTGCAATGGGGGCATAAAAGTCCTTGTCGTGAAGGAAAACGGGGTCAAGGGTGATTGCGGCATTTCTGCCGAAGGTTCCGCTGTAAAGGTCATAAAGATATTTTTCACGGGTGGAAACAAAGTCAATGCCTTCTGTCCACTCTCTGACCTGGGCAATCTTTTCATCGTTGTATTCCTTGCCGCCGTAGGAAACTGAAAAAGCAATTTTGCCCTTGCCCTCCATGCATTTGCTGCGAAGGAAAAAGCCGGGGTCAAAGCCGATGCCGTTATCTCTGTATTTCCAGAGAACATCTGTTGCGGCAATATAGATGTCACATCCGGGATCCTGAGTGTCAAGGTCCTTTGTTGTGTATCTTCTTTCTGTTTTGCGCAGATGTGAGTCAATGAATGCCTGAGTCACATCTGTTCTTCTTTCGCGCTGTTTATAAAGTGTTTTCCATTTCTTAAGTGCAAGCTCCTGCTGTTTTTCATCCTTTTTAGGATGGGCAAGATAATAGTCATAGGGATGACGCATATCGTATTTGGGGTTGCAGTGCTGAGGGAAATAGTCCACAATAACGTTGTCAATTCCGTTGTTATCAAGGAATTTCTGGAAAGCATAGCTATGTACTCTGCAGGCGGGGTTAAGGTCTGTTGTGTAAATATTAAGGGAAAGAATACCGACTTTCATAAGTTGCATTGCTCCTTTCAATATATATGTTTTCCGATACAAAGCAATTTTATCATCAGGAAAGATTTTTGTCAACAAAATACCGCTTCATATTTTTCTTTGAGTAAGAATACAATTTAAAGAAAAAGAAACAAAGGAGATGTCAATATGAATCTTAAAACACACGCAGACAGCTTCAGCGTCAGTGAATGCTTTGCTCATAACAAGTGTGAGCAGTCGGTGAATGCAGAGGTTAATCTGCCTGATTACTGCTCGGATGTCAAGCGCATACTCAGATGCATTGTAACTCCGGGAGTTGCGAATATTTCCGTGTCGGGAGAAAGCGTGAATCTGTCGGGAGTTATTGTCACAAGACTCCTTTATGTCGGAGAGGATGACAGAATAGACTGCTATGAGCATAATTCAACCTTTAACTGCAGCACACACATAAAAGGAATGACAGAAAATGTCTGCCTTGAGGCTCAGGCAAAAACAGATTACATAAACTGTCGGGCGCTGAGTCAGAGACGGATAAGCATCACAGGCAGTGTCGGTATCAATGTTATGGCTTTCAATGAAAAAGAAATGAGTGTTATTTCTCAGATTACAGACTGCTGTGCCGAATGCAAAAAAGAAACAGTCCGGGTAAGACACCTTCTTTGCCAGAGAGAAAAAACCTTTGATCTCAATGAAACCGTTGCTCTCAGTCAGGATAAGCCTGATATTGCAAAAATCGTCCGTCTCAGGTGTTACCCTGCCGTAAGCTCAGAAAAGGCAGTGGCTGACAAGCTTCTGATAAAGGGTGAGCTCAGATGTGAAATCCTTTACTGCACGGAAAATCAGTCTCAGCCTCAGAAGCTTACTCATACAATGCCCATAAGTCAGATTCTTGATATGCCCGGCATAGATGAAAAAAGCCTTCTCACAATCAGTCTCAGCTGCCGTCAGAGTGTGGCTGCGGTGAGAACGGATTCCTCGGGAAAGGGCAGACTTCTTGAAATTGCCGCAAGGGTTTCCGCTTTTGTCAGGGGTGAAAAGGAAAAGGATATAACCCTTATCAGTGATTGCTACTGTACTGATTGTCAGGTGCAGGATGAATATAAATACGGGGAGTTTCCCATTGTGCTGCTTTCTGAAAGAAAAAGGGCATCAAAGGACTGTACCGTTGATTTTTCGGCAGAAAAGATTAAAGAAATTTATGATATGTGGCACAAGGACACATCATTGAGCTTCAGAGAAAAAGACGGAGAGATTATCGGACGGTGTGATTTTCTTCTTTGCTCGGTTTTTCTTGACGGCAGCTCTGCCGTACGGTATGCAGAGAAAAACTGTGCATTTGAATTTTCTGCAGCTTCCGGAATCAGAAATGAAAATCTGCTTTGTGAGGGAAGAGGAGATATTGTTTCTCTTGAATTTTCAGCTGAAAAGGACAGCATTGTCAGGGTTAAATGTGAGCTTGATTATAATTTCAGAGCTGATGTGACGGAAAAACATAAGCTTCTTACCGCTGCAACAGGAATTGAAAGCAAGGACATTGAAAGCAAGCAGTCTCAGCTTATTCTCTTTTTTGCCCGCAAAGGTCAGCCCTTATGGGACATAGGCAAAAAATACAAAACGGGCGTCAGTGTGATAATGGAGGAAAACTCTCTTGAGGGAGAAATTATGGAAAAGGACGGCATACTTCTTATTCCCTGCTAAAAATAAAAAGACAGATGTATTCTCATGCTGAATACATCTGTTACTTTGAAATGAAATATAAAACTGCAAGAAGACCTGCAAGTTGTAAAAGCATTATCATCGGAAGACCGATCATGAATCTTTTGTGCAGTGTTTTGTGGCGGATGAGGCGCATTGTCAGATATTCCGCAAAGCTGCCGCCGAGAAAAGCGAGGGTAAACAGAGTTGCTTCGGGAATGCGTCTTGCTGATTTTTTTGCGGAAATTTTGTCATATACAGTTACAAAAGCCGTTATCAGTGATATAATGAAAAAACAGTAAAAAAACGGCAGAATGAAATTGACCGCATCAGGCATTTCTGATATCCTTCAGGTCACTTTCGGTCATGTAAACCGTTGTTCCCTTGCTCTTTTCTTCGTAGTAATGCATATTTACGGAGAACACCTCTGCACAGCAGGGGCATACGGCAATAAGCATATTTTTGTCCTCACCTTTAAGGAGATTTACCTTTGATTTGTCATCAAGATAAAAAAGTCTCATTGCAATATATTTCTGGCACTTGGGACAGGTGACAAAATCCGAATAGCCTTCATCCTTTGCTTTTAAATTCTCAATGGTTTTAATAGCCATAGCTTACCTCCGCGATAGAACTTCTTTCTTTTTATTTTAATTTGTTTTTGCATTATTGTCAACTTTGGGAAGTGAATAAAATGAAAAAATTTTTTCTTCTTTTGCTTTGTCTTGTGTTTTTTCTTTCAGGCTGCGGAAAAAATGAAATTCAGCAGCCCTCAGAAACCCAGCAACCATCAGAAGCTCAGCAGACCACAGCCGGCTGTGAACAACAATCAAAGCAAACAAGCATTTATACCTGGCTGAGCTGCTTTGAGCTTCAGGTCACTCAGGACAGAAAAAACGAAAAAGAATATGAACAATATATTACTTTGCTTGTGGACAATATGGCAGAGATCGGTGTTACGGATGTTTTTGTTCACGTCAGACCCTATGCAGACGCTCTTTATTATTCGGAAATTTTTCCTCAGAGCTTTTACGCTTCGGGCAGACAGGGTGAAAGGGCTGATTTTGACATTTTGCAGAAGGTTATCTCCTGTGCCGAAAAAAGACAGCTGAGGGTTCACGCCTGGATCAATCCTTACCGTGTGTCCTCCTTCAGCAGCGTTGACGGACTCAGTGAAGACAATGTTGCTCTCTGCTGGCTCAGGGAAAAAACAGGTGATGCAGCCGTTACGGAAAACGGCATATGGTTTAATCCGTCTTCACTTTCAGTTCAGAAGCTGATTATTGACGGGGTAAGAGAGCTTCTTGAAAATTATTCTCTTGCGGGAATACATTTTGACGATTATTTTTATCCCGATGACAGTGAGTTTGACAAAGATGCCTATGAGCTTTATCTTTCTTCGGGCGGTGAGCTTTCATTGAATGAATGGAGAAAGGAAAGTGTAAACAGCCTTATGGCTTCGGTTTACAGTCTTGTCAAAAGCTTCGGAGAGGACAAGATTTTTTCTGTAAGCCCGTCAGGTGACATTGAAAAATGCGAGACGGAAAGCTGTGCCGATGTCTCACTTTGGTGCAGTGAAAAGGGTTATTGTGATGTTATTCTGCCGCAGATTTATTACGGCTTTGAGCATTCAAGGCTTCCCTTCGGTGATTGCCTTGAACGTTGGGCAGAGCTTTGCACCGAGCCGGAGGTGACTCTTGCTGTTGGCCTTGCCCTTTATAAATCAGGTCTTGCCGATGAATTTGCAGGAGCTGGAAAGGATGAATGGAAGGAAAACTCTGACATAATATCCCGTCAGGTTGAGCTTCTTTATGAGCAGGGGTACGGTGATTTTGCTCTTTACAGTGCCTCATATATAAATTTTTCTGAAACTTTTTTGTCAGAGGAGTTAAAAAATCTTAAAAATGTGATACAATGATTATCAAATAAATTTAAGGAACGGTAAAATGAAGAAGAAAAATATAATTATAGCAACCGCTCTTGCCTTTTTTGTGGTTTTGGCAAGTGCTCTTGCAGTTCATTTTTCAAATAGGAATGTTGTTGAAAGTGTGTTTGAGGGTGAAAACATTCAAAGCGGTGTTGACGATTATCTGATGAATCAGGAAAAAGAAAAAGCGGCGGGGAAAAATAATGCCATTATTGTCAGAGATAATGAGGATTTTCCTTTTGCTTCAGACAGTGAAGACTTTGATTCCGCTGCCGCTTATCTTCAGTCCTCTGTTTTTGACAGAATATTTATAGAAAACGGCTTTTTCTCACAGGGAGAAGGCAATTACCGTGAAAACCTTCAGAGAGTGACTCTTATCTGTGAAAAGATGAAGGAAAGCGGAAAGCAATGTTTTCTCTTTGTTTCCGATTCTCTTGCGGATTATCAGTATAAGGCGGCCGCACTTGTCTGTGACGGATTCATTGTCACCTCTTCGGCTGATGAGCAGAAGCTTATCAGCATCAGAAAGACAGTGGGTGAGGAGAAGGAGCTTCTTGTTTACCTTTCTTCTCAGCAGGACTCCTTCAGCAAAGAGCTTTGTGACGGAATTGTTTTTTTGATTTCCGACAAAGCCGATTGTGAAAGCTTTCTGACATTGGACAGCCTTTGTGCCGAGCAGGGAATCAGCTCAAGCTGTGTCATTGACCTTGGAAAGGCCGAAAAAAAGAAAAGTCCGTCTTATGCTCTCGAGCTTCTTATGGGCATTTCTCAGGCAAAGGCTCTTGAAAGCCGCTGTATGTCAGCTTACAGTCAGGTGAGAAAAAATTATCAGAGCAGCTTTTCTGCCGTGAAAAAATACATTACCTCGGGAATTGTGCCCGAACTGACTCTCAGAGAGCTGAGCATCACCGGCTATGACGGTCAGGCTCTTGAAACAAATGAGCTTACGGCTGAATTTGAGCTTTGCGGCTCCGATGTTTTTCCCGTTTATCTTGACGGCAAAAAGATTTCACTCGGTGAAAGGGGAAGCAAAAAAATAACCCTTGACCTTGACATTGGTGAAAATGAATTTGTTTTCACACAGAACGGAAAAAAGATTACTTATAAAATTACAATGAATTTCAGCGGTGAAATTATCCGCGCGGTTATTCCTCTTGATGAGGTTGTGGCTTATCCGGGAGAAGAAATAAATATTCTCACAATTGCCCATTCCTCCGCTCAGGTTACTGTTAAGCTCGGCACAAAGGAATATAAGGCCCATAAGCAGGAAAAATCTGCCAAGGGCTATACCGCATTTGTTGCAAAGGCAAAAATGCCCTCAAGCTTCAGTGAGGTTGCCTCTCTTGGTATGATAACCGTTATCGGCTCACTGGGTGAGGTGAGTGAGCAGAAAAAGGGAGCTCTCATTGTTGCCGCCGAGGAGCCCGTGACAGAGCCGACAACAGCTCCCGCTGTTACTGAAAATCACCTGACAACGGGTATTGTCCTTGAAAATTTCATTCCCGAGCTTGAAAATGATGAATATGCAGCAACAAATCCGCCCACAACCCAGGGTGCCACGGTTTATACTCCATATGTGGGTGATCAGATGTGCTTAGTAACTGCCGAGTATGCAGACACAAGACCGATTTTCTATAATGACGATACCTATGATCCCTCCTATTCAACTCTTGTCAGGGGAACGGTTGACTACGTTGAAAATGAAGCGGTTATTTATAATGACGATGAGGAGGAAAACGTGACTTATTATGAGCTTTCCTCGGGGGTCAGAGTCAAAGCTGATCACGTTCAGCTGACTGCAAGACAGAATATGGGTCAGAATGAGCTGAGGGTGCTTTCCTCCCACGGAGACAGGGGAAGCCTTAAAATCAGACTCAGCACCAACTGGAAGGTGCCTTATAAAATCACTCATACTCCGCAGAATTATTTCAGCGCATATACAAAAAAATATAATCTGAGCAGCTTTACCGCAGATTATATTGAAATTGTTTTTTTTCATACATCATCAGCTCAGGGTGAAATTGACACCTCTGTGTGCAATGTTATTTCGGGCGCAAGCTGGTATAAATCTGCTTCGGGCAAGGAAATGATTCTGAGAATGCCTCTTGCCTTTGCAGGAAAATATTACGGCTGCAGCTTTGAATATAACAGCGCGGGAGAGCTTGAAATCACCGTTCACAACAGACCTCAGGGCTTAAACGGTGCGGTTGTGCTTCTTGATGCGGGTCACGGCGGAGTTGACTCGGGTGCTCTCGGCATCGGTGAGCAGGTGAAGGAAAGCGATGTGAACATTGCCCTTACTTATATTGTCAGAGACAGACTCAGAGAAATGGGTGCAACGGTTCAGCTTACAAGACAGGGTAATGAAAGTCTTTCGATTGATCAGAGAAAGAGCATTGTTTATTCCGTGAAGCCTGACCTGTTTGTCAGTATTCACTGCAACGGTTCACCGAAAAGCAGTGACATCGGCACAAGTGTTTATTATTACAAGGGCTTCTCTCTTTCTCTTGCCGAAAACATTTATTCTCAGCTCGGTGAGGTCTTCAGAAACAATCTTTATCCCGGCAGACAGGAGCTTTACAGTCAGCTTCTTGACGGAACAAGATATTATCCCTTTGGTGTGCTCAGAGTTGAGGACTGTCCCAGCGTGCTGATTGAAACGGGTTATATGACAAACGATGAGGAATGCTTTAAGCTCATTGAAACAGAGAATATCAGGCTTCTCGGAAATGCAATTGCTCAGGGTATTGCAAAAACACTTACACAATAGTATAATTCAGTAAGGCACGTACTGTCAGAAGGCCGATGACACCCGGCATACCTCCCAGAGAGGAAACAATGAGGGTTATGTCATTTATGCCAAGGGTTACTCCCGTGATGCTGCCAAGGGTGTTGACGGCAAAAAGAGAGCCGACTCCCGAAAGAGCTGAAAGAAAAAGGCAATATGTAAAATGATTGCTTCTGAGCATCACAAAAAGTATAATCAGTGCCGAAAGTACGGTTGGGGCTATTATTGTAAACACAGCTTCACCTTCCTTGTTAAACTATTTAGATAATATAAAATCAACTGTAAAAATATGACATTTTAGGAGTGATAATATGAAAATATTGAAACTTACTCCCGCCGTAAAGGATTACATCTGGGGCGGAACAAGACTTTCAAAGGAATTTGACATTGTTTCTTTCACCGACAGACAGGCTGAGGCTTGGATGCTTTCCTGCCATGAAGCAGGTGAGTGTGTGATTGAAAACACAGAATTCAGAGGAAGAACTCTGTCTGATGTGCTCAGCAATGAGGGCAAGGCTTATCTCGGCAAAAACTGTGAAAAGTTTGAAAGCTTCCCCATTCTCATCAAGCTCATTGACGCGCTGGACAATCTTTCCGTTCAGGTGCATCCCGATGATGAATACGCGCTTAAAAATGAGGGTGAATACGGAAAAACAGAGGCATGGTATATTGTTGACTGTGATGAGGGCGCAGAAATTATTTACGGCTTCAAAAAGGATGTAACCAAGGAAGAATTCAGAAAGAGCATTGAAGAAAACACTCTTCTTGAATATGTCAACAGAGTCAAGGTTAAAAAGGGTGACATCTTCTTTATTGAGGCAGGCACTCTCCATGCAATCTGCAAGGGAATTCTTCTTGCAGAGGTTCAGCAGAACTCAAACACAACTTACAGAGTTTACGATTACGGTAGACTCCAGAACGGCAAGCCCCGTGAGCTTCACGTTGAAAAGGCAATTGACGTCACAACAACCAAGGCAATCAACGCTGACGGCAAGCCTGTGAAGGAGACCGAGCAGCATGACGGCTGGAAGGAAACTCTTCTTTGCACCTGTGAGCTTTTCACCATGAAAAAGCTTGAGGTTGAGGAGAAAGCAACAGTAATTGCCGATGAAAGCTCCTTTGTTTCTCTTGTTGCCGTTGAAGGCAACGGAGTTGTTATTCACGGTGACAGCTACATCACCCTTTACAAGGGAGAAAGCCTTTTCATTCCTGCAGGAATGGGTGAGGTTGAAATTCTCGGTGCAGTTACTGTTATTGAGTCAAGAGTGTGATTCACCCTTGACAAAGTGCAGTCAGGGTGCTATCATAATATCAAACTAATCTTCAGGGCGAGGTGCAATTCCTCACCGGTGGTTAAAGCCCACGAGCCAAAGGCAACTTTGTGCAGATTCGGTGTGATTCCGAAGCCGACGGTACAGTCCGGACGAAAGAAGAAAAATATAACATTTTTGTTCTATTTTTGCCCGCAGATTTTTTCTGTGGGCTTTTTGTTTTTTTAGGTACCGAGTACCCAAGGAGGAGTAAATATGAGTAAAAAAGAAAACAAAATCCAGCGTATCTCTTTAATTGCAATGCTTTCGGCAATCAGTCTTGTGCTGTTTTTCCTTGAGTTTCCCGTCATTCCCTCTCTTTCCCACCTCAAGCTTGATTTCAGTGACATTCCCGCTCTTGTTTCAGGAGTTATTTTCGGTCCCGTTTCCGCAATTGTTGTTGAGCTTGTGAAAAACCTTCTTGAGCTTATCATCAAGGGAATGGGAACACAGATGGGTTACGGAAATCTGATGAATTTCCTTGTGGGCTGTGCTTATGTTGTGCCCTTCAGCATTGTTTACGGCAAAATGAAAAAGAAGGACGGCAAAAAGGGGATTGTTCTTGCCTGCCTTGCGGGTACTGCAACAATTCTTGTTGTGGGATTTTTTGCCAATTATATCATCGCTCCTCTTTTCTTCAGGCATTTCCTTGGCATTACTCTTGATTCTGCCGGAATCTGGGCGGCTGTCTGGGGTGCAACTGCAATTAACGGAATCAAGGGTGTTATGCTTTCTGTTGTAAGCTTCCCTCTCATCCGTGTTGTGATTGACAGACTTAAAAAAATTGTTAAATAATTAAAAGTTTTTTCTGTGTATTGACAAGAAGGTAACTAGTTGATATACTAAGCAGAGTAAATTGAATATTTCCTTATTAAGAGCAGCTGAGGGAACAGGCCCTGTGAAGCTCGGCAACCTGCATCAGCAAGGTGCCAAATCCTGCGGTATGACCGAAAAATAAGGCTTGACGGTCAGATAAACTCTGACCGTTTTTTTATGAGGAACGTTCATTTATGAAATATAAAATCAAAAAGTAAAGAAAGAAGGATTAAAAAATGGCAAAGTATCTTTTCACATCCGAGTCCGTAACAGAGGGACATCCCGATAAAATTTGCGACCAGATTTCCGACGCGGTTCTCGATGACATTTATTCACATGATCCTATGGCAAGAGTTGCCTGTGAAACAACTGTCACAACAGGTCAGGTTCTTGTTATGGGTGAAATCACATCAACTCATAAGCCTGATGTTGCAAAAATTGCAAGACAGGTTATCAACGAAATCGGCTATGACAACGGTGAAAAAGGCTTCGACGGAAACACCTGTGCGGTTCTTGTTGCTCTTGACGGTCAGTCACCTGACATTGCAATGGGTGTTGACAAATCTCTTGAAAGAAAAGACGGTGAGGATGACGATTACAACCTCAACGGTGCAGGCGACCAGGGTATGATGTTCGGTTACGCCTGTGATGAAACACCTGAGCTTATGCCTCTTCCCATTTCACTTGCTCACAAGCTTTCAAAGCAGCTTACAAAGGTCAGAAAAGACGGTACACTTGCTTATCTGCGTGCAGACGGCAAGAGCCAGGTAACCGTTGAATATGATGACGGCAAGCCCGTTGCAGTGACAGCAGTTGTTGTTTCCTCTCAGCACAGCGCTGACGTTGAGCTTTCACAGATCAGAGAGGATATCAAAAAGTATGTTATCGAGCCCGTTATCCCCGCAGAGCTTATGAGAAAAGACACAAAGATTTTCGTTAATCCCACAGGACGCTTTGTAACAGGCGGTCCTCAGGGTGACAGCGGTCTTACCGGCAGAAAGATCATTGTTGACACCTACGGCGGATATTCACGTCACGGCGGCGGTGCATTCTCAGGTAAGGATCCCACAAAGGTTGACAGAAGTGCCGCTTATGCTGCAAGATATGTTGCAAAGAACATTGTTGCGGCCGGTCTTGCTTCAAAGTGTGAGGTTCAGCTTGCTTATGCAATCGGTGTTGCAAAGCCCGTTTCAGTTATGGTTGATACCTTCGGAACAGGCAAAATCAGCAACGAAGAAATCGGAGCAATCATCGACAAGGTGTTTGATCTTCGTCCTGCCGCAATTATTGATACACTCAAGCTTCGTGCTCCCATTTACCGTCAGCTTGCTGCTTACGGTCACGTGGGCAGAGAAGACCTTGACGTTCAGTGGGAAAAGACTGACAAGGTTGAAGCAATCAAGGCTCTTGTAAAGTAATCAAACAAAAGAAAATGCTCACAGATTTGTGAGCATTTTTTTGTTATCTGAAATTTATATTATCAATAAAATTTCTTTCAAAATCCCTGTCACCGCCAAGGTCGATGTATTCGGCTTTTCCGGTGATAAATGAAAGATCATTGCCTTCGGCGGCAAATTTTACTGTGCCGAGAAGGGAGGAGTTTCCCAACGGGACAATTTTTCCTCTGAATTCGGGCGGCACGATTCCGCTTTCAATCAGACTTTCTTCTTCAAGTGCGGCGGAAAAGCCTCCGCTTATATAAAGCTTGTCAGCTTTGCCGAAGTCGGCATCGGCTTTTTTGAAAAGGCAGTGCAGAGCGGCTGATACTGCCGCCTTTGCAATCTGGAATTGACGCACATCCTCCTGAGTGAGAGACACATTTTCTGTCAGATGATAATCTCCGGAGCAAAGGAGAAGCCCCGTTGAGTCGATAATTTCTTTTTTGCGCAGAAAGGCAATCAGATCAATCAGACCGGTGGCACAGATTCCTTTTGCTTCACCTTCTCCGATAACGGTCAGCTTTCCTTCGGGACTTACCTTGGAGACGGCTCCGTTGACGGCACTCATTCCCTTTGAAATGTTTGCACATTCAAAGCAGGGACCTGCCGCAGCTGAGGTGCAGAGGATTCTGCTGCCTGAGATGAGAGCTGTTTCGGCATTTGTGCCAAGATCCATAAGCACTGAAAGGACTTCTTCTCCGGGCTTTGCAATAAGATTTAGTCCCGCAACAATGTCAGCACCTGCAAAGGCGGAGATTGACGGCAGAACGGTAACAGTGCGGATTTTTTCTGTGCCGGCAGCGGACGCGGAGAGAGTTTTTCCTTCAAGAAAAACAGGGGTATAGGGAGCAATTCCCATTGAGGAGCAATCCTCACCGAGAAAAATGTGAAGCATGGCAGTGTTGCCTGAAACAAAAAGGGTTTCAATTTCTTCAATGCCGAAGCGTGAAAAAATTTCTTCACGCATTTCTCTGAGAGAAATGAGAAGCTCACGTCTGAGAAGGCTGACTCCGTTTTTTCTCACATAATCAATTCTGGACATCAGATCGGCACCGTGAATTCTTTGCGGATTGTTTCTGCTGACGGAAAAAATGATTTCCTTTTTCAGCTGAGAAACAAGAGCAAGAACAAGTGTGGTTGTGCCGATATCAAAGCAAAGGCACATCTTTTCGTCGGTCTGAAGACTTTCTTCTGCTCCGGTTGGGGAAAGTATACTTTCTTCTGCTTCAATTTCAACAATTGCATCTTCTTTCACGGTGTAACGGCAGGAAAGCTCCTTTTTTCCGTTAACGGTGACGGTGCATTTTTTGCAAAGCCCGTTTTTACCGCAATAATGAGGAACTGAGCTTTCTTCAAGAACGAGTGAAAGGGGAGTGCCTGCTTTAACGGAAACAGTTTTCACAAAGCCGTTTTCTCTTATTTCAAGCCTGAACATATTCTTACTCCTTTCCTTAAAAGCTGTTTTTATTATACAATTAAAAAATTTTACCGTCAACTGTTGAATTGTCAAAGCTTAAATGATAATATAATTCAGCGAGGTGATATTATGCTTATTTCAGGAATGCAGAAACTTACACTCCTTGATTATCCCGAAAAAACAGCCTGCACAATTTTTACCTATGGCTGTAATTTCCGCTGCCCGTTCTGTCACAATGCGGCTCTTGTAACTCAGCAAAATGAATATGAAATTGATGAGCAGGAGGTTTTTGCCTATCTTGAAAAGCGTAAGGGTCTCATTGACGGCGTGTGTATAACCGGCGGTGAGCCGACTCTTCAGAAGGATCTGATTTCTTTTATGAAAAGAATCAAGGATATGGGCTTTTGCGTCAAGCTTGACACAAACGGATATAATCCGGATGTTCTTGAAAAAATTCTTTCGGAAGAGGTCTGTGATTATGTTGCAATGGATATAAAAAATTCTCTTGCAAAATATTCAGTCACTGCGGGAGTGAATGTTGATGAAGAGAAAATTCTCAGAAGCATTGCTCTCATCAAAGAGAAAGCTCCCCATTATGAATTCAGAACAACCGTGGTCAGTGAGCTTCACACAAGAGAGGATCTGATTGAAATCTGCCGCCTTGCAGGAAAGGATTCAGCGCTGTTTTTTCAGCAGTTCACAGATTCGGGCAACCTGATTTGTCAAAACCTTTCTCCCTGGCCTGAGCAGGAAATCCAGAGTTTATGTGCCTTTGCGGCAGATGAAGGATACAGGGTTTCACTGCGCGGACAGTGAAGAAAACTCACAATATTAAAAATATTAAATAAACACAATAATTTGTGCTCTTCCTATTGATTTTTACAACATCTTGTGATACAATTCAACTTGCTCCCCCGTAATTACGGGGATACCACAAGATATGGAGATAAAACAACAGGAGGAGTTTTTTTATGTATTCAGTTTTAAAAAGAAACGGACAGGTCGTTGATTTCAAAATCAAAAAGATCACTGAAGCAATCACCCTTGCTTTTGAAGCACAGCAGAGAAACTATAACCCTGAAATCATTGATTTTCTTGCTTTGAAGGTCACCGCAGACTTTGAGCCGAAAATCAACCGAGATCACAACATTGCCGTTGAAGACATTCAGGACAGTGTTGAAAATGTTCTTGTTCAGGCGGGTTATTCAGATGTTGCAAAGGCATACATCCTTTACCGCCGTCAGCATGAAAAGCTTCGTGATATCAACACCACCCTTCTTGACTATAAGGAGATTGTTGACAATTACGTTAATGTTTCCGACTGGCGAGTCAAGGAAAATTCAACCGTTACATATTCTGTCGGCGGTCTTATTCTCAACAACTCAGGCGCAATCACCGCTAACTATTGGCTCAGTGAGGTTTATGACGATGAAATCGGCAACGCACACAGAAATGCTGACATTCACATTCATGACCTTTCAATGCTCACAGGCTATTGTGCAGGCTGGTCACTCAAGCAGCTCATCAAGGAAGGCCTCGGCGGTGTAACAGGTAAAATCACCTCAGCTCCCGCAAAGCATCTTGCAACTCTTTGCAATCAGATGGTGAACTTCCTCGGTATTATGCAGAATGAATGGGCAGGCGCTCAGGCATTTTCATCCTTTGACACTTATCTTGCTCCCTTTGTCAAGGCTGACAATCTTTCCTATGAGCAGGTCAAAAAGTGCATTGAATCCTTCATTTACGGTGTGAATACTCCTTCACGCTGGGGTACTCAGGCTCCCTTCTCAAACATCACTCTTGACTGGACAGTTCCCAATGACCTTGCAGAGCTTAATGCAATTGTCGGCGGCAAGGAAATGGATTTCAAATATAAGGACTGCAAAAAGGAAATGGACATGGTCAACCGTGCCTTCATCGAGACTATGATTGAAGGTGATGCCAACGGCAGAGGCTTCCAGTATCCCATTCCCACATATTCAATTACAAGTGATTTTGACTGGTCAGAAACAGAAAACAACAAGCTTCTGTTTGAAATGACATCAAAATACGGAACTCCCTATTTCTCAAACTACATCAACTCCGATATGGAGCCCAGTGATGTACGTTCAATGTGCTGCAGACTCCGTCTTGACCTTCGTGAGCTTCGCAAAAAGTCAGGCGGCTTCTTCGGAAGCGGTGAAAGCACCGGCTCTGTGGGCGTTGTAACAATCAACATTCCCAGAATTGCTTTTCTTGCCAAGGATGAGGCAGATTTCTATGAGCGCCTTGACAAGCTTATGGACATTTCAGCCCGTTCACTTGCAATCAAGAGAAAGGTTATCACAGCCTTCCTTGAAAACGGACTTTATCCTTACACAAAGAGATATCTCGGCTCATTCGATAACCATTTCTCAACAATCGGTCTTGTCGGTCTGAATGAAGCCTGTCTCAATGCTTCATGGATCAAGGCTGATCTTACAAATGAAGACGCACAGCAGTTTGCCAAGGATGTGCTCAATCATATGCGTGAGCGCCTTTCAGATTATCAGGAGATGTACGGTGATCTTTATAACCTTGAAGCAACTCCTGCTGAATCAACAAGCTTCCGTCTTGCAAAGCATGACCTTAAGCGTTTCCCCAACATTATCACAGCTTCCGATTCAAAGAAGGGTGAAGCACCTTATTACACAAACTCCTCACACCTTCCCGTCGGTTACACAGATGACATTTTCTCAGCTCTTGACATTCAGGATGAGCTTCAGACTCTTTACACCTCAGGTACTGTTTTCCACGCCTTCATCGGTGAAAAGCTTCCCACCTGGAAGAGTGCAGCTGCCCTTATCAGAAAGATTGCAGAGAATTACAAGCTTCCTTATTACACTCTTTCACCAACTTATTCTGTTTGTAAGAATCACGGATATATTGCAGGTGAGGTTTACACCTGTCCTGACTGCGGTGAGCAGACAGAGGTTTACAGCCGTATCACAGGCTACTACCGTCCCGTTCAGAACTGGAATGACGGAAAGAGCCAGGAATACAAGCACCGTCTTGAATATGATCCCTCAAAGTTCGGCAAGGAGGTTGCCGCTGCAGTGAAGGCTGCTCAGGAAAAGGCTGCAAAAACCGAAGCAGAGGACAAAACAATTCTCTTTGCCACCTCAACCTGCCCCAACTGCAAAATGGCTGCAAAGTTCCTTGATGCTGCCGGCATAGCTTATGAAAAGGTGCTTGCAGATGAAAACAAAGAGCTTGCCGAAAAATTCGGTATTCAGCAGGCTCCCACTCTTATCAGCATCAGAAACGGTGAAATCGAGAAAGTTGTTAATCTTTCAAACATCAGAGCATTCACTGAAAGATAAGGTATAAATTTATGTACGATATTGTTATTATCGGTGCCGGTCCCGCGGGAATGACAGCTGCTGTCTATGCGGGACGAGCCGAAAAGAAAACACTCATTCTTGAAAAAGAAACCTTCGGAGGTCAGATTACCCATTCACCCCGAGTCGAAAATTATCCCGGATTTATCCGTATGAGCGGCACTGAATTTGCCGATAAGCTTGTTGATCAGGTTATGGCTCAGGGCGGTGATTTTGAGCTTGACGCAGCTATTTCAATCAGCAAGGATAAGGGAGTCTTCACCGTCAAGGGTGAAAGAGGGGATTACACCGCAAAAAGCGTAATCATTGCAACGGGCTCTGCTCACCGCAGACTCGGTCTTGAAAATGAGGAAAAATTTGTCGGTGAGGGTATCTCCTACTGCGCAGTTTGTGACGGAGCCTTTTACAATGGAAAAAAGGTTGCTGTTATCGGCGGAGGCAACTCAGCCCTGCAGGAAGCGGTTATGCTTTCAAAAAACTGTGCTGAGGTAACAGTGATTCAGAACCTTTCATATCTCACAGGTGAAAACAGACTTATAAAGGAGCTTGAAGAGAAGGATAATGTCTCTTTCATTTACTCCTGTGTGGTCAGAGAAATCCTCGGCGGCGACAGCTTTGAAGGTATTGTTATTGAAAACACCGAAACAGGAGAAGCACAGAAGCTCTCTTTCGACGGTATCTTTGTTGCAATCGGTCAGCAGCCTAAGAATGAGCCCTTCAGAAATGTTGTTGCCCTGAATGAATGGGGTTATATCGAAGCTGACGAAAGCTGTGTGCCTGAATGTGAAAAGGGCATCTTTGTGGCGGGTGACTGCCGCAGCAAAAGAATCAGGCAGGTGGCAACAGCCGTTGCAGACGGTGCTGTTGCAGCTCTTGCAGCTTGCAGCTATATTGATTCTGAATGTAAATAAATAAAAAAATCCGGAAATTTCCGGATTTTTTTATTTTATAATATCGTTCAAAAGAAAATGCTTCTGCCCTGTCAGACGGTCATTTCTGAGAGACTGAAAATAAAGGGCAGCAGTCACGGGAGAATAGCCCGTTGCTGAGAAAAACTCTTCTCCGTCAATTTCATCACTGAAATCGGAGGAAAGAGGAATGCTCTTAAGCTGAGCCCATCGGTTTTCTCCTTTCAAAATGAATGTTTTCACATAATCCTTCAGATCATCGTCAAGGCTCATAACAGAGCTGACTGTCTGCTGAGCGGTTATTTCATCATATCCGAGAGAAGAAGACTCAAGGAGATATTTTTTCAATTTTTCTGAAAATTCACAGCCGCAGTCAGTTTGCGGGATTCGGTTTTGCTTCATCAGTTCAAGCCAGCTCATAATCTTCCTCCTCATTTTCTTCAATTTCACGGATAACCTCTTTTATGAATTCCTTGTTTTCACATCTGTCAAGAAAGCATTCGGTGATATTGACAGCATAAAATTCAAGAGGCTGCAGGGGATAAGCAAGGGGATCCTGCTCATAGGTTATATAATGCTCAAAATTGCGCTTCCAGGCGTCTGTCAGCTCCTGAGGGATATTTGTCACCTCAGCACTTTGAGAGGCGTTATACTGGAACTGATGGAAAAGCTCGTGGATCATTGTTGATATAATAAGCTTTGACTGAGAAAGACTTATTTTTCCGTCATTGAAAAAACTTTCGTTGATATAAATGGAATTGCTTTCCTTTTCAAAACAGCCGAGAATGTTGGGTGAATCAAACTGCTCAATCACAGGCGGCTTCGTGCTGAAGCCGTAAAGCATTGCAAAATTTTCTCCCAAGGCTGTCAGCACCATCAGTCGCTCCGCGGCTGACATTGAGCAGAAGGCTTCAAAGGGGTCATCTGCCGCAACGGTGAGGTAAAGGCTTCTGACACAGTCGTCAACCCATTTCTGCTCCGATTCATCAGCGTCCTGATAAAGCTCTTCTCCCAGAAGGGAAAGAAAAAGCTCAATTCCTCTGCCGAAGCTTCGGATTATGTGCTGAATCAGACGTGAAAAGGCGGATTGCTTGAGAATCTGATTTTTATTTGACTGCTGATTTTTTTCAAGCTGCTGATTGCTTTGTCGGATCTGAGTCAGATTCATTGCGTTACTCCTTTCATTCGTTGCTCAGGAAGAATTCCTTGATGACGGTCCATCTGAAGCGTGAATCATAATCAACTGAATACAAGGCCTGCTCGTCGATGATTTTTTTATATTGTGTTTTATTTTTCCACTCTGAAAAGTTTTTGCAGCTGAGCTGAGTGTCCAAATATCCGTTTTTGCTCATTTCTTCAAGGTTGAACATTGCAGTTTTCTTGTCAAAATATGCTCTTTCAGGCGGAAGGACGGGAAGAGCAGAGCTTTCACTGACTCTTTTTTCGGAAACACTTGCATCTCTGAAATCACGCTCATACATATTACGGATAAATTCAAGGGTTGTATCCATATTGTTATTGAAATAAGTTCTTGTGTAACGAAGCTGATTTTCAAGGGCATCAAGAATCTGCTGTTTTGTGAAGCGGACGGGCTCATCACTGTCACTCATTTCAATAAGCTGCTGTTCGCTTTTTCCTTCAAGAGCATTGTTGAGAAGCTCGGAAAAGGCAGAGTTGATAATGCTTTCAATGTCTGCACCGTTAAGAAACCTTTTCAGGACAGCGGCCTTGCTGACAAATTGTCCGGAAAGATCTGAATATACGGATTCTTCATTCTCTCCTTCAAAATCAATTACAACAGCTTTATTTTTTATATGTACCTTAAAAATAAGACTGCATTCCGCTGCTGAAGGAATACCTGCAAAGAAGACCTCGTCAAAGCGTCCTTTTCTTTTAAGCTCGGGAGGAAGGCGGTCTGTTTTGTTTGCGGTTGCAAAAACAAAAACGGGCTTTTCGCGCTTTTTCTGCATCCAGTCAAGTACCATCTGAAAAATCTGCTGAGAGGTTTCGTGCGGATTATCACCTGACATTGAGCCGAAGGCTTTTTCAATTTCATCAATGATAACCACGCAAGGCGCAATGCTTTCAATTATTTTCAACGCCTTTTCGCAGTGCATCTGACTTTCACCGTACCACTTGCTTTGAAATTTTGAAACATCAAGTCTTACAAGGGGAAGGGGAGCATTCTGAGGACCGAGAAGAATGGAGGCAAGCTTTGCCATTGTTGTTTTACCGCTGCCGGGCAGACCGCAGACAAGAATACCCTTGACAACGTCTGCACAGTTTTTCTTTGCAAGATGGGGATAAGCAAAGATTGTTTTTCTTTCCTTTATAAAGTCGGAAAGTCCGTAAAGACCGCCAACCTTTGTTCCGGAGGGATCAACCCAGGAAAGACCTTTGACATTTTTAATCATCTGCTTTTTTGCCTGTCTTGCCGCAATAAAAATGGCCTCTGAGTCTCCGGCGGCAGGATTTTCTTCACTTGCAAAGGCAAGATAAAGAATGTCCCTTATATTTTCATATCTCAGACCTCTCATAACCTCCGCAAGCATATTGAGTCTTGAGTTGCGGATGAGATTTCTCTGCCCGTAGCATTCCTGACAGATATCACAGATGATATTCTTGATTTCTTCGGGCTCGGGACAGGGTACATCAATAATGTAGGAGCAGTCGGAAAGCTCGTCACAGATATAGCTGTCACTGCTGCCGACAATGATGAGCCATTTAAGGCGGTGAAGCTTTTTCTGTCGGCAGGAGTCCTTGATAAGACTGATGTATAAATTTCTGTATTCAGAGGGCTTTTCCTCTGTTCCGAGAAGATATTTTATGTCGGGTATAAAAAGAATCTGACGGTCAAAGCCGTTGGGGTCAGCGTTTGTGTAGCTGAGAAAATCAATGAGAGACGGGGCTTCGGAATGATTCTGTGTCTGATGTGAGCTCCATCTGAAGGATCTGTCAAAGCTCTTGCAGCTGTTTTGAGGTGTGGCCTCAAAGAGCTTGCACTCGTCAGTGTGCTTGTTTTCAAAGGCAAGCCTTACAATGCTTCTTATGTCATAGTCACTGCCGCATCTGAGCACAACAAGACCAAAGCCTGCTGCATCAAGAGTTTTTATTCTTTTGGCAATTTTTTCACAGACAGTATTCATAGCTTTACTATCCTTTCTATATTTCAGTTTGGTTGAAATTGACTGATTTTTCCGCATTGAAAATACGGGCCTCACCGTAACAGCTGATTGTAATATTTTCAAAGGTCAGCCTGTTTTTTTCAGCATCAATTTTCTCCGTTGCTGCGGGTGAGTAATAAATTTTCGGGTTGTCAATACCGACAAACTGAGTGTTTTTTACATTCGTAAGGTTAATCGTGAAGGGTACGCTGCTGCTTTTTTGCGAACAGATATAAATTACCTTATGCACCTGAGGGTTATCGATTCTGTCGGCAATGGCTCTTGAAAGCTGTGTGTTGTCAACAACTGTGTAATCAGTGACGGTAATGTTTGCAATGCTGTCGGATCCGCTTGATTGCGCATCACCGAGAGCGGCTCTGATTTTTTTGTCATCAGCCTTTTGCTCCTTCTCTTTTCTTTCAACAAGAGCGAAATCAAAGCTGTCGGTGTCAATTGCACAAAGTCTGCAAAGCTGGCGGATGTGCTCACTGTCGAGCTTCTGACCCGGAGTATAATTAATGAGACTGAGAATATTGGTGCTTTTTCGCGGATTAATATATTCGGGACTTCCGGCTCTGCAGGTTTCAAACTGATGAGAGAGCCATTTTTTCAGCACACCCGATTCAGTTTTTTTCTTAAGCTCGGCAAAGGCTTCTTCCGCTTTATGCTTTTCGGCATCGCGGAAAAATATTTTCAGCTCGGGCAGAGAGTCAATGCGGGTGTTGTTCAGCCACAGAAAAGCCATTTGACCGCCTCCTTAACTTATTTGGGTTGTATTATAGTCGTCTTCACGGAAGACACTGATGTGGGGGAAAACTTCTTTTAAGCTTTCCGCTGATTTTATGATAATATTTCCGGCAACCAGCTCAAACATATTCTTAATCAGCTGAATGATTTCTTCTGAAAAGACTTCCGCTAAAGCTTTTTGTATGTGTGGATGAACATCTTTGATAAGGCTGTTTTCACAGTCTTGTCTGAAAAAGTATTTAAAAACCTTATTTTCTTTAAGCTGATCAACTGTCATCCTTGCGGGAGCTGTTATCAGCGCATAAACGCTTCTGAAGGTTTCAAGAATCTCCGTGTCTTTGGCAAAATCCTCAGCAACCTCTTTTGTAAGCTGAGGGTCAAAGAAAACCTTTTTTTCTGTTTCTTTTAAGAGAATTCCGTCATCAAGATTATTCAGAAACTCCTCAAGCTTTGTGCAGGAATTATTGAAATACTCAGGAAATTTATCAATCAGCTCCTCACGGAATCTTTTTTCAATATCCTTTTCCATTTCCTGATAAATTTCCGAGCAGCTGTATACGTGTTTTCTCCAGAAGATAATATTTGTGTCAAAAACAGTTTTATAAGCGCTGATAACAGCTTCATATATAGTTTCATAAAAGCTTCCGGCGGCATCTGCCACAAGCTCATCAATTTTTTTGTGTCCTTCACTTTCTTCGTCAGAAATTGTTGCAAGCACACGGGCGGTTCTCATAAACAGAAGCTTTTCCTGAGAAAGAAGGACAAGGCCTTCAGCCACAGCTTCAACGGGGTTACTTCCCGTTTTTATGGCACAGCCTTTGAATTTTTCCGCAACCAAAGGCAGAACAAAATCCATTGCGGCGGCTCCTCCCGTGAGAATGATTGCCGTATCGTCGTGTGTGATAACCTCTTCGCCCTTCAGAGCAATATTGTCAAGAAAATCTGAAAAACAGTTTATATATTTTTTGTCACCGATTTCCTTTCGTACCTCAGACGGAAGAGCCTCAAAGACCTGCTGAGTAAGTATTTCCTTGATAGGCAGATCGTATATCAGGTCATTCATCATCCTGACGTTGACAAAGAGATTAAGTATTCTGCCCTTTTCAAGAGTGACGGGAAGAATGACATCCTTGCTGCCAAGGCTTCCGCTGCTGCTTTCTTTAAAATATTTTTCTTTCAGCTGACGTCCTTGAAGAATAAGGAATTGACGGAGGTTTTCATTGCTTCTGAATTGCTCAGCAACCTGTTCAATCAGAGAACTGTTGAGTCTGGAAGGATCACGAGCATAATCATTGTTGCGGAAGAGGTTTGCACAGATTATCATTTCTTCAATGATGTGCGCTCCGAGATAGCTGCCAACAGAAAAGGATTTGTCCTTTCTGATGCCGCTGCAGTCATTTGAATAGGCTCCGAAATCAATAACAATAAGAGCGCTTTCAGATATTTTGGCACTTTTTTTGCAGTATTTAACGGCGGCAACGGATTCGGGTATAACAATGGGATTAGGGAATCCCGCTTTTCTGAAAATTTCAATATAAAGCTTTATGTCATCATTGCTCCAGGCTGAAGGACAGCCGATGAACCATACATCATTCTCTTCACCGCAAGCAGAATCCGAGAACGCTTTATCCGCCAAAATATCAGAGCATTTCATAAGCTTTTTGCGCCATGCGGTAAAATATTTGACAAGCTCATCAAGGTTTTCCTCAGTCGGTCTTTTTTTCAGATCGAGACTTACACGGCATTCTCTGAAGGTGTCATAATCAACAGCGGACAAATCGGCGCCGATTATAAAATTGCCTTTTTGTGTCTCGGCAAAGCCTGCAAGCTCTCCGCCTCTTTCGGTAATATGGACAGGGGATTCATTGTCAAGAGCTTTGCAGCAGGAAACATTTCCGCGTCCGTTGTCAAAGGAGTATATTGATTTGATGCTTTTATATCCGATCATTGAACGGCCTCCTTGTGATTTTCTGATCTCCGTTTAAATAATACGTCCGAGGGCAAGAAGCTTATCTTTTGTAAAAACTGCGGGAAGAACAACCTTTGTCCATTTGTCTGTTTTTCTGTCATCAATGAAACAGTCGGGACAGGGGAGTGAAACCGAGCCGTCGGCTCGGGTGTCCAGCTTGTAATAAATATAAATACCGAGACCTTCAAGCTGATATTCAAGAGAATAAAGAAGCTGAAGAAGATCGCTGTTTTCGGAATTAATAACAAAAAGCGCAAAGGCCTGAATCCAGCGGGCAAAGTCCTTGTTCTCACAAAGCTCAGAACTTTCGTTTTTTTCTTTTCCCGCCATTTTCTCTTTTTCAATCAGACTGATTATTTCCTTGAAGGCGGTTGAGAGATGCATTTCAAAGTCTTCCTTGTTCAGACTTGTTCCGGGCTTTGCTCTTGCAGGCTCAGGTGGTTTTTTTGAAACAAAATGTCCTATAGCGAAGGGAACTGCTGCCGCTGCAAAAACACCCGCAAAGCAGATAAGAGCTGTTTGTTGAGAAAGCAGCAGTGCGGCTGCGGGGGCGGTGACAAGAGAAAGCTTGCTGATGTGTTCAAGGGGTGAGGATTTGGCATTTTCAGGCTCAAGAAAGCAATCAACTGAGTCAGCCGATCCTTCAGCAAGAGAATGAAGAATGTTGAAGCATTTTTCAGCGCTGCTTTCATCAAGGGATGAAATAAAGCTTTTTATAACTGTATTTTTAAGAGCTTCAGAGCTTACTGCTGAATTCTTTTCCATTTTTCTGCTCCCTTCAGTTGAGTCTGGAAAGCTGTTCTTCAATCTGCAGAAGCTCCTGCTCAAGAGCTTCCTTTCTCATAAGAAGAAGATTTTTAAGATATTGGTTGCCGTTGGCATCATTCTGTGCAACATTGAAAAGACCCTGAGGAGCTGAGGCTGTGGTTGCGGCTGCGTCGGGATTGAGTGCCTGCTGAAGCTCAGGGGTGTTGACCTTCGGGTTGGCTTCAACAAAGCTTTTCACGGCTTCAGATGAGAAAAACAAGGGCTTTCCTCTGAGAAGAGTTGAGTCGGTGGATTCAAGGAAAACACCGTTCACACCTTTGTTTCTCCAGCGTCGGATGGTCTCCTTGTCAACCTTACAGAGATTGGCTAATTCATCAACAGAAAACATTTTTTTCATTTCTATTCTTATTCCTTTCAGATTGTGTTTAATTTTTTGTTAATAAGTTTCTTTAATTGTATAATATCATTATTTGTTGTATCTGTCAACAAATAAAACCAAAAATGTATGAACTTCAAATGTAAAGGCGTGAATTATATTTCACGCCTTTTTTGTGTTATACGGGGTTTGTGACAGCAGCTGCCGAAACAGTTGAGCTTGAGGATGAAAGGCATTCGGCTGTGCTGACGGACGGTGCTTTGCTTTTGCTGAAAAGTCTTTTAAGCTTTTCGGTGCAGGGGATTGTAAGTCTTTCTTTGAGAACAAGTGCAATCTCTTCAAAGGTGTAATAGGTCTTGTTTATGAAAGATGAATTGTCATCAATTGCTGAGTCAAGGTAAATGAGCAGGAAAACGAAGGAAAGAGAAGCAAACATACTGCCGATAAAGGGACCGATTACGGGGATGGTAAAGAGAGCGCTGCTGACGGCAATATCTGCTGCCAAAACAGCTGCTGCAACGGCGGTCAGGAAAAAGACGGTAAAGAGAAAGAGGAAAAGAGTTTCGATAAAGCTAAGGCAGAGCTCAGCCTGCTCGTGAGTGATTTCTTCTTTAAGCTCTTTTTCAAGGATGGCTGCGGTGTCAGCGGTGGCACAGACGGCAATGCTGACAAGAGAAGGATGAAGGGAGCTTTCTGCTTCGGGAATTCTGCCCTGGGTAAGCTCACTGTAAACGATGACGCTTTTAATGGCGTATTCGTCTGCTGTGGGGAAGTCTTCAAACATTGTGCTGAGCTTTTCTCCGTCTTCTTCTGAGGTGTTTTTAAGAGTGCTGAGGAGATCGTCACCTTCGGTAAGCTCAAGACAGCCCTTGAGAGTCTGAAGGTCAACGGAGCTTTTAAGACGGTTGACGACCTCTTCGTCGGTTTCGTCTGAATCACGAGAGATGATTTTGTTGAACTCTACACGCAGAGCGGTGTCGTTTTTGTCTGCATATTTGCCTGAGTAAAAGTTTTGTGCAAATATGATTGCGCCAAAGTATTCGATTTTTTCAAGTCCTTCGTAGCGGTTGCCTTTTTCTGTAATTGTGTTGAGAAGCTCCTCGTCTGAAAGACCGCGGCCTCTTGTGCTGATATAGATGCTGACAGCCTTGATGATGTCATCGGCAGCTGTTTCAATCTTTTCACCGCAAGGGAGATAATCTCCGAGCTCGAATTTTGCATTGCCGTAAAGGTAATTGGTAACAGCCTGCTTGACGCCCACTTTTTCAATGGCCTCAGCCATTAACTTTTCACGCTTGAGGAACTCTTCGATTTCCTCTTCAGTAACGTTGCTGATGAGCTTTTCGTATGTTTGGTTTTTCATTGGGATTCCTCCTTAAAATGTTTTTTTTGTAGTTTCAATATATCAATAGAAAAGATAAATGTCAATACTATTTTGAAAAAAATTAAAAAAATAATGCAAAAAACAGTTAAAATTCAGTTTTTATATATAAGCTGGCACAAAAGAAACGATAAATGTATGTTTATCTATTGCATCTGTAAATGAATATTTTTCATTTTTCGGTAAAACCTATTAGGGATAAAAAACAGAAAGAGGGTTTGAAATGTCAATTTCAAAAGAAGAATATTCAGCAATGGCGAAAAGATTTTCCCCGGGCTCTCCCGTGCTTAAAAACTGCGGCTTTGCTTTTTTGTTCGGCGGATTAATCTGCACCTTTGCCCAGGGGCTTCAGATGTGGTTTCAGACAGCTTTACTTGACAAGGATCAGAGCCGAACTCTTGCAATGCTGACCGTTGTGCTTATTACTGCAATTCTTACAGGCGCAGGTGTTTTCGATAATATAGGAAAATATGCGGGTGCGGGGACAATGGTGCCGATTACGGGTTTTGCAAATTCAATTGTGTCACCTGCAATGGAGTTCCGTTCTGAAGGCACAATAATGGGAACGGCGGCACAGATGTTTTCAATTGCGGGTCCCGTGATTGTTTTCGGCTGTTCATCTGCAGCCTTACACGGTTTAATTATTTATATTCTCGGATTATATTGAGGTGAAGACTATGGCAATAAGAAAAGGAAAAACTGTCATTCTGGAAAAGAAACCGAGAATTTGCGCAAATGCGGCTGTTGTCGGCAAAAATGAAGGAGAAGGCCCTTTGGGAAAAGACTTTGATGAAATTCATAAGGAAACAAAAATGGGAGAGGATTCCTGGGAAAAGGCTGAAAGTGCTCTGATGAAAAGAGCGGTTATGCGAGCACTGGAAAAATCGGGACACGGCTTTGAGGAAATTGACGGAATTTTTGCAGGTGACCTTCTCAATCAGTGCATCGGATCAAACTTTGCTCTCAGACAGTTCAACCGTCCCTTTATGGGCTTGTACGGAGCCTGCTCGACAATGGCGCTGAGTCTGATTGCCGCAAGTGTATCAATTGAATCAGGGGGATTTGACCGATGCATTGCAGTCACAAGCTCTCACTTCTGTTCAGCGGAAAAGCAGTTCAGGTATCCCCTTGAATATGCGGGTCAGCGTTCTCCTACGGCTCAATGGACAGTCACGGGCTCGGGTGCAGCGGTGGTTGAAAAAAGCAGCAGTCTGACTCATCCCTATATTGATAAAATTCATCTCGGCACAATTGTTGACCTGGGAATCAAGGATATGACCAATATGGGAGCTGCAATGGCACCTGTAGATGTTAAAATAGAACCATAAATTAAGCGAAAAGCAACACAAAATCTTACACAAATTTCAACACGAAAGGTGGTGAAAAAGCCCTATTTTACTGGGGTTACGGGCATTTTAGGGCTTTCAATTTTAGTGATAGCAAAACTGTCCCAAAACGCTTATTTACAATTTATTTACAATTGATTTTTGAACCAAAAATCAGCATTATTATGACAATTAAGAAAAATGAAAGGATGAATCAAATGAAAATTACATACCGTGAAGTGAATGGTTATCTTATCCCGAACCTCAAACTGCCACCTGAAGAAGCAAATATTAGGCTTGGGAAGTGGGGAATGATGTATAAGTCACATATTGAAAAACATAAGTCCGCATTATTTAATTCACTTCTTATGCAAGGCAAACTATATCAGCACTGTGCAGAAATTGAAAAACAGGCGAATGAAATGTTTGATATGCTTGTGGAGCAGATTAAAGTTGCGGAGGGTGTGACAGAGGAATTGAAAGAACAAGACCAGATGGAGTGGGTGCAGAGGATGAGTAATATTGAAGCAAGAGTGAGGGGGATTGTGTGTGAAGAGTTGATTTATGTATAAAATCCACTATGAAATATTAAGCACTCTATGTTAGTCATTGATTAACATAGAGTGCCTTATTGATTAAAATAAATTCTATTCTTTGAAAATCGAAAATTTATGACTATTTGTTATAGTAATAAAGTATCGTTCTTGTTTTGATGGAAGAAATATGCAAATAGTTGGTTGCACACCTGTTGAACCATTATCTATGTATTCTACTATTGCACCTTTTAAAGATTCCAAAGTAACAAGATTTTTCAAGATGAACACTTCCCTAATAAAAATGAATTGTGGCTATACTTTTGAGCACATCCAAAAGTAAATATTGTAGAGCATATAATTTGATACTCATTCATTATATATGAAGGGATATGTTCTTTAAGGTCGAATTTTGCGTTTTCAATAATTTCTTCGCTCATACCCAATCTTGAAGAAATTGCAAATGCATTTGAACGTCCCGGAAGACCTATTGTAAGCTTATACGTCGGACGAAGAGTTTCAATATTAAATTCGCAGGAAGCATTTGAAACGCCTTCGGTTTCAAGCGCGTACGCCTTAAGCTCGGCATAGTGAGTCGTAGCTGCGCACATAGCGCCCTTTTCTCTTACGTGCTCGATAATCGATACCGCCAAAGCTGCACCCTCAACAGGGTCAGTTCCCACTCCAAGCTCATCAAAGAGCACAAGTGAATTTTCGTTTACTTTTCCAAGTATATCTACAATATTTACCATATGCGCAGAGAACGTCGAAAGTGACTGTTCGATACTCTGCTCGTCACCGATATCTGCAAGAATACTTGTAAAAACAGGAACAACC
>JAZRTP010000010.1:0-1413 GCA_045652105.1 Acutalibacteraceae bacterium
GCCGTAAGGTCTTCGAAGACATGTTGTTACTATTTGAAAAATCCGTTGCTTGAGATACGCCTTGTGGGGTTTTACAACGACGATGTATCACGAAAGCACGAACAATATCATTTCGATGTATGGGTAAATTATGCCAAAGCATTCGATCTCGTCATTAGCGCACTTTTATTCAGAAACACGAGCTGTTTAGAAGATTATGGAAAGGCACTCAGCCATTGGTATAAACTTCAAGCGTGGCAGGAAAACTGTCGTGTTGATATGATTGCACATCAAAACGATTCAATGGGGAGCGAGTATAGGGAGGCCTATTACAAGACGCAGAAGGCTTTGATGGTTCAAAAAAAATTGCTAAAAGAAAAAGCAAAAGGTTGTTTATGCGAATGAAGATTTTTCTTATTTGGTGTTTTTCTGCATGTATGTTGTGCGGTGCGATTGAGTTCTCTGCCGGGAAATACAAAATTCGGGACTTTGATGTTTTTGCCGAATTGGAGAATCTTTCAGTAAAAGGCTGTTTGTCCGGCGGGATTGTCTATCAAATTCAAGATGAAACAGGTGTAAAGGCCCCTCCGCTATACAGAGGCACTGTTTCCGTGTTTGAAATTCTATCGGACAAAGAAGCTCCGGCGCTTCGACTCAAGTTGCTTCCCGGAAAAAGTCCCGCCCGAATGGAATTACCGGAGCCACAGTGGAAACACGTTGTCTTTGATTTCAAAAGTAAAAAAATCACGAAAAACGCATTTGAAAAAACGGACTCCAAAGCCTTTTTTTCGAAAAGGTTTGAGGAGAAAAGCGTTCGAACGGTCAAAGTTAGGGAAGTTTTGTGTTTCGGGACACCTTTTGCGTACTCCTCAAATCTAAGATTGAGTTGGTTTGAATTCGTCAGCGCCTGTGATTTTTTCACACTCGAATCGAACATAAACGGGGTTAAGTGTAGCATTGCATTTGATAAAAGCGAAAAACAAGAATTCGACTTTATTCGAAATTATCTTAACCGGGACGTTCCTTTCCCGCGAATGTTGCAATCTTGGGACGAAGCACCCGGGCAAGACGAGCTTCTTCTGGAACTCCGGCGTGTGATGTGGAAAGATACCCGTCGGGTTTTTCGCTTTGCCATAAAGAAGTCCGGAATTCCGAACGCCTTGAAACAAAAATACCCGCACTTAGCCGATTAACAGGAATGTTTCGACAATCCACCAGTCAAGCGCCGGAGACGATTGCAGGAACGCAGAGTACGTACGCAACGAATGCGTTGAATCAATACACGGAAATCAGCTCGGCGGAGCCGAATCAACAGACGGCAACGCCGTCGAATCAGCTCTCAGCGTTTCAGCTTTCATACAATAACGACGGGAATGTGACGCTGATTCAGACTTCCACGGGAACGTGGAACGTCGAATACAACGCCGAAAACCG
>JAZRTP010000011.1:0-219555 GCA_045652105.1 Acutalibacteraceae bacterium
ATCAAAATACGTGTCAATGCTGCCGGCTTTTATAAGGAGATTCATTTTTTGATTCTCTCTGTATGATAAAATCTTCGACACTCCCGGAATGGCTGCAATGGAATCAATAAAGTCTTGATCAGCCCCGTTCTTTTCGTAATTGTTTGTAAAAAGCAAGGGGGTTAACTGTGCTCCCGTGACTTTATCTGTAAGAGGTGGTGCATTGATTAGCTTTGAGGCAAACTGAAAGTCATAATCATTTTCTACATAGTTTGAATTAGTTTCTGTTACATCCTCGGTGAAATAGTTTTTATATGCGATTCCGTAGGACAATAACGTACACGATAATGAAACCAGCAGTACAATCGCTATAATGGCTTTGCGATTTTTGAACATATCCAATTTGAATATGCTGACTCTTGCCTTCGTGTTTTTGTAATGTTTTCCGCTTATCTCAATGTCAAGCGCTGTCTGTTTTACGATGTATGCTGCATAGATTGTAAAAGCGATAATGAATCCTACGCAAAGGGAAAGTATCAGTGCCGTGTTCAACTGCATATCGAAATCAAACACCGGATAACTGTATTCGTTATTCAGAAGAAGGTGCAAACAAGCCTTTGATGCGAAGAAACTCAGCACACTTCCCACCGCAGCACCAATGATCAGAATGCAAATCATTTCGAACATAAGAATAAAGAAAATACTGCCCTTATTCATACCAAGCAAGAGGTAGTTGCGGATTCTTGCAAGAAGTTTCGTCTTGTTCATAATCAGAATCGTTGTCACGATCAACAACGATATTACATACATCAAGACCATAAAGCTCTGAGGGATGGAGAAATTCTCACTCACATCAAAGGATTTGTTGCTTGAAAACAGCCTTGATGTATCATCGTTGGAATTAACGATTCCCGCTTCTTTAATGATAACAATTTGTTGTGTGATGCTGTGGGTTTCTTCAAAAACTTGTTCAAGACGGTTTTGGGTGATAAATGCATTGACAGGTGTAATGTTGTCTTTTATCTGCAACTCACCACGGGGCCATAATCTTCCGAAGTCATTTACGATTCCGCACAGAGAATACGTTTGATTTTCAATGGTAATTTCCTGCCCGACACTATAATCGCCTAATTCTTGTGCGATACCTTCAGTCAACGCAATTTCATTGTCGACTTCCGGCAGGTGACCTTCTTTTATGCTTATACAACCGATCCGCATTGCTTCGGAGTCTGCAAAGCCTAAGTTTAGACTTTTGTTTCCCTCCAAAGGTAAGGTTTTAGCCGTATAGAATACACCATAGCTTTCGTACCTGTAATTGGGTAGTAGTCCCTGAAATGTTTCGTCGGTGAATGTTGATAATTCCGACACTTGCTCACGATAATAAATTTCATCAAAGATCCCGTAAACGGCTGTTCTTTGCTCTTTGACGGTCGCAATAATACTGTTTGTTGTGTTATACAGAAACATAGGAACAAGCGTCATAATACATATTGCTATGAGCAATAGCTTGTTTCCACTGTTTCTTCGGAGCAGACTTTTTAAAGATATTTTTATTAGTCTCATTTCTGCACCTCGCGGACTAACCTTCCGTCACTCATTCTGTAAACCGTATGAGCGATTTTCAGCCATTCAAGGTCGTGAGTTACAATGACATAGGTCTGCCCCTGTACTCTATTTGTATGCTTCACAAACGCCATCAGCTTATTTCCTGATTCAAGATCAAGATTACCGGTTGGCTCGTCTGCAAGAATAATGGAAGGTTCCATTAACAAAGCCCGTGCAACGGCGGTACGCTGTCTTTCACCGCCGGATAACTGTGTCGGGTAAAAATTGCGTCTTCTATCCAAATCCAAAATGTCAAGCAGTTCCTTTTCCCTTTTGGTGTTGTACGGTTTGCCTGCAATATCAAAAGGCAGTCTGATATTATTTATGACGGACAATTCATTGATTAGATTAAAATTCTGATAAATAAAACCACAATTTTGATTTCGGATTCTTGCCCGTTCCTTTTCGCTCAGCGCATAAAGATTTTTGCCGTCTAACAGCACCTCGCCCGAATCCGGAACAATAAGACCGCCGAGAACATTCAAAAGGGTGCTTTTGCCCGAACCGCTTTTTCCGATAACAACGACAATTTCGCCCTTTTTGATTTCTAAATTTGTACTTTTAAGAGCCTGAACATGCGTGTTCCCTACCTTGTAGCTTTTGGATATGTTTTTTACAGTGAGTATCCTATCCATAATTTTCACTCCTTGATATAAAAATGACCTTGCTATTGTCAATAGCAAGGCCATTTTAGCAGTCAAATATCAAGAAAATATCATAAATCAAAAACTATTTACAGAAAATGAGGCAATTACACACGCTCCCGTAGAGGAATTGTTTGTAAGTTTCAATGCGCCGTTATGCTTTTCGCATAGTATTTTGCATAGGTACAAACCAAGTCCAAAATGATGTTCACTATCATTTTGATTTCCCGTATAGTAAGGAGCGGTCGCTGTTTTCAGTTCTTCTTCCGAAAAACCTGCCCCATCGTCCGACACAGATATAACTAAGTGATCTGCGGATATGTGACAAGATACATCTATTGTCTTTACGGCGTAGCGAACGGCGTTTGAAACGATATTCTCAAACACCTGCATAACTACATTCGTATCGACATTTATATCCCTGGATTCAGTTTCTGCTTCAAAGGTTGATACAAGTCCGTTCCCTTGACATAGTATTTCCAATGATTTTTTTAGTTGGGCAGATAGTTTATTTGAACAGGTTTGCATTGGTTGTATCGGCTGATCTTCCAATTTGCTCATCGTACCCATACTGTAAACATAGCTTTCAATGCGTTCTATGTTTTTTGATACTGTTTTTAGCAGAGCTGCCTTTTTATCCTCCGTAACGTCCGACCTCATATAGACCTTTTCAAGAAGCTCGACATTTCCCCTCATAACAGTAAGCGGTGTTCTGAGTTCGTGGGAAAAAGCCTTGTTGAGTTTTCGTTTCTCTTCAACCATTCTCCACATTGTTCGGTTATTATCCATTAGAGATAATCGCATTTTTTCAAATGAAGAACATAGCTGTCCAAGCTCGTCTTTGCCGCTGTAATCTATCACGAAGTCGAGGTTATCATCAGAAATGTTTTCGGAAGCTTTTATTAAAAGTTTTATTGGCTTTTTCAATTTGCCGAAATAAAAGATAACGGCACCAAACGTAATACTGACAATACACCAGAAAAAAGAGGAATACTCATAGATTATTTTATAAAAATTATGTGCTTGTTCATCTTCCTCGGAAAATGGAAGAAGATCTATATAATGATAATGCACAACACTATGCTCTGATCCATCGCCCACGTCGGTTTTCTCATCAAACACAATATATTTTGCTTGAATGAGTTGTATTTGTTCATTTGCGTAACTCGTCGTTGTTTTTGAAAGAATTACCGCCAATATGATAAAAAATGACATAACGATTATCAGTGAGGACATTAGCGGTATTCTTGAAATAACTTTCTTTAGTTTTCCCATTTGTACCCACACCCCCATACTGTTGCAATGTATGATTTACAGCCTACTTCAGTAAATTTTGCCCGTATTTTTCGGATATGTTCAACTACCGTCATAGAGTAGCCTTCGCTGTCAAATCCCCATAAGCGTTCATATATACGCTCTTTATCAAAAACGATACCGGCATTTGTGGAAAGCAGTTCTATAATGTCAAATTCCGTTTTGGAAAAAGAAATCGGTGTGTCCTTAAAATAGACAGCTTTTGAGGAATAGTCTATAACCAAATCGTCACTAAATTTCAAATCGGATTTTTTCTGCAATCTCATATCACGGCGCAAGTGAGCAGAAACACGGGCACCCAATTCATCAAGCGAGAAGGGCTTCGTAATATAGTCGTCCCCGCCCGCAAAAAACCCATTTATTTTATCAACATCATCAACATTAGCTGTTAAAAACAAGATCGGGCAGGAAACAAACTCCCGAATCTTTTTGCACACTTCAAGTCCGTTCAATTTCGGCATATTAACGTCGAGAAGTATTACATCGGGTTTTTGACTCATTTTTTCAAGCGCCTTTTTACCATCGTATGCAAACAACACGTCATAACCACTAAGCTCAAAATAATTGCGAAGAAGATCAACAACATCTCGCTCATCGTCAACTATCAGAATTTTAGGCATTGCTTAACACCTCCTGTTCAATCATATAATCATAAACCATAAATATCAAAATTTTATCAAAAAAGATATTAGTTTACATTATACCTTATTTTGGATGACAGAACAAGTAAGTTTATGTTAAGCGAAAACGTTGGATTAGTTCCTGTATTTTTTCTGTGATTTTGTCGCAAATAAACTTTTTTGAATTATTGTGAAAAAAATATGTTACTTTTTGTGATTTTCGACACTATATAATTAAAGAGAAAGTACTATAACTTATTTCTGTAATTGTACTTGTTTAAAACTTGTTTTTTTCGCTTCGTTGTAACCTCGGTGTATATCTCGGTCGTAGCAACACTGCTATGTCCCAATATCTCCTGCACCGACCTCAAATCAGCTCCATTTGCAAGTAGGTTGGTTGCAAAAGTGTGCCTTAAATAGTGAGGGGTAGATTTATTATTTATGCCGCAGGCGGTTTTTGCGGAGTTATATATGTACTCTATACCGTGAATGCTTAATTGTTCACCAAAGCGATTAACAAATACCTTATCTGTGTTGGTTGGTCTGCTTTTTCGTACTTTTAACCATCTTGTAAGGTTATTCCAAGTCTCATTACATGAAATATAAATAAGTCTTTGTTTTCGCCCTTTACCGTGAATGAGAATCGTCCGTTCAGAGTGGATAATATCACCTAAAGAAATGTTAGAAGCCTCGGCTATTCTTATCCCGGTACTAATTAGTATATCAATTAATGCAAGGTTGCGTATGCTTTTCCACTTCTCAAACTCTGTTGCCTCTTTCTCGGCACAGTAAGAGAGGTGAATGAGCAGTTTTGATGTCTCCTTCACCGCTAAAGTCTTGGGTAATCTTCGCTCTTTCTTGTAGCGGAAGTGGTGATTTTGGTAGTAGTTGACATCAGTATAACCTTGCTCATAAAGAAAGCCGAAAAACATTTTTAGTGTTATAAGCTTTCTACAAACGGTGTTATCTTTGAGTCCTCGCTCTTTGGATAGCATCTGAATATATTTCAGGATAACCGTTTCATCAAGCTCATTATCTTGCAGAAACGCCTGGAAATCATTCAGGTCCGAACGGTAGGCAAGTACCGTTTTATCGGATAGATTTTTTGTAGATTGGATGACTTGCAAAAACTCATTGCTTGCAGTTTTAATGCATTTCATTTAATCACTCTCCTCGAAATTTTGAAAATGGGTTCGCAAAATACATTTTATCAGAATTTCGGGGGGATTAGAGTAGGAACTTACAATAACTTAATATTATTGTAGGTTTAACAATGAAAGATAATATCTAATTATCTTATGATGTATTAATGTTTATTTTAATAGAAACGAGATGTAAAAATGGAATATTATATTTTTGTAACTAACGACTGTAACCTCAATTGTGAATATTGTTCAGTTCTAATAAAAAACGAAAAACACAACATCCCCAAAGAGCCAATATACTCATTAGATGAACTTAACAGTTTTATTTATCAAACGCAGATTAAACATAACGATGATTGCGCCGATATTGTCTTTTTTGGTGGAGAACCAACATTAAATTATTCATATATTCGCACAGTAATAGAATCTCATGAAAAACTCCAAGAAATGCCTTATAAATTCAAGTATATGTTACATACCAATGGATTGGAATTAGGAATAATACCTGATGATATTTTATTGCGTATTAATACGATAATGTTATCAATAAATTATGATATGATTCCACATGCACAACTGAATGACGGATATTTTAAGCAAATTGCCGATTCAATAAATATTATTAGACATAAAAGAAATATTCCTATTATAGGAAGGCTAACAATTACAGAGAATACTAGTCTGTATTCCGAAATTGCTTTGTTTAACGTAATGTTTGATGCAATATATTGGCAAATAGAGAATTGTTATTCATTTCAGAATTACTCTAAATTTTATGATTCATATAGTTATGAATTAAAATTAGTATTTGATTTATGGATGAGCTATTTACGTAAAGGTATAGTTTTGAACCTAATACCTTTTATTGCAGCTATAAATTTTGCTCAACAAAAAGAAGTCCCATCATCTTTTTGTTGTGGGTATAACAATAGTATTATTTTTATTCAGACTGATGGTTTGTGTTATACTTGTGCTGAAGATATGACTAATACGCACAACTTAATTGGATCCATCACCAAAGGTGTAACTTTTGATGCTTTCAACATTAATAACACAAAATGTTCTTCATGTGAGTATGTGTACATATGCCAAGGACGTTGTGGACGAATGCATAAAGAATTTCGTTTAGAACATATAGAGGAATATTGCAAATTAAACAAATTCATGTTTGACTTAATTATAGACAATATTAAAGAAATCAATCTGATTATTCAAAAATATAATCTTTCTCTTGATATAAACGAAACGATGTATCATTATACTGAATATACACCGTAATCAGAATAGTTCTTTATATTCGTTATATATTTTGTTGTAATAGGATATTAAACGCTGTCCATTTTTGTCGTTTAATTTAAGTGTTGAGTATTCTGGGGGAATTAGTTTTGCAGTATAAACATTAGAGTTATGTGGTGTTGTTACTTCTTTTTTCATACCTATGCTTTCACATAGATTTGCACCCTTGGGAGTTACACCATCAGCGATAATATCTGAAATGAAAATATCACGTTCTGATGCCAAATTTAATAAAAAGTCAATAAAACTATTGTATATAACTTTAAAAGCAGATGTGGTATTATACGCAGGGTTTATACAAAACGAACATAAATATAATTTATAAAACCCCGGCATATCATATTGCTTGATTTCATTAATATCGATTGTTGTATCATCAAAGTCACCTGATAATATTGCGTTATAAAATTTATCGCTTATAGGCAATGTATTGAAAAAACCAACCAAATCTCCGGTAGCTGTATCTCTCGCTCCAATAAAAGTTAACGGATTATGTTCATTCCACGTCAACACCACAGAAGGATTTGCAATTAATGTTGGAGGTAAAACTAACTTTTCGATTTCATATGATTTCAATATATCTTCTTTTGAAAATTCTTCAGGTGCAACTGGAACAATGGTTTTAGTTGATAACGTTGGTTTCTTGAAATAAGATAACATATACCACTCTATTAAAGAATAGAGAGAAAATTGCATTAAATATAAATCAGTTTGTGAGTTTTTTAAAATATTATAATTAGGCAGCGATTCATTAATAATTTGTTTTAAAAATTTGATATGCTCTTTTAGATTTGAACTTAAAAATTCGATACTCAAAAATAAATCTATGGGATCTTGCTCTATTGACAAATATATGTTTTCACGGGATGCAATATCGGATAGTATGGTATCTATTACTGCTTTGGTCTCAAACAACGATGAGTTGGTGCTTGTGTTTATTTGATTAAGCACAGAACTTAATTTAATTGCTAATTGATCCAATTTAAAATCATTGTAAGTACGCATTTCTCTAACCAATGATTTTAAATTTGTTTTATTAATGTGCCATAACCCGCATTCATGTTTTATTTTTGTAACTGCGTCATTTATTTCTTCCGATACCTTGTACAATGGCTCACAAATTTCAATATAGTTATGAGAAAATAAAAAAGGATAATTTTGACTTGCAAAATCCTTTATATCTTTACTAATTAATGGTAGGAAATTATTAGGGGACATTGTTTGCAGAACACCAAGTTCCAAACTAGCCCAATTACTTTCAAAGAAATTCGATGTGATGACAGCTATAAATACAACGGATTCATGTATACCTTCAATGATTGCATCTTTTATTATATCGCCTTTGAGTATGTTGTAATTATCATACCATATATGTAATCCTTTTTGTTTTAATTTATCCACTAACTCTACAACAAGACTATCCTTATCTTTACTCGAGTGTGAGATAAAAATATCGTACATATATCTTGCCTCCATTATACTTAATTTTAATTGTTATAAGATTATTATCATTCATTGTTAAACCTACAATAATATTAAGTTATTGTAGGTTTAATAAGCAAAACAACTGATTAAAAAAAGCAAACCATATAATTATATTTTTAATCGCATTAGTTCACACAAATAAAAGTTTTTAGATTTTGGATTTTGTTTTAATTGAGCAATTTATCATTAATTAAATATGCCCCGTTAAGATTGCAGTTTTCTGCTTTCTCAACGGGGCTGTTTGTTTAAGGAAGAATGTAATAATTCAATAATACTCTGAAAAAATAAACACTTTAGTGTTGTACGGATAGTTGCAAATAAAAAAGCAATAGATAAACAAGTAAATTTATATAATGAATACTGCCCCCCACTTTTAAAAAGAATATTGTTGTTACAAACAACTATTTCAAATAAGTTAAATCGCTCACTTTCCTTTATGTATAAGGTTCCAAACCATTGTTGCGTTTATCATTTTATGGTTGTTGCGGTATTCCGTTAGAAATCGCATTTTCTCCGTATTAAATATAGTAGAGTGACAAGCATAAATCCCTGTTACGGATTTTGATTTCCTCTTGTTACTATATAATGGGTGATTTTGAAAAAAGGCCCTATTATATATAACAGAGGGACATTCCCAATATTATAATAACTGCCCCCACCAATATAATTTTAAGAGCATTAAAAAGCAAGTTTTCGGTATATGAATACTGCGTTAGATTTTTTTAATATTGTTTACATCACACTCGTCAATTTTTGACGGGTGTTTTTCTATGTCCCAAAATTTTTTCAACTTTTTTTCAAAAATCAGGAACATTTTTGCTTTCTTATGTCGGGGTATATATGAGGAGAAAAAACTTTCTTCTCGCAGACAAGTGAATGACCGTCCGAACGGAACAAACCGCCACGACCTTTTTTGAAGAAAGCGAGCGCAATTTATTGAAATATGAGTTGACTACACAGCGCCATAGAGATATGTAGTAATGCCTGTAGGAACCGTTTCGGGTAAAGCGGCAAAGAAAAACTGCCCTCACCGGGAGAGCAGTTAATGTGTTTGTGCTACTGTAATCTTTGGCGAATAGCTTTAACAAAATCATCTTCATTTTCGCCTTCAAAAAGAATGTCTAATATTTGTGATGCTTTTCTCAAATACTCAGGACTATCCTCTGTTTCACAGAGTGCAGTTAAATGATGAGCAATTACCCAAGCAAGTGAAATAAGAGCTTCTTTTGCTACTTTGTTTTTTTCTTCACCTTCTAAAAAACATATAAGAGCGTTTTCTCGAGCCTTATAAAGATTAGGCAGCTTCATCGCTGTTTCCAATGCTTTTTCATGTTCACCGATTTTCCAATAGGCAAAACAGATGTTATATAATGTTGCACCACGCACCTCTGAGTCTTCTCCATATCGAAGAATTTGTTCCTGAACAGCTATAGATTCTCTTAAATATTTGGCTTTTTCGTCTTCAGTTCCATCAAGTTTTTCAAGTGATGTGGATAATTGCACGAGTAACAGAGCATCATTGGGGAAAGTCTTTAATGCTTGTTTCATAAGCGTTACATTATCGCTATGTAAACCATTTTTATTATTGTTACCCCATTCGTTATTGATTTTATTATATACATCATTCTTTTCAATTTCGCTTACACCAAGCAAGTCATCAACGCTTATTCCAAAATAATTGGATAATACAGGAAGCATTGTTATGTCGGGATAACCATCACCTCGTTCCCATTTACTTATGGACTGGAATGATATGCCGAGATGTGTTGCAACTTCTTCTTGTGTTAAATTGCGTTCACGGCGTATCCGTTTAATATTTTTACCGATTAAAAGATTCATAATAACCTCCGAAATATTATTTTGAAGCTTCTGACTATATTATACGGCAATTACGGCTGTTGTTCAATAACTGTATAAGTGATTTGCTTCCACGATAAGTAGAAGAATTCTATTATGGTTTAGGATGTATTTTTAAATGTTTTACATACGCCTACTACTCCAAAAGTAACAGGTGTTTTTTTATATCCAAAACCTGAATTCTGGTACATGAATACTGCGTCACATTTTTCGCAGTTGAATATAAAATTTTTATCAGAAAGGAGTATTTTCAATGACTTAGCACAAACAACGCCTGAGCCACAATGGCTCAAAAATGGTGCCGCTTTTGGCACCGCATTTTCAGACAAAGAAAAATATGGCACCACTTCTGATGCCATAAAAAATAATTGATTAAGGGCGCCCTTATCTGCGGTGAAGGAAGACAGACGAAGCACTTATCTATCTTGCTGATGTCTGTCATACACCGTAGCGAGCAGGGCATTTGTGTGCCAAATGCCACCCGTTAAGGGAGCACCCTTAATATCCCCTGTGAAGAAAGAGAGGTGAAAACTTATCAAAGACATCAGAATTGTAGCGAGAGTTACAGAAAAAGAGAAAAAGAAGATTGAGCGTAATGCTTCAAAATGCGGATTATCAACAAGTGAATATGTCAAACAAAGGGCATTGGGCTTTGAACCGAAAGCGGTTCTGCCTGATGCCTTTTTTCGTTTCTGCGAAAAGTTTGATGCACTTATTGATATGGGTATTTCAAAAGATGTTGAAGCAGAGGCTTTTAATCTTCTTGCTGAAATCAGCGATGTACTAATTAAGCCAAGAAAGGAGCAAATTGAAGATTGGCAACCACCGGATTCTGGCCCGTAAAAGGCAAATTAAAGTCTGTTATTGTTTACGCTGAAAATCCCGACAAAACTATGAATCCCAAATTCTTTGACTCGGATTTGTATGCTACCTTGCAGTATGCCGAGAACAGCAATAAAACTGACCAAGAACTTTTCGTCAGTGGTATCAACTGCTCGAAGCATAACGCTTATGCACAAATGGTAGCGGTCAAAAAGAAGTTTGGTGAAAGAGGCTCGGTTGTAGCCTATCACGGTTATCAGAGCTTTAAGGAAAATGAAGTTACCCCTGAAGAATGCTATGAAATAGGCATTGAAACTGCAAGAAAAATGTGGGGTGACAAATATCAGGTGATAGTTACCACTCACCTTGATAAACAGCATCACCTGCATAATCATTTCGTTATTAACAGCACATCCTTCAAAGACGGTCTTAAATTCCGAAATAAAATCGGTGACCATTATGAGCTGAGAAAAATATCTGATGCCATCTGCAAAGAACGTGGTAAATCAGTTCTCGAAAATGCACCGTTTTACGGTGGCGAAAAAGCAGCATATTGGCTTCATAAGCAAGGTAAGCAAACACACAGAGATATGCTCAGAGAAGATATTGAAATCTGTCTTACCGTTGCTACAAACTGGGACGAATTCAGAAGAGTTCTTTTCACTATGGGATATGAGGTCGATTACAGGCGTTTCACTATCAAGGCAAAGGATTGGGAAAGAGGTGTCAGGGTTGAAGGCCTTGGTTATACAGTAGAAGGCATAGTGAAAAGGTTCAATGAAACCTATTACAGAGGACACCATCTTGCTGATTGGAATAACTTCTTCTATGCAAGGCGCAGATACTTTCCTCTAGAATCTGTCAGAAAGAAATTAGAGTTCGGAATTGAGCACGGCAAACGACCTGAGGTTATTTATGTAAACACTATGTTTCTGCTCATTATATTAGTTTTCCAATTGTTGAAAGAAGTTGCAGATGCAATGCTCATATCTCCTGAAATGAGGCATGCCGCAAAGGATATTAAGCAATATGTAGCTGACTATCATTTCTTAACTGACAATCAGATTCAGACTACTGATGACCTGTCACAGAGCATTGAAGAAACGAAGCTAAAAATTGCTGAGCTTGAGGAAAAGCGAAGCAAGGCAGACAACAAAAAACGCAGAGCAAATACTACCGAAGATAAGGAAAGGTACAAGGCTATGCGTAAAGAAATTACACAAGAAATAACGCCGTTGCGAAAGAAACTCAAACAGGCGGAAGACATTCTTGATAAATCACCGCACCTATATGAGCTCTTACAGAAAGAGCATCAGGCAGAAATTAATAAAATTAGAAAAATAGAAAGGAGCCGATAATATGGCTATTAAGCAAAAATCAAAAGTTTATCCCCGTGAGATTGAAGAAAACAATCCAACAAAAGAAACCTTATACGACAAAGTACAGAAAGCCCGCGCAGAATATGTGCGGGCTAATAAAATACCCATTGAGTATTTTCGTCCCTTTGAAAATCATCCTTACAAGGTGATTGACAATGAGGAAATGCAAAACCTTGTGGACAGTATCAATGAGCGAGGTATTCTTACGCCTCTTACTGTACGCAAAATATCCGGCACGGAATATGAAATCATTTCAGGTCACCGAAGATTTTATGCTGCAAAGAAGTTAGGTTTTGAATTGATACCTGCCTTCATTTATGAACTCACCTATGAAGAAGCCGTCATTGCAATGGTAGATGCTAACTTACAGAGAGAGCATATATTACCAAGTGAAAAAGCAAAGGCTTACAAGATGAAGCTTGATGCACTTAAACACCAAGGTCAAACTTCTGCCCAACTTGGGCAGAAGTGGTCAGTTGAGCAGGTTGCGGAAGATTCACCCGATAGTAGAAGTCAGGTTCAGAGATATATTCGATTAACTAATCTTATCCCCGAACTACTTGACCTCGTTGATGAAGGTAAGATAGCACTCACACCTGCAGTAGAGCTCTCTTATCTGAATGAGGTGGAACAGGCAGACTTGGTTGATGAAATCCGTGTCTGTGATGCTACTCCAAATTTATCTCAGGCACAAAGGCTTCGTGCAATAAGCAGAGAGGAAGGTTTAACACCTGAGAATATATCTGAAATCTTGGCAGAAGAAAAGGCAAATCAAAAACCTATGATAAAGATGCCAGCAGAAAAGATACAGAAAATTGCACCCAAAATAAAGGAAAAAGATTTGGAAGACTTTATATTAAAATCTTGTGAGTATTACTACAGACATCTGATGCGAAGCCGTGACAGAGATGCGAGGTGATGCGTATTGATTAGCAGAATTATTGATTTATGTAAAGGCTTAAAGGCGAGTTTTAAAAGCACAATATGCAATATAAAGGGCGAATGTGCTTTTAATACCCCTGATATTTCAACCTTCACCAAAGAACAGAAGATAGCCTTTGACCAGATGATAGATTTCCTTGCAGATATGATTGAGAAATACGGTGATAAGATACCAAAAAGTGATACAGAAATCAGAAACAAGAAGACAGCTTAAAAGTGTTGTGAGGCAGGGTTATCCTGCCTCACACATTTGTCGAATATATAAAAGAAAAATATAATCACAATGTAAAACTATAAGGAGTTGAAAATATATGAAACGATTAAATTGTTATATCTACACCCGTGTTTCAACATCAATGCAGGTTGAGGGCTTCAGCCTTGATGCACAAAGAGAAAAGCTCCGTAAATATGCCGAATATCAGGAAATGCATATTGCAGGTGAATACAGTGACGAAGGTAAATCAGGTAAAAATATTGGTGGCAGACCTGATTTTCAAAGGATGCTAGATGACATTGCAAACGGTAAAGACAGTATAGATTATGTGTTAGTTTTCAAGCTGTCCCGTTTCGGCAGAAATGCTGCTGATGTTCTTTCTTCTTTACAGATTATGCAAGACTACGGTGCAAATCTTATCTGTGTTGAGGACGGTATAGACAGCTCAAAAGATAGCGGTAAGCTGATGATTTCCGTCTTGTCTGCTGTTGCTGAAATCGAGCGTGAGAATATTCTCGTTCAGACAATGGAAGGCAGAAAACAAAAGGCAAGAGAGGGCAAATGGAACGGTGGTTTTGCACCTTACGGATATTATCTTGAAAAAGGTGAACTGAAGATAGCCGAGGATGAGGCTGAAATCATACGCATCATATTTGATAAATATATAAATACAAATATGGGTGCAAACGGTATTGCTAAATATCTCAACCAACACGGCATTGCTAAAAAACCTAGGCAGAACGGTACATTAGATACCTTTTCTGCACATTTTATAAAGCAGGTTATACAGAACCCCGTGTATTGCGGAAAGATTGCTTTCGGCAGACGAAAAACTGAAAAGATTAATGGCACCCGAAATGAATATCATATAGTCAAGCAAGAGACTTATCCTGTTTATGACGGTATTCATGAAGCTATTGTATCTGTTGAAGATTGGGAGTTAGCTCAACAGAAGCGTAGAAAGTTAGGTGTTAAACGGGAGAAGATTTATAATCTTGACCATGAGCATTTATTATCAGGATTGCTTCGCTGTCCTGTTTGCGGTGCGGCAATGTACGGTAATATTAACCGTAAGAAAAAGCCTGACGGTACAATCTACAAAGACCACTTTTATTATGCCTGTAAGCACCGAATGAGAGTTGACGGACACAAGTGTGATTATCACAGACAATGGAATCAGACTGTTTTAAACGGTGCTGTTGAAGAGGTAATTGAAAGGCTTGTATCTAACCCTGAATTTGAAAAGGCCTTGTGCGAAAAGATAAACACACGAGTAAGTACAGAAGGGCTTGAGGAAGAGCTTGCAGTATTCAAAAAGCAGCTAAACCAGCTTGTTATGTCTAAAAGAAAGCTCGCCTTTCAGATGGATACTCTTGATGTCACAGACAGGCATTACGATAAAAAGTATCAGGATATGCAGAACAGACTTTATGATTTCTATGATGAGATAGAGGTTGTAGAGGAGCAAATAACGGAATTGCAGTCTCGTATAGCAAATATCAAAGAAGAAAAAATATCAGGTGAAAATGTATATCTTTTTCTGCATTATTATGGTACAATGTACAAAGAGTTTACCGATGCTGAGAAAAAGAGGTTTCTTAATACCTTTATTGAAAGCATTGAGATATTCAAAGAAGAACAGCCCGACGGCAGACTGTTAAAGTGTATCAATTTCAAATTCCCCGTCTTTTATGACGGGGAGGAGAATGTGACACATATCTGTTGGGACAGTGAAACAACAGTCGAGACGGTTGCACTGCTTAAAAAGAAAACTGTGCATAATATGAAGCTGAAGCCTTCACCCTTTGCCATGATAAAGAACGGTCAAAAAACAATTGAGCTTCGTTTGTTTGACGAAAAGCGTCAGAAGATTAATGAAGGTGATAAGATTGTTTTTACCAACACTGCTGACGGAGAAGCTCTCAGTGCTGTTGTTCAGAAGCTTCATAAATTCGGAAGCTTTGAAGAATTATATAAAAATTTGCCGCTTCTGAAATGCGGATATACTCAAGAAAACATTGATAAAGCTCATTTTTCGGATATGAATCAGTATTATTCTGAAAAGGAACAGAATAAGTACGGTGTTGTGGGGATTGAGCTGTTGCTGTAAGCGGATAACTGTTACAGTGAGAAAAAAGATAATATTTTAAGGAGAATGTGCAGTGAAACGTTTATTTTTGATTTTTCTTTGCTTTATTCTTTCGGTGTCTATACTTGTAATTGAAGTCGGAGCAGCTTCAGACGGTGTTCCCGATGTTACAATTCTTCAGGAAAACGGATATGATTTTCTCTTTCCCGACATTGTCAAAAGGAATGACGGCAGTCTTCTGCTTGTAAGCTACAAAAACATATCGGACACATCTCATGCACCTTATCAGTTCGGTGATTCATTGGGGACAATTGTCAAGGTGAACGGCTCTGCGGACGGCAAAGACTGGGAGGAGCCTGAGGTGCTTGTGAGTCCCGAAAAGCTTGCTCAGTGGGGTCTTGGTGTGTGGTACAGCAAGACGGAAAACAGGTTTTATTACAATGCTGACGACGCTGAAAAAAACAATGCAGTGTTATCTGTTGAAGCAAGAGACCCAAATCTTGCAAGACTGAATGACGGAACTTTGCTTTTTACTTTTTTTACCCGTGTTCCCGGAAATTCTCTTGTCGGCGGGCATCACTACTGGAATGAAGGCTCTGCCTGGTACACATGGGGACGTACATATATTATGTATTCAAGGGATGAGGGTGCAACCTGGTCTGTACCCACAGAAATTCCCAGCAGCCACCTTGACCGTAACTGTGCAAAAAGAGGTAACATTGCCGTATATTCAGACGGAAGCATTTTGATTCCGCTTTACGGTATGTCATCTGCCGTTTCCGGTTCCTTTTCACGCTCAAGATGGTGCACGGTCAACGTCAGGGCAAATCTTAATGCCGACGGAGATTGGGAGTTTACCGATGAATATATCACAAACGGAAGTGATTCTGTTTTCAGTGTGTTCGGTTACGGAACAACAGAGGCCTCATTCGGAACTACAGCCGATGATGTTACTTATGCAATGATCAGATATTATACATATAATCCCGGTGATCCCGGAGGAGATATTTTTATTTCAGAGGATAAGGGTGTTACATGGAGAAGAATAGGCAGCACAAATCCGAATGCTATGCAGGCGGGATTTCACCGTATGAACAACGGAAGCCTTTTTGTCACCTGGTCACAGACTCCCTCTCCCAGAAAAATTTATGCCCGTGTGTTTAATACGGCTCAGCCCTGGTATAATGCGGAAACAAAACTGATTTATGAAAACACATCGTCTTATGATATGGGTGACCCTTCGGGCATTCAGCTGGACAACGGAATGCTGATGACTGTTTTTTATGACACGAAAGGGCACCATGTGGCAGGTGTGTTCAATGAAACAGATTCATTTTTGCCGGGAAGCTGCAGTCATATATATGGTGAATGGCAGGTGACAAACAAGGCCACCTGTTCAGATTTCGGACTCAGGCTTTCTGTCTGCTCTTTGTGCAAGGCTGTCAGAACGGAAGAAATTGAACCGGCTCATAATTTTAAAGACGGAAAGTGTATAAGCTGCGGATATTCCGACGCGGACAGCTGTGAATGCAAATGCCATGCTTCAGGTATAATGAAGATTATTTTTAAGATAATCAACTTTTTTCAGAAAATTTTCGGAATGAACAAAATCTGCTCCTGCGGTGCAGCTCATTAAGTGCCGATAAAAGGTTTGTAACAGAGGAGGAATTTAAAAATGGAACTTGCTTCAAAGGTTAAAAAGCTCTTTGTGAACAAAGAGGGCTGGACAACAGAGCCTCTTGAAAGAGGCAGCTATTACTCATATTTTGCAGGTCAGAATATGATTTACACTCTTTTTAACGGATGTCTTGCAACATATCTTCTCTTTCTCGGTATTGATACAACCAAGACAGCCACCGTTATGCTCGCTGTAAAAATATGGGATGCGGTGAATGATACCTTGTTCGGAATGATTTTTGACTCGATCAAATTTAAAAGCGGCAGGAAATATCTTCCCTGGCTTCGTGTTTCAACGGTTCTGATTCCCATTGTCACCGTGCTGACTTTTGTTATTCCCTCTGCAGCATCAGAAACAGTGAAGCTTGCCTGGTTTGCAATTGCTTATATGCTCTGGGATACGGCATATACCTTGTGCGATGTTCCCATTTTCGGAATTCTGACCTCAATGAGTCAGAGCGTTGACGAAAGAAATTCAATCCAGTCCGTAAAGAGCATTGCAACATATGCCGGTGTCGGTGTCACTTCAACTCTTACCACTGTTCTTATCAGTGAAGAGGTGGGTCTTAATTACGGAATCATTGCAATAATCATCTGTGTTATGGCATTTGCCCTGATGCTTCCTGCATCATATAAGCTCAAGGAACGCTTCAAATCAGAAGAGGAGGTTCCCTTTACCATCAGAAGAATGCTTTCTTATCTTTTCAAAAACAAGTATCTGCTGATTTATTATGTGGGTCTTTTCTTCTATTCTGCTCTGAACATAGGCAACGCCTTTACGCTCCACGTTTCCTATTATCTGTTCAACAGCACTCTCTTCTCCTTGGTCGTCGGAGCAGTCGGAACTGTTCCTCAGCTTATCATTGCCTTGCTTCTGCCGAAGATTATCCGCAAATATGACAAAATGAAGGTCAACCGTATCTGTCTGCTTGCTTATGTGATACTCAGCTTTATTACCTGGGCTGTCGGCTACGGAAACATTGTCCTTTACATAATTATGTTCACATTACGCTCGATTCCTCTTGCGGTTGTTGCACTTGAAATGTTTATGTTCACTCCCGACTGTGCAGAATACGGTCTTTTCAAAAGCGGCATTGAAGCAAAGGGTATCACCTTTGCCGTGCAGACCTTTATGGCGAAGCTTACAGGCTCAGTTTCAGGCTCTCTCGGTTTTTATATTCTCGGTCTTCAGTCTGTCGGATGGAAGGTTGTTGAAGCAAGCTCCTTCAAAGAACTTCAGGAGCTTGGTGTAACTCAGACTCCTCACGCTCTGAATGTACTCTGGATTATATTTATGCTTATTCCCGCAATCGGAGGTCTGCTTGCTTATATTGCGTGGCTGTTTTATGACCTGAAGGATAAGGATGTTCAGATTATGATTGACTGCAACACGGGTAAAATTTCAAGAAGTGAGGCTCTGAGCAGGCTTTCAAAAAGCTATGGCGTAAAAGAGTGAAAGCAATGAAATTTTGAAAGAAGGTTAACAAAATTCAAAAACACAACATTAAATTATTGAATTGTTAACAAATATATGTTACAATGATAAAAATAAAACAAATGAAAGGTTGATTGAATTATGTTCAAAAAAGCTTTAAGTGTTTTTCTGACTGCTCTGATGATTTTCAGCATTGCGGTGCCCGCTCTTGCAGTTGAAGAGGAGTATCCCACAATTTATATCACAGGCGCTCAGACAAACAATATCTACAACACAGACGGTGAATGGGTTTCCGATTTTGATATTGACATCAAGGGTATTCTTGAACAGGATGGAAAAAGACTCATTTCCGAGTTCATCATCGGTATGATTTCTGATGATTATGAAAAGTGGGCAAAGGATTTCCATGATGTTTTTGTTGGAATTTTTGAAAAATCCGCCCTTGATAAAAACGGTGAAGCAAGCAACGGTACACATCCTGCCAACCATTCTTCAACTGTTGAGGTGACAAAGAAGAACGGAAATTACGGTGCATGGGATTACCGCTTCTGGTATGACTGGCGTCTGAGTCCTCTTGTTACAGGTGAAGAGCTTGAGGCTTACATTGACAGAGTTATTGAAGCAACAGGCAAGGATAAGGTTAATCTTGTGGGACGCTGTTACGGTGCAAATGTTATTGCAGCTTATGTTGAAATGAACAAAGAACATGCAAAAACATATGTTGATGACATTGCTTATCTTGCTCCCTCAATTGACGGTATTGATTTTATGACAGCTCTTTTCACAGGTGATATTTATCTTGATGATCAGGCTGTTGAAAACTTCGCAAAATGGTATATAGAGAATGAGAATATCATTGAAGATGATGCAATTGCAGCGCTGGTAATGACTCTTGTTGAGCTTTTCAACAATGCAAAGGTTCTCGGTCTTACAGCTGAAGCAATTGACCTTCTTGTTGACAGAATCAAGAGCGAGCTTCTTCCTGCTGTTCTCAGAGACACATTTGCTTCATGGCCTTCATACTGGGCAATGGTAACAACAGGAAATACTCCCAGAGCAATCGACTTTATCTTTGACGGCTGCAAGGATGAATACGAAGGAATGATTTCAAAGATCAATGGTTATTATGAAAATATTCAGCTTAATCATACTTCAACTGTCAAGGAAATGATCGACAAGGGTGTAAGATACAACATCTTTGCAAAGTACAATTTCCCTGAATATCCCATTTATGAGGGTGCAGCTATTCAGAGTGACGGAGATACTCCCATCCCCAGACAGACCTTCGGTGCAACTGCCGCAAATTACGGTGAGGTTCTCAGTGACAGATATATTGCTTCAATGACCGACGAAGCAAAGGCATATCTTTCACCCGACCACAAGATTGACGCTTCAACAGGTCTTCTTCCCAAAAACACCTGGTATGTCAAGAATCTTCATCACAATTATTGGGCAGCAATTGAAGGCATCTTCCTTGACATTATGAACAATGATTACGATGTCACAAATCAGGATATATATCCTCAGTTCATGGATAACAACAACGGCATGGCAGAGGTTACTCCTGATGAGGACTTCGGCAAGACTAAGAATTCCGCTCTTGCAAGTCTTATCAGATTCCTCACAGCCTTCTTCAACTTTATCAGCAAAATTCTCGGCGGTGAGCTTTCATTCGGAGCAACTCTTACAAAATAAAAGCTTCTGAATAACAACAAAACCTTTAACAGTTTCTCAGATTCTGTTAAAGGTTTTTTTCTTTCGTTAAAATTTGTCTTGTAAAAGGCTGTAATGTGTGTTAGAATGTACGGGTAAAAAATTCTATAAAACAAAGGAGAAGTAAAATGTATTACTTTTACAAAAAAGACGGAGAGATTTTTGTTCCCGAAAAAATCAACCCCACTTTTTCAAAAATCGCTCTTGGTATCATCAAGACCTGCAAGGTAACACCCAAGTTTCAGCTGAAAACAGTGGGACTTAACAATGCAATCAAATCAGGCAAAAAGGAAAAGATGATTGACATTATGCAGAAGTGCTTCCTTAAGTACAAGAATGTTTATGAAAGCGATATGTCTCTCACAGGCGTAAAGGTTGAAGAGGTTGAAGAAAGCTTCTTTGATGACAAGGATGAGGAATTCCTCATCAATCAGCTCAACGTTCTCATTGACTTTGCTGCTATCAATACTGTCATTGAATGTAAGCTTATGGCTCTTTTTGCAGCAAGCTGTGAAAAGATTACAGGCAAGCCGATGAACAAGATCAATTTCTTCACAAATCAGGACACCATTCTTGAAGAGCCTGAAGATGAAGAAGAGGTAACAGAGGAATAATTATCAGACAAGCCAATAAAAAAAGCCGATGTTGTGGCACCCTCCGTAAGGAAGGTGCCACAATGGGTAGTTCTTATATTCAAACTGAATTATTAATTTCGTTAAGCGGTATAGCTATTGGCTATGCCGTTTTTATTGTTACACACCTTTTCAAAGTGTGTAACCCACTATGACACTTTCACGCTGTACAAAGATGTCAGTGGATTCAAAAATGCAACTTGTATAAAATATTATCCATAGTCGCATTTTGAAATATCCCATTATTAACGTTGCGCTATACTTTGCTAAGACCTGATACTCGACGAAAAGAAAACACGGCAGAGAACAAGTCCCTGCCGTGAAACAATTACACCTTTTCGGCTTTTACATTTATGCCTTGTTTGACTGCTTTTTCAAGGAAAGAAACGATAAGGTTAAATACTTCAGTTGTTTCTTCAAACTCAAAGGTCTTTTCCTTGTAGAGCATCAAATCTTCAAGGTATTCGGAAGGATCAATTTCAGTAATACCGCCGTCCTCCGAAAAAACGCCCTCAAACTGATGATAGTCACGTGTAAAACCTTTCCACCCGTTTCCGTCAAGCGTAGGTGTATCGTAAATATCATCAAAGTAGCCTTCCCAAATGTGAACGGCCTGGTCTGCTTCGATACAAAGAACAATTTTACCTTCGTCCTCGTACCCCTCGTAATAGGTGTGGTTATTTTTTAGGTTTCCAATGTCCATTATCTAACATCTCCTTTTGCTCTTTTGTCGCAGTTCCGTTTTTCCTTGCACGGATAGCTGCCTGCCATTCCTTTTTAGATACCCACTTGTTTTTACCAACAAGTATTTCGTGCTTGGCGGGACGTGCATTTTTACCGTAACCAATACCTGCCTTGTCACGCTGAACAACCCAACTATCGCCTTGCTCTTTTGGAGCGTTAGGGGTGCGGGTATGCCAGCGGCTTGTATAAGAATAATCACCCTTTTTCCAAGTGTATTTAACTTGGTCATATCCGTTTTTCTGTTCTTCTTTTACTGTAGCAGAGGACGGAATTTTAATAGGTGAACTCTTAGGCAGAGTATTTTCAATGTAATCTTTATGGTTTTTGCCTGCGCCGTGAGTGCCACCAAAACCACCATGAAAGCCTGCACCCATTAAGCACTCACCGCCTTTCGACTTTGCATAAAGTCGCTGTCGAATTGCAGTATTTCAATCCCCATTTCTTTATATCGTGCGAACACTCCATCCGGTGTTGCACCATATACCACAATGGTTTTTGGCTCTAACGTGTCAACCACATATTTTAAGCCACTTATAAAATACTTTCGTTCGTTCAGTAGTCTTATACAACCGTGAGAGCCTACTGCGATTACCCCGTGCTTGTTTATACCCGCACAAGATAATTCAAACGTACGGTCATCACCAAAGCGTATATTGGGGATGACGGGTATTCCGTTTTCTTGCAACCAATGTCCGATTGCTCGGCTACGATAAATGTTCCACTGTTGCATTACCAACGGCATATCACGATAGACACTAAAATCAGGAGATATAACTCCTTTGAATTTCTTTAGGATAGGGAGATAGGTGTTAGGTCTATTCCATAACCTTTCAAAAGCGGTATCGTCCTCATAAAAATGTACCCAAGCATCATATTCGGTACTGTGTACCGCCTTTGAAAATGCTATCAGCTTTTGCGGCTTTCGCGTTTCCGCTTTTAAGCAAGGGATTTCAAGTGGACTATCGTAGGTCGCATTTTTTACTAAAAATGCGTGAAAAACATCTTTGCACCCACTTCGAGTGCCGTTTCTTCTTGACATATATTATGCCCTCCTCATCTGTCTTTTGCGGAAAATCGCAAAATATTTTTGTAAAAACGTCAATAGTTCTTGCAATTTTTCTTCAGATGTGGCATAATACTTGTAGCAGAATATCGGATGCTCGCATCCAAAGAGAACGCACTTCGTGAATTGTTGCCGCAATTTACTGAGTGCTTTTTCTATTTGTACGACCTTTACAATCATATAACATCACCGTCCTTTCTTTTAATTTTCTATTACACAGCTTCTTTGAAAAGCTGGAGTAATCGTATTTCGTAATTGGTATAATCCTTATTGCCGTAAGTCAACCATTTACGATAGTAAGAGAAGGCGTAGCCTGCTGCTTCAAGGCTGATGTCAAAATGCTCGTAAACCTCGTAGGCATCCTTTAACTCTAATTTGTGAATGAGGACGGGCGGTGCGAGAGCATACTTTGCAAAAAACTTCGCTTCGGCCTCTGCCAATTCACTTTCTTCCGTGTGATCCAGCACTATATGTCCACACTCGTGGGTGAGGGTATTGTTGACGCGTCCATAGCCTTTTGCATCGTTATAAAAAATGTACCACACGCCATCTTTCTTGATAGTAAATCCGTCCTCGCTTCTTTCCATCATAAGCTGACGTGTTTCTTCGGATTTTGAGGAATAAGAGACTACCACCGCACCGAGTTTTGTAGCCATTTCAAAGGCACTTATCGGAACACATCGGATGTTAAGTTCCTCGAAAGTGTTGACCACAATCTCCTTAATTTCCTCACAACGCTTATCTGATAATCTAAATGCCAATATTAGTCCTCCCCGAACAAAGCAGAAATAAGTGCTCGTTTTTGTTTTTTCGACATTGTTGCGGAGTTTCTTGCTAACAAACGCTCTACCTTCGAAAAATCAAAATCATCAGACTCTATACCGAGCAGATAATCTGAAGTGGTATGCAGGGCGGTAGCGATGTTTGCAAGCATATCCGCCTTAGGCTCTCTGTCGCCGGAAACGTAACGAGAGAGCGTGGCTTCAGTAGTGTTAATTCTATCAGCAAGCTCCTTTTGTGTTATACCTTGTTTTTGTAATAGGTTTAATAACCTCTGTCCAAATGCTTTACTCATCGTATTTCCTCCTTATTTGCGGAGTAACCTCTACTCCTGCTTACCAAAACTATAATACATCTTACCGAAAATGTCAAGTCTTTTTCATAATAAACACTATATTTTGTTTTGAATTTGAAAGACAGACACAAAATAAGACGAAAATAATAGGGAGACAACTTCCTTACGGAGTGTCTCCCTTTAATCGGCTTTTTTATTTTGCTCAGATATTATACATGAGCCTCAACGTTTTCAGTATAGTGACCTGTATCAACAAACCATTCACCGTTTGTGTTGAGTCTTTCAGCTGACCAGGCTGCTGCAATCTGTTCGTATGAACCGCTGAAGATCTTTGCTCTTGAGAAGCCGTCTTTAGAACCGTACATACACCAGTCAGATTCCCACATACCGCTGCCGGTTGCTTTATAAGTCCAGCAGAACCAGCTGTAATTGAGCTTATTCATAGTTGAGAAGCAGTTTTCCCATGTTGTTGCCTTATGGGGATAAAATTCACCTACCATAAGAGGCACATTGGGATGAATTGCAATTGTGAGCAGAAGGAAGAAATTAAAGATAAAGTCTGAGTTGTTGTAGAAGTGTACCTGATATGAAACATTCTTCCAGCCCTTGAGGAAGGTCTTGGGAAGTGCAAAACCTGTCCAGATAGCTTCCATTGAAATGATGTGGTCCTCGTCAACAGCTCTTACTGTGTTATAAAGACGGGTATAGATTGATTCATTTTTGATTCTTCTTGTGAGCTCACCGCAGGAAACGTCACACATGGGCTCGTTGAGAAGGTCATACATTGCAACAGCGGGGTTACCTTTGAAGCGGGTAGCAATTGCTGTCCAGAGCTCGTCTGTGAGCTCACGATATCTTTCACCCTGCTCACTGTTTTCCATGAGCTGTGCGCCCTGGAAGGCTCTGCCTGAATGAGGTGCATCTGACTGTGAGCCTACTGCACCGTGCATATCAAGGACAACATAGAGACCTCTTTTTCTGCATTCCTCAACAACCCAGTCGAGTCTTGAGAAATCCCATTCACCGTTTTCATCAAGGATTTTTGTGCCGTTATCGTCATAGTAGAAGTTTCTGTACCAGAAGGGCACACGAACACAGTTAAAGCCCATTGACTTGATATTGTCAAGGTCCCATTCTGTGAACCAGTTGTCATAGAATATGTTGAGAAGCTCCTGAGCCTTTTCTCTTCCGAAACGCTTCTCTAATACATCATAAACCATTTCACCGTCATAGTCTTTTCCGTAGTACGGATCAAATATTGCCTTCTGCTCGTCTGTAAGGTCTTCATAGAAGGTGCCCCAATAATTTGCCTGCTGTTCTTCTGTCATTTTTGATTTGTATTCGACATCAACGCAGTCGGGGTTGAGCCAGTTTTCGCGGACAAGCCAGGCGCCGATATTGACACCCTTGAGAATAACTGTTTCGCCTTTTCTGTTGACAAGCTTTCTTCCCTTTGTCTGAAGAAAGTCTTCGTCAGTAAGGGGTTTTACTTCCTGAACGGTTTCAGCCTCGGGCTCGGCAAGGGCAACAGCCGAGGTTGAAAACACAAGAAGAAAAGCAAGTGTGAGTGCAAGAATTCTTTTTGCAATTTTCATAATGAAATCCTCCTTGGATAGATTGTGAAAAAGTTTCCTTTTCTAAAAACAATTATACACGATGCATTCAAAAAGTCAATGAAAAAGAGAGCTTTGAAAAAATCTCGGAAGGATTTGATAGCGTTTTGTGTGCGGAAGCCTGTTTTTTATTCAAAAATCAGAAAAAATTAACGATTATCTATATAAAAAAGAAAATAGGTCTAGATTTTTTACAAAATATGTGTTATTATTTTTAAGAATGGATACTTGCGGGGCAATGTAATTTTTTACGGTTGCCGCAGATTCAAAAACCTAACGGTAAAACCGTTGAAGGAGGATAAAAGTCAATGCTTAAAAAAATCAGCACAATCCCGTTCACAGACACAGCTGAACAGGCTGCAAAACTTGATGAAATTATTGCTGCCAATACAGGCGACAACAGCAATCTTATGCATGTTATGCAGCAGGCTCAGGAAATCTACGGCTATCTTCCCTTTGAAATTCAGCAGAAGATTGCTGAGGGAATGAAGGTTCCCATGGAAAAGGTATACGGTGTTGCAACATTCTATGCACAGTTTGCCCTTTCTCCCAAAGGAAAGTATGCTATTTCTGTTTGTCTCGGCACAGCCTGCTATGTTAAGGGCGCTCAGGAGCTTCTTGATGAGCTTTCAGCTCAGCTCGGAATCGGCGCTGAGGAATGCTCAGCTGACGGTAAGTTCTCACTTACAGCATGCCGCTGCATCGGAGCCTGCGGTCTTGCACCCGTTCTGACAGTCAACGAAGACGTTTACGGCAAGATCACAGCAGCAGACATTAAGGGTATTCTTGCTAAGTATAACTGATGAGAGAGCTTTCACTGAATGTGCTTGACATTGCTCAGAATTCAATCAGAGCAGAGGCTTCACTTGTTGAAATTTTTGTTGAAGAAAGCACAGAAGAAAACAGCCTTTTAATCAGAATCAGTGACAACGGAAAGGGAATGACTCCCGAACAGGTTCAGTCTGTCAGAGACCCCTTCTTCACCACACGCACAACAAGAAAGGTCGGTATGGGAATACCTCTTTTCAGAATGGCTGCGGAGATGACGGGCGGATCCTTTGAGATTGAAAGCGAGGTCGGAAAGGGAACAGTGACATCTGCTTTTTTCAGAACCGACCATCTTGATTTCACTCCTTTGGGTGATATGGCAAGCACCGTTGTGATGCTTATAACAATGAATCTTCATATGGACTTTGTTTATAATCACAAAAGGGATGACAGAGACTTTACCGTTGACACAAGACAGTTAAAAGAAATTCTGGGTGATGTGCCTCTCAATGAGCCCGGCATAGCCGCCTGGATAAAAGATTTTATTAACGAAAACATAACACAACTTACGGAGGTGTAAACAAATGAAAACTCTTGAAGAGCTTATGGCATTAAGAGATGCAGCTAAGGCTAACCTTACAGCACGTGACGGTTCAACTGAACTCACCAGAGTTGTTGTCGGTATGGCTACTTGCGGTATCGCAGCAGGTGCAAGACCTGTTATGAATAAATTTGTTGACGAAGCAGCTAAACGTAATCTGAACAATGTTACTGTTGCTCAGACCGGCTGTATCGGTATGTGTCAGTACGAGCCTATCGCAGAGGTACTCGTACCCGGCAAGGAAAAGGTGACTTATGTTCAGCTCACCGAAGAAAAGGTTGCAAAGATTGTTGTTGAGCATCTTGTCAACGGCAACCCCGTTATTGAATACACAATCGGTTCAATTGCTAAATAAGGAGGAAAACTAAATGTATCGTTCCCATGTGCTCGTTTGCGGCGGTACCGGTTGTACCTCCTCAAACTCTCAGAAAATCATCGACAAGATGAATGAAGAAATCAAGGCAAAGGGTCTTGAAAAAGAAGTTCAGGTTATCCGTACAGGCTGCTTCGGACTTTGCGCCCTCGGCCCCATCATGATCGTATATCCCGAAGGCTGCTTCTATTCAGAGGTTAAGGTTGAAGACGTTCCCGAAATCGTTGAAGAGCATCTTCTCAAGGGCCGTATGGTTAAGCGTCTTCTTTACAAGGAGACTGTTACTCCCACCGAAATCAAGGGTCTTAATGACACAGCTTTCTATAAAAAGCAAAAGAGAGTTGCCCTTGCAAACTGCGGTGTTATCAATCCCGAGGATATCAATGAATACATCGCTTATGACGGTTATCAGGCTCTTGCAAAGTGTCTCACTCAGTACACTCCCGAGCAGGTAATTCAGATTGTCAAGGATTCAGGACTCAGAGGCCGTGGCGGCGGCGGATTCCCCACAGGTCTTAAGTGGAGCTTCACAGCTGCCAATAAGGCAGATCAGAAATATGTTGTATGTAACGCTGACGAAGGTGACCCCGGTGCATTCATGGACCGTTCAGTTCTTGAGGGTGACCCCCACTGCATCATTGAAGCAATGGCCATCTGCGGTTATGCAACAGGTGCAACAGAAGGTTACATTTATGTCCGTGCTGAATATCCCATTGCCGTTGCACGTCTTCAGATTGCAATCAATCAGGCTAAGGAAATGGGTCTTCTCGGCAAAAACATCTTCGGCTCAGGCTTTGACTTCAATCTTTTTGTCAAGCTTGGTGCAGGTGCTTTCGTTTGCGGTGAGGAAACAGCGCTTATGACATCAATCGAGGGTAACAGAGGCGAGCCCAGACCCCGTCCTCCCTATCCCGCAGTCAAGGGCCTTTTCGGCAAGCCCACAACTGAAAACAACGTTGAAACCTTTGCCAATATTCCCGCAATTATCCGTAACGGCGGTGAATGGTTTGCTTCCATGGGTACAGAAAAATCAAAGGGCACAAAGGTATTTGCTCTCGGCGGTAAGATTGCAAACACAGGTCTTGTTGAAATCCCCATGGGTACAACTCTCCGTGAAATCATTGAAGAAATCGGCGGCGGCATCCCGGGCGGCAAGAAGTTCAAGGCTGCTCAGACCGGCGGTCCTTCAGGCGGATGTATCCCCGCTCACCTTATGGATACTCCCATTGACTACGATAACCTTACAGCAATCGGCTGTATGATGGGTTCAGGCGGACTTATCGTTATGGACGAAGACAACTGTATGGTTGACATTGCCAAGTTCTTCCTCGACTTCACAGTTGATGAATCCTGCGGTAAGTGTACTCCCTGCCGTATCGGTACAAAGAGACTTCGTGAAATGCTTGACAAGGTTTCAGACGGTACTGCAACACTTGAAGATCTTGACAAGATTGAAGAGCTTTGCCATTACATCAAGGACAACTCACTTTGCGGTCTTGGTCAGACAGCTCCCAACCCCGTTCTTGCAACACTCAAGTTCTTCCGTGACGAATATGTTGCTCATGTTGTTGACAAGAAGTGTCCCGCAGGCGTTTGTAAGAATCTTCTTTCATACTCAATTGAAGCTGATCTTTGTAAGGGCTGTACCCTTTGCGCCAAGAAGTGCCCCGTTGGTGCAATCTCAGGTGCTGTCAAGGTTGCTCACACAATTGATACCTCAAAATGTATCAAGTGCGGCGTATGTATGGATTCCTGTAAGTTCAAGGCTATTATCAAGAAATAAGGAGGTACGTTAAAATGGAACAGAAAATGATTAATATTAAAATTAACGGCATGTCATGCAGCGTACCTTACGGTACAACAATTCTTGAAGCAGCAAGACAGATTGGCATCGAAATTCCCACTCTCTGCTACCTCAAGGAAATCAACGAAATCGGTGCCTGCCGTTTCTGCGTTGTTGAAGTAACAGGTGCAAGAAGCCTTGTTGCAGCTTGTGTTTTCCCCATTGAAAGAGAAGGCACAGAGATTTTCACCAACAGTGAAAAGGTACGTAAGGCAAGAAAGACAACTCTTGAGCTCATTCTTTCAACTCACGAAAGAAAGTGTCTCAGCTGTATCAGAAGCGGTAACTGTGAGCTTCAGAGACTCTGTAAGGAATATGGAGTTGACGATGAAGGCAGATTTGACGGTGACAAGCCCCTTTATGAAATCGACTATTCAGCAGCTCATATGGTAAGAGATAACAACAAGTGTATCCTTTGCCGCCGTTGTATTGCAGCCTGTGACAATCAGGGTATCAGCGTTATCGGTGCAAATGCACGCGGTATCGATACTCACGTAGGCTCACCCTTTGAGCTTCCCCTCGGCACAACCTCATGTATCTCTTGCGGTCAGTGTATTGTTAACTGTCCCACAGGTGCAATTTACGAAAAGGATGATACCGCAAAGGTATTTGAAGCTATCAACGATCCTTCAAAATATGTTGTTGTTCAGGCAGCTCCCGCTGTCCGTGCAACTCTCGGTGAATGCTTCGGTATGCCCATCGGCACAGATGTAACAGGCAAGATGTTTGCTGCTCTCCGCCGTCTCGGCTTCAAGAAGGTATTCGACACCAACTTCAGCGCTGACCTTACAATTATGGAGGAAGCAACAGAGCTTCTTTCAAGAGTTAAGAACGGCGGCGTTCTTCCCATGATCACATCCTGCTCACCCGGCTGGATCAAATACTGTGAGCATTATTTCCCCACAGAGCTTGATCATCTTTCAACCTGCAAATCTCCCATGCAGATGCAGGGTGCAGTTATCAAGACATATTATGCAGAAAAGAACGGTATCGATCCCAAGGATATTGTTTCTGTTGCAATTATGCCCTGTACAGCCAAGAAGTTTGAGTGCGGTCGTGACGATGAAAACGGCAGCGGTTATCCCGATGTTGATTATGTTCTTACAACAAGAGAACTTGGCAGAATGATTCAGACTGCAGGTATCAACTTTGTTAACCTTCCCGATGAGGACTGTGATGCTCCTCTTGGTCAGGGCACAGGTGCTGCTGTTATCTTTGGTGCAACCGGCGGTGTTATGGAGGCTGCTCTTCGTACTGCTGCTGAGGTTATTACCGGTGAAAGCCTTGAAAACCCCGAATTCACAGATGTTCGCGGTATGGAAGGTATCAAGGAAGCTTCCTATAAGCTTGGAGACCTTGATGTTAAGGTTGCAATTGCTTCAGGCACAAAGAATGCAAAGGCACTTATGGAGAAGGTTAAGGACGGCACAGCCGATTACACCTTCATCGAAATCATGGGTTGTCCCGGCGGCTGTATCAACGGCGGCGGTCAGCCTGTTCAGGATGCAACAACACGCAACTTCACAGACCTTAAGGCACTTCGTGCTGCTGCTCTTTATGAGAATGACAAGAACCGTCCTTCAAGAAAGAGCCACGAAAATGAAGATGTGAAGACACTTTATGCAGAATACCTTGGTGAGCCCAACAGCCACAAGGCACATAAGATTCTTCATACAAGCTATGTTGCAAGACCTATGTTCAACAAATAATTGACTGACATAGCATAAATAAAAATCCTCACAGCTCAGATGCCGTGAGGATTTTATTTTTTCGGTAAATCAAAAGGGATTGACACAGTAAGTTTCAATCCCTTGTTTTTTTATTTGCCTTCTTTTGCAGCGTGAATTTCGTTGAGTCTGAATTCAGCATCGTTGTGCTTCATTGTGAAGCCGTTTGCCTTGCTGAGATATTTTTTAAGAGCGGTATTCTTTTTCATTGTCAGGAAATCAAAGCCGTAATAGAAGTCCATTGTGTCCATAATCTTTTTCTGATTCTGAAGTCTTTCTGTAAAGCTGCCGTAATTTTTGCCGAGAGTCCATGCATTTTCACTCAAAGCAAGGCTTCTGTTGAAGAGCATAAAGTGAAGATGCTTTTCTGAGGGAATCCATTCTGTCCAAAGCTCACCCTCAATGCCGAAGACACGGTCAAGCATCTCCTTACCGATTCCGGATTTTGAAGGCTCATAGCTGTATGTATCGTGAACAGTACAGTAATTATAATGCATATCAAAATAGAAATTCTTGTGACAGCTGAGAATTACGTTTCCGCCCTTTTCAATGTGAGGAATAATATTTTTGTCTGATCTGGGAGTCCAGTACTGTGCAACAATGTCGTGGTCTGTCAGCTTTGAAGCAAGAATCTCGTTCCAGCCGACCATTGTCTTTCCTTTTGACTTAAGGTAGGTGTTGACCTTGTTTGTGAACCAGCCCTGAAGGTCATATTCATCCTTGAGGTTTTCATCTTTTATACGCTTCTGACAAGCGGGGCACTCCTTCCATTCATTATGGGGTGCTTCGTCTCCGCCGACGTGGAAATATTCAAAGGGGAAAAGTTCTGAAACCTCATCAATGATGTCACAGACAAAGCTTATAACCTCATCTTTACCGAGACAAAGGGTTCTGTTCCAGTTTTTGATGCCTCTCTTCTTGGGGATTATCCCACCGTAAAAATCGAGCACCTCACAGGGAATGCTTCTGCAGGCCATATCGTTGTAAGCGGCAAACACGGGTGCACAGTGAGCGGGAAAATCAATTTCGGGAATGATTTCGATGCATCTGTCCTTTGCATAGCTGACAATTTCTTTGATCTGCTGCTGAGTATAAAAGCCGCTGTGTGGAGTGTTATCCATTTCAGGACAGTTCCAGCTGTGAAGTTGAGAGCCCTTTCTGTAAGAACCGATTTCGGTCAGAAGGGGATATTTTCTGATTTCAACTCTCCAGCCCTGATCGTCGGTCAGATGCCAGTGGAAGCGGTTGAGCTTGTGAAGGGACATAAAATCCAGAAGCTTTTTCACAGCCTCCATTCCGAAGAAATGGCGGCTTTCATCAAGGTGAAGACCTCTCCATCTGTATTTCGGGCTGTCCTTTTTGATGCAGAGCATTTCACCGATGAGGGTCTCTCTTTCACTTGTGTCACAGGCAAAAAGCTGACGAAGAGTCATAAGGGCATAAAAGGCACCGCTGTAAGAGCCTGCTGTGACCTTGATGCTTCCCTCAAAGGTTTCAATTGAATAAACCTCATCAGCGTGGAAGGGATCATAAATAAATTCAAGGTGACAGTTTTCCGTTGCATCATAGGTGCGGACCTTCATTGTGCTGTCGATAAGGTCTCTGATTTTTTTAAGCTCGGGTGCAACCTTGACTAGAACTCTGTCTCGGAAAATATAACATTTGCCGTTTTTAAGGCTCATATTGTTCGGCATCGGAATGATATTAATCATTTTTTATACTCCTTTTTTCTGCTTCTTTTTTTACTTTTTTGTTATCCGCTAAGTTATAAAGACCGCCCCAGCAAAGCTTTCTTCTTTCCCAATACAGTGATGAAAGGAGCTTTCCGACAAAGCGGGGATTTGCTCTTGAGGGCTTGGCATAATCAAGCCCGAGGGCATCAAGATATTTATAATATCCATCAAGTCTTGAAAGGAAGCTGTCATAATCCTTGACCTGTTCACCTGACCAGGCGGTTTCACTGAAAGCGCCTAAACGGGGGAAGATCTGATAACCTGCCTTTTTCATTGAAGGCACAAATTCACACCAGAGACAAGCCTCAACACCCTTAAGAAGATGAAGCTTATCCGCATCAATATTTCTGAATACGGGGTTGTATCTGTATGTATCCTCAAGAGAAACGCGGCCGTAGGGCAGATCAAGATAATGAGCTTTGTTGGAGGAATTGATGAAGGCTCTGCCCTTGTTGATTTCCTTAGCCGCAGCCTCGGGACTCATATCCGTGTTCCAAAGCTGCCAGCAAACTGAGGGAGAAACCATATAATCCTTGACAGTGTCATTCCACATAATGACTTCAATGCCCTTGCTCTGAAGATAAGATGCAATTCTGTCAAGGTAATAGGTATGTAAATCGGCATGGCTGCTGAGACCTTCATCCTTCATCCTTTTGTTGCAGTGAGGGCACATCTTCCATCTCAGAGTGGGTACCTCGTCACCTCCGATGTGGAAAATGCCGTCTGTGAAAATTTCTGCAAGCTCATCCAAAAGGCTGAACATAAAATCAAAGGTGCTTTCCTTGCCGACGCAAAGCACATCATATTTGACACCCCATTTTGTTTCAACAACAAGATCTCTGTCAAAACAGGAAAGATGGGGATAAGCGGCAATTGCGCTGACGGTGTGTCCGGGAGTGTCAATTTCGGGAATAACCTTTATGTGAAGCTTGTGGGCATAATCCACAATTTCCTTCATATCGGCCTTTGTGTAATAACCGCTGTGGGGAATTTTGTTGAAATTTGTGTGGCTTCTGTAAGAGCCGATTTCTGTAAGAAGAAGGTGGTTTTCAGACTGAGCTCTCCAGCCTTGATCCTCTGTCAGATGCCAATGAAAATAATTAAGCTTATGAAGAGCCATAATTTCAAGGAAAAGGAACACTGCCTCTTTCGTGAAGAAATATCTTCCGCAGTCGAGCATAAAGCCGCGGTATGGAAAGGCGGGAAAATCATAAACTTCCGCTTCGGTAAGGCTCAGATTTCCGTGCATCAGCATCTGCTTGAGGGTCTGCACTCCGTAAAAGACACCGGCTGAATCCTTGCCTGTGATTTCAACAAGATTTTCGGAAACCTTCAGCTGATAGCTTTCGGGCTTTTCAAGTGAGGGATCAGCCTTCAGCAGAATTTTTTCTTTGCCTGAGCCTGTCAGCTCAAGGCTGAAGCTGTCACTGAGAAATTTTTTCAGGCTGTCTGCAGCGTTCTGAGAATGTATGTCTGCTTCAATTTCGCAAAAGCGGGAAAGAGTGAATACCTCTTTTTCCGAAGCAGTGATTTTTTGAGGTAATGGAATAACAGGATACTTCATATTTCTGTTTTATTTTGCAAGGAAATAGCAGGTCCACAGAGCAATAACGAAAAGACCCTCTGCGGGAATTGCGAGCTTGGTGTAAGGACATTTCCAGCCTTTGTCAACACAAAGGAAAATGCTTCTTGTGACAAAAACGGTTGTTGCAAAGAACAGGCCGCCCACAAGAGAGTGCATTGTTGTGCCTGTTGCAAAGGTCAGGTAAAGAAGGAATGCACCGAGAGCAAAGCTGATTCCGCCGTAATAAACACGGATTTCTGTTTTGCCTGCATTGTCAACGGGTTTGACTGCAAAGGCTTCTGCATTTTTGATGGGGCTTGTGATGAACACAACTGCCATACCGAAGAAGTAAAGCACGAGTCCTGCAACGGCAATGCCTGCGGGGATGTTTGATGTGAAAAGATCTTTTGCGGTTGCGATGATGTTTTCCATAATGAAAGCTCCTTTAAAAAATTTATTAACCGACCATATAATGATAACACAAACAGAAGATGAGGTAAAGGATTTTGCCGAAAAATAATATACAATATATATAGAAAATTTCGTGAAAACTATTGATATAATCGGCTGTTTGTGGTATCATACAGTTAATCCGTATCGCAGACTCAGAGTGGGCTTTGAAGAAGTCCGCTCTTCTTTGTTGCTTTTTTCGCCTTCAGAGGCAAAAAAACGGGTTAAATTAAAAACTGAATATTATTTAAGGAGTGATTTTATGGCAAAAGGAAAGAATACAGTTCTGGCTGTATGGGAGCTTGCAGAGCCCTTTGCTCAGCAGATGAATTTGAGCTTGTGGGATGTCCGTTTCCTTAAGGAAGGCTCAGATTGGTATCTGCGCATTTTCATTGACAAGGACGGCGGTGTTTCAATTGATGACTGTGCTGATTTCAGCAGAGCAATTGACAAGGCTCTTGATGAACTCGATCCCATTGAACAGGCATATTTCCTTGAGGTATGCTCACCCGGACTTGAAAGAGATCTGGTCAGAGAAGAGCACTTCAATGCTTATGTCGGTGAAAAAATCAAAGTGAAAATGATTCGTCCCGTTGACGGCAAAAGAGAATTCAACGGAATTCTTGAAAGCTATGCCGACGGTAATATAACTGTAAAAATGTCTGATGAAACTGTCCTGACTTTTACTAAAAAGGAAACATCTTGGATAAAAGCGGACGATTTTGAGATATAAAAGAAAGGATGAACTGAAAAAAATGAACAAAGAATTTTTTAGCGCTATTGCAGCACTTGAGAAAGAAAACGGAATCCCTGCAGAATTTATGTATGAAAAAATCAAGGCTGCAATCATTTCAGCAACAAAGAGCAGTTACGGCAACAGAGACAACGTTGTCTGTGACATTGATCCCGAAAACTTCACAATTGAAACCTATGCAAAGATTGCTGTTGTTGAAGAAATCGAAGAGCCTCTTGCAGAGATGACTCTTGAGCAGGCAAGAAACTACGATCCTTCAGCTCAGATCGGCTCCTTTGTCAAAATCAAGATTGAGCCCTCAAAGTTTGCAAGAATTGTTGCTCAGACTGCAAAGAGTGTTATCCGCCAGTCAATCAGAGAGGCTGAGAAATATATCTCAACCAAGGAGTTCCGCAACAGAGAGCAGGAAATTATCACCGTTATGGTCAAGAACGTTTATTTTGACACAGGTGACGTAAAGGTTGAATTCGGCAAATCAACAGCCGTGCTTTCAAGAAACGAGCAGATCCCCGGTGAAAAGCTTGTTGAAGGTCAGCTCATTAAGGTTTATGTTGCTTCAATCAAGGATGAGGAAAAAACATCCTACATCAACATTTCAAGAAAGCATGCAGGTTTTGTCAAGAGACTGTTTGAAAAGGAAGTCAGTGAAATTGCTGACGGCACAGTTGAAATCAAGTCAATTTCAAGAGAAGCAGGCTCAAGAACAAAGATCTCAGTTGCAAGTAATGATCAGAACGTTGACGCTGTCGGCGCCTGTATCGGTCAGAGAGGCCAGAGAGTCAATGAGATTATCAAGAATATCAACGGTGAAAAGATTGATATCATTCATTACAGTGATGATCCCGAAAAGTACATTGCAGCAGCTCTTGCTCCCTCACAGGTTGTTTCAGTAAAGGTGCTTGACGAGGAAGCAAAAACCTGCAGAGTTATTGTTCCCGACAATCAGCTTTCTCTTGCAATCGGTAACAAGGGTCAGAATGTAAGACTTGCAGCAAGACTTACAGGCTGGAAGATTGACATCAAGAGCGAAAGCAACGCAGAATAAAAATGTTCAGGAGGGAAATGCAATGACTGTCAAACGAAAGGTTCCGGAACGTAAATGTCTCGGATGCGGAGAAATGTTCCCTCAGAAAGAGCTTGTCAGAGTTGTTAAAACCAGAATAAAGGATGAAACTCAGCAGGAAGAACAGTTTGAAATCTCTCTTGACCTTGTGGGCAAGAAGGCCGGCAGAGGCGCTTACGTCTGCAGAAACACAGAGTGCTTTGAAAAATGCATAAAAGCCAAAAGGTTTCAGAGAGCTCTTTCCTGTCAGATTCCCGATGAGGTTATTGAACAAATGAAACAGGAGCTTTCAGACAATGAATGACAAATTTTTATCTCTTTTGGGAATTGCGAGACGCTGTGGCAAGCTGAGTCTCGGTCATGATGCGGTTATTTCCTCCGTTGTCAAAAACAGAGCAAAGCTGCTTGTGCTTTCAGCTCAGGCATCTCCCAGACTTCAGAGAGAAATCAATCATGCCACAACCTATGAAGGAAAGAATATACCCGTTCTGATTACAGACTACTCTATGGCTGAGCTTTCAGCTGCAATCGGCTCAAAGGCGGCGGTTGTGTCCGTTGACGATGAGGGACTTGCAACTGCAGCCGCGGAGAAATATTCACAACTATCGTGCAGAAAGGAATGATACTATATGCCGAAAGGAAAATATAAGATTCACGAGGTCGCTAAGGACTTCGGTATGAACAGTAAGGAAATTGTTGAGCTTCTTAAGGGCTATTCCGATGCTGAAAGAAAGCACACAACAGTCCTTGAAGATAAAGAGCTTGATTTTGTTTTTGAAAAATTAACAAAGGAATATGAGGCCTCCTCCTTTGATGCTTATTATGCATCCGGTGAAAAGAAGAAGGAAGAAAATCAGCCTCAGGCTGAAGAAAAGGCTCCTGCAAAGGAGGAAGCAAAGAGCGCTGCTCCCGTCAAGGAAAAGAATGACAGCAAGGCTCCTGCAAAGCCTCAGGAAAAGAAGAACGACAATTCAAGAAAGCCTGAAGCAGCTGCTCAGCAGCAGCCCAAGAAGGACAAATCAGAAAAGCTGATTCAGTCACGTACAAAGGGCGAAAAGAGACACGTTGACACAAGAAGCAACAACGTTGATCTTGAAAAATATAACGAAAGATACGAAGAAATTGCTCCCGCAAACCGTATGAACGATATGGGCTCAAACAAGCAGAAGCTTAAGCAGAAGAGCCAGCAGTACAGAAAGCAGGGCACACGTTCTTCAAAGAGAGAAACAGAGCAAGAGAAGCTCAAGAGAATTGCTGCAGAAAGAGCAAAGAAAACTCTTGTTGTTAAAATTCCCGATGAAATCACCGTCGGTGAGCTTGCAGAGCTTCTCAGAAGAACAGCTTCCGAGGTTATCAAGGAAATGTTCAAGCTCGGCACAATGGCAACAGTTAATCAGAAGATTGACTTTGACACAGCTGAAATTGTTGCAACAGAGCTTGGTGCAAGAGTTGAAAAGGAAGTTGTTGTCACAATTGAAGAAAGAATTATCGACGCTCACGAGGACTCAGAAGAAGACCTTCTTCCCAGAGATCCCGTTGTAGTTGTTATGGGTCACGTTGACCACGGTAAGACATCAATCCTTGATGCCATCAGAAATGCTTCCGTAACCTCAACAGAGGCCGGCGGTATTACTCAGCACATCGGTGCTTACAGAGTTGACCTTGACGGTCAGAAGATCACCTTCCTTGACACTCCCGGTCACGCCGCTTTCACTTCAATGAGAGCAAGAGGCGCCATGGCAACAGACATTGCTGTTCTTGTTGTTGCCGCCGATGACGGTATTATGCCTCAGACTGTTGAAGCAATCAACCACGCAAGAGCTGCAGGTGTTACTGTTATTGTTGCCATCAACAAGATGGACAAAGAGGGTGCAAATCCCGACAGAGTAAAGCAGCAGCTTACCGAATATAACATCGTTCCTGAGGAATGGGGCGGTGAAACAATCTGCGTTCCTGTTTCAGCAAAAACACATATGGGTATTGACTCTCTTCTTGAATCAATTCTTCTTGTTGCTGAAATGGCAGAGCTTAAGGCTAACCCCAACAGAGCTGCCAAGGGTGTTGTTATTGAAGCAAGACTTGACAAGGGCCGCGGTCCCATTGCAACTCTTCTTGTTCAGAACGGTACACTCAATGCAGGTGACATTGTTGTTGCAGGTCAGTCAGTTGGCCGTGTAAGAGTTATGTCAAATGAAAGAGGCCAGAGAATCAAGGTTGCAGGTCCCTCTGTTCCTGTTGAAATCACAGGTCTTGATTCAACTCCTCACGCAGGTGACACTTTTGACGTTGCTTCAGATGAAAAGCTTGCAAGAGAGCTTGTTGAAAAGAAGAAGCACGAAGCAAAGCAGGCTGAATTCAACGCTCAGCAGAAGGTTACTCTTGACACTCTCTTCTCCTCACTTAAGGACGGTGAGCTCAAGCAGCTCAACATCATTGTCAAGGCTGACGTTCAGGGCTCAGTTGAAGCAGTCAAGCAGAACCTTGAAAAGCTTTCAAACGAAGAGGTCAGAGTCAGCGTTATCCACGGCGGTGTGGGTGCAATCAATGAATCAGACGTTCAGCTTGCAGGTGCATCAAATGCAATCATTGTCGGCTTCAACGTCCGCCCCGACACAAATGCTCAGACACTTGCAGAGCGTGACAAGGTTGAAATGAGAATGTACAGAGTTATTTATGACTGTATCGAAGAAATCGAAGCTGCAATGAAGGGTATGCTTGCGCCCAAGTTCCGTGAGGTAGTTCTCGGACGTATTGAGGTAAGAACAGTTATGAACCTTTCTTCAGCAGGTAAGATTGCAGGCAGCTACATTCTCGAAGGCAAGGTTACAAGAAATGCACTTATCCGTGTTGTCCGTGACGGTATTGTTATCGCTGAGGACGAAATTTCTTCACTTCGTCGTTTCAAGGATGACGTCAAGGAGGTTATGAGCGGCTTCGAGTGCGGTATCGGACTTAATAAATTCAATGACATCAAGGAAGGCGACATTTTCGAAGCCTTCATGATGGAAGAATACAGAGATTAATTTCAGAAAGGAAATTCCATGGCAGGATTCAGAATTGACAGAGTTTCTGAGGACATCAAGCGTGAAATCATTGCTGTCATCAGAGAACTTAAAGACCCTCGTGTTATGGGAAAAATGCTCACTGTTGTTCGTGTTGAGGTTTCCTCAGATGCTTCTTATGCAAAGGTTTATGTCAGTGACATCAAGGGCATCGAGTCAGCTAAGGAGGCTGTCAAGGGCCTGACAGCTGCAACGGGTTATATCAGACGTGAGGTCGGCTCTGCCCTTCACCTGAGAAAGACCCCCGAGCTTAAATTTGTTGCCGACGATTCAATTGAACAGGGCTTCAATATGTTCAAAAAGCTGGAGAAAAACTAAGGGGGAAAAGGAAAATGAAAACTGAGTTTTCTGTTGCTGTGAGTGAGCTTGAAAATGCAGACCGCATTCTTGTGCTCACCCACGCAAACCCTGACGGAGACACTCTCGGAAGCGGTTTTGCACTGGTAAGAGCTTTGCAGAAAAAGGGCAAAAAGGCAAGACTCATCAACAATGATGCCATCCCTGAAAAGTATGATTTGTTTTTTGAAAATTTCATTCAGGAGGATTTTGAGCCTGATTACATCGTCAGCGTTGACGTGGCGGAAAAAAAGCTTCTCGGAGAAAAAATCAAGGAAAAATACGGTGACAGAGTCAATCTTTCAATTGACCATCACGAAAGCTCAAGATTTTTTGCTCAGAAGACTTATGTTGAGCCGGGCAGTGCATCAACCTGTGAAATTATTTATCTGATAATCAAAGCTCTCGGGGTTGATGTGGATAGCGACATTGCTTCCTGTGTTTACACGGGTCTTTCCACAGACACGGGCTGCTTCAAATATTCCAATGTAACTGTCAGAACTCATATTATTGCCGCAGAGCTGCTTGCTCTCGGTGCTGACAGCGTGAGGATAAATGAAAGAATGTTTGACAGAAAGACTGTTGGTGACATCAGATTGCAGAAGCTTTGCTATGATAATCTTGAGGTTTATTCCGAGGGCAGACTTGCTGTTATCAGCGTGACAAAAAAGATGCTTTCCGACTGCGGAGTGGACAAAACCGCTCTTGATGCAATCAAGCCTATCACAAGGCAGATTGAGGGTGTAAGCATCGGTCTGACCGTTAAAGAGGAAGATAACGGAAACATTGGCGTTTCCGTGAGAACAGATGAAAATTATGATGCGGCGGCAATCTGTGCCAATTTTGGCGGCGGAGGACACGCAAGAGCCGCAGGCTGTGAGCTTTCTTTACCCATTGACGAGGTTAAAGAAAAGGTTGTAAATTATATCGTCAACAATATTATTTCAGATTAAGGAGGGTTACGTTTGACCGGATTTCTGTTTCTCGATAAAGATGAAGGAATGACTTCTTTTGTCGCAGCCAAAAGAGCAGCAAGACTGCTCGGCATAAAAAAAGCCGGTCATACGGGTACCCTTGATCCTATGGCTACGGGAGTTATGGTTGTTGCTCTGAACGGTGCAACAAGATTCATCGAGCTCATTGATGATCACAACAAAGGCTACAAAGCATCATTTGTGCTGGGTAAAACCACAGACACACTTGATATAACGGGCAAGGTGATTTCTGAAAATGAGGTCAGCGCATCGGCAAAGGATGTAGAAGCTGTTCTCAGCGGCTTCATCGGTGAAATTTCCCAGCTTCCGCCCATGTATTCGGCAATCAAAAAAGACGGTGTCAGACTCTATGACCTTGCAAGAAAAGGCATTGAGGTTGAAAGAGAGTCCCGTCTTGTTAAAATTCATTCACTCACACTGACAAAGGCAGATGAAGAAAAGCACGAATATGAAATTGAGGTTTTTTGCAGTAAGGGGACTTACATCAGAACCCTCATTGATGACATCGGAAGAGAGCTTTCCTGCGGTGCGGTTATGGCCTCACTGAGAAGAATCAGAGCCAATTCCGTTTCAATCGAAAATTGTGTGACTCTTGCTGAGCTTGAAAAGGCTGCTGCCGAGGGTAAGGCTTCGGATTATATTGTCAGCACGGACAGGATGCTTGATTACAAAAAAATCAGCATAAGCTCTGCTCAGGCAAGACGCTTTTCAAACGGCGGTGAGCTTGATGCGGCCCGTTTAAGAGGCTCAAAGGAGCCGGGGCTTTACAGAGTTTATTCACCTGAGGGTGATTTTCTCGGAGTGGGTGAGCTTGATGAAAACAAAACACAGCTTTCGGTTAAAAGGGTGTATGTTTCATCTGAAAAGAACAATAATGAAAAAAGAAAAGGCTCTGCTGTTGCTCTCGGCTTTTTTGACGGACTTCATCAGGGGCACAGAGCGGTGCTTGATCTTGCACTGAAAAAAGCAAGGGAGAAAAGCCTTACACCCTGTGTCACGGTTTTTGATGTGCATCCTCAGAAGGCCATTTCAGGTGTTGCACCTTCAATGCTTATGAGTGACAGCTATAAAAGAGAAAAGCTCAGTGCTATGGGCTTTGAGCTGTTTGATTTTGAGTTTTATCGGGGTATGAATTATACTCCTGAGGAATTTGAAGAAAAAGTACTTCTGGGCAAGCTCAATGCTAAGGTTATAACCTGCGGCAGAGATTTCAGATACGGTAAAAACGGAATGGGAAATTTCCGTTCTCTGAGTGAAAATATGGCGAAAAAAGGTGTTGAGGTGTTTGCAGTTGAGCCTGTGCTTTATCAGCAGGAAACTGTCAGCTCCACCGCCATCAGAAAGCTGATTTCTGACGGTGATATTATCAAGGCCAACAAAATGCTCGGCTATGATTTTACCTATAAATTTGAAGTGATAAAAGGTGACGGAATCGGAAGGGCCTTCGGCTTCCCAACCATCAATCAGTTTTTCCCGGAGGGTTATACAGTGCCTTGTTTCGGGGTTTATGTTTCGGTTGCCTGCATTGACGGCAAGAAATATCCGTCTGTGACAAATGTCGGGGTAAGACCCACGGTGTCGGGCAAGGAGCTCAGGAGTGAGACCTGCATTCTTGATTTCAGCGGTGACCTTTACGGCAAAGAGGTTGAAGTCAGTCTCAAGGAATATCTCAGACCTGAGGAGAAATTTTCTGACATAGAAGCTCTCAAGCATGCAATTGACAAGGATATAAAAAATGCAAGAAAGGTTTTTAAGGTGTTTGACAATGAAGAAGCTTGATGTTAAAGCTATATTTTTTGATTTTGATGATACACTCCAGAGCAGAAAAGGTGCTTACAGACTTTATTGTGAAGCCTTTCTGTTAAAATATTTTCCCGATATAGATGAAGAAGAAAGACTGCGCAAGCTTGACGAAATGGAAGAGCATGTTGACGGAGGCTATAAGGACAGAGAGGTTTATTTCCCTGAAATGATTGAACTCTGGAACTGGGAAAACCATCCTCCTCTTGAAGAGCTTTACGATTCCTTCAACTATGATTTCGGCAAATACATCGTTATGCTCGACGGAGCAATTGATGTTCTTAAGACAATAAAAGAAAAGGGTTATATTCTCGGCTGCATTACAAACGGTGTTTCCTCACTGCAGAACATTAAGCTTGATACTGCAGGAATCCGAGATATGTTTGATGTGGTTGTGGTTTCGGGTGACATTGGTATCTATAAGCCCGACAGAAGAATTTTTGATGAAGCTGTTTCAAGAGCAGGCGTGGAAAACAGTCAGGCTCTTTTTGTGGGAGATCACCCCGTCAATGATATCCAGGGTGCTCTCGGAGCAGATATGCAGGCAATCAGAATGAATTACGGTGACTTTAAAGGCAAGGGTCTCGGTCAGAACACCTTTGCTGAAATTGAAAGTATTACAGAGCTTCTTGAATTTATTTAAAAAGGATGTTTGGATATGATTTGTAAGAATTGTATGAAACTTTTTGATGACAAACTTTCCTGTTGCCCCGAGTGCGGAACTCCCATAAAGTCAGACTACAAGCCCTCTGAAGAAAATTCAAAGGACGTGGTTGATTCCATTGTTTCCCGTGTTATGGCATCCTTCAAGGCTGCCGAAGAGGAAAAGAAAAGGGCAGAAGCCGAGACTCAGGCACTCTTAGCTCAGACTCAGCCGGATTTGTCCGTTGTCGATGAAGCCCCTATAAATCAGGAGATTTTAGATGAGGCTGAGGAAATAGCAGTAGCTGATGAAGAGCCCGAGACTGAGGAAGTTGTCATTGAGCAGGTGGCGGAGGAATTTTCTGAGGATTTTGCCGAAGAAATAATCTTGGAGCTTACCGAAGAAAACCCCACAGAAATTGCTGAAGAAATTTCAGCTCAGGAGCAGACAGAGCCTTCAGAGATAAATCTTGAGGATTATGCTCAGGATAAAACCGAGCAGGAAATTGATCAGATTGAGGAATTTATTGCTTATGATGAATTTTCTGTTGAGACTGATTCCGATATCAGTGAAGAGGCAAAGGCTGAGCAGGAGGCTGCAGACAAGCAAGAGGATTCAGAAGAAGCCGAAGCTGATTATTATGTTCAGCAGGCAATTGACGAAAATGTTATTGAAGCCACAATTGATGAAGCTGATATAGCTGCTTTTGAAAATTTTTCAGAGGAAGAAAATGAAGACATCTCTCAGCAGGAAGACACCGCTGAGGAGGTTGAAGAATTTGACGGCAGACCTGAAAAGTTTGAAAAGGAAAAATTAACAGTCAGATCTGAAGAAAAGGAAGCTTCACCCAGAGAAAAAAGCGCAATGAAGGGAATTATAGCTTTGGTGCTTGCCCTTGCTGTTTTCATCGGTGCAATTTCCGCTGTCAGTTTTTTCACTGATTTCTTTGAGGAAGACGGCAGCATCAAAACAGTTGCCCTGAGCGGACTTTCCGCTGAAGAAACAAAGGATTTTGAAGAATACCTTTCAAAAATCAGCATTGTTGCATATGAAGGCTTTGACCGCAAAAGTGCCGATGTGGGTGAATTCCTTTCACTGTTCAATCCCTCACATCCCGGCGGCTTATATGCTGAATTCAACGCAAGTGCTGAGCTTGTGGTCAACCGCAGAGATCCTGCAAGACGCTTTGCAAATGAAAACGGAGATTACAGCTATTATGTAATTGACGAAGAATACATCGATCCCATTCTCAAAAATTTTGGTTTCAATGTTTATCACGGAATAAATGAGAAGGATTGCTATTACTGTGATGGTAAATATTATTTCCGTTATCTTAACGACAATATTTTCGGCGCGGAAAGTATTGCTCAGATTGAAGCCACAAAGCGTACCGATGACGGAAAATATTATGCCGAATGTGTTTTCTATAATGAGCAGACAGAAAGCTCAGATATGGATTATCTGAAGGCTTATATAATTTTTGAAAAGGTTGATAATTCCTGGAAAATCAGCACAATCAGCCACGAAGCAGTCTTTGATTCAACAGGTGTTATGATTGCAACGGATGAACAGCTTGATTATGAAATCAAGAGCATCTGCATTGAAAACAAGGATGAAAGCGGAAACGTTGTTGCAAGCTGTCAGATGGAATATCCTTATTTCAAGGGCTTCACAAAGGCCGAGATTGCTCTCAATCAGCTTTATGAAACAATGATTGCAAGCTATCAGGCAGACACCTCAGCAATCCTCAAGGATGTTGCTGTTGTTTCAAGAGTTACATATAATAAGAACGGATTTGTTTCAGTTACTGAAGAAACCACAAAGGGAACCGCTTACATAAATGAAAGTGAGAAGGACGGCAAAACCGTGCAGACCCTCAGATTCCCCAAGAGAAGCATTCAGGGCTATACACTCAACATTGAAACAGGTGAGAACATTTCAAAGAAAGAGATTCTCAAGCCTGAATATCATACCGTTGCAACAGTGCTTTACTGCATCTGGTCAGGTTATGATTACACCGCTGTTCTTTCCGGAGAGGAAGGAGCAATTCCCGATGATAAGGATGAAATCGGAATTAAGCTTTATGAAGCAGCTTCTTCAATAACTCAGGACGGATACACCTTCCATTATGTTGACAAGGAAGCACGCACACGTTCTCTTGTGATTCCCTTCGATACAGCGGATATGTTCAGATTCTCATTCTGATGTAGAACAAAAAAATTAAAGGAGATGTAACACATCTCCTTTTTTTATATGCAAAAGTTTTTATCAGCCGATTTCTGCAATTGCTTCAACTTCAACAAGTGCATTCTTGGGAAGAGTTTTCACAGCAACACAGCTTCTTGCGGGAGCGCTTGTGATGTACTGTGAATAAACAGCATTGAATTCAGCAAAATCTGCCATGTCAGCAAGGAAGCAGGTTGTTTTGATAATCTTGTCATATGATGTGCCTGCTTCTTCAAGAATTGCACCGAGATTTTTGAGGGCCTGAGTTGCCTGCTCGGTAACAGTTGTTCCTTCAAGCTCAGCAGTTGCGGGGTTCATTCCGAGCTGACCTGATGTGTAAACGAGTCCGCCGCAGACAATTGCCTGAGAATAGGGACCGATTGCTGCAGGTGCTTTTTCTGTTGAGATTTTTTTAAGCATAATGTATTCCTCCTTGAATTTATTAAAGGCTTTTTATGAATTGCTCAGCGGCTCTGGGGGAGCGGCTGCATTTTGCAAGGGCAAAGGCCTCTGCCTTAACTTCAAGCTCTTCCTTGCTCATTTTTATGCCCTTCTTTGCGGCAAGAGCGTGAACAATGTCAAGATAAAGGATTTTGTTGGGCTTTGAGAAATTGACCACAAGACCGAATCTTTCCGAAAGGGAGAGAAGCTCCTGAACGGTGTCGTTGCGGTGGATGTCGTCTCCGTTGCGGTCCGAAAAGTTTTCCTTGACAATGTGGCGTCGGTTGCTTGTGGCATAAATCAGAGCATTTTTTGACTTTGCCGAAGCAGAGCCCTCAAGAGCGGCCTTGAGCATGGAAAAGCAATCGTCGTTTTTGTTGAAAGAAAGATCGTCAATGAAAATGATGAATTTAAGAGGATTGTCTGCAATTTTGTCCATAATCTTCGGCAGGGCAAAAAGCTGATCCTTGCGTATCTCAATGAGTCTGAGACCCCTGTCAGCAAAGTGATTGACACAAGCCTTGACAGTTGAAGACTTGCCTGTTCCCGCATCTCCGCACAAAAGCACATTTGCGGCATCCTTTCCGTTGAGAAGGTTAAGAGTGTTGTTGATTACCTTTTCTCTTTCTCTTTCATATCCGATGAAGGAGGAAAGATCAATGTTATCACGGGAGTCAATGGGACGGATTTCGTCATCTTCAACGCGGAACATTGAGCCTGTGGCAAAAATACCGTAACCGACAGAAGCAATGTTTTCAATGATTGAACGGTAGAAGGCAACAAAATCAGTTTCCTTGCTGTCAAAAAGCGGAACAAAACCGCCTTCACTGATTCCTTCGGTCAGCGCCTGAGGAGTGAGTGAGGATAAAAGTGTGAAAACCTCAAGGTCATTCAGAAGATTTTTTTCAACTGAGACTGAAAAATTCAGCTGCTTTGCTTTTGAGATTATATAGAAGTTTTCGTCTTCTCTGATTGCCTTGGTAAGAAAATCAGAGAAGCTGCAGTTATAATCAGAAAGTGAAGAAACAAATTCACCGTAAAGGTTAAGCTTTTCAAGATTATCCCCCTCGAAGCTGAGAAATTTAATCAATGAGGAAAGCTCCTTTGTTTTGAGCAAATTTCTGAAAATACTCACAGAATATATTTTTGCGACAATCTGTTTATGATAATTCATCATAATACGCCTCTCAGAATTTATTGATAACAGCGCCTTTATCGGCAGATGAAACCATTGACGCATAACGGGCAAGACAGCCCTTTACATCGGTTTTGATTTTGAGTGTTGTTGAAGCCTTGCGCTTTTCGATTTCTTCGTCACTTACGCAAAGCTCAATTTTGTATTCGGGGATATTGATTGAGATAATATCTCCGTCCTGAACATAAGCAATAAGACCGCCTCTGACAGCCTCGGGTGAAACGTGACCGATTGAAGCTCCTCTTGTTGCTCCTGAGAATCTGCCGTCAGTGATGAGAGCAACATCCTTGTCAAGACCCATACCTGCAATTGCTGAGGTGGGGGAGAGCATTTCTCTCATACCGGGACCGCCTGCGGGGCCTTCATAACGGATGATAACAACATCACCCTTGACAATTTTGCCTTCATAAATTGCTTTGATGGCATCCTCTTCACTGTCAAAAACCTTTGCAGGTCCCTTGTGAACAAGCATTTCCTTTGCAACGGCGCTTCTCTTGACAACACAGCCGTCGGGAGCAAGGTTGCCTCTGAGAACGGCAATGCCGCCTGTTTTTGAATAAGGATTGTCAACGGTGCGGATAACCTCGGGATTGAGGTTGACTGCATTTGCAATGTTTTCACCCATTGTTTTTGCGGTGCAGCTCATAACGCTTGTGTCAAACAGACCGATGTCTGCAAGCTGTTTGAGTACGGCATAAACACCGCCCGCCTCGTTAAGATCCTCCATATATGTGGGGCCTGCGGGTGCAAGATGGCAAAGGTTAGGAGTTTTTTCACTGATTTCATTTGCCATATCAAGATTGATTTCAATTCCGCATTCGTTTGCAATTGCGGGGAGATGAAGCATACTGTTTGTGCTGCAGCCAAGAGCCATATCTGCTGTCAGGGCATTTCTGAATGCCTTTTCTGTCATAATGTCACGAGGCTTGATGTCTTTTCTCACAAGCTCCATAACGGCCATACCCGCATGCTTTGCAAGCTCAATTCTTGATGAATAAACTGCGGGGATTGTGCCGTTGCCCTGAAGCCCCATACCCAGAACCTCAGTCAGACAGTTCATTGAGTTTGCGGTGTACATACCTGAGCAGGAGCCGCAGGTGGGGCAGGTGTTTTCTTCACAGATACGAAGCTGCTCGTCGTTGATTTTGCCTGCGGAATAAGCGCCGACTGCCTCAAACATACTTGAAAGGCTGGTCTTTTTGCCGTTGACCTTACCTGCAAGCATAGGTCCGCCTGAAACGAAAACGGTGGGAATGTTAAGTCTTGCAGCAGCCATAAGAAGACCGGGAACATTTTTATCACAGTTGGGAATCATAACAAGTCCGTCAAATCCGTGAGCACGTACCATTGCTTCTGTTGAGTCTGCAATAAGATCTCTTGTGACAAGAGAATATTTCATACCTGAGTGACCCATTGCAATACCGTCACAAACAGTGATTGCGGGGAAGAGAATGGGTGTTCCGCCTGCCATTGCAACACCGAGCTTTACAGCGTCGGCAATTTTGTCAAGATTGATGTGACCGGGAACAATTTCATTGAAGGATGAAACAATACCGATGAGAGGTCTTGACTGTTCTTCTTTTGTCAGACCGAGAGCATGATAAAGGGAACGGTGAGGCGCATTGTGGAAGCCGTCAACGATTGTATCTTTAATCATAAAAATCAAATCCTTTCGAAAAAAGGGCTGTGCCTATGCCGACGGCATAATGTGCATAGCCCTTGATGTTTATTTATCAGTTGTTGATGAGCTTGTCCTCATCGCTCCATGAGTAGAGCTTACGGATTTCCTTACCTACAACCTCTGAGGGATGTTCAGCAGCAATCTTTCTCATTGCACCGAAGTGTACCTGAGAGCCTGCATCGGACATATCAAGAAGGAATTCCTTTGCAAATGAACCGTCCTGGATATCCTTGAGGACCTTCTTCATTGCCTTCTTTGTTTCTTCTGTGATAATCTTGGGACCTGTGATGTAGTCGCCGTATTCAGCTGTGTTTGAAATTGAATATCTCATACCTTCGAAGCCGCTCTGATAGATAAGGTCAACGATAAGCTTCATTTCGTGGATACATTCAAAGTAAGCGTTTCTGGGGTCATAGCCTGCTTCTGTAAGAGTTTCAAAGCCTGCCTGCATAAGTGCGCAAACACCACCGCAAAGAACAGCCTGCTCACCGAAAAGGTCAGTTTCAGTTTCTGTTCTGAAGTTTGTTTCAAGAACACCTGCACGTGCGCCGCCGATACCGAGAGCGTATGCAAGAGCAATTTCAAGAGCGTCACCTGTTGCGTCCTGTTCAACAGCAACAAGGCAGGGAACACCTTTTCCAACCTGATATTCGCTTCTTACTGTGTGGCCGGGGCCCTTAGGAGCGATCATAACAACGTTGACATTCTTGGGGGGCTTGATGCAGCCGTAATGAATGTTGAAGCCGTGAGCAAATGCAAGAGTCTTGCCTTCTGTGAGGTTGGGCTCAATGCTTTCTTTGTAAAGCTTTGCCTGCTTTTCGTCGTTGATGAGGATCATAATCATATCTGCATTCTTTGCAGCATCTGCTGAGGTCATAACCTTGAGACCCTGCTTTTCTGCCTTAGCCCAGCTCTTGCTGCCTTCATAAAGACCAACGATAACGTCAACACCGCTGTCCTTGAGGTTGAGTGCATGAGCGTGACCCTGTGAGCCGTAACCGATGATGGCAACGGTCTTGCCTTCAAGCTTTGCAAGATTGCAATCCTGCTGATAGTAAATATTCTGCATAATAAAAACTCCTTTATATTAAGTTTAATTTTTTCTTTTTTTATTCTGCGTTAAGCATGGTTTTTGCGCCTCTTTCAATGGCAACGATACCTGTTCGGCACATTTCAAGAATGCCGAGAGGAAGCATAAGCTCAATAAAGGCGTCAATTTTCAACGGATCACCTGTAAGCTCAACGCTCATGGCGTCTGTTGTGTAATCAATGATTTTTGCTCTGTAAATTTCGGCAGCAGCCATAATGTCAGATCGGCTTTCAGAGGTATATCTGATTTTGATGAGAAGAAGCTCTCTTTTGATTGAGTCACTTGCTTCAAGAAGCTGAACCTTTTTGACATTGTGGAACTTTCTGAGCTGTCCGATGAACTGGTCTCTCATCTGCTCATCACCTGTGATTGTGATGGTGATTCGTGAAAAGAGGGGATCTTCAATTTCAGCAACGGAAAGAGCGTCAATGTTGAAGCCGCGGCGGGTGAACATACTTGTTACCCTTGTGAGAACACCGGGCTTGTTGTCAACAAGAACAGCAATAACAAACTTGCTCATTAGTTTTCCTCCTTGTCGATATTTACGATGATGTCATCAATTGAGCCGCCGGGAGGAAGCATGGGAAGAACAAGCTCATCCATATTGATAAGTGCTTCAATAACGAAAACGCCTTCTTCCTTCATGGCTCTTTCAAAAGCAGCTCGGAATCCGTCGGCATCAGCAACTCTGATACCTTTTGCACCGAAGGCCTCGGTGAGCTTGATGAAATCGGTTTTTCTGCCGAGAACAGTGTTGGAATAACGCTTTTCAAAGAAAAGTGTCTGCCACTGGCGCACCATTCCGAGAACGCCGTTGTTCAGAAGAACAATGACAACGGGAAGATTGTAGGTCACAGCTGTTGCAAGCTCGTTAAGGTTCATACCGAAGGAACCGTCACCTGTGACAAGAACTGTTTTTTGCTTTTCGGCAACTGCGGCACCGATTGCCGCACCGAGACCGAAGCCCATTGTTCCCAGACCGCCGCTTGAAACGAGACGGCGGGGCTTTGTGAATTCGGCATACTGAGCCGTCCACATCTGGTGCTGTCCGACGTCTGTTGCAATAACAGTGCTGTCATTTTTGATTTCATTGATAACAGAAAAAATCTGCTTGGGAGTCAGGGGAGCGGAGTTCTTTTCCTCGGCTTCCTTTTCGATGCGCTTTTCCTCATCCTTCAGATAAGAAACGTGAGATACCCAGATCGGTCTTTCCTGCTTTTCAAGCTTGTCAAGAATTCTTTTAAGTGAATCCTTGATGTCACCCTTGACACCCACGTCTGCGGTAACATTTTTGTTGATTTCCGAGCCGTCAATTTCAAGGTGGATGATTTTTGAGTTGGTGGCAAATTTTGAAATGTTGCCTGTTGCTCTGTCACTGAAGCGGACACCGATTCCGATAATCAGGTCAGCGTCTCTCTGAGCAATTGATGAAGCATAATGTCCGTGCATTCCCTGCATTCCCAGATAACGCTCGTTTGAGGTGGGAAGAAGGGAAAGTCCCATAAAGGTTGAGCCGATGAAGCCGTCAATTTTTTCGGCAAGCTCAAGAATGCTTTCACCCATTTTCTGACCGACAGCACCGCCGCCGATGTATATGTAAGGTCTCTGACAGCTTCTGATAAGCTCAACGGCTTTGTCAATGCTGTCTTCCTTTGCAAGTCTGTTTTCCTTTGCGGAAACAACACCGATGGGCTCAAAGTCAGTCACGGCAAGCTGGACATCCTTGGGAATGTCGATAAGAACGGGGCCGGGTCTTCCTGATTTTGCAATGCAGAAGGCTTCTCTGATTGAATCAGCAAGCTCATCAATGTTGCGGACAAAATAATTATGTTTTGTGATGGGTAAGGTTATACCCGTGATATCAATTTCCTGGAAACTGTCTTTACCCACAAGATTCATCGGTACGTTGCCCGTGATGGCAACAAGGGGAACTGAGTCAAGCATTGCCGTGGCAATACCGGTGACAAGGTTTGTTGCACCCGGACCTGAGGTGGCAATGACAACGCCGACCTTGCCTGTTGCTCTTGAATATCCGTCGGCAGCATGGGAGGCTCCCTGCTCGTGTGCGGTGAGGTAATGATTTATTCTGTCACTTGCCTTATAAAGTGCGTCATAAATATTCAGAACCTGTCCGCCCGGATAACCGAACACATCGGTGACACCTTGCTCAATGAGTGTTTCAATGACAATTTCTGAGCCGGTTAATTTCATTTAAACTTACTCCTATATAAACGTTGAAATTTTAAAAAAATCAATGATTATTATACACCTTTCAACAGCTTTTTGTCAACAAATTCAAGGTGTTTAAGTCATTTTTTCTTGCTTGACCTTGTGCTCGATAATGTTTCTGGAGGCGATTTCCTTGTGTACCTGTTCAAGAGTGATACCCATTTCATTCATAAGCACCAGAATATGATAGGTAAGGTCTGCAATTTCATAGATTGTTTCGTCCTTGTCATCAGCCTTTGCGGCAATAATAACCTCCGTTGATTCCTCACCGACCTTCTTGAGAATTTTGTCAATTCCCTTCCGGAAAAGGTAGGTTGTATACGAGCCCTCGGGAAGCTGCTGCTTTCTGCCCTTGAGAAGCTCGTAAAGCTGATAAAGGGAGAATTCTATTTTTTCTTCGTTGCGGAAAACCTCTTTTGTGAAGCAGGAATCTGTGCCCGTATGGCAGGCGGGACCGTCCTTTTCAACAACAACTGTCAGCGCGTCAAAGTCACAGTCAGCGGTTATTGAAACGATATGCTGATAGTTTCCGCTTGTTTCACCCTTGCGCCAGAGCTGCTGACGTGAACGGGAGAAAAAGCAGGTTTTCTTTTCTTTGATTGAAATTTCAAGACTCTCACGGTTCATATAAGCAAGAGTGAGCACCTTTTTTGTGTAAGAGTCAACAACAATTGCGGGAATGAGTCCCTTTTCGTCAAATTTAAGCTGTGATATATCAAAATCAGTCATAATTTACCTCACGTTAATATCATTGTTTTTAAGCAGAGCTTTAAGCTCGGGGATGGCAACCTCACCGAAATGGAAGATTGAAGCGGCAAGTCCGGCATCCACATCGGGAATTTCTCTGAACAGAGTGACAAAATCCTCGGCACAGCCTGCGCCGCCTGAAGCAATAACGGGAACGTTGACGGCTTCTCTGACAAGTCTGAGCATTTCAATGTCAAAGCCCTTTTTCACACCGTCGGTGTCAATTGAATTCACAACAACCTCACCGGCTCCCATTTCAACACATCTTTTAATCCAGGATATTGCTTCCATTCCTGTATCCTCTCTTCCTCCCTTTGAAAAAACACGGAAGGCTCCGTCGACCCTTTTGATGTCAACGGAAAGAACAACACATTGATTGCCGTAAAGTCTTGCGGCTTCGGAGATAAGCTGAGGGTTTCTGATTGCGCCTGAGTTCACGCTGACCTTGTCAGCTCCGCAGCGCAGAACTCTTTCAAAGTCCTCAACGGTGTTGATTCCGCCGCCGACAGTAAGGGGGATGAAAATTTTTGAGGCAACCTCTCTGAGTATGTCGGTGAAAAGCTGTCTGCCCTCAAAGGATGCGGTTATATCATAGAAGACAAGCTCATCTGCTCCGTTTTTGCTGTAATATTCAGCAAGGTCAACGGGAGATGACACGTCGTTCAGATTCTGAAAATTCGTGCCCTTGACAACGCGTCCGTTTTTGACGTCGAGGCAGGGGATAATTCTTTTTGTTATCATTTTGCCACCTCAATTGCCTGTCTGAGATCAACTGCACCCACGTAATACGCTTTGCCGAGAATTGCTCCGTAAAGCTCCATTTCTCTCAGAGAGCGGATGTCATCAAGAGAGGAAACACCGCCTGAAGCAACAATATCCATCTTGTATTTTTCACTCAGCTTTTTATAAAGCTGACGGTTTGTGCCTTCCATTGCTCCGTCCTTGGAAATGTCTGTGCAGATAACTGTGCGCACACCGATTTCGGAAAGATGGGCAAAGAATTCGTCGGCTGTTTTGGTGCTTTTTTCCGTCCAGCCCTTGATGGCAACAAAGCCGTCCTTAAGGTCAACGCCCACGGCAATTGATTCCTTATACTTTTTCACCATACGGCAAAGAAAATCGTCATCTGTGACTGCGGCTGTTCCGAGAATGACTCTTGCAACACCGATATCAAGATATTTTTTTATTGTTTCCTCGTCTCTTATTCCGCCTCCGATTTCAACCTTGAGTGAGGTGTAATCTACGATTTTTCTGATAATATCAAGATTGGGGGTGGTTCCGTTTTTTGCACCTTCAAGGTCAACGGTATGAATGAAGGTTGCACCGCATTTTTCAAACTCTCTTGCAATTTCAAGGGGATTGCTGCTGTAAACAGTCATCTGATCATAGTCGCCCTTATAGAGTCTGACGGCTTTACCTTCGTATAAATCAATAGCAGGTAATATAAGCATTTTTAGCCTCCGATTTCACAGAATCCTTTGAGAATGTTGAGTCCGACCTCTCCGCTTTTTTCGGGGTGGAACTGACAGCCGAAGATGTTTCCTTTTTGTACCGCGGCTGTGAAATTAATGCCGTATTCCGATTTTGCGGCGGTACATTCCGAAACAGCTGCAAAATAAGAATGAACAAAATATACGTGATCCCCTTCGTTTACATATTTGAAAAGGGGAGAATTCTTTTTTTCTAATTCAAGACGGTTCCAGCCGATGTGGGGAATTGAAAGCTCGGCAGGAATTTTGCCCTGAAAGGGAAGAATGTCACCTTCAATAAGACCGAGTCCGCGGTGTTCACCGTATTCAAAGCTTCTTTCAAAGAGCATCTGCATACCAAGACAGATGCCGAGAATGGGCTTGCCTTGAGCTGCACATTCAAGCAGAACCTTGTCAAGACCTGAGTCTCTGAGCTTTCTGACGGCATCCTCAAAGGCACCGACACCGGGAAGGAGAATCTTTTCAGCATTTCTGATTGTGTTTTCATCCGATGTCACAACAGCATCTTCACCGATTGCTGCAAAGGATGAGCGCAGAGAAAACAGGTTTCCCACACCGTAATCAATAATTGCAATCATCACAGCACTCCTTTTGTTGAGGGGATTGAGTCCTTGTTTTTTTCGTCAATGCTGACAGCCTGCTTCATTGTGCGGGCAAAGGATTTGAAGGTGCCTTCGATGATGTGGTGTGAGTTTTCACCGTCAAGCTGCTTAATGTGAAGGGTGATTTCGGATTTTCTGACAAAGGCTTCAAAAAATTCTCTGACAAGCTCTGTGTCAAAATCTCCCACCTTCTGAGCGGGAATTGAAAGTGAATAAGAAAGGTGGCTTCTGCCTGAAATGTCAGCGGCGGTGAGAATGAGTGACTCATCCATGGGAAGAATCATACTGCCGTAGCGAGTGATGCCCTTCATATCTCCGAGAGCCTCCTTGAAGGCTGAGCCGAGAACAATGGCAATATCCTCTGCAGTGTGGTGATAGTCAACCTGAGTGTCACCCTTGCAAAAGACTCTGAGGTCAAAGCCGCCGTGTCTTGCAAAAAGGGTGAGCATATGGTCAAGAAAGCCGCAGCCGCTTGAAATTTCACTTTTTCCTGAGCCGTCAAGGTCAAGGAAAAGCTCGATATCTGTTTCTGTGGTTGTTCTTTTTAACTGTGCTGTTCTCATTATTCTCTTCCTTTCAGAATCTCTTTTGTTGTTTTGATGAATGTTTCCATCTGCTCCTGTGAGCCAATGGTGATACGGTTATAGTCCTTTATACGCTGCTTTGAAAAATGTCTGACAAGAATGCCTTTTTCCTTAAGAGCAAGATAAAAATCCTCACCGCTTATTCTGTCACTTCTGACAAAGATGAAATTAGCCTTTGAATCAGTTGCCTCAAAGCCCAGCTGTTTCAGCTGAGAAAGAGTGTATTCACGGGCTGAAATGATTTTTTTGCAGTTTTCGGTGTAATAATTATTTTCCTTTATTGCTGCAGTGCCCGCTTTCTGAGTCAGACGGTTTATGTTATAGGGGTTTGTTGAATATTTGATAAGCTCAAGGTCTTCAATGAGCTGCTTTGAGCCGAAGCACAGACCGAGTCTTGCACCGGCAAGGCTTCTTGATTTTGAAAAGGTCTGGCAGACAAGAAGATTGTCATATCTGTCAATGAGCTTAATGCAGGATTCACCGCCGAAATCAACATAAGCCTCATCAATGACAACAACGCTGTCGGGATTTGATGAAACAATTTCTTCAATGACCTCAAGGGGAAGTGAAATTCCCGTGGGAGCATTGGGGTTTGCAATAACAATCAGCTTGTTTTTGCCGATGTAATCCTCTTTTTCAACGGTGAAATCCTCTTTAAGAGGAAGCTCTTCAAAATCAACACCGTGAAGCTGACAGAAAACAGTATAAAAGCCATAGGTTATGTCGGGGAAGATTGCTCCGTTTTTACCCCAGACCATAAAAGCAAAGTTCAGTATATCGTCAGAGCCGTTTGAAAGAAAAACATTTTCTTCCTTCACGCCGTAAAGCTCGGCAACACTTTCTCTGAGCTGCTTGCATTCGGGATCACAGTAAAGTCTGAGATCGTTGATTTCCTCCTCAGTGATGCTTCTGATAACGGAAGGAGATGGCGGAAAGGGGGATTCGTTGGTGTTGAGCTTGATGTATTTTTTGTCACGGGGCTGTTCCCCGGGAACATATCTTTCAAGAGAAGAAAAAGAGGGGTTAAGAAATTTACTCATTTTTTTATTCCTCGGATCTGATTATTGCACTTTTTGCGTGAGCTGTAAGGCCTTCCTTTTCCGCAAAGAATGCAACATCCTTTGCAACAAGGTCAAGAGCCTCTTTGGTATAATAAGTGAACTGACTTTTTTTGACAAAATCGTCAACGGAAAGGGGGCTTGAAAATCTTGCAGTGCCTCCCGTGGGGAGTGTGTGGTTGGGACCAGCAAAATAATCACCGAGAGCCTCTGGACAATATCTGCCCATAAAAATGCTGCCTGCATTTTTTATTTTGTCAAGATAATCAAAGGGATTGTCAACACACAGCTCAAGATGCTCGGGAGCAAGCTCGTTTGCAATTTCAATGCCCTTTTCAAGATTTTCCGCAACAATGATTTTTCCGTTCACATCAACTGATACTCTTGCAATTTCTTTTCTGAGAAGAAGAGGAATCTGTTTTTCAAGCTCCTGTGAAACCTTTTCTGCAAGGCTCATTGATTCGGTGATCAGAACGGCTGAAGCGTTTTTGTCGTGCTCAGCCTGAGACAGAAGGTCTGCGGCAACATAAGCGGGATTGCTCTTGCCGTCTGCAATGACAAGAATTTCACTGGGGCCTGCAATCATATCAATTGAAACAAGACCGTAAACCTGCTTTTTTGCTTCTGCAACAAAGGCGTTGCCGGGGCCGACAATTTTATCAACCTTGGGAATTGATTCTGTTCCGTAAGCAAGAGCGGCAATTGCCTGGGCGCCGCCGACCTTGAAAATTCGGTCAACTCCTGCAATTTCTGCAGCGGCAAGAATTACGGGATTGATTTTTCCGTCTTTATCGGGAGGAGTGACAATGCACATCTCCTTGCAGCCCGCTATTTTTGCGGGAATGGAATCCATAAGCACCGTTGAAGGATAAGCGGCTGTACCGCCGGGGACATAAAGGCCTGCTTTTTCGATGGGGGTGATTTTCTGTCCTGTGACAACACCGTTTTTCTCGTTTATGATGAAGGAATTTCTGACCTGCTTTGAGTGGAAAAGTCTGATGTTTTCGGCAGCCTCTCTGAGAATTCTGAGAAAATCAGGCTCAACCTCAGCCATAGCCTGTTCAATTTCTTCTTTTGTAACCTCAAGGGAGGAAAGGCGGGCCTTGTCAAATTTCTCGGTGTATTCAAAAACTGCCTTGTCACCGTTTTCTCTGACGTTGGCAATGATTTCTGAAACAACATCTGAAACGTCGGGAGTTTCTGCCATACGGGAGAAGATTTCTTTTTTATTGACATCGTCAAATTTTATAATTTTAATCATTTTTCTGCCTCACGATTTCTGCAAGAGCTGAGCGCACACGGTCAATCTGCTCCTGCTTGAATTTATAAGATGCCTTGTTGCTGATAAGGCGGGCACTTATGGGAACAATTGTTTCAATGGGCTCAAGGTTATTTTCATAAAGGGTTTTGCCCGTTTCCACAATGTCAACAATAACGTCGGAAAGACCGAGAATCGGTGCAATCTCAATTGAGCCGTTAAGGTGGATAATATCAATGTCACGGCAGTTTTCACCGTAAAACTTTTTTGCTATGTTTGAAAATTTGGTTGCAACACGAAGTGTTTCGGCTGTGTTGTCACGAAAGCCCTTCATTGCGGCAACTGCCATATTGCATTTGCCGATGTCAAGGTCAAGAAGCTCATAAATGTCAGGCTCATATTCAAGAAGAATATCCTTTCCCGCAACACCGATGTCTGCTGCGCCTCTTTCGACATATATTGCAACATCTGAGGGCTTGACCCAGAAATATCTGACGCCTTTTTCTTCATTTTCAAAAATCAGCTTTCTGCCCTTTTCTTTGATTGAGGGACACTCAAAGCCTGATTTTTCAAACATTTCATAAACCTTTTCTCCGAGTCTTCCTTTCGGGAGTGCAACATTAATCATTTTCTTCAACCTCCCCGAAGCCTAATCTGACAATTTCTTTATATCTGATGCTGTCACAGCTGCCTGCGGTGATAACCCTGATGTTATTTTCTGAAAGCTGCTGAGCCTTTTTGATTGCCTCAACTGGTGAAACATTCTCTGAAACAAGAAGAAGGACGTCACAGTCAAATTCTTCTGCTGTTTCTTCTGTTCGCGCAAGCATATCAAGGTAAACCGCAAAACCGACGGCTCCTCCCTTTTTGCCCATCTTTTTCATCAGCTTGTCATACTGACCGCCTGAAAGCACGCTTGAGGGTACATTTTTGATATATCCCTTGAAAACGATTCCGCTGTAATATCTTACATCACTGACAATTGAAAAGTCGATAATCAGTCTGTCCTTTGAGGAAAGCTCTGAAAGGCAGGAATAAATTTCTTTCAGCTCATCAAGAGCCTCACGGACCTTTTCATTGTTGCTGAAGGGAGCAAGAGCTTCTGAAAGAAGGTCAATGCTTTTATAGCTGTTTATGAGTGAAGCAACAGCCTCGGAAATCACGTCGGAAATCATTTTGCTCTCGGCAAGAGCTCTGATGCCGTCACGGTTTTTGTCCCTGATGAGGGTCAGAAGCTTTTCTTCCGTTTCTTCGTCTGCGCTGAAAAACTCAAAAAGAGCATTGATAAGACCTGCATGAGAAATTTCAAGAATATATTCCTTGTTGATTGTTTCAAGGCTCTTCTGAGCAAGAAAAAGCACCTGACAGACATCCGTAATGCTGATGTCACCGATGCATTCAAGACCTGTCTGGGAAATTTCCTTGAAGGAGCGTGAATCCTTTGAAATTCTGTAAACCTTTTCGTCGTAATAAAGTCTCTGAACACTTGCACCGGTTCGGGTGTTTTTGATAATTGAAAGAGTAACGTCAGGCTTCAGAGCAAGAAGCTTTCCTCCAATATCGGTGAAGGTGATGATGCCGTCGGAAACGAGGAAGTCCTTGTTCCTTGCATAAAGGTCATACTCCTCAAATTTGCTCATTTTGTATCTTTCATAGCCGAAACGGCTGTATAACGAACGAAGAGAAAGAGCTGCTTTTTCTTCGCTTTTTAAAATTCGGGTATCAATCATTTTTCTTATCCCCTTCAAGTTTTTCAATGACAGTCTTATAGCCGCCGTCACCGTAATTTATGCATTTGCCGATTCGGCTGATAGTGGTTGTGCTGGCTCCTGTAAGCTGGTTTACGTCAAGGTAGCTGTTACCCTTGAGCAGCAGCTGGGCAACCTCAAGACGCTGAGCAAATGTCTGCAGCTCAACAATTGAGCAAAGATCTTCAAAAAAGAGTCTGCATTCATCCACAGATTCAATCATTGAGATGGCCTTATATAGATTTTCAATGCCTGCTTTATTGTTCTTGGTCATAGCTGACACCTCTCTGAGTTTTAGTGTGTTAGCATTTTATCACGATAAAGTGATAAAGTCAATAGTGAAAACGTAAAAAAAACAGTGATTTCAAGAGGGTTTATGGGCATTTTGATGAACATTTGATATATTTATTGAAAAAGACGGTGGACAAAGGCAATTGATGGTGTTATAGTATTTTCAAAACAGAGTAAAAGGAGGCAGTTAAATGGCACAGATAAACAAGGAAAGGGCCATTGAGCGCTTTCAGATAATGATAAGAGAAAAGACCGTTTCAAACAGAAACGGTGAGTTTGACAAAGAGGTTTTCGGAAGATTTCTGCCTTTGCTTAAGGAACTTTATCCTTCGGTTTTCGAGGTTGTTGAGGCTGAGAGAATCAATGAATTCGGCATTCTTCTTCGCTGGAAGGGAAAAAACAGCTGCCTTAAGCCTGTTGTCACAATGGCGCATCACGATGTTGTTGCGGCTGTTGAAGAGGATTGGAAGCATCCGCCCTTTGCTGCTGAGATTCACGACGGTGTGATCTGGGGCAGAGGCTCAACTGACACAAAGTGCATAATTGCAGCAATTCTTGAAACGATGGAAAAGCTCATCGGTGAAGGCTTTGTGCCGGAAAGAGACATTTATTTTGCTTCAAGCAACTGTGAGGAATACGGCGGAGACACAATGGTTAAAATTGTGGATACCTTCAGAGAAAGAGGAATTACTCCCTGGTTTGTGCTTGATGAGGGCGGAGCGGTTATGCTGCAGCTTCCCATGGGCATTAAAAAGCCCTTTGCAATGGTTGCTTTTTCTGAAAAAGGCGGAGCAACTGTCAGACTTACAGCAAAAGCAAAAACGGCAATCAGAGGGGTTACGGTGAAAAAATCCGCTCCCGTTCAGCTGGTTGAGGCTCTTGACAAGCTTGAGCATAATCCTGCAAAGGCAACTATCAATCCCGTTATGGAGGAAATGCTCAGACGTTTTTCACCTCATGTACCCGAGCCGCTTAAAACTGTTCTTGCTAACATAAAGCTTCTCAAGCCGATTATCACAAAGGTTATGGAATCGAACAGTGACACTGCGGCTATGATACGTTCAAGCATCAGCATTATCAACATTGATGCTTCTGCACCAAATGCAGCGGTGCCCACTCAGGCAACGGCTTTGCTGAGAGTCAGAATCGCTCCCCACGATAATTTTGACGATATTCTTGAGCATATCAGAAAAACCGTCGGTGAGCATATTGAGCTTGAGGTTGTCAGAAGAAGCGATCCGCCGAGACTTTCAGACCTTGGCACAGACTCCTTCCGTTATATTGAAAAAACAATCAACAAAGTTTTTCCTGAGGCCGGTGTTGCACCCTTTATTCTTGATGCGGCAACAGACGGAAGGCATTTTTCGGCAATCAGCTCAGAGGTTTACCGCTTTGCACCCTTTGCTGTTGATGATGACAGATTCAATGCTGTTCATAATGCAGACGAAAGAATGCCCGTTGAGGATTATCTGAAAATGATTGAGTTCTACACACACTTTTTTGAGGATCTTAACTGAAAAAACACATAAAAAAGACGGCTGATTTCATCTTCAGCCGTCTTTTTTACTTTGAGCTATGTTGAAATTATTCACTCTGTCCAATCCACATATTTTCAAATTTCTGACCCGAAATTCTTTCAAGGATTGCCTTTTCACCATCGGTGACAGTAACAGAGCCGTTTTCCTTCTTTTCTTTGATTTTTGTTTTGATCAGATCAAGCTTATCCTTTGTCAGATCATATTTCATAATTGAAAGGAAAGAAAGGAAAAGGAAGAACATAGGAATAAGGGTGAAACAGATTGCAACACCTGAAATTGCACGGGGAGTCTGCATTGAGGCATCAAGCTGAGTGTCAAAGCCGAACATTCTCAGAATCATACCGACACCGAAGCCTGCAAAGCCGCTGACAAATTTTTTTGTAAAGGTGGAGAAGGTTGCAATGACGCCCTCGCGGCGCTGACCTGTAATAAGCTCGTCAACGTCGGTAACATCGGGGAAGATGTTGTTCTGCACACTTGCCATGCCTGCAAGACCCAGACCGTACATAAATTCAACAATGAACATAAGTGCCGCACTGCCTGTGTTTCTGCCAAACCAGGCAAGACCGAGAGCAGAGACGGCAACGGGCATAAATACCTTTGCGGGAAGCTGCTTGTTTTTCTTGATTGACAGCATATATGCGGGGAAGAAGCCGAGTGCTTCACCGATGCCCTGAAGAACAATAATCATATTGTAATTGCTTTCCTGATGCATAACATTTTCAAGGAAATAATACATACACTGAGAGACAAAGGCTGAGCCGAGAAGCATAATGAAGCCGAAAAGGAAATACTGACGGAAAACTCTGTTTCTGACAACATCCTTATATTGTCTGAGGAAAGCCTTAAGGTCAAGCTTTTCATTGACCTGATGCTCTGAGCTTTCTTCCTTTGTGCCTTTATATGTGAAAATGAGGGGGAGGCTTGTCCACAGACAGAGAACAGCCGCCATAAGAGTGAATCTGCCTCGGTGTTCGGGACCGAATTTGGGAGTCACGAAAATTCCGTTGATACCGCCGAGAATGATTGCTGAAACAAAGAAGGAGGAATAGCTTGAAACGGCATCCATAATGGTTTTGACACCGTTGAACTGAGTTCTCAGATGATATGAGGGAGCAATGCCCGGCAGCATTGCGGTGTGAGGCACCATAATCATTGTGCTGACAGTTTTGTAGAACATATAAGCAAGTATGTAATAAAGCATAACGGCATTGCTTTCGGGTCCCTTTGCAGCTGAAAGTCCGAAGGAGTTCCACATCAGGAAGAAGGCAATCAGAGCGGGGATGACCCCGTATTTAAGATAAGGTCTGTGGCGTCCGTCTCTGTGCCTTGTTCTGTCAGTTATGATGCCCATAATGGGGTCGGTGACAGCGTCACAGATGCAGGAGCAAAGAAGCACCGTTGCATACTGGTCAGCCTGAAGACCCTCAACCTTTGTCAGAAATGGCAAAAGGAAATTACCGAGGACATAAGGTCCGCCTCCGGAGAAGAAGATTGCGGAGTTATAGGCTACCATCGGTTTAAGCTGTGTGCCCGGCTCAACACCGATGAATTTTTTGATTTTGCCGACAAATTTGTTTTCGGCAGAAGCGGTTGTTTCTGTTGACATTGTTTATTACCTCTTTTCATGGATAAGATATCCGCAGATGAAGTCTGACTTAAGGGGTAGCAGCTGAGAGTGCGACTCATATTCATAAGGATAATCTTTGTTGTTATATCTGTTATATACAATTATTTTGCCGTCTTTTTTTTGAACGGTTACGGTGTGAAGACCGTGAAAGGGCTTTTTCTTGTTCCAGAAGGAAAGCACGGCAACGGGTACGTCATCAAGGCTGTCAAAGAAATCGTTATATCGGTAGGTTGTTCTGCAGGGGATGGCTCTTCTTTTATAAAAGCTGCCCAGAAGGCAGGGGTTGGAGCCGAAAAGTCCCGAAAGAGCCTGAGCTCGCGGATACATCTCTTTGCAGACCTCACGAAGAGATGATTTTTCTCCCAAAAGCACCATGCTGTTATGAAGGGCAATCATTTCACAGCCGTTGTAGGACATGGGGAAAAATCCGTATTTCATTTTTGCAACCTCTCCCAGACCCTGACCATTGATAAGGATGTCATCCTCAAGAGGTATTGTGCAGTTATGTTTATAATTTGATTTCTCAAGCATTTCTGAACGTCCCTTTTTTGCCTTTGTTTTTTTTATTATAGACCTAAAAAAAGGCAAGGTCAAGGCGGTTAAATGCTTTAGTTCAATGAATTTTCATAATTCTATTGACAAAGAGGAAAAATGGGGTTAAAATTGTCCATATACTTAAACCGATGACCGAGAGTAGTAGCATTTTCTGAAGCTCACAGAGAGCCGTGTTTGGTGGAAAACGGCAGGGGATGGAAGTATGAATGGACTCGGGAGGGTGCCCCGAAAAGTGCAGTAGGCGGCAACGGAAACTCTAACCGTTATGATGAGAGCGTATGTCAGTACGTGAGAACCAGGGTGGCAACAGTTTTCTTCTGTCCTTAGGTGGCAGAAGATTTTTTTATTTTAAAAAGGATGTGCGGCTTATGTATTTTTCAGGCTTCCGATGGCGTGGCTAAAACTGAAGACAAACACAGACATTTAAATTACGGAGGAAAAAACAATGAAATACAATGATATTGACTTTAATACATATTTTAAAAATTATCCCGATGAAAACGGCTTCTTCGGAAAATACGGCGGAGCTTATGTATCTCCCGAGCTGAAAAAGGCTATGGAGGAAATCAACGAGGCTTATTTCACAATCTGCAAATCAAGCAAGTTTGTCAGTGAGCTTCGCAGAATCCGCAGAGAGTTTCAGGGCAGACCCACTCCCATTTCTTATCTTGAAAGACTTTCAGGCAAGCTGGGCAATGTTCAGATTTATGTCAAGAGAGAGGATCTCAACCACACCGGTGCTCACAAGCTCAATCACTGTATGGGTGAGGCTCTGCTTGCACATTATATGGGCAAGAAAAAGGTTATTGCCGAAACAGGTGCAGGTCAGCACGGTGTTGCTCTTGCAACCGCTGCAGCTTATTTCGGACTTGAGTGTGACATCTATATGGGTGAGGTTGACATTAAGAAGCAGGCTCCCAATGTTGCAAGAATGAAGATTCTTGGTGCAAATGTTATTCCCGTAACTCACGGTCTGAAAACTCTTAAGGAGGCTGTTGATGCCGCCTTCGAAGCTTATTGCAATGAATATGAAACAGCAATTTACTGTATCGGCTCAGTTCTCGGCCCTCATCCCTTCCCCATGATGGTGCGTGACTTCCAGAGTGTTGTCGGCATTGAGGCAAGAGAACAGTTCTTCAATATGACAGGTGAGCTTCCCGATGCCGTTGTTGCTTGTGTGGGCGGCGGATCAAATGCAATGGGTATGTTTGCCGGCTTCCTCAACGATCCCGTTGAAATTTACGGCGTTGAGCCTTTAGGCAGAGGCACTGACCTTGGTGACCATGCGGCAAGTCTCAAATACGGAACAGAGGGCATTATGCACGGCTTCAACAGCATTATGCTCAAGGATGAAAATGGTGAGCCCGCTCCCGTTTATTCCGTTGCAAGCGGTCTTGATTATCCTTCCTCAGGTCCCGAGCACGCTTTCCTTCAGGATATCGGCAGAGTTAATTATGACGTTGTTTCAGACGATGAAACAATTGAAGCCTTCTTCACCCTTTCAAGACTTGAGGGCATCATTCCCGCAATTGAAAGCTCACACGCTGTGGCTTATGCAATGAAGCTTGCAAAGAAGATGGGCAAGGGCTCAATCCTTGTCAACCTTTCAGGCAGAGGCGACAAGGATATGGATTTCATCATTGAGAACTACGGTCTTGGTGAGGAATATAAAATCAGATAATTTTCTCAGATTAAAGGCAGCACAGGTCGGTGCTGCCTTTTTTTATTGCCTTTTGAAAAAGCTGATATAATTTTTTGTAAACAAAAACTTAAATCTTTTTCCTTTAATTGACTTTGATTAAATTTCATAATATAATTTCAATAAGAGAATAAAAGGAGGTTTTATTATGAAGAAAAGTAAAAAAATCATTGTTGTCATTGCTGTTGTTTTTGCGGTGCTTATCCTTGCCGCTCTTGCCGTTTTCCGAGGTGAAGCAAGCACTCTGCTTTCAGTTAAAGAAAAAGGTGACACGGGAATTTATGAGGTTAATTATGCTGCGGATTACAAGCTCGACGAGCTGCTTGAACAAGGCGGTGCAGCTACTGAGGAGCAGCTGGTGCAGTACATTTTGAAGACGATGCTTAAAGGTCTGCCTATAAATGTGCCTTATGAAATTCCAAATCTTGCCTGCTCAACGTTTTATGCCGAAACTCCCGAAAAGGGTTATATCTTCGGCAGAAACCTTGACAATCAGACCACAGACCTTGCAGTTGTAAAAACTGCACCGAAAGATGGTTATAAGTCTGTTTCCGTGGTCAATCTCAGCTTTCTCGGTTATAATGAAAGCTACACTCCCGATAAGCTTCTTGACAGAATTAACACCCTTGCCTGTGCTTATTTCCCTCTTGACGGAGTGAACGAAAAAGGTCTTGCTGTCGGTGTGCTTCAGCTTCAGGCTCCTGCAACAGCTCAGGATTCAGAAAAGCCCGATGTCGGCACAACTCTTGCAATAAGAGCTATGCTTGACAACTGTGCAACCGTTGACGAAGCACTTGAGTTCTTAAAAAGTGTTGATATGTATGCTGCTGCAAGGGGCTGCTATCATTTTCAGATTGCCGATGCAACGGGAAAGAGTATCGTTGTTTCTTATGTGAATAATGAAATTGTTGTAACTGAGCAGGAAGAAAAGGGCTTTATTGCTGCAACCAATTTCTATCTTCACGAGGTTCCCTTTGAGTATGAGCAGCAAGGTCTTGACAGATATGAAATTCTTGAAAAGACTCTTACTCAGACAGATTCCGTTCTCTCTGCCGAAGATGGTATGAAGCTTCTTAAGGCAGTAAGAATAACCGGAACCGATCCTGATGAAAAGGGAAGAGTTTATTCAACACAGTGGTCTTCAATTTACGATTTGACAAACCCGTCTTTAAGCCTTTGCGCTGATATGGATTATGAAAATGTTTATATTTATGAGGTTGAGTAACATCTGAAACAGGGCGCAATACTGATTAAGTACGACATAACGTATTCTTTACATAGACCAAAATAGAATAAATCAATTAAAAAGCCGTCAGAAGCAAAGCTTTCTGACGGCTTTTGGCGTTGTCGTGTGTATAGGGCTTAGGGAACGGGAAAGGAGTTGAGCAGTATTTCGGCTGTCTGTCCGACTCGTTCACTCCGTGCTTGTGCAAAAAAAATCCGGATGTCTCAGGGACACCCGGATAAAATTCTTTTTGAATTATGCTGAAGCTTCAGCCTCTTCACGCTTTTCACGGATGAAGGCGTAAATGGGTTCAAGCTTTTCTTTTGTCAGAGGATAACCGAATCTCATAAGAAGCCATACACCTGTGTAAACAACAGCGGGGATAATTGTGCAGATAAGCATAATCTTGTTACTTGTGTTGTTTTCGGTGATAAAGCCGTCAATGTTCTTTTCGGGGTCATATTTTGCCCACTGGAGAAGGAAAAGACCGAGACCGTCAGCGATTGTCTGACCGAATTTACGTGAGAAGGTGTAAACTGCGTAAACGGCACTTTCGTTTCTTTCACCGGTTTTGTATTCCTGATAATCGATAACGTCCATTACAACTGCCCAGCAGGTAAGAGAAACGAAGGTATAACCGAAGCCGATGAGAAGGAGAGAAGCCATAAACAGCCAGGCGGGGAATCTGCCGTCTGAGCTGAGCATATTAATAACGGTGGGGTTGTTTGCACATATTGCAAGAGCAACAGATGTAATTGCTGCAATGATTGAGAACTTACCGCAAAGCTCTTTCTTACCGTATTTTGCAGAAAGCTTGGGTGTGAAGAGCACAAGGCATACCATGGGGAGATAGTTACATACTGTGCCGAGAACACCGAGGCTTGTGTTTTCAAAGTAGTTCTTATAAAGGTATGTGTTGAAGGAGTTGAACTGAAGCTGTCCGCTGATGAGAACACCTGCAAGAGCAACAGTGACGAAGGGACGTGACTTGAGAAGACCGAGGTAGGTTTTCTTGAAGTCCATCTTGGGCTCAGCCTCTGAAGGAACCCTTTCCTTTGTCTTCTTAAAGCCTACAAGATAGAATACGATTGAAAGGATACCCATAATAAGAGCAAAGATGAACATCTTGTTGCCGTCAGCAACATCAACCATAACAGTTTCTCCGGTTGCTTCGTCAACCTTGGGGATTGCGGTATAGATCACAAAGGGAGCAATGAGTGAAACAACTGCACCGCCGATGCCTGAGCCGATGCTGCGGAAGGTTGAAAGAAGGTTTCTGCCGTTAGGATCATCGGTGATAACTGAAGCAAGTGAACCGAAGGGGATGTTCATACCTGTGTACATCATACCGTAGAATATGTATGTTACATAACAGATGATGAGAAGAATGCCTGTGTCGGTTGTGATTTTGTTATAAGGGGCAAAGCAGAGGATTGTTGCAAGACCGAGAGGCACGGAAACCCACTTGAGATAGGGGCGGAACTTACCGTCCTTGGTGGGAGCCTTTTTTGCAACCATTGCACCCCAGATGGGGTCGTTGATGCAGTCCCAAAGTCTTGTGATTATGAACATAAGACCTGCAACCACAGGCTGAATTTTCAGAACGTCGGTCATAAAGAGCTTGAGGTAGCTGGAGATATATGTCAGGTTGAACATATTACCCGCTTCAGCCACGGTATAGCCTGCAGCCTCCTTGACGCCGATGGCATTGGGATGGGTGTTGACCGGTTTTTCTTTTTTTACTTTTTCTTTTGCCATTTTGTAATACTCTCCTTTTCAGAATTATCCGAAGATACCTTCCTTGATTGTGATTTCTCCGGGTGTAAATCCGAGTTTTTCGATAGCTTCAATAATGAACTTATCGTCAACGTCTTTTTTCATTGTTGCGGTAACAGTGTTCTTTTCAAGATCAACCTTGGCTTTTGAAATTGAGTCAATCTCAGTCAAAGCTTTTTCAACCGCTTTTGCGCAGTTGACACAGTGCATACCTGAAACATTGATGATTTTTTTCAAAAAGCATCAGCTCCTTTCCTTAATTTACTTTATATAGAATAACTCATCAAAAGGAAAAAAGCAACAAGATTCACAGAAAATACTTTAAAAAAGTATTAATCGTCATACATAAAACAATAATAAAAGGGGAGAAAATAAAAAGTAAAAATTTTTTTGATTCAGGTATTTACTTTTTCTTTCCGACGTGCTATAATCTTCAAGCATTGTGCCTGTTTCTCGGTTTGCGGGTTTTTACCCAAAGGGTTATTTCACCTGCCGCTTGCTGAGGAATGCGGCGAATGAAATATTTTATATGAGGTGAAAAATCATGATGACAAAGGAACAGAAGACAGCAATTATCAACGAATATGCTGCACACGAAGGTGACACAGGTTCACCCGAGGTACAGATTGCTCTTCTCACTTACAGAATCAACAGCCTTACAGAGCATCTTAAGGCTAACAAGAAGGACCACCACTCAAGACGCGGCCTTCTTATGATGGTTGGTCAGAGAAGAAATCTCCTTGCTTACCTTCAGAAGAACGACATCGAAAGATACCGTTCAATCATCGCAAGACTTGGTATCCGTAAGTAATTGCAATCCCTTGGCAGACATGAAAAAATCGTGTCTGCCATTTTTCCGTTATTAAAAGCAAAAAAGTGTCAGTTGATACGGGGCACGATAATTGGGTTAGCACTAAATTGAGATCTGAAAATTTCAGCTCTGAATTTATTGCTAAACCACCATGCCTCGTATTAAAAATAAATCAAAATAAAGAAAAGTGAGGTAAAAACTATGTTTCCTGAATTCAGAAAATTTGAAACAACTCTTGCAGGCAGACCCCTTGTTGTAGAAACAGGTAAAATGGCAGGTCTTGCAGGCGGTTCATGTCTTATCAGATACGGTGAGACAGAGGTTCTTTGCACAGCAACAATGGCTGCAAAGCCCAGAGAAGGTGTTGATTTCTTCCCTCTCAGCGTTGACTTTGAAGAAAAACTTTATTCTGTCGGCCGCATCCCCGGCTCATTCCAGAGACGTGAAGGAAAGGCAAGTGAAAAGGCAACTCTTTCATCAAGAGTTATCGACAGACCCATCCGTCCTCTTTTCCCCAAGGATATGAGAAATGACGTTGGTGTTGTTGCAACTGTTATGTCAGTTGACCAGGACTGCCTTCCCGAAATCACAGCAATGATCGGTGTTTCCGTTGCAATTTCAATTTCAGAAATCCCCTGGGACGGCCCCATCAGCGGCGTTTCAGTTGGTCTTGTTGACGGCAAGTTCGTCATCAACCCCACAGAAGAAGAAAGAGCAAAGAGTGATATGGCTGTTACCGTTGCTTCAACATCAGACCTTGTTGCCATGATTGAAGCAGGTGCAAACGAGGTTGATAACGAAACAATGTTTGACGGTATCATGTATGCTCACAAGGTTAACCAGGAAATCGTTGAATTCATCAAGGGCATCCAGAAGGAAATCGGCAAGGAAAAGGTTCCCTTCGAATCACAGGATCCCGCTCCCGAAATGTTCGAAGCAATCAAGGAATTTGCAATTGACGATGTTAAGTTTGCTCTTGACACAGATGACAAGAGAATCCGTGACGAAAGACTTCTTCCCGTTTATGCAAAGGTACATGAAAGATTCGACGAAGAATATGCAGAATGTATTGAAAAGATTGACGAATGTCTCTATAAGCTCCAGAAGTATGTTGTAAGACGTTGGCTTCTTGACGAAGGCAAGCGTGTTGACGGCAGAGGTATCAACGATATGCGTCCTCTTGATGCTCAGGTTGATCTTCTTTCAAGAGTTCACGGCTCAGGTATGTTCACAAGAGGTCAGACTCAGGTTCTCACAGTGACAACTCTTGGCCCCGTAAGTGACAATCAGCTTCTTGACGGTCTCGACAACGAAACCACAAAGAGATATATGCATCACTATAACTTCCCCGCATACTCTGTCGGCGAAACAAAGCCCTCCAGAGGCCCCGGCAGACGTGAAATCGGCCACGGTGCTCTTGCTGAAAGAGCTCTTGTTCCCGTTATTCCCTCAGTTGAGGAATTCCCCTATGCTATCAGACTTGTTTCTGAGGTTCTCTCCTCAAACGGTTCAACATCTCAGGCTTCAATCTGCGGCTCAACTCTTTCACTTATGGCAGCAGGTGTTCCCATCAAGGCTCCCGTTGCAGGTATCTCCTGTGGTCTTATCTCAGAAGGCGACCGTTTTATGACAATGGTTGACATTCAGGGACTTGAAGACTTCTTCGGCGATATGGACTTCAAGGTTGCAGGTACAAAGAAGGGTATCACTGCAATCCAGATGGACCTCAAGGTACACGGTCTTACTCCCGAAATCATCAAGGAAGCTTTCGAAAAGACATATGATGCACGCTGCAAGATTCTTGATGAGGTTATGATTCCCTGTATTGCAGAGCCCAGAGCTGAGCTTTCAAAGTATGCTCCCAAGATGCTCACAACAAAGATCGATGTTGAAAAGATTGGTGATGTTATCGGTAAGCAGGGTAAGGTTATTCAGAAGATCTGTGCTGAATGTGAATGTAAGGTTGATGTTAACGAGGACGGTACAGTCTTTGTTTCAGCAATTGACATTGACAATGCAAGACGAGCAATTACAATCATCGAAACAATTGCAAACGATCCCGAGGTTGGCTCAATCTTCCGCGGTGTTGTTACCCGTCTTATGAGCTTCGGTGCTTTTGTTGAAATTGCTCCCGGTAAGGAAGGTCTTGTTCACATCTCCAAGCTTGATGTCAAGAGAACCGAAAAGGTTGAAGACTGTGTAAATGTTGGTGACGAGGTTATCGTTAAGGTTATCGAAATCGACGATCAGGGCAGAATCAATCTTTCAAGACGTGACGCTCTTATCGAAATCGAAGGTCTTGTTCCCGAAGATAACGGTGAGGAAGCTCCCAGACGTCCCAGAAGACACGACGACAGACGTGACAACAGAAGAAGATAAATGAAAATAAAAAAACTCTCTGCTTTTAAATCGGCAGAGAGTTTTTTGTTTTCTCTTTGGGGGCTTTTTATCTGCTTTTCATTGACATAAAACATAGCAGATGATATTATTATAATGCTGAAATAAATGCAATATTATCCTGAGGAGGAAATGAAATGAAAGCATATAAATTTTGGTTCTGCACAGGTTCACAGGACCTTTACGGTGACGAATGTCTGAGAAACGTTGCAGAGCATTCACAGATTATTGTCAGTGAGCTCAATAAGAGCGGAATTCTTCCCTTTGAAATTGTCTGGAAGCCCACTCTTATCACAAATGAGCTTATCAGAAAGACCTTCAATGAGGCTAATATGGATGAGGATTGCGCAGGTGTTATCACCTGGATGCACACCTTCTCTCCCGCGAAATCCTGGATTCTCGGTCACCAGGAATACAGAAAGCCTCTTCTTCATCTTCACACCCAGTTCAATGAAGAAATTCCCTATGACACAATTGATATGGATTTCATGAACGAAAATCAGTCTGCACACGGTGACAGAGAATATGCTCACATTCTTTCAAGAATGGGCATTGAAAGAGAAACCGTTGTCGGCCACTGGACCAACAAGGCTGTTATTGAAAGAATTGCAGCCTGGATGCGCACTGCAGTGGGTATTGCAGAAAGCAGCCACATCAGAGTTATGAGAGTTGCTGACAATATGAGAAATGTTGCAGTTACAGAGGGTGACAAGGTTGAAGCTCAGCTTAAATTCGGCTGGGAAATTGACACTTATCCCGTGAATGAAATTGCAGAATGTGTGGACAGTGTTTCTGCTTCCGATGTCAAGGATCTCACTGATGAATATTATGACAGATACAACATTATTCTTGAGGGCAGAGATCCTGCAGAATTCCGCAGACACGTTGAGGTTCAGGCTCAGATTGAAATCGGCTTTGAGCGTTTCCTTAAGGAAAAGAATTATCAGGCAATCGTAACACATTTCGGTGATCTTGGCGGTCTCAAGCAGCTTCCCGGTCTTGCAATTCAGAGACTTATGGAAAAGGGCTACGGCTTCGGCGCAGAGGGTGACTGGAAGGTTGCTGCAATGGTGCGCCTTATGAAGATTATGACTGAGGGCATGAAGAACGCAAAGGGTACTTCAATGCTCGAGGACTATACTTACAACCTTGTTCCCGGCAAAGAGGGTATTCTTCAGGCTCATATGCTTGAAATCTGTCCTTCAATTGCAGAGGGTAACATCGGCATCAAGTGCAAGCCTCTTTCAATGGGTGAAAGAGAAGATCCCGCAAGACTTGTGTTCACAAGCAAGCCCGGAGAAGGTATTGCCTGCTCACTTGTTGATCTGGGCAACCGCTTCCGTCTGATTATCAATGAGGTTGATTGCATCAAGACAGAAAAGGATATGCCTTCTCTTCCCACTGCAACAAACTTCTGGGTACCCAAGCCCGATTTCTATACAGGTATTGAAGCCTGGCTTATGGCAGGCGGAGCTCATCACACAGCCTTCTCTTATGACCTTACATCAAAGCAGATGTGTGACTGGGCAGATGCAATGGGTATTGAATCCGTTGTTATCGGCAAGAACACAAACATCCAGGACTTCAAGCGTGAGCTCAAGCTCAACAGCGTCTTTTATAAATGAGGTAAGCTATGGACAAAAAACTGATTATTACTCAGGGTAAAACAGCTCTCGGCATTGAGCTCGGCTCAACCAGAGTCAAGGCTGTTCTCATCGGTGAGGACTCTCTTCCTCTTGCTTCAGGCAGTCACGAATGGGAAAACAAGCTTGAAAACGGTTATTGGACTTATTCCCTTGAGGATGTTCACAAGGCTCTTCATTCATGTTACAAGGCTCTGAAAGAGAATGTGAAAGAAAAATACGGCTGCAATCTCACAAAGGTGGGAGCAATCGGTGTTTCAGCAATGATGCACGGCTATCTTGCCTTTGATGAAAAGGGTCAGCTTCTGACTCCCTTCAGAACCTGGAGAAACACAACAACAGGTCAGGCTGCAGCAGCTTTGACAGAGGCTCTCGGCTTCAACATTCCTCAGCGCTGGACTGCATCTCATATTTATCAGGCAATTCTCAGCTCAGAAGATCACGTGCCTTCTGTCTGTTATGTGACCACTCTTGCAGGTTATGTCCATTATATGCTCACGGGTGTCAATGCTGTCGGCATCGGTGAGGCTTCGGGAATTTTCCCCATTGACAGCTCTGTCAATGATTATGACGAAAGAATGCTCGGCATTTTTGATAAGATGACTGCTGAAAAGGGCTTTACAAAAAAAGCAAGAGAGATTCTTCCCAAGGTGCTCGTTGCCGGTGAAAATGCGGGCTATCTCACCGAAAAGGGTGCTCTTATGCTTGATGAAAGCGGTGAGCTTGAAGCAGGCATTCCTCTTGCTCCCTGTGAAGGTGATGCGGGAACGGGAATGACTGCCACAAACAGCATCAAGGAAAGAACCGGTAACATTTCAGCGGGTACATCCGTGTTTGTTATGATTGTTCTTGAAAAAATGCTCAGCAGAGTTTATCCCGAAATTGATATGGTTACAACTCCCACAGGCAAGCCTGTTGCCATGGTGCACTGCAACAACTGCACAAGCGACCTCAATGCCTGGGGCGGACTTTTCCACGAGTTTGCAAAAGCTATCGGTATGGATGTTTCCAAGGGCAGAATTTTCGATATGATGTATGAAAAGGCTCTTGAAGGTGACAAGGACTGCGGCGGACTGCTTTCTTATAACTATCATTCAGGTGAGCACGTTACGGGTGTTTCTCAGGGCAGACCCATGTTCATCCGTACTCCTGAAAGCAAATTCACTCTCGGTAACTTTATGAGAACTCAGCTTTATTCAGCAATGGCAAGTCTTAAAATCGGCTTTGATCTTATGAATGAAGAAAATGTTGCAATTGATCAGCTTTACGGTCACGGCGGATTTTATATTTATCCCGGTGTGGGTCAGTCTGTTACAGCAGCAGCGCTGAAGGCTCCCGTGTCGGTTATGAAAACCGCAGGAGAGGGCGGCCCCTACGGTATGGCACTGCTTGCTCTTTATTCACTCAACAGCAAGGATATGACTCTTGATGAATTCCTTGAAAATGTTGCCTTCAAGGATGCTGAGTGTGTAACCGTTGAGCCCGATGAAAAGGACATTGAAGGCTTTGATGCTTTCATTGAAAATTACAAAAAGGGACTCGGCTGTGAAAAGCTTGCTTCCGAAATTCTGTAATTTTAAAAGATAAAAAAAGCACAACCCCTTGCACCATATCAGGTGTAAGGGGTTGATTTAATAAAAAGAAAAAGCCGAATTTTTACATTCGGCTTTGACTTTTTATCAGTCAATTTTAATAACTCTGATAATGTTTTCATTGTTTGCAAACTTTTCAACAATTGAATCGTCAAGATGATCAGCTGTGTCAACCATTGTGCATGCATAGTCGCCTTTTGAGCGGTTTGCCATGTGGTCAATGTTGACACCGGCGGCTGAAATTGAAGAGGTGATTGCTGAAAGAATGTTGGGCACGTTTTTGTGAAGAACAAGAAGTCGTCCTTCTCCTGATCTTGCCATTTCGATGTCAGGATAGTTAACGCTGTTTTTGATGTTTCCGTTTGTGAGGAAATCGTCAAGCTGATGAGCTGCCATAACGGCACAGTTGTCTTCTGACTCAGCGGTTGAAGCTCCGAGGTGAGGAGTTGCTACAATGCCGGGGCAGTTGATAATTTCTTCTGTGGGGAAGTCGGTGACATAAGCACTGACCTTACCGCTTTCAAGGGCGGCTTTGATATCAGAGGCGTTTACAAGATCAGCTCTTGAAAGGTTAATAATTTTTACGCCATCCTTCATTTTTGCAATTGAATCAGCATTGATCATATTCTTTGTTTCGGGAGTTGAGGGAATATGAAGAGTAATATAATCAGCCTTTGCATAGATTTCATCATAGCTCGAAGCTTTATTGATTGATCTTGAAAGATGCCATGCGGCGTCAACGGTCAAGAAGTTATCACAGCCGATAACCTTCATGCCAAGGCTTTTAGCTGTGTTTGCAACCATACCGCCGATTGCACCCAGACCGATAACACCAAGAGTTTTACCGAGGATTTCTGTTCCCGCAAAGGCGCTCTTGCCCTTTTCAACCTGCTTGGCAACATCTTCTGTGAGATTGTTTGCCCAGTTGATACCGTCAACGATTTTTCTTGAAGCAAGAAGGAGTGATGCAATTGTAAGCTCCTTAACACCGTTTGCATTTGCTCCTGGAGTGTTGAAAACAACGATACCTTTATCTGCGCAATCCTTGGTGGGAATGTTGTTGACACCTGCACCGCAGCGGACAATGGCCTTCAGGTTGCTGCCGAATTCCATATCGTGAAGGGAAGCGGAGCGGACAAGAATGCCGTCGGGATTTTCAATGCTGTCACTGATGTTATATTTTGCACTGTCGAGCTCATTGAGACCGATAGCGGCAATTTTGTTCATAGTTTTAATATCTTTCATATCTGTGCACCTTATTTCTTGGGGTTTTCTTCTGCAAATTTCTTCATAAATTCTGTAAGGGCAACAACGCCTTCATAGGGCATAGCGTTGTAAATTGAAGCTCTCATACCGCCGACACTTCTGTGACCCTTAAGGTTCTGCAGACCTGCCTTTGCTGCCTGAGAAGCAAACTTTTTGTCAAGCTCAGCATCACCTGTAACAAAGGTAACGTTCATCATTGAACGGCTTTCCTTCTGAACGGGAGCAATATAATAATCCTGAGAATCAAGATAATCATAAAGAACCTTAGCCTTCTTTTCGTTGAGCTCCTTCATCTTTGAAAGACCGCCGAGCTCCTTGATCCACTCATAAACAAGCTTTGCAACATAAATGCAGTAGCAGGGAGGAGTGTTATACATTGAATCATTGTCAGCCATAAGCTTATAATCGAACATTGCGGGGATGTCCTCACGTGCATTGCCGATGAGATCTTCACGGACAATGACAATTGTGAGACCTGCGGGTGCCATGTTCTTCTGAGCACCTGCATAAATCATACCGAACTTTGTCACGTCAACGGGCTCGGAGATGATGCAGGAGGACATGTCTGCAACAAGGGGAATGTCACCTGTGTCGGGAATGTAATTGAACTTTGTTCCGTAAATTGTGTTGTTGAAGCAGATGTGAACATAGTCAGCATCGGGACGGAAGGATTCTCTTGTTGTTGCGGGAATCACTGAGAAGTTTTCTTCCTTTGAGGATGCGGCAGCAACAACGTCACCGTATTTCTGAGCTTCCTTGAAAGCTTTTGTTGAGAACTGACCTGAAAGAATATAGTCAGCCTTTTTGTTCTTGTTCATAAGGTTGAGGGGAACTGCAGCAAACTGAGTTGAAGCACCGCCCTGAAGGAAAAGGACCTTGTAGTTGTCGGGAATCTCCATAATTTCACGAAGGAGAGCCTCTGCGCTTTTTATAATTTCGTCATAGACGGGAGAACGGTGGCTCATTTCCATAACGGACATACCGCTGTCTCCGTAACACATCATTTCATTGGCAGCCTTTTCAAGTACTGACAGGGGGAGCATTGAAGGACCTGCAGAAAAGTTAAATACTCGATTCATAAAATCACCTCAAAAATTATTATATTCATCAATTGGACTAAAGATAAATAATAGAAACATTATATCCCTTTAACGCGATAAAGTCAATACAAAATATTAATATTTTTTTAATCACTATTATGAGCCTCAGTTTTCTCTGAAATAAAGGGTGAATACATCATAACGGCAGAGTTTTTGAAAAGCAGTTCCTCTGATAAAAGCTTTCCTTCAAGGTCAAAGGTTTGTTTGTGAATTTCGTTGTGTCTTGAATAACCGCCCCAGAATTCACTTTTCATCTGATGATTCTTTTCGATTATTCTGTAAAAATTCCGGGCTTTTTCGGTGCTTCTCCATTGACCCTTAAGTTCATCTTTTCCAACCTCAAGAATGAGCTGAAAGGATTCATCGGTATCATTTCTGATCATAAGGTCAATATGCGGCCAGGCACATGTTGCTCCGCTTGCAAAGGGCTGAGTTCTGTTTGAATCAGGAAAAACATCGTATCCGTGGCGGTGGCGCTCAGTTATCGTCAAAGGGGTGTGCATTGTCATATAGCAAATGAGATTTGAAAGCTGACAAAGACCTCCTCCGATACCTGTTTGAAGAGTTCCGTTTTTCAGTACAAGACCTGGAAGATACCCTTTTTTTCTTGAGGGCTTGCCGATAAGATACCAATAGCTGAAGGTTTCACCCGGCTGCAGAACAATGCCGTTCAGCTGTTTAACCGCAACAGTTAAATTGGTTATTTTGTTTTCCTGGGTCCACATATCAAGATCCTTGAGCTGTCTTCTTAAGGGTGTACTGTGTCTGAAAATTTCAAAGGGAAAAGGCTCCGAGACTTTTTCTGAGGCAAAGCTGCTGCGTTTTTTTATCCAAAGCAGACGGCGGAGTGTTCCGTAAAAGAGAAAGCCGAGCTTATTGCGGATTTCAGAACGCTTTTTCGGTTTTTCCATTATCGTTAATCCTCCAGCTTTATAATGCAGTCATTTATATTGTATTCAGAACCATCAAGAATGTTTTTGACACATTCACGAAGGGTGCGGGTGATTTTGCAGTCCTTTAATCTGACGGCAAAATCCATAAAGCCCATAACTGTCCGATAATAGCTGTCCTCGGGAGAATATCTCACTTTTCCGCCATCAAGAGCGGAAAGAAAGATTTCATAAATAAGCTCCTTTGCAGGTTTGTCACGAAGGTCACTGACGGTGTCTTTGCTGAGCACCTTGCTGATGCCAAGCAGTCTTAATTTGTTATAACACTGACCGACGGAGAGGCCTTCGGCATATTTGATGAAGGGACTGATTACAGGCAGCAGCACCGCGATTTTTTCTCCCTTTATTCCGAGAGCGGAAAGTCTTTCGGTAAAGTCCTCTTTGCTTGTTTTTGCGGCGGAAATAACGTTGTCAATCAGACCAAGGGTGTGCTGTCTGACATAATCAAGGGTGTTGTATTCCTTGCCCTCAAAGATGAATTTTTCTGTGTGAGAGGTGCTTATATGCACCTGATTGCCGTCGAATTCTGCCGTTACAATGGGGGAGGGGTAACCGCAGAGAGAGCCGACATTGACCTCAATGATGGTGTTACCCTTTTTTGAGGTGAAGCTGTCAATTGCCTGAAGATGTGAGTGACCTGTGAAAATCAGTCTGAGACCCGCATCGGCAAGACGGGAGGAAACCTTTTCTCTGTCTCCCACACAGACTGAGCCGCCTCCGAGAGCCGGATGAATATGGGGCATAAGAAGGTGGTGCTCCACTGCAACAAGAAGCTTTCCGTCAGTTTTAGATTTGGCAATCTGCTGCTCAATCCATTTGAAATGCTCCTCCTTGAAGCCTGCCTTTCCTTTGCCGTTCTGATCATCGTTGAGACAGAGAACTCTGAGAGAGTCGGAGATGTCTGCCGTGTAAGAGCAGGTGCCAAGATGGGTGATGAACTCACTGTCAGCACCCTCGGGTCCGAAGGGGGCATAAAAATCTCTCAGCTCATCAGATTTCATCACGGGGACATCATTGTAAACCCTGTTGCCTTCAAAGCGTCGGGGATTTTTGTCACAGCACCAGTCGTGAGTTGCTGTAATCAGACAAATCTTTTTTGTTTTGCTCAGCTCAAGAAGCTTTTCTTTCAGCTCCTCGTGGGATACTCTTTCGCCGTTGTTACTCACATCACCTGCAATAAGAACAGCATCGGTATCGCTGTTTTTGATTGCAGAAAAGGCGGAATCAATGATACCGCCCGTTTCAGCTAAACATTTTTGATCGGAACCGCTGCGAAGCTCAAAGGCTCTGCCTTTTGTCCCGAGAGTTTGTGAATAGTGATGCAAGTCGGCAAGAACAGTAATCTTAACCGTTTTTTTCATCATACATTCTCCTTATTTTCTGCTGCAATTGCAGCGCGTCTTTCTTTGATTTCAAGCATCATTTTCTTATGGCTCTTACCTGTGATGTTATAGAACTGCATGGGAACAAGCATAAGAAGATAGCCTGCTGCGGGAATAAGTGTTGTCATCAGGAACAGCGCCCAGTTTGTTGCATCGTTCTGAACAAGGGAGCCTTCCTCATGCTGAGTGTAGCCTGTGAGAGAAAGGATGTAAAGACCGATTGATGAAGCAAATGTGTTTTCGATTTTTCCTGTGAAGGACATAATTGAAAGCATAATGCCTTCTGCTCGGGTGCCGGTTTTCCATTCGATGTAGTCAACGGTTTCAGCTTCCATTTCTTTTTGTATAAGGTTTTTGAACTCAAGGGGAATAACGGAAAGACCGGTGAAGAGGATAACGATGATTGCAGTGAGAATTGATGCTGATGTGCCTGCCTCCTTGGTCATAAGTCCTGAATAGGTGCAAAGGGCAAACATACCGTGAACAACGATAGCAGTTACACAGCAAACCTGATAAAATCTTCTTGAGTCGGCTTTTTCACCAAGCTTTTCAACAATCTTGGGAACAATGAGACCTGCAAGAAGGAAGCCGGGGAATTTGATAACGTCGATGAAAACGTTGTATTTTCTGTTGAAGAGAAGGTCTGAAATAAAGTAGAAGGAAACCTGCTCGGGAATTTTACAGAGAATGAAGAAGATGTTTCCGAGGAAGAGCATAAACAGAGGTCTGTTCTGGAAAAGGAGCTTGAAGCATTCCCTGACAGAAGGAGCGTCATCCTTGTGAGCTGCTCTTTCTTTTGTGTTGGCATAAGTGAATCTTGTCAGGATAATAATGAACACAGCGGAAACGATTGCTGAGGTCAGGTAAGCGTGAGCGGTGTGATTATTGAAATAGGGGAGAAGGGCAGCCGCTGCAACGAAAACCTGAGGAAGAGCACTTACAACAGAGCGTACAATTGAGCTGATGCCGAAAAGCTTTGTTCGTTCAATACCGCTTGTTGTGATTGAGAAGGCAAGTGCGCCCATGGGAATGTCAAAGGCTGTGTATGTAACATCAAGACCGACAAAGAGAATTGTTGTGTAAAGAATGTTAAGCCAGTTGGGAGCATCTGAGGAGCCGATGAAAAACAGCACCATAACAAGTGAAACGAAGATGGGAGCCCATTTGATGTAAGGTCTCATCTGACCGTTTTTGGTTCTTGTTCTGTCAACGATAACGCCCATTACAGGGTCATTGATTGCATCAAAAAGTCCGCAGAAAAATCTGATTTTTGAAGCAACACCCATAGGGTCTGAGAGGTTTTTGAAAAGAACATTAGTTAGGAAAAAGTTGATATACTTTGAGCTTGTCATACCTGTGTTCATACCCTGTGCGCCTCTGCCGAGCGCATAAGAAAGAGTTTCCTTCCAGGTAAGATGTGTTTCTTCTCCGACATCTGTTTTTATAATTTTGGAATCGAGAAATTCATTGATTTTTCCCATAAGGCTCTCCTCATATACTTAATATTTGACAAATTCATTTTATTACCCCGCATAAGAAAAGTCAAGAAGATAGCAAAATAAACTGCTGAGTTTAAACCGTTTGACATTTGAAGGGATATGATGTATAATAATTAACTGAATATTAACACAAACCCGAAAGGAGAAAAAATCCATTATGGATGACCCTTGCAGTATATTTTTAACACTTTCACAGGTTCCGGCGGAAAAAATAATTTCTGAAGTTCAGCCTGCATTTTCTTTTGCCGCTGTTGATGTCAGCAGTCTGCTTTTTAAAATAGGTATGCTTTTTGTGCTTATTTTAATCAACGCTTTTTTTGCAATGAGTGAAATTGCAATTATCTCCCTTAATGATAATGTGATTGAAAAGCTTGCGGAAGAGGGTGACAAAAAGGCAAAACAGATAAGAAGGCTTACGGAAAATCCAAGCAATTTTCTTTCCACCATTCAGATTGGTGTAACTCTTGCGGGATTTCTTACCTCAGCAAGCGCTTCAACAACCTTCGCTGAGCTTCTGACTGATATGATTATTGCAGCAGCTCCTTCCTTGCCGGAGGGTGTGGTTAACGGAGTTTCCGTTGTTGTGATTACTGTCATTATGTCTTATTTCTCACTTGTTCTCGGTGAGCTTGCACCCAAAAGAATGGCAATGCAGAAGCCCGAAAAGATTGCTTACAAGGTTGTGCCCGTGCTTCTTGTTGTTAAAAAGGTTTGCAAGCCTTTCGTTAAAATTCTTTCCTTTTCCACCAATGCCATTGTGAGACTTTTTGGCTTTGATCCCAATGCCGATGAGGAAAGCGTGACAGAGGAAGAAATCAGAATGATGGTTGATGTGGGTGAAGAAAAGGGCGTCATTGAAAATCTTCAGAAGGAGATGATCAACAACATCTTTGAATTTGATGACATTGACGTCAGAGATATTATGACTCACAGAACAGATATGATTGCTGTTGAGGATGTTGACACCCTTGAAGATGTTGTTGCTCTTTCAATTGAAAACGGTTATTCAAGAATTCCCGTTTATCACGAGGATCAGGACAATATCATCGGTATAATTTATATCAAGGACCTTCTCAGATTTGTTTCTGAGGGCCTGCCTGAAAATGTCAGCCCCGCAGATATTATGCGTCAGGCTTATTATGTGCCCTCAACAAAAAACTGCGGTGATCTTTTTGAGGAAATGACTGAAAAAAGAATTCAGCTTGCAGTTGTTGTTGATGAATACGGCGGCACGGCAGGTATTGTGACAATGGAAGACCTTGTTGAAGCTATAATGGGTAACATCAGGGATGAATACGATGATGAGGAAGAGGAAATTGTTGAAGAAAGCGAAAACCTTTTCACTGTTGACGGCACCGCCTTCACTGAGGAAGTGAACGAGCTTGTGGGTGACATCATTCCCGAAGGAGATTATGACACTTTGGGAGGCTTCATCATCAGCAGACTTGGTTTTCTGCCTCAGGACGGAGATATGAATGAGGTCATTTTTGAAAATGTAAAATTCACAATTCTCAACGTTGAAGAACGCAGAATCGGTAAGGTCAGAGTTGAAATTCTGCCTTCTCAGGAAAATGAATAAAAAATCATCCCCCGAAGATATTTCTTCGGGGGATGATTTTTTTCATTAAATTTTGCGGTAGGACTTAGTCAATTTCAACTGAAATCTTTGAGTCGCTTCTGTTTGCAGTTGCACGCATAACGGTTCTGATAGCCTTTGCAATTCTGCCCTGCTTACCAATAACTCTACCCATATCATCCTGAGCAACATGAAGGTGATAAACAACAACACCCTCTTCGTTTATATCGTCAACATCAACAGTTACCTTTTCGGGCTCGTCAACCAAGCCTTGTGCAATTGATATAAGTAACTCTTTCAAAGCTGCGACCTCCGGACTTATTTAATGATGTCGCTTTTCTTAAGAAGAACCTTAACTGTGTCAGTGGGCTGAGCGCCGTTGCCGATCCACTTCTGAGCCTTTTCAGCGTCGATCTTGATTTCTGCGGGATTCTTCATGGGGTTGTAGTAACCGATTTCTTCGATGAAACGACCATCACGGGGATATCTTGAGTCTGCTACTACTACACGATAGAAAGGTGCCTTCTTTGCGCCCATACGGCGAAGTCTGATTTTTACTGCCATTTTAATGACCTCCAAAAAAATATTTTTTATTTTAACACGTTGTGTTATATGACGTGTTTTTAACTTACATTCCGAAACCGCCCATGCCGTTCATTCCGTTCATCATACCGGGCATGTTTCTCATTTTTCTTTTCATCTTCTTTGATGATTTTCCGTTGAACTGCTTGAACATTTTCTGCATCTGCTTGTGCTGGGAGAGGAGTCTGTTGACATCTTCAACCTGCATACCGCATCCTGCGGCAATTCTGCGCTTTCTTGAGGGGTTGATGATGTCAGGCTTTGCTCTTTCCTGAGGTGTCATTGAAAGGATGATTGCCTGAAGTCTGTCAAACTGTCTTTCGTCCACATCAATGTCATCAATTTTCTTGCCCACTCCGGGAAGCATTTTAAGTGTATCTTTAATGGAACCTAATTTTCTGACCTGCTGAAGCTGATCCAAAAGGTCATTAAGATCAAACTGATTTTTTCTGAGCTTTTTTTCAAGCTCAAGTGCCTTCTTTTCGTCAAGCTGCTGTTCAGCTTTTTCGATAAGAGAAAGCATATCACCCATACCGAGAATTCTTGAAGCCATTCTGTCGGGATGGAAAACGTCAAGGTCACCAAGCTTTTCACCGGTACCGACGAATTTGATGGGCTTGCCTGTGACAGCTCTTGCTGAAAGTGCGGCACCGCCTCTTGTGTCACCGTCAAGCTTTGTCAGAAGAAGACCGTCAATGCCGAGAGCCTCGTTGAAGGAGGTGGCAACATTAACAGCGTCCTGACCTGTCATTGAGTCAACAACAAGCATAATTTCGTGGGGGTGAACTGTGGTTTTGATGTTTTTAAGCTCGTTCATCAGCTCTTCGTCAACGTGAAGACGGCCAGCTGTGTCAAGGAAGACATAATCATAACCGTGATCCTTTGCGTGAGCAACAGCCTGCTTGGCAATGTCGACGGGGTTTATCTGACCCAGCTGGAAAACGGGAACGCCCGCTTTTTCACCGACAACCTCAAGCTGCTTGATTGCGGCGGGTCTGTAAACGTCACAGGCAACAAGCAAAGGTCTGTGTCCCTGATTTTTGAGCATAAGTGCAAGCTTTGCACTGTGGGTGGTTTTACCTGAACCCTGAAGACCGCACATCATAACGATTGTGGGAGGGTTGTTGGCTGAGTTAAGTCTGGACTTTGTTCCGCCCATAAGACTTGTCAGCTCTTCATTAACAATTTTAATAACCATCTGAGAAGGTGTCAGGCTTTCCATAACCTTTGAGCCGATGGCTCTTTCGGTAACGGTTTTGGTGAAATCCTTTGCCACCTTGTAGTTAACGTCAGCTTCAAGCAGAGCAAGACGAACCTCTCTCATGGCTTCTTTAACGTCGCTTTCGGTGAGTGAACCCTTGCTTCTGAGCTTTTTAAAAGCGGATTCAAGTCTTTCGGAAAGGCCTTCAAATGCCATAGTGAATCAATCCTTTCTCTTATTCGCCGATCATTCTGGTCAGAGCGGAAATCCTTTCTGTTGCTTCGATGATTTCCTTTGACTTAATTGTTCTGACATTTATGTCGCTGATGAACTCTGTCAGCTGTTCAATTTCGTCAACGCCTGCTCTGATTTTTTCAAGCCTTGCATTCAGACCGAGATGCTCCTCAAAGGCGATAAGCTGAGCCTCGGCTCTTTTGATGGCGTCACGGACACCCTGTCTTGTGATGCCTTCATTTTCTGCAATTTCAGCAAGTGAGAGATCGTCGTTATAATAATAGCTGATAAAATCCTGCTGCTTCTGAGTGAGCATTTCTCCGTAAATATCAAAAAGGATAATTATATCAAGATTCTTAGCCATTATTCCACCTCTCAATCAGCTCTGTAAAGATTCATAACTTTACAGCCTTGCCATTATACTTGATATATCTGTAAATGTCAATACCTTTACAGGTATTTTTTTGTTTTTTTTACAAAGAAAAATACCGCCCGAAAACAGAACTTCGGACGGCAAAAAAATTTAAGGTATTGCTGATTCTTCATCAGCGGTTTTTTCTGTAAAGCATATAAGAATAAAGGGCGGTAACAAGGGCATCTGCAAGAAGAATTGTTAACAAGGCAATAAACATTGCCGTTGTGTTTTTCACAGTGCACAGAAGAAGAATTGCAAAGCCGCTGACTGTCCATAGCTTTCCTGCAAAGCGGTGTGTTTTGTTCCAGTTTTCCGCACTTTCAAGAGTCCAGGGAAGCTTGATTCCGATGGTATGATTCTGAGGACATTTTGGCATATAATTACCGATAATGACAAAAAGGACACCAAAAGGAAGGCAGAAAACAAGAGGGATTCTCATCTCTTTCCCGAGTGCCGTTGAATAAATAAAGGCTGACAGCAGAACGGATAAGCAGGGGATAAGCCACAAAACAAGCTTCATTGTTTTTTCGGGGATATTATTTTTCTTAGGGTCTGCTGAGGTGATTGCACAGTTGAGCCATTCAAGTGCTGCAAGAAATGCGGGCAAAACAAAAACAGCAAAAGCCTTGCTCCCCCACTGATCAGGTGAGCCGTCAATGCCGAAATGAATTGGAATTTTTTCCGGAAGTCTGTCCCAGAGAATAAGCCCGATAACAATGGGGGAAAGACTTAAGACAGTTGCGGGAATAAGGGTTTTGATATGCTTCTTAATCATTATTTCTTCCTCCTTTATTTACATTCAGGTTCTCAGATCTTTAATCCAAAGCATAATTTCTTCAAGCACAGAGGCATTGAGCTGGTAACAGATGAATTTGCCTTCACGCTCGTCGCGGATAAGATCAGCTTCTTTGAGAACGGAAAGATGGCGGGAAATTGCCGCACTGCTGACAGGAAAATTCTCTGAAATTTCACCTGCGGTCATTCTTTTTTCCTTGAGAAGATTGAGGATTTCTCGCCGGGTGGGATCAGAGAGAGCTTTAAGAGTGTTTTGCAAACTCATTGCTTCGCGCCTCCTTATTTAACATTTAACTTAATTGTTAAATGTATTTTACTGCTTCAATCAGCTTTTGTCAATATCTCTGAGCTTTTTTATGACGGAATATTTTTCCTTCGTGGCAAGACCGCCTCTTATATGGCGCTGACGCTTGTTTTCATCAAGGACCTCACGAACCTTTTGATAAAGGTCGGGATCGGTCCTTTTCAGCTTTGCGGTCACATCACTGTGAACCGTTGATTTGCTGACGGAAAAATGTGCGGCAGCGGCTCTGACGGTGGCATTGTTGTTTATTATGTAACGGCCGAGTTCAATTGCCCGTTTTTCTTCATATCTGTACATAAAAAATCATCCTTATCCTTATGGAATGCACGGGTGCAGACTTTAAGAAATTTTATGTTTGAATATGACGGATTATTACTTTCAAGTTTAGATTGACTTTTTTTCTTTGCTAATATACAATAAATACGTATGTTAATTTGAATTTTTAAGGAGGAAATTACATGCATTATAAAATTTCAATGAAACTTAAAAAAATCCTGGCTGTCATTCTGTCCTTCATTGCTTCAATGGGACTCACCTGCGGTCAGGGCGGAGAAACACCTGTTGAAAGACCTGACGCCAACACGCTGACGGTTTATGATGCCGCAAAGTCGGATTATCAGCTTTCCGTTGATGCCGCTGATGAAATTCATGATATCAGTGAGCTGCTTTACGGTGTATTTTTTGAGGATATCAACTTTGCAGCAGACGGCGGTCTTTATGCCGAGCTTGTGATTAACCGTTCCTTTGAATACGGTGAGCTTGCCGCAGATGATCAGCTTCACGGCTGGAGCAAGGTCAACGGTGCAGATCTTGAGGTCAGAATTGACGACAAGGCCAATGCACTTAATGCAAACAACACCAATTATCTCATTATCACAAACAACGGTGACGGCTATGCAGGTACTGCAAACAGAGGCTTCCTTGATGGTATGGCTGTTTCAGAGGGTAAGTATTATGCCTCATTTTATGCCAAGGCTCTTGACGGCTATCAGGGCAGCGTGAAGGTAAGAATTGTTGCAGGCGGAAGCGTTCTTGCTGAAGCGACAGTTGATTCTCTTACAGCAGACTGGACCAAGTATGACCTTGAAATGAACGTTGCTGCTCAGGCAAATACCGAGGTTTATTTCCAGGTGCTCACAGAAAAGGGTAAGGCTGCCTTTGATATGATTTCTCTTTTCCCCGAAACATATAAGAATCACGGCATGAGAATGGATCTTGCTCTGCTTCTTGAAGAGCTTGAGCCTTCCTTCCTCCGTTTCCCCGGCGGATGTGTCATTGAAGGCTGGGATGCCGAAACAGAGTATCGCTGGAAGGATTCCATCGGTGTTGGTGAGGACGGACTTCCTCTTGAATTCAACGGAAAATACGGTGATGTTGCAACAAGAAGATACGGCACAAACCTCTGGACTAATATTTCACTCACAGATGATCCGCTGCCCTGTTATATGAGCTACGGTCTGGGATTCTTTGAATATTTCCAGCTTGCCGAGGATATCGGTGCTGTGGGTGTGCCTGTTCTCAATTGCGGACTTTACTGTCAGATGAGGGGCAAGGGACCCGTTGAAATGTATGAAGCAGACGGTGTTACATACACAGCGGAATTTGCAGGATATCTTCAGGATATGGTTGACCTTGTTGAATTCTGCCGCGGTGACGAGACAACAACCTGGGGTAAGGTAAGAGTATCTCTCGGTCACGCTGAGCCCTTTGAGCTTAAGTATATCTGTATCGGAAACGAAAACGAGGGTCAGGTATATTATGAAAGATATGAAGCCTTCCTTGAGAGATTCCTTGAGGAAAAGGAAAAGAACCCCGAGCTTTATGAAGGTCTTGAGCTTATCTATTCATCAGGCGCTGACGATGCAACAAGCGGTGTGAATTATTATCCTTCCTATGAAAATGCAAAGGAATATGTTGAGTCAAACGGAATAACCATTGATGAGTATGCAGGGGCAACAGACCATCATTATTATAACGATCCCTCCTGGTTCTTTGAAAATGTTGATTATTACGATGAGGATAATTACAAGAGAGATTACGCTGAAATGACCGATACCCGTTACGGCGGCGGTCTGAAGGTCTTTGTCGGTGAGTATGCCTCCTGGTCAAACAGACTTGAATCTGCTCTTTCCGAGGCTGCCTTTATGACAGGTCTTGAGAGAAACGGTGACATTGTTGAAATGGCTGCTTATGCTCCTCTTTTCGGCAATCTGACTGCAACTCACTGGGCTCCCAACCTTATCTGGTTCAACAATCATCAGAGCACAGGCTCAATCAATTATTATATGCAGAAGCTCTTCTCAACCAATGCAGGAACATCCCTTATCTCTTCTGAGCTTGACGGTGCTCTTATTGAGCCTGAAGCTCTCAGCGGTATGGTCGGTCTTGGCACCTGGTGGACAGCAGCAGAGTTTGACAATGTCAAGATTATAAGCAATGAAACAGGCAAAACTCTCGGCTCAGACAAATTCACAATTGCTGACCTTTGGTGGAACTGGTATGAGGCAAGTGAAGGCAACTGGAAAATCAGGTCAGGAAAGCTTACCCAGTCAGAAACTGAGCTTCCTTATCACGAGCTGGGTTCCTCAATTTATTTCGGTGACACAGACTGGACTGATTACACCTTTACCTTTGAAGCAACAAAGCTTCACGGTCAGGAAGGCTTCTACATTCCCTTCCTCATTGAAGACGAGAACAACTGCTTCTATTGGAATATCGGTGGCTGGGGCAACACAAGGTCAGCTCTTCAGAGAATTAAAGGCGGAGTTAAAACCGGTGAAATTCCCGGCACAGCATCTGACTTCACAGTTGAAGACGGTATGACCTATGAAATCAAAATTGTTGTCAGCGGCGTGAACATCAAGGGATATATTGACGGTGAGCTTCAGTTCGATTATGTTGCAGAATCCGATTGCAATGCAGAGGCTTACCATGTTGTTTCAACAGATGAAACAGGTGACATCATCATCAAGCTTGTCAACAGAACCGATTCATCAAGAGTTTTTGCTGTTGACATTGCAAATCTTGGCAACATTGAAGAAACAATCACAGCTTATCAGGTTGCAGGTGACAGCCTTGATAATGACAATATTCTCGGTGCCGTTGAAGACTGCACAATGAAGGAATTTGTCCTTGAGGGTGCATCTGATAAGTTCAATTATACAGCTCCCATGTATTCCGCAACAGTTCTGAGAATACATCCCGCAAAATAAATTAAATAAAAATATTAAAGCGGTTGAAGCTCAAGGCTTCAACCGCTTTTTCTGCAGCAGAAAAAATATCAAAGATATCTCATCAGAGCAAGAGCCTTGCCGAGGATGACAAGCTCGTTGACGATGATAGGCTCAAAGGCGTCATTTTCAGGCTGAAGACGGAAATGGCCGTTTTCTTTATAGAAGGTTTTGACTGTTGCCTCATCTTCAAGCAAAGCAACAACAATGTCTCCGTTTCTTGCAACGGGTGTTTTTTCAACGAAAAGAATATCACCGTCAAAAATACCCGCGTTGATCATACTTTCACCGCGTACCCGAAGGGCAAAGATTTCCTTGTCCTTGGAAATGTGATTGCCCGTAAAGGGAAGATAACATTCAACCTGCTCCACGGCAAGAATGGGAAGACCTGCCGTAACAGTACCGAGAAGGGGAACGTGTCTGACATTTTCGGCCTGACCGACAATTCTGATTGAACGCTTGAGCATGGGATCGCGGACAATATAGCCCTTTTCTTCAAGTGCATCAAGGTTGACCTGAACCGATGATGTGGAACGAAGACCGACAGCCTGGGCAATCTCTCTGACGGAGGGAGGGATGCCGTCACCGGCGCGCTGCTTGAGGTATTCAAGAATGCGGACTTGATTTTCACTTAATGGCTTCATTTTTCTGACCTCATTTCTTTCTTGTTTTATTGAAAAATATGCAACACAAATGTTCGACGCAATCAGTATAACACAAAAAAATACAAAATGCAAACATTTGTTCTGTTTTTTTGAAAATTTTTTATTTTTTGTATAAACAGAAACCAAAGCTTCAATAATAAGACAGATAATAAACTGAAGAAAAGAGGAGAAGTTATGAAAAACAAGCTCAAAGACATGAAGGAATTTTTTAAAGGTAAGGGCTTTCTGATTTTTGCCGCTGTCTGCCTTCTGGCTGTTGCCGGAGCGGTGGGAGCGGTTTACCGCTCTGCAACAAATCTTGTCAGAGATTATGTGACCTCACAAATCACTGAGACTCAGCCCGTTGAGGCTGAAAAGAAGGATGAGCCTGACCCCAGACTTACAACAAAAAAACAGGAGGAAAGTACATCTGCTCTTGCGGAAAAAACAACAGAACAGACAACTGAGGCTCAGACTGAAACAACGGAAAAGGAAATTCAAAACAGCACTTATGTTTATCCCGTTGAGGGTGAAATAATCAAGGATTATTCTGAAACTCCCGTTTATGATGAAACAATGGATGACTGGCGGGTGCACAAGGGCATTGATATTCTCTGCTCCAACGGCAGCCGGGTTGTATCTGTCGGAAACGGAAGAGTTACAAGGGTTTATCTTGATTCCTCCTTCGGCTACTGTGTTGAAATTGACCACGGTGATTTTACGGCAAAATACTGCGGTCTTGAGCAGGGTACGGCTGTTGAGATTGATGCTGAGGTGAAAATGAATGATGTTGTGGGCACAATGGGTGAAATAGCCTGTGAAAGCAAGCAGCAGGAGCATTTCCATTTTGAAATTCTCAAGGAAGGCAAAAACATTGACCCGGTTGAAGCTCTGAGATAAAAAAAGAGGAGGTCGGGATGACCTCCTCTTTATAATTTTTATCTGATTGAATCAACAGCGACTTTGAGCTGACTGAGAGCCTTTTCAATAATTTCTCTGGGACAGGCAAGAACAACTCTCTGGAACTGCTCTGCAATTTCTCCGAAGATATCACCCGCATCAAGCCAAAGCTTAGCTTTGTTTATAACAAGGTCATTGAGCTGGTCCTTGTCAAGACCGAGACCTGAGCAGTCAAGCCAGGCAAAATAAGTTCCGTCGGGCTCAACAAGCTTGATTTCGGGAATGTTTTCAGCAAGATAATCACGGACAAGGTCAAGGTTGCCCTTGATGTATGCCTTGCAGTCCTTGCTCCACTGCTCACCGCCGGCATAAGCCGCCTTGCAGGCAACAAGACCGAGATTGTTGCTGACGGTGAAGCCTGATGCATCAAGAGCCTTCATATATTTTGCTCTTGTTTCATCACCGGGAATGAAGATGTTTGAAATCTGAAGACCTGCAATGTTGAAGGTCTTGCTGGGTGCGGTGCAGACAATCACTCTGTCAGCCATTTCGGGCACGGCAATGGGGAAAACTGTGTGCTCGTGACCCTCCCAGGTGAAATCACAATGGATTTCATCGGCAACAACATAAACATTATACTTTTTGCAGATTTCACCGAGTCTGACAAGCTCCTGCTTTGTCCATACTCTGCAGACAGGGTTGTGGGGTGAGCAGAGAATGAAAAGCTTGACGTTGTTTTCCTTGATTTTGTTTTCAAAATCCTCAAAGTCAATTTCATATTTTCCGTCACGGTAAACAAGAGGGCTTTCGATAATGTTTCTTTCGTTGTTTCTTATTACATTATAGAACGGATAATAAACCGGGGGCTGAATGATGACATTGTCGCCCTTTTCTGTAAGTCCGGCAACTGCTGTTGCAAGAGCATAGACAACGCCGGGAGTTTTGACAAGCCACTGCTCCTTTACCTGCCAGCTGAAATGCTTTTCAAACCAGGCGGCAACGGTTTCAAAGTAATCACTTTTAACCTCGCTGTAACCGAAAATTCCGTGTTCAACGCTTTTTCTCAGTGCATCAATAACACATTCGGGCACTGTGAAATCCATATCGGCAACCCACATGGGAAGCACGTCTGCGGGAAGGCCTTTTTCAACGGCAAAATCGTGCTTGAGGCTGTTTGTGTTTCTTCTGTCTGTAATTTTATCAAAGCTGTTCATTTCTTTTCTCCCTTGATTTTATTTGACGGTAATAATTTTATCATTAAAAAAAACACTTGTCAATAAATTAAAATGTATGATATAATAAATTAAAGTGTTATTATGCAGGAAAGGATGATTCAGATGAAAATTGCAGTAACATTTGCAAACGGAAATGTTTTTCAGCATTTCGGACACACAGAAAAATTCAAAATTTATGAGGTGGATAATGACACTGTCAAATCTGCCGTGATTGTTGACACTCAGGGAAGCGGTCACGGTGCTCTTGCAGATTTTCTTGCAGCTCAGGGTGTTGAGGTTGTTATCTGCGGCGGCATCGGCGCGGGAGCTCAGCAGGCGCTGACTCAGGCAGGAATCAAATTTTACGGCGGAGTCACCGGCAGTGCGGATATGGCTGTTGTTGCCTTCATTTCAAATTCACTCAGATATAATCCTGATGTAAAATGTGACCATCATGACCACGGTGAAGGACATACCTGCGGTGAGCACGGCTGCCACTGATTATTCTTGACAAAAATTACCTGATGTGATAAAATATCAGATGTTAAGAGTTAAACCTTTAAAACAAGGGGAGTAGCTTTCGCTGTAAATCAACAACAAACGCCTATTGGCTGGTTTACAGGCCTGAAACCAGGTAGCAAGACCTTCAACGGAGAGAAATCTGTTGAAGGTTTTTTTATGAGTAATTTTATTTCGTAAACGGAATTAACAGCTGTTTGCGAAAAGAAAGGAAAATATAAAATTATGAAGCATTATTTACACCAGACAGATGAAGTTTTCAATCATGTTGCTTCATCAGAAAACGGTCTTTCCGAGTCTGAGGCAAAAGCAAGACTTGAAAAGAACGGCAAAAACAAGCTTGACGAAGGCAAAAAGAAGACAATGTTTGCCCGCGTCATTGAGCAGCTTTCCGACCCCATGATTATCATTCTTATCATTGCGGCTGTTGTTTCAGCTGTAACAGAATGGTTTGAAGCAGGCGGAATCACATTCCCCACAGACACAGTTATTATCCTTGTTGTTGTTATCATCAACACCGTTCTCGGTGTTATTCAGGAAAGCAAGGCTGAGGCGGCAATTGAAGCTCTTCAGGAAATGTCTGCGGCAACCAGCAAGGTTTACCGTGACGGTCAGCTGACAAGCGTCAGAAGTGAGGATCTTGTTGTCGGTGACGTTGTTGTTCTTGAAGCAGGTGACGCCGTTCCCGCTGACTGCCGAATTTTCGAGTGCGCAAGCATGAAAATTGAAGAAGCAGCACTTACAGGTGAATCCGTTCCCGTTGAAAAGCTGATTTCAGTTCTCACCGGCAAGGAAGATAATGAAATTCCTCTCGGTGACAGAAAAAATATGGCATATATGGGCTCAACTGTTGTTTACGGCAGAGGTAAAGCTGTTGTTGTTGCAACAGGTATGGACACAGAAATGGGTAAAATTGCTGACGCCATTGCTCAGGCTGAGGAAGGACAGACTCCTCTTCAGATCAAGCTTTCACAGCTTTCAAAGATTCTCACCTGGCTTGTTCTCGGCATTTGTGTGTTCATCTTCGCCTTCCAGGCAATTATGGCTTACAAGGGCACAGGCTCAGTAAGTATGCACGTTTTCCTTGAAAGCTTTATGGTTGCTGTTTCTCTTGCTGTTGCAGCAATTCCCGAGGGTCTTGCTGCAGTTGTAACAATCGTTCTTTCAATCGGTGTTACAAATATGTCAAAGAAAAATGCAATTATCCGTAAGCTCACAGCTGTTGAAACTCTCGGCTGTGCTCAGATTATCTGCTCTGACAAGACAGGTACTCTCACTCAGAACAAGATGACTGTTGTTGAAGCCTTCTGCTCAGACGAGGACTTCTTTGCAACAGGTATGGCTCTTTGTACCGATGCTGAGGTTGTTGAAGGCGGAAATGTCAACGGTGAGCCCACAGAGGCTGCTCTTGTTGCTTATGCACTTTCAAGAAATCTCAACAAAAACGATCTTAAGGCAAAATATCCCCGTGTTGCCGAGGTTCCCTTTGACTCAGGCAGAAAGATGATGACAACCGTTCACGAGTTTGACGGCTCATACCTTCAGTTCACAAAGGGCGGTCCTGATGTTATCCTCAGCCGCTGCAAGACTGCAATCATTGACGGCAACGAGGTGCCCATGACTGAAGAGGTCAAGGCAAAGATTATGGAAAGCAACAAGGCAATGGCAGACAGAGCTCTCAGAGTTCTTGCTCTTTCAATGAAAAAGCTTTCACAGATTCCCGCTCAGCAGACAAGTGAGGCTCTTGAAAACGATCTTGTTTTCGTTGGTCTTTCAGGTATGATTGACCCTGTTCGTCCCGAGGTTAAGGATGCAATTGCCGAATGCCGCAGTGCAGGTATCACAGCAATTATGATCACAGGTGACCATAAGGATACAGCTGTTGCAATTGCCAAGGAGCTTGGTATTCTTGAAGATGAATCAGCTGCAATCACCGGTGCCGACCTTGACAAAATCAGTGATGAAGATTTTGCTGAAAAGGTCACACAGTTCAGAGTTTATGCACGTGTTCAGCCTGAGCATAAGACAAGAATTGTCAATGCATGGCGTTCACGCGGCATGATCACCGCAATGACAGGTGACGGTGTCAATGACGCTCCCTCAATCAAGAGTGCAGACATCGGTGTCGGCATGGGTATTACAGGCACAGACGTTACAAAGAATGTTGCAGATATGGTTCTTGCGGATGATAACTTTGCAACAATTGTCGGTGCGGTTTCAGAGGGCAGAAGAATTTATGACAACATCAGAAAGGCAATTCAGTTCCTTCTTGGTTCAAATCTTTCAGAGGTTCTTTCAATCTTCTTTGCAACAATGCTCAACTTTGTCATCCTCAAGCCCGTACACCTTCTTTTTATCAACCTTGTAACAGACAGTATTCCTGCTCTTGCTCTCGGTCTTGAAAAGCCCGAAAGAGATATTATGCAGCGTAAGCCCAGAAACAGCAAGGAAGGCGTGTTTGCAGGCGGAATGGGATTTGACGTGTTCTATCAGGGTGCACTTGTTACACTCCTCACTCTCATATCCTTCTTCATCGGTGAATTCCTTGAAACAGGTCACTGGCAGTTCACAAACATTTCTGACTGTAAGGAAGGTATGACAATGGCATTCCTTACTATGAGCATGTGTGAAATCTTCCACTCCTTCAATATGCGCTCTCAGAGAGGCTCTGCAGTTGCAATGAGCTTCGGTCAGAAGTCGCATAACATTGTTCTTTACGGTGCAATGGTTCTTTCACTTGTTCTCACAACAGCAATCATTGAAATTCCCTTCCTTGCAAATATGTTTGAATTTGCTCATCTTGATGCAAAGGCATACGGCATTTCAATCGGTCTTGCATTCCTTGTAATTCCCATTGTTGAAATTGTCAAGGCAGTTCAGAGAGCTGTTGCAAGAAGAAAATAAGCAAATAAAAAAAGCGGCTGATTCAGCCGCTTTTTTGTTTGATGCTGTAATTTTTCTGAAGATAAAAAAATCAGGGATAAAATGCATCCCTGATTTTTATTTTTTTATGATTAGTCTTCCTGATACTTTTCGATGATTCTGATTGCATCACCGAGAGTTTCAATGTTTGCAACCTCACGGTCGGGGATTTCAACGTCGAATTCATCTTCAATGGCAACTGCAATGTTGATAAGCTCAAGTGAATTAAGAGCAAGCTCAGTTCTGATGTTTGTTTCTTCTGTGAGAGTGGAAGGATCGATTTCAACGTATCTGCAGATTACCTCTCTGATTGTTTCAAGCATAACCAAAAACTCCTTTACTAATATTCTTTAATGATATTATACATTAGTGTTGGCATAGGTGTCAATAACTTTCTGACGAATAACCTTTCTTGTTGAATTCTTTTCAAATTCTTCAAAGGAAACGTAAACACTCTGAATTTTGCGGTAAGAGGGCTGCCCCTTGTTTGAAGCGGAAATGTCGGTGTTGACCATTTTGATGATTTCCTCTTCGGTCTTGTCCTTGAATTCATCCTTGTTGACATAAACGGCAACAGCCATAATAACGTTTTCTCTGCCGTTAACGGTTCTCTTTTCTTCGAAGGCAACAACCTCGTGAACATAAACAAGAGATTCCATTACATGACTTTCAACTGTTTCGGGAGAAATGTTTTCGCCATTTGGGAGGATGATGAGATATTTCTTTCTGCCTGTGATGTAAAGCTCACCGTCTTCATCAAGTCTGCCGTAGTCACCGGTCTTGAACCAGCCGTCTTCGGTGAAGGAGGCTTTTGTTGCTTCCTCATCCTTGTAATAGCCCTGAGTAACATTGTCACCCTTGAGAAGAATTTCACCGATGCCGTCCTTGTCGGGATTGTCAATTTTGAACTTTGCTCTGGGGAAGGCGTAGCCTGCTGAAAGGGGCTTCTTTCTGCCGTTATCCTGAAGTGTAACGGTGGGTGAAGCTTCTGTCATACCGTAGCCTGAAATGATCCTGAAGCCGATTTCTGAAAGGCTCTTGATGTGGTCAGCTCTTGCGGGAGCACCGCCGCAGGAGAAGGTGGGGAAGCGTCCGCCGAATTTTTCTTTAATTGATTTGAAAACAATGGGGCGGATGTCAATGCCCATGTCAAGAAGCTTATTGCTGATTTTGATCATCTTTTTGAGGATGGGTGCCTTGCCTGATTCCTCAGCTTTTGTCCAGATACCGTTATAGATAGCTTCAAGAACAAGAGGAACAACAGCCATTGCATGAGGCTGGAATTCATTGATGTTGGGAAGAATGTTCTTCAGGCTGTCATTTATGTAGATGATACCGTTCATATAAATTGCCGTAAGAACGCTGCAGGAAAGCTCATAAACGTGATTCATGGGAAGAATGGACATTGTCGAAAGCTCGGGTCCTACAAACTGAAGGATACCGTCAACATTTGATGCAAAGTTATAGTTTGTGAGCATAACGCCCTTGTTTGTGCCTGTTGTGCCTGAGGTGAAGACGATTGCTGCAAGGTCGCTTCTTTCAAGCTTCTGGTCAAGGAATCTTCTGTCACCTTCATTGAGAGCCTTGCGTCCGATTTCACAAAGGTCATCAATTGTCATACCTTTTTCACCGACACCCTTGCCGCTCATTGCAAAGAAGTTTTTGCAGCTTTCATCTGCCTTTGCGTGATACTCGGCAACATCGGAATAAATCTTGCTGTGGAAAAGTGCTTCTGCATCACCCTTTGAGATGAGCATGCTGATATCACTGACGGGAAGCTCCTTGTCAACGGGAACTGCAACACCCTTTGAGCAAACAATTGCAAAGAATGCGCAAATCCAATTATATGAGTTTTCACTGACAATAGCAATATGCTTGCCGTTGAGACCGAGAACATAAAGGGCAGTACCGATTTCTTTGACACGGTCGTGCATCTGTCTGACAGTGTAGTTAACCTGCTGCTTTTTTACCTTTTCGACAACAGCATATCTGTCACCGAAATTTTCACTGATATCAAAAATATCTCTGATTGTTTCAATTTTTTTGCTTTCATAAAGGGCGTGACGAAGTTTCTGGAGCTCTTTTATCTCCTTTTTTGACATTTCGAAATTCATTTTGCCTCTCCTTTTATTTGGTTATATATTTTTTTCACACATATCAAGAAGCTCCTTACAGGTGATCTGAGGATTCTCAATGCCGGCAAGAATGATCTTGAGTGCGTTTTCATGCAGTTTTTCAATCTGATGCTTTTCTGAAAGCTTCACTCGGTACATATATCTAAGGTTGATGCCCTTATCCTCGGGATCAGGGGAGCAGATTGTGTAAAGCGGTGTGAAATATCTCCCCAGATCATAGGTATGGAAATTGATTTCAACACCGTTGGGAAATTCCTCCTTGCTGACAAAATCTGAAAAATCAAGGGGAACGGGAATCCAGGAGAACATCATACAGGCGGGACCCTGAATAAGACCGTAATTATACATCTCTCTTGACATATCTCTTGCAGAAATATAAGGGTAATCCATATGTCTGTAAAGCTGAGTTCTGACTGAAGTATATTCGTTCAGACCGTCTTTGAAGGTTGCTGTTTCGGGGATGATTGTACGAACCTGAATGGGCTGAACAAGGCAGCCGCTCATACGCTTTTCCTTGACTGTTGAACGCTTGCTGCAGGTTGCCATCATAAAGACATCTTCCGTGCGGTAATTAATGGCGGAAACATGGCATCTGAGAGCAAACATAAACAGGCTTTCGGGCGCAACGGAATTTTCAAGACAGAAATCAAAAATCTTTTTTGCATCCTGAGTGCCGATGTGATAAGTGATCATATTGCACTTGTCGTAAATGGGGTTATAAGCTGCGGGTACACGAAGGTCGGGATTTTTCTTTTTGATTCTCTGCTTTTCAAGGAAAGCAGGTCCGTGAACGCCTGCATAGAAAGGCTCACCGCCTTTGGCAAAATATTCACGGTAGAATTTTTCGTGCTTTTCACGTTTTTTGTCATTGGCAACCTTTTCAAGCTCCTGCTGAATGTATTCTTCATAGGAATAAAGGGGAGCGGGCAGCTCCTTGCCGAACCACAGGGAGATATAAATTGCCATAAGGTCAAGGAAAAATGCAGTTACACCGATAGCGTCCATATTAAGATGGCTTACATTAAGATAAATGCCGTTTTTGCCGCCGACTGTTTTGAAGAAATAGATTCGGTAGCATTCATCCTTGAGGAAATAAACCGGCTTCTGGGCATCCTTCGCAAAGAATTCCTGCTGCTGCTGAACGCTTCTGAAATATTTGCAGGGAACCTTGTTCATTTTCACCTCGGGAAGAAAATACTGAACAAGCTTTTTATCCTGCTTTTTGAAACGGATACGAAGGCTGTCATTTCTCTGAAACTCAATATTAAGTGCCTTTGTAAGCAGTTCAAAATCAAGCTCCTCACTGACAGTGAAGGCTGTGGGAATCTGAGTGAGCTGTTTGCTGAAGCTGTATTTTACCATAAGGTACATTGTTTCCTGAGAGGGTATTAAATCATAATATTTTGGTTCAAAGTTTTTTTTCATTGCCGATATCCTTCCCGTATTTACTGATTTTTTTACATAACAAACCATTGTTATAATATCAGAAAAGTCAGGCATTGTCAAATATTACGGGACTTTTTAGCCACTGTGCCATTTTAAAGCCTCTCTGTTTCATTCAGATGCGGCATTTGTTAAATTTCAGTTAATAAATTAGTGCAACACTTTGGGTGCTGCACTTAAAAATGTTCTTCGATTTCAGGCTTTTGACGCAAATCAGTCCTCCATCTGCTTGCTGAGAAAGCCGGCAGCAACCTGGACAAGCTTGCCGTCTGCCTGATTGAAGGGCGTTTTTTTGTCATCACTCAAAAGAGCCACACAGCCGAGAATGTCACCTGATCCGATAATGGGATGCATTGAAAGGATATCCTTAGGTGCTTCCTCGGAGACATAGATTTCATCCTTTTCCTTGCCCTTTGTGAAGGGAGCACGGCGCTCCATATAGCTTTCGAGCATGGGTGAGATTCTTTTTCCCATAAGCTCCTTTTTCTGCGCTCCCGAAGCGGCAACCACATGGTCACGGTCACAGATTACACAGCCGAGCCCTGTTGTACGGAAAAGCACATCGGCATACTGCTTTGTGTCAGCGGTAAGCTCTCCGACGGGGGAGTACTTTTTGAAAATAACCTCACCGTCAGTTTTGGTAAAAATTTCCAGCGGGTCACCCTCGCGGATTCTCATTGTTCTTCTGATTTCTTTCGGGATGACGACGCGTCCGAGGTCATCTATACGACGGACTATTCCTGTTGCTTTCATAATGTATCTTTCTCCTTCAAACTACAAATTGTGATGTTAGTATCTGTAAAACGAGGGAATTTATACTGTGTGAATTTTCTTTTTGAATTAAGTGTAGTATAATTAAACAAAGCTGGTGGAAATATGGGTTTGTTCGGATTTTTGGGTAAGATAAAAAACACAACCAGGAATATTCTTAAGCAGAAAAAGAGTGCACTGCAAGAATAAAAAATACTGTTGCTAAAAAATGCAGTACAGATTAAGTTTGTAGATTGTAGTGATTCTGTTATAACTGCTTTTTACAACATTTTTACTTTTAAAAAAAAATATTGTAAAGATAGTATTTATATGATAATATGTAGTATAAGTAATTTTCAATAAGGAGATGTATTTATGCTTGTAACTTTTTATAAAACATTTATTGCGATAGTTTTTTCTGCAATAAGTATCTTTGCACCCTTCTTATCAAATGTCATTCAAACAGATTTCATACCTTTAGATGAAGAAAAGGTTAATCTTACCTTTGCCACTATTTCTGATACACATATAAATGAAAATGAATCACGTTTGTTTCTTCTTAATCTGGGATTGAGCGATATGCATAATGCAGAACACCCTCTTGATGCGCTTGTTCTCAGCGGTGATATTACTCACCATGCATACGAGGAGCATTGGAGTATGCTCAAAAAAGGCTTTGATTCCTATTCTCCTGCTGAAAACATACTTTTCGCCCTGGGAAATCATGACACCTGGGGAGGAGACTACGGTGTACGTGTGGGTCTTTCACACGAGCGTTTTTTCCGCTATAGCAAAGAAATTGCCAATAGAGATATCAGCAAAGTCTACTATTCAACAAAAATCAACGGATATACATTCATTGTTCTTGGCAGTGAGGATGACGGTGAAAATGCATATATAAGTGAAACTCAGCTTGCATGGTTGGAGTCTGAATTGGAAAAAGCTGCAGCTGACAACCTTCCGATTTTTGTGGTGCTTCATCAGCCTATCAATCTCACTCACGGTCTTCCTGATACATGGGGCATCGGTGAGCCGACTGAATTTACAGGTGGTATAGGCGTTCAGTCAGCACAGGTAGAAGCTTTACTTCAGCAGTATAAAAATGTATTTTATATCAGCGGCCACATTCATAACAGTGTGACAAATGCTCAAACAGCTTTATTATACGGATATAAAAGTGTTGAAACCTACGGTAACATTATATCTGTAAACCTTCCTGCTTATTCTTTTTCAAGAACACATAATGAAACAAAAAAAGGACTTGGTTTTGTTTTTGAAGTGTATGACGATGAAGTTGTTATCCGAACAAGAAGCTTTACTAACGGTCTCTGGTATCCCCAGTACACTTATACTGTACCTCTTGTATAATTTCCTTTTTGACGCTTGTTCCTAGTAAAATGAATTATTATAAAAAGACAACAGGTGGTTCTTGTGACCACCTGTTTGTTAATTTTAGTTAAAAATTAACGCTTTACATGCAAGTTCTGTTTTCAAAATAATAAAACAATAAATTGCACAACCTTTTTGTGTTAAGTCGTGCAACAAGTGATGTTTGCGCCTGTTTTTGTTGTCATAATCTTTGACCTGAGTAAATTTATTATCCGATACAACGCTCAGAAAGGCTGAGTATTGCATAACAGAACCTTTCATGCAGTGTCAATGTTGTATGTAACGAGTCACCCTCGCGGATTCTCATTGTTCTGCAAATTTCCTTGGGGATAACCACCCTGCCGAGGTCGTCAATCCGACGCACAATTCCTGTTGCTTTCATATATATCTTTCTCCTCTTGATGCAATTTGTGATGTTAGTATTTGTAAGAAGAGGAGAATTATACTGTGTGGGTTTGATTTTTTACTATTATCATAGTATAATAATTTATACTTATTATTTCAGAATGGAGGTAAAATCTTTGGATATTAACGGCACTGACAGTAAGCTTAATGTTGCTACTGTTGTAATTGAAAACCAGTCAGGCTGCTGTCCTCCGTATAGCAGAAGGCTTGCTCTTATGAAGTCTGTTATATCTGAAAACAGAGCTGCCGATATAATTCTCTTTCCTGCGGGATATTTCGAGCTCGTAAAACAAAATAAAATTAATGAGCTGTGTAAAAAAATCAGCGGACTGCTTAACTGCGCCGAGAGTGCAGCGACTGTTTGCGTGGGTGTTGACTGTGATGAGGGTCGGGATCAGCTGGCTGTTGCTGTTAACAAAACGGGGATTCTGGCAATAGGGCGCAAATTTTATCCTACGAGTCAAGAGGATGGATATATCAGAAAAGCTGATTCATATAACTGCACGGAAATGGGATATCCCAGAATTTTCAGATTGAAAAACAAATCTGTATATCTTGCCGTTTGTTATGATGTGTTCGGAATCAGACACAATAAGTTGCCCGATTTGGGAATTGATGCGGTGCTTGTTTTGGCTCATCAATTCTGGAAAAGGGGTGAAGGTTCTTCAGGGGATGTCGATTTTGCAAGGAAAGGCTTTGCGGGAGCTTCACAGCATTGGGGATGTCCTGTGTTCGGAACAGCGGTTTTCTTTTGTCGGAGTATTCCTGAAAATTGGCCGACAGGAGTTTTATGGACCGATAAAAGTGAAAGTGTACGTTATTTTAGATATAACAAAAACGAATTATTTCCGAGTGATAGCTCAAGGATAAACGGCAAGGGAGAGAACGCTGTTATTTACAGATATACTTTAAGTTAAAAAAAGGGGGCGTTACAAATGAACAAGCAAGCGGTGTATGATTTTCTTACTACAATTCCTGTCGGGAAAGTGGTGACATACGGACAGATAGGGGAATATTTCGGAAATAAGCATTACGCCCGGACAGTAGGAAACATCCTTCATGAAAATCCCGACGGAGAAAAATATCCCTGCTATAAGGTTGTAAACAGTGAGGGTAAGCTTAGTGAGAATTATGCTTTTGGCGGGTTAGCGGTACAAAGGCAAAAGCTTATTTCAGAGGGAATCACCGTAGAAAACAATCGGGTAGATTTAAAAAAATATTGCTATAAGCCTTAAGGCAAAAACAAAAGCGGAGTGATAAGCTCCGCTTGTTTTTTTATTTTAAACCATAAATAGCTTGGCGGCGGCTGTCAGAATGACAAGAAATGCCACGTTCAGCCCCGTGAAAATGCCGAGATATTTTTTGCTTTGATCGGGATATAAAACCTTGAATTCGCTGAAGGTTATAAGGCTTGCAAGGGAAGCAATAAGCGTTCCTGTTCCGCCGATATTGACACCGAGAAGAAGTGCGGGATAATCGGTTGTGAATTTTGAAAGAAGAATTGAAGAGGGTACGTTGCTGATAAACTGACAGGAAAGCACGGATACAAGGAGAGTGTCCTTTTCAAGCAGAGAGGAAATCAGCTCATTGACAGCATCCAGCCTTGCAAGATTGCCCGCAAAAATGAAGAAGAAGAAAAATGTTCCCAGAAGACCGTAGTCAACCATTTTAAGCGCCTCACGGTCAACAATGAAAAGAATAACGGGAATAATCAGCAGACCGATTATAAAGGGGATTACTCTGAAAACAATGAGGATTGAAATAACGAACAGCACTATGTAAAGAAGAGTCTTTTTCTTGTGAAGCTTTTCACTGAAGCTGTCGTCAATTGTAAATTTTACCGCCTTGACGGGAATGCAGGCCACAATCAGAAGGGAAACGGCAAGAAGAAAGGCGGGAAGCATAATTTTGCAGAACTCACCCGTGGGAATATTGAAATAGGAATAAAGATATAAATTCTGCGGATTTCCGAAGGGGGTGAGCATTCCGCCCAGGTTTGCGGAAATGTTCTGAAGCACAAAAAGATATGCCATATATTTTTCCTGCTTTGTAACAGAAAGGGCAAAATAACCCAGAGGCAGAAAGGTAATAAGAGCCATATCATTTGCGATAATCATTGAGCCGATGAAGGTAATGACAATCAAAAGAAGAAAAAGGGAGCGCAGATTGCCCGCCATTGTGACAAGCTTTCGGGCAAGAATTGTGAAAAACTTGATGTTTCTCAGAGCGCACACAACCGCCAGGGTTATAAAAAGGCAGGAAAGGGTTTTCCAGTCAAAATAACCCGGATATGCTTCATCGGGCGGTACGAGGAAGCAGGTAACCGAAGCCGCAAGGGCGGCAATTAAAAAAACAATATTTTTCTTTATAAATCTTAAAGCTTTCAAATTATCACCTGACCGTTTTTTATTTGCAACCACGCTATTATAGTATAAATAAAAAGTGCTGTCAACTGATATTTTTCTGTTTCTGAGATGACATTTCAAAGTGATAATTTGTGCCGAAAAAACGTGTTTTTTCTTGCATTTTTCTGTGAGTTTTGTTATTATGAAAGCGGATATATTTTTTCGGAAAATAAAAAGGAGATGCTGAAAAATGGTTACTGTATATTCAAGTAATATTTCAAAAAATCCCCGTGACCTTATAACAAAGGTTTCGCTTGATACAATGCAAAAGGTTCTCATTGCTCTTGCAAACAGAAGAGGTCTTCCCGTTGAGATTGTTCAGGATACCTATAAGGTGTCAAACGGCAGTCTTTTCGGAGGTGCACTTTCAAAAACGAGTCCCTGTATTGTAATTTATAACACAAAGCATAAAAAAGATTATTATTCTTTTGTTGTAGAATTCAAGGAGTCCTACGGTGATTGTCTGATGTTCGTTCATCTGGGCGGCGGAAGCAAAAATGAACGAAGCATAAATATGGGAAAAAGCTATAATTATGTAGACTGGGATAATAAATTAGCTACTCATAACCCAGGCTTAATAACCCAGATGTTCAGTAGCAGAGCTGAATCAAAAATGCAGGAAGAAGAAATGTATTATGATGCGGTTGCAAAGCTGATCGGTGAATCAGCTTCTGAAGCTGAAATCATAACAATAGATCCTTCTCTGGATAAATATCCTGCAGTTCAGCCCAAAGCAGCGCCTCAACCAAAGGCTGCACCTCAGCCCAAAGCAGCGCCTCAGCCCAAAGCAGCACCTCAGCCCAAAGCTACACCGCAACCGAAAGCGGCACCTCAGCCTAAAGCAGCACCTCAGCCTAAAGCAGCACCTCAACCCAAGGCTGCGCCTCAACCGCAGGCTGCACCCGCTTATTCAGAGCCTGTCAACAAGGAAATTTCTGACAGAAGGCTTGACGCCAATATCGGTGTTCTGGCTGAAAATGATGAGTTTATCACCGTTATTGAGGCGGGAACCGTTCTTCCAGTGACAAAAAAGATGACCTTCTCAACGTCATCTGACAATCAGATTTCAGTTTCCTTCAAGGTGGTCAAGGGTGTTCCCTCTGATTATTCTGTTGTCGGAGAATATATTGCAGAAGGTATTCCCTTTATGCCGGTTGGTGAGCCAAGAATTGTAATCTCCATCAATGCAACTTATTTCGGCACATTGAGTGTAAGTGCCAGAGAAAGAAAATCTGACATTGCGCTCAAGGTAAGAAATGCTCAGGCGGGTAAGAATGAAGTCCTTTATCCTCCCGCAGCCTTCTCTGTTCACGTTGAGCAATCAGATGATGAATTTCTTAAATGGACGGTTGCAGATGTTTATCTTCAGACAGAGATAGGCGAAAAAATAATTGCTTTCAAAAGAGAATCCTATATTCCCACAAGAAGTCTTCCAAAGCTTGCCTTTGTGCCCAATTCCAAGAAGACGGCAACAGTTCAGGTCATTGAAAGCTTCGGCTCAGGATCTGAAAGAAACGTGCTTCTCGGTTCAATAATTATTGAAAATGTTACATCAGATATGCCCTATCAGTTCGAGCTTAATCTTGATTTTAAGGGTAAGATTACTGCTTTTGTCACAGATCCGAAAACAAAGAAGCAGCTTCCAGCACGCTTTGTTGCCGCAAGGAAGCCTGAACAGACCGAGCAGGTTGCACCTCAACCCACAAAGCAGATTGCACCTCAGCCCGCAAAGCAGGTTGCTCCTCAACCCACAAAGCAGGTTGCTCCCCAACCCGCAAAAGAGACTGAGTCCAAGGTCAGCACAGCCACAGAAAAGACTGATGCAATTCAGCAGCTTAAGGAGCTTGCAGAAATGCTTGACCGCGGCATACTGACCAAGGAAGAATTTGAAATTATGAAAAAGAAAATCATTTACGGATGATAAAAAAACTCCTTACCTTGCCTGACGGCAGAGTAAGGAGTTCATTTTTTTATGAGGTTTTATACTGCAACAAAGGAGAATTCGTTTTCAAGGGCATACCGATGAGCATAGCTTCCTTCGGGTGCATAAATTGTAAGATCCTTGCAGCTCTCAAAAGCACATTTTCCGATGCTTTCAACACTTGCCGGAATGTAAATAGCTTCAACATTGTATGAGGATAAAAATATTTCTTCACTGATTGATTTGACACCGTCACGAAGAACAACCTTCTTTAAACTGCGGCAGAAAGAAAATGTGCTTTCACGAAGCTCTTTTACTGTTCCGGGAATTGTGATTTCAGTGAGTGATTCACATGATGTGAATGCGCCTTCTCCTAGCCAAGACATACCCTCGGGGAGGGTTATTTCTGAAAGCTTAGTACAGTTTGAAAAGGCATAGTCATCAATTTTTTTCAGCCCCTCAAAAAGATACACGGTTTCAAGGCTTTCACAATAATCGAATGCACTTGTGTCAATGATTTTAACGCCTGAGGGAATCACAATCGATTTAAGACCGATGCAGCTTTCAAAGGCGCCCATTTCAATTCGGTTAAGACTTTCGGGAAGGTTAATCGCCTTAATGTGTTCAGCTCCGCTGAAAGCATTTTCAGCGATAACGGTTACGCCCTCGGGAATAACAACGGCAGCATTGTAATCGGAGCAGAAGGTGTGTCCGACTAAAACTCCGTCTTCAATTATGAGTTGGTTCGTGTTCATAAAATCACCTCAGATATTCTAGTTATTTAGAATATAACATAAATTAACTTTCTTTTCAACTGAAAAAATTTTTAAGGCTTTCATTTTTTATGAAGGAAAGCAGGGAGGGTATGATTGATTTATTTCTTCTTTGCTGATAGTATACGATTGAGGTGATAATTTATGAAAAAGCTTTTATTGTTAATACTCGTTATTTTACTTGCCGTATTTATCAGCGGAAAATTTTCAAACAAATCCGATTCTCCCGTTACAGAGCCTGAAACAGAGCTTGTCACAGAAACAGTCTCGGATAATATTGGGAGGACTAAGGAATGGATTGATGCTAAAAGCTTTGATCGGTATGAACTAATCAGGGGCTTTCTTGAAAATAATCCGGGTGTTACACTCACCAAGCCTGACAGTCAGGGTGATTCTTCAGCATACATAGTAGAAGATATAATTGATATGGTAGTGCACAGCAGCGGTAAAGCCACGGTATATACTGAATATTCAGTAGGATATCCCTTTGCAGTGATTTGTTCTGAAATGGCGGTTAATCCCTTTTATAATTTCAGTGTGCTTAAAAATGACTATAATCTTCAGGATGAAACCTTCAATTATAAAAGCTCTCTGGAGGAGGGGGTAGAATTTGATAGTGAGTATTTAACGGACACATCAGGGAAATTTGAATTCAATGCTCCCTCTTTCAGTCTTAAGAAAAAAGAATATCCCTTTACAGAATACGGCTGTACGGATTTTCTGAAAAATGTTGTTTCACTGATGAAAACAAACACGGGCAATCTCAATAATCTTACTGTTTACGGCAATCTGCCGACAATCTATTATTCTCACGAGGACGAATGCTATTACTGCTTCGTTATCAAATATGACACAAGCTATGCTTATATAAATGCATTATATTTTCGCTCGGATGAAGGAGAAAAAATTGATAATGTAACCGCACAGAGTATGTTTATTGAATATCCTGTATCGGATTTTGCTGCGGGAGCAAGCATATCACTTGCTTATAATGATATTGCGGCAGACTTTGAGGTAATTACAATGGTTGCGGCAATCGAACAAGTGCTTACGGGCACAAGCTACCTTGAAGGCAGAAGGGATATTCCTTCAGATTTTTTCGGTCAGAGGTTTTTTATAGAAGGCAATTATGAGCTTGAAGGCTTTGATGTCGGCTTCGATCAAAAATATTACAGAAGAGATGTAAGATATACAGATTTGTTTGTTGTTTACACCTACTCTATAAAGAAATAAGAAAAAGCCTTCGGAGTTTCGGCTTCCGAAGGCTTTTTGTTTTATTTTATTTTATTTCTGCTCCGCCCCATTCAACAAGGGTGAAGCCTTTTCTTTCGGGGGCGGTCAGCTGTTGCGGTTCAATTTCTATGAAGCTGTCACTTGCAGACCAGGTCATAAAGATTCTGATTTCTGTGTCGGGAGCAGGGGAAACCTTCAGCTCTGCGGCGTCGGTGTAAGCTTCGGTCTGGAAAGCAATGATGTTATAAGGATTGTTCTGCATCAGAGGAAGCCAGTAAACGATGAATTCATTTGCTTCCCTTCGGCTGAGACCCAGCTTTTCAAGGGCATTTTCAAGAAATTCCGCCGTGTCCTCTCCGCTGATGCAAAAGCCTTTTGAAAAATCATATTCTGTTAAGATTTCACCCTCCCAGTAAAGATAATTATATTCCTTACCGCTGCTGTCGGTGAGTGTTCCGTCAGGCTGAGCCTTTACCTTCCAGCCGTCGTTATAGTCGGGATAAGTGCAGATGAACTGACCGCTGAGCTCCATTTCGACAGTGACATCTGTTTCTCTTTCGGGATAAAGATAAATCACGGGCTTGTAGCAGACGTTGGGGTCGGGTGTGAAATCGCTGGCCTCAATCGTCAGAAGGTCACCTTCATAGCGGTGGCTTTCTCTGTCGTCATAGATGTTTTCGAGCGTGCAGATAATCTGATCTCCCACACACCATTCATCAGAAAGGGCACAGTTGATTTTGATTGTATAAGGCAGAGGAATGACGGGGCTTGCAAGGAAGCAGTCTGAGAAAATTTGCGTGATAACAATGTCTGAAAGGGGAGTTGTGTCAAGCTTTTCTGCCGTTTCCTTGTTTAGCCACTGTAAGGGATATTCCATATCCTTTGTGTTTTCGGGCTTTTTCCAGCTCAGAGCCTTTATCTGTGCGGGATAGGTTTCCATAACCTCTCCCGAATAGTAAACCTCGATGATTTCACCTGCAAAAGCACCGATGTTGTCAAGCTCCTGCATTGAGAAGGTGATAAGGTCAGCGCTTTTTGTAATCGGCTGATTTTCAAGAGGCTTGACGGTGACACAGCTGCCGTTAAATTCAACAATTGATGCAAGAAAGCTTTCGGGAATTTCCTTTTCCGACCAGAGTGTATCAATTGATTTGAAATTATCGGGGAAAAGATAAAAATCAGTTTCGGTATAAATTTTGTCTGCATTGATTCTGTTCCAGCTGACAATTTTATAAGTCAGTGATGTGTACTGCCTTGTTCCTCCGTCTTTATAAGCTCCCGAGGGAAGAGGGAGAAGCAAAACAGCAAGAAGGATAAGAATTACTGCAAAAATCAGTTTTTTCTTTTTCATAAGGCACCTCCCTGTCAGTCATAATAAAATTCATAATCGGGCAAGGCTTTCCACTGCTCAGTTTCCATAAGCATTTCTGCAATTGCATTGCAGGTATCAAGAAACCTCTGACCCATTTTATCCTTGCCTTCATAGTCAAGAGAAATCTCTTCAGCTGTAACGGTCTTTTCAAAATCCTTTGTTCTGAGGGTGAGAATCAGAGCCCCATAGGGAGTGGACATATTTTTACTTGGGTTATATTCGTCGGGGTAAGCTTCGATTTCAAGGTCACGGAAAAGCTGTTTGATTTCCTCATACTGTTCGGTAGTAAGAGTCAGCTGAGTTATATAATCCTCGGGGTGTGTGGCGTGGCTTGTTTTGACAAGCTTTCCCGTGCGGCTGTCATAAGAGCTGATTCCGTAACAACCCCAGGTTAAGCTGAATTCAAAGTCTGTGTCATACTTCTGAGCTGCAATGCCGAGAATTGAGTCATCGGGGCGGAAGCTTCCGTTTCCCTTTGACAGACGCAGCGCATAATAACCGCCCGTCTGAGCGGGGAAGGATTCGGCAATTCCGTCATGGAAAAGCAGAAGTGTATCTCCGTTTTCATATTTTTCAAAAAGATTTTTGTTTTTTGTGCGGTCTGAAACAATCATTGCCGAGTTTTCAGAGGTGACAAGAAAGGCTCTGCCGTCTGATATATATAACTGTCCCTGAGAAATACCCCGTGAGCTGAAAATTAAAGGAGCTGAGGTACAGACGATAAGAATCAGAGCAAGCAGAAAAAGAGGGACAATTATCTTCTTTTTCATTTTGATGTCTCCTCCTCAATGATCTTTCTGATAAGCTCAATTTCATCTGCCTCAAGGCTTGTCTGGCTGTCACCGAGTCTTACATATCCTTCGGTAAGGTTTATTCCGTAGCCCGTGACAAGTTCTGTGTCAACGATGTATTCGGGAATGCAGTCACAGGTGGGCTCATTTAACTCAAGCTTAACAAGAAAATCTGTCAGAGTTACGGAGTTGCCGTACATAAAGGTATAGGCTTTGTCACCGATGCGGATTGTTGTCTGAGTGTTTCCGCAGTAAGCCTCGGGGACGGATGTGGGCTGAGTTGCCTGAGGAGAGGTCTGAGAGGGAGCTTGAGTTATATCACTCTCGACCACAAAAACAGTCCAGAGACTGCACTCCTTGCTGTCAACATAGCAGCTTGAACGGAAGCGGTATGTGCCGTCACTTTTTGTGTTGTAATTTTTCAGGCTGTATGTCTTTGCCCGACGGGAATTCGGTGAAAGGATATAACCAATGGCGTTGAAGGCTATGCCTTCTGCAGAAACAGACTCCCAGCCCTTTTGAGTGTATTTTTCAATGAAGAACATTTCCCCGAAGATAATCTCCTTGTCTGTTTCGTTGACCCAGATAACCTCAATTTCTTCAGCTTCGGGCTCAAACATACTTTGGGGAATAAAGAGCCTTACTCCCTCAAGGTCAGAATATTCGTCGGTGATTCCTGTGGGTGTAAGCTCCACGGAAGGCTCATCAGTGATGTCTCTCTGACAGCCGCAAAGCATCAGGGCAAAAATAACAAGGCTGAGAATAAGTGAAAAGGCTTTCTTCATATTTATCGCTCCTTTTTAATAACCAAGAAGGGACAGCAGCTCATTCAGCTGAGTCTGAGTCAGAACTGCCGTTTCTCCCGTTGAGTCGTTTCTGAGAACATCTTCCGTCAGGGTATAGCATTCATTTCTGTCCGGATAAGAAAGAGAAAAGCCGACGGTAAAAGGCTCAGATGTGTCTGAAATAAGGTCATTTCCTTGTGTATCCATGTATTCTTCAGCTGAGCTTTCCATTCTTTCATTTTCCTGATAATGAGGGGGGAAGATTACCGAACCGGATGTGCCGTCTTTTGCAAAAATTTCTTCAATCAGACTTTCAAGAGATGCCGATTGCTGAGGATCTTTATAATCTGAAGCAGAGTCTTGATTTATTGCCGCGGCCGTTGATTCCTGTTGAGCAGAGGGAGCAAGGGTTGCTGCCTGAGTGGCGGCGCCGCCTATACCGTTCAGCTGAGTAAAGGCTGTGTCCTCGGCACTTTTTTCTGGTGTGAAAAGTACAAAGCAGCTTACCGTAAGCGTCAGTGCAATTGCGGGAGTAATGACCGAGGCAATAATGCGCTGCTGCTTTTTGCGTTTTTTTATTTTTTCTTCACTTCTGCGGAAAATTTCCGCTTTACATTCTTCTAAGCTTCTCATATCAAAAGCTCACCATCCTTTCCGAGAATGGCGCGAAGCTCTTTCTTCGCTCTGTATAAAAGATTATCAATCTGTTTCCTGCTTTTCTTCATTATTTTTGCCGCCTGGTCATAGGTCATATCCTCGAAATAAATCAGATGAATGACCGTGCGCATATCGGTGCTGAGATTTTTGAGGGCGGAATGAATAATCTGATTTTTTTCTCCGTCAAGAAAAATCATTTCGGGGTCCGGGGAGCCGTCACTTTGGTCAGCAAGCTGAGACAACTCAACATAAGACCTCACCTTTCTGTGCTTTATGTAATCGAGGGCTTTGCTTCTTCCGCGCATAAAAAGGTAGGTTTTGAGGCTGACTCTGAAGTTATATTTTCCCCGATGGACAATCAGCTCTGAAAAAACATCAATTGAAATGTCTTCAGCCGCCTGAATGTCATTGACATATCCGTTGACAAAGAAAACAAGCTTGTGAAACAGCTCTTTCATAATTTTGTCGAAAGCGCCTTCGTCACCATCAAGAAAACGGCGGTAGCTACTTGCACCGTTATCCATTGCTGTTCCTCCGTATATTTTTTGTGATTTTTTCTTCACACTAATTATACGACTAAAGGGTGCAATATTCCTTATAATTTTATGAATTTTTTTGTATGAAAATAAAAAGGCTGAAGAATTATCTCTTCAGCCTCAGACTGTAAGTGTTTATTCAGATGTGAGCCTCAAGTCTGTAAATGGGCTGTCCCAGATCGGAAAAACGCTTTTCGTATTCTGTGACAATGTTTCCTTCAAAATCACTGTTGTGAAGGTCAAGGGAAACATTTGTGATTTTGTAATCAGCAGCCGAGAATTCCTCAATTGAAAACTCAAAAAAGTGCATGTTGTCGGTTTTCTGATGAATCTCACCTGAATCCTTGAGAAGTCTTCTGTAAATGGCAAGGAAGTCTCTGTGGGTGAGTCGGTGCTTTGCATATTTCGTTTTCGGGAAGGGACAGGAGAAATTGAGATAGATAAGCTCAATGCTTTTTTCAGGAATGAATTTAGGCAGATACTGAGCGGAGCCTGCAATGAATTTGACATTCTTCAGCTCATTGTCTCTGACCTTTTCACAAGCCTGAACAATAACATTTCTGTCCTTTTCAACGGCAATGAAATTGATTTCCGGGTGTCTTTTTGCAATCTCTGTGACAAATTGACCCTTTCCGCAGCCGATTTCCATTCTTACGGGGTTGCTGTTGCCGAAAAGAGCTTCAAGGTTAAAGAGTGTTTTTTCTTCAATTGCTTTGTTAAAATCTCTTTCCTCGCCAAGCTCGGTGAGGATGATGTAATCACTTACACCTGCAAGGCGTTCATCGAGATTTTTCTTTTTTCTCATTCTCATATTATTTGTCCTTTATTACAGATTCATTATTTTTTCAATCAGAAAATCAACGTCCTGAGTGGGAGTTGCCCAGCTTGTGCAGAAGCGGACAGCAACCTTATCACCCTTTTCACACCAGAAGGATGAAACAAAATATTCGTCAAGCACAGCCTTCTGCTGCTTTGTGAGGATGGGGAACTGCTGATTTGTGTAAGAGTCATAAAGAAGCTCGATACCCTTTGAAAGAAAAGCCTCTCTGATTCTCATTGCAAGAGCTGCAGCGTGAGAGGAGATTTTTGAATAGAGGGAGTCGGTGAAAAGGGTATCAAACTGAATGCCGAGGAGTCTGCCCTTTGCGAGCATTGCTCCCTTCTGCTTTTCGATGTATCGGAAATCCTCCTTACAGCTTTCCTTGGTGATAACAAGAGCCTCACCGAAAAGTGCACCGACCTTTGTTCCGCCGATGTAAAAGGCGTCTGTGAGTCTTGCAATGTCAGCCATTGTCAGATCATTTTTTTCACTTGCAAGACCGTAGCCGAGTCTTGCACCGTCAAGAAAGAGGATAAGCTGCTTTTCCTGACAGACAGAGTAAAGAGCCTCAAGCTCAGCCTTTGAATAAATTGTTCCGTTTTCTGTGGGGAAGGAGATATAAACCAGCTTGGGCTGAACGGTGTGCTCAAAGGTAGGATCTGCTCTGTGAGCATCAATAACCTGACGCACCTGCTCAGCAGTGATTTTTCCGTCCTCAGAAGGAAGGGCAATAACCTTGTGACCCGTTGCTTCAACGGAGCCGCTTTCGTGAACGTTGATGTGTCCTGTTTCAGCACTGATAACACCCTGATGAGGTCTCAGGGCACTGCAGATGAAGGTGTAATTTGTCTGAGTACCGCCAACGAGAAAATGGACATCAGCACTTTCGTCACAGATTTCCTTTCTGATTTTATCTGCAGCTGAAAGACAGTACTTGTCTGTTCCGTAGCCCGGAGTCTGTTCCAGGTTGGTTTCAACAAGCTTTTCAATAATTTCAGGGATTGCACCCTGGGTATAGTCACTTTCAAATCTTATCATAGATTGCCTCCGATTATTTATATATTCTTGTTACTCTGGGCATAAAGGTGGTCAGCACCTCATAGTTAAAGGAGCCTGAAAGAGCACCGATTTCCTCAGCGGTAATTTCCGCATCTCCGCTTTTTCCGATGATGACAGCAGCATCTCCGACACAGACATTCTCAATTTCTGTCACGTCAACCATAATCTGATCCATACAGATTTTTCCGACAACCTTTGCTTTTTTGCCTTTTATAAGAACATGTCCTTTGTTTGACAGAGCACGGCTGAAGCCGTCGGCATAGCCGATTGAAACGGTTGCAATTATTTTCTCAGAGTCGGTAACATAAGAGTGGCCGTAGCCGATGGGGGTACCCTCACCGACCTTTTTGACGTGGATAACACGGCTTGTAACCTCCATTGCAGGTCTGAGCTCGATTTTTTCCTTCATAACCTCCTCTGAGGGATAACAGCCGTAAAGAGCAATGCCCATTCTGACCATTGAGTAATGTGTGTCAAGGTCAATAATGCCCGCGCTGTTGCTGATGTGTTTGACGGGAATGCTTACACCCATTTTCTCAAGCTCATTTATAAAGCGGTCAAAGCGCTCCTTTTGTTCAAGGGCACAGCTTTTATCCTTGTAATCAGCCTTTGCAAAATGGCTGAAGATACCTTCAACAAAAAGGTTTTCAGCTTCATAAGCGGTTTTTACAGCCTGAAGGGACTCATCACTCAGATCAAAGCCGAGTCTTCCCATTCCCGTGTCAACGGCAATGTGAACTGTTGCGGTTCTGCCGAGATTTTTTGCGGTATTGTTGAGGGTGAGAATATCCTCAAGAGAATAAACCGTTGCGGTGATGTTGTTTTCGATAATCATTCCGTACTGAGTTTTGTCTGTGTAGCCCAGGATAAGAATGGGTGTTTTTATTGAATTGTTTCTCAGCTGCATTGCTTCATCAAAGCAGGCAACTGCAAAATAATCAGCCTTGTTTTCAAGCTTTTTCGAAACCTCAACGGCTCCGTGACCGTAAGCGTCAGCCTTGACAACGGCACATTTTTTTGTGTCCTTGTCAAGAAGAGCCGAAAGGACGCTGAAATTGTGTTCAATGGCAGCAAGGTCAATCTTGCTGAAAGCTCTGTGATACATCGAATCACTCCTTAGTTTCAAGTTGCGGTCAGCTCCCGCGGGAGCTGCGCGGACTGTTTTGCCGTCAGGGAAAGGGCTTATTCCTCAATGCCGAGAATGTCGGCACCGTCTGCGGCTTCAATTGTTTCAACGCTGCGAAGCTTTTTCTGAATGATGTCATTTCTGCTCTTTGCGTCGTCAAGGCTTTTTCCTGCCTCTTCAATTTTCTTCTTTGCTTTTTCAAGAACAGTGCCGAACTTTTCATACTGTACCTTTGCGGCGGCAAGAACAGTTCTGACCTCTTTGGCTTTTTCGTTGATTGCCATTGCTCTGAAGCCGATTGAAAGAGAATTGAGCAGAGCGGTGATTGTGCTGGGGCCGGCAATCATAACGGAATGCTCATTCTGACATCTTTCGGCAATTGCATTTTTTGAAGAAATGATTTCACTGTAAAGTCCTTCCGTTGCAAGATAAAGAATTGCAAAGGGGGTGGTGGCGGGCTCATTGATATATTTTTTGACTTCTTTTGCCTGAAGAAGCACCGTTGATTCAAGGCTTTTTCTTTCAGTTTCAACCTGATGGGTGTCACCTCTGTCAGCGGCATCGCAAAGTCTGATATAAGCTTCCACGGGGAATTTGGAGTCGATGGGAAGGAAGGTGAAGGCGTTTTTGTCATCACCTGAGGGGATTTTCACAGCAAACTCAACAATGTTTCTTGAAAGAGGATTTGTCATAACATTTCTTTCATACATGCCGGGAATTGTCTGATCAAGAAGACCCTCAAGCTGAACCTCTGCCCAGGTGCCTCTTGCCTTGACGTTTGTAAGGATTCTGTTAAGAGAGGTAACATTTTCCGTGACACCCGTTGAAAGCACCTTCATTTCACCAAGGGACTTGTAAACGTTTTCCAGCTGCTCACTGACAGTTCTGAAGGAGGAGTCAAGACGCTTTGTGAGCGTTTCGTTAAGCTTTTCGTCAACGGTGAGTCTCATCTGCTCAAGCTTTTCCTCATTTCCCTTTCTCATTTCAAGAAGCTTTGAGGAAATGTTTTCACTCATCTTGATGTTGAACTCATAATTGTCACGGGTCAGCTTTGAAATCTGAGTGTTCATATCACCGATTGCAGTGGTGATTTCCTTTCTCTGCTGACTTTGTGTTGCATTCATTTCTATTCTGTTTTTACTGAATTCGTCACGCACGGTGGTGTTGACCTGACCGATGGAGTTTGTTATGAGCTGCTTTAATTTTTCATTATCTTCCAAAATAGACTCATAATCTTTATTATTATTCTTTTTTAGCAATAAAAATAAGAGAATTCCGCATATAATAAGTAATATAATTGCGGTTACAGGGAAAAATACACTATCCATTTGAAACCTCCGTAATTTTATTCTAAATTTCATTATAACAGTTAATTTTAAAATTTTAATTTCATTTTAGAATTATTATATCATTAATTGAGTGACAAGGAATGAAAAAAATGTTAAAAAGATCTCTTTCGGCTATTTTAATTTTTATCTTGATTTTTTCTCTCTGGGGCTGCGGATCCACCAAGGGCGCAGACGCTCAGATTGTTTATCCCATTGACAAGGATACGGGGTATCTTGACCCGCAAATAGTCTATGATACAGGAAGCAGAAATATTATTGCAAACTGCTTTGAGGGACTTGTAAGAATTGACGGTGAGGGAAAGATAATTCCCGCTCAGGCAGAGTCCTGGGATGTTTCGTCTGACGGAAAAACTTATACCTTTCATTTAAGAAAGGACATCAAGTGGACTTTGACAAATTCTGCAAAAACCGTGCTCGGAGATGCTGCAGAAAAATTTGACACAAGAGTGACTGCCCACGATTTTGTGTTCGGTATAAAAAGAGCTCTTCTTCCCGAAACTGTTTCACCTGATGCTCAGTCTCTTTACTGCATAAAAAATGCCCGCGAAGTTCACAGCGGAGCTTTTTCACCCGACAAGCTCGGAATAAAGGCAAAGGATGATTACACCCTGGTGATAAAGCTGAAAAGCGCTTATCCTGATTTTCTTTATTCACTGACCAATCCCGGAGCAATGCCCTGCAATGAGGAGTTCTTCAGAGCAACGGGCGGAAGATACGGTCTTGCAATGAAATATCTCATCTGTAACGGACCCTTCTATCTTTATAACTGGGCGGATGACACCTCTTTTGTTATCAGAAGAAGTGAAGACTATTACGGCAAGGAAGCAGTTTTGCCCAAGTCTGTTTATTTTTCCGTCAAGGATGAGCAGTCAACAAGACTCAGCAAGCTGATGAAGGACACTTATAATGTTTCTCCCCTGACAATTCAGCAGGCGGCTGAGCTTGAGGGGAAAAAGGGCTACGGAGTTTATTCTTTTGATTCAGCCATGAATGCTTTTATTTTTAACTGTGCTGACCAGGCTCTTTCAAACATCAAAATCCGTCAGGCTCTTGTTTCGGCTCTTAACAGCTCAGACATTATGAAAAATCTTTCTGATGAGGTTACGGGTAATTTTATTCCCGACGGACTGATTGTCGGCGGAAGAAAATACGGTGAGGCAAGAAAGACTGTTGAAAAATATACAAATCCCAGCCCCATGACCTTGTTCAACAACGGGCTTGAGGAGCTTGAGATTTCAACTGTCAATGTCACTGTGCTTTGCACTCCCGAAAATGAAAAGGCAATCAGAACTCTTATGCAGTCCTGGCAGTCAATTCTCGGTGTTTCACTGAATGTGACTGTTGAAGCTGTTGACAGCGATCAGCTGAGAAGAAGAATCAGCAGCGGAGATTATCAGCTTGCTTATGCAACGGCAGAATTTTCAAGGGACACAGTTGAGGCTGCACTTTCGCAGTTCACCTCATACAGCAAGGAGAATTTCACAAATTATAAAAACAGTGATTTTGACAAGCTTGTTTATTCAATTATGAGTGCTTCCTCGGTTAAACAGGCAGTGAAGCTTATATGGGAGGCGGAGACACACCTTGTCAGAAACTGCGTTATCTTCCCTGTCAAAGCAGAGAAATATAACTGTGCAACGGGTAAGGGTGTCAGCGGCATCAGCTTTAATGCCTCGGGCAAGATAATTGATTTCAGAAATGCCCTTGCAAAATAAAGACAAAAAAAGCGATTGAATTCCGAAGGTTTTCAATCGCTTTAATTTTTTTGATCAGTCTGCAGAATTAACTGTAATCAGCTTGATTTGCGGAGCAATTGCAGTCTGTCCGTTGAAGAGTGTGCTGCCGGAGTTTGAAAGAGTGATTTTGTTTTCACCCTCTTTAAGAGTGAGGTTGAAGGTAACCGTGCGGTAGGTGTATTTGCTGTAAGTATTACGGCAGTAAACATCCTTGCTTTCTCCGTTTGCGGAAACAGTTACATAGCTTTCAATGAGGTCAACGTTGTAAGAGTGAACACCGCCCTCGGCATTGTTGGAATAAAAGAGTGTTACTCTGTAATCTCCGGCTTCCTCGGCACAAACAGTGAAGCTTGCTTTTCCTGCTTCAGAGGAGATACCTTCAACAAAGAGATTGCCGTATTTGTCCTTTGAAAGCATTGCCCCGTCTTCAAGGGTGAGCATATCCGCTGTGAAGCTTTTTGTGAACACGTCAGCTTCATCTTCTGTGAATTCGGAGATTTCACAAACAATTCCCTTTTCGGCAAAGGTGATTTCATTCAGACCTCTTCTCAGATAAACAAGGCTTTCTGAGTCAGTTTCAGCTTTTGCACCGTCAACGGTGAAGGCTGAAGCCTTGTTTGTCTTAATGCGGTAATAAGCGTCATAAGGCGCAACGGCAAGGAAGGCGGAGCCGTCTTCGGAGTCATTGAGAAGAGCAATTTTTCCGTCGGAGTCATCCTTTGTCATAATGAGACTGTCAAGAACAAAGGTGCCGTCCTTATGAGAAATCTCGATTGTGTGCTTGCCCTTTGTCAGATAAACTGAAAGGGTTTTGCAGGTTGTGTATTCACTTTTGATGGTGTTTTCCAGATAAAGAACACCTTGGTCTGAGTCAATTTTAATGTTTGCCTGACCGAAATCTCTCTGCTGAGGAATGCCTGAATCGTTGTGCTTTCCGTAAATGATGTCAAGGTTATAATAGCCTTCACTTGCAGCCTTGATTTCAAGTTTTACTCCGTCTCCGTCATTTTCAAAGCCGCCGCACATACCCTGCTGACTGCCTGAGGTTGCGTATGCGCTGTCATAGGTATAAGAAGAGCCGAGAAGCTTGCCGTCTTCAAATTCATATCTGACGGGAACGTTGGTGTTTCTGACGGGCTCGGTGCTTTCATCGTGGGGAGTGACGGTCAGGAAATAAACAGCATTTTCGTCTGTGGCGGGAACATTGACGTTGATATTTCCGCAAAGGGAGACATTCATTGTCATCTGTCTTAAAAGAACGGGCTCACTGACAATACCTGTCAGACCCTTGTAATACACACATTCAATTTTCACGTCAACCTTTTTGCCAAGGTTGGTTTCATCAAGATTTTTAACCTTCACGGCAAATCTGCTGTCGCTTCCCGGAATGAGCATATCAATTTTTTCGCCGTCGGGAGTGAGGGCGGCAAGGGCATCAAGTCTGTCTCTGTAATTATATTTATCGGCACTTCTGCTGCTTGTTTTCAGCTGAGCACCTTCCATTTCCTTGTATTTTCTGTAAAGCCACCAGTTTGAGTTGGGGGAGTTGTCATCGGCAGCGGTGTCATTAAGGTTGTTTGCCAGCCTCCAGTAAGCCATATTGCCGTAAACTCCCGTTCTTTCCATTGCCATTATGTAATGAATCATTGTTGAAGGGTTGCCGCAGTCCTCCATTGTGCCGTATTCGGTGACAATGATGGGAAGCTCCTTTTCAATTGAAAGCTCTTTTTCAATTCTTCTGTAATCCTCAACGTGATAATTCCAGTCGGGGATTGACCAGTAGGCAAGCTCGTGATAAATGATGATGTCGGGCAGACAGTCATTTTCAGCACAGAAGGTCATGAAGCCCTCCATTTTCTGAGTTTCATAATCACAGAAGCCGGGACCTCCGATTTTTGCATCGGGATCAATCGATTTTACAAGGTCATAGGTAATTTTCCAGCCCTCATAGAAATTCTGTCTGTTTTCTTCAAGAGAGTAATCACCGAACCAGATACCGTTGTCACATTCGTTATAAATGCAGTAAACAAGGCTGTCCGAATAAGCTTTTTGTGAAAGCGCACGCACCTTTTCCTCAACAATGGGAAGATATCTTTCTTCAAGGAAGCTTTCCCAGCTGTATGTGCCGTTTTCTCTCATGGTGTTGATTTCTTCGTGGCAGTAATACCAGGTGTCAAAGGCATCCTGAAGATAAACAACACGGTAATCACATTCGTCAAGCTGAGATGAAACATTGTCAATGTCTCCGATGGGGTGCTGAAGTCCGCCGATAACCTTCTGGGAAACAGAGGAAATATCAAGGCTGTTCGTCATTGCCTGAGAGGGCACACCTTCCTCTGCAAGTCCGTAAAGAAAGCCTGTTGCATAGGTTGAAACATCTGCTCCTTTATCTGCAGCGTCAACGGTAAGAGTGGGCAGCCAGACAAGAGGGAGAGATTCGATTAAAAGAAAAAGGGTGATGAGAAAGGAAAGCACAGAAGTCATTTTTATTCTCCTTTTTTATCAATAGTTTTTAAGAAGTGAGGGAATTTTTCTGACGGAGGAGACGAGTCCTGCAATTATTTTTGCAACACCCATACCCGGCTTTTCTCCGTTGAGAATCATCAGCAGTCCGTCACACATCTTTTCGGTGAATACACCTGAGCTCATTGTGACGAAGTTGTTGATGGGAATTTCAAGAGCCATTGCCTTGAGCATTTCTGTTGTGGGGTCTGTTTTGTCACAGAAGGTGTCAATTGCCTTGAGCACGGTGCTGCAGATAACCTTGCCCCATTTTGTTTCTCTTGCATCATAAAGGGCATTTTCCACTGTGATTCTCTTGTCTGCAGTGACGGTTGATTCGGGAATTTTGCAGCCGAGAACAGCTTCGAATTCTTTGTCTGAAACATTCTGAACATCGGCTGTGTAATAAGCGGGTGCGGTTTCTTTATAATCGGGTACCTCTGCTTCAACAGTTGATTCAACAAACACATCGGCTGAAAGTCTGATATCCTTGCCGGAGGAGGCAACGAGGATTTCGAATTCACCGCTTTCAACATGCCAGTCTGCAAGGTTTATGTTGTAATAAGCGAAGGCTCTTTTTGAAAGATCAAGGGTGATTTCCTTTTCTTCACCTTTTTTCAGGAAAACTTTCTTAAAGGCACGAAGCTCTTTTTCAGGGCGGAAGATGGTGCTTTCCTTGTCTCTGACATAAATCTGAGCAATTTCTGCTCCGTCACATTCTCCGGTATTTTTGATGCGGAAGGAAAGGGTAAGTGTGTCACTGTCCTTGATTTTTTTCTTTGAAAGCTTAAGGTCAGAATATTCAAATTCCGTGTAGGAAAGACCGTAGCCGAAGGGGAAGAGGACATCTTTTTTTGCTGTATCGTAATATCTGTATCCGATATAAATGCTTTCTCTGTGTTCGGCACTCAGGTCAAGGCCGGGATAATAGTTGTATGAGGGAGTTTCTTCAAGTGAAAGGGGATATGTTTCCGCAAGCTTACCTGAGGGGGTGACCGAACCTGAAATGATTCGTGCAATTGCAGTGCCTGATGCCTGTCCGCCGAGATATCCGTTGATGACAGCCTTGACCTTGCTGAGCCAGGGCATAACAACGGGAGCACCGCCTGAAAGAACAACAATAACGTTTTCGTTGACCTTCAGAATTTCTTCAACAAGAGTGTTGTGGGCTTCGGGAAGATTGATGTGTTTTCTGTCATAGCCTTCTGATTCGTAATCCTCGGTCAGACCGATGAACATAACAACGGTGTCTGCTGCGGCTGCAACGGTGCGGGCATCTTGAAGGGTCATTTCGTCAAGACGGTCCTCCTTTTTGCTGTAACCGGGAGCAAAATTGACACGGTAGCCTTCACTGATGAGTCCGTCAAAGGCATCGGTAATTTTTGTGGGATTGATAAGTGAGCTGCCTGCACCCTGATATCTGGGAGCACGTGCCATTTCACCGATTACCGCAACCGTTTTGTCTTTTGAAAGGGGAAGGGTTTTGTTTTCATTTTTCAAAAGCACAAGGGACTGCTCACAGACCTTTGCGGCAAGAAGATGGTGGGCATTTTTGTTATATTCGTATTCGCACAGAGCATCCTTTGATTTTTTGATCAGAGTAATCATTCTGTCAGCGGCAATATCAACATACTTTTCCTCAAGTCTTCCTTCACGCACAGCCTTGCAGATTTTTGCATCGTTATAGCCGTCAGATGAAGGCATTTCAAGGTCATTGCCGTTTTTGATGCCCTTGACTCTGTCATTGACAGCACCCCAGTCGGAAACTACAACGCCCTCAAAGCCCCATTCATCACGGAGAATGGTGTTCTGAAGATAAGCACTGTCAGCACATTTTTCTCCGTTGACACGGTTATATGCATTCATGATTGTCCAGGGCTGAGCCTTCTTGACAGCAATTTCAAAGGCGGTCAGATAAATTTCACGAAGAGCTCTTTCGTCAACAACCTCATTGATTGTCATTCTCTTTTTTTCCTGGCTGTTTACGGCAAAGTGCTTTAAGGATGTGCCGACATTTTTGGACTGGACGCCGTTGATGAAGGCGGCGGCAATTTCACCTGCAAGAAGAGGATCTTCGGAAAAATATTCAAAGTTTCTTCCGCAAAGGGGTGAACGCTTCATGTTGACACCGGGGCCGAGAAGCACACTGACCTTTTCTTCAAGACATTCCTCTGCAAGTGCCTGACCCATCTTGTAAATAAGCTCGGGATCCCAGCTGCAGGCAGTTGTTGCTGCTGTGGGGAAGCAGGTTGCGGGAACGGAGTTGAGAAGACCTGATTTTTCTCCTTCGGGAGCCTTTTTTCTCAGACCGTGAGGGCCGTCTGTTATCATAACTGAGGGAAGATCAGCTCTCAGTACGCCCTTAAGGAACCAGGCATCCTTGCCTGAACACAGACCGACCTTTTCTTCAAGGGTTAATTTTTCAAGGATTTCTTTGTTCTTCATAATAACTCTCCTGTATAATAAATTAATATGATGCTACCTAATTATTATATATCTTATCGGCTTTAAGGTCAAGATAATATTATTTCAGAAAATCAAGAGGATTTTTTCTCGGCGGAGCACTGCAACTGCCCTTTGAGCAACAGTCACAGCAGACAAGAATTGTTTCATCTCCGATGATTTTGATGTCCTTCCAGCAGATTCTGATGTCCTCATCTCTGCCCAGAAGTCCCAGATACTTGCTTTTTCCCCAGATTATTATTGCCGTAAGCTGTCCGCTTTCCGTGCAGATTTCAACATCACTGACATTTCCGAGGCGGCATCCGTTGTTGATGCAGATGACTTCCTTGTTTCTCAGATCCTGAATGCAGCAATTCATAATATCACCTCATAAATATCATATTCGGTAAAAGGAATAACTGTCAGTAAAAATGATAAAAATATTGACGGAAGGGCGGTGAAAAAATGAAAAGAGGAAAAATGTCCATAGGAATGAGAAACATAAAAACGGCTCTTGCCGTGATGCTGTGCATTATCACATCAAGGCTGTTTATTCTGCTTGGAGACTGGTTTTATATGGGGGCTGCCGAGGAGCTTTATAATTTTCTTTTTATCCGCTCCTCACCTCTTTATTCGTCAATTGCAGCCCTTGTGTGTATGGGGACAACAGTGCACGAAACCGTTGAAACAGGTCTCGGAAGAATTGCCGCCACCTTCATCGGCGGCTCACTTGCCGTCTGCCACATCCGTCTGACAGAGGTTTTCACGGGTGAGCTGTTTTATTATCTGTCGGTTTTTGCTTTTATTGTTATACTTATTTTCATCTGTAATCTTTTCGGCAAAGGTAATCTTTGTGCAATCGGGGGAATGATTTTTCTTGTTGTTATTTTTTCTGCGGGAGAAGAACCTGCTTACATCAATGCTCTGCACCGACTTATTGACACGGTTACAGGTGTGGCAATAGCCTTTTTTGTCAACAGATATGTGGGTAAAAACAGTACAAAAAAAGAAAAGTGATTGATTCCTTGTTAAAAGGAAACCAATCACTTTTTTATTATTTAAGGGTAACAATGGTAACGCCGTTTTCACCTTCACCGTAAACGCCGAGACGGAAAGATTTGACAAAACGGTTTTTTCTCAGGTGTTCGTGAATACCCTTTCTCAGCACACCTGTGCCCTTGCCGTGAATAACCGTAAGTTCTGACATTCCGAGACGAAGACTCTGGTCAATGTATCTTTCGAGCTCGATTATTCCTTCCTCAATGTTCATTCCTCTCAGGTCACATCTTGTCTGAGCGGAAGCACCAGCAGAGAAAACATGCTCTTTTTTGTTGGGGACATTTCTCGGCTTTGCCTTTGCTGAGGAGTCATTCTTTCCGCAAAGACGGATGTTTGAAAGGGGAGTTCTCATTTTCATAACACCAAGCATAACCTCAATGTTGCCCTTTTTATCTTCAAGCTTTGTGACAACGGCAGTTTTGCCGATGTCGGCAAGAAGAACTGTATCCCCCTCAACAAGAGGACGGGGAAGCTCATAGTTTTCATCGTTCACAACGGCGGCAACAACAGGATTTGTGATGTCGTCAAAATCGGCAAGGCCTTTTTTCATCAGCTGTTTTGCACGTCGGAGCATTTCAGCCTTATCCTTGTTTTTGTCACTTTCCTTTTTCAGCTGTTCAAGCTCTGCGGTGAGGACATAAGCGCTTCTTTTTGCCTGCTCAACAATTTTGAGAGCCTGACTCTGAGCCTTTTCAAGCTCGGTTTTTCTCAGCTGTTCAATTTCATCCTTGTATTTCTGAGCCTGAGCCTTTTCCTTTTCGGCTTCAGCTTTAATCTGAAGAGCTTCATTTTTCTGCTTTTCAAATTCCTGACGGCTGTTTTCGAGAGATTCGATGACTGTTTCAAAATGTGCATTTTCTTTTGAAACAAGCTGCTTTGCTCTGTCAACAATGTCCTCACTCATACCGAGTCTGAGTGAAATTGCAAAAGCGTTTGAGCGTCCCGGAGTGCCGATGAGAAGACGGTAGGTGGGTCTGAGTGATGAAACATCAAATTCACAGCTTCCGTTTTCGATACGGGGAGTCTGAAGGGCATAAGCCTTCAGCTCTGCATAGTGAGTTGTGGCGGCAATTTTTGCTCCTTTGATATGTATTTTTTCAAGAATCGAGATGGCAAGAGCCGCACCCTCAACAGGATCTGTGCCTGCTCCGAGCTCGTCGATGAGAACAAGGCTCTTTTCATCAGCAGTTTCAATGATATTGATGATGTTGACCATATGGGATGAGAAGGTTGACAGAGACTGCTCAATGCTCTGCTCATCACCGATGTCTGCAAGAATATTATCGAAAACGGAAATTCTGCTCTGATCTGTGACGGGTAGCATAAGTCCGCACATTGCCATCAGAGACATAAGTCCCAATGTTTTGATCGAAACAGTTTTACCGCCCGTGTTGGGGCCTGTGATTACAAGGGTATCAAATTTTTCGCCGAGGCTGATATCTGTTGCAACAACCTTTTTCGGATCAATCAGAGGATGACGGGCGCTTTTCAGCTCAATGATGCCCTCATCATTAAGAATGGGAGCCGTTGCTTTCATCTGAAAGGCAAGGCTTGCCTTTGCAAAAATCAGATTAAGCTCAACAGCACACTCATAGCTTGCCTTGATTCCTTCATAAAAGCCGCCCGCTTCAACGGAAAGCTCAAAAAGAATTCTTTCAATTTCGTCACGCTCTTTGCCCTGAAGAACCTTGATTTCGTTGTTTGCTTCAACAACGCCTGCGGGCTCAATAAAGACTGTTGCACCGCTTGAGGAGGTGTCATGAACAAGACCGTTGATTTCACCGCGGCGCTCAATTTTGACGGGAACAACATAGCGTCCGTTTCTCATTGTGACAATGGAGTCACGCAGAAACTTCTGATAATGCTGAGAACGGGTCATTTTGTCAAGCTGATCTCTGACCTTTGAGCAGGCGGCACGGATTTTTTTTCTGATTTCATAAAGAGCGGGGGAGGCGTTGTCTGACATTTCCTCCTCACTGATGATTGCTGTGGTGATTCTTTCCTCAAGGAATTTGTTGGGAGTCATGCCGTAAAAATAGGTGTCAATTCTTGTTGAGATTCCCGCGTTTTTGCTCCTCCAGTCACAAAGGGAGCGGATAACTCTCAGCACCTCGGCAATGTCAAGAAGCTCTCTCATGTTCAGCACACTGCCGGCATTTGCACGGCTGAGCGCGTTGTTGACATTTTTCAGTCCGCCGAAGGATGGGGCACCGAATTTTGCCATCAGCATATGGGCGTCCTCAGTCTGTCCCAGAAGGACACGGGCAAGGTCAAGATTTTTTTCGGGCTGAAGATTTTCAGCCATTTCTTTTGCATCCTGACAGCTTGTGAGATTTGCAAGGCAGGAAAGAACTTTGTCAAGCTCAAGAGCGGTATAATGCTTATTCAATTTGAATTTCCTCCTGTCAGTCTGTCATGGTTTTATAAAAATCCAGGGTTTTATATTTTTTCATTGTGATGTTTTTAAGATATCTTTCTGTCAGCTGTGAAAGGGAAACAAGAGCATCTGAGGAAAGAGAAAAGCTGAAAATTTTGTTGCTGTCGGAAAAGCAGATGTGTCTCATTGCAGTCAGAATTGTCAGATTGATGCTTCTGAGGTTTTCATCTTTTTTGCAGCTTTCACAGTAAAGCTCTCCCGTAAAAGTGCTGAAAAACATTTTTTCACTTTCATAAACTCCGCAGCTGTTGCAGGAGATAATATTCGGCATATATCCTGCAAGAGAAAGAATACGAAGCTCGATGACACTTTTTATGAGAAGGGAATCCTTCTTTTTTTCACACAGAAGATAAAGCGAATTAAGAATAAGTGAAAGAAATTCGTCGGCGGCTTCCTCTCTCGGAGCAAGCTCGTATGTAAGCTCAGCAAAATACTGAGCCAGCGCAAGAGAAATTATGTTTTCTCTGAGCTTGAAGAAAAGCTGTTTTGACTGAGATTCCTTGACTGTATAAACGTCTTTTTTTGATTTGTCAAGGGTGAAATCCGAATAACACAGAAGACCCGTTGAAGAAGCGTTTTTGTTTTTGGGGCTTCTTGCACCGTTGACAAAGGCTTTTACAATGCCGTTTTTTCTTGTCAGGATTGTTATAAGCTTGTCGTGTTCACCTGTGGGCTGTTCACGGATTACTATACCGTCCGTCTTTATCGTCATAATTGAAATCCTCTTTTTCGGGAGAGAGCTCATGGGAAAACTCAATGTCTTCACCGTCGGGGCTGAAGCGGGGCGCCTTGCAGTAATCAAGGTAATCCGAAATCTTTCCCGTCTGCATAAATTTGTTCCATAATTCTTTCTTCGTCATAAATCACACCTCAATGCAAATTGATGATATATATAATCATATTCATATCATTTGCAGAAAAGGTTGAAAGTAAACGAAATTATTTTTTAAAAATTTCAGGCTCTTTTGTATTAAATTCAGAAATCAGTCAAGTCCGAAATTGTGGATAAGTCCTTCGCGGTTACGCCAGTCCTCTTTGACCTTTACCCAGCACTGAAGATTGATGCGGCAGCCGAAAAACTTTTCCATATCCTGTCTTGCATATGTTGAAATTCTTTTGAGGGTTGCGCCCTTTTTGCCTATGATGATGCCCTTATGGCTTTCTCTTTCACAGTAAATTGTGGCTTCAACGTCCATAAGGTCGGTGTCTGTTCTTTCTCTCATCTTTTCAATTGAAACGGCAACTCCGTGGGGAATTTCCTTGTCAAGAAGACGAAGCATTTTTTCACGGATGATTTCAGATGCAAGAACTCTTTCGGGCTGGTCGGTCAGAGTATCATCGGGGAAATAATGCTCTGATTCAACGGCAAGTGCCTTAAGCTCTTTGATGAGAATGTCAATGCCGTCATTTTTTGCGGCACTGACGGGAACAATTGCCTCAAAATCATATTCGGCTGACATTTCGGCAATTTTTGTCACAAGCTCACTTTTTTCGGCAAGAGTGTCAATCTTATTGATTGCAAGAATGCAGGGGATTTTCTGTTTTCTGATTTTTTCAATCAGCTCTGTTTCACTTTCTCTGAGTTCACCCTTGCTTTCGATAACAAGAAGGCAGGCATCGACGCCTGAAATGCTGTCACCCACAGCCTTGATCATTTTTTCGCCAAGCTTTGTCTTGGGCTTGTGGAAGCCGGGAGTGTCGGTGAAAACAAGCTGGGTTTCCTCTTCGGTGAGAACGCCCATAATTCTTGTTCGTGTTGTCTGAGGCTTGTCGGAAACAATGGCAATTTTCTGGCCGAGCATACGGTTGAGAATTGATGATTTGCCAACATTTGGACGGCCTACAATTGCAATAAAAGCGGTTGTTGTTTCTTTCATAAGCTTTTAACCGGAGGTTAGCCTCCGCCTTTCTTCAGAATTAATATTCACCCTCACGGCTGTAAATAATAAAATTGTCAAAGCCGTTTTTTCTGAGGGTGCGGAAATATGAACGTGAATAATCCTCTGAGCTTGTCTGATGGATGAACAGCTTGTCCCCCGTGCGGGCGGACAGAGCTGAGAGGCAGGAAAGCATTGAGGTAAAATTATCCTCCTTGGTTACGGTGTATTCACCGCTGAGAGTCTGCATATCGGCAACGATTCCCGTTACGGACAGATTTTTGCAGGGGAGGGAGAAGTCCTCACTTTCACCTTCAAGAAGCTTCTTTGAATCCTGAGCCAGAAGAAGAACCGAGTCCTCGGGGATAAGCTGAGACAGAGAGGAAAGGAAATCGGTCATAAGCTTTTTTCTGTCTGTTGAAGCACTTTCTCCCGGATATGTGGCGGAAGAAACAAGCTCACCCTCGGGGAAGCTGAAGGAGTAAAGAAGAAAGCCCTTGATTTTAAAGCTCAGAAGCTCCTTGATGATGCCCTTGATGTATAAACGGGCATCCTTTGAAATGGGATTCAGCCAGGCGCTTGCTTCGTTTTCCTGAGAGGAATCAAGCCAGTTGACATCTGTATCCATATATTTGACGGCAAGCTCACTGTTGGCAGCTGCCGCTGTGTTGTCTCTGAAGCAGTGGATACCTGCAATGACGCTGATTCCGCTGTTTTCAAAAAGGTCAAGAGCAAGTCTGACGGTGTTGTTGTCAAACAAAGAGCATTTTCCCTTGATTGCATACTCCTCAAGAGATGAATAAGCAAGCTTTCCGTCTTCTGTCTTGAAGTCGATGATGACACTGTTGCCGTTTCTGTGTTTTATCTGTTCGATAAGTGTTTTGATATATTCCGTATCTCCCAATTTCTCACAGGGCATATAAAGTGCTCTGACCGCCTGCAAGGCTGCGGGAGCGGATTCGTCTGAGCTCTGGTCCGGCTGTGACGTTGTCAGTGAATCGGGTGAGGCAAAGGATATCTCAAGGCCCGTGTTGACAAGAAAGAATGAAAAAACAACTGCGGCAGCGAACAGTGCAGCTGACAAAAGAAAGGCTCCGATACGCTTGCGAAGGCTTCTTCTTTTTTTCTTTCCGAGCTGAATATATTTTGACGGATACTCACGGGAAAAGGTATAGTAGCTTTTCCTGATGCGTACCTTGACGTCAGGCTGATAGGGAGATTTTTTGTTTTCGTTTTTTCTTTTTCGTGACATAGAATTCACCTTGATAATTTAAAGCTTTTTTAAGTGAGGGATATAACCCTGTGCCTGTCAGACAAAAAGTGACTGACCTGAAATGCAGCTCATTGCAAGAGCAATGAGTGAAACATAAATCAGAAGAGCAGGAGTGCCTCTGAAGATTTCTGGGATGAAGGGGTTTGATTTTATAAACTGCATTCCTCTGTTGATGAGCAAGGCGGCAATGATGAAGGCCGCTCCTGCTCCGATGCTTGTGCCGACAACCTGAGAAAAGGTGTATCCTGCTTTGAGGGTAAGCACGGGCAGAGCAATAATCAGGGTGTTGAAGGCGCACATTCCGAGGGAATTCATAAACTTTTTGTCTGCCGAAAAAATCTTGAGACAAAAAGCCGCAACAACAAGATAAATGCAGATAAGCACAAGAACATTGATTACAAAAAGATATCTCAGCTCAAGCTCTGCAACAAAGGGGAGTTTTCTGAGAAAGAAGCAAGCAGTGCCTGAAACAAGAGCAAAAAGGGTGATGCTGCAGAAATACATAAAAAGATGCTTCGGACGCTTTGCTGTTCTGAGAGTTTCACTTATACCGTAGCCGGTGCTGAAAATAATGTTCTGAACAAGCATGGTATAAAGAGCGGTGATAAGCATATTGAAAACAGCGGTCATACTTCATCCCTCCCTTTCTCAGAATGTTCTTCCTCATAAAGATGTCTGGGGCGTATGTCCCTTGTTGATGCAGCGGACTTTTTATTGCCCATGGAAAGACCGGGGTCAAGGAAAACAGGCTTCTCGGCTGCTTTTCTCATAGAGAAGGTGTCTCTGATTTCATCGGGATAAAATTTCATAACAAGCCATTTCTGACCCGCGGCAAGAAAACCGATGATTGCAAGAGCCGCAAAGGGTAAAGCTGTGGCGGAAATCCTCGGAAGAGCATCGGCTGATGTGAAAAGTCCGCCGTAATTTATCTGCTCTCTGACAGCGGCTGTTACAACTGCAACAAAGCCGTAGCCGAATCCTGCGGCAAGTCCGTCAAAAAGACTGTTGAGGGCACCTGTGCGGCAGGCAAATTTTTCACAGCGGATAACAATAAGTCCGTTGACACAAAGAAGATAAAGATAAATACCCAGAGTTGCTCCCGAATTGCCTGAGATTCGGAAAATCAAAGGCTCACACAGAGCAATAAGCACTGAGCTGATAAGTGTATAAACACAGATTCTCAGCCATCTTTTTAATCTTCTGAGCAGAAGGCTTGTGAGCACCTCGTTGACACAAAGAAGAAAAATCAGCATCACAGAAAGCGCAAGAGCGTCTCTGATTTTGTTTGCCGCGGCAAGAATGGGACAAATGCCGATAAGCTGAGTGAGAACCGGGTTATGAACAAAGCTGCCCTTGAACAGAGCGGTTGAAAGGCGGAGCTTCGGATTGTCTGATTTTTTGATCATTTTGCCTTACCTCCTTTTGCTTTGAAGAAAAGGGGAGAAAGAGCATTAAGCAGAAGAATGCTGTAAAATGATGGGTCGGGTGTTTTGGAAAAATATCTCAGAAGCATACAGATTACACCGCCGAGCATTCCGTAAAGCAGCTGCTTTTTTTCTTCCTTAGGTGCAGTTACGGGGTCGGGGACAAGAAGCAAAGCGGTGAAAAGAAATCCGCCCGAGCATAATTCCATAACAAGACTTGTGAGTCTGCCTGAGCTGATACGGGGAAAAAGAAAGGCAAAAACAGCACCTGCCGCAACAAAGCCGAGGGCAGAAAGAAGTCTTTTCTTTTCTCTGAGGGCAAGAAAGACAGCGGCACCCGTGAGAGCAAGAACACTTGTTGTGCCGATTGCTCCCGCATAAGAGCCGGAAAGAAGCTTTACGGCTGAAAAACCGTTAAGGCTGATTCCCGTGCCGGCTGAAAGCATGTCGGAAAGTGACTGGGCTGACAAAAAGCCCTCACTGCCGTAAAAAGCAAATTCTCCCGAGGTGTCGGGAAAGGTGAACACGGCACCGCTGAAAAGGGCTGCCGCAAAGCAAAGTCCTGCTGCCGAAGGATTGAAGGGTGTGTGTTTTGCACTTCCGAAGGGAAGCTTTGCAACAACAACGGCAAAGGCACTTGCGGAAATTCCTACATAAAAGGGAGCGCTGACGGGAAGCATCAGAGCTGTTATCATACCTGTCACAACGGCACTCAGATCCTTCAGAGTGTCTTTTTTGCCGATGAGTCTGAAGGAAACGCCCTCACAGATAACGGCAGAGAGAACACAAAGGGCAATCTGCCACAGCGCAGCAATGCCGTTGTTGTAAATTCCCGCAACGGACAAAGCCGCAGTGACGATAAGCAGGTTAAGATTGTGAGAAAAAAAGAAATCATTTTTCTTTTCTTTGACGGGATTGATATTGGTGTTACTGTTCATAATAATCAGAAATATTTTGCCGCAGATTCACGGAGAAGGCGGATTGTTTCTGCGGGATCCTCGCTTGCAAAAATTGCAGAGCCTGAAACAAGAATGTTTGCACCCGCCTTGGCAACAGTGTCAACGGTTTTCAGTGAGATGCCGCCGTCAACCTGGATGTCCATTTCGATGTTTCTCTTTTTGCATTCTTCTCTGAGCTTGACAATCTTGGGCATCATGTCAGCCATAAAGCTCTGACCGCCGAAGCCGGGCTCAACAGTCATAACAAGCACCATTCCAAGCTTTTCAAGATAAGGGTAAACAGCTTCAATGTCGGTGCCGGGTTTTACGGCAAGAGCGGCAATTTTGCCTCTTGAGCGGATGTAATCGATGGTTTCCTCAACGGGTGAGTCTGATTCAATGTGGAAGCAGATGAGGTCTGCACCCGCATCAATGAAATCGGGGATATATCTGAGGGGCTCACTGATCATAAGGTGACAGTCGAAAAGAAGGTCTGAGCATTTTCTCAGGCACTTTACAAGAGGGGCACCCAGGGTGATGTTGGGAACAAAATGGCCGTCCATAACATCAATGTGAAGCCAGTCTGCACCGCAGCGTTTCATATTTTCAAATTCCTCACCCATTTTTGAATAGTCACAGGAGAGGATAGAAGGGGAAATTTTAATCATAATTATATACCTCCGCTTTAAAGCCAATTAATTTTCATATTATTATATCAGTTATAACAATAAAAATCAAGGATAAGCTTCAGGCGTTAACGGTAATTTTTGCTCTTTTTTCTATTGACAGTTTGACTTGTTTACTATATAATATCAAGATGATGACTTATACATTGTGCGGAATTATGCGGTTGAGCTGCCGCAAGTAATCCGAAAGGTCAGGATTATTCTGCGGGCCTTTGAGCCGCTGATGAAGCATAAAGCACAGCGAATCCTCGCGGATTCATAAAAATCAAACAATAGATTGGCTGAATCCGGACAGAAAACAGTCCGGGCTATACTTGCCGATTTTTAAGAAAGGATGATATTTAATGGCACAGGAAATCTTACTTACATCTGAAGGCTATAAAAATTTGGAGGCTGAACTTGAGGACTTAAAGGTCAGAGGAAGACAGGAAATCAAAGAAAAGATTCAGGTTGCTCTTTCATTCGGTGACTTGTCCGAAAACGCTGAATACGATGAAGCAAGAAATGACCAGGGAAAGCTCGAAGCAAGAATCAGTGAAATTGAAGATATTCTCAAAAGAGCAAAGCTCATCAATGAGGACATCCTCAGCACAGACGTTGTTCAGAGGGGCTCAAAGGTTATCATTGAAGATGTTGAATTCGGTGACATTTACAGATACCAGATTATCTCCTCAACATCAGCCGGTTCAAAGGAAGACGGCATTGATTATCTGACAAGTGACGAATCACCCGTTGCAAAGGCTCTCATCGGCAACAAGGTGGGCGACATCATTTCCGTTGAAGCTCCCGCCGGTGTAATCAAGTATAAAATCATCGAAATCAAGAAATAATTTTTTCTGAAAGGAATTTGCATATGTCAGAAGAAAAGATTGTTAATGCTCCCGAACAGGCACAGCAGGACGTTAATGAATTAAGACAGGTAAGGGTTGACAAGCTCAGCGCTTTGCAGGAAGCCGGCAAGGATCCCTTTGTTATCACAAAATATGATCAGACACATTACAGTGCCGTAATCAAAGAAAGCTTTGAAGAGCTTGAAGGCAAAACAGTTCGTGTTGCAGGCCGCATGATGTCAAAGCGTATTATGGGCAAGGCATCCTTCTGCAACATCAAGGATATGAAAGGCAACATTCAGTCTTATGTTGCTCGTGACAGCCTCGGTGAAGAAGAATACAAGGCATTCAAGAAGCTTGATATCGGTGACATCATCGGTATTGAGGGCTCAGTGTTCAGAACAAAGACAGGTGAAATCTCAATTCATGCTGAAAAGATTGTTCTTCTCACAAAGTCACTTCTTCCCCTTCCCGAAAAATTCCACGGTCTGACAAACGTTGACACAAGATACCGTCAGCGTTATCTCGACCTTATTATGAATGATGAATCAAAGGATGCACTTGTAAAGCGTTCACTTATCATCAGAGCAGTAAGAAATTATCTTGATTCCCAGGACTTTGTTGAGGTTGAAACTCCCATGCTTGTTTCAAATGCAGGCGGAGCTGCTGCAAGACCCTTTGAAACTCATTTCAATGCTCTCGATGAGGATTTCAAGCTCAGAATTTCACTTGAGCTTTATCTTAAGAGACTTATCGTCGGCGGTATGGAAAGAGTATATGAAATCGGCAGAGTTTTCCGTAACGAAGGCCTTGACACAAGACACAACCCCGAGTTCACTCTTATGGAGCTTTATCAGGCATATACCGATTATCACGGTATGATGGATCTTACAGAAAATCTTTACCGTCACGTTGCACAGACCGTTCTCGGCACAACAAAAATTGTTTACAACGGTGTTGAAATGGATCTCGGCAAGCCCTTTGAAAGAATCACAATGATTGATGCTGTTAAAAAGTATGCAGGCATTGATTTCAGTGAGATCAAAACCGATGAAGAAGCCAAGGCTCTTGCAAAGGAAAAGGGTGTTGAATTTGAGGCAAGACACAAGAGAGGTGACATCCTCAACCTGTTCTTTGAAGAATTTGTTGAGCACAACCTTATTCAGCCCACATTCCTTATGGATCATCCCGTTGAGATTTCTCCTCTTACAAAGAGAAAGCCCGAAAACCCCGATTATGTTGAACGCTTCGAGTTCTTCATGAACGGCTGGGAAATGGCAAATGCTTATTCAGAGCTTAACGATCCCATTGATCAGAGAGAACGTTTTAAGGCTCAGGAAGAGCTTCTCAAGCAGGGTGATGAAGAAGCAAACACAACCGACGAGGATTTCCTTACCGCTCTTGAATACGGTATGGCTCCCACAGGCGGTATCGGATTTGGTATCGACAGAATGGTTATGCTTCTTACAGATTCTGCCGCAATCAGAGATGTGCTTCTGTTCCCCACAATGAAGTCATTGGATAAATAAAAGTGTCAATAAGCCCTATTTTACTGGGGTTTTGAGGTGTGTAAACAGCTGAAAACTTACATCATACATCAAATTTACATCATTCGGTGCAGAATATGTGCAAAGAAACCTTTTCTTTGAATTTTTGATGTAAGCAAATACTAAATATGAGAGACTGTTAACAGATTCAATTCTGAAAACAGTCTCTTTTTTTATGCCTTGAAATCGGCACATTGGATTGATTTTTTCTTTATCAGGTAAAATAGGGTTACCAAATATAAGGAGGATATTGTTATGTCAAACAAAAATTCTATAAGCTACCGCCGAGTAGGAGATTATTTAATTCCTAACCTCATTTTACCGCCCGAAGAAACAAGTTTCACTCTCGGCAAAGGGGAAATTATAAGGATTATCTTAAAAGGCATCAAAGGGTACTATTTAATTCGCTTCTTACTCAAGGAAAACTATATCTACATCTTTCAGCGGTGGAAAATCAGGCACGGGATATGAATTTGATGCTGTTGTTCTTGATGACAGCAATGCACCTCACCCTCAGCAGCTGAGGGTTATTCAGAGGCTTGAAAGAGCAGCATATCTTTCAGTTGACCTTTCGGGAGTTGCGGGCAAGTTTGTTGCGGGAGAGCAGATAATCTGATTTAAGTCAGGACATTTTCAAGTTAAATAAAAAAATCAACAGACCTCCTGTCAAGCATAAAGGAAGTCTGTTTTTCTTTTGTCTTTTTTAACAAGGCATTGGCTTTGTTAAATACATAGTGCACAAAAATTATGACCAAATTGTTATCATAAATCTAATTCGTTGAAATAATCTGTTTACGGTGTTATCATATTTTTATAAGACTTAAAAGGAGAGAAATTTTTATGGTATTTCAAACATTCTGGGCAAGGATTATAGGCTTTATTCTGGCTCTGCTTACCCCTGTTTTGAATATTTTCTTTGTGGATTTCGGTCCTGCTGATCAAGGGGTGGAATCTGCTTTGGTGAAGGTGGACGGCTTTATGAAGGGTGTCTGCCATGCAGAGCCCGAGTATGATCTTATCAAGGGCGCAAACATTGAGTGGTTCCGTGATGATATTCCCTTCCCTTATGACGCAGAGGGAAACATTTCCGAAAGCTATAAAATGTGGAAGGAGTATGTCAAGGCTTACGCTGACAACGGCATAAGAATTTTCGGCATCACACCTTATCCCGAGGATTATATCGAATACGGACTTGACCCCCGGGATCCCGAATGCCGTGATGAAATTCAAGATATTGCCCGCTTTTATGTTGAAGATCTTCGGGGAATTGTGGGTGCATTTCAGATTACAAATGAAATGGGTATTGACCGCTTCACTTATCCTCTGACAATGGAGGAGGCTTATGATTTCATCGGAATGCAGCTTGAGGCAATGTATCCCATAAGAGAGGATATCCTTATCGGTTATAACCTTGCAGCTCTTTCAATTGCAACAATGCCTCTTGAGATGAAGGAGTATCATCAGTACTGTGATTATGTTGGTGTTGACCTTTATCTCGGCAGCTTTGAAAATATTCTCAAAAACATCAATCAGTATGTTCTTGTGCTCAATTATGTAAGAAGAGTTACGGATAAGCCTGTGATTCTCTGTGAATTCGGTTACATCGGTCTTGGTGAGCCCAAGTCGGATGAAGAAAAGAAGGCAATTCTTGAAAGCTACGGCTATTCAAGTGAAGAACAGGCAAGAGCAGATATTGACAATTTTATAAAGACCTTGCCCGAAGAACTGGCAAATGAATTTGACAGATATGCCGATGAGACTCCCGAATACAGAGCTGAGCTTATGTTTGAGGGTGAATTCTCAAACCATCTTTACAGAGAGCTTCAGGAGGAATTTGGCCTTTACGGTTATGAGCATACCCCCGAGGGTCAGGCAAAATTCTTCTCAGACCTGATTCCCAAAATCAGAAATCTTGATTATGTTATCGGCTCATTTATTTATATGTGGGATGACTCGGGAGACTGTTATGTTTGCGGTCAGAGTGACTGTCCCGTTGAAACAAAATGGGGTCTTGTTGACAGTGAAGGCAATCCCAAGCCCTCTTATTATGCGGTCAGAGATGCCTTTGCAGATTAATGCCGCATTGAGCTGACGAAAAAAGTATTGCCGCACAAAAGAAATAAAAGACAATTCAGAAAATATTTCTGAAAAAACAGTCTTTTGCCGAAAAATATATTTATTATTCTGTGATATTTACATTTTTCTTTGCTTAATATATAATGAAACTGATAAACAGGTGATAAAAAAGATGGACAAAATAGATTATGAAATTCTGGCGTGTCTGAAGGAAAACGCTCGTGAAAATGCAACAAACATCGGAGCAAAAATCAACCTTTCGACATCGGCTGTTATTGAACGCATAAAAAAATTCGAGGCCTCGGGGCTGATTAAAAAATACACAATTGTTGTTGATCAGCAGGCACTCGGCGGCGGTCAGATTGCTTTTATAAGCATACGTCTTGAGCATCCCAAATATTATGAAAAATTTGTTGAACTGATTAATTTGCACAACTCTGTTGCGGAATGTTATTACATTGCGGGTGATTTTGATTTTATTCTCAAGGTTATCACAAAGACGGGGGAGAAGCTGGAGGACATTCTCAATTATGTCAAATCCATTGAAGGCGTCTCTCTCACAAGGACAACCGTTGTTTTGTCAGAGAACAAAAACGAGGTTTGTCTGTTACCGTGAAAAAGTCTTGAAGCAATAAGTAAACAGCCTGGGTGAGAATGAAGCTCAGGTAAAAATAAAAAAATTTTTTTGAAAGGGTTTGATGTTATGATTATCGGTATTCCTAAGGAGATTATGCACGGTGAAGGCAGAGTTTCAGCTATTCCCGAAACAGTTGCAAAGCTTAAGGCTGACGGTTTTGAGGTTCTTGTTGAAAACACTGCAGGTGAAGGCGCTTTCTTCAGCGATGAAGAATATGCAGCTGCAGGTGCAGTAATGGTTGCAGATGTTGCTGAGCTTTATGAAAAGGCAGACATCATTCTTAAGGTTAAGGAGCCTCAGTTCAACAAGGCTAAGGGTATTCATGAGGTTGACATGATGCACAAGGGTCAGTACCTCATCACCTTCATTCACCCCGCTTCCCCCGTTAACCACGAAATGGTTAAGAATATGGCAGCAAAGGGTGTCATCAGCCTTACTCTTGACGGTGTTCCCCGTATTTCAAGAGCTCAGAATCTTGACGCTCTCACATCAATGAGTACCTGCGCAGGTTATAAGGGTATTCTTATGGCAGCAAACGATCTTGCAAAATTTATTCCTCAGATTTTCTGTGCTGTCGGTATGGTTAAGCCCTGTAATGCTCTTGTTATCGGCACAGGTGTTGCAGGTCTTCAGGCTCTTGCAACAGCAAAAAGACTCGGCGCTGTAACTTATGCAGCAGACATCCGTCCCGCAGCAGCAGAGCAGGCAATGAGCCTTGGTGCAAAGATTGTTGACACAGGCGTTCCAGCTGAGGTTGCAGTCGGTCAGGGCGGTTATGCAAATGCTCTGAGTGAGGAATGGCTTAAAATTGAAAGAGAAGCCCTCAAGGATACAATCAAGGATATGGACATTGTTTTCTGTTCCGCTCTTGTTCCAAGTAAGCTTGCTCCTGTCATTATTACAGAAGAAATTGTCAAGTCAATGAAGCCCGGCTCCGTTATTGTCGACATTTCAATTGACCAGGGCGGTAACTGTGCAATCACTGTTCCCGGTGAAACAGCAGTTAAGCACAAGGTCACAATCGAAGGCATCAAAAACATCCCCGGTCTTCTTCCCACAAGCTCAACCTGGATGTTCTCACACAACATTTACAACCTTGTCAAGTATCTGACAAAGGACGGTGCAATCAATCTTGATATGAATGATGAAATCGTTCAGGGCATTATGACAACAATTGACGGCAAGGTTGTTCATAAGGGTGCTCTTGAAGCAATGAACGCTTAATTTATTCGAAGGGAGTATTTTTAAATGCCCGGTTGGATTTTAATTGTGATTTTTGTTGTAGCCGCAGTTGTCGGCTACCTGATAATCAATAAGGTGCCCACCTTACTGCACACACCTCTGATGTCAGGTATGAATGCTTTGTCAGGTATCACTGTGCTTGGCGCATTGACGGTTCTGGCAGTGGCTCTCAAGGAAAAATCACCTGTTATCAGCGTGATTGTCGGCATTGCTGCAATTGTGTTTGCAATGATCAATGTTGCGGGTGGCTTCGCAGTAACAGGCAGAATGCTGAAAATGTTTAAAAAGGGAGACAAATAAATGATACCGTCAACAATTTATTACATAATCAGCGGAATCCTTGTGTTAGGCGTTCTTGTCGGCATCAGTATGATGAGTAAGGCCAAATCCGCTAAATCAGGTAATACTCTTTCCGCAGTCTGCACTGTTCTTGCAATTGCCGTTGTTCTTTATGACAATCAGGTGCTTACTGCCTGGCAGGCTTGGATCGGTATTGCTATCGGTGCCGTAATGGGTATTTTCGGTGCTTATAAGGTCAAAATGATTGAGATGCCTCAGGCCGTTGCTCTTCTGAACGGCTTGGGCGGTCTTGCAAGCGCATTGGTTGCAATTCTCACAATTCAGCAATCTTCAGGAGACAGATTTGCCGTTTATGTGGGTGCTGTTGCTCTTCTTGTGGGCTGGGTAACCTTCACGGGAAGCCTTGTTGCCGCAGGTAAGCTTCACAAGCTGCTTCCTCAGAAGCCGATTGTCTGGAAGGCTCATTCTGCAATTGTTGCTGTCACAATAATTGCCTGTGTTGCAGCCATCGTGCTTGTTCCCGACTGTATCTGGCTCATATCAGTTTTATCTGCCTTCTTCGGTGTTGCCTTTGCAATCCGTGTCGGTGGTGCTGATATGCCCATTACTATTTCACTTCTCAACTCTCTCAGCGGTGTTGCCGGAGGTATTGCAGGTATTGCCGTCGGCGATCCTCTTCTTGTTGCAATCGGCGGTGTTGTCGGTGCATCAGGACTTTTGCTGACACAGATTATGTGCAGAGCAATGAACAGAAGCCTCATCAGCATCCTTCTTGGAAGCTCAGGTAAAAAATCATCAAAGCCCAAGGTTCAAACTGAAAAAGCAGCTGAAGAAGCTGTTCAGGCAGAGCCTGAGGTTAAAGAAGAAATAACCGTTAATGACATTCTTTCCGAAGCTAAGAAGGTTATCATTGTTCCCGGCTACGGTATGGCTCTTGCTCAGGCACAGAGCACTGTCAAGGCGCTTTGTGATAAGCTTGAAGGCAGAGGAGCAGAGGTCAAGTTTGCAATTCATCCCGTTGCGGGACGTATGCCCGGACATATGAACGTTCTTCTTTGTGAGGTTGATGTTCCTTATGACAAGCTTTATGAAATGGACGCAATCAACGGAGAATTCAAGGAATGTGACGTTGCAATCATTGTTGGAGCAAACGACGTTGTCAATCCCGCCGCAAACACAGCGGAAGGTACTCCCATTTACGGAATGCCCGTGCTCAACGTTGCCGATGCAAAGAATGTGATTGTATGTAACTTTGACACAAAGCCGGGTTATGCAGGTGTTCCCAATCCTCTTTATGAGAGTGAAAATACAATTATGATGCTCGGTGATGCAAAGGAAACTGTTGCTCAGCTTACAGAAGCAGCTTCGGGCAAAAAGGCTGCTGAGGTTAAGGCTGAGGAAGTGAAAGCGGAAGCGGAAGAGGTTTCCGTAAGTGACATTCTCTCAGAAGCAAAGAAGGTTATCATTGTTCCCGGCTACGGTATGGCTCTTGCTCAGGCACAGAGCACTGTCAAGGCACTTTGTGATAAGCTTGAAAGCAAGGGTGCAGAGGTCAAGTTTGCAATTCATCCCGTTGCAGGACGTATGCCCGGACATATGAATGTTCTTCTTTGTGAGGTTGACGTTCCTTATGACAAGCTTTATGAAATGGATGCAATCAACGGAGAATTCAAGGAATGTGACGTTGCAATCATTGTCGGAGCAAACGACGTTGTGAACCCTGCCGCAAATACGGCAGAAGGCACTCCCATTTACGGAATGCCCGTGCTCAATGTTGCTGATGCAAAGAATGTAATCATCTGTAACTTTGACACAAATCCCGGTTATGCGGGTGTTCCCAATCCTCTTTATGAGAGTGAAAGCACAATTATGATGCTCGGTGATGCAAAGGAAACCGTTGCTGAGCTTACAGCGTCAGTATAAAATTGAATAAATAAAAAATTACGGTGCGGTTTAGCCACAAGGCAAACCGCACCGTTTTTTGTGCTTTATATAAAGCTGTCTGAAAGCTGTTTTTAAGAATCGGTATCATTTCTGTTAAGCATATCAATTGCAAGCTGAACAATATCCTCATCAAGTCCTTCAGCCTCGTCATCAGTCTGAAGAAAATGCAGCATATTAACGCTGTTTTTGAAAAAGTTTATATCATCGAGGATAACATATTCCGAAACCTCATGAGCAGAAAGCCAGACAAGAATTTCATAATTTCGGTCTTCCCCGAAATTATCGGTTTTTGAAAAAATCTTCATACCGTATTTATTGAAGATTCTGTTGAAATGCTTTCCTTCCTCTGTGATCTGACGGTCATCATCACTCCAATAAAGGCGCCAGGTGCTTGAGAGCACAATCACTGCACCCGTTTTTTCAACAAGATACTTAAGAAGCATCATACGGCTCTCATCAATTGGGTTTGTATAATAGTCATCAACTGATTCACGGTAGGAACGGCAGTTGAGAACACCGTCAACATCAAGGAAAATAACCTTCATAATTACTGCTCCTTGCCGTTATAGGTTGCGGCAAGACCACCCTTTGAGGTTTCTTTATAAATTGCATTGAGATCCTTGCCTGTGCGGTACATTGTTTCAACAACGGTGTCAAAGCTGATTTTTCTTGTTGTTGAAAGGAAGTTTGCAAGGGAGAGGGCGTTGATGGCTCTCATTGCCGCAACGGCATTTCTTTCAATGCAGGGAATCTGAACAAGACCGCATACAGGGTCACAGGTAAGACCCAGCATATGCTCCATTGCAACCTCAGCGGCATATTCAATCTGACCGATACCCATGTTGAAAAGCTCACATAAAGCGGCGGCAGCCATTGAGCAGGCTGTTCCGATTTCTGCCTGACAGCCGCATTCTGCACCGCTGATTGAAGCGTTTGTTTTGACAAGGTTGCCCACAAGACCGCCGACTGCAAGTGCACGGCAGATATCGTCGTCACTGAAGCCTTTTTTGTCCTGCATATATTTCAGAACGCTGGGCAGTACGGCACAGGCTCCGCAGGTGGGTGCGGTTACAATAATTCCGCCTCCGGCATTCTGCTCACTGGCAGCAAAGGCATAGGCGCAGACAAGTCGGTTTTCTTTTGTAATTACACTTTCGTCGATATGGCTCTGATTGTAAAGGAACTGAGCCTTGCGTTCAACTCCAAGACCTCCGTCAAGAACACCGTGGGCGGTTAGTCCTTCATAAACGGATTTTTTCATTGCTTTCCAGATGTCGTGAAGATAAGCTCGGATTTCCTTGCCTTCACGCATTTCAACATAATCACTCAGGCGGATGTTGTGATTCATACAGAATTCCGCAATTTCCGTGAAGGAGTTTTCGGGATACACATCCTCTTCGTCAAGCTCAGGCTTGCCTTCAACAACAATCTGACCGCCGCCGACGGACATAATTCTTTCTCTGGCAATTTCTTTGCCGTCCTTGTAAGCAAAGAATTCCATTGTGTTTTCGTGGGGGAGATCAGAAGCATCTGTATTTCCGAAGATAACCTCAATTGTACCCTCGGGAAAAACGTCAAGGATTGCTTCGTCGGTTTTGTGACCCTTGCCCGTGCTTGAAAGAGAGCCGTAAAGAACAGCCTTAAAGGTGTCTGCCTCTCTGTGAGCCTGCTTGAAATAACGGGCAGCCTTATCAGGTCCCATGGTGTGAGAGGAGGAAGGTCCTCTGCCGATTTTATAAAGATATTTCAGTGATTTCATATTACACCTCAGTTCTGCTTCTGAACAAGCTTATATTCATCATAGGGTGAAAAATAGTGGCAGGAGGTCAGGTTTCCGCTGACATATTTTTCCATTTCATCTTCATCAAGATTGACGTTGCAGTAATACTCGTCAAATTCTTCATCGTAATTATAATAGGCACAGTGTTCACAGCATAAGCTCATTTTTTGCCGCCTCCGATATATTTGATGGTTCAATTATAAACAATCATCTCTGAATAAGCAAGAGAAAAAAGAAAAAACTCCCGCAGCATTTCCGCGGGAGTGAGTGCTTAAGAATCAGGCATCCTGTGTGTCCTGTGAGAAAAATTTCTCATAAAGGGTTTTTATAAGGTTGACAAAAGCCTCAAAGAAGGCTCTGATGTCAGCTTCATAAGTTTTGGCAAATTCATCAAATTTCATATTATAATCCTCCTTATAAAATTTTTACAGCTTTATTTTAATATATAAATCTGCGGCAGTCAAGATTTAACGTTAAATAATTATAGTCAAGTGAAAGCACATGCAGTTGATTTAAAGGTGCTATGGATTGACAGTTAATCTTTTTTTGCAAGGAAGCCAAAGGGAACAAAGTCCTTTGCTGTGACGCTCCTGTACTGAATAACAAAGATTTCCAGAAGGCTGACAGACATAGCGCTGCAGATTATTGCCATCCATATGCGCCCGTCAATTATCTGCATTGCAAGAGGAAGCATAAAAATCGCTCCTCCAAGGCTTTTACCGAGATAAGTGTGGGGAAGATAAAATTTCTTGAATTTCTTTTGAGCATAAAAGGCGGCAACAAAGCCCACTGCAATGTTGGAGCCGAGCCAGATGAGAAGCCAAGCAGGAATCTGGTCTTGTATAACAAGAATCTTGACCATTGAAAGATAGGTCAGAACATCTCCGATTGTGTCAAAGGCGGCACCAAGAGCACTTGAGGTTTGTGTTTTTCTTGCAATCGGACCGTCAATGAAATCCGTTAATCCGCAAAAGCAATAAATTATGAGATATACGGGTGAAAATTCATTGAAGCAGAAAAGCACGGCAGCTCCGATAATTCTGCTTATTGAGACAATATTAGCAAGATTCTTTTTAATCATTTTCATTCTCCTTCTGTTTCAGCTTGTTTTAATAATAATATTTCGAAAAAGAAAAAGCAAAGGGTTTCTTTGCTTTTTTACAGTACTTTTATAAAGGTTAAACAAATTTTTAACATGTCCTTCAGCTGCAGTTTTTTCAAAAAAACAAAACCCCGCAGAATAAACTGCGGGGTAAACAGATGAAATCAATGTTCATTTTTCTGAGGCTTGTTTGTGTGGAAGACTGAGGGCACAAAGGGAACAAGCTCCTTGAGTTTGATCATAATGATGAGAGTTTCAACGCCTGCAAAGAAGAACACGCCGCCGACGATGATGAAAAGAACGTTGATTGTGGGAACAATGTGGAAAAGGAAGGGACTGGTTGCAACGCAAACACCGTTGAGCTTACCGAAGTAAGTGTGGGGGAAGGTGAACTTCTTGAATTTAATCTGAGCAATGATGGCTGCTGCAAGGAAAACAGCAACAGTAACACCCAGAAGAATATAGAACCAGCCGGGAATAAGCTTCTGAATAACAAGAACCTTAACAGGTGTGAAGCCGATAAGACCGTCACCGATGGTGTCAAGTGTAACACCGAGAACGCTTGTTGTTTTAAGTTTACGTGCAAGATATCCGTCAATGGCATCTGTGGAGCAGAAGATTGCATAAGGAATCAAAAATTTTGCTGAAAAATCTTCACCGACAATCAGCAGATAAATTGCACCGATAATTCTTACAATTGAGAAAAAGTTTGCAATGTTTTTTCTGATAAATTCTTTCATAATATGACATCCCTCTTTTTTTAATTCTTAAAAGATATTGTATAACAAATATAACAAGTAATCAACAAAAGTTTTTGAATTAAATATTAACAAAAACAGGAATTGTTACAGATTTTGTATAAATGCGTAATTAAAAGGTAATTCTTATTCTCCTCTGCCTTTTGCAGGGGCAACCTTGGGAGTGTGCACTTTGGGCTTGATGTCTCCTGCTTTGGTCAGGGCAATCTTTGTCATTGCGGGACCGAAAAGCTCATAAATCAGAACACCGAAAAGAACAATGTTTCTGATGATTAAGCCTTCTTCTCCGAGAGAAAGAGCTGTGACGGACATTCCGAGAGCAACACCGGCCTGAGGAAGAAGGGTGATGCCGAGATATTTTTTGATTTCGGGAGTGCATTTTGAAATGTTTGCACCGATTCTTGCACCAAAGCATTTGCCGAAGGAGCGGGTAACAATGTAAGCTACACCGATGCCGATGACAATGGGACTTGAGAAAACGGAGAATTCAAGCTCTGCACCGCTGAGAACAAAGAAGAGGATGAAAAGGGGAGCGGTCCATTTGTCTGTTTTTTCCATCAGCTCTGCAGAAAAATCACAGGCATTGCAGAACACTGTGCCAAGCATCATACACATCAGAAGGGGAGAGAATCCCACTTCAACTGAGCCCAGGTGGAATTTGATTTTTGAAACCGCAACAGCAAAAATGATTGCGGTGACAACAATTGCCTGTCTCTTGCTGTTTGAGTGGAAGAACTTTTCTGAAAATGAAAGCACCCAGCCGATAACAGCACCGACTACAAGTGAAAAAACAATTTCTGCAAGGGGCTCAAGAACAATTGCTGCAAGGTCTGTCTGACCGCTGCTGAGATTTTTTGCAACACCGAAGGAGGCGGCAAAAATCATAAGTCCCACGGCATCGTCAAGTGCAACGATGGGAAGAAGAAGATTGGTAAGCTTACCTTTTGCCTTATACTGACGGACAACCATCAGAGTTGCGGCGGGAGCTGTTGCAGAGGCAATTGCACCAAGGATGATTGCGCTTGAAAGAGGAAGCTTTTCTTCACCCAGAACAAAGTGAAGACCGATGAGACCTGCATCAACAACTGCTGTTGTGAAAACGGCCTGAAGAACACCGATTATAAGAGCGGGCTTACCGGTGTGTTTGAGCTGATCGAGTCTGAATTCGTCACCGATTGCAAAGGCAATGAATCCCAGAGCAATATCGTTGAGAATGCTCAGCTCACTGACTGAAGAAACACTTGTGAAGCCGAGACCCTCAATGCCTGTCAGTCCGAGACAGTAAGGACCGATGAGAATGCCTGCAACAAGATAACCCGTGACAGCGGGAAGCTTAAGGGGTTTGACAATTCTTGACATGAAAAGACCTGCTGCAAGTGCAATTGAGATTGATAAAAGCTGCTGCATTTTTAAGACCTTCTTTTTTTATGGAAATTATCTTTCGGGCGGATATGAATTATACTTTCCGCTCTAATCCAAGCAAATATTATAGTTTTGCAGCCTGCTTGTGTCAATGCTTATATTAGACAATTTAAGGGGGAGGAGACGACAAATTTTTATCTATTTTTAAAAGTGAGTCAAAAAACCTTTTGTAAAAAATAAACAAAAAAATTTGCCTTGGGAAGCTGACGGGTATTTATACATAGAAATTGAGTTTTAGTTGTGGACAAAGTCCTTTCGCGGAATATAATATTATTCAGTTTATTAAAAAACGGAGATGTTAAAATGAAAAAAGAAAAAATGGTTCCGATGCTTATCACTGATCTGAAAAGCTATAATTCAAAGCAGCTTGTCAAGGATCTTACTGCAGGTCTGATTGTTGCAATCATTGCTCTGCCCTTGTCAATTGCACTTGCTCTTGCTTCAGGAGTGGGTCCTGAGCAGGGTATTTATACCGCAATTGTTGCCGGTTTTGTTATTTCTGTTCTTGGCGGCAGCTCAGTTCAGATTTCAGGCCCCACGGCTGCCTTTGCAACAATTGTTGCCGGCATTGTTGCTGAAAGCGGAACACAGGGTCTTGCAACAGCAACCATTCTTGCAGGTATTATTCTTGTGTTTATGGGTATCTTCAAGCTCGGTTCTCTGATCAAGTTCATTCCTTTGACCATCACAACAGGCTTTACCACAGGTATTGCGGTGACAATTGTTATCGGTCAGTTCAAGGACTTCTGCGGAGTTGCTTATCCTCAGGGTATGGAAACCATTGAAACGGTGGATAAGCTGAAGGCTTTCTTCGCCGGCATCGGCTCATTCAATCTTCATGCATTCATTGTCGGTGCTGTCTGTCTTGCGGTGCTGATAATTATGCCGAAGATTTCACAGAAAATTCCCGGCTCACTTGTTGCGGTTATTGTCGGCATTGCAATGGTGAAGCTTCTTCCTCTTGAGGTCAACACTATCGGTGACCTTTATACCATAAGCAGCGCATTGCCTGAATTCTCACTGCCTTCCTTCAGTCTCAGCTCAATCAGAACGGCGTTGCCCGACGCTTTAACAATTGCAGTTCTTGCGGCAATTGAGTCGCTTCTTTCATGCGTTGTTGCTGACGGTATGATCGGCTCAAAGCACCGTTCAAACACAGAGCTTGTTGCTCAGGGTGCGGGTAACGTTGCATCAGCCCTTTTCGGCGGTATTCCCGCAACGGGCGCAATTGCAAGAACAGCGGCAAACATCAAAAACGGAGGCAGAACCCCTGTGGCAGGAATTGTTCACGCACTTGTTCTTCTTGCGGTGCTTGTTGTTCTTATGCCTTATGCTGCTCTCATACCCATGCCCACCATTGCTGCAATTCTGTTTATGGTTGCATATAACATGAGCCATTGGAGAAGCTTTGTCCGTCAGTTCAGAACTGCCCCAAAGAACGACGTTGTTGTTCTTGTGCTTACCTTTGTTCTTACTGTTGTTTTTGACCTTGTCATTGCAATTGAGGTCGGCATGCTTCTTGCCTGCATTCTGTTCATCAAAAGAATGAGCGAGGAAACAAAGGTCAAGGGTTGGAAATATATTGATCCTGAAAATCAGGTTGATTCAGAAGAAATCAAAGAAAAGCTGATGTCTGTTGCTGAGCATATCAGAGTTTACGAGGTCAACGGTCCTCTGTTCTTCGGAGCGGCAGATCAGATTGAAAGAATCACCTTCAGAAAAGAAACACGCTGTCTTATTCTTCGTATGAGAGGCGTTCCTGCTGTTGACAGCACAGCACTCAGCTGCTTTGAGGGTCTCAGAGAGCGCTGTGAAAAGAAGGGCATCACTCTTGTTCTTTCTCACGTCAATGAGCAGCCTATGAAGGCAATGAAGAAATCAGGCTTCTATACTGCCGTCGGTGCAGAAAATTTCTGCAAAGACATACACTCTGCCATTGAAAGAGCTGAAGAAATCTGATATAATCATATTGAAATCAGAACTGATATATAAATGGTATAAGATGACAGAGAAGGGGGCTGTTTTATGAAAGGCAGAAAAATCAAAGAAGTTATTGTCAGAGAACTCAAAAATCTCAGACCCTTCAATTTTCTGTTGCTTTTTGCGGCAGGTATCATCAACTCAATCGGTGTTACGTTTTTCCTTTCTCCCGTCAGACTTTATGACAGCGGAATTTCCGGCACATCAATGCTTCTCGGTCAGATAACTCCCGAGTGGCTTTCTCTGTCGGTGTTCCTCATTGTTCTTAACATCCCTCTGTTTTTATACGGAATGAAAAAGCAGGGTGTCAGCTTCACCGTTTATTCGGTTTTTGCCGTGAGTGTATATTCACTGAGTGCCTGGCTGATTACGGATGTTCTGCCTGTTGATGTGAGCAACGCTTCTCCGATTGCACAGCAGGATTTGCTTCTCTGTGCCCTTTTCGGAGGTCTCATTTCAGGTGTGGGCAGCGGTCTGACAATCAGATTCGGAGGAGCAATTGACGGCATTGAGGTTATGGCTGTTCTTTTTGCAAAAAAGCTGGGCATTACCGTCGGCACGTTTGTTATGATATATAATGTAATACTTTATATCGTCTGCGGTATTGTTATGAAAAGCTGGATTCTTCCTCTTTATTCAATTATCACCTATGCCGCCGCACTGAAAACTGTTGACTTCATTGTTGAAGGTCTTGACAGATCAAAGGGCGTTATGATTATCACGGGCAAGGCCGAAGAGGTTTCCTCTGCGCTGATGGGTGCTTTTGAAAGAGGAACAACAAAAATAAGTGCCGTGGGCGGTTATTCCAATGAAGAGAAAACGGTTATTTATTTTGTTGTCAACAGATTCCAGGTGCCGAGAATGAAAAACATCATCAGAGAAACAGACCCGGAGGCTTACATCACAATAAGTGAGGTTGCCGATGTGGTCTCAAGAGACGGCTGAATATATGAAAAGCTGAAAGCGGATGAAGGCGGATTCATCCGCTTTTATTTTTTTGCCCATTCACCAAAATTTGTCCCTCACATAAAATGATTACAGATAATCTTTGGCTGACTCAGGATTATCAATAACGAAAAAGGAGAGATAAGAATGTATAATCAGAATTCCTGCCCTTGCACACGTCAGAGTATGCAGGTCAGAAATTGCAGTGAATCGGCATGCAAAGCCGTGTCACCCTTGCCCTTCAATCCCGTTGTGGCAATGGCTTATGTTCCTTTTCAGCAGATGGGTGAGCCCTACAGCTGTGAAAAGGCTCTTTGCAGCGGAACAATCTTCCCTTGTCTTGACCTTGAATTTATGGGGTGCTGCAGATGACAAACAAAATGACTCTGAGACATCGTATAATGGCAATCCGTTTTGCAATCTGGGACCTTCATCTTTATCTTGTCACTCACTGCGGTGACGAGAAGGCTCAGGAGCTTCTTGAAAGATATATGGAAAAATACAAGGAGCTTCTTCCCGAGTATGAATGTAAATACGGCCCTATCACCTTCTGTGAGGGCACAACTGCCGACTGGCTGAAAAATCCTTTCCCCTGGGAAAATGAATGGAGTGAATGCTGATGTTCCAATATGAAAAAATGCTTCAGTATCCCATCAACATCAAAAACCCCAACCCTCTTTATGCAAAAATCATCATCAGTCAGTACGGCGGCCCCGACGGTGAGCTTGGTGCTTCACTGAGATATCTCAGTCAGCGTTTTGCAATGCCCTGGGGAGAAATCAAGGGTCTTCTTACAGACATCGGCACCGAAGAGCTGGGCCACCTTGAAATGATCGGCACACTTGTTTATCAGCTGACAAAAAATCTTTCCTGCGATGAACTTAAAAAGGGCGGCTTTGAGGCTTACTTTGTTGATCACACAACGGGCGTTTATCCCTCAAGTGCGGCGGGGGTACCCTTCACGGCAGCTTATCTTCAGTCAAAGGGTGACATAATCACAGATCTTCATGAGGATATGGCGGCAGAGCAGAAGGCAAGAACAACCTACGACAACATTCTGCGTCTTGTGGATGATCCCGACGTCAAGGATGTTATCAAATTCCTCAGAGCAAGAGAGATTGTTCATTATCAGCGCTTCGGCGAGGCCTTAAGAATTGCCACCGATAAGCTGAATGAGAAGAATTTCTATGCCTTTAATCCCAGCTTTGATAAGTGTAAATGAAAAACGGGAACAGAAAAAAGGGAGACAGAATATCTCCCTTTTTTTGATGTCTTAAAAGAGATGTCTGTTTTTTCTAACAAACTGCACAAAATCTTCTCATTAAATTTTACTTTAAAATTTTGTAACATACTATTGATTTATTTTTTGAGATACCATATAATGAGTATGTGTAATTATAGGGGTCACTGCACCCTTTTACCATGAAGAGCTTTTTTCTTCGGCTCCGGCTGAAAGCACAAGGAGGTCAGATGTGTTCGGAAATGAAGAGGAAATTTCTTCAGAAATTATCTTAATTTCTTGGTTTGATAAAAAACCAAAATCCACTTTAATCAAGGGGGAAAAAACAAAAATGAAAAAGAATTTTTGGAAAACAAGCAAAAAAGTTCTGTCAGTATTTCTGGCTGTTCTGATGCTTATGTCCGCCTGGGTATTCGTCCCCGGTGAACACGATCACGCTCATGCTGTTGATGCAGGCGATGCTGTTACAGTATATAACAAGGAGCTGCTCAATCAGATCAAAACAGATCCTGACACAAATATGGTAACAACCACTAACAACAAGTATAAGAGAACTGATAACGGTAAGCTTGGTGATACCAACAGTAACGTCACTTCGACCCACTTATCAAATTCATATCAGAACGTTCTTAACTTCAATAACGGTAATATAGTTACTTCCGGAACAGGTGCCGCTGCAACATTCACAGGTGTTACAAATGCAGACAGCGTTAAGGTCTGGTACCCCGATACCGTTCTTATGTATGACGGCGGTAAGGCAAAGATGGCTGTTCTTCTTGAGGTTGACTCAAACGGAACATCACTCAGAGCATCATCCTGCTGGATCAGCGGCAATGCTAACGGTCTTTATGTCGGATTTGATGAAAGCAATCCTTACTGGCGCGGACATTCAGATGATGACCCTGCTGTAATGTACTGCTTATGGATCGGTTCAACCGGTTATTATATGACATCAGACGGTTCAGTACACAGTTCTTATAAATATGGTTGTAAGAACTGGAGCTTCCATGCTTCACACATTTATTTCAACGGCACAATGAGTGACACTGAATGGGTAAGAGCAATCAATCCTCAGTGGAGTTTCAAGGGCGGTAGCAATGATACTACTACATGGGGTCCTGTAACAGCTAACGGTCATACCATTTATGTTATGAACATCCAGGGTTATAAGAGACTCGTTCAGGATATTATCTCAAAGAAGGGTACACTCAATGGTAAAGAAGGCCAGTACACACGTGAATCACTTCAGAGATTCGTAAATGCATGTAACAAGATCACTAAGGATCTTGCTCCCAAGAACTTTGTAAGCACCACAACAAACAATGTTACTTCATGGGCAAGCCAGATGAACACAGCTTACACAGAGCTCAACAATGCTTACAACGGCCTTGTTAAGAGAAACGTTAACGTTGGATACGAAAACCTTTTCTCAATCAGCGACTGGGCTCAGTCACTTTCACCTAACCTTCAGAGCAGCGCTTCAGTAGAAATCGCAGTAGAAAACAATGATACTGTTAAGATTTACAAGAACTCTGCAGGCGGCGAAGTTACCACAGGCTCTTCATATCCTAACGATCATATTGCATCCAGATATTCAATCCCTGTTACAGGCGGCAAGGATTATACTATCAGATATGATATAGAGGCTTCTGTAAACGGTACAGCTCAGTCTGAAGTGTTTATGTTCTGGTATGATGCTAACAACAAGCCTGTTACTGCAACTACCGGCTCAAACACCTTCAACAATAAGGGCTTCGGCAACACAGGTGCTTGCTCTGTAACCTTTACAGCTCCTGCAAGTGCTACCAAGGCTGAAATCCGATTTGATAATGACTGCCCCTCTTCAGGCTCAACCTTACGCTTCAAGAATATTGCTGTTTATCCCACAGAGCGTAACACAGCAGTCGAAGTTGACTCATGGTCAACAAGACCTGTTATGAAGACCGTTCAGTACGGTTCAACTCTTTCAGGCAAGCTCGATGTTCCTGTAAGAAACGGCTACACATTCAACGGCTGGTACATCGATAATGTAAGTGTTAACGGTGTCAAGGACAGCGGTGAAGAGATAACAGATGCAAACGGTAATGTTACAAAGTCAATCACAGTAACTAACTCCATCAACCTTTATGCCGACTGGATGCCTCTTCCCATGGATATCGGCTATGATAACATCTTCTCACTTGCTGAGTGGGCAAAGACAAATTCCACAAAGGCAAGCAGTACCAACGGCACTATTGCTTATGATGTAATGGCAGGTACTATCACAGCAGAATCAACTGCTAACGGTGAAGTTTATTCAAACTACGGCACAGGTGCAGATCAGTACGTTATCGCTGTTGAACCCAACACAGAATACATCTTTGAAGCTGATATGGATCTTGTAACAGGTGATAAGGGTCAGATGTTTGTATTCTTCTATAATGCAAGCGGCTCAGGTGTTTCAGGCGCTATCTATAACGGCGCAGCACAGACAAATACTCATATCGGTATTTATCCCACAACTGAAGGCACAAGCAGCATCACCTTCACCACACCCGCAAATTGTACAAAGATGGCATTCCGTGTAGGTGCAACAAATGTTGGTACAAAGGCTGTTTATTCAAACATCGGCTTCTACAAGAAGGCTGATTACGATGCATATGCAAAGGACTATGCAACAATCCGTGTTCCCTTCAATTTCGGTGACACAACTCAGCTTTCACTTGTTCCCACAAGAGAAGGTTATCAGTTCGACGGCTGGTACACAGCTAATGGCACAAAGCTTACATCAGTTACAGGCCTTAAGGCTTCCGATACTGTTTATGCTAAGTGGACTCAGCTCTTCACAGTTACCTTCAAAAACGCGGACGGTACAGTTCTTAAGACTGAGAAAGTAGCTCCCGGCGCATCTGCAACAGCTCCTCAGGCTCCCAACAAGGCAGCAGATAAAGACTACGAATATGATTTCGATAAGTGGGACACAGATTTCTCAGCTGTAAACTCTGACCTTGTGGTTACTGCTACATTCAAATCAAAGAACCACACAGGCATTTCAAAGACATATAAATCAGGTGCTACATGTACATCAGCTGCTACATATACTCAGCTTTGTACTGAGTGCGGCTTCGTATGGAATGAAGTATTTGAAGATCCTGCTATGCCCGCTCTCGGTCATACATATGAGAGAGAAAATCCCTCATCAACTGTTGTTACAGGCACATCAACAGGTAAAGCAGACACAGATCTTCATACCATCAAATGTAACGCTTGTGATGCAACAACTCAGGTTAAGCACGACTTTAAGGATGATGCAACACGTCCCGGCACAACAGCTACATGTACCGTAAAGGGTTGGACATATACAAAGTGTGCTTGTCTTGAAACTCAGGAAATCGAAGGTCTGACTAACCCCAACAACCACGTTAACACAGAAATCATCAACAAGAAAGATGCTAAGTGCGGTGTTGAAGGTTACACAGGTGACACATACTGTAACGATTGTCAGCAGACAGTTGCAACAGGTACAGCAACAGAAGCTCTCAAGCACGTTTACACAAACTATGTTTCAAACGGTGATGCAAAGTGCGGTGTAGACGGTACCGAAACAGCTCTTTGTGATCTCTGTAAGGATGAAACAAAGAAGGATACACGCACAGACGAAGGATCAGCTCTTGATCATGTATTCACAAACTATGTAGATCAGGGCGATGCAACCTGTGACAAAGAAGGCACAGAAATTGCAACTTGTGACCGTGACGACTGTGACGCAACAGATTCACGTTCAACAGGTAAGACCCGTGAACACGATTTCAACACTACATCCGTAGTAACAACCAATAACAACGGCACACATACAAATACCTATGAATGTGCTTATGACGATTGTTCAGCAACAACAGCCGAAACAGCCGGTTGTTCTTACGGTGAATGGACAAAGGACAATGCAACCACTCACAGTCACTCTTGTACAGAGTGTAATTACACTCCCGCAGCTGAAGCTCACGATTGGTCAGATTGGACAACAGTCGGCGGTTCAGCTACAGAAAAAGCTACTCAGACCCGCTCATGTACTGTCTGCGGCAGAGTAGAAAACACAGACTGTAATTATGCAGTTAAGGATCATAAGGCTGCTACTTGTGAAGCTGCTGAAATCACAACATACGAATGTTCAGACTGTAAGCACGGCTATTCAGTAATCGGTGAAGGCGCAAAGGGTCATAACTTCACAAAGGAATCCGGCGTGAAGAACAACGGCAACGGCACACACTCATTCGCTTGTGTAAACGGTTGCGGTGAATACGGTTTCGAGACAACTAAGAATATGAGCGTACCTTGTTCAGATTGGACATACGCTAACACAGAAGCCGGCAAGCACACAGCTACCTGTAAAGATTGCGGTTACGTGAAGACAGAAAACTGCTCAGGCGGTGAAGCTACATGTACAGCTCAGGCAGTCTGCGATTTCTGTAACACAGCTTACGGTGAGCTTGCTAACCATAACTATGACGGCAACACATACTTTGAAGGCGTAGAAAAAGCTAAGGATGCTACATGTACAGCTCAGGCTGAATACTACACCTACTGCTCAGCTTGTAAGAAATCAAGCAAGGGCACAGATAAGGAAGCAACCTTCGCATACGGCGATCTTCTTGCTCACACTTATACAGGCATCACAGAATATCTTTACAAGGCTGATGATGCTAAGTGTGAAGTAAACGAAACATACTACACATACTGCTCAGCTTGTAAGGCTTCAAGTGAGGGTACAGCTGAAGAAGCTACCTTCGAAAAGGCTGATACAGCACTTGATCATGTATGGGTAAATGCTCAGCATAACGCAGATACTCTCACACATACATTCACTTGTGAACGCGGCTGCGGTGAAACAATGACTGCTAATTGTGAAGATTCTGCTATCACCTTCGGTCTCGAACAGTCCACTTGTACAGAGCAGGGCTACACAGTTGTACAGTGTGCAGCTTGTAACCACACATGGAATATCAACTACACCGACGCTCTCGGTCACAATTATACTCAGAAGCTTTATGATGATGCTCACCTCAGATCAGCAGCAAACTGTGAGCAGGCAGCAACCTATTGGTATGATTGCTCACGTTGTGACAAGAATGCAAAGGATGAAACAGATGCTAAGTACGATGTCCTGTATTTCTCCTCAGGTGAAGTAAGAAAGCATGACGTAAAGAACACGGTACATGAAGATTATCTTGTAGCCGCAGCTACATGTACAGCAGCTGCTAAGTATTATCCCTCTTGTTCATACGATGATTGTAGCTATGTTGATACAAGCAAAACTTTCTCAAACGGCACAGCTCTCGGTCACGATTACACAGAGAAGATAGAAGATGAAGATCACCTTATCTCAGCTGCAGACTGTGTAAACGGAAGTAAATACTACTATGACTGCTCACGTTGTGACGCAAATGCTAAGAATGATAAGGATAAAGATAAGTACACCTATGTACTTGAAGATTATTCAGGTCATTCAATGACTTACACAGAAGCAAAAGCTGCAACATGTGATGCAGAGGGTAATTACGAATATTGGCACTGCGCAAATTGTAATAAGTACTATAAGGATGTTGACGGCACAGAAGCTTATCTCGGTCAGGATGCAACAAAAATCGCGAAGCGTGAGCATGATTTAGTAATCGTTAAAAATAAAGCTCCCACATGTGAAGCAGACGGTAATCCCGATTACAGGTATTGTTCATACGAAGATTGTAACTACACAACACTTCCCGCTGACCTTAGCGCTTATAAAGCTACTGGGCACAATTTCACAGGCGCTTATACCTACGATGCAGTTTACAATCAGCACAGCAAGTTCTGTGATAACGGCTGCGGTAAGTCCGGTATGGTTGTTGACGGAGTTCAGGTTGAATACAAGGTAACTCTCGACGGTATTGATTATGTATTCGAAGGCAGTGAAGCTTGTGAATTCACTTATGTTGCTGAAACAAAGAACGGCATTCACACTCACTCAAATTCCTGTAAGTGCGGCAATAACACATCAAAGACATATTCAGACGAAGAAACATTTGTTGAAACAGTTGTTCCCACATGTACAACAGGCGGTTATGATCAGTATGCATGTAATGAGTGCGATGCAACCTGGCAGAAGAACAAGGTTCCCGCAGGTCAGCACACACCCGCTGCAACAGCAACATCAAACGGTGACGGCACTCACTCAATCTATTGTACAGTAGAAGGCTGCGGTGCAAAGATTTCAACTGCTAAGTGTTCAGGCGGCACAGCTACATGTTCAGCTCAGGCAATTTGTGACGTTTGTAACACAGCTTACGGTGCAACAGGTGATCACGTTCTTGCAGCTGACGGTTGGACATCAAACAACGATGCAACCTGTAATGCAGCCGGAACAAAATCACAGAAATGTTCAGCTTGTAACGAGACAGTTACAGAAACTGATGAAAACAGTAAGCCTCTTGGTCACTCAATGATCAACGGTGTTTATGAAGCACCCGACGAAAAGCTTGCTGATAAGCTCACAGCAGCAGGTATCGTTCTTAAGGCATCTAACTGTGCCGAAGAAGGACTTTCACTTAACTACTGTGAACGTTGTGATTATTACACAACAAGAATCGTTCCCAAGGATAAGTCAAACCACACCTACGGTGAATGGGCAAATGCAGGCGGTGACTGTGCAACAGGCGTAACCTTCAAGAAGACCTGTACACTTTGCGGTGACGTTAAGACAAAGGTTGAATCCAAGGAACATACATGGGAAGATGTAATTGTTGTTGAATCAACATGTTCAAGAAAGGGTTACAAGTTCCAGAAATGTAGTGACTGCGCATTCACACAGACAATTTATGACGAGAATTACGGTGATCATCAGTTTGCTGATGTTGAATCTTACGAAGAAGCAACCTGCTGTGATCCCGCATACAATGTTGTAACTTCAATTTGTGAAATCTGCGGTAAGGCAGAAGAACCCGTCAAGACTGCTGTTGAAGGCAGTGCGGCACTCGGACATATCGAAGAAAACCTTGTTAAGTGGTATGCAAATCCCGCAACTTGCGATGTTGCAGGTTATGTTGAGCATTACCGCGGTTCATGCGGATCTTACTTCGTTCTTGTTGACGGTAAATTCGTTGAAAAGGATTGGAGCGAAATCGAGTATGTTCTCGGACACAACTTTGTTGACGGTGTATGCTCAAGATGTAGCGCAATCAAGGACGGCGATTCAGCTCACAGCTGTATCTGCCATAAGACAAGCGGATTTATGAAGTTCATCTATAAGATTCTCAGATTCTTCTGGAAGCTCTTCAAGATCAATGCAGTCTGCTCCTGCGGTGCAGCTCACTATTAATCCCTCAGGATTAACGGTAAATAAGATTAAGGGTTGAAGCTCGGCTTCAACCCTTTTCTGTTGTCCATAAGAACGTAAGAGCGCACCTTGGTGCTCGGAGTTTTTCCCTCCTTGCAGTATTGATATACAGCATCGTCGGGAGAAAAGACCGTCTTGCATTCTTCTGAACAACAGAAGAGAGGAGACCATAAGAACGCAAGAACACACACGTGGGAGTCAAAAAAACAAAAAAGTGTAATTAATTACTCATTAAAAATAATAAATTTTTAATATTTGATTTCTTCTGTTGACGATTTTGCCAAATGATGATATTATTAATATGTGTAAAAATGTACAATAAATTTTCAAGGAGGTAATATAATGAAAACAAACCTTAAAAAGCTCTTACTTTTTGCTTTTTGTTTCATTATGGTTGTTGCCGCTTTTTCTGTAACTTCCTTTGCAGCCGATTGTGAACATACATACTATGAATGGAAGACAGTTATCAGCGCAACAAATACCAAAGCGGGAAAAATGGAAAAAATCTGCCTTGACTGTGATGAAATTCTTGACAGTGCAACCATTTCCGCAAACAGCTGTAACCACGAATATTACGCATGGAAAACAACTGTCAATTCAAGCTGTACCACAACGGGTACTCAGGTTAAGATTTGTAACCTTTGTTCAAACACAGATCTTCCTCAGGGTGTTGGCTCTCTCGGTGTTGACATTGTTGAGGCACACACCTTCACTCAGATTTACCGCAAGGATGCAACCTGCACTCAGACAGGTACTGTTTACCGGATGTGCTCTGTCTGCTTTTTCAGCTATAATGAGATTCTTCCCGTGAATTCAAACCACGATATGCTTTCATGGGTTGTGACAGTTGCTCCCACCTGTAACACTCTGGGTGAAAAGGAAAGCAGATGTAACCGTTTCGGATGTACTTACTTTGAAACTGAAGAAATTCCTTTTGATGAAGGTGCTCACGTTTACAAAGAGGGTTCACCCACAACAATCAAGCTTTCACCCACCTGTGAAACTGCAGGTATTGAAATTTTCAACTGTGATGTTTGTAAAAAAGATGTTGAAAGAGAAATTCCCTGCCATACTGACACCTTTGTCAAATACGAGGAAGGAAAGACAGTACCTTCAAGCTGTTCTCACAACGGCTCCCAGGAGGTAATCTGTACCCTTTGCGGATTCATCACAACTCACAGCCTTCCCCTTGATGCTGATGCTCATTATTACAGAGACTGGGTTGTTACAAATCTGCCCACAAAAACTCAGCACGGTGACAAGGAACGTACCTGCGTATATTGCGGCTTTGTTGACACAGACAAGGAATCTGTTCATTATTTCTCAGAGGATGCAGGTGTAACAGAATGCGGCTTCACAAACATCAAGTGCAGTGTCTGTGATGAAATCACAACTCAGGAAAATGAAGATGCACATCTTCAGAACGTCTGGGTTTTTGAATCAGGCAACTGTGCTCAGGGCGGTGAAGTAAACCGTTACTGCAACAGCTGTGATGCTGAACACAAAAACATCCTTGAAACAAAATATATGGCTGCAGAAACTCATCCCAATGTAATCAACATCACAAGAGTAATTGAAAAAGCAAAGTGCACAACAATGGGTGTTGTTTACGGTGACTGTCCCGACTGTAACCTTACAAATGTCAAGGCTTATGTAACCTCAATCGGTCATATCGAGCCTGATTACTGGACAGTGGTCAAAAAGGCTGTCTGCCGTCCCGTTGATTACAAGGAGGGGGACGACCTTTCAGATTATGAGGGTCTTTCAGAAAAGTACTGTCTCAGATGTGATGAGGTTCTTGCTTCCGAGACTATCGATGCTTATGAGCACAATTTCCTTTGTATCGAGAAGGGTTATGAAACAACCTGTGAGATTCCCGGCCTTACCGATTATCTTTATTGCTCTGCCTGCGGTGTTTACGTGCCTCAGACAGCAATTGCTCCCACAGGCCACAATTTTGTTGACCAGGTTATGAGTGAGGATGCATCAATTAAAATCTGTGACCGCTGCTTCGAATACAGAGTTATTCTCGGCACTGATGATGAAGGAAATGATATTGTCGGCGTGTGCTCTTGTATGTGCCACAACACCAACCCCGTCGGAAAGTTTGTATTCAAGATTGTCAATTTCTTCTGCAAGCTCTTCGGCTTTAATCAGGAGTGTAAGTGCGGAGTTCTTCATTATTAATATTTTCCCCGGACTGCCGATTATTCGGCAGTCCGTTTTTTATTGCGCTTTGGAAATTTTTTTAGTGGTTATGTTGAGAAAAAAGGAGTTTTTTTGTTAGAGATATATAAAAAAAACGCTTTTTCGCCGATATAATTTTTCTTTTAATGTATTGAAAATAATGAAGAAACCAAGTATAATAGATAAGAAAGTAGTTTAAATTACCCCGTGTCAATTAAATCTACAAACAAAAATTTCAATGTGAAAGGATACTTAACTATGCTTCAGAATTCACCCACAAACAACAAAAGCGTTCTTGAATGGCTTGAAGACAAGCTTGCACTTGTTAATCCCGACAAAGTAGTTTGGATTGACGGTTCAGACGAGCAGATTGAGGCTCTCCGTGCAGAAGCTTGCGCAACAGGCGAAATGCTCAAACTCAATGAGGAACTTCTTCCCGACTGCTATCTCCACAGAACTGCAGTTAACGACGTTGCACGTGTTGAAGGCAGAACCTTCATCTGTGCTGACACAAAAGAAGAAGCAGGCCCCACAAACAACTGGATGGATCCCAAAGAAGCTTATGAAATGCTTTACGGTATTGCTAAGGACAGCTACAAGGGCAGAACAGCTTATATCATTCCTTACTCAATGGGCCCCGTTGGTTCAGAGTTCTCAAAGGCCGGTATTGAGCTTACAGACTCAATCTATGTTGTTCTCAACATGGCTATCATGACAAGAGTCGGCACAAACGTTCTTGAAGCTCTCGGCGACAGCAATGACTGGGTTCGCGGTCTTCACTGCCGTTGCGATATCGATGAAGAAAAGAGATATATCTGCCACTTCCCCCAGGACAACACAATCATCTCCGTTAACTCAGGTTACGGCGGAAACGTTCTTCTCGGCAAGAAGTGCTTCGCTCTTCGTATTGCTTCAAACCAGGGCAGAAAAGAAGGCTGGATGGCTGAGCACATGCTCATCCTCGGCATCGAAAAGCCCGACGGTGAAGTTAAATACATCTGTGCTGCATTCCCCTCAGCTTGCGGCAAGACCAACCTTGCAATGCTTATTCCTCCCGAAGGATATAAGAACAAGGGCTACAAAGTATGGTGCGTAGGTGACGATATTGCCTGGATCCGTAAGGGTGCAGACGGAAGACTTTATGCTATCAACCCCGAAAACGGTTTCTTCGGCGTTGCTCCCGGCACAAACATGAAGTCAAACCCCAACGCTCTTCTTTCAACAATGAAGGGCACAATCTTCACAAACGTTGCTCACAACCTTGACAACAACACAGTATGGTGGGAAGGCCTCGATAAGAATCCTCCCGAAAATGCTATTGAATGGACAGGCAAGCCCTGGAACGGCAAGACAGACGAAATCAAGGGTGCTCATCCCAACAGCCGTTTCACAGCTCCCGCAAAGAACTGCCCCTGCATCAGCAGCGAGTTCGAGAATCCCAACGGTGTTCCCGTTTCAGCAATTGTATTCGGCGGCCGTCGTGCTAAGCTTGCTCCCCTTGTATATCAGTCAAGAGACTGGAACCACGGTGTATTCGTTGGTTCAATCATGGCTTCAGAAACAACAGCTGCAGCTTCAGGTGCAGTAGGTGTTGTTCGCCGTGACCCCATGGCTATGCTTCCCTTCTGTGGTTATGACATGGCTGATTACTGGCAGCACTGGATCAACATCGGTGAAACACTTGATGCTGACAAGGCTCCCAAGATCTTCAACGTTAACTGGTTCCGTAAGGATGACGAAGGCAACTTCATGTGGCCCGGCTTCGGTGACAACCTTCGTGTTCTTGACTGGATCATCGACAGATGTGAAGGTAAGGTTGGCGCAGACGAAACAGCAATCGGTTATCTTCCCAAGGCTGAAGACATCAACCTTGAAGGCCTTGAAGGTGAAGTTACTGTTGACAGCCTTAAGGCTATCCTTGACGTTGACAAGGCTCTCTGGGCTGAGGATGCAAAGGGCATCGAAGAGTTCTACTCAAAATTCGGTGACAAGCTTCCCAAGGAACTCAGAGCAGAGCTTGAGACTCTCAAGAAGAACACAGCTGAATAATTTTTATCAGTTAAACCAAATCCCGTACAATGCAGATTGTACGGGATTTTTTTTATTGCATATTAAGGAGTGAAAGAGGTCTGTATAAAATAAAAAATGTCAGGCTTAAAGAAGCCTGACATTAAAAAACGGAATCAATAACCGAAATAATCCTTGCAGTAACGGTCAAGAATTTCAAGATAAATTTCGTGCTGCTCGGGATTATTCAAAAGAGTGTGGAAGGAGTCGGGATAAAAGACAAGGTCATATTTTGCGCCCGTCTTCTCAAATTTTGCTGCAACGGCTTCGGCATTTCCCTTTTGGACAATGGGATCCTTTCCAGCATAAGCAAAAAGAGAGGGCATTGTGTTTTTATTTATATATGTCACGGGAGAAACGCGGGCAATTGCCTTTTTAGCCATATCGGAATTGATATTTTCCGCTGTGATTTCAAGTCCGGTCAGACCGCTGACAATCACAGGGCAGAGGTCTCCCCAAATTTCATAGCTGAGAAGGGAGGGGGCAACCATATTTGCCGTGAACACAAGAGGAATGGGAGATTTGTCAGCTCTTGTGTAAGAATAAAGCAGAGAAATGTGTCCGCCGGAGGAAAAGCCTGAGAGAGCGGCTTTTTTGACGTGCAGTCCCTCGTGAGATGAAAAGTCCTTGATTTTCTCTAATGCAAGACCGATTTCGTCCAGCATTATGTCAACGGTGAAGCTGTCAGCAATTCCGCTTGAATAAAGGGTGTAATTCATTGTTGCGGTGATGTAACCTTTTTTTGCAAGCTCAATGCAGCGGGAAGCCATTTCCTTTTTGTCTCCGTTTGACCAGGAACCGCCGTGAATGAAAAGAACACAAGCGTTTTCTTTTCTGTCGTATGCAGTTTCGGGAACATAAATATCAAGATAATTTCTTTCACTCAGACCGTAGCATATATCGGTGTGAAGTGTATAGTCGGCTTTTAAATCGGGGAAGATTGATGAGAAATAGCCCGAAATAAATGCCACCAGAGCCATGATGATTGAAATAATTTTTTCCATAAAAACGCCTCGATTAAAATTGGAATTATGTCAGTAAATATATCACAATTATCAATAAGAGTCAACAAATTATGAACAATTTGTTATGATATGAAAAAATTTAATATTTGCACAATAAAATTATGAAAATAAAACTCTGATACTATTTAAAATAATGCAGTTTTATGTTAACATAGAACTAACAAGGTTTAACTAGGTAAGTTTTTACTGTAGCTGCATTGAAAAGCCTTGAGAGTATCAGGCCTTTGCGGCAAAATCATCAGCAGTTAAATTTTGAAGGCTCTTTAAAGGAGGAACATTCTTGTGAAAACAGTTTCGGTTATCGGTCTCGGAAACAGAGGTACGGAATATATGGGCTTTCTGAAAGGCTTTCATTCAAAAAAGGTCAGGCTTCATTCTCTTTGTGATATACGTCAGCAGGCTCTTGACGATATTGCTCCTAAATTCGGAATTCCCGAGGAAAGACGGTATCTTTCCCCTGACAGCTTTTTTGAAAAGGGTGTTGTTTCCGATGCTCTTATAATTTCAACACAGGATGCAAGTCATTATGAAATTACAAAAAGGGCTCTTGAAACGGGATACAGATATATTCTTCTTGAAAAGCCTGTCAGCGGAAGCAGAGAGGAATACCTTGAGCTTAAGGACCTTGCAGAGAAAAAGGGTGCGCTTCTCATTATCTGCCACGTTTTGAGATATTCAAATTATTACAGCAAAATCAAGGAAATCATAGCTTCGGGAAAAATCGGTGACATTGTTTCAATCAATCACACGGAAAATGTGGGTTATTTCCATTTTGCTCACAGCTTTGTCAGAGGGAATTGGAGGGATGAATTCACCTCAACTCCGTCAATTCTTGCAAAGTGCTGTCACGATATTGACCTTATTGCCTGGTTTGTTGACAGTCCCTGCACAAGTGTCAGCTCCGTGGGAGGAATCAGATATTTCAAAAAGGAATGCGCTCCCGAGGGTGCGGCGAAAAGCTGTATGGGTGGCTGTAAGGCAAAAAAGAACTGTCCTTATGATGCTCAGAGGCTTTACATAACAGATCCCTTTTATAAGGCAAAGTTCATAAAGCATATGAAAAGAACACTTACCGGCAAGGCTCACAACAGCAAAAAGGACATTGAGGATGCAGTCAGAAACGGAGATTACGGAAGGTGTGTTTTCCTCAATGACAACAATGTCTGTGACCATCAGCTTGTTACAATGAAATTTGAAAACGGAGCAGTTGCCGTTCTTAATATGAACGGATTTTCCGAAAAGATGTTCAGAGAGTGTCACATTGTGGGTACAAAGGGTGAGCTTATCGGATACGGAACAAAGCTTGAAATGAACATTTTCGGCAAGGGTAAAAAAAGAGTTTTCACCGGCAGCCCCGCTGTCAGCGGACACGTTGAGGGTGACATCAGACTCATTTCAAATTTTGTGAAAATCATCTGCGGTGAAAAGACCGATCTTAAGGATGTGACAACAATTGATGCAACGGTTATCAGCCACGACATTGCTCTTGCTGCTGAAAAATCAAGAAAAAGCGGGGGAGAACAAGTTAGCTTATGACCAGGAATCAGATTAAACTGCTTGCCTGTCTGACAATGACGGTTGATCATGTGGGAGTGGTGCTTTTTCCTCAGCTCTTCACCCTCAGACTCATCGGCAGAACAGCAATGCCATTGTTTGCCTTTTTCATCGGAGAGGGCTGCTTTTACACAAAGGACAGAAAAAAGTATTTTCTCCGGCTTTTCGTTCTTGCTCTCATCTGTCAGGCGGTCAACATTGCCGAAAGCTTTATAACGGGCAGCGGTAACGGATTTTATTTGAATATACTGTTCACCTTCTCTTTTTCAATTCTGCTTTGCGGCAGCTTTCTTGAAATGAAGAAGGCGCCCGGGGTGAAAACGGGGATGATTTTCTTCGGAATTCTGGCGGTACTGTTTTCGCTTTGTCTGTTTTTTGAAAATTCCCTGACTCTGACGGGCACAAAAATCACTCTTGATTACGGCTTTCCGGGAATTGTTCTGCCGTTGTTTGCGGCTGTGAGCATGGACAGAAAGAAAAAGCTGATTATTTATTCTCTGGGCCTTGTTGCTTTTTCGGTTCTTTGTTACGGAGCCTTTACACCGTCATTTTTCTGGGCACTGCTTTCTCTTCCCTTCCTCTTTGCTTACAATGGAGATGCGGGAAAGAAAAAGCTTAAGTATTTCTTTTATCTTTTTTACCCCTTACACCTTGCGGCTATTTATGCAATAGGTATGATAATTTAACTCGAATTTATTTTCGGGCTGCAACAAAGTTAAATGAATTCTTTTTAAAGAATTTTATTGAAAGGATGATAAATATGAAAATTACATTTATGGGTGCGGGAAGCACAATCTTTGCAAGAAACGTTATCGGTGACTGTATGTGCACCCCTTGTCTGAGAGAAAGTGAGTTTGCGCTTTATGACATTGATGAACAGAGACTTAAGGAGTCGGAAATTATTCTTTCCGCAATCAACAGAAACATCAATGAGGGCAGAGCAAAAATCACAACATATCTTGGTGTTGAGCAGAGAAAGGATGCTCTCAGAGATGCAAAATTTGTTGTCAATGCAATTCAGGTCGGCGGTTATGAGCCCTGCACTGTGACAGATTTTGAAATTCCCAAGAAATACGGACTCCGTCAGACAATTGCCGACACAATGGGCATCGGCGGAATTATGAGAGCTCTTCGTACAATTCCCGTGATGAAGGCCTTTGCCGATGACATGGAAGAGGTTTGTCCTGATGCATGGTTTCTTAATTACACAAACCCCATGGCAATGCTCACAGGTTATATGCTCAGATACACAAAAATCAAAACCGTCGGTCTTTGCCACAGTGTTCAGGGTTGTTCAAAGCATCTTCTTGAGGCTCTGGGTATGGAGGACAAGGTTGAGGGCAGAACAGACATCATTGCCGGTATCAACCATATGGCATGGCTTCTTGACATAAGAGACAAGGAGGGCAATGACCTTTATCCTGAAATCAAAAAGAGAGCAAAGGAAAAAAATGTCTCAGAAAAGCACGGAGATATGGTGCGCTACGATTATATTGACAAGCTTGGCTATTACTGCACGGAAAGCAGTGAGCACAATGCGGAATATAACGGATTCTATATCAAGTCAAGATATCCTGAAATGATTGAGGAGTTCAACATTCCCCTTGACGAGTATCCCCGCCGCTGTGTCAATCAGATTGAGGGCTGGGAAAAGGAAAGAGACAGCATTCTTGCTGACGGAAAAATCACTCACGAGCGTTCAGAGGAATACGCCTCATATATTATGGAAGCCATTGTTACCAACAAGCCTTACAAAATCGGCGGCAACGTGCTCAACAACGGACTTATTGAAAATCTGCCTAAGGATGCCTGTGTTGAGGTTCCCTGCCTTGTTGACGGCAGCGGCATCACACCCTGCCACATGGGAGAGCTTCCTCTTCAGCTTGCCGCAATGAATGCAAGCAACATTTATGCTCAGCTTCTGACAATTCAGGCAGCGGCTACTCTGGAAAAGAAATATATTTACAATGCAGCTATGATGGATCCTCTGACAGGCTCAGAGCTTAATATCAAGGATATTTATGCAATGGTTGACGAGCTTCTTGAGGAGCATAAGGACTGGCTTCCCGAGTACCGCTGATTTAATCTCACGTAAGGGCACAAAAGCATGAGCAGAGATTAAATTGAAGGACATAAAATCTGCCTGACAGTGTATAAAGATTAAACAAAAAAACTCACAACATCGGGTTGTGAGTTTTTTGCTGCCCCTTTGCATTAATACAAGCTGAACAAAAAGACCTCACCGTTATTTGTGAGGTCTTTGTCTTTTTAATATAATCAGCTGATTTCAAGCTTGAAGCAGAGGGGAAATTCGGTGTCGGTGCCTTCGGGAAGGCGGATGATCATTTCATCCTCTGTTCTTTCAAATTCAACCTTGCCGACGCCGAGAAGCTCAACGCTTTCAACAAGAAAATCGTGAACATTCTTTTTGCTGAGTGTTCTGATTTTAACATCCTTGCCGTCGGGACGCATCTGGAAAACATAAAGGCTGCAGTCCTTATAGGTGAAGCGGAAATCCTTTTCCGTGAATGCTTTTTCATCTCCGTCCTTGAAAAAGCCTGCTTCGGCATTGACAGAGCCTTCACCGAAGGTTTTCCAGAAGGTTGTTCCGTAAATGCCTTCACCGTTGGTTTCAAGCCATTTACCCATATCAAGAAGCACCTTTGTTTCTTCCTCGGTGATTGTGCCGTCTGCACGGGGGCCGATGTTAAGAAGAAGGTTGCCGTTTTTTGAAACAATGTCAATCAGGTCACAGATAATCTGTCTTGATGATTTGTATGTATTGTCCTTGCGGTAGCCCCAGGAGTTTTTGCCGATTGCCGTATCTGTTTGCCAGGGCACAGGTGAAATTCCCGTCAGTGCACCTCTTTCAACGTCAAAGGTTGCAACGGTGGGGGGGAATGCCTCGTGCTTATAGTTGATTGTTACTTCCTTACCCCATTCAAGAGCACGGTTATAATAATAAGCGGCAATCTTTTTCAGATAGGGCTTGAAGGAGTGGTTCTGAATCCACCAGTCAAAATAAAGAATCTGAGGCTGATATTTGTCAACAAGCTCACAGGTTCTGACCATCCAGTCCTCAAGCCATTCCTGACTTGCACCTTCGGAATAGATGTTTTCGGTTGTGATTCCGAGATTTTCTGAATTGAGTCCCTCTGAATAAACGGCGGGTCCGTAAAAATCTCTGTAATTGTCATCATTGACATCGCTGTCAAAGGTTCTGCCGAGATTCATAAAGAAATAATGCTCGGCTCTGTGAGTTGAAGCGCAGAAGGTAAGTCCCTGCTTTTCACATTCCGCTTTAAGCTCACCTGTCACGTCAACGCAGGGTCCCATGTTCACACTATTCCATTTGTTGAACTCGGTGTCATACATTGCAAAGCCGTCGTGGTGCTCGGCAACGGGCATAACGTATCTGATACCTGCTTTTTTGAAAAGCTCAACCCATTTTTCAGCACTGAATTTTTCGGCCTTGAACATGGGGATGAAATCCTTATAACCGAAATCCTTCTGCTCACCGTAGGTTTTTCTGTGATATTCAAACTCTCTTACTCTTTTGTCATACATTGAACGGGAATACCATTCACTGCCGTAGGCGGGTACGCTGTAAATACCCCAGTGGATGAACACGCCAAGCTTGTCCTGAACAAACCAATCGGGAGTCTTGTGGTTTGAGAGGGATTTCCAGTCGGCCTTGTATCTGCCGTTTTCAATGACACTGTCAATAAGCGCAAGATATTCTTTTTGTGTCATAAGTTCACCTCAGTTTACTTTTTCCAAAATTATAATTTCTGATTCCAGGGTTGAGCCCATTTCAAGCTCCAGTCCCACGTTCATCAGATAAGCACCGCTTTTGATAAATTTTCTGTTTCTGAAGGTGAATTTATACTGACTGTCCTTGTCAAGACCTTCAAGGCGCAGACGCAGGAACTTGTCGTTGAAGAAGGTGTTGACCTTCTTGCAAAGGAAGACAACCGCCTGATTACCGAGAACATATTCCGTTGCATAGATGCTGTCCTTTTGGAAATTTGCAAGGCGGTGGAAGAAGCCGAACTGAACGGTGTTTCGGATTTCTTTGTAAAGGGAGATATATTTTTTGTGAATTTCAAGCTCTTTTTCATTGTATTTGAGAAGATTGCCGCCGATTGAAAGAGAGCCTTGCATTGTGACGTTGAAGCGGAAATCGAAATCCTTGGGACGTGAGTGTCTGTTTGTGTCTGTTACCCAGGCTCTCATTGTCTTTATGGGATAAAGCAGTGAGAAGCCGTGCTGGATTTCAAGACGGTCAACGGGGTCGGTGTTGTCACTTGTCCAAACCATATCAAAATGGGAGAGGGCGCCGTAATCTGCTCTGCCGCCGCCTGAAGCACAGCACTCAATCTGAAGGTCGGGATGCTTTTGCTTGAGTCTGTCGGCAATTTCATAAACTGCCTTTGTGTGTCTGTACCACAGCTCCTGGGGGTTTGCAAGATTGTCTGCACCCGTTTCGGAGTAGGCTCTGTTCATATCCCACTTTATGTAGCTGATGTCATACTTGCAAAGCATATCGTCCATTGAGCTGAAAACGAATTCCTTCACATCATCTCTTGTAAGATTGAGCACAAGCTGATTTCTCAGAAGAGAGGGGGTTCTTGTGTCATAATGATAAGTCCATTCGGGATGGGCACGGTAAAGGTCTGAATCGGGATTGACCATCTCAGGCTCAAACCACAGACCGAATCTCATACCGAGGCTTTTCACCTTGTCAATCAGAGGTGAAAGACCCTTGGGGAATTTTTCACTGTTGACATACCAGTCACCGAGACCTGCGTGGTCGTCCTTTCTCTGACCGAACCAGCCGTCATCCATAACAAAAAGCTCACAGCCGATGTCAGCGGCAATTTCAGCAAGCTTCTGCTGGCCTTCACAGCTGACATCAAACCAGGTTGCCTCCCAGCTGTTATAAAGAACGGGAAGAGGCTCACGGGCATATCTTTTCGGCATAATATGCTCATAAGCAAAGCGGTTCATCTGATTGCTCATTTCACCGAGGCCCTCTGCATATCCGCAGAAAACGGAGGGTGCCTCAAATTCTTCACCGGGAAGAAGATCAAAGGAGAAATCAAAATCACTCACACCGATAACTGCACGGGTGCGTCCGATGAAGTCACGTGAAATCTCTGACTTGAAGTTTCCGCTCCAGGCAAGAGCTCCGAAGAAAACCTCACCGCTTTTTTCCGTTGCATCCTGAGAAAGAATGAAGAAGGGGCTGTTTGTGTGATTGCTTGTGCCCTTTCTGCTTTCATAGGTGAGAGTGCCGTTTTTGACAACTGTGTCTTCTTTTCTGAATTCAGCCGCCCAGGCACCGTTGAAATTTGTTGAGGTATAGGGTCTGAGAGAGGGGAGTGTGAATTCTCCGGAAGCTGCCTTTTTCAGAATTATTTTTTTATCTGAGCAGTTTCTGATTTTCACATATCTTTCAATGATGTCGGTTTCCTCTCTGAGTTTATAAAAAAGAGAAGTCTCAAGACCGTAGGCCTTGTCCTCAAGAATGATTTCAAGCACAAAGGCTTCATCCTCATCAAAGACATTGAAGTCCTTATAGGTGAGAACGGCTTCACGGCATCCGTCAGCATAAAGAGCCACAAGTGCGGGTGTTCTGTAAACCGTTCCGCCGTGTGAAAGATATTCCGTTGCACCAAGGTCACGTCCTGAATGGTTTGAGTTTTTCTCATGGGATGTGTAAAGGGATTCATAATCCTCAATTGCACATTTTCTGCCCCAGTGAACGTGCTCGAGCCCGCCCTCACAGTTAACTGCCATAACATAATGGGTTGACTGAGTTTCAAGGACAAAAACCTTATTGTTTTCAAGTATAAGCATAGCTGTACCTCCCTTTAATAATTAACTGAATTTTACCATATAAGCACTTGTGCAGACAATGTTCAAAACATAGAAAATTGTTGTTTAAAATTCACATAAGAAAAACATTTTTTTGCGGTCAAAAAGTTGAAACGGCTTTTATAATATGTTAGTATTAAAAAAACTGCCGAGAGGATGGTAAAAAAATGCAGACCTATGGTACATATTTTCAGAATGATGAAAAAGAGCCGATTAAATATTCACTCGTTAATCTTATAAATCCCGAAAGACAAAGACTCAGAGGTGAGCCTCTTTACAAGGGAACTGAAGCCTGGCCTGTTTTTCAGGGCTTTTGCGGAACAGACTTTGAGCTGATGAAGATGGGCAGAGCGGGCAAGCTTTCAAAGAAATTTCCCGAGGGTGAAAACAGACTCATCAACGGTCACGAGGGCGTTGTCTGGGTGCCCTCTGAAAACCGCTTTGCAATTGTTCTCATCAGGGGCGGAGACAGCTGGGATCCCACAAGATACACCGAGGATGAAACTTATTTCGAATATGGCTGTGACGGTGCAGACGGACTTTTCTGTGACAAGAATTATTTCAATCCCGATATGCTTCTTCCTCTGCCCGAAAAGTATGCGGGTCTGACAAAGCTTCCTCTTTCCGTTGCAAAGAGACTTTCCTTTGCCGATCCCTATGCCTGTGCGATTTTTCAGCTTGAAAGAATGGAGGATCTCGGTCAGGCTCATCAGTTCAGAATTGAAATGGCAAAGCACAAATGCTCCGAGCAGCAGGCAAGAAAAAGAGCTTCAGAGAGCATCTTTTCAAAAACTGTTGTTTTCGGTCTCGGCATGACAGGTCTGTTCATTGCCGATCAGATCAGAAGAAATCATCCCGATGCTCAGATTCTTTTCATCGGCAGAAGTGACGAAGGCTGCAAGAAGGTTGTTTTTTCAAAGGAAATTGCAAAGGCTGATTATCTTTGCACATCAGGTCTGAGTGAAGAAGAAACAGCGGAAAAAATCATTGAAATACTCGGCGGCAGAGCAACAATGTTTGTGGGCACAAGCGGAACAGACATTGAGCACAGAGTAGCCTTTGAGCATAAGGTGCTCGGCTGCAACGGAATTTATAACAGCTTTTCCCTCGGCCCCGTTGTCAGATATGACACAATGCCCTTCGGCTTTGAAAATCATCTCATTTTTGCTTCGATTAATTTCCGTCAGGAGCATATGGAAAAGGCGATTGAGGTTCTTGTTGACAGCAGATATGACGAGGTCGTTGAGCTGATTGACAAAAAGGAATTCACAGACGATGTTCTCGGCGCTTATGAAAAGAAAATTTTCTGCAAGGGTGCGCCCCTTAAAACAGGTGTTATCTGGAACAAGGATTTTATCAAGGAGGATGAATAAAATGAAAGCAATTGTAATTTCAAATCCCAATGAAATCGAAATCAGAGAGGTTGAAATGCCCGTTGTCAAAGAGGGTGAAGCACTTCTCAGGGTAAAATATGTGGGCATCTGCGGAGCTGACCTTGCTTCTTACACGGGAAATCAGCCCTTCACAACATACCCCAGAATTCCCGGTCACGAATTTTCAGCAGAGATTGTTGAAATTCCCGAAAATGACAAGGGCTTCAAAAAGGGTGATATTGTAACCTGCAACCCCTATTTCAATTGCGGCGGATGCTACTCCTGTGAGAGAGGCTTTGTAAACTGCTGTACTGACAATCAGACAATGGGCGTTCAGCGTGACGGTGCCTTCTGTGAATATATTGCAATGCCCGTTGAAAGAATTTTTGACGGCAAGGGACTTTCAGCTCAGGAGCTTGCACTCATTGAGCCCTTCTCAATTTCTCAGCACGCAGTTTCAAGAGCTGAAATCAAGGAAACTGACGATGTGCTTGTTATCGGTGCGGGGCCCATCGGTCTTTTTGCACTTCTTGCCGCAAAGCAGAAGTGCAGAAGAATTGTTGTTGCAGACATTCTTGACAACCGTCTTGAGCTTGCAAAGCAGTACGGTGCTGACGCTGTTGTGAACACAAAGGCTCAGTCCCTTGAGGAGTTTACCCTTGAATTCACCGAGGGCAGAGGCTTTGATGTCTGCATTGAGGCTTGCGGTGCTCCCGAAACCTTCCTTGGCTGCATTGAGAATGCCGCCTTTGCCGGCAACATCATTCTTATCGGTAACGGTAAACGAGATACCAACTTCAATCACTCAATCCTTCTTAAAAAGGAGCTCAACGTTCACGGCAGCAGAAATGCTCTCAGAAATGATTTCATCAACAATATCGACCTTGTTGCTTCGGGCAAGGCTAACGTAATGAAAATGGTCAGCGGTGTTTATGAAATGGAAAAGGCTGTTGAGGCCTTTGAGGCTCTCAGAAACAATAACGGAACACTTGCAAAACTTCTGATTAAAATAGGTGGTTAAAATGAAAGAGACAATTATTCAGTTTGGTGAGGGTAATTTCCTCAGAGGATTTTTCGATTATTTCCTTCATAACCTTAACAAAAAAGGTCTTTATGAGGGCAAGGCTGTTGTTGTTCAGCCCATTGCAACGGGCAGATGTGAGCAGCTCAATGAGCAGGATTGCAAATACAATCTTTATCTCAGAGGTATTCAGGACGGTGAAATCAAAAAGGAGCACACCTTTGTTGAATCAATTTCAAGATGCATCGATCCTTATAAAAATTATGATCAGTTCATTTCTCTTGCAGACAATGAGGATTTCCGCTTTGTTGTTTCAAACACAACTGAAGCAGGCATTGCCTTTGATGACAGCTGTGAAATCACAGACAAGCCCTGCAGCTCCTTCCCCGGTAAAGTGACCCAGCTTCTTCACAGACGTTACCTCAACGGTATGAAGGGCTTTGTTTTCCTTGCATGTGAGCTGATTGACAACAACGGAGATGAGCTGAAGAAATGTGTTCTCAGATATGCTGAAAAGTGGAATCTCGGTGAAGATTTCATCAGCTGGATTGAAAAAGAAAACACCTTCTCAAACACTCTTGTTGACAGAATTGTAACGGGATACCCCAACGATGAAACAAATCAGCTTCATCCTGATGACAAATTCCTTGACACAGCGGAAATTTTTCACCTCTGGGTTATCGAGGGTGATTTTGAAGCTGAGCTTCCCCTTAAAAAAGCAGGCTTCAACGTTATCTGGACAGATGACGCAAAGCCCTATAAAAAAATCAAGGTAAGAATTCTTAACGGAGCACACACAACAATTGTTACAGGCGCAATTCTTAAGGGTCTTGAAACCGTCGGAGAATGTATGGAGGATGAAACAGTTTCCGCTTATCTTGAAAAGTGTATGAATGAAGAAATTCTTCCCACAATCGGTGACAATGAAGACAGCAGAAAATTTATGAACAGCGTTTTCGACCGCTTCAGAAATCCCTTCATCAAGCATAAGCTCAGATCAATTGCTCTCAACAGCGTCAGCAAGTTTGCTGTCCGCGTGCTTCCCACTCTTCTTGAGTATAAGCAGCTCAACGGTAGCTACCCCAAGGGTCTTACAATGTCTCTTGCAAATCTCATTTATTTTTATAAAAACGATACTCCCGACGATGCGGCAGATGTTATTGGAAAAATGCAGAAGGGCACAATCGGTGAAATTCTTGCTGACAGCAGCCTCTGGCTTTGTGATATTTCCGATATGACGGAAACAGTAACAGAGTATTATGAAAAAATCGGTCAGCTTACAGCCGAAGGAGCATTAAAATGGATACTGTCATAATCAATGAAAGAGATAACGTTTCGGTTAATCTTGAAACGGGACATAAATCTGCTGTCTGTGACATTGCTGAGGGTGAGGATGTTATCAAATACGGCTTTCCCATCGGCAGAGCAACGGCGGATATTAAAAAGGGGGAGCTTGTCCACTCTCATAATATGAAAACAAAGCTCGGAGATGTGCTCAGTTATGAGTACACTCCCGATTTTCAGCCTCTTGAGCCTGAGGAGCCCTTTGAAATTGAGGCTTATGTCAGAGAAAACGGTGACATCGGCATCAGAAACGATATCTGGATTGTTCCCACCGTTGGCTGCGTCAACAGCATCGGAAAGCAGCTTGCCGAAAAAACAGGCGCAATTTGCTTCTCACATCCCTACGGCTGCAGTCAGCTGGGCGGGGATATGGAAACAACACAGCTTATTCTCAGAGGTCTCATTAACCACGGAAATGCGGGCGGTGTGCTTGTTCTCGGACTCGGCTGTGAAAACAATCACATCGGAGAGATGAAAAAGGTGCTCGGTCAGTGGAATGATGAAAGAGTGAAGTTTCTCAAAGTTCAGGACTGTGAGGATGAAATTTCAGAAGGCTGCAGCCTCATTGCTCAGCTTCAGAAAAAAGCAGCCGGTGACAAAAGAGAAAAAGTCAGCGTTTCAAGACTTAAGGTGGGTATGAAATGCGGCGGTTCTGACGGCTTTTCGGGAATCACAGCCAATGCCGTTGTGGGCTCAGTCACAGACATTCTTTGCTCAATGGGTGCATCCTGTGTTCTGACAGAGGTGCCCGAAATGTTCGGCGCCGAAACAGTTCTTTTTGAAAGATGTGTCAGCAAGGATATCTTTGACAAGAGTGTTGCCCTGATCAACAATTTCAAGGAATATTTCAGAAGCCACGGAGAGCCCGTTTCCGAAAATCCCTCGCCGGGAAACAAGGAGGGCGGCATCACAACCCTTGAAGAGAAATCTCTGGGCTGTGTGCAGAAGGGCGGCAAGGCTCCCGTTGTTGATGTGCTTGATTACGGTGACAGAGTTTCAAAGGCGGGACTGAGTCTTCTCAACGGCCCGGGAAATGACATTGTTTCAATCACAAATCTTTCCGCGGCAGGCTGCCATCTTGTGCTTTTCACAACAGGCAGAGGAACTCCCCTCGGAGGTGCAGTGCCCACGGTGAAGATTGCCTCCAACAACACAATTGCAAAAAAGAAGCCTCATTGGATTGACTTTTCAGCCTACGGCTTTGAAAAGGACAAAATTGCCCGTGAGCTTGTGGCGCTTATCAGAGAGGTTGCCGACGGCAGACCGACAAACAATGAAAAATGCGGTTCAAGAGAAATCGCAATCTTCAAAGACGGAGTGACATTATGATTATTGATGCACATGCACATTTATGGAAAAAACAGCAGGGCATTGTTGACGGAAAGCCTGTGTTTGATATCGGCTCGGGCAGAAGTAATTTCGGCGGAGAAATCCGTCAGATGATGCCGCCTTATATGACTGACGGCTTCAACAGTGCGGAAAGATTTATTGCCAATATGGATTATGCGGGTGTTTCCGGTGCGGTTATAACTCAGGAATACATTGACGGAAATCAGGACAGATATCTTCTTGAGGCTTGGAAGCAGTACCCTGAAAGGCTGAAAATCTGTGCTCTTTATCAGGAGCAGGGGATGGGTGATATCACATATTTTGACGGAATTAAAATCTGTGCCTCAAGGCTTAAGGATAAGAACCTTCTCAATCATCTTTATGTCTTTGAGCTTGCATATGAAAATGATAAATTTATTTCAATTGATCTTGCTGACGGTGACGAGCAATGTGAGGCCATGGAAAAAATCATTGAAATGTTCCCTGAGCTGAAAATTGCAATCGGCCATTTCGGTATGGTTACCCGTGAAAACTGGCAGGAGCAGATTAAGCTTGCCCGTCACAAAAACGTTTACATTGAAAGCGGCGGAATCACCTGGCTTTTCAATGAGGAATTTTATCCCTTCCCCTCGGCTGTGGACGCCATCAATGAGGCTGCAGCTCTTGTTGGCTTTGAAAAGCTGATGTGGGGCAGTGATTACCCACGCACAATGACAGCAATAACCTATAAAATGAGTCTTGATTTCATTGAAAAGACACGCAAGATTTCAGATGAGAATAAAAAGCTTATTCTCGGTGAAAACGCAAGAAGATTTTACGGCTTTTCAGACCTTGAAGCACCGGTCGGAATTAAAAACATGGTCGAATAAAAAAACAGTTTAAATTAACCTTAAAAACAGATTGACTTTACTGGATTTAAATGTTAGAATAAATTGTAAATATTTTTACTAGGAGGTAAAAAAATGAAAACAAACATGAAGAAACTCGCACTCATCATTGCCACAGTTGCTCTTCTTGCTGTTGCTTTCTGTTTCGGTGCAAGTGCCGGTAATGACGGCTACGGTGCACTGACTTATGAAGAGTACGGCGGAGAAGCTACAATCGTAGGCTGTGCATCTGACTACGAAGGTGTTATGGTTATCCCTGACACACTCGGCGGTTGTCCCGTAACCGAAATTGACAGCTATGCATTTCAGTACTGCGACGGTATCACAGGTATCGTTATCCCTGAGAGCGTAACTTACATTGACACTTATGCTTTCTATTACTGCGAAAACCTTGAATACATTATCTTCAACAACTACGGCAGCATTAACAGCAGCACAATTTATTGCTGTGATTCACTCAGCCGCGTCTATATTTCAACTAATATAGACTACATCTCATCTTCAGCAGTTTACACTTATTCCTACAACGATCCCGCTCCTCTTACAGTTTACTATGCAGGCTCTGTATATGACTGGGAAGACGGCTCAATGTATCTTGAGTTTGACAACATCGTTTACAAGCACAAACACTCATACACAAAGTCAACAAAGAAGGCTACCTTCTCATCTAACGGCTATGTCAAGAAGTCATGTGCCTGCGGTATGCAGACCTCAACAACAATTGCTTCAGTAAAAACAACAACAATTCCTTACACAGAATACACCTACAACGGTGAGGTCAAGACTCCCAAGGTAACAGTTAAGGACAGCAACGGAAAGACTCTCAAGAAGGGTACTGACTATAAGGTTGCTTACACAAGCGGCAGAAAAGCAGTCGGCAAGTACAACGTAAGAATCAAGCTTATGGGTAACTACTCAGGTGAAAAGGTTCTTTCCTTCAAAATCCTTCCCGGCAAAACAAGCGCAATTGCAACATCCTCAAAATCAGATTCAATCACTCTTAAGTGGAAGGCAGTCAAGGGTGCTGCAGGCTACAGAGTTTATGTTTATGACAAGTCAACAGGCGATTATAAGAAGCTGACAACAACAACTGCTGTTAAGTACACAGCTAAGAACCTCAAGGGCAGCACAACCTATAAGTTCAAGGTTCTTGCTTACGGTAAGAAGGGCTCAACAACATACTGGGCATCAAAGTTCACTACCGTTAAGGCAACAACCAAGAAGGCTTATTCACTTGCTCTTAACAAGGACAGCATCTCAATCTTCCCCGGTAAGTCATATACTCTTACAGCAAAAACTTATCCCGCAGGCGTAGCAGTCAAGTGGAAGAGCAACAACACAGCAGTTGCTAAGGTTAATCAGAACGGTAAGGTTACAGGCGTCGGTGCAGGCTCATGCACAATCACTGCTTACTTCACATCAGGCGGCAAGACATACAAGGATACCTGCGTAGTTAAGGTTACTAATCCTTCAATCAAGCTTAACACAACCTCAGCATCAATCGGCATTTATGATGCACTCTATCTTAAGGCTACCTGCAACCCCTCAGGTGCAACAGTAACCTGGAAGAGCAGCAACACAGGCGTTGCTAAGGTTTCAAGCAAGGGTACAGTTGTTCCTGTTAAGGCAGGCTCATGTAAGATCACAGCTTCCTTCTCATACGGCGGAAAGACATACTCAGCTTCATGTAATGTATCTGTCTTTAACGAAGATCCCATTTCAATTGTTTATGTTGACTGGTACTGCAACTCAGTTGACGGTATCGAACCCGAAATCACAATCAAGAACAACACAAACAAGTTCATCACACGTATGGAAATTGATACATACTATAAGGACTGGTACGGCGATCCCTGTTACTGTGAAATCAGATACAGCGATTACAGAAACCTTATTGTAACAAGCGGTCTGAGTGCAAACACAGAAAAGACATTCTACTGGGATGCAACAATCTATAATCCCTATGTTCACCGTATCGACATCGACAACATCTATATCACATTCGAAGACGGCTCAGAGACTGTTTACGAATACAACAGATATTGGTACGATCAGTATTACTACTATTAATTAAAGACTTACTGAGTTAATCAGTTAAGGAATTACAGCCCCGTGAAAACGGGGCTGTTTTTTTCGTGAAGGCATTTGAACTGTATAACAAAAGATATATAATTTTTGTTCATTTTTTCTATACAGAGATGCAACAACTTTATTGTTAAATGAAAACGATGGTTCGATTGACAAATCTGTATTTGAATGATATAATTTACCAATAAATGCCTAGTGGATATAATTCGTTTTCAGCGAAAAAGGAGAGGTTAAAAATGGCAATTTCAGAAATTGGCGTAAAACTCGGAAACATTGTCTTCAAGAGCCTTGACCGCGTTTCACAGATTCCCGTTGAAACTCAGGAAAAGCTCCTTATGGACATCATCAGAAAAAATAAGGATACCGAATACGGTAAAAAGGTCGGTCTTGGCAACATTCACTCCGTTGAGGAGTTTCAGAAGAAAATCCCTCTGACAACTTATGATGATTATGCAGATTATGTTGACCGTATGATTGCAGGTGAAAGCAATCTTATGATGGCTGCAAAGTGCCACAGATACTGTTCATCATCAGGCTCAGTCGGCAAGCCCAAGATTCTTCCCAAATCAGGCAGAGACCTTTTCCATATGCAGTCAGTCGGCTTTGTTGCAACTCCCGCCTGCGCTGCAAAATGGTTCAAGAAAAACGGAAAGAAGTTTGATAAAAAGCAGCTTGGTGCAATTGCTCTTATCCTCACAGGTCATGAGCTTGAGGACGGCAAAATGTGCAACGGTGCGGGTCAGGTTCCCTTCACTTATCTCAAGCCCTTCTCAAAGTTTTATATGACAACTCCCAACGATTTTATGTATCCCGAAAACGAGGATGCAGTGAACTCAACTTATTTCCACCTTCGTTTTGCTCTTGAGAACCGTGATGTCACATATATGGGCTCAATGGTTGTTACACTTCTCACAATTATGTTTGAGTATCTTGAAAGCAACTGGGAAATGGTCTGCAACGATATCGAAAAGGGTACAATTGATCCCAGCATCAAGTGTCCCGCAGAGCTTCGTGCAAAATATGAAAAGAAATTCAAGCCCATGCCCGAAAGAGCAGCTGAGCTTCGTAAGGAGTTTGAAAAGGGCTTTGATGATCCCATTGCTCCCCGAATCTGGCCCAAATTCTCCTGGTCCTATGGTATGGTCAGCTCAACTCTTAAGTTCTATGTCAAAAAGCTCAGAAGATATATCGGTGATGCTCCCATTCACAACATGGGCTACGCTGCGGCTGAAGGCTATATGGCAATGCCCGTTGAGCTTGATGTTGATGACTGTGTTCTTCTTCCCAAGTCAGTCTTCTTTGAGTTCATCCCTGTTGATGAGCCCGACTGTGAAAGACTTCTGACAATCGGTGAAATTGAAGAGGGCAAGGATTATGAGCTTGTTGTTACAAACAATTCAGGTCTTTACCGTTACCGCATTGAAGACGTTGTGCGTGTCACAGGCTTTTATAACAAGACCCCCAGAATTCAGTTCCTTTACAGAAACAATCTTGCAATGAACATTGCAAACGAAAAGACCACAACCCAGATGGTTGACTGGGCTACAGGCAAGGTTCAGGAAAAGCTCGGAATTTCCTTCAGGGGTTACAGCTTCTACGGCAACCCCGATGCAGAGGTTGTCCGTTATGTTCTTCTTGCTGAGCCTGAAACCGAGATTTCAAAGGATATGATTCCCGAAATCAGAAAGACCCTTGATAAATATCTTAACGAAAGTAATGAAAAATATTTCAAATACCGCCGCTGGAATATGCTTGGCGAGCCCGATGTTCTCATTCTTGAGAAAGGTACATATGCAGCATACAGAGAGATGCTGAAAAAGCAGGGCAGAGTTCTTAATCAGATCAAGCCTGTCACTGTTATCAATACTGATGAGAGAAAAGAATTTTTCTTCTCACATATAGAAAAATAACAAGGAGATGAAAGAATAATGTTCAAAAAGAAAAAGGATTTAACCGGCTATACCCTTTATGATTTAACCCCCTCGCAGAATGCGATGTACCTTATGTACAGGTTCGGTATTCATAAGCAGCAGACTCAGATTCCCACCTCAATCTCTGTTGAGAATGAGCTTGATTTTGATCTGCTTCAGAAGGCCTTTGACATTGAGATTCAGAGAAATGACAGCCTGAGAAACAGATTTATCAAGAAAGACGGTAAAATTCAGCAGTATTTTGTTCCTGAATATTCAAGAAAGGTCGAGGTCAAATATTTCGACTCTCCCGAACAGGAGCAGAAATTCTTTGACGATGATGCAAAGACTATTGTCAAATTCATCGGTGTGGAAGATACCTTCAGAATTTATTTCTTCAAAACAAAGAACGGAAGCAACGGCGTTTATTCAAATTTCAGCCATCTTGTGATGGATGCAATGGGAATCAGCGGCTTTTACTTTGACCTTTTCAGAGTTTATATCGCTCTTAAGCACGGCAAGGAAATGCCTCCCGCACTTGACCGCTTTGAAGAGTCAATTCCCGGTGAGCTTAAAATTGCTGCCGATGAAGAAAAAATGGCAAAGCACGAAAAGTTCTATAAGGAATATTTCCTTAAAAACGGTGAGCCCTATTATGCAGCAGTTCACGGTCACGAATATCTTGACGCTTACCGCAAAAAGAAAAAGAATCCCGACATCAGAGTTCCCATGGCTTACAATCCTCTTCAGGATAAGTGTGATATGATTGTTGAACACGTGGGTACAGAGGATGCAAAGAAGATTTTTGATTACTGCATTGAAAACAAAATTTCACCCGAAAGCATTTTTGTTATGGGTCTTCGTACTCATTGCTCAGCTGTCAATTACCGAATTGATGACGTTTCAATGATGACTGTTTGCAGCAGACGTTCAACCCTCAAGGAAAAGAATTTCTGCGGCTGTCTTGCTCAGCCTCTGATTTTCCGTTCAAAGCTTGCTGAGGAAATGACCTTTGATGAGGCTGTTAAGGAGCTTGTTAAAATCAGAACAACTCTTTATAAGCATCTTGCTTATCCTTACACAAAGGCAAGGGATCTTTCACTCAAGCTCTTCAATTTCGGTCCCATCCAGGGTGCAAATTCACTGATGTATTCATGGATTCCCATGCCCATTGACGACAGCTTCCCTTATAAGCTTCGTTTCAAGACCTATAACCTTGAAAGATATTTCACACCCCTTTACACAATGACTGTGCCCGATTCATCAGACAAGGGCATCAATATGTACTATATGTATCGTGTGAAGCTTTCAACTGAGCAGCAGATCAGAGATCTCCACAAAAACTCCCTTAAGGTTATTCTTGCAGGTATTGAAAATCCCAATATTACCGTCAAGGAGCTCCTTGATTCCATTTCAGAATAACGATAAAGGTGTAACAGCAACTAAAAACCGCAGTTTTTGTAACTGCGGTTTTCTTTCTGCTTTTTTCTTCCGCTCGGAATATAATAATACATTTTTGGGGTAAGTCTTCTGCAATGGGTGTTTTCGGGGAGAATGAGACTTTTTCTGATATGTTTTCCGGTTTGAAATTTTTGTTTATTATTAATAAAAATATAGGATAAAATAAAATAATTTGTTGCATTTTTCATTTGTCCGTTGTATAATAGCCTTATAAAATCTGAAAGGATGATGATATGAAAAGGTTTTTCCTTTTTGACAACACGGAAAGCGAAACCAAGGTATCCAATTCCCGTTTGCTTTCTCACGCTGCCGGTCTTTCGGGTCAGAATATGGCATACAGTCTTGTTTCAAGCCGACTGTTTGTTTTCCTCAACACCGTGCTTGGCATTCCCGCTGAAAAGACGGGTATAATCACAGGTGTCAGCACCATGTGGGATGCCATCAATGATCCTCTCATCGGCTCACTGATGGACCACAGAAAGCACAGACCCGGCTATAAGCTGCGCCCCTTCCTTTTATGGACTCCTGCAATCATCGGTATTCTTGTTACGATGATGTTTGTTGACTGGGGCTTTGACACCAACAAAACAATTCTTTACATATTGATTCTTTATCTTCTTTTTGACACCGTCTATTCCTTCCAGGATATTGCAATCTGGGGTATGGCAGCCTTGTCCAGTCCAAGCTCAGACGAACGAAGAAGAGTTGCTCAGTGGATCAGCATCGGCGCAGGTCTCGGCGGCACAATTGCTGGTCTTTTCCCCATGTTCAAGGACATGTTTGTAAAAGGCGATGTGATGAGTGAAAAGAAAACCTACCTCTTCTTTGCTGCAATTTTCGGCTTCGGCGGTATGCTTATTTCAATGCTCGCTTACAGGATGAAGGAAAAGGTTATTGATACCACAGCTCAGGATGACATTCCGCCCAAGGAAAAGTTCAGAGCAATGTTAAAGACTCTGTGGAATCTCAGATATAACAAGACCCTTATTATCATTTGTCTTGCAAGAACTGTTCAGTGTCTGTCACTGACTCTTCCCTGGGAATATTTCTTTGAAAGTGAAGGCGTTTCCTATAACGTTTTCGGCAGTGAAATTTCAGGCGGTACAGCTCAGATTGCTTACGGCTATGTTATGGGTATTCCCGGTGCCATTGCAAACCTGTTCACCGTTCCCGTAATCAAGAGACTCGGCGGTAACAAGAAGCTTCTTGTTTATGCTGAAATTGCAAGTATTGTAACAAGACTTATTGCATTCTCAATCGGTGCAAATGACAGATACAAGAATCTCGGTGCTCTTCTCATGGTTATGGCTGTTGTCGGTTCATCACAGATTCTCACCAACATGAAGGACATTGCCCACCGTTCACTTATCACTGACTCAATTGATGAGATGGAGCTCAAGACAGGTGAAAGAACAGAGGGTATTGCATTCTCAATGCAGAACTTCGTTTCCAAGCTTACAGGCGCCATTCCCAAGTTCATTCAGGGCACAATGCTCGGCTGGATGGGCTTTGAAGAAAAGATTCTTGATGCCGCAGGCAACAAGCTTGAGGGCTCAGCTCTTGTCAGAGCTCAGAAGGCTCCCCGCTTCCTCAAATACCGCTGGCATCAGTTCATTCTCGGTCCTGCAATCGGCTCGGTTCTTTATCTTATTGTTATTCTCTTCCTCAAGGATGATCAGTCTCACGTTGCTGAGGTTGAAAGACAGCTTAAGGAAAAGAGAGCTATGGCTGAGGCTGAAAAGGCAGAGGCTTGATTGGAAGCAAAAAATGAATCAAAAAAGGAGATGCCGAGGCGTCTCCTTTAATTTTGTTCTGAAGAATTTTAAGAGCGACTGCAGCACACTTAAATACCTTAAAAATATTGACGGTATTTGTTTATAATGCTATAATATTTTTATATATTGCCAAAGGCGGTGGACTAATGGAAAACAATAACTGGCTGAGTGTTATTGACGGAAAAAAGAAGCTGTCACAGATTAATTTTTTCGGCACTCACGACACAATGACAGCCTTTGTTTCTCTGGCAAAAATGGCAAGGTGTCAGGACAAAACCCTTTCTCAGCAGCTTCAATTCGGTGTCAGACTGCTTGACATCCGTCTCAGCCGCAAGGGTGATGAATTTTATCTTGTTCATTCTCTTGCCGATTGTTATACCGATGAAAGCAAAAGCAAAAGAATTGTTTTTGCCGATGTTATAAAGGAATGCAAGGCTTTTCTCAAGGAAAATCCCGGTGAAACAATCATTATGTCTGTTAAGCAGGACAGAGGCATTCAGAACAGATTTTTCTTCGGTGCCCTTTACAGAAAATACATCGTCGGTGACAGTCAAAGCTGGTATCTTAAAAATGAGCTTCCCTGCCTTGAGCAGTGCAGAGGAAAAATTGTTCTGATGAGAAGGTGCAAGGTTTTTCAAAGCTTTGACAAAAGCTCGGGCGGTCTGGATTTTTCCGTCTGGAAAGATCAGAAAAGAAACAAGCCGAAGCCTTTGCCCTTGAAAATAAATAAAAATCAGTCCGCCATGATTCAGGACAGATACTGCCTTGCCCCCGATGCAAAGTGGGAAAAATGTGCAAAGCCCTTTCTTGATTCCTTCAGGGCAGACGGCAACACCGTCGGGCTCCATTATCTGAGCACAAGCTTCAGAGAAAAGGAGACGGGTCTTGAAAAAACAGCGGAAAAGGTCAATTCTAAGTTTATGGAATATGACCTTGCGGAAAGCTCAGGCTGGTTTTTCTTTGATTTTCCTGATGCAAAGTTAAGGGACAAGGTCATAGCTTCAAATAAAGGAGAATTTTAAATGAAGAAAAAGGATAAAAGATTTATTGTAACTCAGACTCAGGGCAACGAATTTACAGGTTTATTTCAGGTTATAGTCGACAAAGAAACAGGTGTGAATTACCTTATGGCCAAAAGCGGATACGGAGCAGGGCTGACACCCTTGCTCGACTCAAGAGGTAATGTTGTTGTAACATCTGTCACAGAATACAAAGGAGAATAAATTTTATGAAGCTTGCAGTTCTCGGCGGCGGGGGAGTGCGTTCTCCCTTCCTTGCAAAATCAATTGCAGTCGGTGCTCAGGAAACGGGCATTGACAGCGTTGTCTTTATGGACAACAATGAAGAAAAACTCAACATTTACGGAAAGATTGCGGGAAAAATTTCAAAGCTCATTAATCCCGGTCTTGAATTTGCACTCACAACAGATGCCGATGAGGCTCTCAGAGATGCGGATTTCATCATCACAACAATCAGAGCTGAAGGTGATGAGGGCAGAGTCTTTGACGAAAGAACAGCTCTCAATCTCGGCGTTCTCGGTCAGGAAACAACGGGCGCGGGCGGCTTTGCAATGGCACTGCGTTCAATTCACACTCTTCTTGATTATTGTGAAAGAGCAAAGAGACTTTCAAAAAAGGATGCTCCCGTTTTCAATTTCACAAATCCCAGCGGACTTGTCACTCAGGCTCTTCGCACAATGGGATATGACAATGTTTACGGTGTCTGTGATGCCCCCAGCGGTTTTGCAAGACAGCTGAAAAATATGCTCGGATGTGAAGATTTCGCAATGACCTGCTTCGGTCTTAACCACCTTTCCTGGTTCTGTGATTTCAAAAAGAAGGGCGTTGACTGCACCGATGAAATTCTTAATCACGAAAGACTTTATAAGGACACGGAAATGAAGCATTTTGACAGAAAGCTTATTGAGCTTTCCGACAATTTCCTTCCGAATGAATATCTTTATTTCTACCATTACAGTAACAAGGCAGTTTCCTCTGTTCTTTCAGGTGAAAAGACAAGAGGTGAAACTATTCTCGAAATAAACAATCATATGCTTTCACAGATGCGTGAAATTGACATCGACAAGGATTTCGAAAAGGCCTTTTACTGCTTTATGGAGCATTATGCAATGAGGGAAAACAGTTATTTCTCAATTGAGACAGGCCATGTCAGAGAAGAAAAGTTCCCCGTTGTTTCCGTTGAGGAATTTATCAATCAGCCCGAAAACGGAGGGTATGCTGCCGTTGCCCTTGAATTCATCAAGGCTGTCAACACGGGCAAGAGCGTTGAAATGGTGCTGTCTGTGCCCAACGGAGATGCTCTTGATTTCCTCAGAGCAGAGGATGTGTGTGAGCTGACATGTGTTGTTGATGCTCAGGGCGTTCATCCCAGAAGGGTTGAAAACATTCCCGAAATGCAGAAAAATCTCATCAGAGCTGTCAAGGATTATGAAAACCTCACAGTTCAGGCAATCATGGAAAAGGACAAGGCAAAGGCTGTCAAGGCTCTGACTGTTCATCCGCTTGTCTGCTCCTATGACCTTGCGGTCAAGCTTGTTGATGCATATTATGAAAAATATCAGAGCTATCTCGGCTCCTGGAAGTGATTAAATGAAAACAGTACTCAGTAAAACACTTGTTCTGACTCCCGCGGATGAAAAGACAAACATTCCTCTTGATTTTACTGTCGGGGAGGGAGCGGAAAAAATTTTAATTACATATTCTTATTCTCCCAAGCAGCTTGAGGAAGGGGAGAGAGCAAGGCAGCTAATTGAGCAGTGCCTTGAAAACGACACTCACTCAGACAGAGCGCTTTATCCGCGATGGCAGGAATATCTTCCGTTGAAAAATCTTGTCACTCTTTCTCTTGATTCACCTTGCGGTTATGTGGGTGCGGCTCACCGTCAGGATGAAAAGCAGCATCACATCATTTCAAAGGATTTTTCATCAAGAGGCTTCAATCTGACAGAGATTTATCAGGGAGACTGGACTGTCACCCTTAATGTTCACGCTCTTGTTACCCAAGAGTGTGAATGTCAGATAACTGTTGAAACGGGAGGTGCTCAGGATGAATGAAAAAAGATGGCTCCCTTGTGAGCTTCACTGTCACACTCTTCATTCCGACGGAGGCTTCACCGTTGAGCAGCTGATGAAAACAGCCGCCGAAAGAAAGCTTTGCGGCATCTGTCTGACTGACCACAACACAACCTCAGGCTGGAAGGAAACCGAAGATTTTCCCTTTGTCAAGGTTCTCAAGGGCATTGAATGGACAACTTATTTCGGCCATATGCTTGTTCTGGGCTGCGGTGATTTTGTTGACTGGAGAGATGCGGTGCCCGACAACATTGACGAAAAAATGCGTGCGGTCAGAGAAAAGGGCGGACTTGTGGGCATTGCTCATCCTTATCAGCTCGGCACCCCCATCTGCACGGGCGGTCATTGGGATTACAATGTGCAGGATTTCTCACTTGTCAATTATATGGAAATATGGTCTGAGGGCTGTGCTGAGATGAACCCCGCAAATGAAAAGGCAAAGAAAAAGTGGCTGTCTCTTCTTTCTCAGGGTTATCACATTGCGGCAAGCTTCGGCAGAGATTGGCACAGACCTGAGGGTAACAAGCTCAGGGGTGCCTGCACTTATCTTCTTTGTGAGGGTGAGCTTGACGGAGAAAAGATGAAGTCTGCTATCAGAAATGGTAAAACCCAGATTTCTCTCGGTCCTGTGCTTTACGTTGAAACCGACAAGGGTGAAACGGTGGGTGACACCGTCAGCTGCGGTGAAACTGAGTTCAGAATCAGAATTGACAATGAACGCTTCGGTGCTTTTTCCGATGAATATAAGCTTGAATGTGAAAAAATCAGAGTTATTTCAAAGGACGGCAGAACAGTTAAGGAAGAAAGCTGCTTTGCCGAAAAAATACTTCTTCACACAGAAGAAAAAAGCTTTTATGTTTTTGAGCTTGTCGGCAGGCTGAATGAAAAGGAAAATCAGCTTATTGCCATGACAAGTCCCATTTATACATATTAATTTCAGGGGAGGAGATAATATGGAAGAACAAAACAAAAAAGAAAAAAGATACGTGGGCGTGAAGGAGACTCTCCTTTACGGTATTGCAAACGGCGGTCAGTGTATCGGCTATAATATGATGACGGCACAGCGCTCTTATTTCCTTACGGCAGTTTTCGGCGTCAAGGAAGGAGTTGTCAGCGCAATGCTGACCTTTATGGCCTTCTGGGATGCCTTAAATGACCCTTTGATGGGTGCAATTGTTGACAGAACAAAAACCCGTTACGGAAAGCTCAGACCTTATCTGATTTATGTGCCGATTTTCCTCGGCATAACAACAGTGCTATTTTTCGGCGGACCGATTTTCACAGGTGCCGGAGCAACTCATAAGACAAAAGCTATTTATATGTGCATAACCTATTTTGTGTGGGAGTTTTTCTACACAATAGGTGATATTCCCTTCTGGGGACTTTCCTCGGCAATTTCACCGAGCCCTCTTGACCGTTCAAGAGTTATCAAGTCGGCAAGACTTATTTCGGGTATCATTGGCGGTATTCCCGGAATTATCATCACTCTTTGCATTGACTTTTCAAAGAACGGTACAATTCCTCTGTCACTTTCTCAGGTATTCTTCATCCTCAGCCTTGTGGCAGGTACCTTCGGAATGTATCTTTTCTCTCTTGCGGGTACGAAGACAAAGGAAAGAGTTGCTTATGTTAACGAGGAGCCCTCACTTGCTGAAAGCTTTAAGTTTATGTTCAAAAACAAGCCTCTTTCACTTATTATGCTTTCAAATCTTATTTCCACACTTGAGGGCGTGGGAGGCACCTTCTCAGTGCATTTTTATAATCTTTCACTGGGTATCAACAGCCTTTCTCTTCTTGCAGGTCTTCCCGGCACAATTATGGGCTGGGCAACCTATCCCATTATGACAAAGCTTGAAAAGAGATGGACCTCAAGACAGATTGTTGTCAGAGTTTCCTTTATGCATGCAATTGTGACTGCAATTGTGTTTGCTCTCGGCTGCAAGCATTACACCAACACAACGGTTATTGTTCCTTTGATGATGCTTCACGGCATTTCCTCTTCAATCAACGGCTCAATCAAGGCTGTTATTCCCACAAAGATGATCAGCGAAACCGTTGACTATATGGAATGGAAAACAGGCACACGCAACGAAGGTATGGCTTTCTCAGTGCTGACCTTCCTGGGTAAGCTCACAGGCACTCTTGCAACTGCCATCGGTACTTTCCTTATTCCCCGTGTCGGTCTTGTCAGAGATGAGCTTAAGGAAATGTATATAGTTTCCGAAAGCTCTCCCATTAACACGAAATTCTGGCTCTGGGCGCTTATCACCGTCATTCCCACAACTCTCGGTCTTCTTTCTCTCATTCCTTATAAGTTCTATGATCTTGAGGGAGAAAAGCTTGAACAGATTCAGAGAGAGATCAAAGAAAAAAGAGAAATTCTTGCAAGAGGAGGCTCAATGTGATGGATAACAGATGCCCGAAATGCTCAGAAAAAATCAGCAGATTTTATATAAAAAGTACCTGCCCCCATTGCGGATGTGATATGCTTTATTACAACTTGGAGGAAAATCTTGAAAAGGATGCGGCTCAGGCGGAAAAGGAGTTTGAGCAGCTTGAGAAATTCTTAGAAAAATTCAAAAGATTTATCCCTGAAAAGAGGAGAAAAAAGGATGAATAAGACCATGAATTTTGTGAACGGAAGATTTCAGATTCTTATTGTTTCTGACTTCCACGCTCCTGCAACAATACCCGGTCAGATGAAAAGCTTTGTGAAAAAAGCCGTTGCCCAGACAAAGCCTCAGCTTGTGGTTTTTCTCGGTGACAACACGGCGGGCAATTTTGTGGGCGCAAACAGCTTTACAATCAAAAGAAGTGTCGACGAGCTTGTTGAGCTTGTTGACGGCATTCCCTTTGCCGTTGTTCTGGGAAATCACGACCACGAAGGACTTTGCAACGGACAGAATTTTGTTACCGAAACTCAGGCAAAGGAGAAGATTTTTTCCTTCTTCAAAAGCCATCCCAACTGCGTCGGCTGTGAAAACGTAATTGACGGCAGAGTGGGTAACTATAACATTGTTCTGAAGGATTCCGCTGAGGAAAAGGATGTGTTCTGTCTGAGATTCCTCGACTCAGGCTCCTATGATAAGCAGGAGGGCTACGGCAGAGTGACGGAAGGACAGAATCAGTGGCACAAGGCCTGCTCAAAGGAGCTTGCCGAGAAAAACGGAAAAGCACTGCCCACAATGATTTTTCAGCACATCATTGTTCCCGAAATTTATGAATGCTTTGAGCAGAAGGATTCCGCTGCTCACGGCTTCATCAAGGGTCAGTGCTGTTACAGTGACAAGTATTATAAATTCAGACAGGAGAATCTTCTCAGCGGTGACATCAAGGAAGGTCCCTGTCCTCCCGACATCAACGGCGGTCAGTTTGATTCCTGGCTTGAAACGGGTGATGTTGTGGCAGCATTTTTCGGTCACGACCATGTGAATGATTTTGTTGCTGATTACAAAGGCATAAAGCTTGTCAACGTGCCCTCACCGTCAATTTACACTTACGGAAACAACAGAGGTGTCAGAGCCGTTACTCTTTATGAGGAGGATGTAGAAAACTTTACAACCCAGGTGCTTTATTTCAATGAGGTCAGCGATGAAAAAATTAAAAACCCAATTATCAGAAAGTACGGTCTTGAAAGATATCAGTATAAATTCCTCCCCGCAGTGAAGCTGACAGCCGGCATCACCGCTTTCGGTCTGTGGCGCACACTTGTGCATTACAAAAAGAAAAACAAATGACAGCTTCACAGATAAGACGGGAGCTTTTCAGTCTCAGTGATGAAAAATACAGAGACTTTCAGTCTGCACTGATGCCCACTGTTGACAAAAACAGAGTCATCGGTGTCAGAACACCCGCTCTCAGAAGCTTTGCAAAAAGGCTGGGGGCAGAAGGGAACGTGAAGGAATTTCTTTCGGATTTGCCGCACTCATATTATGAGGAGGATAATCTTCACGCTCTTTTGATTATGCAGAGCAGGGATTTCGGTGAATGCATGGGAATGCTTCGTGATTTTCTTCCCTTTGTTGACAACTGGGCAACCTGTGATATGCTCAGACCCAAGGTGCTGAGAAAAAATCTTACTGAGCTTCTTGAGTTTGTTGATGAACTTCTTGAAAGCGGTGAGACTTATAAAATCCGATTCGGAATCGGCCTTTTATTGAGCTTCTTTCTCGATGAAAATTTTTCACCTGAACAGCTTTTGCGGGTCAGCGGCATAAAAAGTGAAGAGTATTATGTAAATATGATGATTGCATGGTATTTTGCAACGGCTCTTGCAAAGCAATATTCTTCTGCTGTGACTTATCTTGAGAAGAATCAGCTTCCCTTATGGATACATAATAAGACGATTCAGAAGGCGGTTGAAAGTCTGAGGATTTCAGATGAGCAGAAAAAATATCTCAGAGGACTCAGAAGAAAATAAATATAACCCGTAGCATACAATTGTTACGGGTTTATTTTTTGTGTGAGGTGAAAAGGCTTTAAGGATAAATATTTTTAATTTGCGTATTTTTAAAAATTAGTTGACTTTCAGTTTATTTTGAATTATAATCACTTTGCAATTCATAAGTGGTGGAGTCTGTCATAGAACAATATTTTGTTCTATTTAAGAATTGCAAGCTTTCCGTTGCTTTTTTATAAGGGGAGCTTTATATTGACGAAATCTGCCTGGAATTACGCTTAAAGATCGGAGCGTTGTTGTAGGCAGAATTTTTTTTGTGCAGACTTAATATTTATTAAAGGAGTTTTAAAATGAGTCCGATCACAATCACAGCACTGGTTATTTTTTCAATGACCTACATTCTGATGCTTTCTTTTCAGAAAATCAGACCGCACGTTACCGTTGCTTCAGCACTTATCTTTGTTGCTCTGGGTGTTGTTTCTTCGGTGAATCCTTCTCTTTTCGGTGAAGGCTTCTTTCAGCTTTCCTCCGGAGCATACAGCTATTCATTTGCTGCAGCCCTTTCGGAAATTGACTGGAATGTTATTATGATGATTGCAGGTACAATGGGAACTGTTTACCTGTTCATCGAATCAAAAATGCCTCAGCTTATGTCTGATGTGCTTATTTCAAAAATGCCCAATATGAAATGGGTTATTGTTTCGCTTTCACTTTTTGCAGGTATCGTTTCCGCCTTTGTTGACAATGTTGCAACAGTGCTCATGATTGCTCCCGTTGCACTTGCCTTCTGCAAAAAGCTGAAGATTTCTCCCGTTCCCGCAATTATCTGCATTGCCGTTTCTTCAAACCTTCAGGGTGCGGCAACTCTTGTTGGTGACACAACCTCAATTCTTCTTGCAAAGGCTGCAAACCTTGACTTCTCAGATTTCTTTGTTCACGACGGCCATGTGGGTATGTTCTGGGTTGTTCAGGCCGGTGCCGTTGTCAGTGCACTGATTATTCTTGCTATGTTCCGCAAGGATAAGGACAAGATTTCCTTTGACGGCAGAACAAAGGTTGAAGACAAGTTCCCCACAGTGCTTCTTGTGGGTACGGTTCTTGCTCTCATTCTTGTTTCCTTCATTCCTTATAAGGATGCAGCTGCCGAGGGTCAGCTCTATAAGCCTGACATCACCAACGGTATTATCTGCATTGCCTTTTTCCTTGTGGGTGTAATCCGTGAGCTTTTCATCAAAAAGAACAAGGAAATTGTCATCAATGCCTTTAAGGAAATTGATTATTATACAATTGTTCTTCTCACAGGTCTTTTTGTTGTTATCGGCGGAATCAAGAGCGCAGGTGTTATTGATGTCATCGGCAACGCCATTGCTTCTCTCGGTGCAGGCTCACCCTTTGTTGTTTACACAATCATTGTCTGGATGAGTGTTCTGCTTTCAGCCTTCATTGACAACATTCCTTACACCGCAACAATGCTTTCAATTGTTCCCGTTATTGCAGAGGGTGTGGGAATGAATCCCGTTATTCTTTATTACGGTCTGCTTTGCGGTGCAACCCTTGGCGGAAATCTCACTCCCATCGGTGCTTCTGCAAACATCACAGGTATCGGTATTCTCAGAAAAGAAGGTTATGAGGTCAAGGCAACCACCTTTATGAAATACGGTGTTCCCTTCACAATGGCGGCTGTTGTTACGGGATATATCCTTATCTGGCTTATCTGGAGCTAATAAAAAGACGAATTCTCTTGACTTACGGGGAAAATTAATATATAATCTTAGGGTGATGATTTTATCGTCACCCTTATATATTTAAAAAGGCTTTGACTGAGTTTCAGTAGGCTTAGGACAAGAGATAACAGAGAGGAATTGGTTGCTGGAAAATTCCATCTCCCCGAAGCTGAATTTCGTCTCACGAGCTGTCTGTGAAAAGCAGAATGTAAGCGCTGCATTAAAGCGTAAATGAGTGGCAGAGCAGGACTTTGCAATTTGAGTGGTACCGCGGAATTTTTTCGTCTCATCTTTTCAGGTGAGACGATTTTTTTTATATTAATACGGAGGTTTAAGAATGGAAAGTAAAATTGCACTTTTAAGACAGGATTTTGCTGCTGAGCTTGACAAGGCTGAAAATTCAGCTGACCTTGAGGCAATGCGTGTCAAATACCTGGGCAAAAAGGGCTCAGTAACTGAGCTGATGAAGGAAATGAAGGATCTTTCAAACGAAGAGAAAAAGAGCTTCGGTCAGAAGGTCAATGAGCTCAAGGGTGAGCTGACAGACAAAATTGCAGAAAAAACAGAGCAGCTGAAGGCTCTTGAAATTCAGAAGGAAATTGACGCGATGGATGATTTTGACATCTCAATGCCCGCTTCTCTCGGAGAAGGCTCATATCATCCCGTTACTCTTGTTCAGCGTCAGTGCGAAAGAATTTTCAAGTCAATGGGCTTTGCTGTTGAGGATTATGCTGAAATCGTTTCCGACTATGAATGCTTTGAGGCTCTCAACATCCCCAAGCACCACCCCGCAAGAGATATGCAGGATACATATTATCTTGAAAACGGTCAGCTTCTCAAGAGCCATACATCAGCAGCTCAGAACTCAATTTACAAAAAATACAAGGACGCTCTCATCAATGACGGTGTGCCCATCAAGGCAATTTTCCCCGGCAGATGCTTCAGAAACGAAGCAACTGACGCCTGCCACGAAAACACCTTCTTCCAGATGGAAGGCGTTATGGTTGACAAGGATATCTCAATTTCAAACCTTATCTATTTTATGAAGACCATGCTTTCAGAGGTTTTCCGCAAGGATCTTAAGGTAAGACTCCGTCCCGGCTTCTTCCCCTTTGTTGAGCCCGGCTTCGAGCTTGACATCAGCTGCCTTATCTGCGGCGGTGACGGCTGTCCCTCATGTAAGCACAGCGGCTGGCTTGAGCTTTGCCCCTGCGGTATGATTCACCCTGAGGTTCTCAAGGCAGGCGGTATTGATCCCGAGGAATACACAGGCTTTGCATTCGGTCTCGGTCTTACAAGACTTGTTATGATGAAATACGGCATCAAGGATATCCGTGACCTTAACTCAGGCTCACTTAAAACACTTTCACAGTTTACTGACGACGAATAAGAGGGGAGGAAGAATAATATGTTTTTATCAATGAACTGGATTTCAGATTTTGTTGACTTTGAAGGCCTTGACAAGCTTGAGCTTATCAGACGCTTCTCACTTTCAACAGCTGAGGTTGAAAATGAAATTTTCTTCAAGGGCTCAGACATCAGCGGTATTGTTGTTGCTGAAATTATGAGCGTTGAAGATCATCCCGAATCAAAGAAGCTTCATCTTCTCAAGGTTGATGCAGGCGACGGACAGCTCACAGATGTTGTCTGCGGTGCTCCCAATGTAAGAGTCGGTATGAAGACAGCTTTTGCAAAAATCGGTGCAAAGATCGGTGAAATCGAAATTACTCCCCGTGCTCTTGCAGGCTACACCTCCTTCGGTATGTGCTGCAGTGAAAAGGAAGTGGGTATCAGCGATGACAACTCAGGCATTATGGACATCACAGAGAATGTCAAGAGCGGTACCGACATCAAGGAGCTTTATCAGGTAGAGGACATTGTTTTTGAGGTTGACAACAAATCTCTCACAAACCGTCCTGACCTCTGGGGCCATTACGGAATTGCAAGAGAATTTGCCGCACTTGCCGGAAGACCTCTCAAGCCCATGGATCAGATTGACCTGAGTGAATACGATTCACTCGGCAAGCTTGACCTTAAAATTGAGGATAAGCTCTGTCAGAGATATTCCTGCATCCAGGTTGAAAATATCACAAAGAATGTAAGCCCCGTAAATATGAAAATCAGACTTTTCTATTGCGGAATGAGAAGCATCAACCTTCTTGCTGACCTTACCAATTACCTTATGCTTGAAATGGGTCAGCCCATGCACGCCTTTGACTCAAGAAAGGTTGAGAAAATCCGTGTAAGACGCTTTGATGAAGGCTTTGTTTTCCGTACCCTTGACGGTGCAGACAGAAACATTGACGAAAACACACTTATGATCTGTAATGACACAACACCCGTTGCAATTGCAGGTATTATGGGCGGTCTTGACAGTGAGATTGTTGATGATACAACAACCCTTACTCTTGAATCAGCAACCTTTGATGCGGTTTCAATCAGAAAGTCAACTGTCCGTCTTGCTCACAGAACAGACGCTTCAATGAGATATGAGAAGTGCCTTGACCCCGAAATGACAGTTCCCGCAATTGCACGTTTCCTTTATCTTCTCAAGGAAATTGATCCCGGTGTGAAGGTTGTTTCTGCTCTCACAGATGAATATGCTCAGCGTTATGACGATGTAAGACTTTCCTTCTCCAAGAGCTTTGTTGACCGTTACACCGGTATTGAAATCAGCACTGACACAATTGTCAGAACTCTCAGCTCTCTGGGCTTTGAGGTTAAGGTTGAGGATGACGAATTCAGTGTAAAGGTACCCTCCTGGAGAGCAACCAAGGACGTTACAATCAAGGCTGACATCATTGAAGAAATCACAAGAATTTACGGCTACGATAACTTTGACATCCACACAACTGCAACTCCTCTTTATCCCGTACGCGCAGCAGAGGAAAAGACAACTGAGGACAGAATCAAGGACATCCTTGTCAAGCGCTTCTCTCTTCACGAGGAGCACTCATACGTCTGGATTTATCACGATGAATACAAGGCTTTGGGCATTGAAGCTGAAAGCGACATCAAGCTTGTCAACGCAACCAACCCCAACATCGAAGCAATCCGCAAAACAATTGTTCCCACTCAGTTCTGCCAGGTTAAGCTTAACAACACCTATGACACCGATTTCGGTATTTTTGAGGTGGGCAGAGTTGTTGAGGGTATGAAGGAAAACGGCCTTTGCAATGAAAGAAAGAAGCTTGCAATCACTCTCTTCAGCAAGACAAAGCCTGTTCAGCAGCTTTATTTTGAGCTTCGCGACATTCTGCTGACTCTTGCAGCTGACATCAAGCACCTTTCACTTTCCTTCAAGGCAGCTGAGCCCGTTTATAATTATGAGCATCCCAAGAATCTCAATGAGATTATCTGCGGTGACAAGGTTATCGGTAAAATCGGCCTTGTTTATCCCACAGTTCTCAGAAAGATTGACAAGAAGGCAAACATTGTCTGGGCAGAAATTGATGTTGCTGATTTTACTGAGGTTGCATCAGGCAGCATTGCTTATGAGGAGCCCTCAAAGTTCCCCGGCATTGAAATTGACCTTTCATTTGTCACAAACAGATTTGCTCCCATCGGTCAGGCTGTCAAGGATGCTGAATGTCCTCTTATCAAGGGTATCGACGTTGTTGATATCTATGAGGATGAAAACGGAAAGTCAATCACATCAAGAATTTATTTCGCTCATCCCGAAAAGACTCTCACAAGAGAAGAGGTTATGAACGTTATCAATTCAATCATTGACTCTCTTGAAAAGCAAGGCATTGCACTTAAAAAATAATCTGAGATGGAGATACATTCATTTGTGTCTCCATTTTGATAAAAAAACGGAAGAAAGGGTAAAAAGCTTCCGTTAAAAAAGGAGCTGGAAAAATGTTCGGACTTGGAACCTTGATAAATGTTGCGGCAATAATATTCGGCGGTATTCTGGGCGGTCTGACGGGAAAGTTCATAACCGAAAAAATGAGAGATACTCTCAACAAGGCCTGCGGCGTGAGTGTGCTTTTCATCGGCGGAGCGGGTGCTCTTGAGGGTATGCTGACTGTCAGTGAGGGCAGTCTGACCTCTTCAAAAAGCATGTTTATCGTGATTTGTCTTGTTCTTGGTGCACTTGTGGGTGAGCTTGCGGACTTTGACGGAAAAACAGAGGCCTTCGGTGAGTTTCTCAAAAGAAAAACAGGCAACTCGGGGGAAAAGACCTTTGTTGAAGGCTTTGTTACCGCTTCTCTGACTGTCAGCGTTGGCGCAATGGCAATTGTCGGTGCAATCGAGGACGGAATAACGGGGGATTATTCAATTCTTGCAACAAAGTCTGTTCTTGACCTGATTATTATTCTTGTTATGACCTGCTCGATGGGAAAGGGTTGCATATTTTCAGCCATACCCGTTTTTCTCCTTCAGGGCAGCGTGACCGTGCTTGCAGGACTTTTCAAAGAAATTATGACTGAGACAGCACTTTCAAATCTTTCCCTTGTGGGCTCTGTGCTCATTTTCTGTGTGGGAGTCAATCTTGTCTGGGGAAAGAAAATCCGCGTGGCAAATCTTCTTCCCTCTGTTGTGATTGCGGTGGCACTGTCTTTTCTGCCCGGATTGAAGCTTTGAATTTAAAATTTACTGTGAAAGCTGATGATTGCAGTTGACTTTTGTCAAGGCCTGGTATTATAATTGATTATTATAGACAAACTGTGTTTATACCGTTTGGGGATGCACCCGAACAGACGGGAGAAAAGATGGAAAATATAGATAAACGTTATACAGAAAAGGTGCTCGGTCTTGCCCTTGATATCGGCAAGAATATGATCAAATGCGGTGCGGAAGTGAACCGTGTTGAAGACACCGTTGTCAGAATCTGTTATGCTTACGGAATGAAAAGCGCAGAGGTGTTTTCCGTTGTTTCAATGATTTTCGCAACGGTTGTTGACGAGAATGACAGAACACATACTCAGACAAGGCGAATGTATTCCTATTCAAGTAACTTTGAAAAGCTTGAAAGACTCAATGCTCTTTCAAGAAGAATCTGTGCAGAAAAGCCTGACATTGATCTTGCCCGTGCAGATTTTGAAAAGGTTGCCGTGAGAACAAAAAATGTAAGACCCGTTTATTGCTTCGGCTATATGCTGGCTGCATCTGCCTTTACTTATTTTTTCGGAGGAACACTTCTTGACAGCCTTGCGGTTCTGCCCATTGCTGTTATAATTTATCTTGTCAACGCCTTCATCAAGGTCAGCGGGGCAAGTAAGCTGTTTTTCACAATGCTGACAAGCATCATCACAAGTGCCCTAGCTCTTTGGTTTGTTCACATCGGCTTCGGATATAATCCGGACAAGATTATGATTGGTGCAATTATGCTTTCAATTCCCGGGCTTCTGCTGATTAACTCTGTCAGAGAAATGCTTTGCGGTGACCTTATGTCAGGCATTCTCAGACTTGCCGAATCAATCATTCTTGCTTTTTCAATTGCCTGCGGCTTTGCAATACCGATTTATATTTCGGGACTGTTAGGAGGTTAAGTGAATGGACTGGAGTGAATTTTTACGCACTGTAATCGGCGGTATGCTTGGTACTGTCGGCTTTGCAATCATTTTCAAATCAGCAAAAAGCAGAGTCTTCTGCTGTGCTGTGGGCGGTGCACTTGCCTGCGCAATTTATTATTTTTGCTTAACCAGCTTTGACAACACATTTTTTCAGAATCTGATCCCCGCATTTTTTGCAACGGCTTATGCGGAGATTATGGCAAGAGTTATGAAGGCTCCCGCAACGCCCATTCTTGCCTGCTCAATTATTGCTCTTGTGCCCGGCGGTATGCTTTATTACACCACCTATTATCTGGTTGTTGAGGATGAAATTAAATTTAATCTTTACCTTGGAGAAACGCTGAAAACAGCAGCGGGTCTTGCGGTGGGAATTATTCTGGTTTCTGTTGTCATCAATGAAATCAACAGACACAAATTCAGAAAGCTTTATGAAGATAAAAACAACTGAAAAGGAGAGAATTATGAGCTTAAAAGACAATGTGATTTCCCTTGCGGGAAAGCTTTATGCAAAATTCAATTCACTTTCACAGGCTGAAATTCAGCGCAACCTTGCTGAAAAGACAGTCACTCCCGGTATGCCCGAGCTTCTCAGATATGCTGCTGCTCAGGGTGCCGTGCTTGTGAAAAATGACGGTGTGCTTCCTTTGAAGGAGGGCACATCAGTTTCACTTTTCGGCAGAGTGCAGAAGGATTGGTTTTACACGGGCTACGGCTCAGGCGGTGACGTAAACAAGCCTTATGCTGTCAACCTTATTGAAGGTGTCAGAAACTGTGAGGGTCTTGTTCTCAATGAAGAGCTTGCCGCAGTATATGAGAAATGGTGTGACGAAAACCCCATTGACCACGGAATCTGGGGTCATTGGCCCAGATTTTATCCCGAAATGCCTGTTGAAGCTTCAGCTGTCAAGGCTGCTGCGGAAAAGTCAGAGGCTGCAGTTGTTGTAATCGGACGTTCATCGGGTGAGGACAGAGAAAATGCTCTTGAAAAGGGAAGCTTCTTTGTTACCGATGAAGAGCTTAAGCTTGTTGAAAAGGTAACCGCAAGATTTGAAAAGACAATTCTTCTTTTCAACATCGGCTGTATTATGGATATGAGCTGGACAGAGAGATTTGCAGATAAGCTTTCTGCAATTATGATTGTTTGGCAGGGCGGTATGGAAAGCGGTAACGCAGTGGCTGACCTTCTTTCAGGTAAACAGTCACCCTCAGGAAAGCTTGCCTGCACCGTTGCAAAAAAATATGAAAATTACCCGTCAGCAGATAATTTCGGTCATAAGAATTATAACATCTATGCCGAGGACATATTTGTCGGATACAGATATTTCGAGACCTTCTGCAAGGATGATGTGCTTTATCCCTTCGGCTTCGGTCTTACATACACAAAATTTGACGTTAAGTTCAAAGGCGCCGAGAAAAATGACAAGGGCATTGAAATCACCGCTGAAATCAAAAACATCGGTGACAAAGAGGGCAGATATGTTCTTGAGGTTTATGTTGAAAAGCCCTGCGGAGCTCTCGGCAATGCTTACCGTGAGCTTTGCGGCTTTGCAAAAACAGAAAGTCTTCAGCCCGGAGAAAGCGGTATTCTGACCGTCACCGTTCCCGAGTATTACCTTGCTTCCTACGATGAAAGCGGAAAGACGGGCTTCAGCTCAGCTTATGTAATCGAAAAGGGTGATTACGGCTTTGCAATCGGTGACAATGTCCGTGATGCAGAGACTGTCTGGAATTATAAGGTTGAAGAAAACACCCTTTATCAGCAGCTTACCCAGGTTGCCGCTCCCAGAGAAAGCTTTGAAATCTTCAAGGCTGAAAAGAACGAAAAGGGTTATGTACTTAAAAAGACAGCTGTACATAAAAAGAATTACGACCTTAAAAAGATTATTCTTGAAAATCTCCCCGAGGGCAAGGCTGTCACGGGAGACAAGGGCTACAAGCTTATTGATGTCAAGGAAGGCAGAGTTTCAATGGAAGACTTTGTTGCTCAGCTGAGCCTTGAAGAGCTTGAAGCAATTTCAAGAGGCGATTATACAATGGACAGCAAGCTGGGTGTTTCAGGTAACGCTGGCTGCTTCGGCGGTGTTCTTGAGTCACTCAGAGCAAAGGGCGTTCCCGCAGCAACAACAACTGACGGCCCCTCAGGTATCAGACTTTCAGCCTGCTGCTCACTTATGCCAATCGGAACACTTCTTGCATGTACCTTTGATGAGAAGCTTGTCTGTGAGCTTCTTGAAAAGCTTGCTGATGAAATGGCAGATAAGGGAACGGATATCCTTCTTGCTCCCGGTATGAATATCCACAGAAATCCCCTTTGCGGAAGAAACTTTGAATATTTCTCAGAGGATCCCTTCCTTTCGGGTAAAATTGCCGCAGCCTATGTAAGAGGTGTGCAGCATAACGGAAAATCTGCCTGTCCCAAGCATTACGCCTGTAACAACCAGGAATTCAACAGAAACGGAAACGATTCAAGAGTTTCGGAAAGAGCGCTGCGTGAGATTTATCTCAGAGGCTTTGAAATCTGTGTCAAGGAAGCTCAGCCCAAAAATATTATGACCTCATATAACCTTATCAACGGTGTCTGGGGACATTACAATTATGAGCTTTGCACACTTATTCTCAGAAATGAATGGGGATATAAGGGTAACGTGATGACAGACTGGTGGATGAGAAAATCAAGAAGCCAGGAATTCCCCGCACTCAAGGATCAGGCATACAGAGTAAGAGCTCAGGTTGACGTTCTTATGCCCGGCGGTCCCCGTGTTGTCAGAAAGAGAAAGGCAGACGGAACCCTTCTTGCAACCTATGGCAAGAAGGAGGGCATCACTCTCGGTGAAATGCAGAGAACAGCGGCAAATGTTCTGAATTTTGTTATGAACAGCACCGCAATGAAATAAGATTAATCAAGGGTGTTCAAATGAGCAGATACAGCTATTACTGCAAACCGACCTTCCTTAATATATCTGAGGAAAAAAGAAAAAAGATTCTTTCCGTTGCCGTCAACGAATTTGCAAACAACGGCTTTGAAAATGCAAACATCAACATCATTGCCAAAAAGGCTGAGGTCAGTGTAGGCTCCCTTTATAAATACTTTGACACGAAGAATGACCTTTTTCTCACAAGTGTCAATTTCGGCCTTCAGAATCTTGAGGCGGTGCTTAATGCAATCATCGGCACAGATGATCCCATTATGCTCAAGCTTGAAAATCTTCTGAGAAGTGACATTGAGTTTTCAAGAAGCAACAGTGTTTTCATCAAGCTTTACAATGTTCTGACAGGGGAGTGCAACAATGAGCTTGCTCAGAAGATTGCGGCTGATGTTGAAAGCATTACAGCCTCTGTTTACAGAAAAGCAATTGGAGACGGACAGCTCAGCGGTGAAATCAGAAAGGACATTGATCCGGGAATTGCCGCATATCTTGTGGACAATATTCTGATGAATGTTCAGTTCACCTACGCCTGTGATTATTACAAGGAAAGATTCAAAATTTATACTGAGGATGAAATTTTTCAGAAAGACAGCTTCGTCATTGAAAACATTCTCAAATTCATCAAAGCGGCATTAAAATTGTAATATATATTTGAAAGGAATTGAAAATATGAAGTACGCACTTGCCTATGATATCGGAACAACAGGTGTTAAAACCTGTCTTTACGAAATCGACAAAACAATCAAACTTATTGCAGATGCCATTGAGGGTTATGAGCTTTATGTTCTTCCCGATGGCGGCGCAGAGCAGGATCCCGATGAATGGTGGGCTGCAATGTGCAAAACCACAAAAGAAATTTTCGGAAAATGTGACATCAGTCCCGAACAGATTGACGGTATTTCCTTCTGTTCACAGGCTCAGGGTCTTGTTCTTGTTGACGAAAACGGAAAGCACGTCCGCAGAGCGATGAGCTATATGGATCAGAGAGCAAGAAAAGAAAGAAAAGAGCTTATGGCTCACGGTATTCAGATTGCCGGTGCATCAATTCCCAAGCTTCTCATTTCTCTTGCAAAAACTGGTGCTGTTGCTGCAAGCGTAAAGGACCCCGTTTTCAAATATAACTGGGTTAAAAACAATGAGCCCGAAATTTTTGCAAGAGTACATAAATGGCTTGATGTCAAGGAGTCACTTATTGCAAGAATGACAGGCAAGTTCGTTATGACTGAGGATTCAGCCTTCGGCACACTTCTTTATGATATCCACAAGAAAAAGTGGAGCCCCGAGGTTTGCAAGATTCTCAAGGTTGACATGAAGCATCTTGCTGACATTGTCAAGTGCACAGATGAGGTTGGCGGTCTTACCGCTCAGGCAGCAGAAGAGCTTGGACTCAAGGAAGGCACAATGGTCTTCGGCGGAGGTATGGATGCTTCTCTTATCGGTGTTGGTGCAGGTTCAGTCAAGCTCAATGATACCCATGTTTATATGGGTACATCAGGCTGGGTTTCAACTGTTGTTGACAAGAGCATTGTTGATGCATCCGCAATGATTGCTGCAATTGTCGGTGCAAGACCCGGACGCTACAATTACTTTGCAGAGCTTGAAACAGCAGGCAAATGTCTTGAGTGGGTCAAGAATCATCTTGCTCTTGACGAAATCGGCATTTATCTCAAGAAAATCAATGTTGCCGAGGATATGGAAACAAAATACACAAACCTTTATCAGTATCTTTCAACTGTTATTCAGAGCGTTCCCGCAGGCTCAAACGGAGTAATCTTCACTCCCTGGCTTCACGGTAACCGCTGTCCCTTTGAGGATCCCAACTCAAGAGGTATGTTCCTTAACCTGAGCATCGAAACAGGCAAATCAGAAATGATCCGTGCCGTTGTTGAGGGTGTCTGCATGCATATGAGATGGATGATTGAAACTCAGGACAAAAAGACAAAAACCTCAGACACAATCAGATTTGTCGGCGGCGGTGCGCTGACCGATTCAACAAGCCAGATTCTTGCTGACTGCACAGGAAAGGTTGTTGAAACTGTTGCAAGTCCTCAGAATGTCGGTGCTGTCGGTGCTGCTGTTATGGTCGCCGTCGGTCTGGGTGTTATTGATTCCGTTGATGAAGCCGGCAAGCTCATTGAAGCAGAAAAAACCTTCACTCCCAATAAGGATGTCAAGGCTGCTTACGACAAAAACTTTGCTGTTTACAAGGAAATCTACAAAGCAAATAAGAACATCTTCAAGATGCTTAATAGCTGACAGACTTCCGTTAAGCACACAAGAACATCAATTGTAAACAATTGATTCAAGCGTTTTTTGCCCACTCGGAGTACCACGTACGCCTTCGGGGCAAAGAAAAACTTGTCTTGCACACTTTCCGAAAGCCTGTGGACTTCCGTTAAGAACACAAGAACATCAATTGTAAACAATTGATTCAAGCTTTTTTGCCCGCTCGGAGTACCGCGTACGCCTTCGGGGCAAAGAAAAACTTGTCTTGCACACTTTCCGAAAGTCTGTGGACTTCCGTTGAGACACAAGAACATCGGTTGTAAACAATTGATTCCGGCTTTTTCCTCTCTCGGAGTGCCTCGTACACCTTCGGGGCAAAGAAAAACAAAAAAATAAGGAGCAGATTTTTCTGCTCCTTTTAATTTTATTCAGATTACTTAATCATCTGTGCAAATTCATCTTCATTGATAACCTTTACACCGAGGTCATTTGCTTTTTTCAGTTTGCTTCCCGCATCTTCACCGGCAAGAACAAAATCCGTTTTCTTTGAAACACTTGATGATGCCTTTCCGCCGAAGCTTTCAATGATTTTTGTGGCTTCGCTTCTTGTCATCTGAGAAAGAGTGCCTGTGAGGACAAAGGTTTTTCCTTCAAAGCGCAGATCAACAATTTCCTTCTGACTTTCCATATTGACTCCTGCGGCTGAAAGTCTTTCAATAAGCTCAAGGCTTTCCTTGTGTGAGAAAAATTCCTTTACGCTTTTTGCCATAATCAGACCGAAGCCTTCAATTTCTGTAATTTCTTCCTCTGATGCGTTGATGAGCTTGTCCATTGTGAGAAAATGCTCACTGAGAAGCTTGCCTGCCTTTTGTCCGATGTGACGGATGCCTAAAGCAAAAATAAGCTTTGAGAGATCGTTGCCCTTGGATTTTTCAGCGGCATCAAGAATATTCTGTGCGCTTTTTTCACCAAGACGCTCAATTGCGGCAATGTCCTCTTTTTTCAGGAAATAGATATCGGCGGCGGTTTTGATGAGTCCCTCGTTGACAAAGGTTTCAAGCACCGCTGTGCCGAGGCCCTCAATGTCCATTGCATCTCTTGAACAGAAATGAATCAGGTTTCTCAGAAGCTGATTGGGACAGTCGGGATTGCAGCAGCGCATTGCGGCTTCGCCCTCTTCTCTGATAACCCTTCCCTTACATGAAGGGCAGATATCGGGTATGCGGTAGGGTACGGAGTTTTCACCGTGGCTGACAACGGAAAGCACCTCGGGGATGATATCTCCCGCTTTTCTGATGATGACTCTGTCACCGATGCAGATACCTTTTTCGTCAATGAAATCCTGGTTGTGAAGGGTTGCTCTGCTGACGGTTGTACCGGCAAGAACTGTCGGCTCAAAAATACCTGTGGGGGTGAGAACACCTGTTCTGCCCACATTGATTTCAATGTCAAGAAGGACTGTTTCCTTTTCCTCGGGAGGATATTTGAATGCAAGCGCCCACTTGGGAAACTTTGAGGTTGAGCCGAGCTGCTGTCTCTGAGAGAAGGAGTCAACCTTGATGACGGCACCGTCAATATCAAAGGGCAGTGAGCCTCTGAGCTGACCGATGCGGTTGATTTCGTCGATTACCTCATCAATGCTGCTGCACTTTTTATAAAAAGGTACGGTGTTGAAGCCGAGAGAGCTGATATAATCAAGTGACTGCTTGTGGGAGGAAAGCTCCTTACCTTCAATTTGCTGAATGTTGAAAAGGAAAATGTCAAGCTTACGTTGACTTGTGATTTTCGGGTTTTTCTGTCTGAGTGAGCCCGCAGCGGCATTCCGTGGGTTTTTGAAGGGCTTTTCACCGTGAAGCTCCTGCTGAGCTGTCAGCTCCGTGAAAACCTCACGGGGCATATAAACCTCACCTCTGAGCTCAAGCAGAGGAAGCTCTGTTTCAATTTTAAGAGGTATGGAGCGGACTGTTCTCAGGTTTGCGCTCACGTCCTCACCGATTCTGCCGTCACCTCGGGTGGAGCCTCTGACAAACACACCATTTTCGTATTCAAGAGAAACGGACAGACCGTCAATTTTTGTTTCAACAACATATTCGGGCTCTGAAACAACGGCTCTTACCCTTTGGTCAAAGGCTCTCACATCGTCAAAGCTGAAGGCATCCTGAAGGCTTTCCATGGGCACCTTGTGTTCAACGGGGGTGAACTGACCGTCAGCCTTACCGCCGACTCTGTGAGTGGGGGAGTCAGCCGTGATAAGCTCGGGATACTGCTCTTCAATTGCAATCAGCTCATGAAGAAGGCGGTCATATTCAAAATCCTCAATTTCGGGCTCGTCGTTTTCATAATATTTCTTGTTGTGATAATTGATAATTTCACGCAGCTGCTGAGCACGCAGACTGCTTTGCTGAAAATCTGCCATATAATTACCTCACTTGAAAAGTGTTCCGTCGAGAAACTCATTTTTAAACCATACATCATCGACGGTGAAAGTTTTTTTGTTCAGATACTCAAGCTCACCTGCATCCGTTGTGAAGTCAAAGGTAAGCTTATAAGAGCAAAGGCACTGCTTTTTATAACCTGTTTTTTTGTTAAGCTCATTGCTTCCGTATTTTCCGTCACCGAGAAGGGAATGGCCGATTGAAGCAAGGTGGGCTCTGATCTGATGTGTTCTGCCCGTCAGAAGATCAACCTCAAGCAGACTCAGACCCTCTCTGAAGCCGAGCACCTTATATTTTGTGCGGATAAGTTTTGAATTCGGCTTTTCCTTTTTTGAAACAAAAACCTTGTTTTTCTTTTCGTCCTTGATAAGATAGCCCTCAAGGATATCCTCGTCCTTTTTCAGCTGTCCGTGGACAATGCAAAGATAAATTTTGTGAAGCTCTCTGTCCTTCATCTTCTGATTCAGTATGCGCAGTGCTTCGGCGGTTTTTGCACAGATGACAATTCCGCTTGTGTTTCTGTCGATACGGTTGACGAGGGCGGGGGTGAAGGATTTTTCATCCTCCGGATTCCATTTTTCGCTTTCGTACATATATCTTTTTACCCGAGTGATGAGGGTGTCGATATATTCGTTGTCATCGGGATGGGAAAGAAGGCCTACCTTTTTGTTCAGAAGGATAATATTTTCATCCTCATAAACAATGTCGATGTTTTTTGAGGCGGACATAAAATCAAAGACCGTTTCCTTCTTTTCAAAAAACTCATCGTTTATATACATATCCACAACATCACCGAGGCAGAGCCTTGTTGAAATCTCCGCTCTTTTGCCGTTGACCTTGATTCTTTTGATTCGGATATACTTATACATCAAAGCCTTGGGCAGATTGGGCAGGGATTTTGTCAGAAACTTATCAAGGCGCTGATTGGCGTCATTTTTTTCGATTGTAAAGCTTTTCAAACTTAAAACATCCTTTTAAAGTATTTAGAATATTATACCACATTTCATAAATTATAGCAATAGAAACAAGGGCTGAGCGGAGTGTAGTTTTTTTGCTTTTTTTTGTGTTGATTTGAAAGGTATATATATGAGTTTATTTCCTCAGCAAAATGATTTTCGGATTAATTTATTCCCCCGCTGTTTCAAGGGTATTAAAATCAAATAAGCGACCAAAATAAAACAGATGTATTTCGGCTTTTCAGCTAAACGGAATACATCTGTTTTTGGCTTTGAAAGTCTTTGTTTTTTATGTCTGAGGGCTTATATGGATATTTTTGTCATTTTTTACAAAAATTTTTTTATGCTGAATGCATATTTTGAATGCAGAAAACTTGATTTATTGTTTTCTTAGTGCTAAAATAAAATGTAATTTATCGAATCAGCTATTTATTCGGTATTTTTACCAAAGTCTTATTAAATAAGGGGTAATGATTCATGGAAAGAAAAGTTGGTACCGTTTCAAGAGGTATCCGTTGTCCCATCATCCGTGAGGGTGACGATCTTGCTCAGATCGTTTGTGACAGCGTTATTGAAGCAGCAGAAAGCGAAGGCTTTAAGCTTCGTGATAAGGATGTGGTTGCTGTAACAGAATCCATTCTTGCAAGAAGCCAGGGTAACTACGCTTCAGTTGAGGCAATTGCCAAGGATGTCAAGGCAAAGCTCGGCGGTGAAACCGTTGGTGTTATATTCCCTATTCTCTCAAGAAACCGCTTTGCAATTTGTCTTCGCGGTATTGCAATGGGCTGCAAAAAAATTGTGCTTATGCTCAGCTATCCCAGTGATGAGGTAGGTAATCATCTTCTGACTTATGATCAGCTTGATGAAGCAGGCGTCAATCCTTACAGCGATGTTCTTTCACTTGAGAAATACCGTGAGCTTTTTGGTGAAAACAAGCACGAATTTACAGGCGTTGATTATGTTGAATATTATTCACAGCTCATAAAGGAATCAGGCGCTGAATGTGAAGTTGTTTTTGCAAATCAGGCAAAGAGCATTCTCGATTATACAGACTGTGTTCTTAACTGTGATATTCATACAAGAGCAAGAACAAAGAGACTTCTTAAGGCAGCAGGTGCAAAGATTGTCTGCGGTCTTGATGAAATTCTCACCTCTTCAGTTGACGGCAGCGGCTTCAATGAGAATTACGGTCTTCTGGGCTCAAACAAGTCAACAGAAGATGCTGTTAAGCTTTTCCCCAGAAACAGCAGAGATTTTGTACTCAGAACACAGAAGCTCCTTAATGATAAAACAGGCAAAAATATCGAAGTTATGGTATATGGTGACGGTGCATTCAAGGATCCTCAGGGTAAAATCTGGGAGCTTGCTGACCCTTGCGTTTCACCCGGATACACAGACGGTCTGAAGGGTACTCCCAACGAGCTTAAGCTCAAGTATCTTGCTGACAATGATTTCAAGGGTCTGAGCGGTCAGGAGCTTAAGGATGCAATTTCAAAGAAGATTGCTGACAAGGGTGAAGAAAGTCTTGTGGGCAACATGGCTTCACAGGGCACAACTCCCAGACAGTTCACCGATCTTATCGGTTCACTTTGTGACCTTACCAGCGGTTCAGGTGACAAGGGTACACCTGTTGTTCTTGTACAGGGCTACTTTGACAACTACACAAACTGAGTTTTGTGTCGGTTATAAATATTCTTAAATAATTCAAGGAGGATAAAATTATGGAAATGGAAAAGAAAGAATTACCGGTAAGACCTGCCGATATGGCCGAGATCAATACACCGGAGCTTGCAAATGCTTTCATTGAGGAGCAGATTGCGGCTGTTCGTGAAAAAGTCGGAGACAAAAAGGTGCTTCTTGCTCTTTCCGGCGGTGTTGACTCATCAGTTGTTGCAGCTCTTCTTATCAAGGCTATCGGAAAGAATCTTCTTTGTGTTCACGTTAACCACGGTCTTATGAGAAAAAATGAGAGCGAAGGCGTTGTTGAGCTTTTCAAAAATCAGCTTGGCGCAGAGCTTATTTATCTTGACGAAACAGACCGTTTCCTTGGCCTTCTTGCAGGTGTTAGCGATCCTGAGAAAAAGAGAAAGATTATCGGTGAAGAATTCATCAAGGTGTTTGATGAGGTTGCTGCACAGCACGGTGACATTCCCTATCTTGCTCAGGGTACAATTTATCCTGATATTACCGAAAGTAAAGACGGTATCAAGTCTCACCACAACGTTGGCGGTCTTCCCGAAGGCGAAGAAATGATTCTTGAGCTTGTTGAACCCCTTATGTTCCTTTATAAAGATGAGGTCAGAGTTGTCGGTAAGGCACTCGGTCTTTCATCTGAGCTTGTTGACCGTCAGCCCTTCCCCGGTCCCGGACTCGGTGTTCGTTGCCTTGGTGCAATCACACGTGACCGTCTTGAGGCTCTTCGTGAAGCAGATGCAATTCTCCGTGAGGAATTTGACAAGTGCGGTCTTTCAAAGACAGTATGGCAGTATTTCATTTCAGTGCCCGATTTCAAGAGCGTCGGCTCAAAGGACGGCAAGCGTTACGAAGGCTGGCCCGCAATCATCCGCGCTGTAAACACACAGAAGGCTGTTGAAGCAACCATTGAGGAAATTCCTTATGAAATTCTTCACCGCATCACAGACCGTATCACTCACGAGGTTGACGGTATCAACCGTGTTGTATATGACCTCACTCCCAAGCCGACTGGCACAATTGAGTGGGAATAATGCGAAGGTCGTCAAAAGCCCAGTAAAATAGGGCTTTGCGAGGCTTTTCAAGTCAAAATGGCAACGTTTTGGCAACAAAAAATATTATATTAAAAAATTAAGAGCTAACTGATTTTTGATAGTCAGTTAGCTCTTTTTTTATAAATCAATATTAATAGCAAATATCCCTAAGTTTACTGATAAACTCACACCTTTTATAATTCTGTGTTTGTCTTTGATCTTATCAATAAGGTTTGTGTTTTCGTATTTTGCATATGAAACGAGGTCTGCAAATAAAGCGTTAACATTTGTATCATATACATCTGCAAGGGTGAGAAAAGGAATGTATACAAGAGATTCATTGTCTGTCAAGTCGGATGGATGACACCACATAATTAACAATCCTGGTGTGTTGCGTTCCCATTTCTCTATAGTTTCCATCAAGTTAGGATTTGTATAGAGTGTGTTAAGCAAATCCCTTTCCAATTTACCATTATTTGTTTTTTCGATTATTGCAATGTTTTCACCTAAAGCATCAGCGAGGCTGCGAAAACTGTTTCTAAACAAATTATTCACAGTACTGTCAAAACTATAGTCTCCGATCAGAAAGTAATAACATTCTAAATTTGAAGGTAAATTATTTAAACTGCTTATTCTGTAACCCATATTATTTCTCACTCCTTAATTTATCGATAGATTTTTTATTCCTCTTAACCTCAACCTCAGGATAAGTATATCTCCACTGGTCATATTCCTCTTTGGTTATTTCTTCATTCTTGAACTTCTCATATTCCTTATACCAAGCATTGAATCGGTCATTGAGAAGCATCCCCTTATCTCTGTCAAGCCTGATACAAACCTCATTATCGAGCTTGCCAATCTGAAAACCGCAAGTGTCTTCAAGAGCAAATAAAGTATGCATAATACCAATCTGACTTTCAATGTTAGGAACATCAAGAGCAAAAGTAGAAACATCTAATGCATGGGCAATATCTTCAACGAGATTTTCTTTAGGTGTTCTTGTACCGGCTTCATATTGAGCCATACGGATATCCGCTGTTCTTTCAGGGAAACCGATTTCAATACCGAGCATCTTTTGTGTAATTCCACGCAGATTTCTGATAAAACGAATTCTGTCGCCAATTGCCATATTTATCACTCCTAATATGTATTACATTTTGAATATTAACATATATGTTTAAGTTTGTCAAGATAATATAAACAAATAAGTTTAAGAGAAATAATTAGAGGGGGTTGACATAAACAAAAATGTTTAGTATAATATGGTTAAACAAATCGGTTTAAGTTTAAACAAAATAATAAGGAGGTGATGTGATGTCTACCAAAAATTTTATGAGAGCTGATGAAGTAGCCGCAGAGCTGGATGTATCCGAGGCTTATGCATACAAGATAATTCGTCAGCTAAACGAAGAACTCAAAGCGAAAGGGTATATTACCGTATCGGGACGAGTCAACAGAAACTATTTTATGAAAAAACTTTGCTACGGCACAATAGAAGAAAGGAAGGATTAAATTATGGCTGTATACAAAGATACTAAAAACAACACATGGCGAGCAGTGTATCGCTATACTGATTGGAAAGGGGAAAGGAAGCAAACGCAAAAGCGTGGCTTCGAAACAAAGAGGGAAGCGTTGGCATGGGAGCGTGAACAGATGAACAAGGTTACATCTGATTTGGATATGACCTTTGCAAGTTTCATTGATGTCTATACCGCCGATACAAAGAACCGCATTAAAGAAAACACTTGGCACACTAAAGAACATATTATGCGAACAAAGATTTTACCGTACTTCGGCGAAAGAAAAATCTGTGATATTCAGCCAAAGGATATTATCGCTTGGCAGAATGAGATGATAAACCTCAGAGATAAAAACGGAAAGGCGTACTCTCCGGTCTATCTTAAAACGGTTCACAATCAATTGAGTGCACTGTTTAATCACGCAGTAAAGTTCTACGGTTTATCTTCAAATCCTGCCGCAAAGGTTGGTAATATGGGTAAATCAAAAAGTAGAGAAATGCTCTTTTGGACACAGGAAGAGTATCAGAAATTTTCGGAAGCGATGATGGACAAGCCCATATCATTCTACGCTTTTGAAATGCTTTACTGGTGCGGTATGAGAGTAGGGGAGCTACTTGCGCTCACACCAAAGGACTTTGACTTTGAAAAGAGTACTGTATCAATAAACAAGTCTTATCAAAGGATAGATGGCAGAGATGTTATTACTGACCCGAAAACAGCAAAGAGTAACCGAGTGATAAAAATGCCTGACTTCTTGTGCGAAGAAATGATTGAGTATCAAAGTCAGCTCTATGATTTAAAACCTGATGACAGAATCTTTGATATTACTAAAAGTTACCTTCAGCACGAAATGATAAGAGGCTCAAAAGAAGCGAATGTCAAAAGAATAAGAAGCCACGACTTAAGACATTCACACATATCATTACTGATAGATATGGGGTTCTCCGCAGTAGCGATTGCAGATAGGGTAGGACACGAAAGCATAAATATAACATACAATTATGCTCATCTTTTCCCGTCGGCACAGAATGATATGGCGGACAAATTAAGCGGATTCAGAAAGGCGGTAAGTTAAATGTCTGCAAAAAATTACGATAACCATAACCGTTGGAGAAACAAAACAGTAGCATTCAGAATGTCACCCGAAGAAGCAGAACAACTTCATAAGTTTGTTAAACTCTCAGGGTATACAAAGCAAGAGTATCTGATTAGAAGAGCTCTACAACAAGAGGTTAAAGTCGTAGGCAATCCGAGAGTGTACAAAGCACTTAAAAATCAAATGGCAGAGATTTATTCAGAACTTAAGAAATTTGAAAAGTGCGAAGAGATTTCGAAAGAACTTATGGATGTACTTAACCACATATCAACTCTTTTAGATGGTCTGAAAGGAGATGATGCGATTGGAAGATAAAAAGAAAATGACTACTCTTAACCCATCTGTTGGCGCAGATGAAGAGCAGTCACTATCAAAAAACTGTAATGATAGTATAACTGAAATGTAAGGGCATTGCAATAGTTTTAATGAAATTAAAACTAAAACTGTAGCATCGGAATGCAATAAGAATTTAAATTAATCCGTATAAAGCATGACGATGTGTGTCAACCGTGACAACTTATTTGACACTACCACAGAGGTCGTCACGGTTGACACGGAAAACTGCATATTGATGAAAATAAATATGCGGTTTTCCTACCCCGTAGGGCGCAATGGCACTTTTGAACACTCAAATGGTCATAAGTGCTTTTGCGTTACTCTTGACAAGAGTAACAGAACTATTTATAAGGTTTGTAGATTGTAAAAGACGAAAGGTAAGGTGGTTCTATAAGACGAACTATAAGCATAATGGTAGGTAAAGGCTCGGTCAATCACAACAGCAGAGAGTTCAATGCGAAGAACACAGACCCGGAGAGAACTCATCTGAACACCGAGTACTGCAACATAGATATAAAAGAAGTGTATCACTTCTTGTTCGATTATGCACTTGAAACATATAACGAAAAACAAAAACGAGCCGACAGAAGAATCGAAAACTACTACGAAAAAATCAGAACAGGAAGACAGGAAAAACTTTTTCATGAAATCATAATTCAGATTGGCAATCACGAAGACACCAATGCAAAAACTCCGGAGGGTGAACTTGCTGAAAGAATACTCGATGAGTACTATCGGGATTTTCAGAAACGAAATCCATACTTGTATGTTTTCTCTGCTCACCTTCATATGGACGAAGCAACGCCTCATCTGCACATTGACTTTGTGCCGTTCACTACTGAAAGTAAACGCGGTCTTGATACAAGAGTGTCACTGAAGCAAGCTCTTGCCAATCAAGGCTTCATCGGTAAGTCACGGCAAGAAACTGAATGGAGTCTTTGGGTAGAAAGTGAAAAGGACGCTCTCGAAGAAGTTATGAAGCGTCACAGCGTTCAGTGGGAGAAGAAGGCGACACACGAAAAGCATTTGTCAGTTTATGATTACGAAAAGAAAATGCGTAAGCAAGAAGTCGAGGAGCTGACACAACAGACAGAGGAACTCAATGTCAAGGTCGAAGAGCTGACAGCAAAATATGAAACACTCACAAAGTACGAAGTAAAAATTGATGAACTGACAGAAGATTTCTATGAGCAGGATGAATTCAAATTGCCTGAACCTCCGCCACTGATGACCGCTAGAACTTACAAGACAAAATTCATTGAGCCTCTCTTTAATAAGTTGATTGGTATTGTGAAAGGATTGGCAAAGCAGTGTATGGAGCTTCAATCCCGAGTGTTCGGTATGAAGATAGGAGCAGGACTTGATAAAAGAAAAGTGAATGAATTGTATAAGGATAACGATTACCTTCGTGAAGAAAATCAAGAGCTTGTCGGAGATGTACTGAAGTTCAGACTGCTTCGAAAAGTTTTCGGTGATGAAGAGGTTGAGAAGCTCGTTGATAAAGCAACAGAGCTTGAAAGAGAAAGTCGCAGAGCACGTAATCGCAGCGGCTGGGAACGATAAAAAGAAAAGTACGGAGCTGTTTTAAATGGCTTTTTTAACAGTTACGTAATATAAAAATTAAAAGAAAGACGAGGATAAAATTTTGAATTTACCAAAGTACATTACAGACGAAAGAACAGGAATAAAGTATGAACTGATAGGCGATTATTATTTCATTGCAGGTAATGATGAAGAACCTGAAGATAACAGACCAATCGGTAGGTGGGGTAGAATGCACGGAGATTATCTCAAGAAAAACAAAAGACATGTATTTGATTCAATGCTTATGAGTGGTAAGCTTCATTCTTGCCTTGCCGACATAGACGAGCAAGCTCGTGAGATGTTTGATACTCTTGTTGAGCAGATGAAAGTAAAGGAAGGTGTCACCGAAGAATTAAAAGAACAAGACCAACTTGAATGGGTGCAGAGAATGGGTGATATTCAACACAGAGCAAGAGAGATTGTATGCAGTGAATTGATATATGTTTAACCCGAGAACATCGCAGATTTATTTCTGCGGTGTTTTAAATATTTGTGTTACTTTTTCTGTTTTTTGTAAATATATATAACGAAAAAGTAATTATAAAAAAGGAGGGGTATAAGTAAGAATTAAAACATCATAAGGCAGTAAATCAAAAAAGGAGGATTAATATGAAATTGGTTAAGAAAACATTATCGGTATTTATGGTTATACTGACATTATTCACAATGTGTTCTGTTGTTATGCCTGTTATTGCCGTGGAAGACTCATTGCTGACAACTGATGACGAATTATTAACCGATACAGAAAACGAACTTTCAACAGAAGATTCGTCAGAAGCTGAAATAGTTTCAGAAATTGTTGAAAAAAGAGATGAAACAACGAAACAGTTTCTGTTATCGGATGGCTCGTTCAAAATTGCTCAATATAATAATCCCGTTCATTATCAGAACGAAGACGGTGAATGGATTGATATTGACAACACATTGAGCAAAGCAGAAGCAACTGAAGAACAAATTGAACTTTTCGGCACGGAGGAAATTTATTCAACGGACAAGTTAGCAGATAATGTTGTTTTTGCTGAAAAATCAAACTCAAATACGCTTGTATCTTTTGAATCGGAAGACTTTCCTATATCTCTCAATTATCAAAGTGCGAAGAAAAGCTATATAAAAATTGTTGAGAAATCAAACGAATATGAAGGCGATGAAGCTTTTCTGACATTAAGTAATGTCAAACAAGAGGTTCTTTACGAAAATGTATTTACTGATGTTGATTTGCAGTATATCGTAAGTCCGTCGGAGATTAAAGAAAATATCATTCTGAAAAGCAAGAATTCGGACAATACCTTTACCGTCAATTATAACATAGGAGATCTTACGGCGGAGGTTGTCGATGAGCACACGATTAATCTTATGTCGGGTGAGAATTTAATTTATACAATTTCTGCACCTTATATGTACGATGCCAACTTCGAAAAAAGCCGTGATGTTTCAATGACCGTTGAGAAAAACAAAAACGGTAAGCTGACAATCAATCTTACTGCTGATGAAAGCTGGATAAAGGCTGATGCAAGAGCTTTTCCAATCGTTATTGACCCGACTATAACTACTGAAACCGAACGTGAAGCCATTGATTCGGTTATGATTTCTAAAGCAATGGGCACAACCAATTTTTCAGATCAGGCAGAAATGATTGTCGGCAGAGAATCATCGTCATATAGCTATTGTCGTGTGCTTGTAGCTATTGATTTGCCGAAACTTGGTAAAGGCGACATGATAGTCGATGCCGAATTGAACATAGTAAACTATGCCCTCGATTATTATGCCGACTCAACTCCCGATATGCAGGTTAATGCACACGTTGTAACAAGCGATTGGGATATGTCAACTGTTACGTGGAACACTCAGCCGACATATTCTTCTATTATTTCAGATTATGATATATTTGAACAACTTGGAGATTCCGCCGTATTTAGAAAATTTAACATTTCGGCAATTGCAAAGCAATGGCATGAGGAGCCTGACACTAACAAAGGTATTTTGCTAAAATCAGCAAACGAAAGCGGCGATTATCCTGAAAACGGCGTAAAAGCCCATATGTATACCGAACGGTATAATGCCGTTCAGGATGCTTATCCTCAGATAGTCCTTACCTACCGTAACAACAGGGGGCTTGAAGATTATTGGACCTATACATCTGTCAGTGCAGGAACGGCAGGCACTGCTTATATCAATGATTATACGGGCAATCTCGTTTTTGTTCACGATGATGTTGCAACAACGGGTATGCTTATGCCTGTAAGCTTGGAACATGTATATAACGGTTACATGGCATTAAGCAATGCAACTTCATATCCCCATTCGGGCAGAGGCTTCAAACTAAGCCTTCAGCAAACCGTTAATCCAACCGGCATGTCCGAATATCCCTATGTATACGAAGACGGTGACGGAACACTTCACTATTTTTATAAAGATACCACAAATGGAACAAAATATTTTGACGAAGACGGTCTTAACCTGGAGCTTAAAGTTGTCAGCTCGGGCGGATACACCATAACAGATAAGTCGGATAATATTATGACATTTGATAGTAGTGGTAATCTGATAAGTATTCAGGATGCCGACGGCAGAACAGCAACTCTGTCGTATGTATCAGCACAGAACAGTGCAGGTAATACAGTCAAATACCTGAATAAAATTACCGACGGTGCAGGTCATGTAATATCTCTGACCTATAGCAACGGCACAGGTGTTTCCAGTCAGCTCACAAAAATTACAGGGCCTGACGGTAAATCGATTAACTATGCCTCAAGTGCAGGTTTGCTTCATACCATAACCTACCCTGACGGAACAACCAGCACATACACATATGATGCGGAGGGTTCGCTTCTTACAGCAACATCTGCTGACGGTTATACTCTTACCTTTAATTACACAAGCAGTGACAACGGCAAGAGGGTTAAAAGTGTTGAGGAAAGCAATACCGGTACAAAAGGTCAAAAGATTTCTTTTAGTCGTTCAAAACTCAATCAAACAGTTATAAGAACATCAGGCAAAGACGCTGTAAGCGGTAATGACGATGATATTCGCACAATTTATCAGTTTGATAATTTAGGAAGAACCGTTTCAACAAAAAGCTACCTTGCAAACGGTACAAGCCTTGGTGCCGAGAACTATAATTATGCTGATTCCTCGGAGAATAAAAAGCTTCGTAACCGTGTTACCTCGGGTGTTGCAACAGGCAAAACCGTAAATAACCTTCTCGCAAACCATAATTTTGAAAGCACCACGGGTTGGACTAAGGCCGGTGTTTATAAAACTATTACCGATACTGCAATTGCAGACGCTCAGTTTGTTTCGGAAGCGAACTATTTGGGTGCTAAGAGCATAAAGATTAACTACAAAAACTGTACTGAACAAAGCGGTTATTGTATGTATCAGAACACAACAGAAATTTTGAAACCCGGTTATACCTACACCTTTTCCGCTTATGTGAAAACCGGCGGACTTACGCAGGCAGTTAGCGGAATAGACGGCGGTGCAGGTCTTGCAATCAAGTACACCTATGAGGACGGAAGCAAGAATTATGTTTTTTCAAGGATGATTACCTCTACCGACAGCGGAATTGATAACGGCTGGCAAAGAGTTTCAATGACCTTCACCGTGCCTGAAGGTGTTGCTTCATCAATAGCGTGTCTGATTGTCTACTGTGCAACGGGTGTTGCTTATTTTGACTGCGCGCAGATTGAAAATAATAACAGTACAAACAGCTATAATATTCTTGAAAATTCAGGCTTTGAAAACGGTGCAACAAGCTGGGCGGGTTCAAACACAACTTCTGCGGATGCCGTTTCTGCTACTGTACATAACACCGGCGAAAAAAGCTTTAAAATTACAGGTGTTCCTACGGTTAAAAAGCATTTGCGCCAGGTTGTTAAGGTTGGCGGCAGTGAAGAGGATACCTATATAATTTCAGGTTATGCAAAGGCTAATTCAGTTCCCTTTGATAAAAGCTCAAGTGCATATATTTTTGAGTTGAATGTCAGAATAGTTTACGATGACAACACTTATATAAATAAAAGTGTCGCCGAATTTAACCACTCTGTGACTGATTGGCAGTTTGCATCGGGAGTTTTTACACTCTCAGATAATAATTCTTCAACGACAAAAAAACCTGTTTCAATAAATGTGTACTGTATTTATTATAATCAGATAAATTCTGCATACTTTGACGATATCAGCCTTATTAAAGACCCTGCACCAACATATTCTTATGATGATGAGGGCAACCTGATATCTGCAACGGAAAACGCCCAAAGCAAAACGGCAATGGGTTACGATGCAAACGATAACCTTACCTCATTTACAAACGAAAACAATGCACAGTATACCTATACTTACGCAACCTCGGGCAACACGCATCAGCTTCAGACTGCTATTGACAAAACAACAAATGTCAGATATGAATATTCATATTACGGCAACGGTAACTTTAAGGCTCAGGAAATTAAAAACTCAGCCAAAACCTACAGCATCCGCTCGGGTACGGTTTATACCGAAGCCGCCGACGGCATTGCGGCAGGAGCCTATCCGCTCAGAGATAACGACCAGAATGGTTATTCCACATCCTATAATTATAACCTTAAGTCTGGACTTCTCAACAGCGTTACCGATGCTCAGGGTTATACTACAAACTATACCTATAACGCAGACAATGGTCTTTTGACAGATGTTGAAACCGACGGTAAGGTCGTGAAATATAACTATAACAGCTCCGGCACGGCGCTGAACAAAATAACCCACAACGGCTTTAATTATACTTTTACCTATGACGGCTTCGGCAATGTGCTTACCACAAAGGCGGCAGGTAAAACTCTGATGACAAACACCTATCAGGCGAATAACGGCAGCCTTTTAAAGAGCACCTACGGTAACGGAGATTATAAGGAGTACACCTACGATTCCGTAGGCAGAACAACCTATATCAAAAACAACGGCTCTAACGCATATTTCTGGCGTTATAATGCAAGCGGTGATGTGGCGGCACACGTTGATTATTCAGCAGACCGTGTTTATTATTACACCTATGACAGCCTCGGCAGAGTGGTAGAAGAGCTTGAAAGAACGCAGGGGACAACGGACTATCGCTTTGAAAGCGACTATGTTTACGATGTTTCAAATAACCTTAAAAAGATTGTAAACCGTGCGGACGGCCTCAGCGTTTCAACCTCGTACACCTACGACGCAATCAACCGCCCGACGAAGACAACAATCAACAGCTCCGTTAACTATACCTATACTTACGATAGCCTCGGAAGGCATAATTTCAAGTACCTCAACGGCACGGAGCAGACCGTAACCATTGACTACGATTTTGCAAACTCGAAAAACAGAACCGCAACA
>JAZRTP010000012.1:0-28210 GCA_045652105.1 Acutalibacteraceae bacterium
AAATCTTCTCTTTCAGGTCGAAGATTTTTTGAATAAGGGATTTTTGTCAAGCTGCGGCACAAAACGCAGTAAATCCTTTCGGATTTACGAGTATTTTAACAATAGATTGGCAGAAATCCATATTCAAAAAACTGTTTCGGAGTATATTTGCCAACTTATGCATAAGAACGCCTTCTCAAATTATTATTTGCTGCGCTGTAAGATGTACCTGAAAACTATATTTATTGTTGAGAATATTGTAACATAAAAATAAGTTTCAAACAATAGTTGTTTGTAAATAAATCATATGTATTAACTAAATCTCTTGAAATAAAAGAAAAAAAGTGTTAAAATCAACCAAAAATATTCCTCGGTTGATTGATGAAAAAGAGAAAGTTTTATGAAAAACAAAAAGAAACTAATAATCACAGTAATAGTGGTTGTTATTGCTCTGGCTCTTATCGGAACAGGTATATTTTTTAATCTTATTGAGATATAATACCGACGGAAAAAGAACGACTTTTGTTGTGGTGAACAGGGATTGAAAAAAAAGGAAGAATCCTTGATGTATGTCGGCAAGGAGTCTTTTCAGAAAGAGAGGAATATAAATGCAAAAAAAATATTCGCATATAGTAGTTATAGGAGTTGACGGTGCAGGCAGTTGGTTCAAGGATGCCGACACGCCTTTTTTTGATAAAATATTTGAAAACGGTGCTGTTACATACAATGCTCTTTCTTCAAAACCTACCATAAGTGCAGAGTGCTGGGGTTCAATGCTTATCGGCGTGGGACCTGAGGTACATAAGCTGACGAACAAAAGAGTTTCGGTTTTGCCATATCCTGTATGGTCAAAGCACCCTACGGTTTTTCGCCGCATAAGAAAAGCTTACCCGAAGGCAGAACTCGGCTCTTACTGTGACTGGAATCCCATCAATAAAGGAATTGTTGAAAAAGGTTTGGGCGTAAACAAGCAAACTGCCGGAGATAAAGAACTGACCCCCCTTGTCTGCGACTACATCAGTCAGAAGAAGCCTGATTTTCTTTTTATTCATTTCGACAGCGTTGACGGTGCAGGGCACAGTAACGGATACGGAACAGAAAATCATATCAAAGCTATAAATGCAGTTGACAAGCTTATCGGCGATGTTTATTCTGCAGTTAAAGGTGCAGGTATACTCGACGATACACTCTTTATGGTTATCGCAGACCACGGCGGCACCAACGATGAAAAGGGTAAAGGCAGTCATGGCGGCTGGACAGATGAAGAAAAATATGTCACCTTTGCCGCAGTCGGTAAAGATATAAAAAGCGGAGAAATCAAGGAAATGAATATCCGCGACCTTGCTGCCGTTGTTCTTTATGCAATGGGTATAGAGGCTCCCCAATTTAACGAAAAAGGTTGGACCTCACAGATACCTAAAGGACTGTTCAGCGATTATGACGGTGAATACCGTGATATTTCACACCTGACAGGTGCTGCACCGAGAATTTCAAAAAAGCACCACGAGTCAGAGCTTGTATAAATAAAATATTGAGATATCGTAATGACTTTCTTGAAGGTGGGGTAAAAATTGATTAGAATTAAGAAAACCACTATACAAATAGGTCTCCAAAAACCGATGAAAATCCTGCACATCACAGATTCTCATCTGCCTTTTTATTGCGAAAGCGATACTGAGGATATGATAAGACAAGGAAAAAAACGTAATGAAAAAAGAAGCGTACGCAATCTGAAGAAGCTGATGAAGTATGCTGAAAAAAACTGTGATATTATTGTTCATTCGGGAGACCTAATTGATTTTATCTCAAAGCCCTGTGTTGAATTTGCAAGGGAGTTTCTGAAAAATGATAAAATTCTCTTTGTTGCAGGTAATCACGAATATTGCCGTTATGACGGTGCAAAAGAAGACATGGCACACCGTCGGAACAGCCTTGAAATGATGGGCGGTGAGCTTTGTGACGGTATGTTTTATAATTCACATATTGTGGGCGGAGTGAATTTCGTCGGCATTGATGATTCCTTTCATCAGACGGAATATGAACAGCTTGATTTTCTTAGAGAAGAGGTAGCAAAAGGTTATCCTATTATTCTTTTTATGCACGCCCCTTTATACGAAAAGGAGCTTTACAAGAAAAGCTATAAATTCTGGAACGGTGAAATCTGTCTGCTCGGCTCTGACACCGAAACTCATCCCGAAGTAAAGGGCGATATAGCAGAGCCAACGGCTTCTTCAAAGGCATTTTACGACTATGTTACCGGTGAGCCTCAGATAAAAGCTGTTCTTACGGGACATTTGCATTTTTCCTTTGAAAGCAGACTTCCCGGCGGTACAGTGCAGTATGTAACAAACCGCGGTGACAGAGGAAATGCAAGAGAGATAACAATATTATAAGTTAAAAACACCGCCGACATTTTACAAATTGTCAAGCGGTGTTTTCATTTTTTGGATAACCCTCTTTCGAGCAAACGCTTAATAACAGTATAAGCAACCATTTATTTTTTCAAAATGCATTAAATCTAATTAACATAATATTTACAATCCATTGAGTTAATTCAGTCATTTATATTTTAAAATCAGCTGTGTAAGATGAGGAGTTTTATATAGTTTTCTCATCTATTCTCCACACAAACAAAATCAAAAAAGGCAACGTTAAATCGTTGTCTTTTTGGGTTGAGTTGAAAAAAGAAATATGTTTGTGATATTATTATATCAGTTCTGTAAAGGAGTTTTTGCTATGCCTGAAAAAATAATGATTATTGACGATGAGCAGGATATTGTATTTCTGCTTCGTGATTTTTTCACCTTTAATGATTACGAGGTAATAACTGCACTCAACACTCAGGAAGCAACTCAAAAGCTTTCTGAAAACCCCGATTTGATTTTGCTTGATATAAATATGCCGATAAAAAACGGATTGGAATTCTGCAAGCAGATACGCAGCAAGACAGAGTCTCCGATAATATTCCTGACAGCAAGAGCTGATGAGACAGATATACTTGCAGGTCTGGCTGTTGGTGGCGATGATTACATTACTAAACCTTTCAATATCCGTGAACTTTTAGGTCGTGTTCAGGCTCACCTGCGCCGTGAAAAACGAACAAAAGACAGTATCGAACACAAAAGCAACGGATTGAAAATTGATTATTCGGGTATGAACGTAACCTTTAACGGCAAAAAAATTTCATTTACCAAAACAGAATTTGAAATTATAGAATTTCTCTCAATGAATCCCGGCCAGGTTTTTGACAGAGAAAAGATATACGAAAATGTTATCGGATTCAATACTGACGGTGACAATACAGTTATAACCGAGCATATAAGAAAAATCCGAAAAAAGTTTGTGGATGTAGGAAGCGAATCTTACATTGAAACAATATGGGGGTTAGGTTATAAATGGATAAAATAAAAAGGAGTAAACTCAGAAGAAACATAAAAATGAAGCCGTCATTTTTTATTTATGTTTTGATTTATCTGCTTACAGCTCTTACATTTTCCATAGTAACAGTACACGTGGTTGATAAGTTTGTGTCTACGGTATCTGTCTTTTACATCGACGGCAATGAAGATATAGACCGAATCAATACTGACCACGATGAGGATGTTTATATTGCCGTAGAAATGATTGACGAAGATTTTAACGAAGATGATTCGGACGCAATTTTATTTTACAGCAGAAACTGGATTGTTATTGCCATACTTACCCTTTATTTTTTGCTTGCTATTCTGATTTCGGCACATACCTTTTTCAAAAACAAAATGAATATTCCTTTGACTCAGCTCGAAAATGCCGCACAAAAGATTTCAGAAAAGAATCTGGATTTTGAAATTGAATATTCAGGTAATGACGAAATGGGAAAGCTTTGTGAATCTTTTGAAACAATGAGACGCCAGCTTGTTCAGAATAACATTGAAATGTGGAATATGATTGAGGAGCAAAAAAGAATACAGCACATTCTTACTCACGACATCAGAACACCCCTTACTGTAACAAAAGGCTATACGGATATTCTTCTTGAATACATACCTCAGGGAAAATGCTCTCAGGAAAAAATCCTTGAAACTCTCGAATGTATTAACAGAAATACCACCCGCCTCGAAAACTTTGTTAACCGCATCAGTGATATGCAGAAATTAGACGAGATGAAGGTTTGCAGGGAAGAAACTGATATTCATACCCTTTTTGAAGCTTTAAAAGAAAACGCAACCATAATCTGCAAGGATAAAACACTGACCTTTACAAGTGAAAGTAACTGCAAGACTGCTTTAACTGACGCAGCAGTTCTTGAGCAGATAATTACTAATCTTGTTTCAAACGCTGTACGCTATGCCGATGAGAAAGTAAGCCTTTTCTGCAGCTGTGATAACGGAAGGCTTTTCATAAGTGTATCAGATGACGGCAAAGGCTTTTCAGAGCAGGCACTTAAGCACGCAACAGAGCCTTACTTCACCGAGGATGACAAATCAGACGGTGTTCATTACGGTCTGGGACTTTCCATATGCAAGGAGCTGTGTGAAAAGCTCGGCGGCAAAATCAGCTGCTGCAATGATAACGGTGCAACAGTCAGAGTTGAAGTATAATAGTACACATAAAATTCACCGCCGTGAGTGCAGAAATGCATACGGCGGTGAATTCATATTTTATTCATATTTAATTGTGTGAAAACAGAGAATAAGCCATTAATATTATATGTGAAAATTAAAAAGAAAGGAATTTGAAAATGACAATAATAAAATCTCATCCCTTCGGAATACAAAGAAAAATTGTTGCCAATATGACAGCAGATTCCAACAGAAACATTCCCCATGTTACATATATGTATGAGGCTGATGTAACAGAGTTTTTCGAATACTATAAGCAATTAAATGCAAATAATCCTGCCGACAGAAAGGTGACATTTAATACTGTAATTTTAAAGGTTATTGCAGAGGCTCTCAAGAAAGTTCCGCAGCTGAACGCACATCTTGACTTTAACAGAAAGCTCGTAAGAGGTAAGCTACATATTATCAAGGAAATCAATATTACTATGCCTATGATTTTTCCGAACGGAGAAATGATGACGGTAAATCTTATTGATTTCGGCAATAAAAACATTTATCAAATGACCGAATATATTAATAATCTGAAAAAGAAAATGGATAACACGAACCTGGAGCATGCAATGTTTGAAGTATCCTTAAGAGATACACTCATTGAGCTTAGTAAAGGCCATCCCATTTTAGCTTTTTACAGAGCGATAGGTTCGTTGACAGGCAAGGACAGATTAAAGCTTCTCTCAGGCAAGGAATTGAAAAAACACTATTCTATTCCCAAGCACAAGAGAGTAACCGTTGATGACCTTAAGCAGGGTACCGTTATGGTAACTAACTTCGGCTCACTTTATCCCAATCAAAAAGGTGCCGGTGCTATGCTCGAAATTATTCCGCCTCAGGTTACAGCCTATGCAATAGGTGCTGTTACCAAAAAGCCTGTTGTTGTAACCGAAGACGGAGAAGATAAAATTGTTATCCGCTCCATACTTCCCATTTGCATTGCCTTTGACCACAGAGCACTGGATTTTGATGATATTATTCCGATGATAAAGGCTTTTGATGAAATCTTTTCGGACTTCAGCTCAATTTTTTCAGAATAACCTCAAATAATTATCGGTCAAAAAAGGAGATATTCCTTTAATTTTAATAAAATACAAGGAGGTGAAATCATGGATATGCAGGTATTAGTTCAGTTCATTTTTGAGCTTGTAAAGAGAATTATCAATGCATTAAACATTGACGGTTTCCAGATTCCCGATGATGTAACTCTTCCCGATAATCTCTTCCCCACAGAGCCCACTGAATAATCAGAAAGACTGAACAGCAAAAAGCAAACAAACCGGTCGAAGCCGTTAACGGCTCCGACCGGTTTTCTTTATCTTTTTTATTTTTTCGGCAAGCTGTTGCCCATGAAATCAACCGCCTGCTGCAGGGGAAAGAAGCCATACTTCATCACCATCTGAAAGCTTCTTCTTTTTACGCATGCATCTGTCACCGTTGACATAAACAATGGCATCGCCGAACTTAAGCTCTTTATGAGGTTCAAGTGCCGCATTTCTTTCTGGCCAATACTTAAGTTTGGGGTCATTTTTTATTTCTTCCTGTTTTTTCAGATCTTCGTAATAACCCTTTTTCATCTTTTCGGAAATCGCATCAAAAATCCCCTGAACATTTTCTGCATCCACCTCGAGATAGCCGAAACCTGTTGTTGAACGGATAACACCGAAAATTTTAACCTTTACCATAAGGATATACCTCCTTTGCACATTCAGGCACCTTTATGCCGAGCCTTTTAAGAGTACGCATTGTGGGTGCGCCGTCCTTCCAGCCACGCATAATGTAGTAGCTCTTTTTCATCTTTTCGAGAGGTACCTTTGTTCTTTTGTCACCGGGCACCTGCTCTTCATCTGTAAGACGCTTGGGAAGAGTATCGGTGTCCTTACCTACAGGTAAACCGAGAATGATATTGGCAAGTCTTTCAACATTATAACCGTAAGCACCTGCTTTGACAAATGTGCCTGCAGTGTAATGTAAGCCTGTTGATGCGTTAAGCACACGGGGATACTGAACAAGAGGAATATTTACAGCAAGAATTTGCGGAAACTGCAACACAGGATATAAAACGGGTGCTGAATATTTGAAAACAGTCTGCACTGCTCTTGTCATAAGACTAGCGGGCTTATTAACGATAAACCAGGGAAGAATTGCATATGAAGTGAATACACAGAAGCCTGCTGCAGAAGCACCTTCCATAACATTCTGGAAGGTTATGGCAAGACCGGCTTTACCCTTGGGAGTGTAAGAATCCATATTAAGACCGAGACCCTCGAGTACAACCATATAACCTGCGTTAAGATGACAGCCGCCTCTGTTGGCTGTAGCATAACCGAGGCCGTGACCTACAGCACCTCTGGGTTCGTAAGCGGCAAGCTCAAGTCCTTTTGCGTGAATAGCAAAATCCTCTCCGCCAAAACGCTCACTCATTCTTTTTGTTCCTTCAGCAAGAATGTCACCGATGCCTCTTCTGTAAGCGATATCGTGGAAAACCTCGCTTAAATTATCTGTCTTGCCGAATTCAAGTCCGCAATCCCACATACCTTTTTCATTAAGCTCCATAGCAAAAGCAACACAGCCGGCTGCAGAGATTGTGTCAATTCCGAGCTCATCAAGTTCATAGTTCCACTTGATGATTTTTTCAATATCGTCATTCATAAGGTTGGGGCCTAAAAGACCTAAGGTTTCAAGTTCGGGACCTTTGATATTTTTACCCTCATATTTAACTCGTCTTTCACACCTCATCGGACAGGAATAACAGCCGCCGTTTTTTATAAGATGCTTTTCGGCAAGCTCTTCACCCGATACCTTTTCAAAGTTATCAAAGCGGCCGTCTCCGAAGTTCTTTGTAGCAAGGATTCTGTGAGCCTGCATAGGAGCAACAAGACCTGCTGTGCCGAGTTTTGAAAGCTGAGCACCTGTAATAGGATGACGTTTTAACTGCATTGCCCACTGCTTATTGAGAAACTCCATTCTTTCCTTATCATAGAGTTCAACCTCGTGTGTACCTCTTGCAGTTACTATCTTAAGGTTTTTGTCACCGAAAACAGCACCAACTCCGCCACGGCCTGCAGTTCTTTCTCCGCTGAAAACACCTGAATAAAGAACTTTATTTTCACCTGCAGGACCGATTGCAATACAACTTGTACCGCTGGAATACTGTTTCTGTACTTCACCTGTCATCATACCCTTCATTTCGGGTACATCGTGGAAGGTAATCTTATCGTCATCGATTTCGATCCAGGTGAGCTCTTTGGCTCTGCCTGTGATAACCATAGCATCCCAACCGGCTTTTTTAAGTCGTCTGCCGAAAGGACCGCCACAGTTTGAAGAGGTAAGAAGACCTGTAAGAGGCGAAACAGTTGAAATATTAAATCTTGTTGATGAGGGTGACTTGCATCTTGTAAGCGGACCTGTTGAAACAACAATCCAGTTATCCTCATCGAAAGCCTTCATACCCGGTCTGATATGCTGAAGAAGAATATCAGCAGCCATAATTTTACCGCCGATGGTTCTCTTTCTGTCCTCATCAGTCCAAGGAAATTCGCTGTGAGTTTTGTTTGTAAGGTCGACAAAAAGCACCTTACCCATGTAGCCCTTAAGTTTTGACATATGTACGCTCCTTAAAAATTAAGATTAAGAGTGTCTGTTTTATTTTCATCAAATATAAGTATTCTGCCGCTGAGAGAATTATCTTTCGTAAGGAGATATTTAATACCTATAGAAGCCTGAAACGAACCAATAACTCCTGCCACAGCACTTATATTATATTTTGCTTTATCACCATCACAAAGCCCTGCTTGGAAAGGTGTGAGAGAAAACGATGGCACATAGATATATGCCACACCGTAAAATCCGTCAATACCGCCGTGGACAAGGGGTATATTATTTTCACGGCAGAAGCCTTCAAGAATAAGCCTTGTTTCATTGTTATCGACACAAGAAAATAACATATCAAATTCTTCCGCAAACTGCAAGTCGGAAATATCAGTTATTTTCTTTTTCGACTGTGTTATTACGATTTCGGGCGCATATTCCGAAAGTCTTTTCTTCAGCACATCGCATTTTTCTTTGCCGACATCATCATAAGTATACATAAACTGTCGGTTAAGATTTGTCCTGCTTACTGTATCAAAATCGCAAAGGTGGATTTTGCCTACACCTGCACCAGCAAGGTGTACAGCAACATTAGTACCAAGGCCGCCAAGACCGATTACTGCACAGCTTTTATCCTTAAGACTGAAGCCTTGAGTAAACTCTTTATCATTTGCCGTCATAAGTTCCTCCGCAGCTTTGTGTGTCACCCGAGAGAACCTCAACAGCGTGAGGCAGAACAGGAAGCACAAACTCAAGAGATTCTTTCACTGCCTTAGGACTGCCGGGAAGATTTATTATCAGAGTATTTTTTCTGATTCCTGATACGGCTCTGGAGAGCATAGCTTTAGGCGTTATCTGCAAACTTTTAAATCTTATTGCTTCAGCAATTCCCGGTGCTTCTTTTTCAATGACAGCCTTTGTTGCTTCAGGCGTGATATCTCTGGGAGCAAAGCCTGTGCCGCCTGTGGTAAGGACAACATCAGCCTTAACATCATCACAAAGGAAAATAAGTGCTTTTTCGATTTCTTCCTTTTCGTCGGGAACAAGAATGCATTCAGCTGTTTTGCCCAGCGGTGAAACTATTTCTTTAATCAGCGGTCCGCTTTTGTCCTGACAAATACCTTTACTGCAGCGGTCGCTGACGCAAACTATTGCAAAAACCAAAAAAACACTCCCCCCTTACTTGAAATATACTGCTTACTGATATATAATAACATATAAGAACAAAATATACAATCATCTACCTCCATTATTTATAATTTATTTTTTTAAAATTGATATATCAATTTTATACTTTAACTGTGAAGTTGTAGCAAAGCTACTTAATTCATATTCCGATCCATATATTCTAAGCCTACGGTATGAAGATATGGGCGTGACCGAAATAACACAACCTATTACGGTGCCGGTCAAAGGGTAAAACGGGAAACTGCTTTGCCTTCCGTGATTGAAAAGGAGAAATGAATTATGAAAAAACTTCTCACAGCACTTGTGGCTCTTGCCATTGTTTTCACTCTTGCTGCTTGTGGCGGAACAAGTGAAAACGAAAACAAAATCATCCGCGTATCAACCACCACATCCGTAAACGACTCAGGACTTCTTCCTTATCTTCTTCCTGTTTTTGAAGAAGCAACAGGTTACACAGTAGAAGTTCAGCCAGCAGGTACAGGTGCAGCTATTCAGAAAGCAAAAGACGGTAACGCTGACCTTATCCTCGTTCACTCTAAAGCATCCGAAGAAGAGTTCATCGCAGAAGGCTACGGCGTGGAAAGACTTCCTTTTATGTATAACTACTTCGTTATCGTAGGTCCTGCTGATGATCATGCAGGCATCAAAGACAGCGTAAATGCTGCTGAAGCTTTCAACAAAATCGAGGATGCAGAAGCAACCTTCATTTCCCGTGGCGACGAAAGTGGCACACACAAAGCTGAACTTAAAATCTGGGGTGACAATGTACCCGAAGCTGATGACCAATGGTATATCAGCGCAGGTCAGGGTATGGGCGCTTGTCTGACAATGGCTAGTGAAAAGGGCGCATACTGTCTCACAGATAAAGCTACATTCCTTTCAAATAAAGCTAATTTAGACCTTGAAATTCTTCTCTCTGAAGGCGAGGATATGAAAAATACTTATTCTCTTATCGAATGTAATCCCGAAGCTCTTGAGGGCATAAACACCGAAGGTGCAAAGGCCTTTATCGAATGGATGACAAGTGACGAAGCATCTGCACTTATTGCAAAATACGGTGAAGAAGAATACGGCGAAGCTCTCTTCTTTCTTGCTCAGTAATAACATTGGAAAAGATAATTGAAGCTTTTGAAATGCTTATGAGTATGGATAAGGAGCTGTTACAGATTATCGGTGTAACACTCCGCATGTCATTTTTTAGTACTCTTATTTCCTGCCTGTTGGGTATGCCCTTGGGTGTACTGCTCGGCAAAAGCACCTTCAAAGGCAAAGGGACAATCATAAAATTAACAGGAACCTTTATGGGCTTGCCACCGGTGGTGGCAGGCCTGATTGTCTATATGCTGTTTTCTAAAAACGGCATACTGGGCTCACTCGGTATTCTTTTTACTGTCGAAGTTATGGTAATTGCTCAGTGTATGCTCATAATTCCCGTTGTGATAAATCATACTCTCTCTATTACTTCCGTCAATTCCGCTTGCCTCATCGAAACGGCAAAGGGTCTTAACTTTTCAAAAGGCAAAACCGCCATTTTAATGCTGACGGAAAACAAAACTGCCCTTTTCAGCGTTATTCTCACAGCCTTCGGCAGATCCATTGCCGAGGTCGGTGCAGTAAGTCTCGTCGGTGGTAACATTCAATGGAAAACAAGAGTTATGACAACGGCAATTATGCTCGAAACCAACAAGGGTAATTTCTCCTTTGCTCTGGCTCTGGGAATTATTCTTCTGCTTATTTCATTTACGGTAAACGTAATCGCATCCTTCGCAATAAAGGAGGATAAAAAATGATAAAGCTTCAAAACATAAAAAAGACTTACGGTGAGCGAACTGTTCTCGATATTGAAAATCTTTCTTTTACAAAGGGCGAAACAGTAGCTATTGTAGGGCCTAACGGAAGCGGAAAAAGCACTCTTTTGAAAATCATAGCCGATATTATTAAAAGTGACGGTGGAGAAATAGAAAGAAAAGCGAAGCTTTACTATCTTCCGCAGCAGAGCATTCCTTTCAGAAAGAGTGTAAGAAAAAACATTCTCTTCTCTATGGAAAATACTGTTGACAAAGAGAAACACTGTGATGAAATTCTCACTCAGCTTGGTCTAATATCCCTCGCCAATAAAAATGCAAAGGGTCTTTCCGGTGGTGAAGCTCAAAGGCTCTCACTTGGCAGAATACTTGTAAATGATGGTGACTTTCTTCTTCTTGACGAGCCCTCAAGTGCGGCAGATATCGAGGGAACGGAGCTAATTGAAAAAACTATCATCAACTACAAAAACAAAACCGGTTGCGGCGTTATTATAACTACCCACTCCCCCGTTCAGGCTCTCAAGCTCGCCGACAGAATAATAATGCTCTGTGACGGAAAAATTGTTGAAGACGGCAAGCCCGAAGAACTGCTGAAGAATCCCAAAACCGAATGGGGCAAGAAATTTATAAGTATGTGGGTTCTTTAAGGAGGTGCAGTATGTTAAAGGTTGTATCTGTGCAGACGGCACTTGAAATTATAAAAGAAAATTTTTCTGACATCCCTATCCCTACGGAAACAGTAAGCCTCGAAAACTCCCTCGGCAGAGTACTTGCTGAAGATATAATGTCAAGGGAAAATGTCCCTGCATTTGACCGTTCAACTGTTGACGGTTATGCAGTTAAAGCCTCTGACACCTACGGCAGCTGTGAAAGCATACCCTCACAGCTAGATATTATCGGTGAAATTCTTATGGGAGAAAGGGCGGAAGCCGAGATAAAAGACGGTCAGTGCATTAAAATATCCACGGGCGGTATGCTTCCCGAGGGTGCCGATAGTGTGGTTATGGTTGAAAACACCGATAACAGCTTTGATGACATATGTCTTGTTTATAAATCCGTCAGCCCCTTTGAAAATGTAAACCGTAAAGGTGACGATATAAAAGAAGGGTCACTTATTTTCAATAGAGGCAGAAAAATCACATCAAAAGAAATAGGCATACTTGCGGCTCTCGGTATAAGCAAAGTCAACGTATTCAGAAATCCGAGAGTTGGTATTATCTCCACAGGTGACGAAATTGTACCCGTTGACTCTGCACCTGACTTTGGCAAGATAAGAGATATAAACAGTCATATTCTTTCGGCACTTATGAGAGAAGCCGGATGTGAAGCAACACTCTACGGTATTGTAAGGGATGATTATGATGCTATTCTTGACCTTATGCAAAAGACCGTAAGTGAAAATGATATTGTGCTTATTTCAGGCGGCTCCTCGGCAGGGGCAAGAGATATGACGATGGATATTATATCAAAGCTCGGTGAGGTTTATCTTCACGGCATTGCTATGAAGCCGGGCAAACCCACCATCGTCGGCAAGATAAACGGCAAGGCAGTTTTCGGTCTACCGGGACATCCCACAGCAGGATATTTCGTCACTTTAAGATTGGTAAAACCCCTTGTTAATATAGTGCTTTGCAGAAAAGATAACACCCGAAAAATAAAATCAAAAATGCTCTGCAATATTTCCTCAAACCATGGCAGAGAAGAAATCCTTTGTGTCAAGCTTTCCGACGAAGGTGCAACCCCTGTTTACGGCAAAAGTGGTGTGATTTCACTTTTATCCGAAAGTGACGGATATATCATCATAGACCGAAACTGTGAGGGTCTAAAAGCAAACGATGAAACAGAAATATATTTATTTCAGGAATGATTTAATATGAAACATAATTACCTTAACAATACACCTCTCCCGAAGGCAAGAGAAGAATACCTTGCCCATATCAGTGAAAGAGGCTTCAGCTATAAAACCGAAGCAGTATCCGCATCTGAATCCTACGGCAGAGTACTTGCCGAGGCTGTTTATGCTAAAATCTGCTCACCACACTATAATGCAAGTGCAATGGACGGTATAGCAGTAAAAGCAAGTGACACCTACGGAGCAAATGAAAGCAATCCCATTGTTCTTACAAAAGATATGTACACTGTCGTTGACACAGGCGATCCTCTTCCCGATACTGCCGATGCCGTAATAATGGTTGAAGATGTGGCGGAAGTGGAACAGGGAAAAGTCAGCATCATTTCCGCAGTTCATCCCTGGCAGAATGTACGTCAGGTAGGCGAAGATATCTGCATGGGCGATATGATAGCGCCCTCCTTTACCAAAATTACTCCGTCACTTTGCGGTGCATTTTTAGCAGGCGGTATGCTTGAAACACAGTGCATAAAAAAGCCTGTATTCGGAATTATTCCCACAGGTGATGAAATAGTTTCACCTAAAGAGAATCCCGACAAAGGCGAGATAATCGAATTTAACTCGGCTATATTTTCGGCAATGCTCTGTGAATGGGATGCTGAAAGCAAGGTTTACCCCATAGTCAAAGACAAAAAAGAACTGCTCAAAGAAGTAATCTCCAAAGCAGCACAAGAATGTGATGCCGTGCTCATTCTCGCAGGCTCGTCAGCAGGCAGAGACGATTACACCGGCACTATCATTTCTGACCTCGGTGAAGTTGTTTTTCACGGTCTTGCCATTAAACCTGGCAAGCCTGCCGTTTTAGGCAATATAGGAAATGTACCTGTAATTGGTCTTCCCGGCTATCCTGTTTCAGCGATAGTTGTTATGGAAGAAATAGTCAAGGCTGTGGCGGAACAGTACTATAAAGCACCGATCAATTCACGGCGAATCGTAAAAGCCGTTCTCGGAAAAAGAGTTGTATCTTCTCTTAAATATCAGGAATTTGTAAGAGTAACGCTCGGAAAATCGGGTGATACTCTCACCGCTGTACCTTTAAGCCGTGGAGCAGGTGTTATCACAAGCTTTACAAAGGCAGACGGCATGCTGACAGTTCCGCAGAACTCAGAAGGCTTTGATATGGGTGAAGAAGTTGAAATAAGACTGCTGAAAGACCTTTCACAAATAGAAAGATCTCTCATTATAACAGGCAGTCACGATCCTCTCATAGACGAGCTCTCGGATATCATAAAAAAGGAGAATCCCGCCTTTAACCTCACATCAAGCCATGTAGGCAGTATGGGTGCAATTACTGCTCTCAAAAACAATCAGGCGCATCTCGGATTTATACATCTGCTGGATACAAACACAGGTGAATACAACAGCAGTTATGTTGAAAAATACTTCCCCGATGGTGATGTAAAGCTCGTTAAAGGTGTCGGAAGAACACAGGGTCTTATGGTACGAAAAGGGAATCCCCTTAATATAAAAGCCTTTGCCGATATCAGAAACGGCAGATATGTTAACCGTCAGTTAGGCTCAGGTACAAGAATTCTTTGTGATTATCTGCTCAAAGAAAACAGTATTGACAAAAAGGATATTGATGGTTATCGCAACGAAGAATTCACTCACACAGCCGTAGCGGCACTTATTGCATCGGGAAATGCTGACTGCGGACTCGGCATTTACTCTGCTGCAAAAATGTATGACCTTGATTTTATAGAAATCTGCACCGAGGAATATGATATTCTTATCGACGAAAAGGCTTACGACAGTGAGCAGGTACAGACTTTCCTTACAATGATAAAAAGTGATAAATTCAAAGAAAGACTTAAAGAGATTGGAGGATATGAAGTTGGCTGATTTTACTCATCTTAATAAAAAGGGTGAGGCTCTTATGGTTGATGTGGGTGAAAAAGACATCACTCATCGTACAGCCAGAGCCTTTGCCAAGGTAAAAATGGAAAAAGATACCTTACAGAAGCTTCTTTATTCAGAGCTGAAAAAAGGTGACGGTCTTGCTGCGGCAAGAATAGCGGGCATTATGGCGGCAAAACGCACCTGGGAGCTTATCCCACTTTGTCATAACATTCCCATCGACAGTGTGGAAATCACCTTTGACAATAACGGTGAGGATGAATTATACATTTATTCTCTTGCTAAATGCTCATACAAAACAGGCATCGAAATGGAGGCTCTTACTGCAGCATCCGTAACCGCCCTGACCGTTTACGATATGTGCAAAGCAATTGACCGCAAAATGGAAATCAAAGAAATAAAGCTTGTTGAAAAGACAGGCGGAAAGAGCGACTTCAGAAATGATTGATTCATACGGAAGAAAGATTAACTATCTGCGAGTTTCCGTCACCAAAAGGTGCAACCTCAACTGCTCCTACTGCGGAGCGTGTAATGAAAAAGATAGCAATGAGCTGACAGCAGAGCAGATAGAAAAAATTGTCAAAGCCTTTGCTGATTGCGGTATAACCAAAGTCAGACTTACAGGCGGAGAACCGCTTGTGAGAAAAGATATATGCGACATAGCAGAAAGAATCAGCAGAATCGACGGCTTAAAAAAACTTGCACTTACAACCAACGGTATAAGGCTCAAGGAACTTGCACAACCCTTGAAAGATGCAGGTGTCACAGCAATAAATATAAGCCTTGACACCACTGACAAAGAACAGTATAAAAAGCTCACCGGATATGACGGATTAAAGAAAGTCTTTGAGGGTATCGATGAATGCGAAAGAATAGGCCTTTCACCCATCAGACTCAATGCAGTTCTTATAAGAGGACAGAACGATTCATCGGCAGAAAGTCTGATAGATATTGCAAAAGAGCGAAAAATTGATGTAAGATTCATTGAGCTTATGCCTTTTTCAAAAGATGGTGAAAATGAAAATCTTGTAATAAAGGGCGAGGATATTTTAAGGCAATTTCCTTACCTTAAGGCAGTAAATTCATCGGAAAGTGATTTTGAAAAAAGTGTGGCAAGATACTATGAAGCAGAAAACTTCAAAGGAAAAATCGGCTTCATCACTCCCCTAAGCAATAAATTCTGCAGTGAATGCAACCGCATCAGACTGCTTTCCGACGGTAAGGTCAAATCTTGTCTTGGCAACGATGAGATAATCGACCTTATGGATGTAATCGACAATGAAGAGCTTTTAAGAGAAAGAGTACGGGAAGCAATACTCTCAAAGCCAATGGAACATAAATTCAGTTGCGGCTACGGTGCTTCTCACGGACTTAATAAAATAGGAGGATAATTATGGCAAAGGTATTATCAATAAACATAAGTGAAAAGAAAGGCACACCCAAGACTAAAATTAATCCCGGAGTGCTTATCGAAGATTTCGGATTCGAGGGTGACGCTCACGCAGGTAAATGGCACAGACAGGTAAGTCTGCTTGCAAAGGAAAGCATCGAAAAATCAAAGGGACTTCCTCAGGATGGTCTTTGTCACGGCGTTTTTGCAGAGAACATTACAACCGAGGGCATTGAGCTTTATACAATTCCCGTAGGCACACAGCTTAAGGTTGGTGAATGCATTATTGAAATCAGTCAGATAGGCAAGGAATGTCACGAAGGCTGTGCAATTCAGAAGATTGTAGGCAAGTGTGTTATGCCCCGTGAGGGTATTTTCGCCAAGGTTATCAAGGGCGGCAAGGTTTACGATGGAGACGATATAGAAATTCTTTAATAAGAGTTCTGTATCAGAGGTGATATTATGACTAAAAACAGAACCACACAGCTGATTTTCCAGTCAGCCTTCTGTGCAATAGGAATTATCGGTGTCATCGCAAGCTTCGGCTTTTTCGATATGGTATGGCGTTGGGATTACCGTTGGCAATAATGTTTGGATTGGCGGTAATACAGTCATTCTCCCCGGAGTTCACATCGGTGACAATGTAGTCATCGGTGCAGGCAGTGTGGTTACAAAGGATGTTCCCGACTGGTCCTTTGCGGCAGGTAATCCTTGCAGGGTGATAAGAGCAATTACTCAAGAGGATAAGAAGTACTACTTCAAAGACCGTGAGATTGACGAAGAAACAATGAGAAATATATACGGATGAAAACGCCCCTGACTTTCATTTAAGAAGGTCAGGGGCTACGTAATTTATTCTCACAGCTTGAATTTAGTCTTTATCATATCAATGAACTGTGCTGTGGTTTTTCCGGTCAGAGATATTGCTCCCGTTGCAATTTTTGCAAAAATCAAAGGCACACCCACCGAAGCAATATTATTCTGCAGAAACTTATCCGTAAAACGGTCGTCATACTTCTGCGGTACAGTATCGCAGGTTTTCATATACCACAAAAGAAGCTCTTCTTTCATCCTTGTGATAATTTCTCTGTACTTTTCATCGTCAATGCGATTAACGCTTTCACCCTCGGAAAGAACATAGAATTCGTCCTTTTCGTAGAGCCTCATCACATATTTGTACTCCTTGGAGCGAATCATAGCCGCCTTTGTGTGAGTTCCGTCTTCCTTCATCTGTAAAAGAAGCCTGGGAGAGTATATGGCATCCTCACCCGTGAAAAGATTTTTCTCCGAGCAGTGTGTTTCACCCTTGAGTCTGCCGCCCTCACAGAAAACATATTCCTTGTGAAGAGTGCTTTTATCCTTCATTGTCGGCAGAAGGCTCTTCGAAAAGCTCTGTCTTTCACATCTGATGCCTGCAAGGTCATAAACCGTGGCACATAAGTCCGTAAGCTCGGCAAGGTTTTCATTTATGCCTTTGTCAATGCTGATATTCTTCGGTGGCTTGATAATGAAGGGTACATTGGTAAGGCAGTCAGGGAAACAGTTCTGACATTTTTCGACTATGCCGTAATCCGTTGTGTAGTCACCGTGGTCAGAAAGAACTATAACCGCTGTGTTGTCGTAAATCCCTTCATCTCTAAGTGTGCTGATGAGTCTGCCCACCTGGAAATCAACCTTTGCGCACATGGCAAGATATGTCCGCCTGATTTCACGGAGCCTGTCCTCGTCCCAGCCTGCAATACCGAGAGCATCCTTAAGCCCTCTTTCCATCAAAGGCTTACCGTCGGCATCCTCTATATTCGGTATTCGTTCCTGCAATTTATTTTCATCAATCAGATCGTAATATTTCTTTTCAATCTGATAGGGCGGATGGGGAAAATCAAGGCCGATAAACATAAAGAAGGGCTTGTTCTTCGGGCGTTTCTTAATCTGTCTTACGGCAGAATCAATGCACAGGTCATCGTTGTTTTTTATCTCTCTGCCTCTTTTGTTTTTGGGGATTACTCCGTTGAAAAATGAGAAAAATGTGTCGCTCCCCTTTTCTCCCCGCTTTGATTTAACAACAGTTGCGGGAGTTTTCACAGGGGAAAACATCAGATACTTATCAATAAGCTCCCTGTGATATTTATGCTCCTGACCTGCCATCAGGTCACCTCGGGTAGAGGATACGGTGTAATAGCCTGCATTTTTCATATCCGAGAAGAGATTCTCCTCATCCTCGTGGAGAAGATAGGACATTGTTCTGTGACCCTTGGTGTGAGGGTAAAGCCCCGTCATAAATGAGCAACGGCTCGGCACACAAACAGGATTCTGACAAAAGGCATTCTTAAAAGAAACGCCGTCAAAACCTAATTCGTCAAGGTTAGGTGTATAGGAAGCCTCGTTGCCGAGGTGATGAAGAACATCGGCTCGCATCTGATCGGGGTTAATGATTAAAATGTTAGGCCTGTCTGCTATGCTTTTACGATTCATAAGCAGAACCTCCGTTCAAGTTGTAATGTTTACTGAGTAATTTCAGCAATGCAGGAATGCTTTGAAAGTTCGTCAAGAACAAGCTCATTATTCTCTTTATTTGCATATTCAACTATTTCTGCAAGAGAAGCCTTGTCTTCCTCACTGAGGTCGTTGTTTTTGTAATTTTCAACTGCTGCTCTTATACGAAGTGCACGGATAATATCAGCGTGTTTTTTCTCTGAAAGGTCATAGAAGCAGATGGGTACAACTGTAAACACAGCAGCTATAATTCCGAGCCAAGTTACGCTTCTGAAGGTGTTTTCCATAACAACCGGGTCTTTGAGTGCAACGTCGATATTATCACCGAAGCCAACACCGCCGATTGACATAAATATGGGCATAAGGGCAGTTGTGAAGAAGCCGAAAAGGGTCTGTATAAATCCGCTTGTGTTCTGCCAGAAGCCTTCGAGCCGCTTGCCTGTTTTCCACTGCTGATAGTCAAGAGCATCGGGACACATAATACCCACAACATAGGAAAGTCCGTTAAAGAGATTCTGAAACAGCACCGCAACAAGCATAAGATAGGGACTTTTAAGCGTAAAAAGCTGCATAACTGCCATAACCAGAAAGCCTGCTGTTGACATAAGCATCACATTTCTTTTACCCATTTTCTTGATAAGGAGAGGACCTATGAGCATTGCGGGTACAAGCGCACTGTTGAGGATTGCATTGCAGAGAGTAAGAGCAAAGGCACCCTTTGAACCGCCGATTGCATAGTTACAAATCCACATATACATATTGATATTGCCACGGACTGCAACGGCGACATAAAAGATGGTTGTAATCCAGAAGTATTTGTTTCTGAAAAGCTGTGCCGTACCTTCCCAAAGCTTTACTTTAGACACAAAATCGTTATGTACAACAGTTCTTTCCTCTGTGCCGAAGTAAGCAAACAGAACGAAGAGAATACCGCCCACACCGCAGATAGGGAACGCAAAACGGTAAAGGACAATGTTGTTCATCGGATTGTCGCTGCCAGCAAAAGCAATACCTGCAACAAGAGGAATGATAATATTTACGATTGATGCAGGCATATATGAGACAATTCCCTTGAGTGCAGTGATATTTGCTCGCTCCTGTGAAACAGGTGAAATTGTCTGCTCAATACCAACAAGGCACTGGGATAAAAGTGACTGAAAAAAGGTACCTATCTGAATAAGAGCAAACATAAGTGCCACACCGACTGAAATGCTTATATGTGATTCTTCAACATCAAAAATAGGAATAGACGGAATAGTGAATGCGAAAAGCTCCCTGCTGTTAAGCTCTTCGGGAATAAAAGGTATGAACACGAAGAAAAGCACAGTAAGAATTGCCGAGGGTAACAAGAAGGGCTTGAACTTACCCTTTTTAGAATTGGAATTGTCAATAATCATCGAAAGTATCGGTGCTCTTATAAGGCCTAAAACCGAGCTGATGATACCTGCAACGAAAACAAAGCCTGATGAAATTTTAAAGTAGCTTATCATCATAGGTGCATTTATTGTAATTGCTGCCCATGCAGTAAGCACGCTTATGAATGATGTTGAGCCGTTACCGAGGGCATAGGATAAAAACTCACGGTAAGACACATAGTAGCCTTCGGGCGGTGTTTTCCAGTTGGTTTTAAGCTTTGCCAATGCACCTTTAGCGGTGCTTATCAGTTCCTGCTTCTTCATAATTTTCTCCTTGATTTTATTATTATAAAAAATTATACTACCTTTGCGCCCTTAATTCAATATTCTTTTTAGTTAATTTGTAAATTATGTTTACGGCATAAAAACGCCCCTGACTTTCATTTAAGAAGGTCAGGGGTTGATGTTTTGCAAGTCGGTAAATTTGTATTTGTTTATCTTATACTTTTTATTTTAATCTCTATCTGCTTAATGACATTTATAAAATCCGCATCACTTTTTCCCGTGGGATCCGGCAGCCCCCAATTATCATCAAATGCTCTGCCTATGAAAGGACAGCCAACGTCACAGCCCATAGATACAGCAATATCCGGTGTGGGAATTTTATCAAAAGTCTTGCTGTATTGTGTCTGTACCATATCAATGCCGTAAAGCTCTCTCATAAGTCTTACGGCATCCTGATTAATCTCAGGCTTCGTTTCCGTTCCCGCCGAATAGAAATCGAACTCATCACCGCGCAGATTCTTTCCGAGTGCCTCTGCAATCTGACTTCGACAGGAGTTGTGTATGCAGATAAAAGCTACTTTCTTCTTCATTTGAACGGACACCTCACACCGATACATTGATTGTTTTGTGCCGAATGTACACACTTTATTTCGCCAAGCTCCATTTCTACGCCAAGGTGTTCTTTTGTAAATTCTACAGCCTTTATAATAGAAATATAAGAGTCACGCTTACAGCAACGGGGACCGCCAACATCACCGATTGCACCAAGGGCAGAGGATGTCATTTTGTTTGATAAGCCCCACGCCTCATTTGCAAGCGGAGTAGCACCTGTTACAATGGACACGAACATTCCTGCACTCACACCTGCACCGCAAGCGCCCCAAAAGCCGCAAGCTCCGCCGGGAACCTTTTTCCCTCTGGCCTGCATCTCGGAAAGTGTTTTTATAAGATCAATATCACCACCGGCGTTCTTATATGCGGTGAGCAATGCCGAACCAACCATCACATGGTGTTCGGGACCATGCATATGACAGAGCGGCAGTGCCATCATCTTTTGAATAATCTCTATAGGATTCTTCGAGGTTTCAGCAAGGCATACACTTATAATGCTATCCAACCCTTGTGTGTGGCATTCATTGCATATGTAGTGACCGTTCTCACAAGCAGTTTTACTGTTTTCTTTTTTGTGGCAGACAGCACATTCCATCAACTCATCGTTTTCTGAATATTTCACCGGCATACCGCAAATCAAGCATTCGTCTTTCATGTTTAACCCTCACAAATTATTATTTATCAAGCTGATTATAAGGCATTAGAAATCCTCTGCAATTTTCAGTCCCTCGGAAATTGCTTTGCTGATTCTTTCTTCAATTTCCGTCTCGGAAAGGTAGTCCATATTCTGTGCCGAAACCACCTCTAACGGTCCTATGCCCCAAAGCCAAGACAGAGCCTTAAGATATGATGAGCCCTGCTCTAACACATCTCCGGTGTCAATATCCATACCTCTTGTGGTGATATAAAGCATTTTCTCTGCCTTGCAATTACCGTAGCAGGTTTTGTCGTCTGATTTGAAGGTTACATCAAAAATGGAGCAAAGCTCAAGAAAATTTTTGAGCGCTGCAGGGATTGACATATCCCAGAAGGGTGCCGCAATAACAATTCTGTCGGCATCACGCACACTTTCTGCCCAAGACATAACCTGAGAGTCAATCTCACCATTATTTCGTTTTGTTATAAGCTCCTTTTTTACGATGCTTAAATTAAGGTCATTTATAACAAGGGTCTGAACCTCGTATTTCTGCTTCAATGCCTCCACAATGGGTGTTGCAATTCGTTTGGTTCTTGACTGCTCATCTCTTATGCAAGCATCAATATATAATAACTTTTTCATTATGAAAGCTCCTTTTCCTGAGTCAAATTTTTTATCGAACTGATTATATCATAATAAAGCAAACATTTTCAACAGTAAGAGATGAAACACCCCTGACTTTTTACGGTCAGGGGTTAGGGTTTGCTATTTGGTAAATCGGAATATGTCTTTTATATACCCCAAATAACGGAAGCTACATTATACACAGTTACAACTAACAAGAATACTCCCAACAGCAAGAAATAAATTGCTGAATTCTTTTGCTGTTTATCCTTGTACTCTTTGGATGTTATAAACATTGTGGTTGCTAAACAAACGAATGTTATCGGCATTGTAATATCTGTTGAAAGAGCCTTTGTTAAGCCCAAAATTGCAAATGCCACTGTTAATGCTGAGAAAAATAATTTTAGATTTTTCATATATCATCCCTCCAAATTCTTTTTTTCTAAACTGATTATAGCACACTTAAACAAAAAATGCCACCCTTACGGATGGCACAAATTTATTCATTCACAATCGCAATCTTAATAACACCGTCGAGCTTATTCTCAAAAATATCATAAGCCTTTTCAATTTCTGCTTTTTTTGTTAAAAATAAAGAATTTAATTCCTTCTTTTTTGACAGAAGAATTTTCTTGTGTTAAACTTTTTCTGATATTTAAAATTATTTTTCTGAAAGGAGCTTACTGTGACACACAATATTGATTCGGCATCCGCAAAAAAATTAATCAATGCTTTCAATGTGTTATTAAATAACATTGATGCCATTTGTAACTATGACGATAACATTGCCGCTGAAATAACCGCTTCAAGCGAAGAGCTTATGGAAAGTGAAATTATGAAAGCTCTTGAAGGTATTTCCGTTGATGAGCTTAACCGCAACAAAAGCGGATTTCGTGTAAAAACCCTCAGAAACAACGGGCTGACAAGTGTTGCCGATATCGAAAGGGCTTCACTTTCCGACCTTTCTCAGATCAGCGGCATCAGTCCAGAAGCCGCCTGTGAAATCAAAAAGGCTTCTTCAAAAATTGCCGGTGTATCTGCTCAGAGCATACACCTTAGGCTCAGCAGTGACAACAAAACACCCGAAGCAACAGCACTTATCTGCACAGTTTCAAAATATCTGAAGCTTACTTCTGCAATTAAAGTCAGCCGTCAGCTTGCCGGATATAAGCCCGGAATCACCGCTGCAATAAAGGAGCTCTCCCCCGCCACATCGGGTCTGAAATGGTTTTTCACCTCTGAGAAAAAGAAAAACCGTTCATATGAGGCTTATGAATACCTTCACAAGCTTGCTCAGAGTGAATTTTATGAAATGGCTAAAAGCTGCCGTGAGCAGTTTCTGAAGGTATCGGATGAAAATGAAAGAGACGCCTGGCAGCATTTCATCTCAGATCCCGTTCCGTTTTTCAATGTTCTTGAAGAAATCTCGCCTCACCTTATGCAGACTGAGCCGACAGTTTACGGTCTGCCCGAGGAGCTTGCTCAGGCAATTCAGCATGTACCCATTCACACCGAAGGTCTCAAATGCACTCTCAGACGTTATCAGGAATGGGGTGTAAAATATGCTCTTCATCAAAAAAATGTGCTTCTCGGTGATGAAATGGGTCTCGGAAAAACCGTTCAGGCAATTGCAGTAATGGTATCTCTGAGAAACACGGGTGCAACTCACTTTGCCGTTGTCTGTCCCGCAAGTGTTATCACAAACTGGTGCAGAGAAATTGAAAAAATGAGTGACCTGACAGTTATCCGTGTGCACGGAGCAGACAAAGACAGCGCCCTTGAAAATTGGAAAGAGACGGGCGGAGTTGCTGTCACAACCTATGAAACCACCGAGCATTTTGAGCTTGATGAGTCCTTCAGATTTTCCGCTCTTGTGGTTGATGAAGCTCATTACATAAAAAACGAAGGTGCGCAAAGAAGCAAAAATGTAAGAAAGCTTTGCGGTCACGCTGACAGAATTCTTTTTATGACAGGCACCGCCCTTGAAAACAAGGTCTCTGAAATGGTATCTCTTATCAAGGTTTTGAACCCCTTTGTTGCAAGAAGCGTCAGAGGGATGGAGTTCCTTTCATCGGCACCCGAATTCAGAGAGCTGATTGCCCCCGTTTATTACCGCAGACGCAGAGACGATGTGCTCACGGAGCTTCCCGATCTGATTGAAAGCATTGACTGGTGCACCTTGGGAGCCGTTGAGGAAAGAGCATACCGAGATGCAGTTATATCGGGAAATTTTGCAAAAGCAAGAAGAGTTTCATGGAATGTGGACGACCTGAGACATTCCTCAAAAGCAAACCGACTTCTTGAAATTGTTCAGGATGCACGTGAGGACGGCAGAAAGGTTATTGTTTTTTCCTTTTTCCTTGACACAATTGAAAAGGTTGTTTCATTGTTTGAGGATTGCTGTCTTGAGCCGATAAACGGCTCTGTTGCCCCAGCAAAGCGTCAGCAGATTATTGATGAATTTGACAAGGCACCCGCAGGCACGGTGCTTCCCCTTCAGATTCAGTCGGGCGGCACAGGTCTCAATATTCAGAGCGCAAGTGTGGTTGTCCTTTGTGAACCTCAGTTCAAGCCTTCAATTGAAAATCAGGCAATTTCCCGTGCCTACCGTATGGGACAGACACGAAATGTTCTTGTTCACCGCCTTTTGTGTGACGAAACCGTGGATGAAAAAATCACTGAGCTTCTCCGCAGCAAGCAGGAAATCTTTGATGCCTTTGCCGATGAATCTGCCGTGGGCAGTGAAAGCCTTGAAATTGACGAAAGAACCTTCGGCAGCATAATGGAGGAAGAAAAGCTTCGTCTTTCGGAAAAATCCTCGGCGCATCAGTATGAGCAGAAAGAGCAGCAATTCTGAAAATTATAATTCCCTTATTAAAAAGTCCTTTTTTAATAAGGGATTTTTTCTTTTATATAAATTTTTTATATTGATAAAATAATATTTTCAATGTATAATATTTCCAAGGAGAAATTATAACACAGAAAAGAGGAAAAAATATGATCAACGCTGAATTCATCAAAGAAATACTGGCAGTTTTTCTTGCAATCATCTCTTTCTTTTTCAACACCTTCGGCTTCAAAGGCGGAACAGACGCACCGCCCGATGATAATTACCCCTTGGGTCAGCCTCTTCAGGTGGCAGAAAGCAATCTCACTTGGGATGAAAAGCAAATCTTCCCCACCTTCTCAGCACACGAAAAGGAGCTTGTTGCTTTCCCCGTAAATATCCTGCCCGAAAAAGAAATGACCGCCATTGCCTGCCTTCAGGGCTTTGCAAATGCAGTTGAAACAAGGGCAGTTATCCTTGATGACGATGTTTCAAAATGGCTGAGAGATTACGGATACAGCTACACAGAGGTCACAACAGAAAATATTTTTGAGCAGATTAATGCTCTTTGCAAGGATTCCGTTTCAGGCGTTGTGCTTTATTCCGACGAGCTCAGCAGCCATTATGTCAACCTTGCAAGCTCAATCGGAAATCTCATCAACGCCATCCCTCTGACAGCAGAAGCTTATGATAAATGGACTCAAGCGGGTGTTGAGCTTCCCGTTGTGAAGGATATAAGAGGCTTGCGGTATTCAAAGGCTTTTGATATTTATAAATATTTCTTCGATAATTATTGGGATGACTGCAGCAAAAAGATTCTTGTTGTGCAGCGTCCCGACCTTCCCGTTCAGATGCGTGACCTTGCATCAGCCGTGGGCGGTGCAGTTGTTTATCTTTCCTGCTCGGGCAGTACAGAGACCTGGCTTTTCAAAAAATATCTCAACTCAATGACTCCCGGTGAATCAATTCTCACAGGCTGGTATGCAGGTCAGGAGAGAGAGCTTATGACCGTTGCCGCACAGTGCGGTCTTTCCTGTGTGCCCTCAGACTTTTTCAGCAACCCCACCGTTTTTGCTCAGGATTTTGAAATCGAGGTATCTGCCGTTCCCGACAGAGCAGAGCTTGAAAACAAAATTTACATTGCCTATTACCTGAGCGACGGTGACAATATCCAATATGATATGCACGCAATGAGAGGCTATTGGGACAGCAACAGCACTCATCAGGGTAAGGTGGCTGTCAACTGGACAATCAGCCCCGCTCTTGCAGACATCGCTCCGGGAATGATGAATTATTATTATTCAAATGCCACGGATTCAGAATGCTTTGTCAGCGGTCCTTCGGGCATGGGTTACACAATGCCAATAAACACCTACGGCAAAAACAAGGGCAATCAGTTCCGCTCCGATGAGGACTTTGAGGCTTATGTTGAAATGACAAATAATTATCTGCAGAAATCAGGTCTCAGAGTTGTTACAATATGGGACAATCTTTCAAAATCCCAGAGAAGCATTTACACCGACAAGGGCAGTTACCTTTACGGTCTGACAGTTCACAATTTCACAAACAGCTCCCTTAAAAAGAAATACACGGGTGTTACCAACGATATGCTCATCATGCAGATGACTCCCGGTTATTTTGCTCAGAATGCCGAAGGCAATCTGCCTCTTACAGAGCTCAGCGGACACATCAGGGATGCTGTTGATTATCTCAAATATAACGGAAGCTCCCCCGTTTTTGTTGCAACTCAGGTAAGTGTATGGGCCTTCAATAACATTGATGAGGTTGTCAGACTTGAAAAGACACTTTCAGATTATTATGCAGACATCTACGGAAAAGATGTTGTTGAATTTGTCAGAGCAGACCATTTCTATAATCTTTATTATGAAGCACACAAGCTTCCTCAGGACATAACCCTCAAATCAGAGCTTACCGCAACGGCAACAAGCGGCAGCGCTTCAGCTATGCTTACAACAGACGGCACCTGCTTCGGTGAAAGCATCTGGACAGCTGATGAACAAGGCACTCAGAGCATCACTTATTCCCTGGGTGCAACTTACAGCTTAAAGGAAATTTCCGTTTATCACGCCGAAACCAACGGCTTTGACAAGTCTCTCAACACAAGAGCCTTCAAGATTGAAATCAGCACCGACGGAAGCTCTTGGACAACTGTCAGTGAAATTTCAGACAACACAGCCTCCTGGAGCAACCTTAAATTCAAGGAAACCCAGGGCGCCTTCCTGAAAATCACCATCACCGACCCCGGCAGCGACAGCATTGCAAGAATTGCCGATGTTGACATTTTCGGAACACTGGTGAAGTGAAAATCAATTAACCTTAACACAACAAAAAACACGGTTGAAATTCAACCGTGTTTTTATTTTATTCTGTTGGCTTCAATGACTCTTATTCAGCCTTGAAGAATTCGTAGCAGGCTCTGTATGTGCTGTAAACGTCAGCCTTTGCAACGATTTCCCAGGGTGCGTGCATTGAAAGCACGGGAACACCGAGGTCAACAACATCTACGCCAAGGTTTGCAATGTATTTTGCAACAGTTCCTCCGCCGCCTTCGTCAACCTTGCCGAGTTCACCTATCTGCCAGATGACGTTATTTTCATTGAACAGTTTACGTACCTTACCCATAAACTCCGCAGATGCATCGGAAGTACCTGCCTTACCGCGTGCACCTGTATATTTTGTAACAACAACACCGCGGTTGAGGTATGATGAATTCATCTTTTCGGAAACCGAGGGGAATGTCGGGTCATAAGCTGCATTTACGTCAGCTGATAGACACTGTGTATTTCTGAAAACTTCGCTCGGGATAAAGCCGTTTGCTCTTGCGATATCCTCGATGAAATATTTGAGGTATGATGAATTAAGACCTGTGTTGCCGTCACTGCCTGTTTCCTCTTTGTCGGTAAGAACGCAGATTGATGTGAAGTCGGGTGATACTGTATCAAGGATAGCCATAAGCGAGGGATATGCGCAAACACGGTCGTCGTGTCCGTATCCGCCGATGAGGCTTCTGTCAAAGCCGATATCAGCAACTTTCATTGCAGGTAC
>JAZRTP010000013.1:0-1005 GCA_045652105.1 Acutalibacteraceae bacterium
TTGCGCTCTGGATCGAATCGCCGCCCTGAGTCCTTTGTGATCCTAAATAAACCGGCGGAGCTCCGGCTCCTTGCGGCTTAATAATCCCTGACAGGGATTCCGCATCTGCTTTGAGCTCCTCTTCTGTTGAGCCTATAAGTCTGCTTGCAAGCTCAAGCGGGAGCTTTTTCTCGTAAGCAACCTTGCTCTTTAAAAGTGAAGTCTCAGCTGTTTCCGCTCTTTTTGTGAGCTCTGCAACAGTCGCATCATAGGAAGATATTTTTTCCTGGCTATCAGTAAGCTGCTTGTTTGCATCCTGGAGCTGCTTCTCAAAATCATCCTTCATGGATTTTGCGTCTTCAGGTGACAGATAGTCTTTATATTTCTCTGCAAGCTCTCTGTCTTTTTGTGCAAGCCTTGACTTGATGGCCTTGTCAAATTCTTCCTGTGTGTTAATTGGTGTAAATTCGCTCATTTTTGAAATCCTCCTCTTTACCGTGAGTAACGTAAATTTTTTGTATTAAAAAAGGACCTTCCGAAAAAAGTCCTCTTTAATAGCTTATAGATTGTTTTGGTTTTTCCTCTTTGGTTGTGGCGCACAGCCAAAAAGCAAGAATCATGCTGTCCATGATTGAAATGTCGTAAGTATCGACCAGAGAGCTATATCCAAATCCTCCCTGAGAGCCGATAAGTCTCTTTTTGCAATTTGTCACAACGTCCATGAGACTCTTTTGCCCCATATGGACTATATCTTTTGAAAAAATCGCTTGCTCAAACATTGCGTTTGCTGTGATGATCTCGCCAACTTTCGGAAGAATCGGCGGCTTTTTAATCCCATGCTCTCTCATCTGATCTGCAAGGAGCTTTTGTCCACTTGCTCCGTCTATGGCAATCTTTGCAATCTTTGGATTATATAAATATTCAAATATCCAGCCGTTTCCGGCTCTTATTGATTCACAAGCGATCGATTCAACAAATATATGACCGTCCTTTGTCTTTGAGGCAATGCTCATTGCAACATTGACT
>JAZRTP010000014.1:0-1028 GCA_045652105.1 Acutalibacteraceae bacterium
TGCTCATCAAAGGAGATAAGCTTCGGTGAAAGAATGCCTTTTTCAAGCTCTGACAAATCACCCGTGAAATAATTTTCAAAGACAAACAGCGCATCAACTGCATTACTGTCCATTTCACAGATTCCGTAAACCTCGGAAAGAGGAAGAATGCCGTGGCGGTCAGCATTGATTGTCTGAGTCTGAATTTTCTTTATCAATTCTGAAAGAGTGCTGTTTGCTTCACTTGAAGCTCTTACAGGAACGGTGTTAATAAAAGGTCCGACTGTGCTTTCAATGTTTTTAAGAGCAATGTTTCTGCCCGAAATTACCTTATCAAAAACAACATCCTCACTGCCTGAAAATTTCTGCAAAGCAATGCCGAATGCACTTTCAAAAACCGTGTTGTGTGAAACCTTGTTTTCTCTTGCAAATCGGTCAATGCTTTCTGTCAGCTCATTTTTCAAAGTTGTTTTGACAGTTACGGTTTTCTCGGTGATGCTGTCAGTCTTCTTTTCTCTGCCAAAAATATGAGAGGGTGATGGATCTGAAAGAAGGCTTCTCCAATACTCATCCGGTTCCCTTGAGCGACTGCTCTTAAGCCATTGTGTATATCGGGCATAAGAGGTATAAGCTGTTTTTTCGATTTCCTCAGTTAATTTCTCCTGACTCTTTCCCGATGAAAGCTCTGCATAATATCTCTGAAGCTCTTCAAGAAGCACAGGCAGACACCATCCGTCAATAACGATATGATGTGAACGGAAAAGAATGAAGCGTTCATCGGTGAAATCAATAACCGAAACATTGAAAAGTGAGTCATTCTTTAAATCAAAAGGCTTTTGTGAAACCTCGTCACAGATTCTGTCAAGAGCACTCTGTGAAAAGGGCTCATTTTCTGTGAGAACATTAAACTGAGCCTTTCTGTCTGAAAGGATAATCTGCTTGATTGACCCCGTTGATTTTAAAACTGCAAATGCGGTTTTAATAACCTTGTGACGAAGAGAAAGCAGTTCAATGCTCTTTCTGAGAATATCCTTATCTGAATCCTTTCT
>JAZRTP010000015.1:0-69181 GCA_045652105.1 Acutalibacteraceae bacterium
ATTGTGAACACAGCCATGATAGATGTTGCATGCACTTACTTTGATTGCTCTGGTAACGGCAGTATCGTCAATCAATGGCAAGAGTTCATCAAGGCTTCCTTTTATCGGTTTTGTATCATAATAAAACTGAAAAAGGTCAGAGGGCTCCCAATTTAAGATTTCATTTTTTCCTGAAAGGAAACCGCAAATCAGTTCTCTGTGAGTCATAGTATCCAACATCTCATTATAAGTTTGAATATCCATAGCAGACAATTCATCCAGAATTACAACAACGTCAATATCACTTGTTTCTGTTGCTTCACCACGACCGTAACTGCCTTGCAGACCAACAAACCATACACGGTTGCTAAAAGTCTCATTTAATGTCTGCAAGAAGTTTGGTATCCAAGCATTAATGTCTATCATCTTAATCATCTCCGTCAAATTATTATTTATCCTTCACTGTTAGGGTGACAAGTATAAAATTGCTTCTTCATATATTTTATACGCCGTAACAATGCTGTCTTTGCCGTTGGTGCATTCTGAACAAAATCAAATCCATGCATTGTACCTTTGGTTTCAAAAAGCTCCGCTGTAACACCTGCTTTTTGAAGCTCCTGTGCATAGGCAACAGCCTCATCGTGCAGACAATCAAACTCAGCTGTTTCTACATATGCATTCGGCAGATTTTCAAAAGATTCCGTTTCCATCGGTGAGGCATATGCTATATCAACAGCTTTATCAGCTTGAATGTAACCATTCCACATTATAACTGAAAGTTTTGAATTCCACATTGGTGTGTCAGTGTATTTGCGGCAAGACTCGGTCTGAATCCTGCGGTCAGTAACCGGATATATGAGAAGCTGAAACAAAGGCATATCTTTTCCTTTATCTCTTGTCATCTGACAAACTGCAGCTGCAAGATTACCGCCCGCACTATCACCTGCAACAGCAATCTTTTTCTTATTCACACCAAGCCTATCTGCATTTTCAAACACCCATTCAAGTGCCGCAAAGCAATCATTGAGCGGAGTCGGATACGGATGCTTCGGCGTAAGTCTGTACTGCACAAAAGCAACCTTACAAGGAGTTTCAAGCGCATATTGCTTAGCAAGTCTATAATGATAACCGGCCGCGCTGAAGAAGAATCCTCCGCCATGATAATACACAAGACACGGTGCTGACTTTTCAATTCCGTAAGGCTCAAAAAACAACATTTCAACCTCTGCGCCATCATAACTTTTGACAAGCTTCTTTGTCACTTGCACCTCACGGTCCTTCCAAAGCCATTTCGGAGACTTAATAAAAGTGTTCATCCGACCTGCAGCTTTCGCATTTTTAATCGGCGGTGTAAAATGTGAGAACGGAAAAAATTCTTTATTAATCGGATATTTCATAACTGCACTTCATCTCCTTTATCAAGCTCTTGTTTGTTGAGATAATTATATCACACCTGACAGAAAATTACAATCAGGTGAAAGTCAACCCCTTTGCCCAAGGGTGACTTATCGTTTAACTATCCCCTCTTACTTATTACAATCAAAAAATCCTGAACGCTGTCACATTCAGGATTTTTTCAGTATGTCTCATTTCAGAACCGCTGTTCGACAAATTGGAATTTGTCAAACAGATAAACTGAAAAGTGCAAGTTGTTTCTATATTATTTTGTATTCTTTTCCTTGACGAATACTGCAATATACAATGCATAGCCACCTGCAATAATTGCAATTAAAAGCCCTGAAATGATTTGCCTTTGCGGTGTCATTACAGCTTCATTCGAAAAAGCGCTTAATCCGTTAAAAACACTATGTGTTATAATACAAGGCAGCAAACTCTTTGTCTTGTAATAAATCATCACAAATGCAAATCCTACAGCTACTGCATATATTATCTGTAAAATATTGGCTAATAATTCTGCCCCGGAACCATTTATAAGATTCACAATATGCCCGATTCCAAATGTGATGCTTGAAACAATAATCGCTGATTTAACACCGTTCTTAGCCATTGCTTTAAACAAAAAACCGCGAAATATCATTTCTTCAAGAAAGCCTACACAGAACATAGACAGAATATATAACAATACCTCTAAAGGAGATTCGTTAAGAACAACACCATACCACAAATTTGCTGTCAGAAGAATAACCAACGGAAAGTAAAACAGCATCTTTGATGAAAAAATCTGCGGCTTTAAAAGGCCGTATTTTTCCGTCAATCCGTTTGTTTTCACAAAGAAAAATAATGCCGCCGACAGAGCCAGCAATATTGGTAATGTAATAATCTTAGAAATGCCTATATTTGTCGATATATTATCTCCTATTGACGCAAGTACAACATAAGCAATAATCCATACTGCTGCAAACCATATTTCACTCTTCTTATACAATTTTCTTAACATTTTTTTGCAACCTCCCCGTCAAAATCTTATTTGTCGAACTGATTATATCACAGATAATATGAATTTACAATCAGATGTAAGTGCACAAAAAATCAATACAAAGCATTGTATGTACTCCGTGGCAAAACGGTATGTAATCACACTGCAGGTGTGTATGTCATCATTTCGAAGAAATGTATGTAATCAATCCGAAGCAGAAATACACCTGCGGTGATGCCATACGCCTACGGCGATTACATACACGCTACGCGTGATTACATGCCAATCCTTCGGATTGGAAAAAAAACAAAGGACTTCTTCGGAAGTCCTTTGTTTTTGCAGTACACCCCAAAAGTGAATCACAGTCATAAAAGTTAAATTATCCTCCTGATAAGACTATACCTGTCAGGAGGATAAATATATTTATCTTTGGAGTGTTATTGTCTTCGTTTCACCTTCGATGAATGTTACTGTCTGTTCTTCACCGCCATAGACACTGACTTTAATTGTCTGTTCCTTGTCACTTGTAACGGTGATTTTTATTTCCTCTGCAGTCCATTCAAGGTCAACCTCTGCATTTGTTCTTGCTCTAAGGCCCTCAATACTGCCTTCACTCCACTCATCGGGAAGTGCGGGTAAAGCTTCAATTACGCCTGTGTTTGAGTAAAGGAGCATTTCGTCGATAATACCGATTGTGCCTATACTTGTGTCAGTACAGAATACACCCCAACCGTCGTGGGTATTGTGGTCGGTCATCATTGATGTGTAATAGATGTTATCTGCCATAAGAGCCATAAGTGAGTTATAGCAGGAATCGGCATTCTTGAGCCTTGCGGCAACAAGAGCCTTGTGCACCCAACCGTGAGATGCGATATCATCTTCGCCTTCGTTTTCTCTGTTACGGTTTTCGATAGCCTGATTACATGCATCTACAAGTGCCTGATTGTCCTGTGTCTCGAATGACGGCCAGGCAGGATAAAGGTGGCTGATGTGACGGTGCTTGTTGTTTTCCTGATATTCCTTCATAGCCCACTCACAGAGAGCACCGCTTTCGTCATACTTGTATTCGGGAAGAACCTTCATAAGATTTTCCCATTTGGCTATTCTTTCCTCATAACCTTCTGCTTTCACAACCTTTTCCATTTCGATAGTCATACGAAGACCGTCTTTAGCAGCGGCAATATCCATAGTTGAGTTTGCTGTGATGGTTGAATCATAATCACCGAGAGGATAGTTTTCAGGTGAATATGAAGGGATGATAAGATATTTCTCACCTGGCTGAAGTTCAGTCTTGCCTTCCTCGTATCTTGCATTACCGTCGGTGTCTGTGAAGTATTCGGGTGTGCATATCTGCTCCCAGAAGTTTGCCTGCTTGGTAAGAAGCGGAAGAAGAATATCTTTTTCAAGGTCAAGGCTTTCTCCGTTATATTCAATTGTTCTGTTGCCGTAACACTGCCAGAATTCATAGATAGGAAGAAGCATCCAGGAAGCACCTGCATTCCAGTATTGGAACGGGTACCAACGGCTGTATTCAACCATCATCGCTCTGTCACCGTCAGTATTGACAGGCACCTGAATGGCATCTGTCATACCGTAGGTTTTGGCGGCATTTTCTTCCCAGTCGGGAATCTGCTTGAGAACGAATTTGATATAGCTTTCACCTGCGGCATAGATATTACCTGTGTTCATGCCGGAAGACTGAAGATTTACATTGGCATCCATTGTGTAAATTCCTCGCCAGCCACTGTTCCATTCACCCTGCCACATACCGCAAAGTCGCGGGAAGGAAGTGCCTGCACAGCAAATCTGCGCATATCTGCCCTGATTATAAGCTCTTTCCACAAGAGTGGGAAGAAGGGTTTCACTGTTCTGCTGGAAAGCGATAAGATGCTCATTCGCCACCTCTTCATAGCCGTCACTGCCAAGGTCAAATTTAACTGTATTAAACAGTGCGGACTGTTTTTCAGCGTGAGGGGCAAGAGCCTTTTCATAGCTGAACTTACCGTCAACGGTGTACTTTTCGGCAACGGCTGTTGTATAAGCGTTGAGTTCATCTAAAAGTGCATAGCTGTCAGCATCCTTGAAATCCTCAAACTTACCCATATCAAAGGTACGGTCAGACTTTGTGATAAGATAAACCTCACTTGCACCCGAAATTTTAATAGCCGCATTCTGTTCTTTTGCAACATTTTCACTGTCGTTAGTGCTGTCAAGAACCACTCTTTCCTTTTCACCGCCCACAACAATAACCTTGGTAAAGCCACACCAGCCGCCGTCCTTAAGCTCACTGCCTTCATAAGAGGGATAATGGGCAATCTGTGCTATATATGTAGCATCCTCGTCCACAAGCTTTTTATATTGCATATCCTTTTCGTTGCCTGCCCCCCAACCTCTGAGTGACCAACAGTCAGCAAGAGAAATAGTCATATTGATTTTTGCACCGAGGCTTGACTTTGTAATTTTGGTGATTGTAACATTATCTTCTCTTGAAGAGAAGGTAAGTCTTTCCCATCTGCCGAGAATGTCGGTGTATTTGACACCAAGCTCCGCAGTTTCATAATCTGTCCAACGAATATAGTCATAATAGGGAAGCTTCGTGCTGTCGGTTCTCAGAACGTGTGAAGGATGGTAAGCGTAAAAATATGTGGACTGTCTGCCGTCGCAATCCCATGCGGCATTGCCGTTCATAACATTCTGTCTTGCATCGTGAAGCTGTCCTGTAACCTCATCGGGAGTGTAACGGGGATCCTTTGAGGGCATAAGGAAGTGAATGTTGTTATAGATATAGCTGTCACTGTAGGGCGAGCCTGCCACAGTAACGCCGTTTTCACCGTTACCGCTGACCATACCGTCAAACCAGCTAATGGTATCCTCGTGTTTACTTGCATAGGGTACAAGCTCCGTGTATTCCGTTGCAAAGGCTTTTGTGTGGTCATTTTTAATCATATCAACATCACCTGCTCTCATTAAATTAAGTGTGCCCGGGAAGAAGTTCCCTCCTATAATCAGGCATATCATAATGCTAATAAAGATTTTGATTTTTTCAAAAACAAACAATATAAACACCTCTTTTCATAGTTTACGATAATATAATATCACAAAAGCTAAAAATAAAATACGACATATTACACAAAATTGTGTCGTGTTGATTCAGACCGATATGTGATAAAATGTATTTGTAAATAAAACTGAAAGGAAGAATACTATGTTTTACACAGCAAAAAAAATAATTGCTTCAATGATTGCCATACTCCTGACCATTACAGGCAACATTGATTTTGCAGGAGTTATCTTAAAGCCCGAAACTGTTATGGCAGAATATTATGTAAGCAATAACGGTGATGACAGCAATGACGGCACTAAAGACAGACCTTTTGCAACAATTAAAAGAGCGAGAGATGAGGTCAGAAAAATAAACGCTGATATGACAGGCAATATAATCGTTCACATAGCCGATGGAACATATACCCTTGATGATACTCTCACCTTTGATGAAAGAGACAGTGCTTCAAACGGCTTTACCGTGAAATATGTGGGTAACGGTGAAGCGGTTATAAGCGGCGGGCAAGAAATCGGAAGCTTCACTTTATTTGATGATGAAAAAAATATTTATTCTGCAAAGGTGCCTGAGGACTTTACCTTCCGTCAGTTATATCTTGACGGTGTAAAACTGACAAGAGCAAGAAGCAACACAGATTTTTCAACAAGAATTGTGGGAGCTTCACGCTTTGACGAAAGCGGAAATCTCATTCCTGAAAATCTCAACTACGGCGGTGAAGATTCACTTGTTCCCGCAGCATACGGAGAAATATATCTTAATGCTTCTGAATTTGGTGACTTCAATAATCTTGAACAGGTAGAGCTTCATATTCTTACGGCTTGGGTTAAGAATGTGCTGAGAGTTAAGTCTGCTGTTACAAATGACGGCATAACCTCAATTAAAATTCATGATAACGAAAGCAAGCTTATTTTCAACCGTATGCACCCCAACATTGACGGTTATTCCCATATGAGCACCCACGATTTCATTTATTACATCGAAAATGCCTATGAGCTTATCGACACCGATAATGAGTGGTATTTAGACGAAAGCACCAATACGGTTTACATCAAAGTTCCTGAAAATACAGATATGAATACTGCGAGTGTAATTGCCCCGAGACTTGAAAATCTCGTTACAGTAAAATCACAGAACGGCAGTAAGATTCAAAATCTTTCATTTGAGGGTATCACTTTCCGCTACAGCAATTGGACTGTACCCTCTGAAAAAGGTCTTGTTGATGTGCAGGCAGGTATGTATGCAAATTACTGCATTTTCAAAACCAATGATATGGGCGTTTTAAGACCGTCAGCCGCCATTTATGTTACCGCCGCAGAGAATTTCACCATGAAAAACTGCACTGTTGAAAACATGGGTGCTGCAGGTATAGATTTACATTACGGCACAAAAAATTCTGTTATTCAGGATAATCTTATTCAGAATATCAGCGGTAACGGAATAATGATAGGCAAATTTGTTGTTGATGAAAACACGGATATTCACGTTGTATATAACCCTGAGGACGAGTCCGATATTTGTACAGGTGACAGAATTGTAAACAACCGTGTTATGAACATAGGTACCGACTATGAAAGCTCTGTGGGCATTTGTGCAGGTTATCCCAGAGATATTCTTATTGCAAATAATGAAGTAGCCTATGCACCGTACACAGGCATATCCGTAGGCTTTGGCTGGTCAAATGCAGACAACGCAATGAAAAACAACCGCATACTTAACAATGAAATCCATCACACAAGCCGGATTCTTTGTGATGCCGGCGGTATTTACACTCTTTCAAAACAGCCCGACTCTGAAATGAGCGGAAACTACATTCACGATATTGTACTTCCCGAGTGGGCAGACTACGGTACAAGCGGTATTTACATGGATGAGCAGACCGACGGCTATACAGTAAAGTACAATGTACTTGAAAATGCCTACGGTGTAAACATGCACCGTGTGGGTCATAATGAATATAAAGATAAAACAATGTATGTTGATAAGAAATGGAATCCTGTTATTGATGCCATCAAAGACAATGCCGGTATAAATGACAACTTTGATGTATATGCAAAATTATTCTATTAAACATCAAAACTCCCAAGGTGTAAAAACCTTGGGAGTAATTTTTTACTTTTTTGCGGCCTCTGCTTTCTTTTCTCGGAAGGTTTTGCCGTAATATTTTTTCAGCAGTCTCTGAGTCTGTCTTTCACAAAGACCGATATGCTCTGCAAGTTCAGCAAGAGTAATGTGGGGATTTGTGATAAAGGCATGTTCGATTATGAGAAATCTTCTGTCGTTAAGCGTGTCATCATTATCGGGCATATCAGTAAATTCAGGCACATAAAGTCTGGTAATTTTGGTAAGAAGAATTTCCATCATAGCACCGATAACGCTTTTGTAACCGAAAGCTTTGTCATCCCATTCCGAAACGGTTTCCGTAAACAGACCTTCAAGGCCGAGAGCTTTTGAAAAGTAAAAATGAGTTGACAGAAATGACGATACAAGAGCTCCCGGGGTGTTCTTTTCAGAAGCCTGAAGATAAAGATAAATCTCCGTCATAGGCTCTTTGATATCCGTTGATTGCTGATGGTAAACATTCGGCCCTGTAACAAAAAAGTCGCCCTTTGAAAGCTTGTAGGTTTTTGTATCAGTAGTAAGAGTACCTTTACCGTCAACTATGTAATGAAGCTCGTATATGTTTTTTGCATGGCTATGACCTGCCATATCTTCGTTAAAAACACCCTTGCCGAAGTGAACAAGAGTAAAGTCAATGCCGTTCCATTTGAAGTTTATCATAAAATCACCATTACTATGGTAGCATAAAAAGCTTATTGTGTCAAAGAAAGATGTATAATAATACTACACCAATTTTTTTGAAATCAAATTTCTTTAAAAACAGATCTTATGTATTAGTTTTTATTTGGTTTTGCAAATTATCTCGGTTCAAATTTGGACGGTCATAAATTTGGTTCTGTCGGCGGTCAGTTAAAATTTTCGTCTTAAAAAAGCTGAAAACCCTTGATTTCTCAAGGGTTTTCGGAATTTGCTTCATTTGTGGTAACCAATCAGTCTCATTTTAGAACCGAGGCTCATATAAAAACTCAGAAACGACGGTCACGCGGAACCTTGTCTGTTATTTTGTTGAAGATTTTATATAACAGGAACATTATCTTATTATCGAGATTCAGCCAGTAAACTGCCTGAATAGCCGCAAAAGCAACAACAGCAATCACAACAAGAACCAAAATTATCTTAAACAAAATAATTAATATACTCATACCAGCTCCTCCTTACCAGCCCTTGGAATCATCGAAATCGAGCAACGATTCATCCAAGGGTTTTTCGTTCATAACTGAGAACATAAAGTCGTTAAACTGCTTTCTCATTTCATTACGCGGAATAGCGCGCGGGTCAATGAGATCGTGAGAAATCCATACCAACGGAATGCCGCGTTCATTGGCAATATCCTGAATCATACCTGTCATAGACTTACTGCCCTTACAGGTAATATCGTCATAAAAGACTATCATATCACAGTTGAAGCGTTCATATTCTTCGAACATTTCCAACAAGTTTTCGTAACCGCCAACAAGATGACGGCGCATAATTGCCTGCTCCCAAAGCTGTGCAACGCCCCAGAGAGCCTCTTCCTTGTCGTCCTCGGAGATAAACTCGTGGTGCGACATATTGTTGAGAACAGCAACGGTGTTTACACCCCAGCACTCATACATCCAGGTTGAAAAATGCATGTAATATGATGACGGAGCACCGCAGACAAGTGTTCTGTAACGTGTTTTGGGACGAACATTGATTTTTTCCTTGACACACTTTTCGCAGATTTCAAGCATTTCTCTGCCGATTTTAGCACACTCCTTATTCAGACCGCTTGAGAAAGAAAGCTGGAATGAACGGTACAGCAGATTTGGTACACTCGGCACGGGATAATAAGGCGATTTTGCAAGCTCCCATAATTCGTGCTGAATACGGGTTTCCTCGTTGTACTGACGGACTGTTTCGAAAAAGGCATCCCAATCAAAGGTTTCACCTGTGCAGTCTTCGATGAATTTGATAACCTCTTTAACATGAGCAACTGCATATTCTCTTGTATCCTCATCCTTCCAGCGCATAGGTGTACAACCCTGAATTGAAGGCACCTTGAGACGGCGCTCAACAATAGATGAATTCATAACGGATGAATCACAAGGAGCGTTACTTGTAATAAGACAGGCACCGTAATAAGGAAGCTGGTCATCTATGGCAACACCGCAGATTGCCGATGAGTTTCGGCAGGAGTCTGACGGAAGTCCGTAGGAATCAATAATGTCTGTAAAATAGTGACCTGCATGCTGATCATTTGCAGTAGCAAGAATGTGGAAATAAGGCTCTTCCACGGCATTCTGAAGATTCGGGAAACCACCTATGAGAATAGGAGATGCATCCTGCTCAAAAATAACGGTTTTCTTGGAATATTCATTTTCACCAAAACGCTCATCTGTCTTGAGAATCTGAACCAAAGCCTTAACATTGCTCTTTAATAAGAACTGCATATATTTATGTGCAATCAGCAAAGCTTCACCGTGAGCATCATCAATGGTACGGTCAACCATACTGCCGCTTCCGAGATATGGTGCCATCCAATGATAGTATGTCAGGGCTTTGAATGCACGGACAGGGTCAGCCTTAAGAAGCTCACCGCTTATCTTTTTTTCCGTAAGCCACTCTCTGAAATCAACCCAGGAATCCTTGAAGCCTTTCCATTTTCTGTAACGGGCAAGCTCATAACCGTTATAAAAACGCTTTCTGCTGCCGAAGTTTTTCTTTTCAGCCATTCTGCTCTCCCCTTTCTGCTTTCTTGAGTTCAAGTGCTTCAACAAAAGCCTGGAAGCGGGTACGCAGCTGACCTGTTGAAGTGTTTATATATTCCTTTTCAATACCCATACACGGAAGACCGTAATCACTTTCCATTACATGCTGACAGTACATACGCTCATATTCCCAATACTCACAGAATTTCATCTGCTGAACGATAAGTCCGTCTGCGTTGTAGTCTTCTGCAAGCTGTTTGAAATACTTCTTTCTGCCGTGCACCTTTTCGGGATTCATAAATCTGGGGCACTCATTGGTTTCAATATAGTGTCTTGCAATAGCATTAAGTGCAGTTTCACCGTCACGGATTTCAATTTCTTCTCTGCCCGGAAGTGAGCCGAAGCAATATCTGTCTGCAACAACAAAAGCTCCGCAATCCTCAATAAGCTTTGTGAAATAGGGGTCATCGTTTTCACCGCCTGCAAGAACAACTCTCACACGGTACCAGGGCTTTTCATCGGCGACTCTTGTTTTAAGTTCTTCAAGTGTTTCCTTGAGATAAGGCATAATTAAATCGTGAGGACAGCACTCGCTGACAAGCTCAATAAGATGGAACTCGTAGCCTGTAAGGGGCGGATTTTTAAGCTTACGGTAGTTACCGATTTCAGTAACAACACGGCAAAGCTCATTGTGTTTTTCGATTGCCTTGCGTAAGGCTTCATCTGTAACATTAACCCCGTAAACCTCATTCAATCGGTCAAGAATATGCTTTTTTAGCTGTTTTTCATAATGCTTTATCGCATAATCCTTTGTTACAAAAGGAGCATCAAGATGAGAAACAAAGAACTTTTCGTTCTGCTCCTTAACAAGGTTAAGCATCTCAAAATGCTCATGAGAACGGTGCATCATTCCGCAGGTCTCTGTGCTCAGCAGTGCAGAAAAGAAGTTATAGCCGCCCTCGATTGCAAGTTCAAGAATGCTGCGTGAGTACATACAGGTTTTTTCAGACATATAATAGGTAGCAATAGCAGTATCTGCTACGCCGGGCGCTCTCAGACGTACAGAGAAGCAACCGTCAAGATTCATAAGCACCTCAGGTACATAATAGCAAGAGTACCCAAGAGCAAGTTTGCCTTCATCAAGTGCTTTTTCAACCAATTCATTTTTTACTTCTTCAAGAAGATTTTCAAAAAACACAATATGTTTAAGGTCTCTCATATTTTAAAATCCGCCTTTCTTTGCTTTATATAACACAATGGCATTATTTTTTGCTCGGAATCTGTTTTTTTACTTTATCAGAATAGTATTTTCCATCAGGTCAATATCACAGATTTCACCTTTTATTTTTGTGCATACACCCATTAGGTCATAAACAAGAAGCTCTCCGTCGTTGCATATAACACGGGCAACATTTTTAAGAAGAAAAACATTTTCATCCTCGCTTTTTTTATAAATTGATGAAAGACACATTTTTACCCCTCCGCTTCTTTTATCGCCTGATTGATTTTTTCAGTTGATTGATTCAAAAGAGTCACCGCCTCTTTAATGAGAAGGGCCGCATCATCAGAAAGAGCCGAAACAGTTTCCATAAGCTCTTCAGCATGGTGAGCATTATGATGTGCCATATATTTAAGCAAGGCTATTGTTTCTTCGTAAGATGCGTGGTCGTGAATATGACCGTGATGATTATGCTCCATATTAATTTTTCTCCTTTTCTTTTTTGAAATGTAATTCCCTTAAGCCTTCAACCTCGTCGCAAATCGGCTTCATTTTGCACGATGCACAATCAAGCTCCGTGAGCTGCAAGGTGCTGTGTACCGCATCAGTGATTTTTTTTGCTTTTTGTGCAAGATACGAAAGTTCACGGTAATTAAAGTCTGTCTTTGTAATAAATACAGTCCTGACAAATTCAACATCGTCGTTTTCCTTAAACTCACGGATAAGACTGCAACCAACATTCATAAAAGAAAGAGGCTGATCCGACTGTAAGACATCCTTTGCCACACGCACCTGTTCTTTTGACGTCGACGGCGAGATACGGATATGGTATCCTTTCGGATAAAGTTGAAAGACCGTAAAGCCTATATTTTTAAGCTGTTCATAACTTAACTCTTCTTCATTCTTCTGCTTTAACTGAACAAAAGTCAGATGAGCAAATGGAGTATCCTCTGTTATTTCACTCAAATCCGGCCCGTATAAAATCACTTCATCCCGCACAGACGGTAAATCTGTAAATACTATACTGCTGACAGCAGGTTTTCCGCTGCCGCCCAATTCATAGGCTGTATCGTTTCGGAATAAAATTGAATTTTTATCACCGTTTTCAGCACAAAGCTCATCCCTGTATAAAACAGACTTATCAGCAGTTTCAGGCAGCAGTGAAAGCATTTTTTCTGTTACTTCAGCAAATATCTTCATGGTTTTCACCCTCCAACAGTATAAACAGAGCCTTTTGGGCGCCCTGATATAACGGAGAATCAACAGGCAGACTGAAAACACTTTCACCCTGCATATCGTTTTCTGCCTGGTTTTCGTCCTCTCCGATTACCGAAAGCACAGCAGGAATATCTGTAACAGAATCTGCATCAAAGGTAATTCTCGTGCGGTTGAATATAACTCCGCTTTTTTTGTAGCTTGTAAGCTTTCTTGCAACATCTTCAATAGTAGAAATTACTTGGATGCCCTTTTTGCTTGCGTCACTTACCAACACAAGGTATGTTATGTTTTCCATCACGCGACGGTTGATTTGTTCTATACCGGCTTCACCGTCAATAACCACAAAATCATAATTTTCGCAAAGCATTTCGATAACCTGCTTAAGATATGCATTCACTTTGCAATAACAGCCTGCCGCTTCCGGTCTGCCTATTGCAAGGAAAGAGATATTGCCTTTCTCTACAATTGAATCCAACAAATGAAACTTAGCTTCACTTAAAAGCTCAATTGCCTCTGCGGTCTGTCCCAGTTCAATGTTTTTTGCAATCTGAACACGGATGTTATCAAGAGTCAGAGTCGGCTGCATTTGCAAAGCCGTCGAAAGTCCGACAGCAGGATCAGCATCAACGGCAAGAATTCTCTTGTCCGGATAAGTCTCAGATAATATTCGTATAAACGCCGCAGAAAGAGAGGTTTTACCTACACCGCCCTTTCCTGCAAAAGCAAAAACTTTAGTATCCATAATATCCACCTGAAAGCATATAGTTAATAGTTACAATCAAACCTAAAGCACAAAGCATTTTTTGCATTTGTGTTGTTTTCTTTTAATATAGTAACATATGCATAGAGAAAACTCAACACAAAAGCAACATAAGCTTAAATTTCATCAGGTTAGTTAAAAAACTGCCATCCTGATTGTTTACAATGACAATATGTAATTTCACAAAAGAATAATCAACCCTCTTGAGAATACCTGTGTTCTCAAGAGGGTTGACTGCTTATTTATAAAACTGTTTTTTCAATCCTGAAACAATATACTTTTCTTCATCCGATATCATCACATCAACATCAAAAATCTCCGCCATCATATCACTCAGCTTTTCCTTTGACGGCAACGGCAAAGAGACATCCTTTGCCGCAGTTGAGTGACATTTTTCAAGTTCTTTTTCACTCATACCGTGAGCTACAGTAAATCTTCCGCCAACTTTTAAAGCCTTTCCGAGATTTTCGATGAGCTTTTCAGGATTTGAGAAATGAGGGAAAGCATTATATATCATTACTGCATCAAAATCTTTTTCAAACTCATATTCTTCAGCATCTTCACAGATGAGCTGTATATCAGGAAATTTTTTCTTTGCAATACGCAGCATCCCAGAAGAAATGTCAACACCTGTGACAACTGCTCCCCGATTCAGATAATCGGCAAAAAGAATCCCTGTACCACAGGCAACATCCAGAATTTTTTTACCCTTTGTTATTCCTCCCTTGTCAAGAATGAAAGCTATTATCTCTTCGTTGCGCTCCTGACAGCTGTCCCACTCAGATGCTCTGTCATCGAAAAATGTGATAATCTGATTTTTATCCATAGTCACACTCCCATTGACGAGTTTTTGAAATGAATCTCTTTCAATCCCTCAACCTCATCGCATATAGGCTTAAAATTACATGTGTCGCAATCAAACTTTATACTGTTCATTGTGTGGTTGAGAGTTTCTGTTATGCTTACAGTTTTCTCTGCCATAATTTCCAGCTTTTTATAATCAGCTTCTTTTGCTGTTACAAAAATAACCTTTACGGCTTTAACCATTGGATTTTCTTTATATTTATTAATGAGCAGATTTCCGACTTTCTCAAAAGAGATATGCTTTTTCAGGGCACTTTCGGCAACTCTTACGGACTCCTTGTGAGAACGAGAGGTCGTTCTTATCATATATCCCTCAGGGAAATAATGATATTTTACATAGTCAACCTTTTTGATTACTTTATAATATTCCTGCTCATCGCAACTCTTTTCTATCTGAACCAAACAAACTCTGGCAAATTTACGGTCAGCAGTTATATTATCAAGCTCGTCACCAATTACAACGATACCGTCATCGACATCGGATGATGTCACAAGATTGAAACCGACGCCCTCAAGTTCAAAAGCCGTGTCGCGCAGCAAAATAACCCGACTGTAGCCTGCATCATTCCACAGGTCAGCTTCATTATACGGATAATTTCTTTTCGACAGACCGTCCGTAAGTGCGGATATCTCACAGATTGATGAATCAAAAAATTCCATTACAGTTTTTTATCCTTTTTCATTTTATCATATCGGTTTTTCCACAGCCAATCATAAACAATTCTGACAAGCTTCATATCAAGATTAAACCAATATATTGCAAAAGTGATAAGAAACAAGGCAGCTATAACCGCAAGTACGATTAAAATAACGTTCATATCACTTCACCTGTGCGAGACCTTTCTGCCTTGCATATTCAGCCGCACCGAGAGCGCCCATAAGCTGAGGGTCAGTTGAAAGCTCAACAACCTTGATTTTAAGCACCTTTTCAATAGCAGCCTTAAGACCGTCATTTTTTGCACATCCGCCTGTAAGAGTGATGCTGTTTGTTGCACCTGCTTTTTTAGCCATTACAAAGCATCTTTTTGCAACTGCAAGCTGAATACCTGCGGCAATCTCATCCATGGGCTTACCCTCACCTACAAGAGAGATAACCTCACTTTCTGCAAAAACGGTACACTGAGCAGTGATGGGAATTGTATTCTTTGCCTTAAGAGAAAGCTTTGAAAATTCAGGAAGAGTCATTTCAAAAGCATTAGCCATAGCCTCATAGAATCTGCCCGTACCTGCAGCGCACTTATCGTTCATTGCAAAGTTTTTAACGGTACCGTCAGTGTCGATTGCAATACCCTTTACGTCCTGACCGCCGATATCAATGATTGCCTTTACATCGGGATTAGTAACGTGCACACCCATAGCGTGACAGCTGATTTCTGAAATGTTTTCATCAGCAAAGGGAACCTTGTTTCTGCCGTAGCCTGTACCGATAAGATATGTAAGCTCTTCTGCATTGTTAAGTCCTTCCACCTGACTGACAGCATCATCAAGAGCTATCTGTGCGCTCTGAACGGGATTGATTTTACTTCTGTTTGTTACTGTAGCAACAATTTTGCCCTTTTCATCTAAAATTACACATTTTGTGTAGGTTGAACCTACGTCACATCCGCCGAAATATTTCATAATAATTCTCCTTTACCAAGCTAAATCGTCTTCAAAATCCATCAGTGAGGCATCTACAGGCTCTTCCTGAAGAACTGTTTGCATATATTTATTTACCTGCTCTCTCATTTCACGTCTTGAGATTGTACGCGGATCCATAAGGTCCTGACGTACCCAGATAAAATTGATTCCTTTTTCTCTTGCCTGATCATCAAATATACCTGTAAGACCATCCATACCCTTGCAGGAAATCTGATCATACATAATTACCGTATCAGCATTGTACTCTTCAACTATACGCCAGAGCTCATCAACAACATTGCGGTAGCCTCCCTTGGTGTGCTTACGCATAATTGAGCGCTGATAGGTTTTTGCAAGATCCTTAATGGACTGTTCTTTGTCCTCGGTATCAATTTCAAGATATGAAATCATTGTTTCCATATCCATAACAACATTCATGCCCCAGCAGTTTTCAAGCCAGTTTGCAAAGCTTGTATAATAATTGGCAGGACAGGACCAAACAACTGCTCTGTGGCGCATATGCTTTGAAACGGGTGTTTTTTTCTCATAAGCTTTGAGCATAATCTTGTTTACTTTTTCATCAACCTTCAGGAATTTTTCATTTGAACCGCCTGAAAGATTAAAGTAAAAGATTCTGTAAAGCCAGAAGGCTGCACCGGTCATCTGAGGATAAGGTGTTTTGTTGATATCCCATTTCTGACGTTCATACTCAAGCTGCTTATTGTAATCCTTCATTCTGCTGAAATAAGCATCCCAGTCGAACTTTTCACCGGTCTGGTCTTCAATGAATTTTATAAGTGATTTTATTTCTTCAACAGCATACTCCTGTACGTCCTCACCGTCATAACGAAGAGGTATGCCGAAGCAATGAGTAGGAAGGTTAAGTCTTCTGTCAAGGAAGGATGAATTCATAATTGAACCGTCACAAGGCATATTCGTACCGATCATGCAGCAACCCATTTTCGGATAATCGTCTTCAATAGCAACGCCGGCCTCCGCACTCGGCAAAGGACAAACGTCTGCGGGAACACCGAAGCTTTCAACAACCTCAAGGTACGGAGGTGTTATTTGCTGGTCAACCATTGAAGAAAGGAAAATAGGAAGAGTCTGCAAAGGCATCGGAATAAGATTCGGGAAGCCTGTGAAAACCTCATTCGGTACGATTTCATCCATAAGAACAATCTTTTTTGAAAGCTTATTTCCCGGATTGATTTTTTCATCCGCACGCAAGGATATGTTGATAAGCTTGGTTGTATGCTTAACAATCATATTGTAATGAAGATGAGCAATTCTCAGATGAGCTCCTCTGAGTCCTGCAACATGACGGTCAACAAAGGAAGGCGCCGAAAGATAGGATGCCATCCAGCGATATCTCCAGATGCCCTTGACCGTTGAAACGGGAGCCTTAAGCACCATCACGATCATATCCTTCCAGTTAACAAGCCAGCGGTAATAATCGTACATTGTATCCTTGAAGCCTCGCCACTCTCTGTGCTTGAGTATGGCAGTATGCTCTTTATACAGCTTGCCGTAATTATTCACTTTCCTTCACCGCCCTTTCCTTCTGAATTTTTTTGATTTCAAGACTTTCAACAAAAGCCTGCACTCTTGTACGAAGCTGACCTGAAGCTGACGCTGTGTACTGTCGGTCAACAGCCGCCGTAGGTACACCGTAATCATTGGTCATAACATAAGATGCAAGAGCTCTTTCATATCCCCAATATTCACAGAATTTCAGCTGCTCATACATAACTCCGTCTGCATTGTACTCTTCAACAAGAGCCTTAACATAATCACGGCGCTCCTGAACCTTTTCATGGCTCATATAACGGGGACACTGACTTGTTTTAAGATAATGCAAGCAAATCTGAGTAAGTACATCTTCGCCTTCCCTGATAATGATTTCCTGTCTGCCCGGCAAGGCTCCGAAGCAATATCTGTCTGCAACAACAAGAGCTCCGCTGTCTTCAATAAGCGATGTAAATTCCGGGTCATCCATCTCCGAACCCACAACAACAATTTTTGCTCTGAAATTCTTTTTAGCATCAGGCTCTCTTGTTTTAAGCTCCTGTGCTGTCTCACGAAGAGCAGGGAGAATCAGAGCCTTAGGACAACAATATGTAACAAGATTAAGAATATGGTACTCATATCCTGTAATTCTCGGGTTGTCTTCTTTACGGTAATTGCCTATTTCTGTCATAAGGCGGCAGACCTCGTTGTGCTCCTCAACAGCCTTGAGAAGAGCTTCATCCGAAACATCAATACCGTACACCTCGTTGAGCTTGTCAAGAATTTTGACTCTTGTCTGCTTCACGTAGTGCCTTACAGTGTGATCCTCAATTTTAAAAGGCATATCAAGAAAAGTCACAAAAAACTTATTTTCCGGCACGAGATTAAGAAGCTCAAAGTGTTCTGCAGTTCTGTTCATTTCGGAGCACGTCTCAGAAGCAAGCAATGCATTCAGAAAGTTATAACCACCCTCAATCGCTCTCTCAAGCACAGCCTTAGAATAACCGCAAAGAAAATTGCTCATATAATAGGTTGCAATATCCATGGAACCGGTACGCGGAGCGCGGAGTCTGACAGAAAAACAATTTCCGCAATTAAGCAGAACCTCGGGAATATGGTAGCAGGTATAACCCAGAGCAATACCGCCTTCCTCTTTAGCTTTTTGTACGAGGTCATTATTGGCATCCTGCAAAAGCTTTTCAAATTCATAAAGATGCGTTAAGTCCTTCATTTCCTTCTCCTTATAATATTTCTAATTTTTCAAGAGCTTCCCTTACTCCCTTAACTACGTTGGAGTCTTCGGGAAGTTCTGTGATATTTTTTCCCTCTATATCATATATTGCCAGATTTTTATCGTTTTCTATATAGGATAAAACAGGAATTCCCTTTGTATTTATATGCGGTATAACACTCTCATCAGGCAGTCGGTTTACTATGGCACCGAGCTTTTTATACATAACAAGCTCATCGGCAACACTCTTGATTGTAGAAATAACCTGAGTCCCCTTTTTACTTGCATCCGTAATCAGAAGAAGATGTGTAACCTTTTCCATAACCCTTCGGTTAATCTGCTCAACGCCCGCCTCACCGTCAATTACCACATAATCAAAATCGGCAGAAAGAAGGCTTATAACCTCCTTGAGGTAGGCATTGATTTTGCAATAACATCCTGCACTTTCAGGTCTGCCGACAGCAATAAAAGCAAAGCCGTCAGTTTCTGTAAGAGCATCGAAGATTTTATATCTTGCATCTCCTAAAACCTCAATTGCCGCCCTGGTATTTCCATCCTCAACTGTTGAAACGATTTCCTTACGGATATCGTCAATGGTAATTCCGACATCAATTCCCAAAGCTGTTGAAAGACCAACAGCAGGATCGGCGTCAATGGCAAGTATTTTTTTATCGGGATAAGCCTCAACAAGAAGCTTTACAATAGTTGCGGAAACAGAGGTTTTACCAACACCGCCCTTACCCGAAAGAGCTATAATTTCAGCATTATTTTTCATATATATCTCCTTGTAGTCCAATGGACTAATTATACCAAACAAATTTCATTTTTTCAACAAATTTATTCAAAGCATTTAATTACATCGGAATCCTTCTTTACAAAAGCTACAAACTCGTCAATCTCCGCAGTTATTTCATAAGTTCCCTTTGTATATATCTTTTTATCTTTGGTTAAAATCCACTCACCGTCAGGAATATAAACTGATTTTTTCGTCTGTCCCTGCTCAACAACGGGTGCAAAAATTATGTCGCCGCCGAACATATACTGACTGTCTAATTTGTAACATACTTCATCATCAGGATACTCAAAGAACATAGGTCTCATAACGGGATATCCTTGTTCTGAGGCAATATTCATCTGCGTCTGTATATAAGGTCTTAATTTTTCACGGATAAAGATAAGCTTTTTCAGAATGGCAAAGTTTTCCTCACCGAAGCTCCAGATTTCATTAGGATCACCGCTCGGCTCCAAAAGCCCGGGTGTCGGTTCAAAGTGTCTGTTGCGAGAACCGTGAAGCCGCATAACAGGGCTGAAAAGACCGAACTGGAACCAACGCACAATAAGCTCTTTAAAGTAATCACTTGTAATATCTGCTCCGTAAAATCCGCCGATATCCGTATTCCACCAGGGGATACCGCACATTGACATATTAAGACCTGCTTTAACCTGACAAGCAAGGCTTTCAAAGGTGGATTCAATATCGCCTGACCAGACAAGTGAGCCGAATTTCTGACTGCCGAGATAAGCACAACGGGTCAGAGTGATTATATCATCTCTGCCGATTGACTTAAATCCGTCATAAGCCATTTTTGAGTAGTAATACGGATATAAAAGTCCAACCATATCAGCTCTGCCTGCATACCAAATCAGATTATCAAAATGCTCGGGATGAATTTCAGGCTCTGCCTCGTCAAACCAAAGAGCATCAACGCCGTTTTTAATATAATTCTCATTTAATTTGCTCCACACAAATTCTCTTGTAGCAGGATTGGTAACGTCGATTTCATTCTGCCAGCCGTAAAAATCGAAAACTCTGTCAGGTCCTCGGGTTGTACGCATAAGCATATTATTATTTCTCATGTGACGGTAATTTTCACTGTGCTCATTTATTGTGGGCCACATAGAAACAATCAATTTTGTATTCATGCTATGAAGCTCATCAGTCATAGCCTTTACATCGGGCCAGTATTTCGGGTCAAATTTATAATCACCTTGCTCTGTCCAATGGAAATAGTCAGCAATTATTGCAGAAAGGGGTATGCCCAGTTCTTTGTATTTTCTTGCTACCGTAAGCAGCTCTTCCTGAGTTTCATAACGAAGTCTGCTCTGCCAGAAGCCTGTGGCCCATTCAGGCATTTTCGGTGCGTAGCCTGTCAAGTCTGAAAGTGTGGTGCAGACCTCTTTGGGCGTACCTGTCATGACAACAAAGTCCATAAATCTGCAGCAGTCACAGCTCCAGCGGGTACGGTTATTGGAAAGCTCGCAAAGACCTGTTGAAGGATTGTTCCACAAAAAGCCATAACCAAGAGAAGAATAAACATAAGGTATTGTGCATTTAGCATTCACATTGCGGATGTCTATTGAACAACCTTTTAAATCAAATTCATTGTCCCAGCTGTGACCAAGGCCAAAGAAGTGTTCGTCTTTATCGGGTTCAAAAGTAACTCTCGCACTCCAGAGACCGCTCCCCTTGTTATCAAAATGACGGTAGTTGCTTTTAAAAGTAAGTTCAGGCTTTTCTTCAAGAATTTTCTCACCGTTTTTATAAAATGTCAGTTTGCCGTTTGGCTCGAGTTTAACCTTTAAAGTGCCGCAGGTGAGTGTAGCATCGTATTCATGCTCCTCAATTATCGCGTTAGCTTTTTGCGGCATAAGAGTATAATTTTCATCAATTACCTGACAGTCGGGAAAAGATTGAAAACGAATTGCATTCTTACCGCAAGGAGTAATGCGTATAAGCTCTGTATAACGCATTAATAACAGTTCATTATTGTTTATAACAAAATTTTCCATTTTATCATCTCCGCAAATTCATATTTGTCGAACAAATTATATCACACATAATCTGAAATTACAATTGTGGCGGGTGTCCCGCCCACACTTATTCACTATTCCCTCTTACTTCTTACTTTCCAAAAATCCTGAATATGTTTTAGTGAAGAGTGAATAGTCAAGCCTCTTCCTTAACGGGTTTATATAAAGCAAAAGACATCTCAATCGAACCGCATTGGTTCGGATTGGGATGTCTTTCAAAATCGGAATTTATCGAAATATTATTTTTTATTTCTGAAAGCTGACATAACATTACTAACTACTTTATACATAGGGGTTTCAAGCTCTTTTTCAGCTTCCTTCAACTGTTTTCTTATCTCAATACTCTGGGGACAATGTTGTTCGCATTTCCCGCATCCTATACACTTTGAAGCAGGTGCATATTGAGTAGTATTTTTCACATACTCTCTGAAGCCTGCAAAGTTGCCGGTGGCAAAACGCCTGTTATATGCAGAAAAGGTTCCGCTGATATTAATATTCTGAGGACAAGGCATACAATAACCGCAGCCTGTACAACCGACCTTCATTTTGGAGTTGATAGCCTTAACAACTCTTTTCAGCATTTCTTCATCTTTGGTTGTCAGTTCACCGATTTCAGTTTCTGTAGCAGTTTTAATGTTGTCATCCACCATTTCATCGGAATTCATGCCTGAAAGCACAACTGTAACTTCAGGCTGATTCCACAACCAACGAAACGCCCACTGTGCAGGTGTGTGCTGAATAGGATGCTCACTAAAAATAGTTTTTGCTTCCGCAGGGAGATTGTTTACAAGTCTGCCACCGCGAAGAGGCTCCATAATCATAACGGGAATACCTTTTTCATTGGCGTGATTAAGACCCCTGCGACCTGCCTGAGTATGCTCGTCCATATAGTTATACTGTATCAGACACATATCCCAGTCGTAAGCATCAACAATTTTACAAAACATTTCTGAATTGCCATGATATGAAAAGCCAATCTGGCGGATTGCACCGCTTGCTTTTTTCTCTTCTATCCACTTTTCAATACCCATGCTCTTCAAGCGTTCCCAAACCTTGATATCGCTCATCATATGCATAAGGTAAAAATCAATATGGTCTGTACGGAGTCTTTTTAACTGCTCATTAAAAAGCTTATCAAGGATATCTATACTGCGCATAAGCTGTGGCGGAAGCTTTGTTGCTATATATACCCGGTCGCGAATATTATGCTTCTGGAAAACCTCTCCTATTGCCGCCTCGCTTCCCGGATATATGAAAGCAGTATCAAAATAATTTACGCCTTTATTAAAAGCAGTCATTATCTGACGCTCTGCATCTTCCATATTAATTTTGCCCATTTTCTTTTTAAAGCGCATACACCCAAAGCCTAAAACAGACAGTTTATTACCGTATTTATCCTCACGATATTTCATAAAATTACCTCCGAAATGAGTTTAAGTTATTCTGGAAAATCTTACCCATTAAAACAATTATATCATACAAACTGCAATATTTCCATAGTTAACGGTGCTTTATGACTTATTTCATCTCCATATGTTCAAACGTCATATCAACAGCCTTTTCAATGTCTTTCGTACCGACAGGGTTATCGGATTTTATCAATCGGGATATACAATTTTTCTGCCTGTAAATAATTCTGTCACTGAAAGCCAGAGCTTTAAACAGATTTCCTGCGTCTTGCCCTTAACAGCAATCTCGAAAGCAATTCTGATGAATACTTGTCACCGTTATCCTTTGCGCTCTTTCTGTTTCATTGCTTCGTCTGTGACTTTATCAGTGAAAAACTCACCTAAGGTCTTTTGGCAGAAGACCTCATCCGAGAGAATATCCGAAGCTTAGTTTTTACGGTAAACCACCTTTTATGAAACATCGTAGCCGACGGGATTGTTAAGCATCTCGGAAAGTGTGCTTTCAAAAGTAAATTTCATAAACTTATTTACCTCAACAGTTGCTTTAATTTTCGCCAAGAGCTTCCTTTGCCTGAGCAAGAGTTTCGTTTTCCTTATGGCGTTCTTCTCTGATTATTTCAAGCTCACGGTACATCTGCTCCTTCTTTTCACCCTCGACATCATAGAAGAATTTAAGAATAAGAGCCTTGAGAACATTTGCAATGGTGTAGCCGAAGAGAAGGAATGCAAGAATTTTAAGGCAGGTGTCAAGATATGTAGGCTGAGCCTGCATTGTTTTAACAAGGTTGCCTTCAGATGAGGACAGATATCCTGCCCATGCAATCATATAGGGAATTGAAACATCCTTTATGAAATTGCACACTGAGTTGACCCAACCGGGAACAATACCCTGAATAGCTTCCATTCTTTCTCCGCACTGCCATTCAAGATAGTCATAGAACTCAACGTCAAAGTGAGATTTTGAAAGCTCCTGAATACCGATGCCGATACCGAAAATGAAATAGAATGCATAGAAGAATATGCTGTTCCAGCCCTCGAAGAATCTGATATCCATTTTTGCTTCAGCAAAACAGATGCCGAAGAGTATTCCTGCTGCAACGGGTGTATAGATACCGCAGAACTTAAGAAGCTTAGTAGGCTCATACTTCTTTGAAAGCTTTGTACAGATAAGGTTACCCACAACAGTACCTACAGCGGTAGGAAGTGTGAGAAGAAGATTTTTTGACGAACCGACTGTAATAGCTGCAAGATAGGTAGACATTTTACCAAGCATTGCAAAAGCATTTACCCACTGCATATACTGGAAAGCACGGTAATTTTTGTATTTGAAGAGAGAGAAAAGAGCCTTTGAAACCTTAACCTTTTCCTTCCTCGGAAGCTCAATTCTTTCTTTACAGAAAAGAGCGCACATAAGGTTACCGAAAGCTGTAACGATAGCAGCGACAAGAGCAAGGGTCATATACATCTTATTCTTATCTTCACTGAACAGGCCGTAAACGAAGGTTGAAATATATGCTCCGCCGTAGCCGATATAATAGGAAAGCTGCCAGAGTGTTGCAACAAATTTCTTTTCCTTGGGATTGGGGGAAATAACCTGGGTAATGTATGTACCGCAATTGTTAAAGGCATTTAAAAAAGTCTGGCTGCAGGCTATTATATAACGGAACAAGGTCATCTGCTGAATTGTCCAGCCCGTAGGAACATAGAAGTATAAAGCGGTAAGAATAAATATGGGAACAAGGCAAATGATATACCACTGACGGTATCTGCCCCAACGGGTTTTCCATTTCTGAACAATTATACCTGCTAATGAGGGTGCGATAAGACCGAGAATCCATGTGAGAGTTGTCTGCAAAGCAGAAATATCCGCAATTTCGTCAGAGGTGACTCCGACAGGTCCGAAATAAAGCTCATGCAGAAAAGCTGCCGCAAGAGTACCTGTAAGAGTGGTACCGAACATACCGCCGATTCTTGAAAGCATAACACACACATATTCAAATTTTGATATGTACTTGCCGTCATTTCCCGTTAAGGCGTTCTTCGGAATTTCCGAAGAAGAAGTTTTTTTGTTTTTAAACATCATATCATCTCCAATAAACATTTGTACAATTTTAACATTTTTAAAATCTCTTTTCAAGTCATTTGGTAAAATAACACAACATTTTTTACTGTTATTTATCTGCAACCACCGTGGTATAATATGTCCAACAAGTCCTGAATCAAAATTTGTCGCAGTTCATTATAGTTTTCCATAACTATATTACATTCTTCTTTGACAGATTGAAAATTGCAGCATCAGTGTGATATAATGAATACTGCAAATAAGAATCTAAAAAAACATTTATGATATTCTTGTGCTATGAATTCAAGTCATAAATGATGCCGGCAGAGCATTTTTTTCAAAAAAAAATAAAAATTAAAGGAAGTTAGATAAATATGAAGCTTCAAAGCAGTAACAAATTTCTTGAACTTGCATTTGAATGGGCAGTGAATAAAACTAAGACTTTTGTTGTGACCGGTACTAAAAACGGTGATATCAACAAGGGCGAAGGTAACAAATGGTACGGACCTGACGGCAAAACAATTAAATCTCCCACACAGCCGTGGGCTCAGCCTCAGGACTATAAGCCTGCATTCTGGGCAGGTTATTTTGACCGTACAGCTTTCTATATCCGCGACTTTGCCCATCAGGCATCAGGTGCATACTATGTGGGTCTTGAAGAAGAAATTTTCAATATGTATTATACCTTCGTAAGCGGTGCAAGTGAAAAAACAGGATGGTTTGCACCCTGGGCATTCAACTTTGACGGCAGTGTTTACTATATGGATACTCCCAACTATAAAAGATTTGTCCGTGAGATAACGGCACAGTTTGAGCTTTGCGAAAAGGCATACAGTCTTTATCTTCTTACGGGTGACAAAAGGTATATCGAGGACGATGTAATATTTAATTTCATAGAAAAATCTTTGACGGTTTTCATTGATAACCTTGACGGCAAAGTGCTCAAAGAAAAGAACGGCATTCCTGAAGGTAAAGGTAATATATTTGAAATATCTGCCACTTATAACGAAAGAGGCTTCAAGGCTGCTGAAGCCGCCGACAGCATTGCGGCAATGTATCAGGCAATTTTGTCTTATGCCAACATTCTTAAAATCAGAGGCAACACCGAAGAAGCGGAAATTCAGTTCAGACGAGCTGAGGATTTGAAAGAATATTTCAATAACGACTGGAGTGTTGTCAAAGGTACCCATATGTTCGCCTATGCAATTGACGACAAAGGTAAAAAACATTACAAATGGAAGAAAATGGGCAAAGAAATTCACGGCGGTGAAACACTTAAATTTATAGCATATAAAAAGCTTTCTTATGAGGGTGAAAGAACCGAAAAGCTTCTTGACTACATTCAGGAATGCGAAATTACTCCCGAAACAAGAGAAGATAATATCGAAAGTTTTACATATCTTCCTGACATATTTTTCCGTCACGGCAGAAGCGAAGAAGCCTGGCACTGGATGAAGCATATCATTTCACAAAAAGATTTGCCCCACGAACACAAGTCACAGGGCACAAACGGAGATTATCCGGAAATTTCATTCACTTTTATATCCCATGTTATTGAAGGTATGATGGGTATTTCGGTTAATGCGGTTACAGGCGAAATTGTTGTTACACCCTGTTTACCCAAGAATATTGAAGACATCAGACTTTTTGATTTGAAATTCGGGGATTATTCAGCAGACGTTTTCATCGAAAACAACAAGATAACCGTGCATAACCACGGTAAAGAACCTTTGATTCAGCATTATCAAGCTGATACAAATCGTTATAAATTTCCGAAATAATAATTAAATGAAAACGACAACCTTCTGTCGAAGATTGTCGTTTTTTTGTGAGTACGTCTCATTTTAGAACCATAGCTCTACAAATTGGAATTTATCGGTTAATCCACTCATCTTTTGAAATCGCAAATACCTTTGTAATTTCATTTATCTCATCAGAAAACTCATCTACTTGTTTGCAACCATATGACATAGCAGTTTTGGCTGATGCTTCGTTGGTATGCTTCATATAAGAATAAACAATGTTAAAAGGCGTGTTGTTAAAAGTCCAATCTCTGACAGCAATCGCCGCTTCTTTTGCATATCCTTTTCGTTGCTTGTCAGCTCTGATATGGTATCCGATTTCAGGTTTTATTTCTCCGTTAATAAGCTGCATTGTTAAGCCACAGTCACCTATCATTTCACCTGTCTTTTTCAAGCATACAGCCCACAGTCCAAAACCAAACACCCGATATCTTTCAATATTTCGCTCAATCCAGTTCCTTACCCTGTTTTCATCAAATGCACAGGGATAATGCTGCATTATGTCCGAATCTGCTAACACCTTGTAAAGTGCGTGAAAATCATCATCCGTCATTTCTCTTAACAGTAAACGTTCTGTTTCAATAACCATTATTTTTAGCCCCGTCAAATTCTTATTTGTCAAAATGATTATAACATATCTATTGCTAAATTACAATCGGGGCGGATGTCCCGCCTGCAATTATTCATCAGCGAAGCGGCTTCAATATTCATTATTCATTGAAAATCCGTCTGCACAAATGAATAATACCAAATAAAAAACCGCTCACTCACATGAACGGATTTTTATTTGACACCACTTCTGAACCATAGTTATGTAATGGCAACCGCCGAGGATTTTTCCGCGGCGGTTTATAATTATGTTTATCTGCTTATATATACTTTTGATATTTACATGCCAATATGATCCTTCTGATAAAAAAGAGATGCTTTTTTGAAGATATACACAGTAGCAACACAAGACGCTGCACACTCAGCTATTGCCGTGATACGATGAGCAATAAAATAAAGATCAGGTCTGTTAATTGCCATTATAAGCATTGAGCCTATGCAATAAACTGCGGTGTTTATTGCTCCGCCGAAAAGCACACCTATAAAAGATGCAGCCAGAAAAATTTTTCTTTCTTTTTTATCCTTTGAAACAGCAAAAGCAAATATCAGCATTATCACTGCAGAAATAAGCCAACAGCCTATTTCAATAGCATACGAAAAAACATTTGACCACAATTCAGATAATGGACCTGTTATAGCAAAAGAGTTCGGTATGACTGAAAGTAAAACAGTATAAAGTATATATGTACAAAATCTTGCAAGAGCACCGCATATGCCCGCTAAAATAAGTTTCTTCTTCATTTTCTTTCCCTGTTTTACTGCTCAACGGGAGCAGATTCAGTTTTCTTTTTATAAAACAAACTTAAAGCCTTATAGCTGATGATAAATCCCACCACAGAAGAGATAACGGTTCCGGCTATTGCAATAACGGTCATAACAATTGAATTGCCGGACATCATTTCAAGTTTCAGGTCATCATTAACCACTTCGGCAATTTTTAACTGTTCGGAATATCTTAAAAAGCTGACTATAATTGATGAAATGCCGCCGATGATACCGATTACGGGAACTGAAAATGCAGTTGCGGGAAGGTAAAAGTTGATTGCCCCATAGTGAGATTTTGTTGTTCTGTAGCCTGCAATATACACAATGGAAAAAGTAATAACATTAATAAGCCATTTTACAAAATAGCCTGCGAAAATCAATGTCTCTGAAACAAAAGAGCCGGGCTCGGGATTGGTTAATGCCATCACAAGACTGGGAAGTGATTCTGCATAACCACCAACAACAGCCGAAATAATAAAGGTGATAATAAAGATGCTTCTTGCCTTTGAAAGAGATACATTCACGGGATGTACGGGGATTTTATCATTTATTCCCTCAAAAGCTGTGAACGCCATATATGCGGCAAGGATGGCAGGTACAAGGCTGAGAACACTGCTTATGTTTATTATTGTTGAAACGGTTGACGAGGAAATAATACGAATCATAAGATACTGTAATACATTACTTACAAGTGAAGAAAAGAGTGTTCCTACCGCTGCACCGAAGTAGTAACAGCCGAGAAAACGGATTGTTCCGATTTTGTTTCCCGTAAGCTTTTTGCCTGCAATAATAATAGAGGCGATTGTAATAATGTTGACAACAAAGTTTCCGACGCTCATAAGTGCAGAGTTGTAAGAAGAGCCAATATAAGTGTCGGACGTATTTTCGTAGAAGCCGGCAAGCAAGGCCCATATGACACCGTTACCGAGACCTGTAAGTATTATGTTGAGCAGAAATATTGCGGCAAAGCTTATTGCTATGCTCTTTTTACGTATTGTGTTGTTTTCCATTTTTCTTTCTCCTTTTATCAGGAACCTGCGTTCCTTTTGTTATGTTTTAATTCTACAATAAAAAAACAACTTTTTCAATGTTATCTTTGATACTTTTTATTTCTGAAAGTATAAAAACAGATACTTTTTCCTGATATAAACCTTTATAATAAAAGAAAGAAACCCGTAAATCAGACATCCTCAGTCCAATTTATGGGTTTCATTCACATGGAGGTACACCCCAAAAGTGAACCACAAACTTCGTTACTCTATATCAAGACCAACCGCTGATGCTTCCGGATTTTATCAATCCGGATATACAACTGTTCTGCCTGTAAATAATTCTATCACTGAATGCCAGAGCTTCATGCAAATTTCCTGAGCCTTGCCCTTAACTGCAAGCTCGAAAGCAATTCTCGATGAATATTTATCTCCGTTATCCTTTGCGGTCTTTATGTAACCGAAGTCAAAAATATCATAAAGACGCTCCACTCTTGTTTCGTATTCTGAGGTATCCTTTTCGTCAATTTCAACTACACGGTAACCGTACTGAGTTGTGTAAGCCAGACCTTTGTAACGGGTCATGGGAGAAGTATAAATATCAATGTTCTGATTCCTTACGCCGAAGGCATTTGTGTGATCGTGACCTGTGAACATTGCCAGTACATCGCCGTTTTCAACCAACGCATCGAACTGACCGTCATTGTAATAACCGGGACAGGGCTTTTCGTTGAGCTTGCCGTAATTGACCTGCTCAGGATCAAACATATAATATTCACCTTCGTTGTAAATATGCGGGAGTGCATAAGGCTTCTTTGAATCTACCTTTTTAAGAACGTCATAGATTTCGGGAACAATTATATGCTGAAAAACAACAGAGTTTACGGTTTCACCACCGTTTTCTTTTTTGAGCTTTGCTGCTGTTTCTTTGTACCATTCAATCTGCTCGGTGCGTACTCGGTCATAATGTCTTGGATCGTCTTCATCATAATCACCTGAGTCAAAAACCCAAAGATTAAATTTGACTTTGTCGCTGTCTGATGCAAGAACGGGAATATTGAATGTAGCGCAGTTTTTGAAATTCGTACTGCCATCAGTGGATATAACACAAGAAAAGGTATTGTAATATTCCATAATATCTTTTCTTGTCATCGGACCCTTCTCCGCATCGTGATTACCGAAGGTTACGGCAACGGGAATCTTTCTTGATTCAAAGATATTCATCAGAGCATTGATGAGTTTTTTGGTCTTTTCAGGATCCTCGTCAGGATGTGTATTATCACCTGTAAGTACAACAAGATCAGGCTTTTCCACATCACAGGCTTCAGCAATTACCCATACTGATGCATCGAAATGCTTGTCATAGTTAAGATGTGTGTCGGCAATATGCAATATCTTAAGCTTGCCGTTTTCGTCAAATCTTATTGTTTTATCCGTTTCATTCTGAGCATTTGCAGGACTGAAATCAATATTTGTATTTTCAGGGTCGATTTCAAAATAGATTATTGATGCTGCAAAAAGCAGAACCAACACAGCAAAAACGATGAGTACTCTTTTTATAGACATTTTAACATCTCCTCAACAAATTACTTTGTAAATATTAGCTTCATAGGCACGAAGCCAGGGAATACCCGTTGTGAAGCCTGCATTGTTTTAACAAGGTCGCCCTCAACTGAAGACAGATAGCCTGCTAGGCAATCATATAGGGAAAAGCAAGCTTTTTAAGATAGTTGCAACCTGAGTTGACCCAACCGAGAATGATGCCCTAAACAGCTTCCATTCTTTCGCCGCACTGCCATTCAGGATAATCGTAGAATTCAACATCGAAGTGAGATTTTGAAAGCTCCTGAATACCGATACCGAAAAGCACAAAAGCTGCAACAGGTGAACAGATACCGCAGAATTTGATATCTTTCAATTTAACTTATGCCCGGAGCTTTAAGAATACCTGTTTTGCGAAGCACATATTCGTAGCTCCAATTGATTCCTTCTGTTCTCCACGCACCGGGGCCGTGCCATTTTTCATTCAGATTTACCAGATGAAGCGGACCGAATGAGTTATAACGGTGAGTGTAAAGCTTTAACCCGACCTCATGCTCTCCGTCGGGAACATTCTTTATTTCAAGAGTGTACGGCGGATAAATGATGTCACCCTTATATTCCCCGTCAACGCTGACCTCTATAAGTGCGCCCATATAGTTGTTGGCAGCAACGGTAAGACTGCCGCTTTCGCTTTTGGTCTTAATCTTATATGTAATTGCACCCGAGAAAAACGGAAATCCCTGATTCAGAAGAGAACCAAATGCTATTTTTTCGGGAAGCTCAGTAACAACTGCAACACAGCCCGCAACTCTTACACCGAAATCACCGAGAACAAACACATTTTCAAGACCTGCAGTTTCACCGAAGGGAAGAGTGATTTCAAGTATATTCTCACCCTTGACGATATTGCCGAGCTTCATTTTGCCGATTGAAATATCAACATAGAAGCCTTCCTCTTTTTCGGTAATCTTTTTTCCGTTGAAGAAGACCTCGGCAACATCTGCATCTTCAAGAGCAAGAACTGCGCCCTCATAATCTACTTCACTTATGAAAGTAAATTTAAGCGTTGCTTTGTGGTCCTTCGGACGATTTCCTAAAACCCATGGCTGAACAACACGTCCGCCTCTTTTTATCATTCCAAGACGCTCTCTTATGAGATTATCAAGACGAAGCACTTCTTCCCTTGGAGAATATTCAGTATCACCGTCTATTTTCCATTCAGCCATATCGAGAACGAGAATATTTTTCTCGGAAAGCTCATAATCACACATTTCGCCGAGGGTTTCACTTGCCTTTTCAGGAATGTGCTGCAGTGTGTTGCACTCGGATTTACCGTCAGAAAGCTTCAGCAGCAGAGAATCGTAACCGTAAAAGCGGCAACGGATAATCGTTTTTCCATCGGTATATTCTGCTCCTATGGGATATATTTCACCGTTTTCTGTGTTGTAAATTTCAGGTGAAAATGTGCCATTCAGAATAATTTGAATATCTTTACCGTTATCTATATGCTTGTTATCAGGTTCTTTTGAAGGGCATATGAAAAGCCATTTGCAGTCATTGTCTTCACGAAGCTGATATATGTAATTATCCGTAAGTTTTCCGTTAGCATATCTTATTGTGAGAGTTCTCACATCGTGGAGTGCAGTAAGAAGTGACGCACGAGAAAAGTCGATTTTTTCACTCTTTTTAAAAAGTGATTTTGCATAATCAGAAGGTACAGCGTCAACAAGTGAAGGTGCATCACCCATAAAAATGAGTTTACCGCCATTTTCACGGAATTGCTCAAGCCTTTCAAGCGTTGTTCTTCTCAATGTTTCACAACCGGGAACGACAATCGCATCGTATTCCATTTCACCGACCCTTAAGGGCGCATTTCCTTTTTCACAGAGAGACGGGAGAAGCGACTCTGAAATAAAGTTGAAATCAATACTGCCCTCAAGAAGCCATTTTGTGACATTTTGGAATCTTTCATCAAGACTTTCTCTGAATATTGCCGATTTATCATTAGGACCCCAATGAAGCCAGAAGCTTTCAACGGGATGAATAACACCCACTTTTACAACAGGCTTGCCTCGTGTAAGAGCAGTGTTCACTCTTGAAAAATGATCTTCAATAAGATTGTATTTTTTGTACCAAGGGGACTGATAATGAATTGAAGCAGGATAATCACGCTTTGCTTCACCCTTCATCGCATACCACGAAAGATGAGGTACACGTATGGTCACACCGAGGCAAGCCTGCCAGTCACCCTGATGCTTATATGTTCTGAAATCACAGTCCCAACTTGTTACGCCGTAAAGTTCTGAAAGCATACCCTCATATCCAAACTGATGAACAGCAGATTGTGCTTGTTTTGCAGTAGTGAATTCATGTCGATTACAGAGCATATCAATGCCGGGAAGCTTAAAGCTTCTGTATGAACGCATTGCCTCACCGAGTGCTGCGGTCTGTGAATTAAGTGTAGGCTCTTCCATCATATGTCCTGTAAGAGCAATACCGTTTTCATTACACCACTCACCCACTGTATCGGCAAAGGAGATTGCAAATAATTCAGCAATAAAATCGTGATATCTGTAACGGCATACAGACGGTGCTGAGTCGGGTTTATCCCAGAACACTTCAGGAAGAGTGTCAAGAATATCCTCGCCGTACATTTCTTTGTAAAGCTCAGGAACCTTATCAGTCCACGGCATTGTGATATCCATTTTATCAAATGAATTGTTAAGAACTCTTTTTCTTGTAAACTGAGGCTCATCGGTAAAAATAGCGGGAATGGTTTTATCAAATTCATCGCCCACTTTAGCTTTATATTTTTCGTGGGTGACCTCAATAAACTTTTTAATAGCTTCGCAGTTCAAAGTGTCAATATATGTCTGATTGTTATACCAGCTCGAAGGCGTGTGTGTTTCAAGAAGAGCGTACCACTTTGTGCCCTCAGCTTCATCGTCTTCACTGATTTTTTTATATGAAGAAAGAAAGCCCTCATTATCAAGAACAACATCATAACAGGCAATAAGCTTTCCTTTTCCGTTTCTCCCGCCCTCAGAGCTTGATGTATTAACGGCATAATTTTCAGCTTCTCTGTACGGAGTGAAAAGAAGACTTCTGCCTCTGTATTTTTCGTCCTTTGTCACAAGTCCGCCTGCAGCTCCCGAGGGCCATCTGTCCTCATCGTAAAGCCAGGCAAGCATTTCTTCACTTTTCGCCTTATCAACAGTATCCTTGATAAGTTCCATATATTCTTCACCAAGATACTCGTTTTCAAGACCTGTTCTTACGTGTAGATGAAATCCTCCGAGACCCATTTCCTTGAACACATCAATCTGACGGCACAATTCTTCTTTTGTAAGGTATGAATTAAGCGCCCAGAAGGGTGTGCCCCTGTATTCACTCGTAGGATTTCTGAAAAACTTGTCAGTGAGCCTTTTTTCTATGTTTTTCTTATAAAGCATCAGTATCCTCCTTTTTATTTAAGTGTAAATTCGGCATTGTTATCCGAAAAGGCTTTATTGTTTCCGATAGTATCAAGAAGCATACTTCTCGGATCAATTTTTATTCCGTCAAGGAACAGAAATCAATATAAACACCGGCTGTCCACCCCATCATAGCAGGAGTTTCATATTCTTTATTATGTGAAACGCCACCCGTTGTAACATCATATTTTTCCCATAATTTTCCGGTTTCTTCAAAGACTTTTTCCACTAAACGCTTATATTTTTCAGCGATGCGAAGTGCTTCCTTGCGGTAGCCGTAACGCAAAAGCCCATGCACAACAATATATTGCAGGCAAGCCCATCCGTTCGGGTAATCCCACTGCAAACCGTATAAATCCTCTCTTTTTTCACAGCAGGCAACACCGAACTCTGCTTCGATTTCAGATAATAATTCTACCGTGCGTTCAGCCTGCTCTTTAGTGCATACACCTGAAAATAACGGATAAAACTGTGCAGCCGATATTACAACGGACTGCTTTCCCGTTTCAAAATTATAATCCGTGAAAGCTCCTGAGTCATAATTCCATAAAAGCCTTGTCATAAGCTCTCGTCTGCTCTCTGCTTTTTCATTCCACATTGCCTCGCATCCGTTTTTAAGCTCGGCAGAAAAGAACGCCATATTCCTTTCCATACCGAAAAGCAAAGCATTTAAATCCACCCAGGCATAATTATAACACTCAAGTCCCATACGGCTGTTGCAATCCCAACCGCTTTCTGCAAAGGAATACATAGCCTTACCGTAACTCTCTGCAGTGCCTTCATCAGCAGGCTTTTCAATATTGAAGCGTTTACATAAAAGTCCGCTGAAGTCCATCAGCTCCTCACGGGTAAAGCTTCCGTAATATCGGTTAAGTCCGCAGGGCGTCTGACGTTCATTTTTCCAGAATTCATATTCCTTTTCCAAAGCCCTATAGCAGGTACTCAGCCACTGAACGTCCTTTGTTTTTTCATAAATGCAGCAAACCATCTCAGAGAGAAAGGGAGGCTGTGAACGGGAAAGATAATAGGTTCGGTTTCCGTTAGGCATAAATCCGAATTTATTTATCAGATAACACATATTATCCACATTATTTTTTGCCTGTGACAAGCGTCCCGATTTTATCAGACCTACATTTGTAAAATAAACATCCCAATAATACATTTCCTGAAAATGCCCTTCTATACAGGGCACAGTATATGGATGCGGCAAGCCTATTAATGTATCATCATCCTCTGTAAAGAAACGGGTTGTATTATCCCAATTAGTCTCGATATATTCCTTTACATTCATAAATTCATCCTCCGCAAACAATTATTTGTCGGGTTGCTTATATATTCAGAAAATCCTTTCTGTAATTGACACCGAAAAACTCCGCAAGCTCCACCATTTCTTCATCTTTTATGGTGTTCACTCTGGGAAGATGTGCTGTGAGCATATAAATCTGAGCAGCCTTTTCAACGGTTTCAATGAGACCGAAGGTTTCGTCCATTGTTTTACCTGCGCCGTAAATGCCGTGCATTCCCCACACAACAAGTCTGAACTCTTCCATTTTCTTTGCAGTAGCCTCACCGATTTCGTTTGTACCGCAAAGCATCCAGGGAAGTACACCTACACCGTCAGGGAAAACAACAATACATTCGGTACACATTTCCCAAAGGGTATGAGTGAATTTCTTTTCGTCAAGCTCGTGAACATAGTTCATAGCGAGGGTATGTGTCGGATGTGAGTGCATTACAACTCTGTTTTCGGGGTCAACCTTGAGCCTTGCCATATGGCTCATAAGGTGTGCTGGCAGCTCACTTGTAAACTTACCGCCGTCTTTATATCCCCAAAGAAGCTCAGCAGTTGTGCCGTCTTCGGCAATTCTGATAATGCCGAGGTTTGTTTCGGGGTCATCCGTAACATTTTTGAAGTACTTGCCCGTACCTGTTACGATAAAGATTTTACCTATAAGATCGGTTGCATCAAAGCCCGTAGGAATTGTACGGATTACATTATTAAGGTCAAGATACTCCCCTACCTCATTTTCCTCGAGCATATAGCTTATGTTACCGCCGTTTCTTTCATCCCAGCCGAGACGGTACATATTGGCGGTGGTCTTTTTCATTTCCTGAACAAAGGGTGCTGTCAGTATATCCTTCATATTCTTTTCACCAAAACTTCCTGTTCGTATTTTTTAACTTCCCTAAGATAATCTGCAGGTACATTTTCTCTTTCGAGATATTCATTCCACACATCACCGAGGGGTGCAGTTTTCATTTCCTCCTGAAGATACATTATCTCTGTGAAATTGCTTTCATTCTGCAAATTCTTCATTCTTTCATCAGGCTGTAAAAGTGCAAACAGAAGAGCCTTCTGCACGCTTCTGACACCCGTTACCCAGGCAGAAATGCGGTTGATTGATGCATCGAAATAGTCTGTGGCAATAAGCACTCTGTCGAGGGCATTGTTTCTTACGATTTCCTTTGCAATCTCCTTTGTTTCATCGTCAAAAATAACCACATGGTCACTGTCCCAACGGACTGCTCTTGTAATGTGAAGGGCTATCTTTTCGTTAAAGAGAAGCAGTGAGGAAATCTTGTCGCTTACCGTTTCCGTGGGATGATAATGACCGTTATCCATAAGAGGTATTATTCCCTTGTAATCGGAATAAGAAAGGCAAAATTCAGCCGAACCTACGGTATAGCTTTCAAGACCGATGCCGAATACCTTTGATTCCAAAGTTACATATACCATTTCTTTATTGTACGGTGTGTCGAGAATTTCATCAAGGCTCTTTTTGAATCTGAGTCTCGGCGAAAGTCTGTCGGCAGGAATATCCTTATAGCCGTCGGGAATCCATATGTTCATAACACAGGGAATACCTGTTTCCTCAGCAAAGTACTCTGCAATTTTAAGGCAGGCTTTTCCGTGATTTACCCAATATGTACGCACTTGTTCATCGGGTGAAGAAAGAGTGAGATTATCCTTGACCATAGGGTGTGAAAAGAAGGTTGGGTTAAAGTCAATACCCATATTTCTTTCCTTTGCAAAGTCCACCCATTTTTTGAAGTGTTTCGGCTCGATTTTATCTCTGCCGACTGCTTCGCCATCTTCAAAAATTGCATAAGAGGCATGAAGGTTTAATTTCTTTTTGCCGGGCATAAGTGAAAATGCCTTGTCATAGTCCGCCATAAGCTCCTCGGGAGTACTTGCCTTACCCGGATAGTTACCCGTAGTCTGAATACCGCCTGAGAGAGCCTCCTTGCTGTCAAAGCCTGTTACATCATCACCCTGCCAGCAATGAACGGAAACACTCACATTTTTGAGTGCTTCAAGTGCTTTTTCAGTATCAATTCCGTATCGTGAATATATTTCCTTTGCTTCACTGTATCTGCTCACCAGTTTACCTCCTTAACATCAAAGGTTGATCTTATTATCTCTCTTGCCTGTGCGAGAGTTATTTTTTTGTCACTCATAATCTGTGAAAGAATGTTGCCCGTTGCCGTAGCCTCCATAAGACCCGTATAAACCTTTTTACCCGTATATTCTGCAGTAAGCTTACCCAGATATTTATCCTTACTGCCGCCACCGACAATGTGTATTGCCTTGATTTCCTTGCCGCTGATGTCTTCAATTTCTTGGGTTGCTTTTTTGTAAGACTCGGCAAGTGAATGATAAACACTCGAAAGCACATCTGAGAGCGGTAAATCAGGCTTGCCGAGATAATTTCTTACCGCCTCAATCATGTCTTCGGGAGCAAGAAATGCATTGTCGTTGGGATCAATCTTTTCGGTAAAGGTGCTTGTCCTTGCAAGGCTCATCATTTCATCATAGTTAAGCTCTTTGTTTATGTTTTTGCGGATATTCTGAAACAGCCACATACCCATAATATTTTTAAGAAAGCGGAAACGGTATTCCACTCCGCCCTCATTGGTAAAATTGGCAGTTAATGCCTTTTCAGTTAAAACAGGCTTCGTGTTTTCCGTACCGATAAGGCTCCAGGTGCCCGATGAAATGTATATACTTTCTGTGTCGGTGGGACAAGCAGCAACGGCAGAAGCCGTATCGTGAGAAGGACAGAGAATGACCGTACTGTCAAATCCGACTTCATTTTTAACCTCATCGGTGAAGCTGCCCACAACTGTACCCGGAAGTGAGAGAGAGCAAAAAATTTCATACGGTATGCCGAGAGTATCGAGTATTTCTTTATCCCACTGCTTATTTTCAGCATTAACGAGGTTAGTAGTGGTTGCATTTGTGTATTCGTTTCGAATTTCACCCGTAAGCTTGAAAGAAAGATATTCAGGCATCATCAGAAAGTGCTTTGCATTATTCAGCTTTCCGCTTTTCTTGTCACAGTAAAGCTGATAGATTGTGTTGAAGCTTTGCTTCTGTATTCCCGTTCGTGAATAAAGCTCAGTCTGTGAGATTATGTTGTTTACCTCTTTTGCCGCTTCGGTTGTTCTTCCGTCACGGTAGGATACCGCGGGAAGAATTTCCTTTTTGCTTTCGTCAAGAAGTACATAATCTACGCCCCATGTATCAATGGCAATTGTTTTCGGGATTTTACTGATTTCCCTGCACCTTTTGATACCTGCTTTCACCTGGGCAAAAAGGCTATCTATATCCCAGATGAGAGTACCGTTTTCATTTTTTATGTTGTTGTCAAATCGGTATATTTCTTCGAGGCTCAGTTTTCCCTTTTCAACATATCCGAGAATATGTCTGCCTGAGGACGCTCCGATATCTATAGCTAAATAATATGTGTTCATCTGTCTGCCCCCCTTAATCCCGATACTAAAATACTCTTCAGAATGATTCATTATAATAATATCACTGAACACCTGCATTTTAAAGGTCCTTATTTGCTTAAAAAAGTGTCCTTATTTGTATTGATTTTCACACCTTAAAAATGTATAATCTCACAGAGGTGATTATATGATAAACCGTGAAATTCTGAAAGAGCTTATTCCCATAACCGATGAAGAGCAGGCAATACTCGACGGCAGAAGCACAGTAGACAGCAGTATTTATACAGAAAATGACGATAATATCATTTCTGCCAGAAAGCTTCTCAAGGACGGAAAGCTCATTACAATCAGAACCCACACAAGATTCATTCACTTTCCCGAGCATACCCACGATTTTGTTGAGGTGGTTTATATGTGCACAGGCAAGACCACCCATATCATAAACGGTAAAACCATTGAACTTTCTGAAGGAGAGCTTCTTTTTCTCGGTCAGAATGCAAAGCAGGAAATTCTACCTGCATCAGGCAACGATATAGCTGTAAATTTTATCATTCTTCCTCAGTTTTTTGACAAAACACTTGAAATGTTAGGTGCCGAAGAGACGCCTTTAAAAAAGTTCCTTATTGAGTCGCTTTTCAAAGAAGAAAACCCGGGATATCTGCACTTTAAGGTTTCCGATGTTCTCCCTGTGCAGAATCTTATTGAAAATCTTTTGTGGACACTTACAAGCAATGCACCCAACAAAAGAAATATCAACCAGACGACTATGGGACTTCTTTTTATGCAGCTGCTCAATCATACAGACAAGCTTGCCTATCAGTCAAAAGAAGAAGCAGCTATACTTCAGATTTTCAAATACATAGAAGAAAACTACAAAAACAGCAGCCTTACCGAGGCGGCAAAGCTGCTGCATTATGATTTTTATTGGCTCAGCCACGAAATAAAGAATCAGACGGGTAAAACATACACTGAGCTTTTACAGGACAAGAGACTGTCTCAGGCAGCATATCTTTTGAAAAACACAAAGATTGGCGTTGATGATATTTCAAAAGCTGTGGGCTATGAAAACAAAAGCTATTTCCACAGGATATTCGCAAGGCAGTTCGGTATGAGCCCGAAAAAGTATAGGGATGTTGAATAGCAAGCGGAATGAAGTTGAGCTTCGCTCAAATGAAGTTTGCAACTAAAGTTGCAAAACGAAGTTATGTCCTGCGGACACAAACATAAAAAATAAAAGCAAGTCTTTCGACTTGCTTTATTTTTTGGAGGTACCACCCAGATTTGAACTGGGGAATAACGGTTTTGCAGACCGTGGCCTTACCACTTGGCTATGGTACCGTATGGAGCGGATGACGAGGCTCGAACTCGCTACCTCCACCTTGGCAAGGTGGCGCTCTACCAGATGAGCTACATCCGCATATTTTTTTAAAATGGCGACCCGGAACGGGCTCGAACCGTCGACCTCTAGCGTGACAGGCTAGCGTTCTAACCAACTGAACTACCGGGCCATTGGTGGGAACAACAGGGCTCGAACCTGTGACCCTCTGCTTGTAAGGCAGATGCTCTCCCAGCTGAGCTATGCTCCCATTTGCCACTCTTTTCAGAGCGCTTGCTTATTCTAGCAAAATATTGAGCGTTTGTCAATGGTTATTTTGATTTTTTTTGAACTTTTTTCAATTTTTTATTTCAGTCCCGAAAATCCCCTTAAATCAGGTGATCATCATCAAAGCTTGAGTTGGTTGTGGTTTCAATTTCATCAGGGAAAAAACCTTTGATAATGTATGAAACAATGCTCTTCATTCGCTCAATGAAGGCTTTAAGTGTGCCGAGAACTACGGAAATAGGATCCATTTTTTACCCTCTCTGTGTTTTTTATTTCTTTTAATACTATAATAATATTGTTATATTGTCAATAATATACACAGCTTTTAAAATTTTTTTAATATTTCACGGCCTTTCGGTGCAGATACCGAAAAGCCGCTTTTTTTAATCAGTAAATTTCAGCAAGCTCATAAATGAGTCTTTCTGTTGCTTCCCAGCCGATGCAAGGATCGGTGATGCTCTTTCCGTAAATCCCCTCACCGATTTTTTGTGAGCCTTCTTCAATATAGCTTTCAATCATAAGACCCTTGACAATTGAATCAATGTCCTTGTTAAGACGGCAGGAGTGAAGAATCTCCTTTGCAATACGGGGCTGCTCACGGTATTTCTTGCCGGAGTTTGCATGGTTGGTGTCAACAATGACTGCAGGGTTTTTAAGGTCGCTTCTTTCAGCATAAAGGGCTGCCAGATTTGCAAGGTCTTCATAATGATAATTTGAGAAGGACTGACCCTTGTCATTGACATAACCTCTGAGAATTGCGTGTGCAAGGTCATTACCGCTGCTTCTGACCTCCCAGCCTCTGTAAATGAAATCGTGCTTATGCTGAGCGGCTGTGATTGAGTTCATCATAACGGAAATGTCTCCGCCCGTGGGGTTTTTCATGCCGACGGGGATATCAATACCGCTGGCGGTGAGTCTGTGCTGCTGATTTTCAACACTTCTTGCTCCGATTGCAACATAAGAAAGCACATCTGAAAGATAACGGTAATTTTCAGGGTAAAGCATTTCGTCAGCACAGGTGAAGCCTGTTTCATTGACCGCTCTCATATGAAGCTTTCTGATGGCAACAATACCCTTGATAAGATCAGCCGCTGAGTTGGGGTCGGGCTGATGAAGCATACCCTTGTAACCGTCACCTGTTGTTCTGGGCTTATTGGTATAAATTCGGGGTATGATGAAAATTTTATCCTTTACCTTTTCCTGAACGGGAACAAGTCTGTTTATGTAATCCATAACAGAATCCTCATTGTCTGCTGAGCAGGGTCCGATAACAAGAATAAGCTTTCTTGTTTTCCCCTCAAAAATATCTCTTATCTGCTGATCTCTTTCAGCCTTGATTTTCACCGCCTGCTCGGTCATGGGATATTCTTCCTTGATATCCTTGGGAATGGGCAGCTTACAAACAAAATCCATACTCATTTTATTTACTCCTTATCGGTTAAAAAGCTTTCTTCTCTGTGTTGAAAGGCGCATCATTTCCTTAAGACCCTCACGGTCATCCTTTTCAAGCAGAGAATACATTTTTTCAAACTCCCCTTTGAACAGATCCATCTGTCTGAGCAAGGGCTCCTTGTTCATCAGGAAAAGCTCACTCCACATATTTTCATTGATGTTTGCAATTCTTGTCAGGTCACGGAAGGAGTCTCCCGTGTATTTCTGCAGATTTTCATTGTCATAGCAGGTCATCAGCGTTACTGCAATGCAATGGGTCAGCTGAGAAACAAAGCCGATCATTTCATCGTGTGACTCGGGTGAAAGCTCTGTAATTTTGCCGAAGCCCAGAATTTCACCGATTCTTTTGCAGACCTCAATGGCCTCGGGGGTATTTTTGTCTGTAGGTACAACGATATAGTTTGCGCCATAGAAAATTCTTTCGTCGCTGTTTTCGATTCCGTAGACCTCCTTACCTGCCATGGGATGAGCGGAAACAAACTCTGCACCCTCAGGCAGAAGAGACTGCACCCTTTCAACAACGGGGCTTTTGACACCTGTGACATCGGTGATGACGGTGCCCTTTTTAATGAGGTGTCCGTTGTGCTCAATCCATTCAATGAAGGTGGTGGGATAAAGAGCAAAGATGATCACATCAGCCGAGGAAATCATTTCCTCATCGATTTGAGTTGAACCTTTTTTTATCAGCTGATGCTCAAGAGCATATTCAATTGTCTTTTCAGACCTTGTTATTGCTTCAACATAATAACCCTTCTCCGTCAGACCCTTGGCATAGCTGCCGCCGAGAAGACCGAGACCGATAAGAAGGAATCTTGTGTTTTTGTTAACTGTCATTTATTTCTGCCTCCAGAAGAAGAGATTGGGTTTGCTTGAAAAAGTCGGGATAGCTTTTGGCAACGGCATCCGCACCGCTGATTTCTCCGCCGTAAGCACTTGAAAGCACGGCAAGAGACATCACAACTCTGTGGTCATTGTGTCCGTCAAGGATTTCTGCGGGCTTATGAAGAGGTGCTTTTCTGATGTGTATCTCGTTTTCACCCACACTTATATCCGCACCGAATTTTGAAAGCTCCTGCATCATCACAACGCCGCGGTCGCTTTCCTTGATTTTAAGTCTTCTTGTACCCTTTAAAACACAGCCATTAAAATAAGCCGCCATTGTCATCAGAATGGGTGCAAGATCGGGACAGTCGGAAATGTCAAGCTCAGGAGTCCCCGACTTAAGAAGAGGGAAATAATCAAGATAAACTCTGTCACCCTGAAGAGAATTTTCTCTGAGTCCTTCAATTATTATTTCACCGCCAAGGGCATTGAAGGCCTCAAGAAAAGCGGCATTTGAATAATCACCTTCAACGGTGAAATTCCTCGCCTGATAGCTCTGAGAGCCTTTGACAAAAAGCGTTCTTTCGTTCTCCCATTCAACTCTGACTCCGAAAAAGCCCATTGCTTCAATTGTCATATTGATATAGCTTCGGCTTTCAACGGTGTTTGTCAGCACAACACGGCTGTCACCCTCACACAAAGAGAGGGCAAGAAGAAGTCCCGTGATAAACTGACTGCTGATATCCCCTCTTAAAATATATTCACCCGAGGAAAGAATACCCTTTGTGTAAATTTTTCCGTCTTTTCTTCTAAGAAAGGGCTCACCCTTTTTGTTTGTCAGTTTTTCATAGACCTCCATAGGTCTTTCCATCAGTCTGCCGTAGCCGGTGAAGGTGTGCTCATTTTCTGTAAGAAGAGCAAGAGGGATGAAAAATCTCAGGGTGCTTCCGCTTTCACGGCAGTTGAATTCTCTGCCCTCAGAAACACTCAGAGGAGAAACACCCTTTATTATCACACTGCTTTCCCTCTGCTGAATTTCAGCACCAAGCTGACTCAGGCAGCCGAGGGTTGCAAGGATATCCTCACTGTATGCAACATTTTCAATTTCACTTGTGCCCTCGCTCAGTCCCGCACAAATGAGAAGCCTGTGAGCCATACTCTTTGAAGCGGGAGCCTTGATTTTCCCTCGGAGCACTGAGGGACTGATTTTCACATTCATAAATTCACCAAAAAATCTATTGCTCTGAGATAGCCGTCAGTGCCGAGACCTGTGATTGTTTTTGCCGCGGCAAGTCTGATATAACTGATCTGTCTGAAGTCCTCTCTCTGCTCAAGCTTTGAAATGTGCACCTCAACGGTGGTGATTCCCACAGATTTCACCGCATCAAGAAGAGCAATGCTTGTGTGGGTATAAGCACCGGGATTGATGACAATTGCGTCGGTGTTGCCGTATGCCTGCTGAATACGGTCAACAAGACAGCCCTCGTGATTGGACTGATAAAACTCAACCTCAACGCCCTTTTCAAGACAGTAAGCTTCAATCTTTTTCACAAGGTCATCATAGGTTTCCCTGCCGTAATGGTCGGGCTCTCTGATGCCGAGCATATTGAGATTAGGTCCGTTTATAACAAGAATTTTCATTTCAAACACTCCATAATTTTTCTGACGCTGTTTTCCGCAATGCCGTCAACCTCAATTTTCACGTCACTGCAGGAAAGATAAATGGGATAGCGCTCTGCAAAACGCTTTTCAAGAGCCTCTCTGTCCTTTGAAAGAGGTCTGTCATCGGTGGGCATAATATCCTCAAGAGGTCTGTCGAGAAAAAAGATGATTGAGTTGTGTCTGAGAAGCCTGATGTTTTCTGCTCTGAGCACGGCTCCTCCCCCCGTTGCAATCACTGCACCCGTGAGAGAAGCAACCTCTCTGACCGCCTCTGATTCTCTGTCTCTGAAATAAGGCTCACCCTTATTTGCAAAGATTTCGGGAATTGCACCGTGCTTTTCTGTGATAAGCTCATCGGTGTCATAAAATTTTCTGCCCGTTTTTTCCGAAAGAGCCTTGCCGATTGTTGACTTTCCGCTTCCCGGCATACCCACAAGGACAATGTTGACCTTTTCATTGAAAAGCTCTGAAAAAACCTCATCGGCAAGCCTTCTGACATCCAGCTTTCTGCCCGTGAAGATTTCACAGGCAAGAACAGCCTGACTGATAAGCATATAAAGTCCGCACTCTGCCCTGACTCCCCTTTCAAGCGCCTTAAGGTAAAGCCTTGTTTTAAGGGGGTTATAAACCGCATCGGTGACACCTGAAAGCCTTGAGAAGCGCTCAGGCTCAAGACTGCAGCCGTCAAGGTCGGGATACATCCCCAGAGGGGTTGTGTTGATGATAAAATCCGCATCCGAGTGAAGATTATAAACATTTGTATAATCCGTGACACCGCCTGAGCGTCCCACGGTTATAACAGCTGCCGCACCGAGAGCTTCGGCAACTGCACAGGCGGTTTTTGAGGTACCGCCCGTACCGGCAACAAGAACCTTTTTATCTTTGAAATCAAAGCCCGATTTTTCAATCAGCATTTTAAGTCCGCCAAAATCGGTGTTATAGCCGAAGAGTCTGCCGTCACGGTTGACTATTGTGTTCACCGCCCCGATTTTTTCCGCCGCAGGATCAATGTAATCAAGATAAGGCATAACAGTCTGCTTATAAGGAATGGTCACATTGATTGCCTGAAAATCCTTTTTTCTCATGAAGCTGTCAACCTCTTCGGCCTTCAGCTCACAAAGCTCATAAGTATAATCGGCAATTTTTTCGTGTATAAGCTTGGAAAAGCTGTGACCGAGCTTTCCGCCGATAAGTCCGTATTTCATTTTTATTTCAACCAGTCCGTTCCGAATCTTGAAAGAAGCATATCTGCAAGGGCGATTGCCGTCACAGAGTCAACAACAACTCTTGCTCTGTGGATGATTGCAGGGTCATGTCTGCCCTGAATGACAAGCTCAGCTTCAGTACCCTTTTCAAAATCAACGGTGTTCTGTGTTTTGAAGATTGAAGGAGTGGGCTTCACCGCACAGCTGAAAACAATGGGCATACCGTTGGTGATGCCGCCGTTGATGCCGCCGTTGTTGTTGGTTGAGGTTTCAATTCTGCCGTTTCTGATAACAAAGGGGTCATTTGCCTCAGAGCCCTTCATCTGTGAAAAGCCGAAGCCGCTGCCGAATTCCACACCCTTGATGCCGGGAACGGAAAAAAGAATGTGGGACAGAAGGGATTCCGCACTGTCAAACCAGGGCTCACCCACGCCCGCGGGCACACCGATGACTGCAGTTGTAAGAGTTCCGCCAAGGCTGTCTCCCTCAGCTCTTGCTTTTTCAATGAGAGAAAGGATTTCCTCTCTCTTTTCACTGCAGAGAACGGGCATATCAAGCTGAGAAAGAAGAGCAATATCCTCACTGAGATTGCCGAAGCTTCTGTCACTCACACCGCCGCAGCAGGAAATGTGAGTTCCGATTCTGATGCCCCTTTTTTCAAGAGCCTTGATAATGATTGCACCTGCGGCAACAAGAGGCGCAGTTATTCTGCCCGAAAAGTGACCGCCGCCTCTGTAATCCTGGAAGCCGTGATATTTGCACTGTGCGGTGTAATCCGCATGGGAGGGTCTTGCAAGGGACTTTGTTTTTGAATAATCCTTGCTTTTTGTGTCGGCATTTTCAATCATAAGACAGATGGGAGTTCCCGTTGTTCTGCCTTCAAAAACACCGCTTAAAATTTTCACCTCATCCTTTTCACGTCTGGCTGTTGAAATGCTGTTGATTCCCCTTCTTTTGTCCATCTGCTGAGCAATAAAAGCTTCATCAACCTCAACACCGGGGGTCATTCCGTCAATCACACAGCCGATTGCCTGACCGTGACTTTCTCCGAACAGAGTGACTGTCAGAGAGCTGCCAAATGTATTTTTCATTTCAAATCCCTCAAATCAGCTTCATTAATTCCTCGGCAGACTGCTTTTTGAATTCAAAGCTGCCGATTTTATTGCATGTGACTGTGCTGATAAGCTCACCCTCAGATTTTTTATCGTGAGTGAGAGCCTCAAAAATCTTCTCTCTGTCCGCCTCAAAGCTGACGGGAAGACCTGTTCTGACCAGCACCTGAGCCACCTTTTCTCTTGTTTCCTCACTGCACATGGGCAGCATTCCGATTGCAACACATTCACCGTGGAAAAGCTCACCCTCTGCCGCAGCCTCAATTGCGTGGCCGATGGTGTGACCGAAATTGAGCACCTTGCGAAGTCCCTGCTCCTTTTCGTCCTGCTCAACAACATACTTTTTCACCTTCAGTGAGCGCTCGATGATTTTTTCAATATTCTTTTCCGTTTCACCCTGACTGATAATTTCAAAAAGCTCAGCATCCATTGTGACACCCACCTTGATGCTTTCGGCAAGACCGTTGAGAAGCTGTCTTCTGTCAAGAGTTGAAAGCACGTCGGGGTCAATGATGACTCTTTTCGGCTGATAAAATGCGCCGATGATGTTCTTGATTTTGCCAAGGTCAATGGCGGTTTTTCCTCCGATTGAGGAATCAACCTGAGAAAGAAGAGTTGTGGGTATGTTATAAAAATCAATACCTCTCATATATGTAGCGGCAGCAAAGCCTGCCATATCACCTGCAACGCCTCCGCCAACGGCAATGACAGCATCCTTTCTTGTGAAGGAGTTGTCAAGAAGACACTGACAGATAAGACGGTAAGTGTCAAAGTTTTTGCTCTGCTCACCCATGGGGAAGGTGAAAACCACACTGTTTTCAAAGCTTTCCGCAACGGCTCTGACATATTGCACCGGTACGCCCGAATCGGTGACGATGAGCACCTTTCTTTCCTTTGCAAGATCAATCAGCTCCTTAACCCTGCCGATTGCACCTCTTTCAAGGATAATATCATAGCTTTTGCCCGAAGGACTGACTGTAATTACCATCTGATTCACCGTCCTTTAAATCTTGGAATCATTTTTATAAGTGCCGATGAGCTTGAGGTTTTCACATTTGCCCGAAAGCTCTGTGAGCATTTCTCTGCCCTGAGGACACTGAAGGTCACCTTCAATTTCAACGTAAAAATAATATTTCCACATAAGACCCTTCATTGCACGGCTTTTGATGCATCTCATTGAAAATGAATGCTTTGCAATGACGTTGAGAATGTCGGCAAGTCCGCCGGCAACGTCAGGCACGGTGAAAACAATGATTGAATGGTCATTCTTTTCCGTTGAGGGTGTGCGTGAAACAACAACAAAGCGGGTTGTGTTGTCACTTTCCTCATTGACATTTTCTCTGATAACCTTCAGAGAATAAAGCTTTGCCGTTTCTCTGCTTGCAATTGCACCGAGGGTCACGTCGTTTTTGTCGGCAACAAACTGAGCCGCTCTTGCGGTGTTTTCACATTTTTCAGCCTTGTAGCCCTTGTTTCTGATGTATCTTTCACACTGGTCAAGAGCCTGCTGATGACTGATAACGGTTTTGACTGAGTCTTCAGTTGCCCCCTGAACTCCGATAAGGTTGTGATGAATGTCAAGGTTATAAAGGCCGTTGACATAAAGTGAGCCTGAGAAAAGAAGGTCGATGACCTGACCCACCTCACCTGCTGTGCTGTTTTCAATGGGAAGCACGGCACATTCACATTCACCCTTTTCAACTGCCTCATAGGCGGCTCTGAAATCGGGATAAGAAATTCTCTGACCGTCGGGGAAGATTCTGCCCGCCGCAATGTGAGCAAAGGCGCCCTCGATACCGCTGTATGCAATATTTGCCCCTTCTAAAATGCGGTGCTGATAACGCTTTGAAATATCCATTGTGCTTTTGAGAAAGGAGACATAATATTCCCTGATGCTTTCATCGGAAATGTTTTCAAGATTTTTTCTCAGCAGAGCTTCCTCTCTCTCGGGATCAAAAACTGCAAGACCCCTTGCTTTTTTATATTCGGCAACGTCTCTGACTGCAGCCATTCTTTTTTCAAAAAGACGGGCAATTTCCCTGTCCAGCTCACCGATTGTTTCTCTTGCTTTTTTGAATTTTTCCATTGCTTTTCTTCCTTTTATTTCAGATTATATTCCCTTGCAAGTGCCTCAAAGGCAGGCAGTGAGCCTTCAATCATCTGAGTTGAAACACAGTATGAAAGTCTCACATAACCCGGAAAGCCGAAGGAATCACCGGGCACTGCAAGAATGTCGAGTGCCTTTGCCCTTTCACAGAAAGCCTCGGCTGATTTTTCGGGTGATCTGAGAAAAAGATAAAATGCACCCTCAGGCTTTGCACAGCTGAAGCCGAAACGGGTAAGAGCACCCACAAGAAGATCTCTGTTTTTCTGATAAACGGATATATCCGCAGTCATACCGCAGCATTTTCTGACAACATACTGCATCATTGAGGGAGCGCAGACATAACCGAGGGATCTGCCGGCTCCGCAGATTGCCTTATAAACCCGCTGACTGTCACAGACCTCATCGGGCACAAGAATGTAACCGATTCTCTCACCGGGAAGAGAAAGGGATTTCGAATAAGAATAACACACAAGAGTGTTGTTATAATATTTGGTGACGAAGGGCACCTTCACCCCGCCGTAAACAAGCTCTCTGTAAGGCTCATCGGAAACAAGGAAGATTTCCTTTCCGAATTCCTGCTGTTTTTTTTCAAGGATTCTGCAAAGGCCCTCAAGCTCATCCTCACTGATGACAACACCCGAGGGATTGTTGGGAGAGTTGATGACAACTGCCTTTGTTTTTTCCGTCACAGCCTTTTCAAAGGCCTCAAGGTCAAGCTGAAGAGTTTCCTCCGAGCATCTGACAATGACGGCTTTTGCACCCGCCGACTCAATGAAAACCTTGTATTCGGGGAAATAGGGAGCAAAAATAATGATTTCATCCTCCGCCTGAGTCAATGCTCTGAAGCAGATTGAAAGTGAAGCGGCAGCACCGCAGGTCATATATAAATTGTTTTCGGAAAAAGCTGTGCCGAAGCGCTTGTTAAGGTCAAGGGCAATTGCCTTTCTCGTTTCGGCATCACCCACGGCAGAGGTATAGCCGTGCAAAACAGCGGCGGGCATTTCCTCAAGAAGACCGCTGATAACCTCTCTGACATTTTCGGGTGCGGGCACGCTGGGATTGCCCAGACTGAAGTCAAAAACATTCTCTTCACCCACAACTGCCTTTCTCATTTTCCCGTATTCAAAAATTTCTCTGATCACTGAGCTTTTTGCGCCCAGGTCATACATTTTTTCCGACAACATAACATTAACCTCTTTTGCAAATTGTTAAGATATATTGAATAATTATACCCTTTTATCCCCTGCAAGTCAATAAAACGAAGAAAAAACAAGGGCAGAAAATGAATAAAAAACCGACGAAAGCCACATTCAGCCTTCATCGGTCTTCTTTCCGAAAGGGATTCGGAAGCCTCATCAGTTTTTCTTCATATAGCTTTTGCAGAAATGAGGAATTGCAATTGAATCTGAGCTTGTCTTTTCGTGAGTAACTTCAATCTTTGCAAGTGAGCACTTGTCGCACTCAACGTGATACTGACACTCGTTGACAGAGCACTTAACGCCTTCGTTATGCATCGAATTCACCTCCGAGATGTTTCTTGCTAATATTATCGTCACAGGTGAAATGAATTATACAAGGGTAAAATTTTAAAAAAAATAACAGCCCCCGTTTTCGCCGACGCCACATAAGGAAGTATTTGTTTGTCGAACAAAATTCCCTGTATTTTTGCCAAAAGCCTCGCAAGGCGACAGTCTTGCTGCATTTTATGGCTTCAATACAAGAAATTTTTAGTTCTTACGAAACTGCGAAGCACTTTAAAAGGCGAAATAGTATTGCAAGAAAAGGCGAAAACCACCGATAATGCTGACGCATATCGGTGGTTTTTAACGCATTATTGTGATGCTATTTCACTTTTTAAAGAAATACTGCCTTATGTGGCGTCGGCGTTTCCGGGGACTGTAAAATCAATTATTTGAAAAGCTCAATCAGAGAGGTTATATAATAAATAAACTTGTAAACGATGTTGTAAACTGTTGCAACAATTCCTTTCACACCCACAGCGGAAAGAATTTCATTCACATCCTCATCAAGCACACCGTCAAACACGGGAGGATAATCAGCCTGAGTGAAGGGATTTTCACTGTCATACTCTGCTGCATCACCGTTCATAACAGTGAAGTCAAAGCTTCTTTCACCGATGGGTGTAACCGTGGGCAGAGCATAAGTGACGGTCACATCAAAGTTGACAAGGCTGACCTCGGGAATTTCACCCTTGAAGGAAATTGCCTTGCTTTCCCCCGCCTTAAGAACAAAGGGAATAAAGTTGAATTCGATGTCAAGACCTGCAACATTGATTGCTGAAACAAGAATTGTGTTTCCGGCTGAAATGTTAGTCACAACAAGTGCCTTGTCCTCTGAGCTGACAAAGCCCTCCTTGCTGCTGTCAAAGGCGGCAAAGACACCGTGAGAGGAGTTTGTTGTTGCGTGGAACTGAGGATACTCACTGAAGGAATGAACGCTGAAGCTTTCATCTGTAAGAAGGAGCTTCTGCATCAGTGAGAAGGTGAAATTATCCTTTGCTGTCATTCCGTGGTAATAATTTTCAATGAACCAGGTGTGCTCGGGAAGGTAAGCTGTTGAAGCATCAACGGTCATTGAGGGTGACACCTGATAAAAGCCTGTGTCAACCTTCTGAGTGTAGCCGTCAGCAAAGCGCTGACCGAGAGGTGCAACTGTTGCACCCGTTGCTCCCTGAGTGGGAATAATTGCGTCAGAGGAAACATCCGAACCTGTCACAATTGCATTGTCATAGCCTGCAAGGATATAAACATTTGTGCCGGCTGACTGAGCCTTTTTGAAGCCCTTGCCGTAATAATTTTCACCCTCGGGAGACATAATTTCATAATGCATTCTGTCGCTTTTTGCAATCAGACCCGCATCCTCGGTTTCGTCAAGCCACATTGACTTGATTTCTTCATAATAATCAAGGGGAATGAAATCCCAGAGGCTTCCCCATTTGCCGATGGTTTCGGAAACATAACCCATAAGGGCCTCAATCAGCTCATCAAGAAGACCAAGCTGATTTGCCTGAAGGAAGATGTTGTAATCCTCTTCAAGAGGGAACGCGTGCTGAATGAAGGTCAGAAGACAGTCCTCATCAAATTCAACATCAAGATTGAAAACGTCATAAGCAATACCTGCACCTGCAAGAGCGGGAATTGTGAGCACAGCATTGTTCACCTTGCCCTCTGAGCCGTAAAGTGAAAGATAGGTACCGCTGACAAGTCCGCCGTAGGACACGGCAAAAAGATTGACCTTGTCAATTTCCTTTTCACCCTTTTCGGCTCTCACTGAGTTTTCATAGCTGATAACGTCGTCAATATAAGCCTTAAGGCTTTCAGCGGCATCAATACCGCCCTTTCTGAAATCGTCACAGAAAACATAAAGATGCTCATAGCTGATTTTTTCTGCAAAAACCGCCATAATTTCTTTTTCAAACTGAAGCTCACCGTCAGGATATTTTTCCATCAGATTTGCATAATTTGTGGCTTCGGCACTTGATTCAAGGGAATAAAGAGGCACAACTCCCTCACCGTCTCCGTTGTAAGCAACATCGGCAAAGATTCTGTTGAAGCCATCACCAAGTCTTTTTGCAATGGGGTCAACGTCACCTGCAAGAAGATATTTTGCCGCATCAGCCGCAATATCTCCAAGGCTTCCCCCTGCCTGAGAGCCGATCTGACTGAAAATGTCACCCCAGACAATCACCTTTTCACCTGTCTGCTCATCAATCTTATAAAGATAAGATGAGATGTAACCGGGAACAAGAATTACGGGATAATCGGTGTAATCCTCCTGAGCTTCTGCTGAAGCGGCAACGCTGAAGACACCGAAAAGCATAACAAGACTAAGACACACAGCAAGGATTTTCTTCATTTTTTCTCTCTCCTTTTTTGTTTATTCCTCTGACTTTTTCATTTTGGGAAGAACAACACAAATCACAATTGCCACAACGGCAAGAACAATTATACCTGCGGGAATTGCAACGTCTGTGAAGCTTTCACCTGTGTTGGGAGCAACATAAGCGGCAATTGCCATTTCATCAACGGCAATGACCTGAAGCACAACAGCACCAACGCTCAGAAGCATAAGAGCTGCCATAATAAAGCAAATTACCTTAATCATTTTTTTGGGCATCATAATCAATCTCTCCAATCAGTCCATATATTTTTTCATAAAAGCACTCAGGCTTTCTTTGATCTGTTCAGCCTCCTGTCTGCTTTTTGCGCAGGCTGTGTAATAAATTTTGATTTTCGGCTCGGTGCCTGAGGGTCTGACAATGACAGCGTTTGATGCTTCAAGCTTATAGGAAAGAACGTTTGATTTCGGAAGCTCGATAACCGTCTTTTCACCGCTGAGAATGTCAAGAGACTCACTCTTTTTGTAATCGTCAATGGCAAGCACTCTGTAACCGCCGATTGCTTCGGGGGGATTGTCACGGAGGTTTTCCATAATCTGAGCCATTTTTGCCATACCTGCCGCACCCTCAAAGGCAAAGTTGTCAAGGGCGTTGAGGTACATTCCGTGTTCGGCATAAATGTCCTGCATCACCTGATAAAGGCTTCTGCCCTTTGCCTTGTAATAAGCTGCCATTTCACAGATGAGAACAGAGGCAACAACTGCATCCTTGTCTCTTGCGTGAATGCCCGAAAGATAGCCGTAGCTTTCCTCCATACCCACAACAAAGCGGTCAGCCATTCCTTCAGCTTCAAGCTTTGTGATAAGCTCACCGATATACTTGAAGCCCGTGAGAAGATTTTTTGTTTCTGCGCCGTATTTTGCAGCAACACGGTCAACAAGGTTTGTTGTGACAAAGGACTTGACAACAACAGGATTTTCGGGAAGAAGTCCAAGCTCCTTTCTTCTTGAAAGAAGATACTCTGCAAGAAGCACGCCAACCTCATTACCTGTCATAAGCTTATAGTCATCCCCTGCCTTCACAGCAATGCCCACACGGTCACAGTCGGGGTCAGTTGCAAGCAGAAGGTCAGCGCCCTGCTTCTCAGCCATTTTCAGAGCAATTTCAAAAACCTGTCTGATTTCGGGGTTGGGATAAGGACAGGTGGGGAAATTTCCGTCAGGATTTTCCTGCTCGGGCACAACGGTCACTCCGTCAATGCCGATTCTGCTGAGCATATGGCGTACGGGCTTGTTGCCTGTGCCGTTAAGAGGAGAATAAATAACCTTCAGTCCGCTTGTCTTGCAGAACTCCTTACTCAGACAGCATTTTTCAACCTGAGTATAAAAGTCATTGATAATCTCATCGGGAATATATTCAATAAGACCCTCGGCAAGCGCCTTGTCAAAATCAGTTTTTCTGACGCCCTCAAAGATGTCGGTTTTCTGAATGAAGCCGTAGGTCTTTTCAGCCGCCTCATCGGTCATCTGATAGCCCTTGGGGTCATAGCATTTATATCCGTTATATTTTGCGGGATTGTGGCTTGCGGTGATGATAATACCTGATTTGCATTCAAGCCTTCTGACTGCAAAGGAGAGCATGGGTGTGGGCACAAGCTCTTTATAGAACCAGACCTTGATTCCGTTTGCGGCAAGAACCTGTGCGGCACTTCTTGCAAAAAGATCTGAGTTGATTCTTGAGTCATAAGCAATTGCAACTGAGGGACTTTCGTAGGTGCTGTTAAGATAATCGGCAAGACCCTGGGTTGCCTGGGCAACGGTGTAAATGTTCATTCTGTTTGTGCCGGCACCGATAACGCCTCTGAGACCCGCTGTGCCGAATTCAAGATTCTTATAAAAACGGTCGAGGATTTCATCCTGCTTACCTTCAATTTCATTCAGCTCTCTGACGAGGGCTTCATCATCTTTTGCTTTTTCCTTCCATTGAGAATAAAGAAATTCAATGTCATTCATCAGCTGTTCCTCCGGGAAAATAAAAAAGTGCATAGTTTTATTTATTTTACTACTTTTGAGCTTTTATGTCAAGGTGAGAAGCCTTGTCTGCAGGTGAGAATCTTTCGGCTTAGGAAGGGTTATTGTTCAGCGCCGTGACGGTGATTTCTTCTGACGGTTAAATTCTTCCTATTGTCATTTCTGCGGAAAACGATTCGGGTTTTGCTGTCAGTATGATATTTATTGCAGGAGTGACCATTGGTTGCCTGTGTATCTGCAAACTCGAACTTACACAAATGAGTTATTTGTATATCAATCGGTTTCATCAAAAAAAATCCGCAGTCGAAACTGCGGATTTAATTATTGTTCTTGTGCCGTTATTGTAAAGCTTAGCCGTTCATTGAGTTTGCTTTGATGTTTGCAATCTGTGTCTTTGCAAATGAAACAACAAAGTCTTTTACATCGCCGAGAACTTCTTCGTCCATATCCTTAAACTCAATTGTTTCAACGCTGTCAATCTTTTCGGCAAATTCGTTGAATTTTGCTGTTGCCATATCGTTCTTGACATTATCCTGCCACTTGATAATATCTGAGCCGATGTAATACATAATGTGATAACCGTAGGTTGTTTCAACGATACCGACATCACCGTATTCTCTGCCTTCAGCAACTGCCCAGCCTTCAAACTCCGGAACCATATAGCCGAGGGTTACGTCCTCATAGATACCGCCGTCAGCTGCATTGCTGTCTGTTGAGTGCTCTGCAGCAAGCTCTGCAAAGTGATCTTCTGATCTGTCACCGTCAAGGTAATCAACAAGGATTTCCTGAGCAAGTCCGTAAAGCTCGATATCCTTTGTCTTTTCAAGGTCAACATCAATGTCGATTGTCACACCTTCATATTTGCTTGCATCAAGAAGCTCAACGTCTGAATCCTTAGCTTCCTCTGTTGAAGCTTCTTCACCCTCTTCATCTTCGGGGAACTGAACAAGAATGTGTCTTACATCATATGTGGGCTTATCCTTGGGAGTGTGAACGGGCTCAATCATCATATAAACTGCATAGCCTGAATCCTTGTGCTCAACAAGATATGTGCTGTTTACAGCTGTGTCCTTGTTGAATGCCCACTTGAGGAAATCTGCATCTGTTTCATAATATGAAACATCGTCATAGGTAACCTCGTCCATAAGAGTTGCGGATTCGTCTGTTGCAAACTTTTCATATTCCTTTGAGCCTGCTGCCTTTTCAAATTCAACAGCTGCTGCCTTGAAGGATTCGCCGTCTGTAACCTTTGAAATGAATGACTGTGCTGTTGCCTTTGCGGCTGCCATTGTTTCTTCAGTTACCTTTGTTGTTGCTTCCTCGCCTTCTTTTTCAGCGGGAACCTCAACCTTTTCAGCGTTGACTGTATAGGTTCTCATAACAACTGTGCCGTAAACTGTAAGATCCTTGTTGAATTCAGCAAGAGCATCCTCGTCTGTGTAGCTGTTTTTGTATCCCTCTGTGATAGTTGTCTGAACCTTTGTTGCAATAATCTGCTTTTCGGCAATTTCTCTGAAAGCATCAACTGTCATTGATTTGCCGTAAACATAACGAAGGTATGCAGCGGGTGAATAATTGCCTTCCTTTGCCTGATCCTCAAGAGAATGAACAACCTCGTCAACCTCTGCCATGTCTGCATCATCAAGCTCAATGCCGTTGGCCTTTGCATAAGCACAGCAGGCTGCAACATACTTGATGCTGTTGAGAGCTGCCTGACGGAAGTAGTCAGTCCACATGGGATTTTCAACACCTTCAACATCAGCAATTGAGCAAGGCTGTGTGTCGGGTGAAACAGAATAGTCGTAGCCTGTGTAAGCTGCGCCTGCACCTGCACCGTAATAATAATCATACTGATATGCAGTGTTGAAGTAATTTGAGAACATGGTTACATAATAATAGCTGTATTCAGCCTTTGAAATCTCTTCACTTGCGTCAAGAGTGACAATTGCATCCTTGACCTCAGCGTCTGAGGGAGCAATTGTGAAAGCAACCTTGCCTCTTTCAAGAATGCCTGAGTTGCTGACAACGCCTGCTGCAATACCTGCAACAAGAGCAATTGCCAGAACAATTGCAATTGCCTTCTTTGCGCTCTTGGACATTTTGACTGATGTGTGTTTCTTCTGATTTTTCTTTGCAGCCTTTGCAAGACGCTCTTTTCTTTCAAGGCGGTACTGCTCAGCGGCTGACATTTCGTTCTTTGCCATTGGGTTTCATCCTTTACTAATTATTTTTTGGATTTGCATTTTCTAATTGTAAACTATTATCAATAAAAATGCAAGTCATTTTTGATAAGTAAGAATATTATTTCAAAAGAATTAATATCCCCGCTCTCTTACAGAAAAGTTTATTACATTTACCTTAACCCTGCCTTAAAGGACTTGTCCGCATTTTTGCTGCAAGAAAATTCAGAAGGTTACGTTTTTATTTTTCATTTTTCTCCCCCACTCCTCTTTTTTGGAGTGAACAGGCCGTTTTTCAGGTTTATATTGACATATACGCCCTTTCTCTCTAGAATTATTTACAGAACAAATGTTCTTTTTCTGGTGATAAAAATACACATCAAGGAGGAATCGAATGGAAAACAGCTTCACCGAGCTTGATTACATTGAAGCAAAGGAAGCCTTCTGTGCCTGGCAAAGCAGCATCACTGAGACTGTGGACGAGTATCTGCTGCGCCAAAGAAAGGCTGAACTGAATGAGCTTGTCCGTAAAGTTATCCGTCAGGAGCTCGCCCCGTCGGACAGGCTGATTGTTGAGCTTCATTGGTATGAAGGCAGGAGCAACAAAGAAATTGCTCAAGAGCTGAATCTTGATCCGACAACGGTATCAAGAAGGATTAACAAAATCAATGATGTAATTTACGAAAAACTCAAATATGCAATTGAGTACCGTTACACTCAGTCCTTTCTGTCTGAGGCAAAATTGATCATCAGAAGCAAGCAGGCGGCATACAACCCGAAAACACCTGTCACCATTGCCCAGCGGCTCAGGAATCTGAGGGAGAAAAACTTTTTCTCCGTGGAAGATGTCAGCAGGATGACCGGCATCAGCACAAAGGAAATTCAGAGCCTTGAAAAAGATGCAGGCAAGCTCACCGCTGACCAGGCCATGAGGTACGCAACATCCTTCAAAACAACCACCGATTACATTATATCGGGAATCAAAAAAGCATAAGCCGACAACTTAAGAAGGGAGGAAACCCGATGAGTTTAACTCTTGAGGAGCTTGAACAGGAATACATCAAGGCTCTTGACAATCAGCTGCAGCTCATTGAGGAAAACCGTGAAAAACTCAAAAAAGCACGGTCCCGCTGCAACTGCAATGAAATCAAAAGACTTAATTCTCTGCTGCGCCTTCTTTATGAGGAAAAATATGAGCTGGAGGACAGCATACATATGATAAGAAATTATATTTGACAGACAGCAGAAATATGACAAAAAGAAAAGATGCATCAGTTGGTGCATCTTTTTTATTTGTGTCGGTCAGTTTACCGTTATGACGATGATTTATGCAAGGAGTGGAGTTATTTTGCTTGAGTTGTTGAGGTCAGCTTTTCCTTTAACAGACAGTTTCAGCAATGAAAAACTTTCTCTCGCTCAAGCCGCGGTGGCTCTTACTTTGCTCAGGTCGGCAAAGTAAGCAAAACTCCCTTTTTCCGTCAAATGAGTCCGAACGAGGTTACAAAATGCCGAGACGGTTTCCTCTTTCGGTTTACTGACATCTCCTCACGCCCTGCCCTTCAAGGCGGTCACTTTCTGCCCAACGGCATTTTTTCACAGTTCTGCAATCTTCTTTAAAGAGACTTGTGTATTCAGTGATTCGAATACTGAAAGAGATTCAAGAGAGATCGCTGCAATTCACCCTCCCCATACTGCCATATTGTCTGGTCCGACAGGCTGCTTGGTGTCCCCTTAAGCACCTGAGCAGCCGACAGTCGTCACCCGCTCTATCTGTGATTCAGGCAGAATCTACGGTCAGAGAGTTGTTTTGCGGTCAGTTTGATATTTACCGAAGATTGTGTTTTTCAGTTGGTTTATCGTTTACCGCCGTGACGATGATTTATGCAAGGAGTGGAGTTATTTTGCTTGAGTTGTTGAGGTCAGCTTTTCCTTTAACAGACAGTTTCAGCAATGAAAAACTTTCTCTCGCTCAAGCCGCGGGGGCTTCTGATAAAAAAAGCAGAGGTCAACCAAAGGTTGCCTCTGCATAAAATCATTAATACTCTCTGATATATGTGAGCATTTTGCCGTCAACTGTGTAAAGGTTCAGCACGTCACCGTTAATTTCAAACTCATAGGTGTCTGAAAGTGAGGTCTGATAAATTGAATAGCTGACAGTCAGTGTGTCACCCTTGACGGTGTAAGTTCCGTCAAAGCTGTCGGAAATTTTCATATTGATGACGGGAACGGTGAAGTTCATATATGTGATGACAACAACGCCGCCCTCTTTGAACTCATAAGAGCTCATCTTTGAGCTGTCACTCCATTTGCCGATGATGCCCTCATTGACGCTGCCGCCGCCGTTCTGTCCCGTGCCCTGTCTTGTGAAGCTGAGCTTTTCGGCTGAATTTGAAAGAATCATTGAATTCTTGGTGACGGTGAACTGATACTGAAGGGTAACATTCTGTGTGCCGTCGTTATACTGGATAATGACATTCTTGCCCTGACAAAGATAAATACCCGTCTGCTGAACACCGCCCTTTTCAAGAATAAAGGAGCCGTCAGCGGCAAAAACATAAACTGCACTGCCGTCATTTTTCACCCAGCCGCCGATAAGCTCATCAACCTGAGAGATAGGCTCTGTTGTGGTCTGCTGAGTGTCGGTGTCTCTGGTATAGGTTGCTGTTTCCTTATCCTCTGTATCGTACATTGAAAGCACGTCATTTTCAATTGAAACGGTATAGGTGTTTTCGATTGTTGCGGAATAAATGGAAAACTTTGTTGTAAGAGTGTTGCCGTGAATGGTATAAGTGCCCGTTGATGTGCCCTCGATGGGCATATTGATAAAGGGCACTGTGAGATTGACATAAGTCATAATAACCTTGCCGTCTGAGAAAAATTCATAACCGCTCATTTTTGTGCTGTCAGACCATTTGCCGATAATCTGCTGAGCTGCGGAAGCCACCGTTGTTGATTCCGTTGTGGGCTCAGTTGTTGTTGTCTCGGTTGTGGTTTCGGTCTGTGAGACGGTGGGTGCCTGAGTTGTTGCGGCAACGGTGGGTCCTGTTACATCATTGCCTGCAGGCTTGTTTGCATTGATGGTTGTTCCGACAATAACACCCGTCACACCGCAGATGAGAGCGATAAGAACGGGAATAATCTTTTTACTGCTCATAATTTTTCTTCGCAGAAGCTCTGCGACTCCTTTCCTGCCTTGATTTCAAGAGCTATATTTCAAGAAAGGGTACCCTTGCGGATACCCTGGCCAATTTATATGTTATGAAGCAACGGTGGGCGCTGCAGTTGAAGCAGTTGCATCACCTGTCTGTCTGATAAAAGTTTTTACGCTGTTATCATCTGTGCTTGTGAGTGTAAGCAATGCATCTTCAACAACGAACATATAATCAGAAGTTACGCTCTTTGAGAGAACTGTGTATGTAATTGTTACATAATAATTTCCGTCTTCTCTCTTTTCAACCTTGTAAGCACCGGTGATTGCACTGTCATAATCAAGTCCGAGAATTGAAACGTCAATTCCGAGATAATCAATGATACAGGTGCCGTCCTCGTTGAAGGTGTAACCGGCTGTTCCTGAGGAATCCTTCCAGGTACCGATAAGCTTCTTCTCCGGTGAAAAGCTGCAAGCTGAGAAAACTGAAAGTGCAACAATTGCAACAAGAGCAATTGCTAAAACTCTTTTCACGCTTTTCATTGAAATCTACCTCCGTTAAAAATTCAGCAATAGCCTTTGCTGTGAGCTTATTATAACACAGCTTTTCATTTTTGTATAGACCAAACGGCAAATTTTTTCTCAGACCTTTATCTCCTGCCTTCAAAAAAAGCAAAAAAAGCTTCAGTATTGAAAAAAACTTCGGGTTATGCTATGATACCCTCGGTGATTAAAAATGCTTGAAAAAATAACTGATATTCCCCTTTGGGATTATCTTAAAAATGCAAACAAGCCCATTCTTCTTTACGGTATGGGCAACGGAGCGGACATGATAATCAATGTCCTTGACTCCCTGGGCATCAGCTATGCCGACACCTTTGCCTCTGACGGCTTTGTCAGAGGACACTCCTTTCACGGAAAAAGGGTACTGTCTTATTCCGAGGCAAAGGAGAAATACGGTGATTTCATAACTCTTATGACCTTTGCGGTGCACGACAGAGAAACTCTTGACCGAATAAAGACAATGTGCGGTGAGGGTGAGTTTTACTCCCCCAGCGTACCCGTTGCAAGCAGTGAGCTTTTCACGGCAGAGTATCTCAGAGAAAATGCAGACCGATTTGAAAAAGCATACGAATGTCTTGCCGATGAAAAATCAAAAGAGACCTTTCTGAATGTTCTGCGCTTTCGTATCAGCGGAAAGCCGGAGTATCTTTTTCAGGTGATGTATGAAAAGGAGCTTCTTTACAAGGAAATCCTTCACCTTGGGGAAAATGAAAGAATTGTTGACCTTGGCGCCTATGACGGAGACACAATCAGAGAATTTCTCTCCGCCACCGAGGGCAGATATGAAAAAATCACCGCCTTTGAGCCCGACGCAAAGAATTTCAGAAAGCTGACGGAAAAAACGGCGGGTATGGACAGAATTGAGCTTCACAATCTTGGTGCCTGGGACAAAAAGGAGACTCTTCTTTTTGCCAAAAAGGGCGGACGAAACTCCCGCAAGGATGAAGGCGGAATTCCCGTCAGCTTTGACAGCGTGGACAACATTGTCAGCGGCAAGGTGACCTTTATCAAAATGGACATTGAGGGAGCGGAGGCAAGGGCTCTTGAGGGTGCAAAAAACACAATCAGAAAATATCTGCCCAAGCTTTACATCTGCGCCTACCACAGAAACGAGGACCTTTTCCTTCTGCCCGAAATTATCCGTGACCTTTCCCCCGATTATAAAATATATTTCCGTCAGCACCCCTATATTCCTGCCTGGGAGTGTAATTTTTATGGGGTTGTTGAGGGATGATGATGTAATAAAAAAATCCGCTCACTTTCGTGAACGGATTTTTGTTTTATGGGTGGGTGTCAGAAACGTCTGACGGCGGAGTGCTTTTTCACTCCTTTTTGCCTTCTCAGCTGTCAAGGTGCTCAAATATAATCTGCCATAGGGCTTCATCCTGAGCGGTAATTGCGTCCCAGTCAAAGCCTGACACAAATTCAGCCTTTTCAGCCTTTGTTGTGTTCTTTTTCTTCAAAAATTTTGTTCTTGCCTTGCTGAACTCAGCAAGAAGCTTCACCGCCTGCTCGGTATAATTGGGGTTGTGACCCTTGTTGTTTACAAGAAGAAGCTTCACGTTGTCTCTGCCCTCAAGACCTGCCTTAAGAATATCATAATGGGTGCGGCGGCACATCTGATCGTTGTCAGAATAAATCAGCAGAGCCTTTGTGTCGGACTCAGTCAAGGTTTCAACGGCATTGAAGGTCACAAAATCGGGGTTTGACTGCTTTTCAAGGTCAAAAACTGTCTTACGGTAGCCCTTGATAATATCGGGGAAGAAGGTTCGGAGCATTTCTTCAACGGAAACAAAGCCGCTGATTGCAACAATGTGTGATATTTTCGGGTAAAGCGCCGTAATATTAAGGGTTGAAAAAGCGCCCCAGCTATGCCCCACAACAGAGATTTCAGCTTCGGAAAAGCCTTCTTCATTTTTCAGCATTGCAATGCAGTCATTCAGATCACACAGGGACTGAGCAAGACCGTTGGGTGATTCTCCCCCCGACTCCATACAGCCCGTATGGTCATAGGCAAAGACTCTGTATCCGTGACGGCAGAGCATTTCAATCTCCTTCATATAAGCAAGATGTCCTCCGCCGAAGCCGTGGTCAAAAACAATGAGCCTGTCGGCAGCCGAGCCTTCGTATTCATAAAAAAAGCCGCTGAGAGTGTGTCCTGCCGAAGCGGTGAAATTACGGCAGACTGCCTTAAGACCGGGGAAATCCTTGGGTGAAAAATAAAAGACCGTTTCCCTGTCATCACATCTTGTATGAATAATTTTTTTATAGACATTTACAATCTGTTTTTCAAAAAGCATAAAGCCGACCTCCTTGAATTTGTTTATCCTTTGAATTATAACACAGAAAGGAAAAAAATACAATCAGGGCGGAAAGGAAAAATCCCGCCCTCTTACGAGAACGGGATTTTTTGGTGAGGATGAGTGGGCTCGAACCACCGACCCCTTGCATGTCAAGCCAATCTATCGAAATAGCAAGAGCGCAAAAGATAAGCGCGGAGATTATTCCCCGCGCCGTAAATTATAAAATACTTTGTTTAATCAACCAAAGATTGAAAGAATCTTTGCGAAGAATTCTTTTATTAAAGCAATAAGTCTTTCAATAAAAGAAGCAGGTTCTTTAACGAGCTTTGAGCCTTCGTCGGTTACTGTATCGGTTGCACCGCAGAATTCACAAGTTGCAGTCTTTGTGCCGTCTGCTTCTTCGGTGGCGTCGTTGTTTGAGATGTATTCACCGTAAATGTGGTTTCCGTCGAGACAATCCATAAGCATATCATAAAAAGGCACGCAATTCTCTTTCCATCCTGCGTCAAATTCAGCTTGTGTCGTAGAGTTTTCTTGAAGTGCCAAAAAATCAAAATTGTTGAACTTATCGTACATTTCCGCATATATCGGATTTTGCAAGAAAAATTGATTATCAACAATCTCTGCAGCTTTCTCCATATCATAATGCCATTGTAAATAAAATTCGTACTTATAGCACTCATAGAGGTTTATTAAAACTTTTATTTCACCACTTGCAATTTTTGATTCAATGTTATCTATAGCAGGCTGCATGCATTTGTTGAAATCAGAAAACCAACTAACATCCGTATAGTCATTATCTTTATCTAACGGAGGAGCTAAATCGTAACCAAGATCTTCAAATGCATCTAATGCGCTATCCAATATTACTCTAATTTTATTTCTGTACACAGAATTATCTTCATATTTATTATCACCATAGGATTCAATTCTTGCATAAATATCGAGAAAATGTTCCACCTCATGTGGATATTCAATTTGAACTGCATAAGCCACAGGTATTACGGATAAAAGCATAATAACAGAAAGAATAAGTGCTAATATTTTCTTCATTTTTTTACACCTCGTAATTAATATTTATTGTTTGTACATTCATATTAGCATTTGTATGTAAAAAAATCAATAGTTATTTAACTGAAAATAAAACACCGCAACCCTGTCGGTTACGGTATAAAATCAATGCGGAGCATTGTATGTAATCCGTCGAAGACGGAATGTAATCATCAAGTCGTGATGCATGTAATCCTTTCATAGAAAGGTATGTAATCAATCCGAAGGAAAATGCACCTGCGGTGATGCCATACCGTTTGCGGTGCAAACGGATTACATACGCCTGACGGCGATTACATACCAATCCTTCGGATTGGATAAAAAAAGACCCGTTCCGAAGAACGAGTCTTTTTTGGTGAGGATGAGTGGGCTCGAACCACCGACCCCTTGCATGTCAAGCAAGTACTCTGACCAACTGAGCTACACCCTCAAGTGCTTTGATATAATAACACAGACAGCGAACTTTGTCAAGGGCTAATAAAAAATAAAATAATCAGGCTTTGATATTTTCACGGTAAATCAAGAACAGTGCAGAATGACCTTTTCTTCGACCCTGCCTGCAATTTTAATTGTACTCAGCTTTAAGATTTTCACGGAAAAGCAAAAATTTTCAAGAATAGTGCAAAATGCTGCTTTGTTTGCCCCGAAGGCGTACAAAGGTACTCCGAGAGGGAGAAAAAAGGTCAAGCAGACAGAAACCGCCCTATGACTCGATGTCATAAGGCGGTTTAGTTTCATCAGATTTACTGTTTAGTTTTCGTTAACCCGTACAATAAAATCTGTCTGCGTTTTTGTGCTGTTATCGGAAATTTTGAAAGGCTGAGGAGAATGGTGCAAGACGGTCTTTTCTTCGACCCGAAGGCGTACAAAGGTACTCCGAGAGGGAGAAAAAAGACCGAAGCAATCAGAAAAAGAGATGAAACTCGACGTTTCATCTCTTTTTTGTCTCTGAAAAGTATTAAGTTCAGGCTTTGTATCAGTATATGGATTTGCCCTTTTTGTTTCACACTGATTGCTGTTCTTGTGCCTTTATCCTAAGCCTTAGGCTTTGGCCTCGCAGTAGCGGCATCTGTAAATTCTGTTTTCCTTGTCGGTGAGTGTGAACACCTGAGGAAGCTCCTGCTCACAGGATGTGATACATCTGGGATTCTTGCAGGTCAGAACTCCGTGAAGAGTTTCGGGAAGGTCAACGTGGTATTTGTCCACAAGAACACTGTCACGGATAATGTCAACGGTAACACCGGGATCAATGAAGCCGAGAGCCTCAAGGTTGATGTCGATGTTGCTGTCAATTTTGATGATATCCTTTTTGCCTGTCTTCTTGCTTGAAACATTTTTGATGATTGCAATGCTGCAGTCAAGCTGGTCAAAGCCGAGAAGATTATAAATTCTCATTGCATTGCCTGCAGTGATGTGGTCAATAACAATGCCGTCTTTGATTGAATCAATATTCATTTGTCCTGTCCCCTTTCTTATTCAGGTCTGCCGATTTCAAGAAGCTTCATAATCAGCGCCATTCTGATGAATTTGCCGCAAAGCACCTGCTCAAAATAACAGGCTCTGGGGTCAGCGTCAACCTCAACGGAAATTTCGTTGACTCTGGGCAGAGGATGAAGGATTGTCAGAGTTTCCTTGGCGTTCTTAAGCTTCTTCATGTCAAGAATGTAGCTGTCACGCAGTCTGATATATTCCTCTTCACTCAGGAAGCGTTCCTTCTGAACTCTTGTCATATAAAGCACGTCAAGGTCGGGAAGAACCTCCTCAAGACTGCTTGTCTGAACATATTCAATACCCTTTTTCTGAAGCACGTCCTTTTTGACGTATGAGGGAAGCTTGAGCTCGTTGGGTGAGATAAGGACAATCTTCACATTCTCATATCTTGCAAGGGCGTTGATGAGTGAGTGTACGGTTCTGCCGAATTTAAGGTCACCGCAGAAGCCGATTGTGAAATTACTGAGCTTGCCCTTCTTTCTTCTGATTGTCAGAAGGTCAGTGAGGGTCTGTGTGGGATGGTTATGTCCGCCGTCTCCTGCATTGATGATGGGTACGGAGGAATTCATTGAAGCAACAAGGGGTGCGCCCTCCTTGGGATGACGCATTGCAATGATGTCTGCATAACAGGAAACAACCTTTGTTGTGTCTGCCACGCTTTCACCCTTGGAGGCTGAGGAGGACTGTGCCTCAGAAAAGCCGAGAACGTTGCCGCCAAGCTCATACATTGCAGCTTCAAAGCTGAGTCTTGTTCTTGTTGAGGGCTCAAAGAAAAGAGTTGCAAGCTTCTTTCCGTGACAAACCTCACTGTATTTTGCAGGGTTTGCAATTATATCGTCGGCAATGTCAAGAAGCTCATCAATCTCAGCTGTTGTGAGATCAAGAATATCAATAAGGCTTCTCATTATTTTGCGCCTCCGATCCAGCTTTCATCGGAAGGATTGTCTCTGAACTTGAGAATTCTTGCAATGTCCTCATTTTTGATGATGCCTTCCTCAGCGGCAACCTCACAGACAGCGTCAAGGTTTGAAAGTGAGTGATTGATAACATCAGCTGCTGCCATTCTGTCAATGCCCTTCTTCATTCCGTAGGTGAAGATTGAAGCAATACCGAGCACCTCGGCGCCTGCTTCTCTGAGAACCTCAACAACCTCAAGCACGCTGCCGCCGGTTGAAATAAGATCTTCAACAACAACAACCTTCTGACCCTTTTCAAGCTTGCCTTCAATCTGGTTGCCTCTGCCGTGGTCCTTGTGACCGCTTCTGACATAACCCATGGGAAGTCCGAGGATGTGACCGACAATTGCTGCGTGAGCGATGCCTGCAGTTGAGGTACCCATAACAACCTCACAGTCGGGATAATGCTTAAGAATTGTTTTTGCAAGACCTGTCTCAACATCTGCTCTTACTGCAGGTGATGTGAGAGTGAGTCTGTTATCACAGTAAATGGGGCTCTTGATGCCGCTTGCCCAGGTGAAGGGCTGTTCGGGACGAAGGAAAACTGCTCCGATGGAAAGTAAGTCTTTTGCAATAATCTTTTTCATTTTTTATCTGTCCTTTCAGTTTTTTTATTGTTTAGCCTTTATCTCAGCCGACAAACTCGCTGAGGCATCTTTCATAAGCTGCAACGGGGTCTGCTGCGGCTGTGATGGGTCTGCCCACAACAATGTAATCTGAGCCGATTCTGTTTGCTTCAGCGGGTGTCATAACTCTCTTCTGGTCACCGATGTCGACATCAGCGAATCTTACACCGGGAGTTACGGTTACAAAATTCTTTCCGCAAACCTCTTTTACTCTTGAAGCTTCGTGAGGAGAGCATACTACGCCATCAAGACCGCTTTCAGCCGCACATTTTGCATAATGCTCAACAACCTCTGCCAAAGGAGCGTCGATAAGAAGGTCGTTTTTCATTCTTTCTTCACTTGTCGAAGTAAGCTGTGTTACAGCAATAAGGATGGGACGAGTTCCGTCTTCACGTGTCAATCCCTCGATTGCCGCTTTCATCATTTCTTTTGTACCAAAAGCGTGAAGGTTTGTCATATCTACATCGAGATTAGAGAGAACCTTCATTGATTTCTTAACTGTGTTGGGGATATCGCAGAGCTTAAGGTCGAGGAAAATCTTATGACCTCTTTCCTTTACTGTTTTTACAATTTCAGGACCTTCTGCATAGAAAAGCTCCATACCGATTTTTACAAAAGGCTTTCTGCTTGCATTTGCAAACTTATCAAGAAACTCTACAAGAGCCGCCTTTGACGCAAAGTCACAAGCTACGATTACATCTTTACCCATTAGTGAGCACCTCCGATTATACTTTCTAAAGATTCAATATTATATTTTTCCATTGCCGCAGGAAGACCTTCTATAATGTTCTTACAAGCGTAAGGCTCAATAAGGTTTGCCGCACCGACCTGAACAGCCGTTGCTCCTGCAAGCATCATTTCAATAACATCCTCAGGTGTTGTAACACCGCCCATACCGATGATGGGAATATTTACTGCCTCATACACTCTGTAAACCATAGAAACGGCAACGGGGAAAATCGCACTTCCTGAAAACCCGCCTGATTTATTAAAGAGAATGGGCTTTCTGTTTTTAAGATTTATTCTCATACCTAAAAGCGTGTTTATCATTGAGATACCGTCTGCACCGGCCTCTTCACAAGCCTTAGCGATGGAAACTATATCTGTTACATTGCGAGAAAGCTTAATGTAAACTGGCTTTGTGGTAACTGCCTTTACCGCACGGGTAATTTCAGCCGCACTTTCGGGATTTGTACCGAAGCTCATACCGCCGTGCTTTACATTAGGACAGCTGATATTAACCTCAAGAATACCAACCTCATCCTGCTTGTCCATCTTTTCGCAAGTGTATACATAATCCTCAAGAGAGAAACCGCTTACGTTCGCAATTGCTTTTTTATTAAAGCATGCACGAAGTTTGGGAAGTTCATTGGAAATAACTTTTTCCACGCCGGGGTTCTGAAGTCCAACGGCGTTAAGCATACCGCTACTGCATTCTGCAATTCTGGGAAGCGGATTTCCGTAACGGGGATCACGGATTGTTCCCTTAAGGGAGATACTTCCGAGAATATTTATATCATAGTATTCAGCAAACTCATAACCGAATCCAAAGGTACCGCTTGCGGGGATAATCGGATTATCAAGCTGAAGTCCGCTTAAATTTACACTCAGTTTGCCCATTTTACTTCCTCCTTTACAAGAACGGGTCCGTCTTTACAGATACGTTTGTTTCCGTAAAGGGTTTCACAGGTACAACCCATGCACGCACCGAAGCCGCAACCCATACGAGCTTCAAAGCTGAGCTGACCGCTTGTTGTTGTATTGTCGTACAAAGCCTTAAGCATAGGTACAGGACCGCAAGTAAAGAAATATGTGTAGTCCAGATTCTTAATTGCATCGGTTACAAAACCTTTCACACCATAGCTACCATCTGCAGTTGCTACAATAGTATCTATGCCAAGAGCCTTGAATTCTTCCTCATAGAAAACTTCGCTTTTTTTGTTGAAGCCAAGAACAACAGTAGGCTTCTTACCTTGTTTCAAAAGCTCAACAGCAAGCATATACATGGGAGGCACGCCTGCACCACCACCTATAAGAACAGGCTTATCGCCGCTTTTTTCAAGATCATAGCCGTTTCCAAGACCTGTAAGAATGTCAAGTTTTTCGCCGGGAGTCATGTTTGCCATAACCTCAGTACCATGACCTACAACCTTATATATAATAGTAAGAAGATTATCCTTGCTGTTACAT
>JAZRTP010000016.1:0-8945 GCA_045652105.1 Acutalibacteraceae bacterium
CTAGAGATATATTAGATATTGGTCTAAAAGCTAAAGTACTTAAACAAGCTGAAGATTTGTCGGTTTATTTTTACAATAAAAATCATTTAGCTTATTTTATTGCCAAATATTTAATTAGAAATGCGCAAAACGAACCTTATGATTATTCCGGGATTAAATATGCGCTTGAAAATATTTGCTTTGGCATCAATTCAGATATAATTCTTTTTATATCATATTTATTAAATAATACCCAAAATGTTTTATCAATTGTTTCTGAAGCCGGTAAGTTGTTAGAACCTTGGACGGAAGTAAGTATTGATGAAAAAAATATTTCTTTGTTACATATGACCTCAAATGTTCAAATATCTTTACCGTCAGAAAAAGAGAAAAAGCAAATTGATGTTGCAAAAGAGTATTCAGAAGAAGTTCAATATTCAGAGGATGTTATTGAAGCAAAGGGGTTATTTGAATACAATGACGATGAAATTGATGAGTTGCCTAACAGATTAATTAGGGCAATCAAATATACAGAAATGATATGCAAAGCATTACCATCTTTTTATAGTAGTTTGAAAATGCCTCAAAAACAAGAGCTTGTAAAGGCGATTTATTCATATCCGAGAAAAATTATTTATGCTATGTTAAGTCCTGTTGATACTCATATTGATAAAATTTGTGAGATACTACTTGCTTATACAGATGAAATGAATATAACCAAAGAAAATGGAAGTAAATATTCTAAAGCTGACATTATAGATATGTTTAATGATAACGCTCGAGCAGAACTCTTGAGTATATTTGATCATTTTGCGGAAATCGTTACAAGCTCTAAAACAGTATCTTTATTGCTAGATAAAGATATAACTGATAGTAGCGAAAGAATTCAACGATTACTTATTATCGAAAGTAGCGGAAATACTGATATGTTACTTAAAGAATCCGAAAAGATGTTAAAGGAAACTAAAAGTGATGATGTCAAGTTAATGGTTAAGTTAATTGTTCGTAAGCATATAATATGTAATCGAGGTTTGCCAAGAAGAAAAAAACAGCAACTTATAGATAAGATTTTTGGTCAAAAGACCGTTAAGCAAGTAATTTTATAAAAATAATAGCATTACCGTGTTGGTCCTGCCCCAACTAAGTCGTTTTTGTTTTAGAGATTACGACCCAACTACTAAAACAATTGATCGGCATGTCATCTGGCCACGCTGACGGTAATGCTGTTGTTTTGTATCAATGAGAAAGCATATGATACAATAATTATTATATACTTTTTTAGTAAAAAAATGTGTCGTAACACGAAAGTTGTATAATAAAATAATATGGATTTGGGTAATTATTAAATGTATTATAACATACCATATTCACATAAATATAGGGTGCGTTTTTGCGTGTGTCGGGAGAGCGCTTGAATGGCATTCAAGAGGTCAAGAGTTCGATCCTCTCCGTCTCCACCAGAAAGAAAAGCCGCACGAAAGTGTGGCTTTTCTTTCTGGTATTATTAATTATTCATTTGTTATGTTGCGACTTTTCTTAATGAAAAATGAATATTGAAGTCGCTTCGTTGATGAATAATGAATAGTTCCCATACCGCCCCCCACCAACAGTATGCTGAGCAATTTTGCCCGCTTTTATAGTGGGTGTTTTTGTTTTTATGAGTTATTGCTATTTATTGAAATATTGATTTGCTTATGATATAATCAGCTCAAGAAATTTGAACCTATACTTAATTTAAATTATATTTTTATATAAGTGAGAAAAAATATGAAAATAACAGACAGCAGAATTTACGAACTCATTAGTAAAATGACTGTAGAAGAAAAAGTGTCACAGCTCACAAACAGTACTGAGGCAATCGGCAGACTCGGCATAGATAAATACGATTGGTGGAATGAGGCACTTCACGGTGTTGCAAGGGCAGGCACTGCTACGGTTTTTCCGCAGGCTATAGGTCTTGCTGCAATGTGGGATGATGAGTTTCTCTTTGAAATTGCACAGGTGATTTCTACCGAGGCAAGAGCCAAATACAACAAGGCAATCAGAGAGGGTAAACACAAAAGATACTATGGGCTCACATTCTGGAGCCCAAATGTCAATATCTTTAGAGACCCGCGTTGGGGCAGAGGGCAGGAAACTTACGGCGAAGATCCCTATCTCACATCAAGATTGGGTGTTGCGTTTATAAAAGGTCTGCAGAATAACGGTGCTGAGCATCTGTGTACCGCCGCCTGCGCAAAGCATCTTGCTGTACATTCCGGTCCCGAAAATACAAGACACGGCTACAATGTCAATGTTTCAAAAAAGGATTTGTTTGAAACCTATCTGCCTGCTTTTGAAGCTTGCGTAAAAGAAGGTAAGGTTGAAGCTGTTATGGGGGCGTACAATGCTTTGGACGGTGTGCCTTGCTGTTGTAACAGCTATCTTCTCAAGGATATTTTACGGGGAGATTGGGGCTTTGACGGTCACGTGGTATCCGATTGCGGTGCAATCAGCGATATTAAAAAGCATCATCGACACACCGACAGCCATACAGAGTCAGCGGCTGTTTCTCTGAAAAACGGATGCGACCTTAACTGCGGTAATATTTACAAGTATCTTATTGACGCCTATGAAGAAGACCTCGTCACCGAAGAAGATATTGATAAGGCGCTTTATAATACACTGAAAACCAGATTTAAACTTGGTATGTTTGATGAAAGCACTGAGTACGACAAGATAGATTATTCTGCTGTAGCCTGCGACAGCCACAGAGAACTGTCTCTTCGTGCAAGCCGTGAAAGTATTGTTATGCTTAAGAACAATGGAGTGCTTCCGTTGAAAAAAGATGAAATCAAAAAAATTGCCGTTATCGGTGTCAACGGTGACAGCAAAGAGGTTTTGCTTGGTAATTATAACGGATTTCCCAAGGAGTATCACACAGTTTTCAATGGCTTGTGCGATTATCTCGGTGAGAGTGCAACTGTTTCTTATGAACAGGGTTGCAAGTTCTTCAAGAAAAAAAGAGGACTTCTGAAAAAGGCTGTAAGCCTTGCCGAAAGCAGTGATGCTGCCGTGGTTTGCCTCGGTCTTGATGCATCATATGAGGGAGAAGAAGGCGATGCCAACAACCCATACTGTGCAGGTGATAGAAAAACAGTTGAGATAATCGATGCACAGCTTGAATTGCTCCGTGAAGTCAGATCCGTAAACGACAAAGTTATACTCCTTATGTTTTGTGGCGGTGCCGTTGCCTTTGGCGAGGCAAAAGAGCTTTCAGATGCAATTTTTAATTGCTGGTATCCCGGTGAGATGGGCGGTAAGGCTATAGCACAGCTGCTTTTTGGTGAATACTCACCCAGCGGAAAACTACCCGTTACGGGTTATTCTTCAACCAATGATTTGCCCGATTTCGATGATTACTCAATGAGCAACCGAACTTACAGATATTTTAAGGGTACGCCTGAATATCCCTTCGGCTTTGGATTATCCTATACCAAGTTCCGATATAGCGAGCTTCAAAAAGAAGAAGCTAACGGTAATTTAAAGGTATCTGTTACGGTGAAAAACGTCGGCGATTTTGACGGCAAAGAGGTTGTAAGACTCTTTAAATCTGAAAAGAACGCGGTCAATCAGCCTATCAAATCTCTCGTGAGATTTAAGAAGCTTGCCCTCGAAAAAGGTCGGGAACAGAAGGTAGAATTCATCCTGACTGCTGAGGATTTCAGCCATATAAATGAAGATGGGGATAAAGAATATCTCCCTGCAGACAAATTCGAAATATTTATAGAAGAATAAAATATAAAAGGAGAAAAACCTATGCTGTGTAAACAACATTATGAAAAAATGGCGGCTAAGCTTCAAAGATTTGAAGAAACACTTAATCCCTATTTATTTACAAAAATACAGTCTGTTCCCGCCCGTGCATTTGTGTCGGATAAGCAGTTTCATACTATCCCTGCAAATGAAAATTTCCTTGAAATATCCGATGGTTGGAAATGGGGCGGCGAGGGCGCATACTGTTGGCTGAAAACAGAATATACCGTGCCTGAAAATCTTGACGGAAAAGATATTTTCATTATGCCGAAAATGGGCGGTTATGAAGCTATGCTCTGGGTCGACGGTGTACCTTTCGGCACATTTAATACAAAAATCGTCTATACCTCACACGGAAATCACTACTGCGGTCTTATAAAGAAAAACGCTAAAGCAAATGAAAAGATAGATATTGCTATTGAATACTACGCAGGTCACGATTATCACGGCTGCGACCCCTTTTCAAGAGATCTTCGCCTGGTAAACAACTATGATTTCAACTTTGAGAGCCTTGATATCTGTATCAAGAATGAAGAAATCAATCAGTTCTACTTTGATCTTAAAATCGTAGTTCAGCTTGCCACGGAGCTCCCGGAGAGCAGTTTTATGAAAGCACAGGCTATCAATGCCCTTACTGAGGTACATAAACTTCTCTATTATTCTCCCGAAGATGTTTCAAAGGAAGAGTTTTTCGGTGCAATTAAGTCAGCTCAGCCTTATCTTACAAAAGTTTTATCTTTAAAAAATGGTGATGCTGCACCGACAGCAGGACTTATCGGTCATTCACATATGGATACTGCATGGCTGTGGCACGTGGATGAAACAATCAAAAAGTGTGCGAGAACATACAGTAATCAGCTGAGCCTTATGGAGCAATATCCTGAGCACCGTTTTGTGCAGAGCTCATCCTGCCATAGTGATATGGTCAGAAAGCATTACCCCGAGCTTTTCACCCGTATTCAGAAGAAGGTGGCAGAGGGCAGATACGAGCCTAACGGTGCGGTCTGGGTCGAGTGTGACTGTAACATCACTTCAGGCGAGTCTATGATAAGACAGTTCCTCTGGGGACAGAGATTCACCGATAAATATTTCGGCTACCGCTCTGATGCCTTCTGGCTTCCCGACACCTTCGGCTATTCAGCTTCAATTCCGCAGATTATGAAGGGCTGCGGAGTAGACTACTTCCTGACCACAAAAATCAACTGGAACGATACAAACGCTTTCCCTTATAACACATTTTATTGGCAAGGCATTGACGGAACAAAAGTCTTCTCCCATTTTAATACAACTCACTCCTGGCCTGATGTAAGAGAAATCAGGGAATGTCTTGTAAATGACGAGCATACAAAAGATCAGCCGACAGTTACCGATAAACGCCTTATGGCTTACGGTTACGGAGACGGTGGCGGAGGTCCTCAGTTTGAAATGATCGAAACTGCACGCCGTTGTGAAGATCTGTACGATGTTCCGAAAACATATCACACAACTGTAAGTGCTTTTATGAAGGACCTGGAAAACACTTGCATTAATCCTAATACATACCGTGGTGAGTTATACCTTGAGCTTCACAGAGGCACTCTGACAAATCAGCACGAAATCAAATACAATAACAGAAAAGCAGAATTGGCATTAAGAGATTTAGAGTTCCTGACAGTATGCGAAAGTGTTAAAAATGATACCCCTTGCTCTGCAGAAAAAACAAACAAGCTCTATGAACCGCTTCTTTTAAATCAGTTCCACGACATACTTCCCGGCACTTGTATCAATCGGGCTCATGAGGAGTGCAAGGCTCAGATGCGTCAGGTTATAGAAGATGCAAAAGCTCAGATTAAAGCTATCACAAACAGCTCGGAAGACTGCATTTCTGTAACCAACACACTCTCATTCGACAGAAGTGATGTTATCTTTACCGAGAATAAAGGTAAAACCGTTGCAGGTACACTTCAGCAGGAGTACACCGACTTAAAGGGCAACAATATCAGACTTCTCGGAGGCGTCAGCGTACCCGCACTCTCATCTGTAAAACTCAGCTTCGGTGAGGGTAAAACAGCACACAGCAATTCCTTTAACTATAATAATGACACCCTGAAAACACCTTTTGCGAAGGTAACCTTTGATAAGAACGGCTTTATTTCCTCTTTTGTTGATACCGTGGCTCAAAGAGAGCTCGTCAATGAAGTGCCGTTCAACACATTCTTAATGGCAGAAGATGTGCCTATGAGCTGGGATAACTGGGATGTTGACGCAGATCTTGAAATGAAATTCAAGCCTTGTGGGGAGCTTCTTGAAAGAGCCGTTGTGTCCGAAGGAGCAGTTGCGTTTATTATCCGCAGCAAGTATAAAATCAGTGAAAAATCCACTGTCACTCAAGATATGATTTTCTTTGCGGATTCACCCGAAGTGCGTTTTGATACATATATGGATTGGCAGGATGATCACCGATTCCTGAAAACTGTATTTGACACAGACGTGCGTGAAGATTTTGCAAGACACGAAATTCAGTTCGGTTACAGCAAGCGTCCCACAACAAGAAACAATTCCGTTGAACAGGCTAAATTTGAGGTTGTCAATCACAAATATACAGACCTTTCCGAGCCAAGCTACGGTGTTGCTGTTATGAATGACTGTAAATACGGAATTTCCGTAAACGGCTCACAAATTGCGCTTTCTCTTCACAAGGGCGGAAATCATCCTGATGTAAAGGGAGACAAGGGTCTGCACCGTGCAGTTTACTCATTTATGCCTCATGACTGTGCCTTCTGTGCCGAAGCTGTTATTCAGCCTGCATACAGACTGAATATTCCTCACATTGTTTCAGAGGGTGATTATGAAGCAAAGGCTCTTGTAAATACAGATAAGCCTAACGTAATCGTCGAATCAATCAAGCCCTGCGAGGATGAGGACAAAGCATTTATTGTCCGTCTTTATGAAGCGGAGGGTACCCGAACAAATACTGTGATAACATTTGCTGATACGACAAATAAGCTTGTAGAGACAAATATGCTTGAAGAAGAAATTGATGCTGCTGTTAACGGTAACACTTTAAAAATGCAGCTGCGTCCTTTTGAAATCAAGACAGTCAAGGTGTATTATTAAGAATTTATCCGAATAGAACAAAAGCGTTGCATAAAGGGTCTGTCGATTCTTTTGTAACGCTTTTTTTGCTGGCAAAATTTGTTTCCAATACATCAGACTTATTTCTAAATTGTCGTTCCCGCGGAGAAATCAAGATCACAAACGGAAACTCTGCCGTCAAAGTCAATTTTTTCTATTGACTTGCTTAGTGCAAGCATACGGTATATAAATTTATCTGTATCGGTTATTATGCCAAGCTCGCATATCTTTGCCATAATAATCTTTTTTGTTTTCGCCTATTTATCTGTAAGGAATTTATATCGGTAACTGTCGGAAATACCAACAAGGGCAATGTATTGCAAAAACATTGTAAATAGTTTTGCAATATGATACAATAGAAATAAATCAAAGTCTGAAAGCAGGGATTACAGGTGAAGATAGTTCATAAAGTAACCAAGGATAAAGAGAAACAGTATTACACCCTTCCCTTCGATGTGCCCGAAGGGGTAGTTAAAATCACCGTCACCTATGATTACTATAAGCCTACAAAGGGTATGATGGGTGACCTCAAGCCGTCCAACACTATCGATATCGGTCTTACGGACGAAAAAGGAAACTTCCTCGGTTGGTCAGGGAGCGCACACAGGACTATTTATGTAGGTCAGTATGATTCCTCTGCAGGCTATCTCTCTCAGAAGATTAACAGCGGCAAGTGGCAGATAATTATCGGCGCTTATCATGTAATGGATGAGGGAGTAGAGGTTACATACGATATTGATTTCGAGTATGAGTGCGAAGTGCTTCTCTACGGCGACCTGCATATGCACTCCACAGCTTCTGACGGCGTTTTCAGCGCTTATGAATTAGGCAAGCTTGCAAAGGAAAAAGGTCTCGATTTTATTGGCATTGCCAATCATAACAACTTTTCTGAAAATCTCGCCTTGCCCCATATTGACGGACTTACCTTTATCCCGGCCGTTGAGTGGACTCACTATAAAGGGCATATGAACTTTTTCGGTGTGCCTGCTCCCTTTGAAAATAGCTTTATTGCCAACACAAAGGAAGAAATGCAGTCTATCATCAGTCATGCCAAAAGCAAAGGTGCAGCAATTTCAGTCAATCATCCCTGCTGTCCTCTTTGTCCTTACAAGTGGGAGGATGAAGAAGCCTTCGATATGATGGAAGTCTGGAACGGGCCTATGAGACCTGCGAATATAAAAGGCATTGAGTGGTGGACTACACTTCTTAAAAAAGGCAGAAAGATACCTGCTGTAGGTGGAAGCGATTTCCATAAACCCAAACAGTTGGCAAAGCTCGGCTCTCCCGTAACTGCTGTTTATTCAAGGTCACGCAGTGCTGAAGATATTCTCGACGCAATAAGAAAAGGTAACTGCTATGTTGCCCAAAGCACAGACGGAGTGAAAATAAAGCTCACCTACGGTGATGCCGTTATGGGTCAGACGGCAGAGTTCAGCGAAAACACCTGGCTTGAAATTTATGCTGACACTAAGAAAGCTACTCTTGTTACCGACAAGGGTGAAAAGGAGCTTGCCCTTAAAGACGGTCATCTTAAGATCAGACTCAGGAAAGTAAAATTTGCTTACATCAAGGTCTATAAAGGCATTGGTAAGCTGAAAAGGGTTTGCGCAATATCAAATCCCATATATTTTAAATAAAAGGAGAGAAAATTATGGCACCCAAAAACGCATTAACGAAGAAAACATCACCCTTCCGATATGGCTTTGCCATGTTCGGCACATCAATCCCCATCAATATGTTCAAGTCCTTTGCGGCAATCTACTATGTCAATACATTAGGACTTTCTATGGAGAAATATGCTTATATCCCTTTAATCTATGCTTTTATTGATGCTATAGACAATCCGGTTTACGGCTTTTTGTCAGACAACACAAGAACAAAATGGGGCAGACGCAGACCCTGGCTCTTAATCGGTGCACCTCTTCTTGTGCTTTGCTTCATTCTTTTCTATAATGTACCCGGTGCAGTACAATCAGACGGAAAAATGCTGTTTATCTATATGCTTCTGATGTACATACTTACAGGTACTCTTGACTCACTTGTAAATGCAAACTATG
>JAZRTP010000017.1:0-32858 GCA_045652105.1 Acutalibacteraceae bacterium
CAGTCGAACCCGATAAGGTTTAACGGAGTATATTTTCACTGCAACATTGTTAAAAAGCCTCGAAAGGCGGCAGCCTTTCTGCGTTTTTTGCCTTGCTGCAGCAAAAATCTTCAGCCGTTAAACTTCGAAGAACCTTAAATGCCCGAGTTATAGTGCATTTAAGGATTTCTTCGACGAAACAATACTCGCGTCTTGCGAGGAGAAAAATCTTTAAAGGTGCTGTAAATCGGACTTTTAAGGCTTATCAGGTTCGATTACCGTTACCTTAATGAACAATAAAAAAGGAGCATAAAATTATGAAAATTACAGTATGTATCGGTTCTTCCTGCCATATCAAGGGTTCACGTCAGGTTGTTGAACAGCTTCAGCAGCTTATCAGTGAAAACAAACTTGAAGATAAGGTTGAGCTTGGCGGCACCTTCTGCCTCGGTGAATGTCAGAAGGGTGTCTGTGTAACAGTTGACGGTAACTTCTTCTCAGTGACTCCCGAAACTGTTGAAGAATTTTTCAATAATAACGTAAAGGAAAGGGTATAATATGCTGATTCAGATTTGTGTCGGTAGTTCCTGCCACCTGAAAGGCTCTCCTGAAATTGTGGAGCTTTTGCAGAAAGCCGTCAGTGATTATCAGCTTGAGGATGAGGTTGCTCTTGCGGGAAGCTTCTGCATCGGCAAATGCAACCGTGTCGGCGTCACCGTTCAGGTTGACGATGATATTCACACAGGCATCACAAAAGAAAGCTTCAAGGAATTTTTCGAAGAGAATGTGTTGAAAAAAATCCAGAATGAAGGGAAGTAACGGATAATGCCAAATTGTCTGACTCTCAAAAAATCAAATTGTAAAAACTGCTATAAATGCATCCGTCATTGTCCCGTCAAAGCCATACGTTTTTCGGGCAATCAGGCTCATATTATCGGCAATGAATGTATTCTCTGCGGTCAGTGCTTTGTTGTCTGCCCTCAGAATGCAAAGGAAATTGTTGACGAAACAGAGAAGGTGAAGGTTCTTCTTCAGTCAGGTGATCCTGTTATTGTTTCTCTTGCACCCTCCTTTATTGCAAACTATGACGATATCGGTATCAATTCAATCAGAAAAGCTCTTAAAAAGCTTGGCTTTTATGATGTTGAAGAAACCGCAATCGGTGCAACAATTGTCAAAAATGAATATGAAAGAATGATCAGAGAGGATGACAGAGATATTATCATTTCATCCTGCTGTCATTCAATCAATTTGCTCATTCAGAAGCATTATCCCGTTGCTCTGGAATATCTTGCTGATGTTGTTTCTCCCATGCAGGCTCACTGCAAGGATATCAAGAAGCGTTATCCTGATGCAAAAACAGTTTTCATCGGACCTTGTGTTGCCAAAAAGGATGAAGCTGAGCATTACGAGGGCATTGTTGATGCTGTTATGACCTTTGAAGAGCTCACAGATTGGCTCAGAAAGGAAAACATTGAACTTGAGCCGGAGATCGACAAAACCGAACATTCCCGTGCGAGATTTTTCCCCACAACCGGAGGTGTTCTTAAAACCATGGCTCAGGAAAACACCGGCTTTACATATCTTGCTCTTGACGGTGTTGAAAACTGTATCGCCGCACTTAAGGACATTGAAAGCGGAAAAATCCACAAGTGCTTTATTGAAATGTCTGCCTGTGTCGGTAGCTGTATGGGCGGACCTGTTATGGAAAAATACCACCGCTCAGAAACCGTCAAGGATTATATCACAATCATAAATTATGCAGGTAATAAGGATTTTGATGTTTCACAGCCCAAGGCAGTTGAACTGAAAAAGCAGTTCGAATTTATTGAGCAGCATCTGCCTTTGCCTGCTGAATTCGAAATCTGCAATACACTTCGTCAGATGGGCAAATTCAAGCCCTCTCAGGAGCTCAACTGCGGCTCTTGCGGTTATAATACCTGCCGTGAAAAAGCAATTGCAATTCTTCAGGGTAAGGCTGAAATTTCAATGTGTCTTCCCTTCCTTAAGGATAAGGCTGAAAGCTTTTCAGACACAATTGTTAATAATTCACCTGACGGACTTATTGTTCTTAATGAGCAGCTTGAGGTTCAGCAGATTAACAAATCTGCAATGGAGCTTATGAATATCCGTTATGCTTCTGATGTTCTCGGCACTCAGGTTATCAGAATTCTCGATCCGTCACCCTTCATCAAGGTTCGTGACACGGGTATGGGAATATACAAGGAGCAGGTTTATTTAGCTGAATACAAGCGCTATGTTGAGCAGACAATTGTCTATGACGGTGATTCAAGACTTTTTGTGGGCATTATGCGTGATGTGACAAAGGATCAGTATTCCAAGGAACGAAAAGAAGCAATCAGCAAGCAGACCGTTGAGGTTGCGGACAAGGTTGTTGAAAAGCAGATGAGAATTGTTCAGGAAATTGCATCTCTTCTTGGTGAAACGGCTGCTGAAACCAAAATTGCTCTTGCAAAACTTAAGGAGTCAATAACCAATGAATGATTTATGTGCTGATATCGGATATAAAAGTATAAATCATTACGGTGAAGAGCTTTGCGGAGACCATATTGATATTGTTGAGCCGAGTGACGATTCGACCGTTGTTGTTCTTTCAGACGGTCTTGGCAGCGGGGTTAAGGCGAGTATTCTTTCAACGCTCACCTCAAAAATCATTTCAACAATGCTTGCTGAGGGTCTCTCTCTTGAAGAATGTGTTGAAACAATTGCGGCTACCTTGCCTGTTTGCTCAGTCAGAGGAGTTGCTTATTCGACCTTCACAATTATTCATCTTAAAAACAATCAGACAGCAGAGCTTATTCAGTATGATAACCCTCATGCAATTATTATCCGTGATGAAAAAAATTGGGATTACCCGAAAATAGAAATGAATATCGGCGGTAAAAAGATATTCAAATCTGTTATTGATTTACAGGAAAACGATATCTTTATTGCCATGAGTGACGGATGTCCTCATGCGGGAATCGGAATGTCCTATAATTTTGGCTGGAAAAGAGAGGATATAATTGATTTCCTGGAAACTCTTGCTCCTGCGGGATACACAGCAAAAACACTTTCAACAATGCTTGTTGATGAGTGTGACAAGCTTTACGGACACAAGCCCGGTGACGATGCCACTGCCTGTGTTGTCAGAATAAGAAAAAGAGTGCCGATGAATATGCTCTTCGGTCCTCCGTCAAACCGTGATGATGCGGACAGAATGATGTCTCTGTTCTTCTCCAAGGAGGGCAAGCACATTATCTGCGGAGGTACAACCTCCTCCATTGCCGCCAAGTTTCTCGGCAAGCCACTCAGACCGTCACTTGTTTTTGAGCAGAGTGATGTTCCTCCCATTGCGGAGCTTGAGGGCGTTGACCTTGTAACTGAGGGTGTTATCACCGTTAACAAGGTCGTTGAGTATGCAGCGGATTATCTCGGCGAAAACAAACATTATGAGCATTGGAGCTTCAAAAGAGACGGTGCTTCTCTGATTTGCCGTCTGCTGTTTGAGGAGGCAACCGATATTAATTTTTATGTCGGACGGGCCATCAACCCTGCTCATCAGAATCCGGACCTTCCCATTAATTTCAACATCAAAATGAATCTTGTTGAGGAGCTTTCAAAGTCTCTGAGAAGAATGGGTAAAAGGATTAAAGTCAGCTATTTCTAAGAGGTATATTTTATGAGAAAATTTGATACAAAAGTACAGCATCTTAAATATAAGGTTTTACGTCAGGTTGCTCAGGAAGCATGGAATGACACGCTTCTTCAGAATCTTATTGACATTCCGATGAAAATTGTTCCCGGAAAAACCTCCACAATGCGTTGCTGTGTTTATAAGGAGCGCGCAATTTTGGGTGAGCGTGTCAAGCTTGCAATGGGCGGAGACAAAGAAAACCCCAATGTTATTGAGGTTATTGACATTGCCTGTGACGAATGTCCCGCAGCGGGTTATGAGGTGACAGACTCCTGCCGCGGATGCCTTGCTCACAGATGCGAAGACGTTTGCAGACGCGGTGCAATTTCCTTTGACCATAACCATGTTGCACACATTGACAAGTCAAAGTGTGTTGAGTGCGGACAGTGCGCAAAGGTTTGTCCATTCTCTGCAATCATTAACCGCAAGCGCCCCTGTCAGAAGGCTTGCAAGGTCAAGGCAATTTCAATCAATGAGGACAATGCTGCCGCAATTGATAACAGCAAATGTATTCAGTGCGGTGCCTGTGTATATCAGTGCCCCTTTGGTGCAATCAGTGATAAATCCTTTATCCTCAATGTTATTGATATTATTAAAAAGAGTCAGAACAATGAAAATTACAAGGTTTATGCCGTTGTTGCTCCTTCAATTTCAAGTCAGTTCACTTATGCAAAGCTCGGTCAGGTTATCACCGGACTTAAAGAGCTGGGCTTCCATACTGTAATTGAAGCTGCTCTCGGTGCTGATATGGTTGCAATGGAGGAATCAAAGGAGCTTAGCGAAAAAGGCTTCCTGACAAGCTCCTGCTGTCCCGCCTTTGTTCAGTATATCAAAACTGCTTTCCCGACTCTTGTGCCTTTTGTTTCACACAATCTGTCACCCATGGCAATGCTTGCAAAGTATATCAAGGAAACAACTGAAAATGCAAAGGTTGTTTTCATCGGACCTTGCACAGCAAAAAAATCCGAAGCTCAGCTTGAATCGGTTAAGCCTTATGTTGATGCGGTTCTTACCTTTGAAGAGCTTCAGGCTCTTTTTGACAGCAAGGAGCTGGCAATCACAGAGCTTCCCGAGGGTGTGCTTGATAACGCTTCTTATTTCGGCAGAATTTTTGCCCGTTCAGGCGGTCTTTCAGATTCAGTCAAGCAGGCTCTTTTTGAGCAGAAAATTGATTTTGAGGTCAAGCCTGCTGTTTGTGACGGCATCGAGGCCTGCAAAACCGCTCTTCTGAAAAAGAGCAAGAATGTTCTTGATGCAAACTTCATTGAGGGTATGGCTTGTGTCGGCGGATGTATCGGCGGTGCGGGATGTCTCACTCACGGTGAAAAGAACAAGGCTCAGGTTGATGAATACGGCAGAGAAGCGTTTGAAAAAACAATCACAGATGCTGTTTCAATTCTGAAATAATTTTATATGCAGTAAAAAAGAGCAAATTAATACAAAAACCGTCAGAAGCAAAGCTTTCTGACGGTTTTTCAATTTGATTGTTCAGTTTTTTACATTCTGAAAAATATGATTATATTGCGCTTCTGCTCCTCCTTTTTTCTGAAAAATTATATAGCAATACAAAGGAATTATCACTTTGCCTGCGGTAGAATTATGAGATTTTTAATTAAAAGGTGATTACAGGCGTTTTGCTTCAGATTTCGGTTGGTTTTTCGTCAAAAAAGAAAAGTGCTTTTTAAGGCCTTTTTCATTGAATAATTGCTATACATTGACACTGAAAATTCGATATGATATAATTTTTTCGGGCAAGAAAGACACTTGTTATAAAGCTTAAAGTGATTTTTCTGCATTGGCTGAAAATATGTAAAAAACAGCTTTAGACCCATATTATGTGTTATATTGAAAAGCTTCCGAAAAGAAGTTTTTGATATACCAATATTTAAAGCAAAGAGAAAGAAGGAGAAAACTATGAAAAGCAAAAAGAAAATTATCATTTCAGTGCTGAGCGTTGTTTTGGTGCTGGCAATTATCGGAGGCAGCACAGCAATGTATATTCTCAGATATGCCAAGGATAAGAATGATACTCAGGAGCTTTACAGACAGAATGTTGCATCCGTTGGTTATGAAAATACAATTGAGGATGCTTATCCTCAGACTGACATTTATGCAATCATCAATGAGCATTTCAAGTCTGAGCTCAAGGAAGGCACAACGGAGAAAAAAGCAATCGTCATCGGCTATGACGGCTGCCGTGCAGATATTCTTGCTGAGCTTGAGAAGGAAAACAGCGGTATTAATTATCTGCTCGATGACGGCGGTTCAATTAATCTTGCTTATTGCGGCGGAGTTAATTATCCTCAGACAAACACTCAGGACACATCCACTGCTCCCGGTTGGTGCTCAATTATGACGGGCGTATGGGCTGATGTTCACGGTATTTATAAAAACAGTGTAACAAAAACTCTTGACACAAAAACTCTGATGACATCACTTGTTGAGGAAAATATAATTGACAGTGCTTCATTTATCACTCGTTGGAAGGGTCATTTTGTCAACGATAATTCAACCTATAAGGCTGAAATGGAATACTGCATTGAAAACTCAATTGCCGTTGATTTCAACATTTGTGAGAACGATCAGGCATCACACGAATTTGTGCTCGGTGAGGTGAAAAAAGAGGATTGCGCTGACTTTGTTTTTGTGATTTATGAGCACACCGATTCAACAGGTCATGACCTGGGCTTCACTTTCAACAATCCTGAATATAAAGAAGCCTTCAAGCAGGAGGATGCTTGCGCTTATGAAACAATTCAGGCAATCACAGAAAGAGAAAATTATGAAAATGAGGATTGGCTGATTATTATTACGTCAGATCACGGCGGATTCGGCACCGGTCACGGAAAAGAAAGCATTCAGGAACGAATGACCTTTGTTGTAATGAATAAGCCCTGGAACAGCTGAATTCGTAAAGCGCAGTAAAAAATATGGATATTATCAGATTTTATGTTGATAAATTCAATGCAGACGATGAAGAGCTTATAAAAAATGACATTGACAATGATCGTGCTTATGAGTGGATGAAGCAGGAGGTGCCTCTTTTCGAATGTCCCGACAAGGACATTGAGAGCACCTACTATTTCCGTTTCTGGACTTACAGAAAGCATATAAAAACCACGAAAGACGGAGTTGTTATTACTGAGTTTCTGCCGAAGGTTTTATGGAGCGGCAGACACAATACCATAAACGCCGCCGCTGGTCATCATATATATGAAGGCAGATGGCTTAAAAATGCGGACAGATATCTGAAAAGCTATATCAGATTTTTTCTCACAAAATCCAAAAAAAGCCATAGTTACAGCTCCTGGCTTATAGATGCGGCTTATAAATATGCTCTTATCAGAGGTGATTTTGATTTTGGGGAGGAGTTTCTCCGTGAAATTGAAATATATTATCAGAAATGGGAAAAGACGCATTTGCTTTATGACGGAAGTTTCTGGTCCGTTGACAATGCGGATGCAATGGAGTTTTCTGTCAGCGGAAGAGATGAAAAACTGAAAATGCTCAGGGGAGTGCGCCCCACTCTCAACAGCTATATGTGTGCTGATGCTTTTGCTCTTTCTCAGTTTGCTAAGGCTTATAATGATAAGACAGCAGAGGAAAAATATCTTCAGAAGCATTATTCTCTTAAGAATTTTATCAACAAAGAGCTTTATAAGGATGGCTTTTACCGTGCCTTTCATTATGCAAAGGGAGAAAGACCTGAAGCAGCAGGGGAGAAGCAAGTCGGTCCGCGTGAGCTTATAGGTTATATACCCTTTATGTTTGACATAGCTGAAGAGGGCAGGGAGGCGTGCTTTGATCTGCTTGAATCAGAGAGTGGCTTTTTCAGTCCTTACGGGCTTACAACAGTTGAACGAAGCTGCGGCAGATTTATGTATGAATCAAAGCACGAATGTCTGTGGAACGGATATATCTGGCCCTTTGCAACCTCTCAGACACTCACGGCGCTTAAAAGAACAGCTCAGTCAACTGACAGCAAAAAGTATAAGGATATGTTCTGCAGACTCCTTGCTCAGTATGCTCAGATGCATAAAAGAGTGACTGAGCAGGGCAGAACAGTCAGCTGGATTGATGAGGTTATGGACCTTGAGGGTGACTGGTCAAGCAGAACAATTCTCAAAAAAATGAATTGGCCGAAGCTTAAGGGCGGTTACGAAAGAGGCAAGGATTATAATCATTCAACCTTCTGCGATCTTGTTATATCCGGTCTTGCAGGAGTGGATGTGAAAGACGGCGAGCTTGCTGTGAATCCGATTATCCCTGATTTCTGGGATTATTTCCGATTGACAGGAGTGAAGGTTCTCGGCAAGGAGTACGATATCATTTATGACAAAAACGGTGACAAATACGGCAAGGGAAAAGGTCTGATTGTCACTGAAATAAACTGAAAGCAAAGAAAAAAGCCCGCTTATGTAAGCGGGCTTTTGTTATGTAATTTTTATTTTGCCAGAGCGCCGATTTCAAGCATAAATGCACCGATCTGAGCACCGAACTCGGGAGCACCGTCCATAATAAGCTTACCCTGCTTGGTGGATTCAAGCATATCGTCAATGCTCATAAGAATGCCGAGAGCACTGTCAAGATTGTTAAATCTGAGGGTGAAGAAGGGCATTGCTCTCTTATATTCACCGCGTCCGGCTCTTGATTTGCCGGCCTTGATTCTCAGATAAGCTGAAACCTGGGGATAACCGTCAACTGCAAAGGCATAAACACGGTCAGGGCTCTTTGAGGTCCAATCCTTGATTTCCTTATGTCCCATCTTGTTAAGCTGGCTGATACCGCTTGAAAGAAGGTAGAAGTAGCACTTAACAAGAAGCTCCTTGGTTTCTTCATCCTTGGGGATTTCAGTTGCACCGAGAAGGTTGGCCATCTTCAGAAGCACCATAACAAATGAGATGAGAGTTCCTGCATGCTTGATACCCTTGATTTTGGGAATGCCTGCGGGAGTGATCTTACCTTTGAAGAAATCGTTGAGATTTTCAACGGATTTGAATTCAAGCTCAATGTCGGGAGCTTCTGAAAGGTTGATTTTAACCTGCCAGTCGCCTTCATTTACGATGAAATGCATACCCTGCTTGCCGCCTTCAACGTCAGGATCAAGGCAGCTAACCTGGATAACAGCATTTGCTTTTTCAAACTTCTTTTTAAGAGAGGGAACATCGTTTGCAATAACCTTTACAAGCGGCAAAGCTGCATTAAGAAAAATTTTGTTGGAATATAAGGCTTCCTGTGTATGAGTCATAGTTTTGCCTCCTTGTAATTAATTAGAACTCGTCGTCCCAGTTGTCATCTTCTTCGAAGTCCTTGTTCATAACTTCACGGATTGCGGAGATGATACCGTTGGTATCAATGCCTACTTCTGACATAATGTCTTCGTGGAGACCGATGGGAGCAAACTTGTCGGGATGTCCGAGCATCTTGAATGCACAGCCCTTACCTGCCTTGGCCATAACCTCAGCAACTGCTGAACCGAGACCGCCGATTACGCTGTGGTCTTCAACGGTGATAATTCTTCTTGTGTCAAGAACTGCCTTGAGAATAGCCTCCTCATCGATGGGCTTGATTGTGTGCATGTTAAGAACACGGACCTTAAGTGAATCTTCAGCTGTCTCAAAGAAGTTAGCAGCCTGAAGAGCCTGGAAAGCACATGAACCGCAGGCAATAACTGTGATGTCAGTACCCTCGTGGAGTTCAACAGCCTTACCAACCTCAAAGCCATAATCTGTGCCGTTATAAAGAACACGGTCAAAGCCTCTGTTGATACGGATGTAGTAGGGGCCTTCGTTGTTGTAAGCAGCCTTAACTGCGTTAGCTGTTTCATAGCCGTCAGCGGGAACGATAACGGTGAGATTAGGCATTACTCTTGTGATAGCGAGGTCAGTGATAGCGTGGTGAGTTGAACCTGCCTGACCGAAGGATGTACCGGCATGAGTTGCGATAATCTTTGCATTTACGTTCTGATAGCAGATGTCTGTGTGAAGCTGGTCACAAGCTCTCATTGATGTGAAGGCTGAGAAGCCTGACATGAAGGGGATGAGACCTGCTCTTGCCATACCTGCGCCCACACCGAACATATCCTGTTCAGCAATACCTACGTTGAAAACTCTTTCGGGGCAAACCTTAAGAACGTCACCGAGCTTTGTTGATTTTGCAAGGTCGGGAGTAATGGCAACAACCTTGGGGTCGTTGATGATAATGTCAGCAAGAGTCTTGCCGTAAATTTCAGCTGTTGAAATTGAAGTCTGGTCAACTGCGTTATAAACAAATCCGCCTGCCATAATTATTTGCCCTCCTTTTCAGCTCTTGCACAGCGAGCTTTATAATCTTCTTCAAGTTCTTTGTTGAATTTTTCGAAAAGAGCATCATCAATAGCGCCGTAGTGCCACAGATAATCGCCTTCCATTGTCTTAACGCCGGCACCCTTTTTGGTATCCATAAGAATACATGTGGGAGCGCAGGGCTCTTTTGCTCTTTCGATAGCCTGATCAATAGCATCACAGAGCTCACCGATGTTGTTACCGTCAACACAGATTGTGTTGAAGCCGAAAGCTCTCATCTTGTCAGCTACGGGTTCAAGCTTCATAACCTCTTCTGTGGGGCCGTCAATCATGCAGTGGTTACGGTCGATGAAAACGATACAGTTTGAAAGGTTATAATGATTGATTGTCATAAAGCCTTCCCAGTTTGAGCCTTCGCCAAGCTCTCCGTCACCTGTTACGATGTAGGTGAGGTAATCCTTGCCGAGAACTCTTGCTGCAAGAGCTGTACCTGCTGCAATTGAAGCACCGTGGCCGAGTGAGCCTGTTGATGCATCAACGCCGACAACCTTGTTTGAGTCGAGGTGCATACCCATCTTTGAACCTGAAAGGTTGAAAGTCTTAAGAAGCTCAACATCGTTGAAGCCCTTGTCGCAAAGCACGGGAGCATAAGCAATTGCTGCGTGACCCTTTGAAAGGATGAAACGGTCTCTGTCTTCCCATTTGGGATCGTCAACCTTGATGTTAAGATATTTGTGGTAGAGTACTGTGAGAAGATCAAGTACGCTCATACCGCCGCCAAGATGTCCGCTGCCTGCCCATACAGTTGTCTGAATTGTGAGCTTACGGAGTTCGAAAGCCTTTTTTTCAAGAGCAAGCCATTCTTGTTTTGTAAGTGGCATAATGTTTTCCTCCAATTTTGATAATTTTTATTAAAAGGCACAACGCCTTAGTTTAACTTATTTGAAAAGCTCGGGATGATTCTTTGCAACTGCTGCAAAAGCCTCATCAGCAACGTCGATTGTGTAAGCAATATCCTCATTTGTGAGAGAAGCGTTGATGAAGTGGTTGTGATGGCTGGTGATGAAAATGCCTCTTGAAACCATTTCAGCAACCCATTCCTGATGAAGAATAAGGCTGTCATCGTTAGCAATTCTGAGATAGAAAAGAGCCGGGGGACCTGAAGCAACAAGGTTGAAGCCGTGCTTTGCACCGGTGCTGACAAGACCGTCAACAAGAGTTGTGCCAAGCTCACGGAACATCTTGGGAGCGTCAAGCTTCTTCATCTTTTCAATGTTTGCAATACAAGCTGCAAAGGGTACAGCTGAAAGCCAGTAGGAGCCTGTGTATGAAAGGCTGCTCATTGCACCCTTAAGGAATTCCTTACCGCAGATTGCGGACATATTGTAGCCGTTTGCAAGAGCTTTACAGAAGCAGATAAGGTCAGCTTCAAAGCCGAAATATGCATCGGAACCTGCAAGGTCAAGACGGAAGCCGGCACGGACGTCGTCAATGATGAGAACGATGTCATTCTTTGTGCAGATTTCTCTTACCTTCTTCCAGAAGCCGTCAGCGGGAAGAACATTGTCGTGGAAGTTACCGTGGTCATAGGGCTGAGCAATGATTGCGGCAATCTGATTCTTGTTTTCTTCAATTGCCTTTTCAATTGCGGGGATATCATTCCAGGGGAGAAGAATGTTGTTTGCAACGTCTTCAACAAGAACACCGGGATAGTCCTTTTTCTGACACCAGGGTGAAACACCGTGGTAATAGCCCTGGAACATAATGATTTTCTTTCTGTGAGTGTAAGCACGTGCGCACATGATAGCACCCTGTGTTGCGTCGTTACCGTTCTTTGCAAAGAATGCCCAGTCAGCTGTTTTAACGGTGCTGACAAGAAGGTCTGCGCAGTCGAGCATAACGCTCATGGGTGTTGTTGTGCAGTTACCCTTTTCGATCTGCTTGAGTGCTGCAGCGTCAACGTCGGGATCACAGTAGCCGAGAACGTTGGGGCCGTAAGCGCACATATAATCAAGAAATTTGTTTCCGTCAACATCCCAGATGTATGAGCCCTGAGCTTTCTCAGCGAAGAAGGGCCATTTTGTAACGGGGATGAACTGACCTTCGGCAGGGCCGAGGTGACCGTAGATACCGGAGGGAACTATTTGGGTAGCCTTTGAAAAGAGCTCACGGCTTTTATCAAAGTTGTAAACGGGATGACTCATTATTATTTCCTCCTTTTTATAACAGATAGAGTGCAACTCTGTCGAGAATTCTGTTGACGTTGTCAATCATAAGGATAAGACCGCTCATTGTTACGGAGCCGTCACCGACAGCAGCAATGGCATTGATTTTGCCGTCAAAGAGGTCTCTTGCAATTTTGATTGAACCGAATTCCATCTTTGAACGGTAGCTTGCGGGAGCCTGCTTGATTGCTGTAAGCTTGTGATCTTTAACTCTGAGAGTTGAAGAAACACAGTCCTTGATGCTGATTTCAACAATTCCGTCGGGGATGAAGCTTGCGCTGTATTTGCCGATTTCGTCATTGTTGCCGATTTGAGCAATTGCAGCAGTGATGAGATAGAACATAAGCTTTGTGCTCTTTTCATAGAACACCTCATCCTTGAGATCCTCCTCGGATGCTCTGAGATATTTTGTGAGGATGTCTGTCAGCTTTGTGAAATTGTTGAGAAGAAAACTGATTTTTGAAAAGCCTTTGACAGGAATGGGGGTAACAGTTCCGTCGATAACTCCGTTGAACATCTTACATGTGGGGAAGGGAAGAAGAACTGTGCAGTTTTTTACGCCTTCTTCAAACTTGCAGTGTCCGTTGAAGAAAGTGAGTGTTGCGCTGGGACCGCCGAGCACAGTGAAGCCGATTGATACGGGTTCATTGACCTGAGCGAGTTTACTTGCTTCCTCATCAAGCTCGCAAAGGTTTTCCAAGGCGCCTAAAATACCGTAAAGGTTAATATACGCCAAAGTTTTTGCATCGGTCATAATCAAAACCTCCTTAAGAAATAAATTGAAGACTAAATTTGCCTTCATATCAAAACTATTTTACTAAAAACTGAAGAGACTGTCAATGCTTGACTCGATAAAAACTATGAAAAACACATATATTTTTTAACTTAATGTATTATTTTTTATACATTTGTGCAAAGAAGCGTTTTTGATATCATTTTCAAACACAGTATAATCTATTGAAAAAAGAAAAAAGCTGTGATATAATATTGGAAATTTTTTTCATTCCGGAGATATTTTATGAACAAACAGACCAATAATTTCAGACTTGCCCTTTCGGCAATGTTTCTTGCAACGGCTTATGTTTTACCCTTTCTGACGGGTCAGCTTTCAGCTATAGGCTCAAAGCTTTGTCCCATGCATATTCCCGTGATTTTGTGCGGATATATCTGCGGTGCACCCTGGGGACTTGCTGTTGGATTTACAGCACCCTTGCTTCGCTCTCTTACCCTTGGAGCTCCCGCTCTTTTTCCACGTGCCGTTGCAATGGCCTTTGAGCTTGCCGCTTACGGCTTTATGAGCGGTTTGTTATACCGCAGATTGCCGAAAAAGAAGGTCAATATTTATTTTTCTCTGCTGCTTTCGATGATCATCGGCAGAATTGTTTGGGGAACAGTGCAGCTTTGCTGTGTGGGCTTTGATTTTTCAAAGTTCGGTCTTTCGGCTTTCTGGGCAGGGGCAGTTGTCAATGCAATTCCGGGCATAATCATTCAGATTATTTTCATTCCTGTCTGCATTGCAGTGCTCGAAAAAAGATGGGGTAAAAATCTCTGGTAAAATTCAAGCAAAAAAAGCAGATGTATCCGACGTTTAAGGATACATCTGCTTTTTATTTTAGTATTCGGTTTTTTTTTATGGGGGAAAAGCTGACTGCGGAATATTATTCGGGAATCACAATTTTGAAATTGCCTGAGCTGTCAACCTTGAGGGTCAGACCCTTTATATATTTGTTGAAGATGATTTCACTTTCTGCACTTGAAAGCTCGGCACGGCTGTTTGTCAGAGCACTTTTGAAAAGGTCGTGAGCATTGCCGAGATTGAAGCCCGCTGCAATCTGAGCCTCAAGCTCTTTGCGGAAGACAACCTTGAAGAATGCATTGTTTTCAAGAGTTTTGAAGTTGTCAACATAGCAGTACAGAATATTGTTCTCTCTGAGGATGTTTTTGAAATTGTGTCCACACTTTTCTCTTTGGGCCATAACCATAAATCTGACGTCGCTGATTGATTCAATAACTGACCAGAAGTCCGAGTCTGAGGAAGCAAGAATGATGCTGTCGGCATTTTCTTTATAAACCGCCTTTGAAACTCCCACCACAAGCATATGGTCAACAAGAGATTTTTCAGCGGCAATTCGGTCAACCTTGATGTTTTCAACGGGGATTTCAAGGGAAAAATGCTTGAAATAATTCCAGGCATTTGTTGAGTGCTTTGAATCAGAATAAACAACTATTTTGTCAATTTTGCAGATTTCATAATCGGAAAGGCTGTTTATTGTTGAAGCAAGCATATAGGGGTCGGTGTTTTCACCGTCAACAAAAATTTGAATTTTTGTGCCGCGTTCAATGAATTCGTTGATGCTGCTTTTGATGAAATCACTTGCATCAACAACATAGTTTCTGTCTGAAAAGTTTTCTCGGTTGTTGTTGTAAGCAATTTCAAGAATTGATGAGTCAGTTGCAAGGATATAGCCGACATCAATAGGCTCACGCCAGTAGATATATTTCTGGAAGGGGTAATCAAGCTGATTGAATTGAAATTTTTTCACCTCTTCGGGAATGTTGGCGGGCATTATAAACAATGTTTTGATATTTTTGAATTTTACCCAGTCGGGAAAATATTTTTGTATTTTATCTATTCGCTTTGCAATTTCCTGATTGGCATTCCGAATGTATTCATTTATATCATTTTTTCCTGTTATTATGTAAATTTCTTGCCTGTATATAGCCTTGAAATCTTCTTCAAACAATTCCATTTTATCAAGGGGCTTATAGTCTGCAGCTCCGATGTTTCTCATTGATCTGCTGACAAATTTGAAATTGAGCATAAGCTTGCTTCTGATGTTGTTCAGATGTCTGATTGCAATGCAGTCGCTGTCCTTTTCAAGCTTTGACTTGATTTCCTCAAAGATTGTCTTTTCGTCTTCTTCAATTCGTTTAAGTAATTGTATTTCAGATATTCCGAGCAGATAACCGATGGTGAGAGCAATTTCTTTTGAATGTCTTCTGAAGGTGTTTTTGTTAGCTGCGGTGCTTTCTTCAAATGCTTCGGGAAAAAAGTCTTTGAGGTTTTCAAAAGTAATGTTTTCGTGCATAATATTTCTCCGTTCTTAAAATTAGATTCCGGTTTAAAACAATATGTTCAAATCGGTAGCTATATTATTGATTATAGTCTGAAAAAAAGCAACCTTACCCCTCTTGTTTTCCTTTATAATTAGAGAAAAAGCAAAAATCTTTAATTTTTAACAAAAAAAGAACAGCGCACCGGCTAAGTTTTGGTGTGCTGCTTTTATCAGTCAAGATTTATAATGTTGAAATAGCTGTTCATATCAGTGAATTTCTGATAGAAGAGATTTTCTGTATAAAGGGTAAACTGAAAGCTTTTTTTATTCAGTTCAGTTACCGCTTTTTCAAGACGCTCTGCTTTTTCGCGGGTGAAGCCTGCGGGTAAAAAGTAGGCAAGGGTGATATGAGGAGTGAAAGGATAGGGCAGCGGTCTGAAGCTATCAACTGCATAATAAAGCTCCATAAGCTTTTCGTATTCATTTTCGTCAGCGGGATAAAGACCTGCAACAATGCTGGTGCCGACCATATTGAAAATAAATTTGCTTTTCATTCTGATTTTTGTTTTTGAAAACTTGTTTTTCAGAGAAAAGATATTTAGCTCATTTACGAAAAGCTCCCGAGCAACTTTGTCCAGATCGGGAGAGCTGCTCAGGTCGTGAAGTGTCATATGCATTGTGTGAGGCTCAAGTCTTTGACAAAGGCATTCTCCTGCATTTTCATAAAGAAAATCCACCAGTAAGGCAAGTGATTTTTTTGTTTTGCTGTCAAGATTAAAAACAACAGTATCTCCGTAAAAGCTTTTAAACCTGCCGTCATTTTCAGCCTTGTCAGACACAGAGGAATTTGCGGTGAAATAACCGTTGCCGAGATTTAACTGCTGGTGCTGAAAGCTGCTTATTCTTGCCATAAATTCATTATAAGTTTCCATAATGTCTTCAACTCCGGCTCAGATTTTTTGTCCTTTTTTCATAAGCATAAAGATGAACTCTGCAACAGTGCCCTTTTTCTCTTTGTATTTTTTGCCGCCGATTACTGTGTATTCGGCCTTGCAGAGAGAAATCTCAGCTCCCTTGCAGGCAAGAAGGTCTGTTTTGCTGACAAAAAAGTCGGCAAGCTTTCCTTTTTCAAGAGTTCCCGAGTCGGATTCACCAAGCATTTTTGCCGGATTCACCGTGTAAGCTTCAAGAGCCTGATAAGGAGTCAGAGACTGTTCCGGGAGATAAAAATCAATCATGCCGAGCATCTGATCATAGGGGTTGATTGACTGAACGGGAGAGTCACTTGATCCGCAGATGCAAACACCGGCATCTGCAAGCTCCTTCAGGGGCAGCTGCTTTTTGATCAGATCTTCACTCAGATACTGCTCGTAGCTTTTGAGAAAATGCTTGTCAATCCAGGAAAAGCCCGGCTGAACAGAAAGTGCAAGAGGCAGACGTTTGACAGCTTCAACAGCCTTTCTCCCGGGAAATTCAAAATGGTCAATTCTCATCAGTCCTTTATCCGCGGGCAATCTGTCTGAAAGCTCGTTATAAACCTCTGTAATCAGATCAATAGCTGCTTCACCGATTGCGTGGCAGGTCAGACGGATGTTTTTATCGAGGGCTTCGGTGACCTTTTCTGCAATTTTTTCTTTTGAATAATAGCAGTGTCCCTGCTCGCCGCTGTCTTTATAAGGCTCATAAAAAGCTGCACTGTGAGAACCGACGGAGCCGTCAAGCTCCCAGGAACCGCAGCCGCCGCCGCGGAAGCTTTTCTGTTTTTTTCTGAAAAAAGCAAGGCGGGAAAAATCCATATACTGAGGATAAAGCCTTACCTTTATATCTGTGCGCATGGAAATGAAGGCAAGTACCTTTGTGAGAATGTCGTTATCCGCATCCTCATTTCCGTCAAGGGCACAGACACGGGTTATGCCGTAGCCGGCACAAAGGTTAGAAAAATTTGCCACACCTTTTGCAAAGGTGGAAAGGGTGACGCTGGAGGCAATAAGATTTGTGACCTTGCCCTGCATAAATTCGTGAGCCTCACCTGAGAAAATGCCGTCACTTTCTTCAGCGTTGAGTTCAAGCAGCTCCATCAGCTTTGTTGAAAGAGCAGAGCTGTGTCCGTCAATGCTGTAAATAATGACTGCTCTCCCGTCAGACCATTGGTCAAGCTCAAAGCGGGTGGGCAGTCTTTTCTCATTTATTGCAGAAATAATATAGCCGTTGGCTGTGATTATTTTCTGGTTTGGATTTTTCTGACAGAATAAGCGGACTCTTTCACCAATATCCTGAAGATTATCGGGCTTTATTCCCTCAGAGGTTATGTCACAGATGCTGAAATTTGCAGCGGAAAGAACCATTGTATAAAGCAGATGCAGATGTGAATCTGTGAGTCCGGGGTAGACGTGGCATCCCTTAAGATCGTTTTTTTTCGCAAATTTAATTGAATCGGGAATTTCATTTCCGATGTAGCATATCCGTTTGCCCTGAGTGACCATAACGGAATAAATGTCCTTTTCGTCAGTCATAGAGTGGATGTGACCGTTGAAATAAAGCTTCTTTTTCATATTGTCACCACATTGCCCAAGGCCATAAGAATCTGAGCGGCAACGACAAGAATCTGAACAAAGGTGCCGCATCTGTTGCCGAGGGTGCTGTCTCCTTCATCCCTGAGGCTTTTTCTGTAAGAGGGAATAACAAGAATGGCGTTGAGAATACCGATGAGACCGCCGCCGATACGCATAAATTCCATAAAACCGCCAAGGTTGAGGAAGGTTAAAAGTAAAGAGGGGATTGTTGCAATAAGCCAGCAGAATTTTCTGCTCTTTTTAAGTTCCTCCTCTGTGATTTCAGCAAGGGCAAGAGAAATTGACCAATAGCTTGTCAGCATTGCAAGGAAAGTGAAAACAGAGCCCGCAATCTGAGCCCAGCTGCCGATACCCTTGCTCCAGCCTATCATTGCCATTTCTGTTACCTCCTCTGAAGAAAGAAGGGCACAGACAGTAATAACAAGCATAAGAACAAGGTTGTTGGTCAGACCGATGAAGACGGCTTTTTTAACCTTTTTTACATCGGAATCAAGACCCTTTACCGCCTGAGGTACAGAGAAGAAAGCAGAGAAGGCAAGCATTGCCATTCCGAAAAATGCAAGAATGTGGTTGGGTTGACCTATGCTGAAGACAAGGGGATTGCTGATGTTGAAAAGAGATGAAACGGCAAGAATACCGACAACTGCGAAAATGACGGTAACTGCAACGGTTTCACTTACTCCCACAGCCTTCAGTCCGAGAAGCACCACGCTTGCGGCTATTAAATAGAAAATAAGCTTTGACGCAAGAATAGGAATGCTCAGAAGCTCTGTCAGAATTTCTGCTGAGCCCGAAATATATGCGGCAAGGTTTGTAAACATAACAAGAGCCATAAGCGCATAGAAGAAGAGGGTCAGAGGCTTCTGAAGCTTACCTGTGAAAAGATACCTGGAAAAAACCTCGACAATCTGGGATTTGCCGCCGCTTTTAATTGCAATATCGGCAATCATAAGATGCATTACATAGTTGGAAAGAAAGGCTAGAAGCAGTATAACAATTGCCATAACAATGCCGTTCTTTTCTGCAAGATAGGGCATTGCCATAATTCCGCCGCCGACTCCGTAGCCTGTGATAATACAGGCACTTTCCCAGACTGAGAGCTTAGTTTTTTTCATCCTTAAGACTCCCTTCAGATTTCTGTCTGTCTGATGATATCCTTAAGGCTTTCAGCGCTCTTGCGGAGTGCCTCGATTTCGCTGTCTGTAAGAGGAAGGATAACCTTGCTTTCTGCACCGTTTCTGCCGACAACGTTGAGAAGACTGAGACATACGTCATCAATGCCGTATTCGCCGTGAAGCATTGTTGAAACTGTCATTGTGGTATCAATACCGCTGAGGATGCACTTACAGATATGGCAGACAGACATTGATACTGCGTAGTAGGTGGCACCCTTTCTTTCAATAACTCTTGCACCTGACTTCTTAACGTATTCTTCAACGTCAGCAGGTGTGAGCTCGGGAAGCTTGATGCCCTTTTTGTTGTGTGATTTTCCGTATTCGAGAACGGGAACGTTTGAGATGTTTGCGGTTGACCAGGGAATCATTGATGAGTCACCGTGTTCGCCGAGAACGTAAGCGTGAACATTCTGCTGGCTGATGTTATAATACTCTGAAATACGGCTTCTGAGTCTTGCAGTGTCAAGAATTGTGCCTGAGCCGATGATTCTGTCTTCGGGGATGTTTGAGCATTTGCAGAATGTGTATGTAAGAATGTCAACGGGGTTGCTGACAATGATATATGTTGCATCGGGAGCATGAGCAGTGATCTGGGGGATAATGCTCTTGAGAATGTTAACATTGGTCTGAGCAAGGTCAAGACGGGTCTGTCCGGGCTTTCTTGCAACACCTGAGCTTATGATGACGATGTCGGAGTTTGCCGCATCAGGATAATTACCTGCATAAATTGAGCAGGAGCCGCAGAAAGGAGTACCCTGACGGATGTCAAGAGCTTCACCCATTGCTTTTTCACCGTTGACGTCAATCATAACGATTTCTGTTGCAATGCCTGTTGCAGTAAGGGTGTAAGCAATTGTTGAACCAACGCTGCCTGAACCGATAATTGTAATCTTATTCATTAATATCAAATCCTTTTCTTTATTTTGCATACAATTATACACAAACTTGTTCATTTTGTCCATATATATACGTCATTTTTAGCTATATCACCAATTTTTTGCAAAGCTTTGTGCCACATTTTCATTTTTTGTTGAACTTTGGGGCGGAATGTGTGATAATGAATGCACAGGAGGGATAATATGAGTAAATTCAGATGGTGTTTTATCGGCACGGGAAGCCTTGCAAAGCAGGTTGCTTCCCAACTTAACAAAAGCGGCAGGCATGAGATTGTTTCCTGTTATACAAGAAGTTATGAAAAGGCGGTTGAGTTTGCCGGAAAATACGGCGGTAAAGCCTTCACAACAGCGGAGCAGGCAATTGCTGACGAGAGTGTTGAGGGTGTATATATTGTGACTCCCCATAATGCGCATTTCAGATATGCAAAGCTGGCTATTGAAATGGGAAAGCCCGTTTTCTGTGAAAAGGCTTTCACCGTCACCGCTGCGGAAACAGATGAGCTGATTTCACTTGCAAGAGAAAAAGATGTGTATCTTTGTGAAGCGATGTGGACCTGGTTTTCATCTGCGGCAAACAAAACAAAAAAATGGATTGACGAGGGTAAAATCGGAAAAAGCCTTTCTGCCGATTTCCGTTATCACGTGAGAACGGTTGGCTACAAGGGGCGGCACACCGATGCAAAAAGAGCGGGCGGAGCCTTGCTTGACATAACAGTTTATCCTGTCACCTATGCTTACAGACTCTGGGGGATTCCCGATGAAATCAGGGCAAAGGGAAAAATCAGAAACGGCATTGATCTTTCAGAGGAAATTGAATTCATTTACTCTGACGGTCCGAAGGTGAAAATCAGCGCCTCAATCAATGATTTCAGAGGTCTTGAGAGCATGAGGATCAAGGGTGAAAAAGGTGAAATATATGCACCTTTCTTTCACGCTATGAACACGGTGAAATTCAAAAACGGACTCACTCACCGTGAAAAATTTACCGGCAAGGGCCCGAAGCTGAATTCTTATCTTGATGAGTTTGACAGCGTGTCCCGTGACATCAGAGCGGGACGTAAGGAAAGCTCTGCCGTGCCGCTGAAGGCAACTTCAGATGTTATGCATATCCTTGATGATATAAGGAGTTTAATAGGTCTGAGATATGATGAGCTTGAGTGAGACGGAAAAATCTTCTGCTTGAAAATTATTCTCTTTCAAAGAAAAAATCTCATTTTTTGAAAAATGTTTTTTTCAAATGAACAGAGAATATAATACTGTCAAACAATTTAGATAACAAAAAATCAAAGAGTGATAATGTTAAAAATTATCACTCTTTTTCTTTTGGAAAAACTAGGATTTACGATAACGGAAAAGCGGCTGAAAAGGATGTTTTCAACCGCTTTGTTTTATTGCTTTTTTCAATTGGTTTTTCACGTGCTTATCTGCAGTCGCAGGGGAGTGTGATTTCAAAAATCATTCCTGCTTTTTCACCTCTGCGCATTGTGATTACGCCGCCGTGAAGCTGACAGATTTTCTTTGCAACGGTGAGTCCGATTCCGTTGCCCGTTGCCTTGTGAGACATATCTCCCTGGAAGAATTTGTCAAAGGCGTGTTTGATTTCTTCGTCTGACATTCCCTTGCCGCTGTCCTCAACGGTGAAAATGAAATTGCTTTCTTCCTTGCGGATGCCGATGGTTACGGATGATTCGGCGGGAGTGTACTTGAAGGCGTTGTCAATGATGTTTGTCCAGAGCTGTTGAAGCAGAAGCTCATTTGCATATATCAGGAAATCTTCACCATCAAAACTGAAATCAATGTTTTTTTCGCGCCATTTGTTGTTGATGAGAAGGGTGACGAGTCTTATTTGTTCACTGACATTAAAGGCCTTGACATCTGTGAGAATGGTCTGATTTTCAAGCTTTGTTACAAAGAGGATGTTTGATGAAAGCTCTGCAAGTCTGCCGGATTCACTGATGATTATGTCAAGGTATTCCTTCTTTTCTTCTTCGGGAAGATCTGCATCTCTGAGAAGCCTGGCAAAGCCCTCGATTGACACAATGGGAGTTTTGAATTCGTGGGAAAAGTTGTTGACAAAGTCATATCTCATTGTTTCAATGCTTCTGAGCTCTGTTGCCATTTCATTTGTCTTTTTTGCAAGAGTGCGCATTGATCTGAAGCCTGACGGATTGACTGAAACCTCATAATTTCCTGCCGCAATTTCATCAATTGCACAGCAGACTTTGTAAAGCGGCTTGAAAACAAGCTTTCTGAAAATCAGAGAAAGAATAAAGCCGAGAATAAGGCTTGTTGTTGCAATGATGTACTGGCTTGTGTGTCGAGGGAGTCTGTCAAGCTCAAGAAAGGGTGTGCTGCTGACAATGGCATAAAAGGCAATAACAACAGCGGTGCTGGTTGAGATAATCAGGAAAACGGAGATTGAAAAAATAAGGATACTCTTGGCTCGGCTGAAAATTTTGGTTGATTTATTTTTCATTGGTGATTACCGCCTTATAGCCGATTCCCTTGATTGCAACAATTTTGAATTCGGGATAGTCTTTGAACTTGTTTCTGAGTCTGTTGATGTGAACATTGATTGTGGTGTCCACAGAGTTTGAGTTCATGCCCCAGATTTCATCCATCAGCTGAAGTCTTGTGAAAATCTTATCGGGGTAGGAAAGAAGCTTGAAGAGAAGATAAAACTCCTTTTTGGGCAAAGTCTGGATTTCATCCTCCCTCTGAACCGTGAGGGCGTTATAATCCAGAACAACCTTGCCGATTGTAAGCTTCTGTTCACTTGCAATGTTTGAACGTCTGAGCAGAGCCTTGATTCTGAAGGTCAGCTCATGGACGTCAACGGGCTTTGTCAGATAGTCGTCAGCGCCTTCAATGAAGGCTTGGTATTTGTCCTCTGCAAGAAGCTTTGCGGTGATTACAATGACGGGAGTCTGAAGATTGTTGCCTCTGATGGTTCTGAGAAATTCAATTCCGTTCATTTCGGGCATCATCAGATCAAGAATAATCAGGTCAATGTATTCCTTGTCAAGCACCTTCAGAGCCTTGGCTCCGTTGGATGCCGTCTTCACGTTGTAGCCCGCTTCCGTGAGGATAATCTGCATTAATTTCAGGGAACTTTTGTCGTCTTCAACAACCAGAATATTGAACATATTTTTTCTCCTTTTTTGCACATTATAAATGCATTTTAAATGGTGAAAATTAACGGAAAATTAACGTTAAGAATCGTTTACATTTTATTAATAATATTATTCGAAAAATTAATTTTAAATTTACTGTTTAATGGTTAAATATTAGTGTCTGTAATAATGCTCTTATATTATAGAAAAAAGGAATCTGCCAAATGCGAGGAGGCAGAACGGCTGTAATAAAAGAGCCCCACGATTTGTATTTTTTGTTTGAAAAAACTTCAAAATACAAAAATCTGATTAACAGGAGGCGATTAATTAATTTTTTCAGACAGGCAAACAAGCAAAATGAAAAAATATTAACGGAGGAAAAAACATGCTAGTTTCAAAACGCGAAGTCAGAAAGACTTCAAAAAAGCTTTTGAGTGTTCTTCTTGCAGTGATGATGATTATGACAAGCATCAGCGTATGCTTCGGATCAATTTCATTTGCTGCAGGTCAGGATGTTAGTGTAACAGCACTTGCAAATGCACTCAAATTCGACAGCATCAAGAATGCTACCTTCTCAGGCGCTGCTAACAACTATACAGTCAGCGACCCTGACGGTAAAGTTCTTGCAGCAGTTGAAGCTTATTTTGCAGTGGTTGATGCCATGGCAAATAAGAACCCTGCTGTTCAGACACCCAGCACAGGCACAAGTGATATTGCTCAGAAAGGTGAATCATCAGATAAAACCTACAGAACAATCAATCACCTTAATGCCAGAGTAAAAACTCTTCTTTCATCAGAAATGGGCAGTGATTACACAACCTATAAAGTTGATGCTTTCCTTACCGGTCTTCTTGCAGGCTCAACAGTAAGCGAGGGAACAACAAAGGTTGAAGGCACAGCCAGTGAAACAAACAACACAAAGGTACCCGGAACTCCTCTTTCCGCTGCCCCCGCTGTAAAGCTTACAGTCATGATGGAAAGCGCTATCACAGGCTACACTCTTGATAACCTTCCTGACAGCGTTGTTACATCAAAGACCTTCACAGTCACTCATAACAACAACAAATATGACTATGCTTACGATTACACAGCAGAAAGCACAACAGGCAGCGGATGTAATGCAACTACTGTTCCTGCTAAATATAAGCACGATTATTGGTTCTATTACAACTATGCAGCATATTCAGTAACTGACGGTGCCGCTCAGAGTACTGAGATTATTAAGAATGCACAGACCACACTTGAAAAGAACGAAGTATACTTCTCAATGACCATGGATGATCTTTATGCAACAGCAGCTGACACCCTTACAACAGTAAGCACAGAGGTTGCCGCTGCTAAGAAGGCAGTTGTTGACGGCTTCGGCGGTGGTGTATTCACACACTTCTTCAGCGCTTATGCAGTTGACACTCTTGTCAATGACATTGCAACAGCTAAAGAAGTTCAGATTATTGCTCCCAAGCTCCTCAAGGCTTATGAGGATATGGAAAAAGGCTATGCAGACATCATCACAGACAAGGGCGCTCTTACAACTCTTGCTGCAACAATGAAAACTGCAATTGATGCTTATAACGCAGCTTCAGCTGCTGCAAGAGCTTACTGCACAACAAAGGGCTTTATCGTTGCTGATGTAACAGCCTTCCGTACAGCAGTTCTTCGTGAAATCGAGCTTATTGAGCTTCGTGCTGCAATCGCAGCTGCCTGGTCAGATATCTGTGTATATGCAGGCTACTCCACTGACGGCATTGCTGACGGTTCAGTTACATCAACTATGATCGGTGCAGCAATCACTACTATGGCAGGACATAAGACTGCTCTTGACGGCTATAATTCTGCAGATCTTAAGACAGAAGCTCAGAAGATTACAGGTGAAGATGATTTTGCAACAACTATCAACGAAATCAATGCTGCTCTCAGCAACCTCAAAAAGATTGCAGGCTATGAGGACAGATTCTCAGCTGAATATGCAACATTTGCTGCTGAAATCTTCTCAGTAACCGACAAAGACGGTGACATCGGAACTCTTATCAGTGCTCTCAAGAAGTATGACAGTTGGTACACAGGTCTTAAGAGCCTTGTTGCTGAAATGGAATCAGTTCTCGGTAAGGAGATTGCAGACAAGCTCTTCGACAACCTCAACAATGTAATGGTTGAGCGTATGGATGATGCTTACGTTGCTCTCAATGCTCTTCTTGAAGGTCAGATTGATTATGCTTATGACCTTTTCAAAGCTTTCATTGCCGGCGATAACGATGTTATCACCATGGCTAACGTTTCAACCTATAACAAGATGAAGGGCTCAATCGGTCTCATCAACACCGAAGCTTACAATTATCTTAAGGATGAAACCGCTCATTTCAAGCTTTCACAGGAAGCTATTGATAAGTATAACGAAATGCAGAGAGAATTCCCTCAGTATGAGGAATTCCTTAAAACTCACGGTTTCTCAAGCTATGTTCAGACAACCATGCCTGACCTTGAAAGACCTGACACTGAAAAGGACATCGCCCGTGAAAACGAAAACGGTGTTTATAAGACAAGTGACGCTGATATTGAAAAGATTATCGGAAACCTCGATGCTCTTCTTCAGAATGATCAGATTAAGTCAATTCTCGGAACTCTCATCAATAAAGATAAAGAAACAGGTGAGCCCACAGGCGAAGCCTTCGACCTCGCAAATCTTATTACAGGACTTCTCGACGGTATTTACACCGACAGCCTTATCAACACAATTGTTCAGTATGTATATCCCATCGTTTGTAAGGAATTTGCAAAGGTATGGGCAGGTATTGACACAAAAATTGATATGACTGTTGAAGATGTTGAGGTTCTCGGCTCAAAGAAAGACGTTCCCGTTACTGCTGACCTTTCACTTTACACTGTTGAAGATGCTATTGCAGCAGTAGGCGTTTATCTTGCTCCCTCAACTCTTGCAACTAACCTTCAGAATAACTATTCCAAGTATACACAGGTTATCAATGTTCTTAAGTCAGCAACAACTAAGGCTGTTTATAACAAGAACGGTGAAGGTGACGAAGACGATACATTTGTAAATCCCTGGGAAGATTCCAATCTTTTTGAAAACGTTTATGACGAAGAAACCGGCGAACAGCTCTTCAACGATGACGGCACACCCAAGCAGGTTTATAAGCTTAAATGGGGTGTTGACGAAGCAGCTCCCGAAAACAAGAGAGCAGCATTCATCGATGCAGCATGTGCAGCCCTTTCAGGTATTGAGCCTCTTCTTCTTGGTATCCTTACCAACAAGACTCAGGCAAACGCAAATGACTCAGACTCAATTCCCAGAGGTCATAAGATTGGTACCGGTTACGGTACTGCACAGGTTAAGATCGTTATTAACCTTACTCTTGAGCTTACAATCGACCCCATTACTCTCGTTCTTTCCTTCGGCGGTAATGACGGTTGGGACAACGCTCTTGCTCCCATTTTTGAAGCTCTCGGAATTCCCGCAAGTGAAATTCCTCACGGCGAAAGTATGAACAGCACAAGAGATATTCTTAACAATCTCTTCGGAATGATCGACAAGATTATTGCTAAGGTAGCGGAAGCTCCCGTAACATTTATTCTTAACGCTCTTCCCAATCTTGCTTATGCTCTTGAAGGCGGACTTGTTAAGCCTATTCTCGGCATGCTCAAGACAGAAATCAACTATTATGCTGACGCTTACTATTCAGTTAACGCATACCTTACCACCGTTACAGGCGGTATGGATAAGGCTATGAAGTCAGAAGAGCCCATTCTTATCAATCTCGGTGACATGATTAACCTTGATGATATGGGTCTTGATGTCAGCTCCTTCCAGGCAATCTGGAACATGATCACAGGTGGCATTGAGCTTCTCAAGGGCATTGATGCTCCCAATGCAGGTAAGCTTGCCACAATGGGTGAGCTTGTTCCTCAGAAAACAAACAGAAGTGACAGAACTTATTCAGTTACTTCCGTAGGCGGCAAGACTCTTGCAGCTGACGAAGCATGGCATGTTAAGGCTAACAAGGCTGACGTACTCCTTTATCTTCTTGAGTGGGTTCTCAACAGCGGTCTCCTCGGCAAGTTTGAACTTCCCGCAGAAGGTATTGTTGCTGACATCATTGCTTCACTTAATGAAAACCCCGACATCATTCTTGCAGCTGTTGTTGAACTTCTCAGCCAGAAGGAATATGACACTCTCAGAGAATTTGATTGGTTCAACGGTGTAATCAACGATGAATCAGTTGTCGGCAATTCAGCTTATGAAGAATACCTTAACCCCAACAATGACTGGACAAAGGAAAAGGCTGAATATCTTTATGAGCACATCGATACAATTGTTGGTGCAATTGTTTCACTTGCAGGTCTCGACTTTGATATTCATGCTCTTCTTGAAGAATCAGTCGGCGGTATCTTCACAAATGAAACCGTAACAGCTCTTGCAAAGCTTCTCGGCAAACTCGGTGACATCAACGCCCTTATTGCCGGAGACAGCGCTGAAACTGAAACAGAAACTCCCGATTCTCCTGAAACAGTTGCAGAAGGCGAGGAAGAAGCAACAGCTCCCGCTATTGACGTTGCAGCTCTTCTCAAGGAGTTCCTCGGTCTTGACTTCAGTTCATATGCTCAGTATGCAAACATCGGTGAAGACGAGGTTATCGACTTCGGCGTTGAAAATGCTGACACCTTTGTGGATGCTCTTGTTGAGCTTCTCAAGCCCTTAAAGCCCGTTCTTGACTTCATCCTCGCAGGCAAGAACCTTGACATTACTCTTTCAGCTTCAAATAAGGTAACTCTTATCGGTTACAACGGCTATAATAATGCTATTGTTCCTCTTCTTGAGGCTCTCGGCTGTGATATTGCAGCTCTCGGTGCTGATGACAATGCTCTTGAGGTTGTTCTTGATGCTCTTGTAAGCAAGGTTGGTCTTCTTACAAACAGTCTTACACCCATCAAGGAAATTGTTGACCTTCTTCCCGGTGTATTCTATTACATTGCAAGTAAGGGTCTTTCAGTAACAGTAAGAAACCTTCTCCAGCCCGTATATGTAATTCTTGACACAATCAGACCCGTACTTGATCTTGATCTCAATGCTCTTATCAACGATCTTCTTCCCGAAGATTTCGGCATTATGCTCAACATTGACGATATCGGTCTTGACTTCATCTTCGATCTTCTTAAGAAGTTCGTTCCTGAACTTGATCTCTCAGCAGCTAAGGATCTTATCTATGATATCTGCCTTGAAGCTGCAACTGAATATGATTCAGCAAGTGATCTTCAGGATACATGGATGAAGGGTGCTTACTCAGAAGATTTCGATCAGGCAGACCTTCTCACAGTTGTTCTTTCATTCCTTCTTGACTGGGCAACAGAAGAAGATAATGCAGCTGCTCTTGATGAAATGCTCGGCACAGACATCATTTCTTCACTCGGCACAGTATTCGGTGATATGGAAATTTCTTATGAAACTCCCGTATGGTACTATTGGTTCGATACAGAAGAAAAATTCAATGATTATATCGCAGGCGGCACAGATCTTCCCAACACTCTCACAATGCTTACATATCCCAACGATTGGTCAGATGAATCAGCTGATTATATCGCTGCTAACATTGCTGATCTTGTTGATATGGTAATTGCCCTTATCAATAAGGATAAGGAAGACGGTGCAAAGTCAGTTTCTGAGCTTCTTACAGGTCTTGTAAACGGTCTTCTCAGTGCAGACGTTATCAATGATCTTATCGGCTCAATCAAGGAACTCCTTGCAACTGTTGACTCAAATCTTATTGAAGCTGCAGGTCTCCTTCTTGGTGTTGACCTCATCGGTCTGAGTAACTATGAATGCACAGCTGAAATCAACAGCATCAGTGATTTCATCGGTGAAATCTCAAATGTTCTCACAACATATGCAAGCGGTCTCGTTAACCTTCTCTTCTTTGGTGACGACTACAGATTCTTTGCTAAGCCCGGTGAAGATGCAGTAACAGATGAAATCGTTATCAACGGCGGTCTCGGCTATGAAAAGGGTCTTGCACTCCTTCTTGAAGTTCTTGGTGCAGAGGTTCCCGATCCCAAAACAGCAACAGTTGAAACCGTTCTCGGTTCACTTGCTGCTCGCGTTGAAGCAATTCTTGCTGATCCCGTAAACGAAGCTCTTGATATTCTTCCCAACCTCGTTTACTTCCTTAATGCAAACGGTGCAACAGTTGTTGTAAATAACATCCTTGCTCCCGTATTTGCTCTTCTTGAAAAGCTTACAGCATTTGGTGTTGAGCTTGACCTTGCAGGCCTTCTCGGCTTTGACATCAAGCACCTCAGACTTGATGAAATCTTTGCTCTTGTTGAAAGTAAGACAGGTCTCAAGCTTGACGCAGCAGAAGAAATCCTTTCAGGTCTTTGCTTCGGTAAGATCGAAAAGGCAGATTACACTTACAGAATGGTTGCTGAAAGAGGCGACGTTGTAACAGTTCTTATTACAACAGCACTCATCCTTGTCAGTGACGATGAGTTTGCAGCTAAGCTTGACGAAATGCTCGGCACTGAAATCATTTCAGCAATTGACGAAGTCTTCGGCTCAGCTCCTGTTACTTACAAGACACCCGATTGGTATGCTCTTGATGAAAACGACATCGATTATGACAATGCAACAATCGGTGTTATCAAGTCAGCAATCGAATATCCCAACAACTGGACAGAAGATGCAGCAAAATATATTACTGATAACCTTGGTTCAATCGGCAATGTTGTTGCAGGCATGATTGACAGTGATTATGCAACTCTCGGTGAGCTTATCAATGATAAGGTCAACATTTATACACCTGATCTCCTTGCATCAATTCAGAAGGTACTTGCTGATCTCATCGGCGGTCTTGATGAAGACCTTGCAGAGCTTGTAAACATCGGTCTCGGCGCAGCAGATGCTCTTCTCAGTGCAGATGTTCAGGGTCTCCTTGATTACGACGTTTCAGGTGTAAGCGATAAGGAAAGCTTCGTAGCAGCCCTCACAGGTATGCTTATGGAAGTTGAAGGTCTTATTGACTGGCTCCTTCTCGGTGAAGATTACACATTCTTCGTTAACGAAGATGAATCAGACATTATCACAATCAACGGCGGACACGGTTATGCTGAAGGTCTTGCACTTGTGCTTGAAGCTCTCGGCGTTGAAGGTCTTCCCGAGGTTTACGGTGTTGAAAAAATCGACACAGAAGCTGTTGTAAAGGCTGTTCTTACAGCTACATTCGACAGAGTTGACGCTATCCTTGCAGATCCCGTTAACGAAGTATTCAACATTCTTCCCAATGTTATTTACTTCATCAATTCAAACGGTGTAACCGTTGCAATTGACAACCTTCTCGGTGCAGTAAATGCACTTCTCATCAAGCTTGAAGGCTTCGGTCTTGAAGTTAACATTGCAGAGCTTGTTAACTTCAGTGATATCCTCGGTGTTGAAACAGAGTTTGCTCTTGACAACATGTCAATGGAAGCAATCATTGCTCTCGTTGCTGAGCTCACAGGTCTCAACCTTGACAAGATTGCTGACGTTCTTATCGGCTTTGCTCTTGGCAGAGTTGCTGCTTACGAATCAGTAAGCTCAGCTGACATCACAGCTATGATGTACTACCACGACGATTTTGCTAAGTATGATATGGTAACAGTTCTTGCAACTCTTGCTATCATCACTCTTACAGATGGAGAGAACGCTGCTAAGATTAAAGAAATGCTCGGTGAAGACATCTATACTCTCATTTGCAACCTTTGCAATATGGAAGAAGAAGGTGTTCAGGCCTTCGATTGGCAGTTCACTGACAAGGCTGACACAGATTATGTATTCTCAGCTCTTTCAGATTCTGAAATCTTTGAAGAATACAAGTACGGCACACTTTATACAAAGGAAAAGGCACAGTACATTGCAGATAACTTCGGTGATTTTGTTGATGACGTCCTTTATCTCCTCGGCCTTGAAATCAACGGTATCCCCGTAAATAATCTCAAGCAGTTCCTTAACGATCTTCTTGACGGCTCACTTTACAACAGCTCAAATGTTGTTGCAATCCGTGACGCTCTTGCAGGTGTACTTGAAGCTATCACTAAGCTTGAAGTAAACGGTGCAGTTGTCGGCGGTCTCATCGCTGACGTACTTGCAGCAGCTGACGTTGCTTATCTCAATGATGTTGCTAACGTTGAAATTGCAGAGTTCACAAACGACAGAGAAGCATTCGTTGCAGCTCTTTGCGACGTTCTTGAGCCTCTCTATCCCGTACTCAAGTATCTCCTTGCAGATGAAGATTTCAGCTTCTTTGTAAACATTGAAGGTGAAGATGCAATCACTCTCAAGGGTGCTGAAGGTTACAGATACGGTATCATTCCCGTACTTGAAACTCTTGAATGTCAGGATATCATGGCTCCCGAGGCTTATTATGCAGCAGTAGCTGCTGACGGTGATGTTCTTCTTACATCAATCCTCAATCCTCTTCTTAACAGAGTGGATGAGCTTCTTGGTGAAGATGCAGATCCCGCTCAGGAAATCCTTGATATGCTTCCCAACCTTATCTACTTCATCAACTCCAACGGTGTTGACACAGTAGTTAAGAACACTCTCAATGCTGTTTATACAGTTCTTGCAGCAATCGCTCCCGTTGCAGAGATCGACCTTTATAATATTATCGGTATCGATCTTGCCGAAATTAATTTCGAATGGCTCTTCAGTAAGCTTCTTGAAATTATCAAGGATGCAACAGGCTATGAGTTTGCAGATCTCGGTGCAGACGCAATTGCTGAGCTCACAGTAGGTAAGCTTGTATCCTACGATTCACTCTCAGGTGAAACCGCATATAAGATGGTTTACGATGAAGGTGAAAGCGGCGACAAGGCTGAAATGGTAACTGTTATTGAAAGACTTATTCTTGAATTCATCATGCACGAAAACAACCGAGAGATGGTTATCGGTCTTCTCAAGGATTATCTCGGCATGGATGGCACAGCAGAAGAAGTTATCAGAGCAATCCTTCAGTCAATCGCAGATGTTACTCTTGAAACATCACTCGGCCAGGATACAGCTCTTGCAACAATTTACTACGTATTCTATGGCGTAGATCTTGGTGTAGACTTTGCTGCAACAGGTATGAAGGATCTCAACGCAGAATGGACTAAGCTTCTTAAGGATATGAAGAATTCTGATGATATCGGTGAATCAACAGCCGGCACAATCATCACAACCATTCTCGGTTGGGAAATCTTCGAAGACATCATTGATCCCGAACTCGGTATTGCTCCTAACGGTATTATCAAGTTCATCCAAAAGATCATTGAATACTTCAAGGCTATTGTTCAGTGGTTTGAAAACCTCTATAAATAAGATTCCTGAAACAGTGAAGGTTATTTAATAACTGACAATAAACCCCGTCGGCTTTGGCTGACGGGGTTTGTTTTTTGAAACAAACAGGGGAGTGTCATTGCTTTTTCGGTACGCGGGACAGCGTTGCCTGAAGGCGGATGACACACCGCCCAAATCAGTGAGATGAAGGATGAAGTTTTTGCCGCTTCAGGCTGAGTTATATATATATAGTATAGAGCACGTGTTTAAAATTGTATGATGCATATATTGCAAACACACGGATAAGTGGACAAGTGGCTATAGTTTTTTTACAAAAATTGTTGACAAAATTGGAATTACGTGATATCATAACAAAGCTCCCTCAAATGAGGGAGGCGCAATAAATGTGACACCTCGAAAAAAAGTTGAAAAAACTTTAAAAAAGGTGTTGACAAAGAAGCGGGTATGTGATATACTTGCAAAGCTGTCTCGGAAGGGACGGCAGATTGGACCTTGAAAATTAAACAACGAGATAAGAAAAGGAACCCGAGATTTCGAT
>JAZRTP010000018.1:0-22454 GCA_045652105.1 Acutalibacteraceae bacterium
TCACAGACTTGGTATTCAGGCCTTCGAGCCCGTGCTTGTTGAGGGTAAGGCTATCAAGCTTCATCCCCTTGTCTGTACCGCTTTCAACGCTGACTTCGACGGTGACCAGATGGCTGTTCACGTTCCTCTTTCAGCAGAGGCTCAGGCAGAAGCAAGATTCCTTATGCTTTCATCAAACAACCTTCTCAAGCCCTCAGACGGAAAGCCTGTTGCCGTTCCCTCACAGGACATGGTTCTCGGCTCATATTATCTGACTCTTGAGCTTGAAGGTGCAAAGGGTGAAGGCAAGGCATTCAAGGATATCAACGAAGCAAAGCTTGCTTATGATGCAGGTATAATTGACCTTCACGCAAGAATCAAGGTCAGAGTCACCAAGGAAATTGACGGTGAGCAGGTTTCAAAGCTCATTGAAACAACTCTTGGTAAAATCATCTTCAACGAGCCCATTCCTCAGGATCTCGGCTTTGTTGACAGAAGCAACCCCGACAATCTCTTCCGCCTTGAGGTTGAAGGCCTTGCAGGCAAGTCACTTCTCGGTAAGATTGTTGCAAAATGTATCCAGAAGCACGGCTTCTCAGTGACAGCAACCGTTCTTGACGCAATCAAGAATCAGGGCTATAAATTCTCAACACGAAGCGGTATCACCGTTGCAGTCTGCGACGCAACAATTCCCGCAGCCAAGAAGGACATTCTTGACAAGGCTGAGGCTATTGTTGATGATATCAACAGAAAATATAACAGAGGTCTCTTCTCAAACGAAGACCGTTCAAGACAGGTTATCAAGGCATGGGATAACTGCACAAGTCAGGTTGCAGCCGCTCTCAAGGGCAGCTTTGAAAAGACCAATCCCATTTATATGATGCTTGACTCAGGTGCCCGAGGCTCAGAAAGCCAGCTTCGTCAGCTTGCAGGTATGCGTGGTCTTATTGCCAACACCGCAGGTAAGACAATTGAGGTACCCATCAGATCAAACTACCGAGAAGGCCTTAACGTTCAGGAATACTTCATTTCATCACGTGGTGCCCGTAAGGGTCTTGCCGATACCGCGCTCAGAACCGCTGACTCAGGTTACCTTACACGTCGTCTTGTTGACGTTGCTCAGGACATCTTCATTCGTGAAGAGGACTGCGGCTGTAAAGAGGGTATTGAGGTTTATGACATCATGGACGGAAACCGCTGCCTTGAAGAACTCAGCGAAAGACTTAAGGGACGTTATCTCCTTGAAGATCTTGTCAATGAGGAAACAGGTGAGGTTATCTGTGACACAGACACAATGATGAGTGACGACGATGTTGCAAAGGTTGTTGCTTACCTTGACGCCAAGAAGCAGAAGGCTCTTGACAACGGTGCAACTCCCGAAGAAGCAAACCTTCTCCGCCGCATCAAGATCCGTTCACTTCTTACCTGCCGCACAGACCACGGTGCTTGTATCAAGTGCTACGGCCGTAACCTTGCAACAGGTCAGCCCGTCAACGTCGGTGAAGCAGTTGGTATCATTGCTGCTCAGTCAATCGGTGAACCCGGTACTCAGCTTACAATGAGAACCTTCCATACCGGTGGTGTTGCATCAGGCTCCGATATTACACAGGGTCTTCCCCGTGTTGAAGAGCTCTTTGAAGCAAGAAAGCCCAAGACTCTTGCAATGATTTCCGACATCGACGGTGTTGTTACCTTTGAAACTCCCAAGAAGAAGAAGACAACAGCAATTGTTGTTACAAACGAAGACACAGGCGAAAGAAAGGAATATATCCCCAATTTCGACTCAAGAATCAGAGTTTCCGAGGGTCAGTTCATTGCCAAGGGTGATATGCTCACCGAAGGCTCAAAGGATCCCAAGGATATTCTTCGTGTTCTTGGTGAAAATGCCGTTCACGATTACCTTATCAGCCAGGTTCAGTTCACTTACCGTTCACAGGGTGTTGATATCAACGATAAGCACATTGAAATCATTGCCCGTCAGATGTTCAAGAGAGTTGAAATTGTTGACGCAGGTGACACAGAATTCATTCCCGAGCAGAAGTATGAAAAGAGTGTTGTTATCAAGGCAAACGAAGAGCTTCTCAAGAGAGCAGAAGAAACAGGTGAGCAGGTCAGACTTGCAACCTATGAAAACATCCTTGACGGTGTTACAAAATCTTCAGCTCAGTCAGAATCCTTCCTTTCAGCCGCTTCTTTCCAGGAAACACAGAGAGCACTTACAGATGCTGCTGTTAAGGGCAAGGTTGACCGTCTCATCGGTCTTAAGGAAAATGTCATCATCGGTAAGCTTCTTCCCTCAGGTACAGGTATGAAGTGCTACCGTGACGTTGATTATTCCGTCAGAGGCAAGGTAATTGAAGAAGCTGAAGAAACAGTTTAAGCTTTAACCAAGCCGAATAAAAAATAAAGAAAGCTCACAGGAAACTGTGAGCTTTTTTGTTAGGGGATTAAGGGATAATTTCGTTGTCACGGCGCTGAACAATAACCTGTGAGACTCAGTCATATATTTTTCCGAATCCTATTCCTTTTCATTTTGAAATGTGATAAAATAATATTATATAACCATTTGTAAAGGTGTGATTTTATGAGACTTCTCAATTCTGAAGAAATGAAACAGGTGGAGCAGTTCACCGTAAGGTTCGGTCTTTCTTATCAGCGTATGATGGAAAATGCAGGTGCCGCCTGTGCAAGAAACATCAGAAACATCGTTGAAGGTGAAAAAATCCACGGCAGAAACGTTGTTGTCATCTGCGGAAAGGGCAACAATGGCGGAGACGGCTTTGTTGTTGCAAGAAAAATGGCTGAAAACGGCTATAACGTGAGCATTGTTCTTGCATCAGGCTACCCTTCAAGCGCCGAAGCAACATATATGTTCAAGCTCATTCTTGACTTTTCAATTTCAACCCTCTGGTATGAGACAGACAAAACAAAAACAATCCAGACAATCAAGGGTGCTGATATCATTGTTGATGCCGTTTACGGCTTCAGCTTTTACGGAGCACTTTCCGATGAAATGGCTGAGCTTTTTGCCCTTGTCAACAGCTCAATGGGCAAGGTTTTTGCCATTGATCTTCCCAGCGGTGTTTACTGTGACAGAGGATATAACGCAAAGGGCTGCATAAAGGCGGATTACACAATTGCCGTTTCTGCTCTCAAGCCCGCTCACATCATTCATCCTGCCGCCGATTTCTGCGGCAAAATCATCATTGCAAACATCGGCATTCCCGAGGAAAGCTATCAGATGGTGGAGGACTCCCTTTATACCTATAACAAGGTTGAGGTGGGCAATCTCTTCCCTCAGCGCGAGGACACGGCAAACAAGGGCAGCTTCGGTCATCTTCTGTGTATCTGCGGCAGCAGATGTATGGTGGGAGCACCTGTGCTTGTGGGCTCTGCGGCTCTGAGAAGCGGAGCAGGACTTGTGACAATGGCGTTCCCCGAAAGCGCATACCTTCCCATTGCAAGCAAGCTCACCGAGGCTTTGATGATGCCCCTTCCCGAAACCTCGGAGGGTACTCTTTCCGAACAGGCAATCAAAAAGCTCCTTCCCCTTCTTGATAAGTATGACGGTATTGTCATCGGTCCGGGTATGGGTGTCAATGAGGACACGGCAAAGGTGCTTGAGGCTGTTATCAGCAACGCAAAAATTCCCGTTATCATTGACGCTGACGGTCTCAATATTATTGCAAAAAATCCTGATATTCTTTACTCTGCAACAAGTCAGGTTGTGCTCAGTCCTCATCCCAAGGAGATGTCAAGGCTTGTTGGCACTCCCGTTGAAATCATTCAGTCTGACAGATTCAGATTTGCCCGTGAATTTGCTGACAGATACCGTGTTTACCTTGCGCTCAAGGGCTCAAACACTGTTGTTGCCGCACCTCAGGCAAGGAAGGTTTATGTCAATGCTTCGGGAAATTCAGGTCTTTCAAAGGGCGGCAGCGGAGATGTTCTTGCCGGTCTTATGGGCGGCTTTGCCGTTCAGGGCTTCAGCTTTTCCGATGCAATCATTTCTGCCGTTTATGTCCACGGTTACACGGGTGATGCGGTGTCAATGAAAACCTCAAAGTCGGGTATGCTTCCCTGTGACGTTGTTCAGGAGCTGAAATATACCCTCAAGGATTTTGAAAAATAAAATTCCTTCCCTCTGATTAAAATACCCCTTCTCAGCTAAAACTATTTTCAGACAACTGAGTATAATGTTATAGGTGAGAATTATGAATATCAAACGAGGAGAAATTTATTATGCCGATCTCAGCCCCGTTGTCGGCTCGGAGCAGGGCGGAATCAGACCCGTGCTGATTGTTCAGAACGATGTGGGCAACAAGTTCAGCCCCACGGTCATTGCGGCGGCAATAACAAGTCAGCGCTTTAAAAACAATCTGCCGACACACATCCGCGTCAATGCTGACAACTGCGGACTTGCCAAGGATTCCATTGTTCTTCTTGAACAGGTCAGAACCATTGACAAAAGGCGTTTGAGGGAGAAAATGGGTAATCTTGACAAGCAGGATATGTATAAAATTGACAAGGCTTTATCTGTAAGCTTCGGGCTCAACGAGCCTACATAAGCTTTGATAACAGCACAAGAACAGATAATGTTAAAATGCCATAAATAAATAAACGGTTGACACGTTCAAGTCAACCGTTTTTTTTGGAAATAGATTTATTGATTAAACCTTGGTAATTCGTTTGTCTGTTATAATACCGTAAATATAAGAGGGTCCCCAACATCCTGCAGAAGCAATTTTTGTTGTGTTGGGATTGGTAATCATAAGTGCTTTTTCAATGCTGTCTTTTTTTATTCTTCCGCCTTTGATATGTTGAATAATCAAACAGTCATTTTTAACAATATAACTGAAGGGTTTACCTTTAATTGTATAAAAAGTTTCACCTTCCAGCTGTTTTATCGTATTCCAGATAATTTCTGCGTTCATACAACAAGCTCCTTAATAGTCGGTTTATAAGCTCCGAAGATTACCTTATTTAAAATACATATACAGCTGGCACTTGATCATGCCGTTATAGAGCTTTCTTCTCTTGTCAGCCTTTCTGCCGAAGAAGACCTCAAAGTCCTCTGAGGGACTGATGATGTTATAAGCCCAGCCTCTCTGCTGTCTGAAGCGTTTGCCCATTGCTTTATAAAGCTCCTCGGCATCCTTGAGTTCAAGAAGTCTTTCACCGTAAGGGGGATTGCAGATAAGGGTGCCCTTTTCTGTTTTGGGGGTGAAGGCGGTGACATCAGCTCTTTCAAAGGTGATATATTTGTCAACGCCTGCTCTTTTTGCGTTTGCACGGGCAATTTCAAGGGATTTTCCGTCAATATCAGAACCGTAAGCCACAAACTCACTGTCAGTTCTTTCAAGGGATTTTGCTCTTTCTCTTTCTTCATTCCATACTGACTGAGGAATGTTCTGCCATCTTTCAGCGGTGAAGTGTCTGTTGAGACCGGGGGCGATGTTGTTGACCATCATTGCGCCTTCAATGAGGATTGTACCTGAGCCGCACATGGGGTCATAAAGGGTATGATAGGGGCGCAGTCTTGAAAGACAGCAAAGTGAAGCGGCAAGGGTTTCCTTGATGGGAGCTCCGTTTGCTTCGGTTCGGTATCCTCTTTTGTGAAGACCGTAGCCTGAGGTGTCAATGAGAAGGCTGACCTTGTCCTTCATAATTGAGAACTGAATCTGATAAAGAGGGCCTGTTTCCTCAAACCAGGAAATTGAGTATTTGCTTTTTAATCTTTCAACAACAGCCTTTTTGATGATTGACTGACAGTCACTGACTGAAAAGAGTGTTGAGTTGAGGGAATATCCCTTTACGGGAAAGGCATCATAAGCGCCGATCCACTGCTCCCAGGGTAATGCCTTTGTGCCCTGGAAAAGCTCTTCAAAGCTTCTTGCCTCAAAGGAGCCCACAAGAATCTGGATTCTTTCGGCATATCGTGAACAGATATTCACTCTTGCAAGGATGTGCTCGTCACCTGAGAAAAGAACGCGTCCGTTTTCGGAAACAACGTTTTCAGCGCCAAGCTCCCTGACCTCATCGGCAATAAGCTTTTCAAGACCGAGCAGGCAAGGGATAACAAAATTTATCTGCATAAGTTAACCTACTTTCATAATTTATCAATTTATGATATCACATCAAAGGGGATAAATCAAGGATGATTTGTAAAAACACTCACTGAGGTGAGGTTGCGGTCAGTGATTTCGTTGCGGAAAATGAGATGTTTATCGTAGGGGCGACCATTGGTCGTCCGTGTTCCGTCGGAACTCATTATTGTTTAACGCCGTAACAACGAAAAATCAAAAAGCTCCCAAACAAAAAAAGCCCACATTTCTGTGAGCTTTTACTGATTGATTTTTACTGCTCGTTGATTATGTCAATCATAATTTTCTGAGCATCCTTTGCCTCAGGTGTGGGGAAAAGGGGATAAGGGTGATCAAGACCCTCTTCAACAATCAGAGTGTGTTCAATGCCGGCTTCAGTCAGCTTCTCTGAAAGCAGAAGGTTGTCGGGACAGAGCATATCTCTTGTGCCGATGAAAAGTGTGATCTTTCCGAGATTTTCATATGTGCCGTAAATCGGGCTGACGTGAGGATGATGAACGCCAAGGTCACCTGCCCACATTTTGCCGAGCTCAACAGCACCGTAAATGTCAAGCATGGGGTCAACGGGCTCATATTCGGGAATATGTTCATTTTCCATTGAAACGTCAAGCCAGGGAGCAATAAGCAGAAGCTCTGCGGGCTGAAGCGCTTCGGGATGCTCGTCACGGAGAATCATTGAAAGTGCAAGAGCCATACCGCCGCCTGAGGAGTCACCGGCAATAATCAGACGCTTGATGCTGCCGTCATTGATCTGCTCAAGATAAAACTCAACCATTGCCGCAAGGGACTGCTCACAGGAATAATTGGGAACCTTCAGATAAATGGGCATAATGATGGGGCAGTCGGTTTCAAGACCGAGAGTGTTAAGCAGTGTCCAGTGATATTTCAAGGGCTGATTCAGATAAGCACCGCCGCAAAGGTAAAGAATTGCGGTGTCACGTTCACTTTCTTCGTTGAGATAAAAAATCTGCATACCGTTTTCGTGAGTGCTTCTGACGGAAATGTCCATCTTCACTCCCTTGGCAACGTCAGTGTCCTGAGTGTTGAGGGTTTTCATCTTTTCAAGGTTTTCGTCATAAGCCTCACCCTCGGAATAAATCTTGTCACGGTCAATGAGCACCATATAAAATTCCGCAAGGGTTGCCATGGCCGAGCGCTGAAAATATTGATGTGAGACGCCGAAAAAGAGAGCAACAACAAAAATTGCTATCATAAGAATTGATTTGATAATATCCTTTGCTGTACGGGGAGAACGCATTTTTTTCAGATCCTTTCATTTTAAACCTTTCAAGGCTTTTTAACAATGTTGCAGTGAAAATATACTCCGTCAAACCTTATCGGGTTCGACTTAAGGGCGATTGTCCTTTGTGGTTATTATATTATGTAATTGTGAACAAACATAAAACTAAATGTTCATTTCCTGTTAACCTTCGGCTTTTAAAATATAAATAAACAAAAAACAGTGAATTTTTTATTCATATTTGCCAAAAAGAAAAAGCTCTTTTGTGTATAATGCCAAAAATGAAAAATAACCTTTACCCGTCAGGTCAAAGGCAGTATAATTATAAAAAAATATCAGGAGCAATTAATATGAAGATTCTTGTTGCGGGGGCAGGTGCAATCGGCGGCACCGTAGCCGTTATTCTTAAAAGGGCAGGCAACGATGTCAGGCTCTTTTGTCACAGTGCAAAAACAAAGGAAAAAATTGAAAAGGAAGGCTTTTATCTTCACGGCGCAAAGGGAGAAATGAAGGAGAATTTCATCTGCTACGGTGATATTTCCGAAGCAGGTGAGGAGAGATTCCCCGTGATTATCATTGCCACCAAATATCAGGCAATGTTCGAGTGTGCAAAAAGAGTGCTTCCTCTTCTGAGCAACGGCGGTCTGATTGTGGGAATGCAGAACGGACTTCTCACCGAGGAGCTTGGTGAGGCTGTGGGTGCGGACAAGGCCGTGGGCTGTATGATCGGCTTCGGTGCAACAAGAAACTCCGCCAATGATGTGACAATGACAAGCAAGGGAGAATTTTATCTGGGAATGCTTGACGGATCTCAGCCTCAGGTGCTCAGGGATTTTGCTTCTGAGCTTTCAAAGGTGCTTCCCACTCAGATTACTGACGACATAAAGGCAAGACAGTATTCAAAGCTTATCATCAATTCCTGCATCAATGCCGTTGCAGGTATCACGGGAAAGACTTTGGGTGAAATTCTTAAGGATGAAAGAGCCGTGAATCTCTTTTTGAAAATTGCAAGGGAGGGAATGGCTGTTGCCGACGGTATGAGGCTGAAGGTGCCGAAATACGGAGTGATGCTTGAATACCGCCTTCTCGGTCTCAGTGACGGCAAGCTTTACAATGCCTTGTGCAAGGCAATTGTCAGAATTGTGGGCAAGCTTTATTCCGATGTCAGACCCTCAACCCTTCAGTCAATTGAAAAGGGTGAGCTGACAGAGATTGATGTTCTTAACGGTTATTTCTGTGAAAAGGGCAGACAGTACGGTGTGGCAACACCCGTTAATGAAAGACTTGTTGAAATGATTCACGAAATTGAAAAAGGGAGCCGTATTCCGACTCCCGATAACCTTAGCGAATTTTAATTTTTTTAAGAGGTGACAGCTGTTGCCTCTTATTTTTTTACCTTGCCGCTGATTTTTCTGACATTCATCACAAGGATGAACAGAGCAAGATAAATGGGCAGTGAATAGGGGAATACACCTTCAATAAGAGGATGAATACCCTTGCCGTAAATGAGTGCAAAAACCATAAATCCGCTTGCAAGAATTGCAAGAACGGGCAGAAGCTTACCCTTGAAGAAGGGAAGGCTTTTGCCTTTTTTCAGCATTGAAATGAAAATGGGAACATAAAGGGCATAGATTGTTACAATGGGAAGCTCCGAGCTGTCAAAGAACAGATGAGCGAATTTTTCCGTGGCTCTCATACTCATGCAGAAATAAACAAGCCACATCGCAGCAAGAACAAAGGAAAGCAGAGCGGGTCTGAGCTGAGAAAGAGTACCGTCCTTGAGGGTGAAGGGCTTTTTCAGGGGGCAGCCATCTCTCTGAGCAAGAACATACATGCTTCTGCTTGAGCCGAGAGTGATGCCGTTGAGAGCACCAAGGCAGGAAATAAGCACAAAGATGAAAAGCAGTGAGCCTGCGCCTGATGAAAAGACCGTTGTGAAGGCAAGGGCAATACCCTCTTCTCCTGAGCCGAGAAGCTGATTCTTTGAAACCGAGCCCATAAGACCGGTGAAGTAAGCAATATAAATCACAATTACAACGGCTGTGCCAAGCACAAGAGCTCTGGGGAGTGTCTTTTCGGGATTTTTCAGTCTTGAGCCGATACCCGTTGCCATAATCCAGCCTTCATATGCAAAGGCAGTTGCCGTAAGGCAGGTGAAAAGGCTTTCGCCTGTGACCGATTGTGTTCCTGTGAGGGAGAAGTTTTCAAGCAGAATTCCGTTTGATGCCCCCTTTATTGTTCCCACAACTGCCATCAGCACAAGGGGGAAGATTTTAACAAAGGTTGCTGCAATCTGAAATTTTTCCGAAAGCCGCGGAGTGAGGAAGTTTGCAAGGGAAAACACACTCAGCAGCACAAGGGCAAGAAAATCGCTTATGAGTGAGGCTGAGTCGATGCCGAAAACAACACACATATATCTTGCCGAAACAAAGGATAAAACTGCGGTGTTTGCCGGGTTATAGAAGAAGGCAAGAAACCAGCCGGTGAAATATCCGTAATCCTTGCCCACAAGGGAGTCGGCATAATCCACAACGGAGGTCACATTTTTTTCACCGCCGATGAGGGCAAAGCATCGGGCGCAGACAATCATAATCATACCGCCGAACAGCCAGGCAAGAACACCCGTCAGAGCATTGCCGCCGGAAAGCTGAAGCACTCTTTCGGATTTGAAGAATACACCGCTGCCGATAACAGTACCGATAATCATACAGACAGCAAGTAAAAGTCCGTGTTTTTCTTTTTTCTTTGTCATAAATCCACCTTTGATTTTTAAGTCCCGTCACCGTGTACTCTTTTTCCTGAAAAAAGGAGAGCAGCGGAAGGACTTATATTCTTATAAAACAAATTTGCCACCAGATTAATATACACAAAAAAGCTCCGCGGGTCAAGAGGTGCAGGTCAAACTTTACATTTAGGCAACGAAAATGTAAACATATTAATTTTAATTTGACAACGGTGACTGTTTTTGATACAATGCATATGTAAAAATATATTTAAGGAGTGCAGATATATGAAAAAAATTCTTTCACTTTTAATGTCACTTGTAATGCTCTTTTCCTGTGTCGGCGTCATCGGTGCTTCAGCTCAGGAGGGATACATTCATAAGAATGAGGTTTCTCCCTTCAGCTCAATTGAGGAAATTTATAATGAAAGCGTTTACGGTGTCACCGTTGACTTCCTTTATAACTCAATATCAGCTCTTGACTGGAGCAGAGTAACTCTCAACAACGCACAGTCAGAGACTCTTGTCACCCTCAGTGACTTTGCGCTTATGAAGGGCAACATCAACACCTTCCTCAAGAGCTTCTTCATTGAAAATTATCTCGGAGAGCTTCTTTTATCAGAGAAAAATGCAACATTGCTCACAAACCTTATCGGTAATCTTTTTTATCCCGATTATGAAAACAAGACCGTGAAGTTCCCCAACTCAGTTGCTCTCAATGACACAGAGTTCTTCACCCTTGTTGTCAAGGAATCAGGTCTTGATGTTATTATTCAGAACAACTGGTGTTACTCAGGCATCGACTTTATGTCCTTTATGGTAATGCTCGGTGTCAACAAGGCAAATGTTCTTGAAAGAGAATATATTGACGGTGAAGCTCTCGGTGTTCATCTTCTCAAGGGTATTTACAGAAGAATGATTGAAAACATCGGCCCCGTGAATTATCTGTTTGAGGTCTTCAACAATCTCAAGGGCTCATACAACAGCATGAACTCAGCTTATGCACAGTCAATCAACGCTCTTTTTGCTCTCAGACTCAACACAGGCAAGAGCATTGAAACAATCACAGACGTGCTGAACATGATTTTCAACGGTATGGATCCCGACAGAACAGATGCATATCAGTTTGCACCCATGCCTCTGACAAGAATGCAGATGTCAACAGATGCAACAGAAAATCTTTATTACATAATTGCTTACACTGCTCTTAACTATAAATATAAGAACAACGCCGCTGTTGTCAGCAATTATCTTGAAAAAACACTTCCCGCATACCTGAAATCCGTTGACACAAACTTCGGCAATGAAGAGGTCATCACAAACTCCCTTGCAATTCAGCGTATGATGAAGGCATTCCTCACAGGTGATCTTGACAAAGCAACTTATGATTGGGGACATGACCTTTCAGCAGAAAGCCTCAACACAACCAAGAGAGATTTGCTTTCACTCATCAAAAACTCAATTGCAGGCTTCTTTAAGAGAATTGCCGAGTGGTTTGACAACTGGCTGAAGGTTTTCAGCGGTGAGAAGGAATTCGGCAAGGCATAAAAACTGAATAACAACCGAAGCACACAGGAAGCTGTGTGCTTTTTGTTTTGGTGGATAACCGCTTCGGAAATTAACGGAAATAAAAACAAATCGCTGACCGCAGATAATTACCCTCGGCAAACATCAATCCCACCCCCACAAACTCTCTGACCGCAGATTCTTTCTGAATTGATGATAGAGCGGGAAGCGAATGTCGGCATCTCAGGTGTCTGAGGAGACAGCAACTGACTAGACAATATGGCATTATGATGAGGGTAAAAAAGCAGCGAATTTCCTTGAATCTCTTTCAGTATTGAATCACCGAATACCCGAGCGGATGTTCAGCAGAAAGCAGAACTGTGAAAAATGCCGTAGGGCAGAGACTTGCCGTCTTGAACGGCAGGGCGTGAGGAGTGGTCGGTAACCGAGAGAGGAAACTGACTCGGCATTTTGAACCGCGTTCGGACTCATAGCACAAAGAAAAGGGCGTTTTGCTTACTTTGCTGACCGGGGCAAAGTAAGAGCCCCCCACGGCTTGAGTGGGGAGGGAATTAAGCTTTAGAAGAAACAGATTTTATAAATGAAACTATCGTCATATCGTAGGGGCGACCATTGGTCGCCCGTGACTAACAAATATATCAAATTTATTAAACAAACATAATTATCAAAGAATTTGAAACATTCAGCTTTTCTCTTTATGGGCTCTTTGATCTGTGAACAGCTTAACTCCCGCTCATGCCGCGGGGGCATTTCCTTTGCCAACAGCAGCAAAGGAAACAAAGTGCCGCTTACTTTTGAGGCGCAAAAGTAAGACAAAAACGCAGTCGGGTAGGCTGACTGCTGAAAGTCAGTGTTACACCGTAAGACAGAATCTTAAAGGCTCGATGAGATAGCTTGCTCTGTTATCGTTTCAGAAAGAATCTGCGGTCAATGAGTATGGGCGACCATTGGTCGTCCGTGTGTGCCGTCGCCTCAGATTCTCTGCGGTGAGCTGTTTCCGTCGGCATAATGCTTGCCGATTATCCTCTCAAAACATTTTTTTCACAGACAGTTGTGTATTTGTCAAACTTATGATAAAATGTATCAGATAAGGTGGTGAAAAAATGAAGATTGCAATCATCGGCGGCGGTGCGGCAGGTCTTGTCTGCGCCATTGAGTGCCTGAGAAAAGCAGAAAAAAACGGTGAGAGAGTTAAGCTGACCGTCTTTGAAAAAAGAGAAAGAGTGGGCAAAAAAATCCTTGCCACAGGCAACGGCAGATGTAATATGATGAATCTCAGTGACAGCTTCGGCTATCTCGGTAATGAGGAATTCATCAGCTTTGCCCTTAAAAATTACAGTCCTCAGAGCAATCTTGATTTTTTTGCATCCCTGGGTCTTTATACCCGTACCGATGAGGAGGGCAGAGTCTATCCTCTGAGCAATCAGGCGGCATCTGTTCTTGATGCACTGCGTTTTGAATGTGAAAGACTGGGTGCAGAGCTTTGCTGTGAGTGTGAGATTGTCTCTGTGAAAAAGAAGGGAAATGCCTTTGTTCTCAACGGCTCAATGACCTTTGACAAGGTTGTCCTTGCCTTAGGCAGCAAGGCCTCGGTGAAGGGCTTTAACGGTTACGATATTCTCAAAAACCTGGGCATAAGGGTTGTGACACCCGCGCCCTCACTGACAAAGCTGACCGTTGAGGAAAAATCCTGCGTAAAGCAGCTCAAGGGTATCAGACACAAGGCTGAGCTGACCCTTCTTGCAGATGGAAAAGCCGTTGCCGCGGAAAAGGGTGAGCTTCTTTTCACCGATTACGGACTGTCGGGTATTGCCGTTATGCAGCTTTCCGCTTATGCCACAAGAAGATTAACTCAAAAGCTCAGCATCACCGTTGACTGTGTGCCCACCTTCAGCTTTTCACAGCTTGGTGAAGCTCTTGAAAAAATAATTCTCAGAAATCCCTCGGGCAAGGCCGAAAATCTTCTTACGGGCTTTATGCCCAAAAAGCTTGGTGAGGTTGTTATCAAAAATGCAGGTCTTTCTCCCTCGGACAGCCTTGGCAGTATCGGTGCGCAAGACGTGAGAGCAATCACAGCCCTTTGCAAAAGGCTGACCTTCACCGTCACGGGCGTCACAGGCTTTGAGGAGGCTCAGGTTGCTTCGGGCGGTGCCGACACGGCGCAGTTCAACCCGAAAACAATGGAGTGCCTGAAAATCAGAGGACTTTACTGTGTGGGTGAGCTTCTTGACGTTGACGGACTTTGCGGCGGATATAATCTCGGCTGGGCGTGGAGCAGCGGAAGACTTTGCGGTTCAGCTTTAATTTAAGGTTTTTCGAAGTTTAACGGCTGAAGATTTTTTATGTAACAGCGTTAAAATATACTATGTTAAACCTTATCGGGTTCGACTCCCGGTACCTTTATAAAGACAGGTGACAGATAATGATAAGAATAAAAGACATATCCCTCAGCCTTGACGGCTCAAAAGAGGAGCTTTTTGAAAAATGCAGAAAGCTTCTGAGAATTGACGAAAAAGAAATCAAGTCAATGACCCTTATGAGACAGAGCATTGATGCAAGAAAAAAGGACAATATTATTTTCAATTACACCGTTGACGTTGAGGTTGCGGGTGATGAGGAAAAAATACTCGGACGCCGACATGACCCCAAGATTGAAATTGTTGAAAAGTATGATTATGTTATGCCTGAGCTCAGACGCAGTTCAGACCTTCGTCCCGTTGTTGTCGGCTTCGGACCTGCAGGTATTTTTGCGGCGCTGACTCTTGCAAGGGCAGGACTTAAGCCCCTTGTTATTGAAAGAGGACGTGATGTTGACAGCAGAACAAAGGATGTCAACCGCTTTTTCACCGAAAAAATTCTTGACGAAACCTCAAATGTTCAGTTCGGTGAGGGCGGTGCAGGTACCTTCTCTGACGGCAAGCTGACCACGGGCATCAAAAGTCCCTTCTGCCGCAAGGTGTTCCTTGAGTTTTTTGAGCACGGAGCACCCGAGGAAATTCTTTATTCCGGCAAACCTCACATCGGCACGGATAAGCTTGCGGGTGTGGTCAGAAATATGCGTCAGGAGATTATTTCTCTTGGCGGTGAGGTCAGATTTGAAACAAAGCTGACAGACATCATTGTTTATAATTCATCAATCCAGGGCGTTACCTTTGAGCATCAGGGCAGAGTCACGGATTTTGAAACAGACACGGTCATTCTTGCCATCGGACATTCGGCAAGAGACACTGTGAAGATGCTTCACGGCAAGGGCATTCAGATGATTCAGAAGCCCTTTTCCGTTGGTGCAAGAATTGAGCATCCCCGTGAGCTGATTGACAAGGCTCAGTACGGCGCTTTTGCCGGACACAAGGCACTCGGAGCCGCTGATTACAAGCTTGCCTGCCACGGAAAGCACGAAAGAGGAGCATACACCTTCTGTATGTGTCCCGGTGGTACCGTTGTTGCGGCAACAAGTGAGAAAAACGGAATTGTTGTCAACGGTATGAGTGAGTGGGCACGAGACGGTGAAAACTCAAACTCAGCTCTGCTTGTCAATGTTTATCCCGAGGACTTCCCGAGTGACCACGTTCTTGCGGGCTTTGAGCTTCAGCGTCAGATGGAGCAGAAGGCTTTCATCCTCGGCGGCGGAGATTACTGTGCTCCCTGTCAGCTTGTGGGAGATTTTCTTGAAAACAGAAAATCAACGGCTCTTTCCTTTGTCAGACCCAGCTGTCCCACGGGTGTAACTCCCTCTGATATCAGACAGGTGCTGCCCAAAAAGGTGACAGACACAATGGCTCAGGCAATTGTTGAAATGGACAAAAGGCTTCACGGCTTTGCGCTGAAGGACGCTGTGCTTACAGCTCCCGAAACAAGAAGCTCTTCACCTGTCAGAATCCTCAGAGACGATATTTATCAGACCAACGTCAGAGGACTTTATCCCTGCGGTGAGGGTGCGGGTTATGCCGGCGGTATTGTTTCCGCAGGTGTTGACGGCATCAAATGTGCTCACGCGGTTATGAGCGACGAAAGATAATCAGCTTTCAAGGTGCCCGGAATCCGAAAGGTTATATGCCCTTTGCATATATTCATCAATATCGTAGGCGGCGTCAGAGCCGGGGGAGACAGCATCCCTCGGCTTTTCTTTTTTCGTCGGGGCAAAGCTTACCCACTGAGTCAGCTTTGCAAAATGATTTTCATAGCTTTTACCGCTTGAGCTGATGTATGCGGACAGCTCCTCAATTCTTTTGTCAGCATCGGGGAAGCTGTTTTTAAGCTGCTGATATTCAGCAGGCAGAAGCCTTACATTTCTGAAAAGACCGTAAAGCTGTTCCTTCTGAGTAAAGAAATCTCCTTTGCTTTCTGTTTTTTCTGCCGAAGGCGTATATGTATTCACCATTTGTGCATCCCTTTTCTGCGGATGCACTTTTTCTGTGACGGGCACACTGTCACTAACATATACACTATCACTATCACTATCACTATCACTTACACTGTCACTGTCACTATCACTATCCGCATTTTTGGCATCGGTTGGTATGCACTTGCATACATCTGAATTGCTGTGCATTTCTTTTTCCTTTTCCCAGCGTGAAGAAGCGGCTTTTCTGTTTTTCTGACAGACTTTTTCGTATTTTTCTTTGCTGCGGTCAAGGGAGTTTTTGATTGTGACGAAGCTTGAGAGCATAAGTCTGTCCTTGAAGGAGGGCTCAGCTCCCTCAAGCTCATATTTGAAGACAGCTCTCATTAATTTACCAAGCTCTCTGTCGGTAAGATAATCAAGATTTCCGATTACATCATAATAAAGAACAAATGAATTTTTCATAAAAAACAAACCTTTCTTTTCTAAATTAGGGTGAAAACTTTTTTTACCCTCTACTAATGTTTCGAAAAGCGGTGAAAATTGCACAAAAAGTGCAATTTTTTCTTCAAAAATGAAAAAAATTTTTTTCAGAGCTGATTTTTTCATAAAAAAGCGGTTAATGTTTTGGGAAAGAATTAACCGATGAGAGCTGTTTCAATTATATATAATAAAACCACCGCCATAAAATCACCCCGCAGATAATTTGCGGTGACGGTACACAGGGGCGAGCAATAATCGAGCCTACAATATACCGCAGACCCACCGCCACAAAATCGCTGACCGTAGATTCTGCCTTAATCGATGATAGAGCGGTGAGCGAATGTCGGCAGCATAGGGTTTTGAGGAGACAGCAATTGACTAGACAATATGGCTTTATGATGAGGGCAGAAAAGCAGCGAATTTCCTTGAATCTCTTTCAGTATCGAATCACCGAATACCCGAGTTGATGTTCAGCAGAAAGCAGAACTGTGAAAAATGCCGTAGGGTAGAGACTTGCCGTCTTGAACAGCAGGGCGTGAGGAGTGGTCAGTAACCGAGAGAGGAAACTGACTCGGCATTTTGAACCGCGTTCGGACTCACAGCACCGAATAAAAGGGAGCTTTGCTTACTTTGCCGACCGGGGCAAAGTAAGAGCCCCCACGGCTTGAGTGGGGAGGGATTATATCAATAGACAATGCTGAATATAAATGAAAAATCTTAAGCCTGTGATAATTGAAATTAGTTTTGAATGTATAAATGAAAATCCACGGGCGACCAATGGTCGCCCCTGCGATGTAATGATAATTTGCGGTTTTCGGTGCGGATATCCCCAAAAACAAAAAAGCACACAGCTGTCTGTGTGCTTTCGGTTAATTCTTTGCGTTTATTCCTCGGTTACCTCACAGCCCTTTGTGACAGCTGTGCAAAGGTAAACCTCACTGTATTTTCTTTTAAGCTCCTGAGCGCAAAGCTGAGCCTTTTCAGTGCTGTCAAAAATGCCGAAAACGGAAGGACCGCTGCCCGTCATCAGTGAACAGAGAGCTCCGCTTTTTGTCATCTGAGCTTTGATGTATGCTCTGTCTGTGACCTCGATGAACTGCTCAAAAACATTGCCCGCTCTGTCGGTGATGCCCTTAAGGTCACCCTGTGCCGCCGCAATGAGCGCACCTCTTTTGTCAAGATGGCGGACACGCTCGGCTGTGTCAAAAAGTGCATAAGCCTCAGCCGTTGAAACGCTCTGGGAGGGCTTGACAATCACAATTGCGGGAATCTGAGCCTCGGGCAGTCTTGAAAGGACAGTGCCCGTGTACTGGGCAAGCATTGTTCCGCCGAAAATGCAGAAGGGGACATCGGCACCGATTTTCTGACCGATTTGTATCAGCTGACTGTCGGAAAGCTTTGTTTTGTGAATGATGTCCAGCGCCTTGATGACCGCCGCCGCATCGGCACTGCCGCCGCCGAGACCTGCAGCGTGAGGGATGTTCTTTTCAAGAGTGATTGCAAGACCCTTGTTTTCTTGGCCCGTGAAGGCAAAAAACTCAGCAGCCGCCTTGTGTGCAAGATTGCTTTCATCAAGGGGTATTCCTTTTTTGTCACAGAAAATTTCGGTTTTTCCGCTGTCTGTTTCCTCAACGGTGACCTTGTCACAAAGGCTGACGGACTGCATAAGCATAAAAAGCTCGTGGTAGCCGTTGGGCAGACGTGAAAGAATGTCCAGAAGGAGATTGATTTTTCCGTAAGCATTGAGTGTTAATTTCATCAGGGCACCTCCCGTTTAATTGCCGAAAGACCGGGATCCGTTTTAATGCGCTGCGGTGAGATTTATCACCTGCTCAGCCACGGTGAAGCTTTCGGCCTCAGAGTCTTTTTTGTTTTGGCTGTTTTGAAAATACAGCTTAATTATAATTCAGATGCAGTACATTATCAACAGTTATTTTAAAAATAAAATTACTCTTATATGCAGAATATCCATTGACAATTCCTTGAGCTTATGATAAAATTTTCAGAAGAATAAATACACAAATATCCAAGGGAGGTCTCCTGATGAAAACTGTAATCAAAGGCAAAAAAGTTTATCAGAACGGTTCATTTTCATCCCTTCCGCTTTTTATTGACAAGGGTCTTGTTGTTTCTTCCGCTGACGCTGAAGCGATAACTGTTGACTATTCTGACTGTTATATTTTTCCCGGTTTCGCAGATGTTCATGTTCATTTGCGTGAGCCGGGTTTTTCTTATAAAGAAACAATCAAAAGCGGAACACTTGCTTCAGCTCACGGCGGTTACACGGCTGTGTGCTCAATGCCCAACCTCAGCCCTGTGCCCGACAGCAGAGAAAATCTGGGCGCACAGCTTGAAATAATTGAAAGAGATGCGGTCATTGACGTTTACCCCTACGGCGCAATCACCGTCGGTCAGAAGGGTGAAGAGCTTTCCGATATGGAGGCTATGGCTGAAAATGCAGTTGCCTTTTCCGATGACGGCAGAGGTGTTCAGAGTGACGAAATGATGCGTCAGGCAATGCTCAGAGCAAAAAGCCTGGGCAAGATGATTGTTGCTCACTGTGAGGTCAACGACCTTCTCAACGGCGGTTATATCCACGACGGTGAATATGCAAGAAGGCACGGTCACAAGGGCATCTGCTCCGAAAGTGAATATAAGCAGATTGCAAGAGATATTGAGCTTGTCAAGGAAACGGGCTGCTCTTATCATGTGTGCCACATTTCCACCAAGGAAAGCGTTGACATCATCAGAAAAGCAAAGGCAGAGGGTGTTGACATCACCTGTGAAACAGGACCTCATTATCTTATCCTCTGTGATGAAGATCTCAGGGAGGAGGGCCGCTTCAAGATGAATCCGCCCCTTCGCTCAGCTGAGGACAGAGACGCTCTCATTGAGGGTATTCTTGACGGCACAATTGATATGATTGCAACTGACCACGCACCTCACTCAGCTGAGGAAAAATCAAAGGGTCTCAGCGGCAGCCTTATGGGTGTTGTGGGCATTGAAACCGCCTTTCCGCTGATGTACACCCACTTTGTTCTCACGGGTAAAATGAGCCTTGAAAGACTCGTCGAGCTGATGAGCATCAATCCCCGCAGACGCTTCGGTCTTGAGGGCGGCACCGATGAGGGTCAGAAGGCAGACTTCACCGTCATTAAGCTTGATGAGGAATACGAAATTTGTCCCGAAGAGTTTTACTCAATGGGCAGAGCCACTCCCTTTGAAGGCTTTAAGGTCAAGGGTAAAGTAATGCACACCTATATCAAGGGTGAAAAAATATTTTAATCAGCAAAAATCTGTGATAAGGATGTGAAATCAATGTATCAGGGAATTTACAGAATTCTCAGTAATGAAAAGCTTACGGAAAGTGTTTACAGAATGGTCATCGAGGGAGATACCTCAGCACTGAGTGCTCCCGGACAGTTCATCAATTTCACCGTTGAGGGCTGTTATCTGCGCCGACCTATTTCCGTTTATGATTGGGACGAAAGCACAATCACCGTCATTTACAAGGTTGTGGGTGAGGGTACTGAAAAAATGAGCAGATGGATTGCAGGTGCCGAATGCGATGTGCTTGTGGGTCTCGGCAACGGCTTTGACACCTCAAGAAGCGGAGACGCCCCCGTGCTTATCGGCGGCGGTGTGGGTGTTCCTCCTCTTTACGGTCTTTGCAAAAGACTTGTGGCTGAGGGCAAAAAGCCCAAGGTTATTCTCGGCTTCAACAAAAAGGATGAAATCTTCTGTCAGCAGGAGTTTTCCGCTCTTTGTGACACCGTCATCACAACCGTTGACGGCTCTGAAGGAGTTAAGGGCTTTGTAACCGATGCTCTCAAGGATATGGAATATACTTACTTTTACACCTGCGGACCGATGCCTATGTTCAGAGCAATTGAAAAGACAGCCGTCGGTCAGGGTGAATACAGCTTTGAAGAAAGAATGGGCTGCGGCTTCGGTGCCTGTATGGGCTGCAGCTGCAAGACAAAGTACGGCAACAAGAGAATCTGCAAGGACGGCCCCGTTCTTTTAAGGGAGGAGATTATATGGTAAACACAAAGATTGAGCTTCTCGGCCTTGAGCTTGACAACCCCGTCATTCCCGCCTCGGGAACCTTCGGCTTCGGTTACGAGTTTGCCGAGCTTTATGACATCAACTGTCTCGGTACCTTCTCCTTCAAGGGCACAACCCTTGAAAAGCGCTTCGGCAACCCCACACCCAGAATTGCAGAATGCACTTCGGGTATGATCAACTCCGTGGGTCTTCAGAATCCCGGCGTTCACGATGTCATCAGCACTGAGCTTCCCAAGCTTAAGGAGGTTTTCAGCAAAAAGGTGATTGCCAATGTGGGCGGCTTCTCAATTGAAGAATATAAGGAATGTGCATCCCTTCTCGACAAGCAGGAGCAGGTGGGCATTCTTGAAATCAACATCAGCTGTCCCAACCTTCACGCAGGCGGTGTCAACTTCGGCACATCCGCTGAAGGTGCATTTCAGGTCATCGAGGCTGTGAAAGCTGTGACAACAAAGCCCGTTGTTGCAAAGCTTACCCCCAACGTCACAGACATCACTGAAATTGCCCTTGCCTGTGAAAAGGCAGGTGCGGACGGTATCAGCCTTATCAACACCCTTCTTGGTATGAGAATTGACCTTAAGACCAAAAAGCCTGTCATTGCAAACAGAATGGGCGGCTTCTCAGGTCCCGCAATTTTCCCCGTTGCTCTCAGAGCAGTTTATCAGGTTTTTGAAAAGGTAAACGTGCCCATTATCGGAATGGGCGGTGTTTCATCCGCAAGAGACGTCATTGAAATGATGCTTGCGGGCGCAACGGCTGTTCAGGTCGGTGCGGCAAATCTTGTCAATCCATACGCCTGCCGTGACATCATCAGAGATCTGCCGGCAGAAATGGAAAAATATAACATCACATCATTAAAAGAAATTATCGGAGGTGCTCACTAATGGGAAGAGATGTAATTATCGCATGTGATTTCAGCAGTAAGCAGGAGGTTCTCAATTTCCTTGACAAGTTTCAGGGCAAGAAGCCTTTTGTGAAAATCGGTATGGAGCTTTTCTATGCAGAAGGTCCGTCAATCGTTAAAGAAATTAAAGAAAGAGGACACAAGATTTTCCTTGACCTCAAGCTTCACGACATCCCCAACACAGTTAAAAAGTCAATGTCAGTGCTTTCAAACCTTGATGTTGACATCTGCAACCTTCACGCATCAGGCACAAAGCGTATGATGGAGGCTGCACTTGAGGGTCTGACAAGAGCTGACGGCACAAGACCCCTTCTTATTGCCGTAACTCAGCTTACCTCAACTGATCAGGAGAGCATGGAAAATGACCTTCTCATCAATCAGCCCATCGACAAGGTTGTTATGCATTATGCAAAAAATGCTGCTGATGCAGGTCTTGACGGAGTTGTCTGCTCACCCCTTGAGGCTCAGAAGGTGCACGATACCTGCGGCAAGGATTTCCTCACCGTAACACCCGGCGTACGCTTTGCTGACGGTGACATCGGCGATCAGGTCAGAGTCACAACTCCTGCAAAGGCTAAGGAAATCGGCTCAGACTATATCGTAGTCGGCAGACCCATCACCGCAGCAGCAGACCCTGTAGCCGCATACAAGAGATGCGTTGCAGAGTTCTGTGACTGATTAACAGATTTATAATTTGACTTAACATACAAAGGAGAAAAAACAATGAAACAGCTTATTGCAAAAGACCTTCTCTCAATCAAAGCAGTATTCTTCCGCCCCGAAGAGCCCTTCATCTGGGCAAGCGGAATCAAAAGCCCCGTTTATTGCGACAACCGTCTGACTCTTTCAGACATCAACGTTCGTAACGACGTTGAAAACGGTCTTGCAACTCTCATCAAAGAAAACTATCCCGAAGTTGAAGTTCTTATGGGTACATCAACAGCAGGTATTGCTCACGCAGCTATCACAGGCCATCTCCTCGGCCTTCCTATGGGCTATGTCCGTTCAGGCGCAAAAGACCACGGCAGAAACAACCAGATTGAAGGTAAACTCCTTCCCGGTCAGAAGGTAGTTGTTGTTGAAGA
>JAZRTP010000019.1:0-3858 GCA_045652105.1 Acutalibacteraceae bacterium
GGGCGGCGCAGACTTCATCGATTACGCAAACATCGATAAGGCTCCCGAAGAAAGAGAAAGAGGTATTACAATCAATACTTCACACGTTGAGTACGAGACAGAAACACGTCACTACGCTCACGTTGACTGCCCCGGCCACGCTGACTACATCAAGAACATGATCACTGGTGCTGCTCAGATGGATGGTGCTATCCTCGTTATCGCTTCAACAGACGGCCCCATGGCTCAGACAAAAGAACACCTTCTTCTTGCTCGTCAGGTTGGTGTTCCCTACATCATCGTATTCATGAACAAGGTTGACCAGGTTGACGACGAAGAACTTCTCGAACTCGTTGAAATGGAAATCCGTGAAACACTTGACGAATATGAATTCCCCGGCGATGATACACCCATCATCAAGGGTTCAGCTCTCAAGGCTCTCGAATATGCAGGCAGCGACGTAAACGCTCCTGAAATCGCTCCCATCTGGGAACTCATGGCTGCAGTTGACAGCTACATCCCCACTCCCGACCGTAAGGCAGACCTTCCCTTCCTTATGCCCGTTGAAGACGTATTCACAATCACAGGTCGTGGTACAGTTGCAACAGGTAGAGTTGAAAGAGGTCAGCTCAAGACCGGTGAAGAAATCGAAATCGTTGGTCTTACCGACGAAAAGAGAAAGACAGTCTGCACAGGTATCGAAATGTTCAGAAAGATCCTCGACTATGCAGAGGCTGGTGACAACATCGGTGCTCTTCTTCGTGGTATTCAGAGAACAGATATCGAACGTGGTCAGGTTCTTGCTAAGCCCGGCTCAATTCAGCCCCACACAAAGTTCAGCGGACAGGTTTACGTTCTTAACAAGGATGAAGGCGGACGTCACACTCCCTTCTTCAACAACTACCGTCCTCAGTTCTACTTCAGAACAACAGACGTTACAGGTACAATTTCACTTCCCGAAGGAACAGAAATGTGCATGCCTGGTGACAACGTTGTAATGAACGTTGAACTCATCACTGAAATCGCTATCGAAGAAGGTCTCCGTTTCGCTATCCGTGAAGGCGGCCGTACAGTTGGTTCAGGCGTTGTTGTTGCTATCAACGAATAATTCAATTGTCCTTTAAAAATCAGACTCTCACATTTGTGGGAGTCTTTTTTTGCTCTGATAAAACAGGGGAGGAGGAAGGCGATTTTTCCTTTACCCGACAGATATTAATGATTTAGCATTAACAAATTAAATGATATTCATAAAAATAATGAATAGTTTGTATTTGAGACACAAAAGCATTGACTCGGGGGTAGGGGTTTGTTATACTCTTTTTACAAAAAACTTATAAAGGAGTATTTCCAATGAAAAAACTTTTAGCAGTGGTTCTCGCAGCGCTTATGCTTTTCACACTTGCAGCCTGCGGCGGAACATCGGATGAAACAACAACAGCAGCTCCCTCTGATTCAGATGCAGACGGTGCTGTATATAATGTAGGTATCTGTCAGCTCGTTCAGCACGAGGCTCTTGATCAGGCAACTCAGGGCTTCAAGGATGCCCTCATCGAAATCCTCGGTGAAGATAAGGTTAAGTTTGATGAGCAGAATGCTTCAGGTGACTCAGCAACCTGTTCAACAATTGTCAACACCTTTGTTGCAAATGAGGTTGATCTGATTATGGCAAATGCAACTGCCGCTCTTCAGAGTGCCGCAGCTGCAACAGCAGAAATCCCCATCCTCGGCACATCAATCACCGAATACGGTGTTGCACTTGAAATTGAAGATTTCAGCGGCACAGTCGGCGGCAACGTTTCAGGCACATCAGACCTTGCTCCTCTCACTCAGCAGGCACAGATGGTCCTTGACCTTGTTCCCGATGCAAAGAGCGTGGGCATCATTTATTGCTCAAGTGAAGCAAACTCAATTTATCAGGTTAAGATTGTCAAGGAATATCTTGAAGGCAAGGGCGTTGAGGTCACTGAATACGCCTTCTCAGACACAAATGACATTGCCGCTGTAACAACAGCAGCATGCAACACAAGTGATGCAATTTATATTCCCACAGATAACGCAGCAGCAGCTGCCGCTGACATCATTGACGGTATCTGCCGCCCCGCTAAGGTGCCTGTAATCACAGGTGACACCGGTTCATGCGGCAAGTGCGGTGTTGCAGTTCTTGCAATCAGTTATTACAACATCGGTTACAAGACCGGTGAAATGGCAGCTCAGATTCTCACAGGTGAGGCTGACATTGCAACAATGGCAATTGAGTATGACGAGGATGTTGTTCCCAAGTATAATCAGGAAATCTGTGACGAGCTTGGAATCACAGTTCCCGAAAATTACGTTCCCCTTGGTTAAGATGTCTGAAATAACGGTGAAGAGCTTTGACGGCTTTTCACCGTTTTCTGCGGTTTTTCTGGGTAAGACGCTGACTTAATCAAAGACGGATTTTTAATAAATATTATTAATCGTATTTATTTAAAAATCTTTTTGAAAAAGCCTTGACTTTATCATTTTAAAGTGTTATACTTTTAAAGCACTAAGGGATTAACCCTAAATCGAGTCAAAAGGAGACAAAACCATGAAAAAACTTTTAGCAGCAGTTCTCGCAGCACTTATGCTCTTCACACTTGCAGCATGCGGCGGAAACACAGACGAAACAACCACAACAGCTCCCGCAGCAGACGATGTTATTTATAATGTCGGTATCTGTCAGCTTGTTCAGCACGAAGCACTTGACGCAGCAACAAAGGGCTTTAAGGATGCTCTCATCGCAAAGCTCGGTGAAGATAAGGTTAAGTTTGATGAGCAGAACGCATCAGGTGATGCAGCAACCTGTGCAACAATCGTTAACACCTTTGTTTCAAATGAGGTTGATCTGATTATGGCTAACGCAACACCTGCTCTTCAGAGTGCTGCAGCAGCAACAACAGAAATCCCCATCCTCGGCACATCAATCACCGAATACGGTGTTGCTCTTGAAATCGATGATTTCGACGGCACAGTCGGCGGCAACATTTCCGGTACATCAGACCTTGCTCCTCTTACACAGCAGGCAGATATGGTTCTTGAAATTGTTCCCGATGCAAAGAACGTCGGCATCATCTATTGCTCAACAGAAGCTAACTCACTTTATCAGGTAAACGTTGTTAAGGCTTGCCTTGAGGAAAAGGGCATCACAGTTACAGAATATCCCTTCTCAGACTCAAACGACCTTGCAGCTGTTGTTTCAGCAGCTTGTGAAACAAGTGATGCAATCTACATCCCCACAGATAACACAGCAGCATCAGCAACAGAAACAATCGACGGTATCTGCCGTCCCGCAGGTATCCCCATCATTACCGGTGAAGAAGGTATGTGCAAGAGCTGCGGCGTTGCAACACTTTCAATCAGCTACTATAACCTTGGTTACAAGACCGGTGAAATGGCAGCTCAGATTCTTACAGGTGAGGCTGACATCGCAACAATGCCCATCCAGTATGACGAAAATGTTGTCAAGAAATACAATGCAGAAATCTGCGAAGCTCTTGGCATCACAGCTCCCGAAGGCTACACAGCTATCGGAGCATAAGTAAAAAATTTATAAGACTGACTCCGTTGCAGTGGAACTCCGCTGCAACGAGTCTTAATGTTAAGTTGGCGAATATAATTCGAAATAGCCTGAAAGAGTTATTTATAAAGGCTTTTCGGCGTATCGCTCTCGAAAGGCGCAAGCCTTTCATCGTGCTCAGCCACCAAAAATCCAATTAAAAATCTTCTCTTTCAGGTCGAAGATTTTTTGAATAAGGGATTTTTGTCAAGCTGCGGCACAAAACGCAGTAAATCCTTTCGGATTTACGAGTATTTTAACAATAGATTGGCAGAAATCCATATTCAAAAAACTGTTTCGGA
>JAZRTP010000020.1:0-3622 GCA_045652105.1 Acutalibacteraceae bacterium
TCTTTCCGAGGTTTACGGAATCTGTGAAATGGACAGTAATGCAGTTGATGCGCTGTTTGTCTTTGAAAATTATTTCACGGGTGATTTGTCAGAGCTTGAAAAAGGCATTCTTTCACCGAAGCTTATCTCCTTTGATGAGCAAACGGAGTTTAATCTGACATTGACCGTTATGAAGGAAAAGGGCACTTACACACTCACAGCGGCTTACGCAGAGGGATTATACAGCCAAAAGGAAATGTCAGCTTTCATTGAAGGATATCTTTCCGTTTTGGAGCATTTTGACGACAAAAACAAAAAGGTCTGTGACATCTGTGTTGCTGACATGGCTGCTGTCAATTCTTTCAACAACACTGAAAATGAATATGACAAAGACAAATGCGTTTTTGAAATCCTTGAACAGCAGGCATCGGAAAATCCCGAAAAAACAGCTGTTGTTGCCGCTGACAAAGCTCTGACATACAAACAGCTGAATGAAGAGGCAAACTCAATTGCTCACGCCCTTATTGAAAAGGGCATCGGCAAGGGTGATATAGTCGGTATAAAGCTGCCGAGAAAGTCTTATCTTTTGTCAGCTTTGTTAGGTGTGCTTAAAAGTGGTGCGGCTTATCTGCCCATTGATCCTGAGCTGCCCTGTGACAGAATTGAATATATGCTTTCTGACAGCGGTGCAAGGCTGTGCATAACAGAGGATAACATTAAGGAGCTTCTCGAAAACTCTGACAAAGAAAATCCGAAAATTACATTGAATGCAGATGACATTTGTTACTGCATCTATACCTCAGGTTCAACGGGTAAAGCAAAGGGCACCCTTATATATCACAGGAATCTGACCTGGTATATGTCTTCGCTGAAAAGCATTTACAAGGCCGAAGGCATTAATATGCCTGTGTTTACATCTCAAAGCGTTGACCTGACTGTAACATCTTTGTTTCTTCCTCTTGTAAGCGGAGGAACAGCTTATTTATACAGCGGAGAGCTTAAGGAAAATCTCATTGAAATTTTCAGTAATGAAAAGCTTTCAATGATAAAGCTGACCCCGACACATATTGATCTGATCTGCAGTCTTGTTCCCGAAAGACAGTGTCTTAATCTGCAGAATCTGATTGTGGGCGGTGAATCGCTTTACGCTGAGACCTGCAACGCTTTTCTTGATAAATTCGGCGGACATATAAAAATACACAATGAATACGGCCCTACCGAAGCAACAGTGGGCTGTATGGATTATGTCTTTGATAAAGACAGAGATTTGAAGGCGGTACCCGTAGGTCTTCCTGCAAACAATGTAAAAATATATATTACCGATAAGTATCTCAATCCCGTGCCCGCAGGTGTAACGGGTGAAATATGCATTGCAGGAGACTGTGTCGGCGGTGGCTACCTAAATCGCTCTGACCTTACAGCCGAAAAATTTGTTGACAGTCCCTTCATGAAAGGTAAGCTTTACAGAACGGGCGACCTTGCATATCTCAGAGAGGACGGCAACATTATTTATGCGGGCAGAAGTGATTTTCAGGTTAAAATCAACGGTCAGAGGGTTGAGCTTGGTGAAATTGAAAATACTCTCCACGGCATAAACGGAGTTGCTCAGTGTGCGGTAACAGTCAGAACGGACAAAGACGGCAGACAGCTTATCTGTGCCTTCTATACAGGAGAAATGAGATCGGCAAAAGATCTCAGAAAAGAAACGTCAAAAACTCTTCCGTGGCATATGGTGCCTCATATATTCACTTATCTTGAAGAAATGCCGATGACCTCAAGCGGTAAAATCAGCAGAAACAGTCTTCCTGAGATAAATCTCGGCTCTGGTTTGACAGAAGCTGTGTTTGCCGCACCTGAAACTGAAGAGGAAAAGGCTCTTGCCGACGCCGTCAGAAATGTTCTTAACATTGAAAAGGTAAGTATGTTTGACAGCTTTTTCAATATCGGCGGTGACTCAATCAAGGCAATTTATTTGGTTTCGGCTCTTGAGGAAAAGGGCTTCGAGCTTCACGCCGCTGATATTATGCAGAAGGATACCCTTTCTGATGTTGCAAAAGCAGTCAGAGCAATCTCAGACAAGGCCTTGTATGAGCAGAAGGAAGTGAGCGGATTTGTTCCCTTCACTCCTATTATGAAGGCATTCCTTAAACAGTCTGATACCGTTCCCGCTGATTTTGTTCACAGATGTATCTTTGTTGCAGAATGTGACGAATTCACAGTAAGAAAAGCCCTGGATGCCATTGTTTCTCATCACGATATTTTAAGAGGATATTTTGATGATGACGGTATCAGAATTCCTTTTTCTGATGAAAGGGCAGTGTATTCATTTAAATCTGTTGTTATTGAAGACTCACTCAAAGCAAAAGAATATCTCAGCGGGCTCAGCATTGACAGTGACCGACTTGTCAATATTGTATTTTGTAAAACAGAAAAGGAAAGCCTTGTCAGTATCACCGTGCATCACTTTTTGATAGATCTGGTGTCCTGGGAAATTGTTTTAAAGGATTTCCGTGCTTTGATCAATCAGATAAAAAGCGGTGAAGAGCTTTCTCTTTCCGACAAAACCGCTTCATTCATAAGGTGGAGTGATGAGCTTTGCAGATATTCTGAAGAAATTTCTGAGGAAAGCAGGGAATTTTTCAATACTGTCAACAGCAAGCTTGACTGTGTGCAGGTTCTTCATTCAAAAGAAGAAAGAGTGAACGGCCCTGAAGACTTCAGATTTACTTTTGATAAGAGTATTGCCGAAAAGCTGAGCAAGGTTAATACTGTTTACGGCACAAGAAACAATGAGGTGCTTCTGACAGCACTCGGTCTTGCTGCGGGAAAAATTGCAGGCGGCAGTGTCGGCATATCCGTTGAAGGTCACGGCAGATCCGAGCTTAACAAGAATATATCCGTAAATCGTACAGTTGGCTGGTTTACAACGTGTTATCCCGTTGTGCTTAACAGTGGCAGCAGTATTGCTTCTGAATTAATCGGCACAAAGGAAGCGTTAAGAAAAGCAGCTCGTCACAGTATTGATTATCTTCTTTTGTCAGAAGGTCTTCACAGTAAGGCTGATATTATATTTAATTATTACAAAACTGAACTATCCGTCGGAAACAGTGAAAATCAGGAAATAACATTTTCGGGAAACTCTGCTTTCCCGGGCAAAATAAATGTCAGCTGTATAATCTCAGATGATGTTCTGACATTGAATATTGCTGTGCCTGAATGTATTCATAAAAACAAAATCAGTGAAGAGTTGGGCTTTGAGTTTATCAATCAGCTTGAAAGGCTTCTTGATGAATGTGCAGCTGAAGCTGCAACAGTCAGAACCTGCTCCGATTTCTCTGACACAGAGCTTGAAGAGGCTGAGCTTGAAGAACTGAAGAAAGCCTTCGGTGAAGGCAATATTGAAGACATATATTCTCTGACTCCCGTGCAGGAGGGTATCTATGCTCAGTATTTCAGAAATTCAGACACAAAAACATATCAGCTGAGAAATCTTATCCGAATTAGAAAGGATTCAGATAAGGATATTCTCAGAAAGAGCATTGAACTGCTTTCTCTTCGTCACAAGGTTATTAAAACCGCATTTGCAGTTTTAAAATCAACGGGGTCAATCAAGCAGATTATCCTTTCAGACAGAAAGGCTCAG
>JAZRTP010000021.1:0-89442 GCA_045652105.1 Acutalibacteraceae bacterium
CGTTTGTATGCTTGAGCACGGGAACGTCAAGGTCGGGCACGGTAACACCCATCATAGGTCCGCCGTAGAGCACCTTTGAGGGCTCTGCAGTGAAGCCGCCGCAGAAATCAAACACATCCTTAAGTGCAGTACCCACGGGCACGGTAACATTCTTAGGCTCCCTGACTGCGCCGCCTGCAACAGTGATTGTCTTTTCAACAAGGGGCATACCGGTCTTCATATAGCGTGAAATGAAAGCCATTGTTGTGCAGTTGAGCACTATACAGCCCACATCAGCAGGAAGACAGCCCTCCTTCACAATTTTACCGGTTGTGTTGTAGATAAGCACCTTTTCACCGCCCTGAGGATATCTCTGAGGAAGAACCTTGACGGTGATACGCTTGTCCTTTGCGGCAAGCTTCTGCACATTTTCAAGAGCCTGCTTTGAGCCCTTTTCAATGCCGATGATGAATTTTTCAATTCCAAGATATTTTGCAATGACATCAACTGCATAGGCAATGTCGTCAATGTCCTCAATGAGAGTGCGGGTGTCGCTTGTGATATAAGGCTCACACTCTGTTGCGTTGATGATGAATTCACTGATGGGCTTGTCCGTTGCAAGCTTGACATAGGTGGGGAAGCCTGCACCGCCCAGACCTACAAGACCGCTGTCTCTGACAGCATCAATGAAATCCTGCTTTGAGTTAATCACGGGAGGTGTAAGCTCTGCGGGAGTGAACAGACCGTCAGATTCAATGACAATTGAGGGAATAAAGGTGCCGTTTGAAGCAAGGGTATCAACAATTTTTGTCACCTTGCCTGAAACGCTTGAGTAAACGGGGGATGAAATAAAGCCGTTCTGCTGAGCAACAAGCGTACCCACTGAAACAGTGTCTCCCACCTTGACAACGGGTGTTGCCGCCTTACCGATATGCATAAGGGTGGGCAGAGTGACGCTCTTTGGGGGAGTGATTCTGACAGCAGAATGTGAAGCGGTGCTTTTTCTGTGAGGAACCTTGACACCGTGAATTGAAAATGCCATCTTTTTTTCCTGCCTTTCGTTATATGAAAATATATTAACATAGTTAATCTATTGTATTATACTGCATAAATGCAAGCTGAGTCAATACAAAAGGATGAACAAAAATTTGCCTGTAAAATTAAACATTATGACACGGAAAATTTATCTGATTGTGTTGACTGGGGTTTGGGATGGTGCTATTATAAATCCGTCTGTATTATGTATATAGAATTATTAATTATATAAAATAAAAACCTTTATAGGAAAGGATGATAGGCTTGTTTATAATATTCTTTGCTTTGTGGCTTCTTTTTAACGGAAGGTTCACCTTTGACAGCGGTATGCTTCAGGTGTGCATTGTGGGGCTCTTTGTTTCGGGCTTTGCATATTTTCTGTCTTACAGGTTTCTGGGCATCACACCGAAAAAGGAGCTGTGGCTTTTAAAAAAGCTGCCTCTTCTTGTTCTTTATGCCCTTGTGCTTGTCAAGGAGATTGTTCTTGCCAATCTTCAGATGATAAAAATCATCCTTGACGGAAAGCATAAAAATGAGCCGGTGATGGTGCAGGTGAGAATCCCTCTGAAAACCGAGCTTTGCAGAGTTATTTTTGCAAACTCCGTCACTCTCACTCCGGGCACAATCACCGCAGACTTTGAGGGTGACATGTTTGTCATTCACTGCATTGACGAAAAGCTCAGCGAGGGAATTGAAGGCTGCAGCTTTGTGAAAATTCTTGAAAGGCTGGAAAAATAATATGCTTGAGAATGCTTATTCGCTGTTATACATAACGGTGCTCATTGCTCTTGCCCTGGGCGCTGTTGTTGCTCTGATACGCTGTATCACGGGCAAAACAATCATCAACCGCTTCATCGGTATCAATATTCTCACAACCCTTGTTGCAATTATGATATGCATACTCACACTTTTTCTCGGTGAAAGCTATCTTCCCGACGTTGCAATTGTTTATGTGATGCTCAGCTGCATTGCCGTTATGCTGCTGAACAAGATTTATATCAACCTTTTCGGCAAGGAAAAAGAGGACAGGGAGGATGACAGAAATGCTTGAATGGATAAGATTCGGACTTGTTGCCTTCTGCTTCATTTCGGCAACGGTGCTTTTGTTTGTTTCCCTTTTCGGAACCTTCCGCTTCGGTTATTCCCTTAACAGACTTCACGCTGCGGCAATCTGTGACACCCTTGTGCTGATGCTTTTTGTCAGCGGCTGCATCATTGCTTCGGGAATAAACATTGTTTCCCTTAAATTTCTTTTGATAATTCTCATTCAGTGGTGCACAAGCCCCCTTGTTTCACACATGTTTGTCAAGGCAAAATATCTCACCGACAAGAACCTTAGCCTTTATTGTGAAATGAAAAAGAAGGATGAGCACCTTTCCTCTGACGAAATCAAAAAGGAGGGCAAGTGATAATGGATTTTATAACTGTTTTAAGGGTGCTGCTGCTTGCCTCCCTTGTTATCTGTGCCGTTGCAACGGCTCTTTCAAAAAGAGTGATGACAGCGCTGATTGTTTTCACCTCTTACAGCGTCATTATGTCTGTTGTGTGGCTTCTTCTGCGCTCACCCGACCTTGCAATCACCGAGGCGGCTGTCGGCGCGGGTGTTGACGGTGTGCTGTTTTTCATCACCCTGAGAAAGCTTCACCTGATTGACAGAGATTATGAAACCTCCTCAGATAAAAAGAAGGGAGGAAATGAAAATGAACAGTCTTAAGGAATATCTGAAGCAGTGGTATGAGGGCAACCTTGACCTTGATGCCGCAATGGCTTCGGAAAAGCAGGAAAGAAGAGAAATCATCAGGGAAAAGAAAACTTACAGAAAAAAAAGCTTCAGAATTGTCCGCTCCGTTGAAAAGGGAGAAATGGAAATCACCAAAAGGGGATACAGCTTCTTTTCCGTTATCTTCTGTCTGATTCTCACGGCGGTGCTTGTGCTGACGGTCAATTTCCTTCCCGGCTTTGCCGACAGTCACGCCCCAACGGCAAATGAGGTTTATGAGCATTATGTGGGTCAGGGCAGAGAGCAGACGGGTGCGGTGAACACCGTTGCCGGTATGATTCTTGATTACCGTGCCTTTGACACCCTGGGTGAATCCTTTGTGCTTTTCACTGCAACTGCGGCTGTAATCATTCTTCTTGAAAAAACTGACAGCGAAAAGAAAAAAACAAAGAAAAAGAAGGAGACCTTCCTTTACAAAAATGACCCCATTGCCTCCTTCACCCTCAGACTTATTTTTCCCGTGATTATTATTTTCGGTGTCTATATTCTTTTCAACGGACACCTTTCTCCCGGCGGCGGATTTTCCGGCGGAGCAATTCTCGGTGCCGGCTTCATCCTTTATGCAATGATTTACGGTGAGGAAAAGGCTGCAAGGCTTCTTACTCCAAAAATCATCAAAAGAGTGACAATCTGCTCACTTTCCTTTTACTGCATCGCAAAAAGCTATTCCTTCTTCACGGGCAATGACTTTAACGGTGTTCACTCCTTTATCACACCGGGCACTCCCGGAGATTTTCTTTCGGGCGGTCTGATTCTTCCGCTGAACATTGCCGTCGGCCTTGTTGTCTGCTGCACAATGTACAGCTTCTATATGCTTTTCAGAAGGGGGAGTCTTGATGAATAATCTTCTTTTGAATTATGAAGAGCTGACCTCCATGATTCTTTTTGCAATCGGCTTTACAATGCTTGTGTTTTCAAAAAACATTCTCAAAAAGATTATGGGTCTTAACATAATGGACACGGGTGTTTATCTTTTCCTTGCTTCAATGGGATACATTGAAGATAAGCTTTCACCCATTGTGCCCTCTGCAGGTGAGGTCAACCCCACAGATTACATCAATCCCATTCCTCAGGGACTTGTTCTGACGGGCATTGTTGTTTCTGTCAGCGTTTCGGCTCTGATGCTTGCCCTGACGGTCAGACTTTATAAAAATTACCGCACCCTCAACCTTGACGAAATTTATGAAAGGTGCAGAAGGGAGGACGAGGAAAATGACTGATTTCATAATGAATTTTCCCTTCTTCACAATTGTCCTTTCCCTTTTCTCTGCCGTAATCTGCTATGCTCTGAAGGACAAGAAGGCACGCTTTGCCGTTTATACCCTTCTTTCCGTGAGTTCGGTGATGACATTTTTTGTCATCGTCTATAATATGACTCAGGGTGACGGATACTTTGTTTACAGAATGGGTCATTATGATTCTCCCATCGGTAATGAGATTGCCGCGGGAATTCTTGAGCCCTTTTTCGTTCTGCTTTTTGAAGCTGTGATTCTTTTGTGTGTCACGGGCGGCTCAAAAAAAATCTTCAGAGACATTGATGAATCAAAGCACAGACTTTTTTATGTGATGGTCTGTCTTGTTCACGCGTCCCTGTGTGCTCTTTGCTACACAAACGATATTTTCACCGCCTATGTTTTCATTGAGGTCTGCACAATTGCCTCCTGCGCTCTTCTGATGTCAAGAAAGCTGCCCAGAGCAATTGTTGCCGCAACCCGTTATATGATTTTCAGCCTTATCGGCTCAGGTCTTACCCTCATCGGAATCATTCTTCTTTATTCCGTCACGGGACACCTTCTTTTCCCTCAGCTGTCTGAGGGCATCAGTGAGCTGTGGGCTCAGGGTCAGTACACTTTGCCTTTGACCGTTGCTCTCGGACTGATTGTTTCGGGTCTTGCAATCAAAAGCGGACTTTGTCCCTTCCATCTGTGGATGCCCGACACCTACGGCACGGCAACTCCCGGAGCCTCGGGTATTCTTTCCGGTGTTATTTCAAAGGGATACATCTTCCTTCTTCTTAAGATTATTTTCAGAGTCATCGGCTTTGAGATTTTCACTCAGTCAAAAATCGGAACAATGCTGTTTATTCTCGGCATCTGCGGAATGATTTTCGGCTCCCTTGCGGCAATTCATACAAACAACATCAACTTTATGATTGCCTTTTCCTCTGCCGCTCAGATTGGCTATATATTTATGGGCATCGGGCTTGGCACAAAGGAGGCTCTGATTGCCTCACTGTTTCAGATCACGGCTCACGCTCTGACAAAGCCCATGCTCTTTCTTTCAGCAGGCGGTCTTTGTGAAACCGTTGACGGAAAGCAGACCTTTGCACCCCTTTGCTCCTCGGCCCACAGAAACAAGGCCGCTGGTCTTGCCTTTGCGGCGGGTGCTCTTTCAATGGTGGGAATTCCCGCTTTTGCAGGCTTTATTCCCAAGCTTCTGTTTTCTCTTGCAGCCTTCGGCCATTCGGTCAGAACTTATTTTGTGCTCATTGCCCTTGCCGTCAGCACAACGCTGAACGTTGTTTATTTCCTGAGAACTCTCATCAACATTTACGGCATACCCAAGGTGCAGATGAAAAGACGCACCGTCACCTTCTCCTCAGCTCCCGTGCAGTCAGCGGTGCTGCTTGTTATGACGGCGGTGAATGTGGGAGTGGGTCTTCATTCCCAGCCCCTGATTTCTCTTTTTGAAAAGGGTATTGAAATCTTTTTAAGATAACAAGCCTTAAATCAGGCTGATAAGAGTCCATTAAAAACAAAAGAGGTTATAAATATGACAATAATGATTTTTCTGATTCTTTTTCCCCTTGTCTGCGGACTTCTTGCTCCGTTTATGAAGCTTCTGCCTGACAGAAGGCTCAGATGTGCCGTGATGATTTTCTGCAGTGCTGTTGAGGCGGCGGCAGGACTTTACTGTGTTTTTTCACCTGAAGCCTCAACGGGCAGCTTCTCCTTTGCCGACGGAATTTCCGTTGGCTTCACCTCAGATCTTACGGCAAAGCTTTTCTGTCTGATTATCACTCTGGCATGGCTTCTTGTGAGCATCTATGCCTCAGTTTATATGAAGCACGAAAAAAATGAGGAGCGCTTTTATCTGTTTATGCTCCTTTCTCAGAGTGCAATGCTCGGTGCGGCATTTTCAGATAATCTGATTTCAATGTATTTCTTTTATGAGCTTGTGACACTTTTCTCAATGCCCCTTGTGCTTCACAGCCTTTCACAGTCCTCTGTTGCGGCGGCAAAGAAATATCTCTTTTATTCCGTTGCGGGTGCTTTTGCGGCACTTTTCGGCATCTTTGTTCTTGCGGGCAAGCTTCCCTCAGTGAGCTTTGTCAGCGGCGGAAATGCCGACGGTGAGCTTTCATCCCTTGTGCTGTGGTCAGTTTTTGCAATGTGCATCGGCTTTGGTGCAAAGGCGGGACTTTTTCCCCTTCACGGCTGGCTTCCCACAGCTCATCCCGTGGCTCCTGCCCCCGCAAGTGCACTTCTTTCGGGTCTGATTGCAAAGGCGGGTGTGCTTGCAATCATCAGAACCGTCTTTTTCACCGTGGGTGCTGATGCCCTCAGGGGAACAGCGGTGCAGAAGGCTTTGCTTGTTCTTTCTCTGACAACGGTCTTTATGGGCTCAATGATGGCATACAAAGAAAAAATCTTCAAAAAGCGTCTTGCTTATTCAACGGTCAGCCAGATTTCTTATGTGCTGACAGGTCTCTTCCTTTTCTCCGAAAGCGGAGTCGAGGGTGCCTTGTGGCAGGTCATTTTCCACGCCGCAGTGAAGGTGGGTCTTTTCCTTTGCGCAGGTGCGGTGATTTATCTTTACGGCAAAACTCAGGTCAGTGACCTTGAGGGTATGGGCAAAAAAATGCCCGTGACCTTTGTCTGCTTCACGGTGCTTTCCCTTTCACTCATCGGCATTCCTCCCATGGCGGGCTTTTTCAGCAAGTGGCATCTGGCAACGGCAAGTCTTGCTCTTGACGGACTCGGCGCATTTTCTTATATTGCTCCCGCAGTGCTTCTTCTGTCGGCTCTTCTGACAGCGGCTTATCTTCTTCCGATTACCGTCAAGGGCTTCTGGAGCACTCAGGAGGGGGACACGGAAAAGGCAAAGAAGGAGCCCCTTGCAATGACTCTGCCTCTGATTATCCTTTCCCTTATTGCTCTTTTTGGCGGTGTGCTTTCTGACAGTGTCGGAGAGTTCATTTCAGCCGTCGGGGCAAGTATGTTCTGATTTGAGGTGAAAAGATGAATTCCTTGATTTTACTTTTTCCCGTCTTCTTTCCTCTTGCGGCGGGTGCAGCTTCCTTTGTTCTGCCCTTCAGAAAGCAAAGGGGAAGAAACCTTTTTGTCATGGTCAGTCTGCTTTTGTCCTGCATAAGTGTTTGGGCGGCGGCAATCGGCTCACCTGAAGAGACCCTCACGGTGCTTCGCTTCACCGATGAGCTGAGCATTGCTCTGCGCCTTGACGGTGCGGGCAAGCTCTTTGCCTGTCTTTCGGCAACTCTCTGGCCCCTGACAGCTCTTTATGCTTTTGAATATATGAAGCACGAAAAGCACCTTAAAATGTTTTATGCCTTTTTCACAGCCGCCTTCGGCACGATTATGGGCATTGCCTTTTCCGAAAATATGCTGACAATGTATCTGTTTTATGAAATGCTCACCGTTTCAACAATTCCTCTTGTTATGCACGGAATGACCCATAAGCACCGCTTTGCCGCAAGAAGATATATGGTCTATTCAATCGGCGGTGCGGCATTTGCCTTTGCAGGTGTCAGCTTTCTGATTATAAATTCTGCAAACTCCTTTGTTTTCGGCGGAAGCCTGAAAAATATGGGTGAGGGAATTCTTCCCCTTGCGGTTTTTCTTGCAACCTTTATGGGCTTCGGTGTGAAGGCGGCAGTTTTTCCTCTTCACAAATGGCTGCCCACAGCCTCCGTTGCACCCACACCCGTGACCGCACTGCTTCACGCAGTTGCCGTGGTCAAGGCAGGTGCCTTTGCAATCATCCGCCTTGTGTGGTATTCCTTCGGAACGGAAAATCTCAGAGGAAGCTTTGCCCATTATTTTGTTATGGCGGTGTGTATGCTGACAATTGTCTACGGCTCAGCCAATGCACTCAGACAGGTGCATTTCAAAAGAAGACTTGCCTTTTCCACCGTTGCAAACCTTTCATACATCACCTTTGCGGTGACTCTGATGACCCCCGCAGGTCTTGTTGCCGCCTTCTGTCATATGATTTTCCATTCGGTTATCAAAATCGGTGCCTTCTTTTCAGCGGGTGCGGTTCTGCATAACACGGGTAAGGAATATGTTCTTGAGCTTGAGGGCCTGGGCAAAAGAATGCCCCTTACCTTCGGCTGTTATACGGTTTATGCCCTTGCTCTGACGGGAGTGCCCGTATTCTGCGGATTTTTCAGCAAGTGGTACATTGCCTCAGCCGCAATCTCAGAGGGCTCAGCACTTGCAGTTGCAGGCGTCATTGCTCTTCTGATTTCCGCATTTCTCACCTCAATGTATATGCTTTCACCTGCAATCAGAGCCTTTTTCCCAAGGGAAAACAAGGCTGACGGCAAGGTCTCAGCCGTTAAAACGGATGTGAGAATGCTCATTCCCATGGTTCTTTGTGCCGTCGGCTGCATTGTGCTCGGCATCTTTGCAGGACAAAGCGTCAGCTTCATCGGGGAGGTGCTTGGATTATGATTCTTCTGAGTGTTTTTCTGCCCTTTGTTTTGGGCGGACTTTCTCTTCTGATTCCCGAAAAAAAGACGGGCTTAAGACAGCTGCTTTCTCTTTCGGGTACCTTTGCCGTGCTCTGTCTTGCGGCGGCAAATCTCTTTTCTCAGGGCAGCGGTGCTCAGGTGCTGTCTTTCGGCTTTTCCCTGACAGGCTTTCAGGCTGTTTACGGCTTTGTCACCGCCTTTATGTGGTTCGGTGCGGCTCTGCTTTCACCGGCATACTTCAAGGGTCATCACGACCTTAAAAGATATTTCTTCTTTTTCCTTCTTACCCTCGGAGCAACAATGGGAGTCTTTTATTCCTCAGATCTGATGACAACCTTCATTTTCTTTGAGCTTATGAGCTTCACCTCATATACCTGGGTTGTTCAGGAAAAGAATTCTCAGGCTCTTTCAGCGGGTAAGACTTATCTGACCGTTGCCGTTTTCGGCGGTATGGTCTGCCTTATGGGACTTTTCATGCTTTGGGATATTGCAGGCACGCTGAGCTTTGAGCAGCTCGGTGAGTTCTTCAGCAAAAATGAAAAGACACCTGCTGTTTATGCCGCCGCCTTCTGTATGCTCACAGGCTTCGGTGCAAAGGCGGGTCTGTTCCCTATGCACATCTGGCTTCCCAAGGCTCACCCCGTGGCTCCTGCTCCCGCAAGTGCGCTTCTTTCGGGTGTGCTGACAAAAACAGGCATCTTCGGAATGCTCATCATCACGGCAAAAATTCTTCCCGAGGACGAAATCTGGGGCTATACTCTGCTCATTCTGGGCAGTATAACAATGGTGCTCGGTGCGGCAATTGCAGTTTTTTCAATGAATCTGAAAAGAACCCTTGCCTGCTCCTCACTGTCTCAGATCGGCTTTATCACCGTGGGTGTTTCAATGCTCTGCCTTCTGGGTGAGGAAAATTCCCTTGCGGCAAACGGAACAGTTCTTTATATGCTTAACCACTCTCTTGTCAAGCTTATACTTTTCCTTTGCGCAGGTGCGGTTTATATGGGTGCACATACCCTTGACCTTAATCGTCTGAGAGGCTACGGCAGAGGAAAAATTCTTCTTATGATACCTTTTCTCCTTGGCGGCTGCTCTCTTGCGGGTATTCCCGGCACAAGCGGATATATTGCAAAGACTCTTGTCCACGAAAGCATTGTGGAGTATGCCCATCATCACGGGGCACTGATAACGGCTGTTGAATGGCTCTTCCTTTTCTCAGGAGGACTTACGGCAGCTTATGTGCTCAAGCTTTTCATCACAATTTTTGTTATGAAGCCGACAAAGGACACTCCAAAAGCCAAAAAGCTTTCCTTCATTTCTGCTCTTTCACTGTTTATGGGAACAGTACCCGTGCTTGCAGTGGGACTTCTGCCTCATAAGGTAGGCGAGAAAATTTCAGAAATGATGATTTCCTTTGCGGGCGGTCACCATCTTCACCACGCCGTTGAATATTTTGCCTGGGTCAATCTTAAGGGCGTTGTGATTTCTCTTTCAATCGGCTGTGCCGTTTATTTCCTTTTCATTTCAAAAGTGCTTATGAAGGGTGAAAAGGGTCAGAGGGTACACATCAACCCCCTTGAGAACAGATTTTCTCTTGAAGAAAAGCTTTATAAGCCTCTTTACAGACTCATTATGAGGCTTATGGGCTTTGTTTCTCAGCTTCTTGACGGCATAACTGAGACTGCTGTCAAGGTTTCACTTGCGGTGATGGGTGTTGGGGCAAAGCTTCTGAGTGATTTCACGGATATTCTGATTGTGATTTTATCCCGAACCCTTCTGAAAACCCACGTTCAGCAGCAGGAGGATATGCCCAGGCATTTCTCTTATGCTCTTGGTGAGTTTATTGACAGACATCAGCACGGCAAAAAGGACTCAAAGAAAAAGGACGAGTCAATGGCAGACCTTTTTGCAAGTGTTTCCGAAACAATTTCACAGACAACGGCAAGACTTTCGGGAAGCTTCTCCTTTGCCCTGTTTATGACCTGCTTCGGCATCTGTCTGATATTGCTTTTCCTGCTTCTGGTTAATTAAATTAAAGTAAAAAAAGGTCTCTTTCAAAAGAGGCCTTTTTGTTATATATATAATGTAATAACGGAAAATTAAAAACGCAGACCCACCCCACAAAATCGCTGACCATATACAAGGGCGACCAATAATCGAGCCTACAATATACCGCAGACCCACCCCACAAACTCACTCACCGCAGATTCTCTCTGAAACGACAATAGAGCGGGTGACGACTGTCGGCTGCAAAGGCTGTTGAGGAGACAGCACAGCAACGCGGACTAGACAAAAACAGCAGTTTGGGGAGGGCAGAAAAGCAGCGAATTTTTTTGAATCTCTTTCAGTATTGAATCACCGAATACCCAAGTATCTTTAAGACAGAATGGAGAACTGTGAAAAAATGCCGTCGGGCAGAAAGTGACCGCCTTGAAGGGCAGGGCGTGAGGAATGGTCAGTAACCGAAAGAGGAAACTGACTCGGCATTTTGTAACCTCGTTCGGACTCATAGCACGGAGAAAAGGGCGTTTTGCTTACTTTGCCGACCGGGGCAAAGTAAGAGCCTCCACGGCTTGAGTGGTGAGGGGCTGATCCTTAGCAGAAGCTGTCGGTAAATTGTGTGGAACAACCATTGGTCGCCCGTGACCAACAAATATATCAAATTTATTAAACAAACATAATTATCAAAGAATTTGAAACATTCAGCTGTTCTCTTTATGGGCTCTTTGCTCTGTGAACAGCTTAATTCCCGCTCATGCCGCGGAGGCATTTCCTTTGCCAACAGCAGCAAAGGAAACAAAGTGCCGCTTACTTTTGAGGCGCAAAAGTAAGACAAAAACGCAGTCGGGCAGAGTGACTGCTGAAAATCAGCGGTACACCGTAAGACAGAATCTGCAAGGCTCGATGAGGAATCCTCCCATTCTGTCATCAATTCAGTCAGAATCTGCGGTCAGCGATTTCGTTGCGGAAAATGAGATGTTTATTGTAGGGGCAACCATTGGTCGCCCGTTTTTTTTCATCGTCACGACGGTAAACAATAATCAACCACCCGTGTGTTCTCCCTCTTTTGCGGTCAGGGAAAATTTAATCTCCCTTTCAAAAAAATATTATCCCAGCCCTTGAATTTATCTTTAAATAAGAGTATTATTTTTATTAAAGTGAAATTTGAATTGTCCGAGAGGTGAAAAAATGAGACCCCGACATTTATATATGGGTGAAAAAGGGAAGGTGCCCCTTGTGAAAAATCTTGTCTTTGCCGTCAGACTTATCTGGAAGGCAGACAAAAATCTTCCTTTGGGCGCTTTGTTCAGCCTTGTTGCCGATCAGTTCTTCACCCTGTTTGTTCAGAACATCCTTTTTCTCAAGGTAATCCTTGACATAATTGATTCAAAGGGCTCCTTTCAGTCTTATGTAAAAAGCCTTGTGCTTTTTCTTGTGCTTTCCGTTGCACTTAAGGGCTGCAACTGGCTTGCAACCTATTACAGACAGGTGGCAACAAAAAACACCCTGAAAAATCTTAATAATCTTGTTTTCAAAAAGGCTCTTGAGCTTGATGTGTCCTGCTATGAGGACCCTGAATTTTATGATAAGTATCAAAGAGCAACACAGATTCTTGCATGGGGTCTTTTTGACTCGGTGTGCGGAAATCTTGCATCAATTCTTGGCGGTATAATTGCACTTATAATGGTTATCGGTACCGTTACTGTTATCGATCCCGCCTATCTGGTTTTTCTTCTGCCCGTCAGCCTTGTGTTTGTTGTGGAGCTTTATAAAAACAAGCAGGTGTTTAAAAGAGACCGTGAGATGACCACAAACAACCGTGTAAAGGCCTATATCCAGCGCACTGTCTTTCTTAAGGATTACGCCAAGGATATGAGAACCTCCAACATCTTTTCCGTACTGATGACCCGCTTTTACGCCGCAATTGAGGGCAACCTTGAAATTCTCAGAAAATACGGCATAAAGCTTTTTCTTTACAGTATGGTCAGCTCCCTTTTCAGTGATTTCATTCCCACAATCGGCACCTACGCCTATGCAGGATATCAGTTTATTTATGAAAACACAATGACAATTTCCGGCTTTTCCGTTGTGCTGTCTTCAATCAACTCAATCAGCTCAGCCACAATGAGAATTGCTTCAGCCTTTGAAATGCTCAGTCAGGCAGCCTTCTATTTTCAGAATCTGAGAGAGTTTTTTGATTATGAGCCTCACATTGTTTCCGGCACGGAAAAGTGCGGTGAGTTCAGGGAGCTTGAATTCCGAAACGTCTCCTTCCGTTACCCCTCAGCCGACAAGGACTGCATCAGAAACGTTTCCTTCAAAATCACAAAGGGACAGACCGTTGCTCTTGTTGGTGTCAACGGAGCGGGCAAGAGCACAATTGTCAAGCTTCTGCTTCGTTTTTATGATGTCACCGAGGGTGAGATTCTTTATAACGGCAGAAACATCAGGGAATATGACCTTGAGAGTCTGAGAAACAGCTACGGAGCGGTTTTCCAGGATTACAAAAACTTTGCCCTTTCCGTTTATGAAAATATCCTTTGCCACGAGGGTACCGATGAAGAAAAGGAAAAGGCACGTCTTGCTCTCATACAGGGCGGCATCTGGGACAAGATTTCCCGTCTGCCCAAGGGTGCGGAGACGGTGCTGACAAAGGAATTTGAAAAGGACGGCATCGGTCTTTCCGGCGGTGAAAATCAGAAGATTTCCGTTTCAAGACTCTTTGCAAAGGATTTTCAGCTTGCCGTACTTGATGAGCCCTCCTCGGCTCTTGACCCCATTGCAGAATACAAAATGTATGAAAGCCTCATCAACGTCACAAAAGGCAAAACCGTTCTTTATATCTCACACCGTCTTTCCTCGGCGGTGCTGTCGGATAATATTATTGTTATCGGCTCAGGTACGGTGCTTGAAAGCGGAAGCCACCGTGAGCTGATGGAGAAAAAGGGAGAATACTGCAAAATGTTCACCCTTCAGGCGTCAAGCTATAACAAGGCAAAGGAGGAGAAGGATGAATAAGCAAAAGGAAAAGCAAGGTCACGGTATGCTTTCAAATATCTTCTTTTTTGTCTCTCTGCTTTTCAAGGTGTCACCCCTTCTTGTTATCGGTGAATTTATCTGGGGTATTGTTCTTGTTGTGCCCGAAAGACTCATTTCCGTCATCGGTGTGAAATATATCATTGACGTGGTGACCGAGGGAAAGGACCTTCACCGCATTTTTATTGCCGTGGGGGTTATTGCGGCAGTCATCGTGCTCAGCGCCGCATTCACCTGGGTTTACAGAGAATTTTTCTGGAACCTTGAAAAAGAAAAGGTGCATTACGGACTGAACAAAATGCTTTATGACAAGGCGCGCAGTCTTGACCTTGAAAGCTATGACAATCCGGATTTTTACAACAATTTCATTCTTACCGTTGAGTCCTCGTCAGATAATATTCAGAATCTTCTGGGGCTTGTAAGAAATTATGTGGGTAACGTGATTTCTCTTGCGGCAATTGCAGGCGTACTGATTTCAATTGACCCCGTCTGTCTTCTGATTATCGTCTTTTTCATCGGTGCATTTCTTCCTCTGAGCAAAAAAATCGGTGCTCTGCAGATGGAAAGAAGAATTGACAACACAAAATTCCACCGCCGAAGCGATTATTTCCAGAGAATTTTTTACCTTCAGGATTACTGCAAGGAGGTCAGAATGAACAGCATTGACCCTCTGCTTATTGAACGGTACAACGATGCGGCAACGGATGTTGTGAAAAATCAGAAGAAATACAGCAAAAAAATCACTTCACTTTATATGCTTCAGGAATCGGGAATTCAGATTCTCGGCTTTATGTTTGCTCTGCCCTTGTATCTCGGATACTGTGTGCTTGTGAAGGAGAGTCTTTCACCCGGTGACTTTGTTGCCGCCTTCAACGGAGCCCACTCCATTGCTGTTTCAATCAATTTTCTGACGGTATGGGCTGTTGCAATTTTCTCTGAAAGAGGAAAGATGATTGAAAAATACAGAGAATTTCTCAGCTGTGAATTTAAAATCAGAGACGGTGAAAAAAAGGCGGAGAAGGGTAAGCCTGAGGAAATCAGAATTGAAAACCTTTCATTTACTTATCCCGGCAACGATGAGCCTACCCTTTCGGACATCAATCTGACAATCAGACCTTATGAAAAGGTTGCTCTTGTGGGTTACAACGGTGCGGGCAAGACCACTCTGACAAACCTTCTGCTTCGTCTTTATGATGCAACGGAGGGCTCGGTCAGAATCGGCGGTGAGGACATAAAAAGTGCAACAATTTCCTCACACAGAGACCGCTTTGCCGCAGTTTTCCAGGATTTTCAGCTTTTCTCCTGCTCTGTGGGAGAAAATGTTGCCCTTGACAAAGAGTTTGACAGCGCAAGGGTTACTGAAGCACTCGGTCACAGCGGCTTCACAAAAAATCTCAGCAGAGGCACCGACACCGAGCTTCTCAGAGAATTTGACGATGAGGGCGTGATGCTTTCCGGCGGTGAGAGTCAGAAGGTGGCAATTGCAAGAGCCTTTTACAAGGATTGTCCTTATGTCATTCTTGACGAGCCCTCGGCAAACCTTGACCCTGTTGCCGAGTACAATCTTAACTGTGCAATGATGAATGCAGCCGCCAACAAAACGGTTATTTTCATTTCCCACCGCCTTTCCACAACTGTCAACGCTGACAGAATTTATGTTATGGAAAAGGGCAGAATCATTGAAAGCGGCAGCCACGAGCAGCTTATGGAGCTTGGCGGAACATATGCCTATATGTTCAATCTGCAGGCGGAGAAGTATAAGCAATAAAATAAATAAAGAGAACGGCTTCACGGAGCCGTTTTTTTGTTTACCGATAAATTGCAGACCGTAAATAATTTGCGGTGACGGGCACACGGGCGACCAATAATCGAGCCTACAATAAATTTCAAACTCTCTGCCAACCGAATCGCTGACCGTAGATTCCAACGGAATTGATGACAGAGCGGGTGACGACTGTCGGCGTCTCAGGTGCTTGAGGAGACACCAAGCAGCTTGTCGGACTAGACAATATGGCAGTATGGGGAGGGCAGATTGCAGCGACCTCATTTGAATCACTTTCAGTATTGAATCACTGAATACCCGAGCCGATATTCAGCAGATTGCAGAACTGTGAAAAATGCCGTCGGGCAGAGAGTGTCAGCCTTGAAGGGCAGGGCGTGAGGAGTGGTCAGTAACTGAGAGAGGAAACTGACTCGGCATTTTGAACCGCGTTCGGACTCGTTCAACGGAAAAAAGCGTGTTTTTGTTTACTTTTGTCACGCCTGACAAAAGTAAATGCCCCCGCGGCATAAGCGGTGCAGAAATTAACCTTTAGTATAAACAGATTTTATAAACAAAACTATCGTCATATTGCAGGGGCAACCATTGGTCGCTTTTTTTCACTAAAAAAGAGGCTGATTTTTCAGCCTCTTTTAACTTGGTTACATCACTGCATATTTTCAAGCTCTGAAATTGCAAGTCTGATTCTTCTGACTGCTTCCTCTTTGCCAAGGAACATGCAAAGGTCTGTGCCGCCGCCGGGAGTACCTGCCATGTTTGAAAGAGCAATACCGAGAGGATAAAGAAGACTGCCCTTCTTGACACCCTCTGCCTCAGCCTTTTCACAGCAAACCTGATAAATTGCCTCGGGTGTCCACTCCTGCTGATTTTCAAGGACAGCAAGGATGTGTCTGAGCATAACAAGAGCGGTTTCGGGTGTGCTCTTTTGCTTTTTGTTGTTATAAAGCTCGGGGTTGAAGGCGGGCAATTCCTTGATGAATGCAATCTGAGCTGTAATGTCCTCAAAAGCATCACAGCGCTTGTGAAGGTTTGTGCAAAGAATCTTCATTGCAGCTTCTGAAAGCTCAAGGTCAATCCACTGCTTTGCATAGCCTTCAAATTCCTCTGCTGAAAGCTGTCTGATATAAACACCGTTCATTGCACGAAGCTTGTTGATGTCAAAAATTGCGGGAGACTTGCTGATTCTTGAGGGATCCCAGGCTTCAATCATTTCCTGCTTTGTGAAAAATTCCTTGCTGTCAACGGGGCTCCAGCCAAGAAGAAGAAGGTAATTGACAATGGCGTGGCTGAGGAAGCCTCTTTTGATAAGGTCCTGATAGCTGGCGTCACCGTTTCTTTTTGAAAGCTTGTTTTGAGCATCCTTCATAACGGGAGGACAGTGGATGTATGCGGGAGCCTCCCAGCCGAATGCTTCATAAAGAAGGTTATACTTGGGAGTGCTTGAAAGGTATTCGTTACCTCTGAGAACGTGTGAGATGCCCATAAGGTGATCGTCAACAACGTTTGCAAAATTGTATGTGGGCATACCGTCAGCCTTGATGAGAATCTGATCCTCAAGCTCACTGTTGTTGACGGTGATTGTGCCGTAATTAAGGTCGGTGAAGGAGGTTGTGCCCTCAAGAGGCATTTTCTGTCTGATGACATAAGGCACATTGTTTGCAAGCTTTTCCTTGATTTCCTCTTCGGAAAGATCACGGCAGCGTCTGTCATAGCTTCCGATTGTTGCGCCGTCGGCAATCTGCTGCTCTCTTCTTTCGGCAAGCTCATCCTCGGAGCAGAAGCAGTAATATGCCTTGCCGGCTTCAACAAGCTCAAGGGCATATTTTTTGAACATACCCATTCTTTCACTCTGAACATAAGGGCCTACGGGACCGCCGACATCGGGGCCTTCATCCCAAAGAAGCCCTGTTTCTCTCATTGTGTCATAAATCACATCAACAGCGCCGTCAACCAATCTGCCCTGGTCTGTATCCTCAATTCTGAGAATGAATGAGCCGTTTTCATGCTTTGCGGTGAGATAGGTGTAGATTGCTGTTCTGAGATTGCCCACGTGCATATAACCTGTGGGGCTGGGGGCAAATCTTGTACGAATTTCTTTCATGAGAAGTCTCCTTTATATGAATTTCAAAATATCAGTATCACCTTGACATTATATCCGTTTCATCAAAATAAGTCAACACAATCCGCACCAATTCATCCCGTACAGCGCTGACTTTTTTACCTCGGCTTTCTTTCAGCTGCTGCACTTTTCGTCAAAGGGAGGGCTTTCAAGGTTGAATGCCTTGTGCATATATTTATCAATGTCATAAGCGGCATCGGAGTAAGAGGTGCTTTTCTCCCTCGGCTTTTCTTTTTTCGTCGGGGCAAAGCTTACCCACTGAGTCAGCTTTGCAAAATGATTTTCATAGCTTTTACCGCTTGAGCTGATATATGCCGACAGCTCCTCGATTCTCTTGTCAGCATCGGGAAAGCTGTTTTTAAGCTGCTGATATTCAGCAGGCAGAAGCCTTACGTTTTTGAAAAGTCCGTAAAGCTGTTCCTTCTGAGAAAAGAAATCTCCTTTGCCTTCTGTTTTTTCTGCCGAAGGCTTATATGTATTTTCCTTTTGTGCATCCCTTTTCTGCGGATGCATACACTCATTATCCTTAACATATACATATTCCTTATCATTATCCTTAACCTTATCCTTTTCCTTATCCTTATCGGCATTTTTGGCATCAGTTGGTATGCATTCGCATACATCCGCATTTTTTTGAAGCTCTTTTTCCTTTGACCAACGGCTTTCGGCAGCTTTTTTGTTTCTGACACACCTTTCATCATATCTTATTTTGTTGAAATCGGCGTCTTCCTTGAGAGAAGTGAAGCTCATCAGGAGAATTCTGTCCTTGAAATCAGGAAGCACACCCTCTGTTTCATATTTTATAAGTGCCTTGAAGACCTTGCCTAATTCTCTGTCTGTGAGCATTTCCAGACTTTTGACTGTGTTGTAATAAAGAACAAATGAATTTTTCATAAAAACCAAACCTTTCTTTTCTGAAACTGTTAAATTAGGGTGAAAACTTTTTTAACCCTCTACTAATGTTTCGAAAAGCGGTAAAAACTGCACAAAACGTGCATTTTTTTCTTCAAAAATGAAAAATATTTTTTCGGAGTATAGAAAAACGTGTGTTTTCGGGTGGTTTTCACAGGCGGATAAATCATAAGCTGACCGTCAAAGCACTGTCTGCAATTCAGTCAGATTCCGCGGTCAGAGAGCTGAGTTTACCGCAATAATCATCCCCGCAATGTGACGGGGGGCATCACCCGTCCCTCCGTTTTTGCATAAAGCCGTGCCCTGTGCAGTATAATATAACGGGTGATTTTTATGAAAAAAGAAAGCTTGAAAACTTACCTTTATTCCGTGGCTGCCGCCCTCGTAACAGGGGGACTTTCCGCCGTTATAAGCAGCGGTGCAATGAAAATTTATAACGAAACCGTCAGTAAACCCTTCTTCTCACCGCCCGCCGCTGTCTTTCCTGTTGTGTGGTCGGTGCTGTTTGTGCTCATGGGCATCAGTGCGGCACGGGTCTTTCTTGCTCCGGGGGGACTTCAGAGAACAAGGGGACTGCTTCTTTACGGACTGCAGCTTTTTCTGAATTTTTTCTGGACTCTGATTTTCTTTAATCTTCAGGCCTTCGGCTTTGCTTTTGCCTGGCTTGTGCTTTTGTGGATAACGGTGCTTGTGATGATTTCCGCCTTTTACAAAACAGACAGGATTGCCGCATTTCTTCAGATACCCTATCTTCTGTGGCTGAGCTTTGCAGCTGTGCTGAATTTTGCTGTGTGGAGGCTTAACGGCTAAGGTGACGGCAGTCGAACCGAACAAGGTTTAATGAGGTATATTTTCCCCGTAGCTTCGTTAAAAATCCTCGTAATACGCAAGTATTACTTGCGGTTTTTGCCTTGCTACAAGAAAAATCTCCACCCATTAAACTCAAAGACCATAAATGCCCGAGTTTTGGTGCATTTGGGATTTTCTTCGACGAAGCAATACTCGCGTCTTGCGAGGAGAAAAAATTACAAAGGTGCCGGAAATCGGACATTTTGGCTTGTCCGGTTCGACTGCCGTCACCCTAAAGAGAAATTGCCGAAAGTTCTTGAAAAAATCTTTTTCGGGGAGTATAATCGGGGTGAAATGAAAAATATAAAGGATGTGTCTATATGTCAAAAATTTTTGCACACAGAGGCTTTTCGGGCAAATATCCCGAAAACACAATGCTTGCCTTTGAAAAGGCTGTTGAAATCGGTGTGGACGGTATTGAGCTTGACGTTCATCTGACAAAGGATAATGAGCTTGTAATCATTCACGATGAGGATATAAAAAGAACCTGTGACGGTGAAGGTCTTGTCAAGGATATGACTCTCAGCCAGCTGAAGAAATTTGATGCAAGTGCAACCTTCAGAGGCGTTTACGGCTTTTGCGGTATTCCCACCCTCAGAGAATATTTTGAGCTTGTGAAGGACACAAACATCATCACAAACATTGAGCTTAAAACAGGTGTTTATGAATATCCTACAATTGAAGAGCGTGTTGTTGATATGATCAGAGAATTCGGTCTTGAGGACAATATCATTCTTTCCTCCTTCAACCATTTCACAATTATGCGCTGCAAAAAAATTGCACCCGAAATCAAAAGAGGCTTCCTCAGCGGTGACTGGATTGTGGATTTCGGAAAATATACGTCAGAAAAGGATGTTCATTGCTGTCATCCCTGGCATATCACTCTCAGTGAAGAAAATGTCGAAGAGATGCATAATGCAGGCTGTGAAATCAACACCTGGACAGTCAACGAGTATGAGGACATTGTGCGCCTTGCAGATATGGGCGTTGACAGTCTCATCGGCAATTTCCCTGACAGAATGATTGAAAAGTTAAGATAACACTTGTCCTCTTGTCTTCCTTTGGGTTGGCAAGGGGATTTTTTTCAGTTTAGTTTTAAGTTGAATTGATATAATATAGTTGTATATGGCAGTATATTTATGCTAAACTTAAGTAAGCCTTTAAATAAAGGAGGACAAATTTATGAGACTTTTACTTGCAGAGGATGAAAAGGAGCTTTCGCGTGCTCTTTGCGCAATTCTCAAGCATAACAATTATTCAGTTGATGCCGTTTATGACGGACAGGATGCCCTTGATTACGGTCTTTGCGGAAATTATGACGGTATCATTCTTGACCTTATGATGCCCAAGAAAAACGGTATTGATGTACTTAAGCAGCTGCGCAGTCAGGGAATTTCAACCCCTGTAATTATTCTTACGGCAAGAGCCGAGCTTGACGACAAAATCTTAGGCCTTGATGCAGGTGCGGACGATTATCTGACAAAGCCCTTTGAAATGGCAGAGCTTCTTGCAAGAGTGAGGGCGCTGACAAGAAGAAAATCAGAATTTTCACCCAATCTTCTCACCTTCGGCAATCTTTCCCTGAACAGAGAAAGCTTTGAGCTGATTCAGGGTGAGCAGGCAATCCGTCTGGGCAACAAGGAGTTTCAGATGATTGAAATGATGATGTCAAATCCGGGCAGACTCATTTCAACCGAGCAGTTTATGGAAAGAATCTGGGGCTTTGAAACGGAGGCTGAAATCAATGTTGTCTGGGTTTATATATCATATCTGAGAAAAAAGCTTGCAAATCTCAGTGCCAATGTTGAAATCAAGGCAGTCAGAGGTGTGGGCTACACCCTGGAGGAGATAAAATGCTGAAAAAATTACAGCGCAGATTTGTTTTCATTTCAATGTTTGCGCTGACGATGATGATTTTCATACAGACTCTTACCGTTAACGTCATCAACATCTGTCAGCAGGATTCTGAAATCAGGGATATCCTTGTCACCATTGCGGAAAACAACGGCAGACTTCCCGACAACAAATCAGGGGACAAGGGTATTTTCAACCCCTTTTCAAAATATCAGATAACCATTGAAACGCCTTATTCCACCCGTTATTTTGTTGTGGAGCTTGACGGAAATGTTGTCAAAAACATTTCAACCGAGCATATTGCCGCCGTCAATGAGCAGCTGGCTTTCAGATATGCCTCTTATGTTTATCAGAAATCTGAGCCCGGCTTCGGCTTCATTATGCCCTACCGTTATTACTATCATCAGCAGGGCGCGAGGTCAATGATGGTTTTCATTGACTGTCAGCAGGAAATCCGTGACGCTGTGCTTCTTGCATTTCTGTCGGTGGCGGTGGGCTTTCTGACTTTGCTTGTGCTTCTTGTGATTGTGAAGTTTCTTTCAAAAAATGCTCTTCGTTCCGTGGCAGAGAGCATTGAAAAGCAAAAGCAGTTCATCACCGACGCAGGTCACGAGCTGAAGACACCAATTGCAATCATCAACGCCGACGTTGAGGTTATGGAGCTTTGTGAGGGGTCAAACGAATGGCTCGACAGCATCAAAAATCAGACAGTCAGACTCAATACCCTTGTGTGCAACCTTGTTGAGCTTTCAAAGCTTAACGAAATCGGAAAGCACACTCCGAAGCAGTCCTTTGACCTGAGCCTTGCCGTCAGTGAAACTGCATATGAATTTGTCACAAGGGCTCAGCTTGGCGGAAAAAGCTTCAACATTGCCGTTATGCCGAACCTTAAATACACGGGCAACGAAAAGGAAATCCGTCAGCTTGTGTCCATACTTTGTGACAATGCAATCAAATACACCAACGAGGGCGGACAGATAAAGCTCTCCCTTTACAAATACGGCAAGAGCATCTGCCTTGACCTTTACAACACGGCAGAAAATCTTGACCCGAAGACCGTTTCAAAATTCTTTGAGCGTTTTTACCGCGGTGACAGCTCCCGTTCAAGAGAAACGGGTGGCTACGGCATCGGACTTTCCATTGCTCAGGCAATTGTCCACAGACACAAGGGCAAAATCAAGGCCGTTGCAAAAAGCGATAAGGAGATAACCTTTAAGATTACTCTTTAATTCATTTTATTGACAAAGGCACCCCGTTAATATAAAATATAGCTGAATCAAGTAAAAAGGCGGTGCTTATATGGCAGAATTAGTCCAGGTAAGATGTTCGAAATGTAAAAGGCTTTTCCGTGTGCAAAACTCTCAGGGTCTGTATGTATGCCCCGAATGTGGAGGTAAGCAGCCTCAGCCGGCGAAAGCTCAGCCTCAGACTGCAAAGCCCGGTGAAGGACGTATTATCGAATACAGTGATTCTCATTGGCTGATAGAGACTCCCGCACCTCAGCCTAAGACAAAACGCTCTGCTTCTTCTAAGAAATCTCAGCCTCAGACCGCGAAAACTCAGACTGCAAATACACAGCCGAGAGTTTATGAAAAGCAGTGTGTTCAGTGCAAAAAGACCTTCAGAACCACTGACCCGAATGCAAAGTTCTGCAAGGCTTCCTGCTCCGTAACCTATAATATTCAGAACGGCAAGGTTAACAATAACGTTGACAAAGATTATTATACCGATAAAAAGACAGGCAAGTTTAAGAAAAAATACAGAATCTCAGGCATGAAGCTTTTTTTACTCAATCTTTTGCTTGTTGCAGGGGTATATATTGCCTTGTGTATTACAACGCTCAGATTTGTTCCTGTTGCTGACTTTTTTTCACTCAGCTGGGTGTCGGGGTTCTTTACTGTAATTTCAGAGACGGTTGATAAAATCAATTATGAATTTTTAGAGGTAATTGTAGTGTACAGCCTGATTGCTCTGCTCGCTTTTAGCTATCTGCTGATACCCGTTACAATTTATAACATTTTTGATTTTCTTGCTTCTCCTATATGGTTGCTGAAAAAAGACCCCGATAAGAAAAGAAAGAGAAAAGAAAAAAGAGGCAGATTTTTAAAGGGTGTGATTAAATTCCCCTTTATTATCCCCTTGGGTATTCTGAAATATATGTGGGAAATGGTGAAGATATTTATCGGTGCCACACCTGAAGGACTTGCACAGCAAGCCAGAATTGATCAGATGAAAAGAGAAGGCAAAATACCGAATAACGAGTATAAAAATAATTATTCTGTACCCTTCAGAGATAACAGCAAGTCAGAGAATATGGCCCGTTTTACCGAGGAGTACAGAGATCAGCTTACACTTAATCACTCCTACGGCTCGGATGTAACCGTTAACAATACATACGGTCTGACTCAGGATGAAATGAGACAGTGTATGGCTGAGGCGGCCTCAACTCTTGAATCTGCCGGCTTCAAATATAAAGACCCCGGATATATCCGCTCCGATACCTTAGGCGGAAGGGATCTTGATGATGTAAATATGAGCAAGAGAAATTCAAGGTAATATCCTGAAAGCAAAATTTGAATAAATAATCATAACCGCTGCGGGAACTTCGGAAAATCTGTTCCTGTTAGCGGTTAAATGCTTTCCTCCTCCCTTGACAAAAAGGCATAAAAGTGATAAATTATATAAGTTAAATTAATAAATAAGTAAGGAAGGGTGACAAGAAATGTCAGGCCATTCAAAATGGAGTACCATTAAAAGAAAAAAGGAAAAGACCGACGGCGCAAGAGCCAAGGTTTTCACAAAAATCGGCAGAGAAATTTCAATTGCTGTCCGTGACGGCGGTCCCGACCCCGCATCAAACTCAAAGCTTAAGGATGTTATTGCAAAGGCAAAGGCAAACAACGTGCCCAACGATAACATTGAAAGAATCATCAAGAAGGCTTCAGGTGAAGCAGGCGGTGCAAATTACGAGGCAATTATGTATGAGGGCTACGGTCCTTCAGGAATTGCAGTTATTGTTGAAACTCTCACCGATAACCGCAACCGTACAGCAGGTGAAATGCGCCATTACTTTGACAAAAACAAGGGCAATATGGGTCAGCAGGGCTGTGTTTCCTTTATGTTTACCCGTTACGGCGTTATCGTAATCGAGGCTGAGGACATCGACGAGGACAAGCTCATGGAGGATTCACTTGAGGCAGGTGCAGTTGACTTCATTGCTGAGGATGATGTTTTTGTTATCCGCACAGAGCCCAATGATTTCAGCGGTGTCAGAGACGACCTTGATGCAAAGGGTTACACCTTTGTTTCCGCACAGGTTGAATATGTACCCAATACACAGACCGCTCTTACAAGTGAAGACGATCTGAAGATGATGGGCAGACTCCTTGAAATGCTTGAGGACAACGATGACGTTCAGAACGTCTGGCACAACCTTGAAAACGAGGAAGACCTTCCCTGATTTCATTCGGGAAAAATTTAATCACATAAGACAGAAGCTCACAACACAGGTTGTGGGCTTTTTTGTTTTGCTCACCCGTTGTTTCCGTCGTCACGGCGTTAAACATTAACACCAAACCCACCGCCACAAAAACGCTGACCGCAGATTCTGCCTTAATCGAAGATAGAGCGGTGAGCGAATGTCGGCAACATAGGGTTTTGAGGAGGCAGCAATTGACTAGACAATATGGCATTATGATGAGGGCAGAAAAGCAGCGATTTTTTTTGAATCTCTTTCAGTATTGAATCACTGAATACCCGAGCAGATGTTCAGCAGAAAGCAGAACTGTGAAAAATGCCGTAGGGCAGAGGCTTACCGCCTTGAACGGCAGGGCGTAAGGGGGTGAAAGTGATTTTTTTGTGTTACCGACTCGGCATTTTGAACCGCGTTCGGACTCATAGCACCGAATAAAAGGGCGTTTTGCTTACTTTGCCGACCGGGGCAAAGTAAGAGCCACCACGGCTTGAGTGGGGAGGAAATTAAGCTTTAGAAGAATTTGTTTGTAAAGAAGCCTCCACGGCTTGAGCTGTGCAAAGAGCTGTTCATTATAGAAATTACCGTCACACCATATTGTCAAAATTAAAATTAACCCCATAGTATAATCAGCACTCAAACGGCTGAAAATAAAGTAACAGAAATAAAAGGAGAGAAATGTCAATGAAAAAATTCTTATCACTTGTTCTTTTTTCGGTGCTGATGCTCACGCTTTTCTGCGCCTGCGGAAAGGGGGAGGAGTCTCCCTCGGCCTCTCAGCAGACAACTGAGGCGGACAAGGAAAAGGGTGAAATTTATTTTCTTAACTTCAAGCCCGAGGCTTCTCAGGTCTTTGAAAAAATTGCCCGTGAATATGAAAAGGAAACAGGTGTCAGAGTGAAGGTCACAACAGCGGCGAGTGATACCTATGAGCAAACTCTGACCTCAGAAATCACAAAAAGCAATCCGCCGTCAATTTTCTTCATCAACGGACCTGCCGGCTATGAAACCTGGAAGAATTACTGTGCGGACCTTACAGACACAAGGCTTTATAAAATGCTCATTGATGAAAGCCTTGCAATCAAAAATGACTCAAGGGTTTATGCTCTGCCTCTTGCAATTGAGGGCTACGGAATCATTTATAACGAAGAGATAACCGACCGCTATTTTGCCCTGACAGACAGAGAGACAGACTTTCAGTCTATGGATGAAATCCGTTCCTTTCAGGCTCTTCGTCAGCTTGTTGAGGATATGCAGAAAAACCGTGAAAGGCTGGGCATTGAGGGAGTTTTTGCCTCCACCTCCTTTGCAAGCGGAAACCAATGGCGCTGGAATACCCACCTGCTGAACATTCCTTATTACCTTGAAATAAAGGAAAAGGGGGAGACCTCTGCTGACAGCTTCTCCTTCACTTACAGCGGATATTATAAAAACATCTTTGACCTTTATCTGAACAACTCCGTCACGGAAAGAACTCTGGTTGGCTCAAAGAGTGTCAGTGATTCAATGGCAGAATTTGCTTTGGGCAAGGCGGCAATGGTGCAGAACGGAAACTGGGCATACAGTGAAATCAGAGGCCTTACGGGCAACACCGTCAAGGCGGACAAAATCAAAATGCTTCCCATTTATATGGGCGCCGACGGTGAAGAAAATCAGGGATTATGCATCGGCACAGAGACCTATTATGCAATCAACTCAGCTCTTCCCACTGAAACGCAGCAGCTTGCGGCAGACTTTCTTGTGTGGCTCTTTTCATCTGAAAGGGGCACGGAATATGTCACGGGAGAGCTCGGCTTTATTGCACCCTATAAAAACTTTGAGGACACGGAAAAAATTGAAGACCCTCTGACAAAGCAGGTGCTTTTCTGGATGAGCAAAAAGGATGCCGAGTCTGTGCCCTGGGCATTTGTCAGCTTCCCCTCCCTTGAATTCAAGGAAAAGGCGGGTGCCGCCCTGCTTGAATACGCTCAGGGTACGGGCGAATGGGAGGATACGGTCAAAAAGATAAGTCAGGCATATTCCTCCTGACAGTAAAAAATGGGAGGTTCTTCATTTGGAAAAAAATATTAAAAGGAGCTTTCCTGTTTTCCTTCTGCCCACTCTGACAGCCTTCGTTGTATGCTTTGTTTATCCCTTTCTTTCGGGAATTTATCTGTCCTTCACAAATTTCACAACGGTCACCGACGCTGAGTGGGCAGGGCTTTCAAATTACAAGGCTCTGCTGACAGACGGTGAGTTTCTTTATTCTTTGGGCATTACGGTGCTTTTCACCTTGATTACTCTTGTGACGGTGAACGTGACGGCATTTTTTCTTGCCCTTGCGCTGACGGAAAAAAGCAAGGGTACGGCTTTTCTGAGAACCTGCTTTTTTATGCCCAATCTTATCGGAGGAATTGTTCTCGGTTATATCTGGCAGCTGATTTTAAACGGCATTCTTCAGCGCTGGTCGGTGAGTCTGACCTTCAGTGAGAAATACGGCTTTCTCGGTCTTGTTATTATGAGTGCCTGGCAGATGATCGGGTATATGATGGTGATTTACATTGCAGGGCTTCAGGGCATCCCCTCAGACCTGATTGATGCGGCAAGGGTTGACGGAGCATCCTTTTGGGCACGGCTGAGACACGTTATCATACCTAATATTATGCCATCGGTGACAATCTGTCTTTTTCTGACAATCACAAATTCCTTTCAGCTTTTTGACGGGAATCTTGCCCTCACCGACGGAGCACCCTCGGGAAAAACGGCTCTGATTGCAATGGATATTTACAAAACCTTTTACGGCAAGGCAGGTCAGCAGGGCGTGGGTCAGGCAAAGGCGGTTGTGTTTTTTGCCATTTTGGGAGCGCTGACTCTTGTTCAGCTGAAAATTACGGGAAAAAGAGAGGTGGAAAGCTGATGAAAAAAACAAGGGTACTGTCATCGGTGCTTTATGTGCTGCTTTTTGCGGCGGGAGGAGTCTTTCTCTCACCCATACTGATTATACTTTTCAACTCCTTCAAGGCAAAGCTTTTTATCACCGATTCACCCTTTGCTCTGCCTGACGGGGAAAGCTTTGCCGGACTTGAAAATTACACCTCGGGTCTTGAGAAAACGGGCTTTTTCACCTCTTTTTTCATCTCCCTTTTTGTTACCGTCTGCTCTGTGGCGGCAATTGTCCTTTTCACCTCAATGGCGGCGTGGTACATCACAAGGGTGAAAAATCTTCTGACAAGGTTTTTGTATTTTGCCTTTGTTTTTTCAATGGTCGTACCCTTTCAGATGGTGATGTTCACCCTGACAAAAACTGCCGACAGTCTGAGCCTGAGCAATCCTCTGGGTATTGTTTTCATTTATCTCGGCTTCGGCTGCGGACTTTCGGTGTTTATGTTTTCGGGCTTCATCAAAAGCATACCGGCAGAAATTGAGCAGGCGGCAATGATTGACGGCTGCGGAAGCATTGCCACCTTTTTTTATGTGGTCTTTCCCTTGCTCAGACCGACAGCGGTGACCGTTGCAATTCTTAATTCAATGTGGATATGGAACGATTACCTTCTGCCTTATCTTGTGATGGGCAGTGATTACAAAACCGTGCCTGTTGCCATTCAGTATCTCAGAGGCGGCTACGGCTCAATTGATATGGGAGCAATGATGGCAATGCTTGTTCTTGCGGTGCTGCCCGTCGTGATTTTTTATCTGATTTGCCAGAAATATATTATTAAGGGCATTGTTGCGGGAGCAGTGAAGGGTTAATTCATCGTCACGACGGTAAACAATAAACATCAAATGAACAGAAAAGGAATCAACCTCCGTAAATAATTTGTGCTGACGGAAAACAAAGGCGACCAATGGTCGCCCCTACGATATACCGCACACCCGCCACAAAATCACTCACCGCAGATCCCCACGGAAATGCAGACAGAGCGGGTGTCGACTGTCGACTGCAAAGGCTGATGAGGAGACACCAAGCAGCCTGTCGGACTAGACAATATGGCATTATGATGAGGGCAGATTGCAGCGACCTCTCTTGAATCTCTTTCAGTATTCGAATCACTGAATACCCAAGTATCTTTAAAGAAGATTGGAGAACTGTGAAAAAATGCCGTCGGGCAGAAAGTTACCGCCTTGCACGGCAGGGCGTGAGGAGTGGTCAGTAACCGAAAGAGGAAACTGACTCGGCATTTTGAACCGCGTTCGGACTCATAGTACGGAGAAAAGGGCGTTTTGCTTACTTTGCCGACCGGGGCAAAGTAAGAGCCTCCACGGCTTGAGTGAAAGAAAACTCACTCATAGCAGAAACCATCGTCACGACGGTAAACAATAAACCAACCGAAAAAACGAATCAACCTCCGTAAATAATTTGCGGTGAAATTTCCATATCCCCCATACATCAAATCTGATGTTAATTTTAAAAAATATACTGTTGAATACGGGTCACAGGTGCCCCATATAATAAAAACAAAAGGAGGGCCTTAAATGGCAAGGCTACAGCTTAAAAATGTAAGCAAAATTTATGATGACGGCTTCAAGGCAGTGGATAACCTCTCCCTTGAAATCAATGACGGAGAATTCGTTGTCCTCGTCGGGCCCTCGGGCTGCGGAAAATCCACCACTCTGAGAATGATTGCAGGTCTTGAGGAAATATCCGCAGGTGAAATCTATATCGGTGACAGACTTGTCAATTCCGTTGCCCCGGGAGAAAGAGACATTGCAATGGTCTTTCAGTCCTATGCTCTTTATCCCGACAAAACCGTTTATAAAAATATGGCATTTGCCCTTGAAAGAAGAAGGGTACCCAAGGAGGAAATCAGAAAAAGGGTGATGAATGCCGCTGAAATACTCGGCATTGAGGCTTTGCTTGAGCGCAAGCCCAAGGCTCTTTCAGGCGGTCAGAGACAGAGAGTTGCTCTCGGCAGAGCAATTGTCCGTGAGCCGCAGGTGTTTTTGTTTGATGAGCCTCTTTCAAACCTTGATGCAAAGCTGAGAACAAGAATGCGCCGTGAAATTGCTCAGCTTCACAGAAAAACAGGGGGCACCTTCATTTATGTCACCCACGATCAGACAGAGGCAATGACCCTGGGTGACAGAGTTGTTGTGATGAATGAGGGAGTTGTCAGACAGGCGGATACACCCGAAAGGGTTTATTCAAGCCCTGCCGATGTGTTCACCGCATCCTTTATCGGCTCTCCCGAGATGAATTTTCTTTCCGCTCTGACTTACAGTGACACAAAGGGCAGCTTTGTCTCCTTCGGCAAGGATATTGTCAGACTTTCATCAAATATCCCCGAGGGCAGAAGAATCCTTCTCGGCATACGCCCCGAGGATGTGATGCTCATCAGCCCCTCTGACAAGGCCTTCTCGGCAACGGTTGAAATGACGGAAAACCGAGGAGACGAAAAAACGGTGTTTATGAAATTCGGTCAGTTTTCTCTGACGGCAAAGGCTCCCCAAGGCTTCAGCGTGAATGCGGGGGAGGAGGTCAGCTTTGTTTTTAATGAAAATAAAATTCATATTTTTGACGCTGTAACGGAAAAAAAGTGGGAAAAATCCGCAGATTATTAATATTTATGCAAAAAATATGCATAAAACAGTTGACAGAATGAATTTTTGATGTTAGAATAACGGAGCATTTAAAAACGGTTTAATCCGCAAAAAAACAAAACGGAGGAATTAACAATGAAAAAATTCTTAGCAATCGCTCTTGCTGCTGTTATGCTTTTTGCTCTTGCAGCTTGCGGCGGAAACAACGAAGACACAACAACAACTGAGGCTCCCGCAAAGGCAGTCAAGCTCATCGACATTCAGCTTTCAAGTGAAGAATATGCATTCGGTGTTGACCCCTCTCAGCCCGAGCTTCTTGAGGACGTAAACGCTTTCATCGAAAAGATTCTTGAAGACGGCACCTTTGATGCAATCTGCAACAAGTATCTTGGTGACGGCACACCCGAGGGTGTTGAATCAGCAGAGCTTGATGCTTCAAAGGATCAGCTTGTTGTTGCAACAAACGCAGAATTTGCTCCCTTTGAGTATTTCGAAAACGGTCTGTATTACGGTATTGATATGGAAGTTGCCGCTCTTCTTGCAAAGGAGCTTGGCAAGGAGCTTGTAATCAACAACATGGACTTTGACGCTGTTTGTCTTGAAATCGGCGCAAACAAGTGTGACATTGCAATTGCAGGTCTTTCAATCACTCCCGAAAGAGAAGAAACAGTAACCTTCACTGTTCCTTATTACAAGTCAGCTCAGAAGATCATCGTTATGGAAGAGGACACAAGATTTGACGCCTGTAAGTCAGCTGAAGACGTTGAAGCAGTTCTCGCTGAGCTTGCTGAAGGCACAAAGATCGGTGCTCAGACAGGCACAACAGGTCAGGCTTACATTGAAGGCAGTGACGCATTCGGCTTTGCAGGCATTGCAAACGCTCAGGCTGTAACCTATGACAGTGCAGCTCTTGCAACTCAGGACCTTATCAACGGCAACCTTGATTTTGTTATCGTTGACGCAGATCCCGCATCAGCAATTGTTTCAGCAATCAACGGCTGATAAAAATCAAAGATTAAGGCAATACCTCACTTTTTAAAAAAAGTGGGGCATTGTTATGTATAAATCGAAAATCAAACAGGAGTTAATGATGGATTTCAGTACAAAAATTGATAAGTTTATCCAGCAGTTCATCGGCAAAGAGGCTTACCTGAGTGTCCTTGAGGGTCTGGAAAACACAATGCTTATTGCTGTCAGCGGTCTTCTTATCGGTATTGTTATCGGTACACTCATTGCCGTTGTCAGAGTTCTGCCCAAGTATAAAACCCTGCCAAGAGTCCTCGACGGTCTGTGCAGCTTTTATGTGGGCCTTTTCAGAGGTACACCCATCGTGGTGCAGCTTCTTGTCTTTTATTATGTTGTTATGCCCCTTCTTAATTTCAACAGAGTTGACTCGGTCACCGTTGCAATCATTGTTTTCGGTATGAACTCGGGTGCATACATCTCGGAAATTATGCGAAGCGGTATCCTTTCTGTTGACAAGGGACAGATGGAGGGCGGAAGAAGTGTGGGCATGAGCTATTCGGCAACCATGCTTAAAATTGTCATTCCTCAGGCAATCAAGAACATTCTTCCCACCCTGGGCAATGAATTCATTGCACTTGTCAAGGAGACCTCCGTTGTTTCCTTCGTTGGTGCAACAGACCTTTACAAATCCTTCAGAACCATCGGCAGCCGTACATACGAATATATGGTGCCTTATCTGTTTATGGCTCTGATTTACATTGTCATTGTTATGGCAATCACCCTTCTTATCAAGGTGATGGAAAGGAGGCTGAGGAAAAGTGAAAGATAACGGTGAAAGCCTTATCGTTGTTGAAGGACTTTGCAAATCCTTCGGTGAAAACGATGTACTCAAAAACATTTCAACAACAATCAAAAAGGGTGAAAAGGTTGTTGTCATCGGACCCTCAGGCTCGGGCAAAAGCACCTTCCTGCGCTGCCTTAACTGTATGGAGGACCCCACCTCCGGCAGCATCTTCTTCGGCGGTGAGGACATTGCAAACCCCAAGGTTGACATCAACATCCACCGTCAGAAAATGGGTATGGTGTTCCAGCATTTCAACCTTTTCAACAACAAGACCGTCATTGAAAACATTATGATGGCTCCCGTTTATGTTGCCCTTAAAAACCGCAAGGCGCAGAAAAAGAACAACCTTCTTGTTTCTCTCAGAATCAGAAAGGGAGAAAAGACAGCTCTTCAGAGCAAGAAGGAAATCAGACAGGCAGCAAGAGACAAAGCCCTTGAGCTTCTGAAAAGAATCGGACTTGAGGAAAAGGCAGATGCTTATCCCTCTTCACTTTCCGGCGGTCAGAAGCAGAGAGTTGCAATTGTCCGCTCACTTGCAATGGATCCCGAGGTTATTCTTTTTGACGAGCCCACCTCAGCACTTGATCCCGAAATGGTCGGAGAGGTGCTTGAGCTGATGAAGGACCTTGCAGACCAGGGAATGACAATGGTTGTTGTCACTCACGAAATGGGCTTTGCAAGAGAGGTCGGCACAAGAATTGTCTTCATGGACAGCGGAAGATTCATTGAAGAGGCAACACCCGAAGAGTTTTTCACCTCACCCAAGAGTGCCCGTGCCGTTGAGTTTCTTTCAAAAGTGCTGTAAATAATCCGAAGCAGTTTTTTGAATGAGGATTATCTTCTGCACCGAGTTTAAAAATACTTAATTTTCTTTTTTAATCAAACCTCTTGAACAAAATTCTTTTTTATGTTATTGTTATAGAGATATAAAAATCTTTGAACAAGAAAGGAAGATTTTCATGCTTGAACAGGTAGAATCAAAAATTTCCGAGTTAAGACAAAAGCAGGTTGAAGAATATTATAAAAAGAAGGAAGAGGACCTTCTCGACTGGGGTCTTACATACAAAAAGGACGGCAAAAAGGTTACTCCCATTGTTGTCACCGATGAAGAATATGAGGCACTTATCCAGGCTTCAAACGGTGTTGGCGCAAGCGGAAGAAACTCTTATGCAAAGGCTCTTCGTCTTCTTGCATTCCTTGTTATCGGTGTGGGCTTTGCCGCAGGCGTTGTTGCAATGATTGTTGCTCAGGAGCTTGGCATTGTTTACTTCTCCCTTGCCGCAATTGTCGGTCTTATTCTTGGCGCAATTTTCTTCGGTCTGAGTGAAGCAATCCGTCTTCTTCAGCAGCTTGTTGACTTCAAGCCCAATGAAAAGCCCGTTTACACAGAAAAGAAAGAAACCAAGACTCAGCCCAAGGCCCAGGCAAAGGCTAAGCCTGAAATCAAGACAACAAAGGCTCCCCAGCAGGCTCCTCAGCAGGCTCCTGTTTATCAGCAGCCTCCCGTTTATCAGCAGGTGCCCATTTACACACCTCAGGGTCAGCCCATTTATTCACAGCAGCCTCCCATTTATGTTTACACAACACAGCAGCCGATTCAGACTCAGCCTGCAGAAATGGGAACAGACATCCATTACGGCAAATAATAAGCTGAGAATTAAGATGAAACAAAAAGCTCACGACATCAGGTTGTGAGCTTTTTTGTCTGTTTCCGTTTTTTGCACCATTCTTGTAAGCACAAAACCTTCTTAACAGCAACTCTCTGCACCACTCAAGCCGCGGTGGCTCTTACTTTGCCCCGGTCGGCAAAGTAAGCAAAGCTCCCTTTTCTCCGTGCTATGAGTCCGAACGAGGTTACAAAATGCCGAGTCAGTAACACAAAAAGATTTACCGACATCTCTTCACGCCCTGCCCTTCAAAGCAGAGACTCTCTGCCCGACGGCATTTTTTCACAGTTCTCCAATCTGCTGAATATCGGCTTGGGTATTCAGTGATTCGAATACTGAAAGAGATTCAAATGAGTTCGCTGCTTTTCTGCCCTCCCCAAAGTGCTGTTTTGTCTAGTCCGCGTTGCTGTGCTGTCTCCTCAACAGCCTTTGCAGCCGACAGTCGCTTCCCGCTCTATCATCAATTCAGTCAGAATCTACGGGGAGAGATTTTGTGGCGGTAAATGAGATGTTTATCGTAAGGGCGACCATTGGTCGCCTTTGTTTGCCGTCAGCACAAATTATTTACGGAGGTTGATTCCTTTTCTGTTCATTTGATGTTTATCGTTTACCGTCGTGACGATGGTTTGTGCATATGTCGTCACCCCACCTTGCCGATAAATCTTCATAATTTTTATCCTAAACCTATTTACAAGATTTTTTTCCCGTGATAAAATATTCTTAAGGCCGTTGACAAAAAACGGCGGCAGAGAAAAAGGAGGAAACAAAAAAATGAAACTTTATTACGGCATCAAGGACAAGCCGTCCTTACCCAACCTGATTGTTTATGCAATCCAGCAGCTTCTTGCAATCATGGCAGCAACCCTCGTTGTGCCAATCATCATCGGTAACGGTATGCAGCCCGCAGCCGCACTCTTCGGCGCAGGTATCGGTACTCTTGTTTATGTTCTTTTCACAAAGGCATCATCACCCGTATTCCTCGGCTCATCCTTTGCTTTCATCGGCTCAATGACCGCAGCCTTTGCAGGTGCTGTTTCAGCTCAGGCAGGTTATGCAGGTATCATCCTCGGTGCAATTTTTGCAGGTCTTGTTTATGTTGTAATTGCAATTATCGTCAAAACAGTCGGTGTTGCCTGGATTGATAAGCTGATGCCCAAGCAGGTTATCGGCCCCACAGTTGCAATCATCGGTCTTTCTCTTGCAGGTAACGCTGTCGGCGACCTTCAGAGCGGTGACGTTTATGTGAGCGTTATCGGAGAAGGCGTTGCAGAAGGAACAACAGCTATGGTTGCAAATCCTCTTGTATGTGTTTTCTGCGGTCTTGTTACTCTTTTTGTAACAATGCTCTGCTCAACCTACGGCAAAAAGAACATCAAGCTCATTCCCTTCATCATCGGTATCCTTTCAGGCTATGCCGTTGCGACTGTGCTCACAGTTATCGGTAAGGCTGCCGAAATCCCCGCTCTTATGGTTATTGATTTCAGTGTCTTCTCAGACATGTCAATCTTCACTGTTCCCGAGTTCACCTTCCTTACCGCAATGAAGGGTATCAAGGAAATTGACGGCGCATACATCGGCTCCGTTGCAGTTGCATATCTTCCCGTTGCATTCGTAGTTTTTGCTGAGCATATTGCTGACCACAAAAACATTTCTTCAATCATCGGCAAGGATCTTCTCAAGGAGCCCGGTCTTGACAGAACTCTTCTTGGTGACGGTGTTGGTTCAATGGTGGGCGCATTCTTCGGCGGATGTCCCAACACAACCTACGGTGAATCAGTTGCTTGCGTTGCAATCACAAGAAACGCTTCCGTTTACACAATCATCACCGCAGCAATCGGTGCAATCCTCATCTCATTCCTTCATCCCTTTGTTGCTTTTGTTGATTCAATCCCCGCTTGCGTAATGGGCGGTGTATGTATGGCTCTTTACGGCTTCATCGCTGTTTCAGGTCTTAAGATGATTAAGGATATTGACCTTGAGCAGAACAACAATCTCTTTGTTGTTTCAGTTATTCTTATTGCAGGTATCGGCGGACTTACTCTTACCTTCGGCAAGATTACAATCACTTCAATTGCCTGCGCACTTATCCTCGGTATCATCACAAACTTAGTCCTTTCAAAGAAAAAGGCATAATATCAGACGTAGGATAACGGCACAAGAACAATAATCAAATCCGCAGTTTCGGCTGCGGATTTTTTGTTTCTTAAAACCAACTGATATACAACTCACTCACCGCAGATCCCCACGGAAATGCAGACAGAGCGGGAAGCGACTGTCGGCTGCAAAGGCTGTTGAGGAGACAGCACAGCAACGCGGACTAGACAAAACAGCAGTTGGGGGAGGGCAGAAAAGCAGCGACCTCTCTTGAATCTCTTTCAGTATTTGAATCACTGAATACCCAAGTTCCTTTAAAGTAAATTGCAGAACTGTGAAAAAATGCCGCCCCGCAGAGACTGACCGCCTTGCACAGCAGAGCGTGAGGAGTGGTCAGTAACCGAGAGAGGAAACTGACTCGGCATTTTGAACCGCGTTCGGACTTATATCACGGAGAAAAGGGCGTTTTGCTTACTTTGCCGACCGGGGCAAAGTAAGAGCCCCCACGGCTTGAGTGGTGCAGAGAGTTGTTTATTGTAGAAATTGTCGTCACGACGGTAAACCATAACCGCTCGGGCGCTTTTTATTTTCTGTGTTGATAAATCTGATTCTTTGTGTTATACTCTTTACAGTATTTTTTATCAAGGAGATAAGAAAAATGAAACTTGAATGGAAAACCTGCTTCAGAATCGGCGTGACAGCCCTTCTGTTTTATCTTTGTGTTCATTACCTTTCAAACCTTGCGGGAATCGTGACAGGAGTCATCGGTGCGGCATCACCGCTGATTGCCGGCTGTGTGATTGCTTATCCGCTGAACATCCTGATGAGCTTTTATGAAAAGCTTTATTTCCCCAATTCATCAAAAACGGCAGTTGTCAAAAGCCGCAGGGGAGTCTGCCTCATCGGAGCAATCCTCACTCTTGTTGCGGTGGTCAGCCTTGTTGTCAGTCTTGTTGTGCCTCAGCTTGTTTCCTGTGTGCAGCTGCTGATTGAAAAGGCTCCTGATGCAATGGATACCGTTGTTGCCTTCCTCGGCAAGTGGGACATTGTGCCCGAGGATATCGTCAGCTATCTTGAGTCAGTTGACTGGAAGAGTGTTGTTTCAAACTTTGTCGGCTCCTTCAAAAGCGGCATCGGAGATGTGCTGGGCAAGGTTGCAGGTGCAGTTTCCTCAGTATTTTCAGGGGTACTGACAACGGTTATCGGCTTCATCTTTGCCGTTTATATTCTTTCGGGCAAGGATAAGCTTAAAGGACAGCTTGAGCGTATTTTAAGAAGATATATCCGTAATGACTGGTATGAAAAGCTTTCCCATGTTCTTTCCGTGGCAAACGATTCCTTCCGCAGATACATCGTCGGACAATGCACAGAGGCTTGCATTCTCGGTCTTATGTGCGGTGTGGGTATGCTTATTCTCCGTCTGCCTTATGCGGCAATGATGGGTGCCCTTGTTGCCTTCACAGCTCTTATTCCCGTTGCGGGTGCTTATATTTCGGGGCTTATCGGTGCGCTGATGATTCTCACCGTATCACCCACAAAGGCGCTGATTTTTGTTGTTTTCCTTGTACTGCTTCAGCAGTTTGAGGGCAACATCATTTATCCCCGTGTGGTCGGCTCATCAATGGGTCTTCCGGGCATCTGGGTCTTTTCTGCAGTTACCGTCGGCGGCGGTATGCTGGGAATTGTGGGTATGCTTCTCGGTGTACCCGTGGCATCAACGGTTTACAAGCTTATCCGTGAGGACGTTCACCGCAGTGAAGGTGAGCCGTCAGAAGCTGCAGCAGAGAGTGAAAATGAACCTCAGCAGGAAGCTTCGACCGGCGTTGAGGGAGAATAAGGTAAAATCCTTTGTGAAAACTGCACAAAAAATTACGCACGAATTCTACTTTTTGCACTAAGGGGTAGAATCGAAAAAAGTTGAAGAAAAACACTTGATTTTCTGCTTTTTATGCTGTAATATATACACGTACTCAAGAGAGAGTACAACGACAACAACAGGAACGAAAGTTCCTTTTAATAAGATTTCTCCACTATAATGTTTTCTTCATATTTTCTCCTTTTAAAAGCACTCGGATTTCTCCCCGGGTGTTTTTAACTTTATAAGGGACTTTTTCAAAGCGGCAGACGTCGCTTTTTTTATTTTCCGAAGGGAACAGAAAGAAAAAAATAAAGGGGAGTATTGCGCCCGTTAAAAACAAACAAGGAACAGCCGTTTGACTGTTCCTTGCTTGCTAATGAGGAGTATGTTGAAAATGAAAAGACTGTTAATCGTTGTCAGCTTCGGGCTGAATTTCTGTCTGAGGCTCTGCCGCAACATCATCCTGTGCTTCGGGCTGAGGCTGCTCTGCTTCAGATTCCTGCTTTTTGGGGGCACATTTGTTGATGATGCCGGTTAAGCATTCGGTGAAGCTGTCAATTTTTGCCTGGTAATCTTCTTTTGCCGTGATGTAATGATAATCCTCGGCAAATTTTCTGTAAATGTCAAAGATTCTTTTCTCAAGTAACTTTGCGGTGTCGTTGTCCTCATAACGCTCGGCATTGTTGTCTTTTGAGAACTTGTTGATTGTGCTTGCGCTTTCAAGATGGATGATGGAGAAATCACCGTAACGTGCGCAGAGCTTCGGAGTTGAAAGGTTGAAATCTGAAAGAAGGTATTCCCATTCAATGTCTGACATATAAGCGTGACAGTCAAAGGCAATGCGGTCAAAAAGAATCACGGCAAAGGGATAATTTTTGTCAGCGCAGTAATCAACAACATATTGCTTATATGCATCCTCCTTGTTAAGCTGAAGCTGAAGCACGGCGTGCTGGAAGGAGCGAGGCTCATCTTTATAGGAAAGACCGCCCTTGAGAAGCTCTGTTGCTGTTTCTGAAACAACGAAGCAGGGGATGTTCATTTCCTCAAGCTTTTTACGTGCAATTTCAATCATCTCACTTTTGCCTGAGCAGGGGCCGCCGACAAGGGCAATTTTTTTGATGTAAGGATAAAAGAATCTCTTGTTTAATTCCTGTAAAGAAATATCGTCAAGCTCGTCCTCTTCATAATCATCCTCAAATTCATAAATGCTTTCGTCTTCATCGGGAGTGAAGTGTCTTCTTAAGGAATCCTTGAACTCATCAAAAAAGCTGTTTGCCATATTTATCTCTCCTTTATGTTTTTTCTTTGAGTATAAATCAGAAAACGAAAATAATCAACTGCAACTTTCTGAAATTTAATTTATTTTGAAGGAAAAATAAATTTTAAGGGAATTACCCCATTTTTTACTTTTTTTGACGGTTAAATTTTGACAAATCAAAAGCGGGGTGCTATTATTCAGTTACAGCTTCGAAAAACAGAACCCCACCATCCTTTAAAAGTCATCTTCCACTCCTTTCTAAACTTTTCTTACAGACCTCCTTTCTAATAAAAAAGCCTTTGCTACTTTTTCTGTTTTTCAAAGCAAAGGGGTTTACGGAGTTATTCCGTAAAGGGTACTTGTCCTCGGACAGGTACCCTTTTTCCTTTCTGAAAAGCCCGATTTGCAGCACCTTTGAAGATTTTTCTCCTTGCAATACACAAGTATTGCTTCATCGAAGAAATCCCCAAATGCACCACAACTCAGACTTTTCAGCTTTTGCAAAATTGAGAGGGGAAAGAGCCCTGAGTAATCCACCTTAACAAAGGAGCAGACGTACCGTATAATTATTTTCTGCAAAAAGAAAAGAGGTTGAATTTTCAACCTCTTTTTTCATTTTCAGTTTTCAGTCAGCCTTACAGATTTGAAACTGTGTCATAAATGAAGGCGATAACATCCTGCTTGAACTCAAGGAACATAAGGATGAGCTCAATAAGGAAGCCCTTGTCCTCACCTGAATCATCAGCAGTTGTTGTGCTTTCTGAGGGAGCTGTTGTTGACTCAGCGGGAGCGGTTGTTGTTTCTGTTGTGGGCTGAGTTGTGGGCGCCGTTGTGGGAGCGGTTGTGGGTGCTGTTGTGGGAGCCGTGGTGGGCTGAGTTGTGGGAACAGTTGTTGTTACGGTTGTGTCCTGAGCTGCAACATCAACAACTCCGATCTGTGATGTCATTGCACCAACAAGGTAGCCTGAGCCTAAGAGCATAATAAGTGCAAGTCCGTAACAGATACCCTTTCTGACAGTTTCCTTGTCAAAAAATCTTTTTAAAGCCTCGATGATCTTTTTCATAGTGAGATCTCCTTTTTTATATGATGTTTATTTTTAATTGCATCCTTGCAAGGGTTTACTGATTTTCGCAGACGATTCTGAAAGCAAGCTTTTCAAGCTCTTCAATGCTTTCAAGTGCGCCCACCTGCTGTCTGTATGAGGCGGCACCCTTGATGCCCTTGATGTACCAGGCGGCGTGCTTTCTTGCTTCTCTTATACCCACTCTTTCACCCTTGTATTCACAGATGCGCTTTATATGTCTGAGCATAACAAGCATTCTTTCACTTACGGGGGGCTCGGGGAGTATAACCTCGTGCTCGAGGTAGGCGGTTATCTGACTGAAAACCCAGGGTCTGCCCAGGGCACCTCTGCCGACCATAATATAATCACAGTTGGTTTCCTCAATCATCTGAGCCGCTGAGGGACCGTCAACAATATCACCGTTGGCAATGACGGGGATGTCCACACTGCGCTTGACCTCGGCAATCATTTTTCTGTCAACCTCGGGGGCATACATCTGCTGACGTGTTCTGCCGTGAACAGTGATTGCATCCATACCTGCGGCCTGAGCGCGCTTTGCCATTTCAACACAGTTGATGCTGTTTTCATCCCAGCCGAGACGTATTTTAACAGTCACGGGGATATCCACGGCTTCTCTGACGCTTTCCATAATTCTCTGAGCAAGGTCAGGATCCTTAAGAAGAGCGGCACCTCCGCCGTTGCCCGCAATTTTCGGAGCGGGACAGCCCATGTTGATGTCAATGACATCAGGATTATATTCAAGACAGCTTTTTGCGCTTTCAGCCATAATTTTCGGGTCGTTGCCGAAAATCTGCGCTGCAGCAGGGCGTTCCTTGTCTGAGAGAAGAAGGAGCTTTTTGCTTTTTCTGTCGCACATTGTCAGCCCCTTACTGCTCACCATTTCGCTGACAACATAGGTGGCTCCGTATTCGGTGCAGAGCTCTCTGAAGGCTCTGTCAGCCACCCCGGCCATCGGTGCAAGAGCAGCTGAATGGGGGTTGATGTTGATATTGCCGATTTTCATCTGATAACTTCCTTTTTCTGCATTCAGCTTATTATAGCACTATAAAATAAGAAAATCTACTGATTTTTAATATTTTTTTAAAAATATTGATTAAAAAATTCCTTTGTGCTACAATAACATATGAACGATTGTTCAGATGTTCAATTTTGAGATCCTTCAGCTCTTGTTGTACGGCAGAAAATAAAAATCCGACCGCATAGCAGCCGGATATTTATTAACCTTAACAAAGGCTTACTTTTTCTTTGTTTTGATTGTGAAGGTTGAGGAAGCGGCGCCCCAGATTGTGCCGTCATCCTTGGTGTATGCCTTGATTCTGAATTTATAGGTCTTACCCTTTTCAAGACCGTTGATTTTGCAGGAGACATTTGAAGAAGGTGTCACGGTTTTCACCGGCTCCCATTTCTTTCTTTCAGAATTATAAAGATATATTTTATAACCTGTTGCACCGGTGACCTTTTTCCAGCTGAGCTTGACTGCAGTTGCAGAAGCAACACCGGAAATTTTTGAGGTTGCCTTGGGAGCAATTGTGAAATAAAGCCTCTTTGTACCCTTATACTTACCGATGAAATCAATTCTGACGGTATATTTACCCGCTATTTTTCTGCCCTTTTCATAAGTCACCTTGTAATCAGTGCCCTTTTTCAGAGTGTTGCCCTTGGCATCCTTGACGGTGACTGAGGGATTTCTCACCTTGCCGTTATAAGTAAGCTCTGTGTGTGAAAGCTTGATTGACTTGGGGTAATAAATTTTTGTTGAGGTCATCTTGCCGCAAGCGGTGCACTTCTTGTTGATTTTTCCGTTGGCGGTGAGGGTTGCCTTGTCAGTTGAAACGGTTTTGTAATTGTGACTGAGCTTTGCAATTGCAGTTTTATCTGTTTTTCCGCTGCATCCGCTTCTTGTGCAGTGTCTGCTCTTTGAGCCTTCCTTTGCGCAGGTTGCTTTTCTGTCAACAGTGAAGCTCTTGCTGAAGGAGTGACCGAGAGCATCCAATACGGTGACTTCTGATTTTACATTGCAGCCGCTTCTTGTGCAGTACTTACTTTTTAAGCCATTCTTTGTGCAGGTTGCTTCTTTGTCAACGGTGAAGGAGCCTAAGGAGTGACCGAGGGCTTTGCCGTATTCATAATAAGTTTTTTCACCGCAGTCACAGGCAAAGGTTTTCTTTTCCTTTTGTGTGCAGGTTGCAGCTTTAGTTTCCTTCAGGGAGCAGACACCCTTGCAGCCATCAAAATGAACAGTTACATATGAAGGATAAAAATTCAACTTTCCCCAATCATATCTGCTTCCGGGGAAATAAATTGTTTTGAGATTTGTACAATTATAAAATGCACTATCCTCTATTACTCTTACACCGTTTCCGATTGTTACGCTTTCAAGGCTTTTGCAATTCCAAAACGCAGAACCCTCTATTGATGCTATACCGTTTCCGATTGTTACGCTTTCAAGGCTTATGCAATCCTCAAAAGCTTTGTAACCTATTGACATTACACTGTCAGGGATTATTATGCTTTCAAGTCTTGTGCAATTTCCAAACGCATAATCCTCTATTGCTCTTACACCGTTTCCGATTGTTATGCATTTGAGGCTTATGCAATCCTCAAATGCATCCTCGCCTATTGATTTTACACTGTCGGGAATAGTTATATTTTCAAGGAATGAGCAACCATAAAATGCATATGTGCCTATCGATGTTACACCGTTTCCGATTGTTATGCTTTCAAGGCTTGTGCAATTCCAAAACGCATAATCCTCTATTGATGTTACACCGTTTCCGATTGTTACGCTTTCAAGGCCTGTGCAACCATAAAATGCAGATAAGCCTATTGATGTTACACCGTCAGGGATTGTTATGCTTTTGAGGCTTGTGCAACTATAAAATGCATATGAGCCTATTGATGTTACACCGCTTCCGATTGTTACGCTTTCAAGGCTTGTGCAATTCCTAAACGCAGAATCCTCTATTGATTTTACACTGTCGGGAATTGTTATACTTTTGAGGCTTGTGCAATTCCAAAACGCACCGTAACCTATTGATGTTACACCGTTTCCGATTGTTATGCTTTCAAGGCTTGTGCAATCCTCAAATGCACGTGAAGCGATGCTTGTGCACTTATCGGAAATTATAATCCTCTTTAAAGAAGCCGGTTTTACAACGGAAGTGTCATCAAGATAATCCGCTGCACCAAAAAGGTAGCCGAAAGTTGTGTTTGCTGTTGCGCTCTCGCCTATAAAAGGCAGAGTCATACTTTCAAGGCTTGTGCAATACTTAAATGCACCTCGGGCTATTGATGTTACACTGTCGGGTATTGTTATGCTTTTAAGGCTTTTGCAACCATAAAATGCAGATGAGCCTATTGATGTTACACTGTCGGGTATTGTTATGCTTTTGAGGCTTATGCAATTCCAAAACACACAATTCTCTATTGATGTTACACCGTTTCCGATTGTTATGCTTTCAAGGCTTGTGCAATTCTGAAACGCATAACCCTCTATTGATGTTACACTGTCGGGTATTGTTATGCTTTTAAGGCTTGTGCAATCATCAAATGCATGTGCTCCTATCGCCGTCACAGGATATCCGCCCAAAGTGTCAGGAATTGTGACATCACCGCTGATTGAGGTGTCAACATCGCTAATTGTTACTTTTCCGGCTGACACAGAATAAGTATAATACCCCTCTGTTTCAGCACTTGCGGAAAGGGCAAAAAGCATCAGCATAATTACTGTTACAAGCAGCAGACTGAATTTTTTCATTTTTGTTTTCCTCCCGTAATTTATTTTTACAACAGTTTAATTATACTCCTTTAAGCTTCTGTTGTCACTTGCTTTAATGTCAAAAAACAAGAGCAAAAATATTGCAGTTTGCACAAAAGAAGAGGCAAAAGCGGTTTGAGGATTTTACCCTGAAGCAGATTATTTCACAAAAAAACAAACATAAAAAAGGAGCTTTTTATCATGAAAAAAAACGAAGCAGCAAAAGTAAATCAGGAAATCATTGAACCTCGGATTGACGAAACTGTGCTTTATGACCTTGCTGAGCTTTTCAAAATCTTTGCCGATTCCGGCAGAATACGAATCCTTTATGCCCTTTCAGAGTGTGAGCTTTGTGTGGGCGATATTGCCGCAAGTGTGTCAATGTCACCCTCAGCGGTGAGTCATCAGCTGAGAATACTCAAGGCATCAAAGCTTGTCCGCTGCAAAAGAGAGGGCAAAAGCATTTTTTATATGCTTGATGATGACCACGTCAGAGACATTATCAATCTTGGTCTTGACCATGTAGTCGAATAAGATTTGCGAGTATTTTAACAAAAGATTGGCGGAAATCCATATTCAAAAAACTGTTTCGGATTACATTCGCCCTTAAGGAGAGAATATATGAAAAGTCAGAAAAATATTTTTATTGCCTTTATGCTCAATCTCATTTTTGCCGTTGCCGAATTTATCGGCGGAGGTCTTACGGGCTCTGTTGCAATTATTTCAGACAGCCTTCACGATTTCGGTGATGCCCTGAGCATCGGTCTGTCCTTTTTTCTTGAAAAAAAGAGCCGTCAGAAGCCTGACGGAGCTTATACCTACGGCTACGGACGTTATTCCGTTGCAGGCTCACTTGTGACAACATCAATTCTTCTTGCAGGCTCTGTGGGGGTGAGCATCAATGCAGTCAGACGAATCATTTCTCCCACGGAAATTGATTATGACGGAATGCTCATTCTTGCTGTTTTGGGTGTGGCGGTCAATCTTCTTGGTGCATTTTTCACCCGTGAGGGTGATTCCCTGAATCAGAAGGCAGTCAATCTGCATATGCTTGAGGATGTGCTCGGCTGGGTTGTTGTTCTCATCGGAGCTCTTGTGATGAGATTTACAGACATAAAAATCATTGACCCGCTTATGTCAATCGGTGTTGCGGTGTTCATTTTTGTCAGCGGTATAAAAAATCTTTTGGGCAGTCTCAAGGTCTTTCTTGAAGGCGTTCCTGAAGGAACGGATGTGGCGGAAATTGAAGCCGCCCTTCTCAGCACCGAGGGTGTCACCGATGTTCATCACATTCACCTTTGGAGCATCAGCGGTACAGACCGTTTTGCAACAATGCACATTGTCACCGATGGTGACGCAGTGAAAGTCAAGGCTCAGGTCAAAAAAATACTTTCAGACATGGGCATCGGTCACAGCACAATTGAAACCGAGTCTCCCGACGAAAAGTGCCTTATGAAAGAGTGCTCTGCTGATCTCTGCGGTCACGGACATCATCATCACCACGGACATCACCACGGACATCACCACCATCACTGACAGCATCTGTTCTGTCAGAAAAATATTCTTTCACCTTGTTCTCGGGTATGAAAGTGTGTTATAATATAAAAGGAATAAACTCAGATTGGAGAAAAACAATGAAGCTTCTTGTTATTGACGGAAACAGTATTGTCAACCGAGCCTTTTACGGAATCAGGCTTCTGACAAACAAGCAGGGCCAGTTTACCAACGGTATTTACGGCTTTCTTAACATTCTTATCAAGCTCAGAGAGGAATGCTCACCCGACAGTGTGGCAATTGCCTTTGACCTTAAGGCGCCCACCTTCAGACATAAAATGTATTCTGAATATAAGGCAGGGCGCAAGGGTATGCCTGAGGAGCTGAGAAGTCAGATGCCCATTCTCAAAGAGCTTCTTGTGAGCCTCGGTTACACAATTGTTGAAAAAGAGGGCTACGAGGCAGATGACATTCTCGGCACACTTTCAGCTCAGTGCAAGGGAGAGGATCTTTGCTTCATTGCCACGGGTGACCGTGACTCCCTTCAGCTTGTCAGCGACAATACAAGGGTGCTTCTTGCTTCAACAAAAATGGGCAAGGCTGTGACCACCGTTTACGACAAGGCAAAGATTTTTGAGGAATATGCCGTTGAGCCTTCGGGGATGATTGAAATCAAGGCTCTTATGGGTGACTCCTCAGACAACATTCCCGGTGTTGCGGGTATCGGTCAGAAAACAGCGGGCGAGCTGATTTCAAAATATAAAACCATTGATTACATTTATGAAAATCTTGACACTCTTGAAATCAAAAAGGGTGTTTATGAAAAGCTTAAGGCAGGAAAGGACAGCGCTTATCTGAGCAAGGAGCTTGGCACAATCTGTCTTGAGGCTCCCGTTGATTTGACCCTTGAAAGCTATCTTATCAAAGCTCCCGATTCAAGAAAGGCAATTTCAACCCTTGTCAGCCTTGATATGTACGGTATGATTGAAAAGCTGGGGCTTACTGCGGAAAAAACCGAAGAGCCCGAGGAACAGCATTCCGCAGAAAAAAGGACATTCACCGAGCACCGTGATCTTCCCGGTCTTCTCGGCATCATCAGAAATGAGGGAGAGGTTTACTTTGTCACCCGCTTTGGTGAAAAGGGCATTGACAGCTTCACCTTCTATCTGAAGGATAAAATTCTTTATGCGCCAAAGGATGCAATCGGCTTTGATGAGTTCACACAGACCTTCCTTTCGGGAGACAGCATCAAGCACAGCTGTGAAACAAAGCGCCTTTATAAATTTGCCGCTGAAAATGGCATCACCCTCAGGGGTCTCAGATCTGACACGGAAATTGCCGCCTATATCCTTAATCCCTCGGCAAACTCTTATGATCTTCAGCGTCTGACTCAGGAATACGGCACAGAGCTTGAGCTTGAGTGTGATGAGCAGTACAGAGAAATTGCAAATCAGTGCCCCTGCTTCAGAGAGCTTTCACAAAAGCTGATGAGCCTTCTTGAAGAAAATTCACAGCTGAAGCTTTTTGAGGAAATCGAAATGCCCCTTGTAAAGGTTCTTGCCAACATGGAGCTTGAGGGCTTCCGCGTTGACAGAGAGGGCATCGAGGATTTCGGTCAGCAGATGGCAGTCAAGGCTCAGCAGCTGACAGAAAAAATTTATGAAAAAGCGGGGCAGGAGTTTAACATCAACTCACCCAAGCAGCTTGGCAAGGTGCTTTTTGAAGACCTTGCAATACCCTGCAAAAAGAAAACGAAAAGCGGCTACTCCACAAATGCCGAGGTTCTTGAGGAGCTTTCCGATGAATATCCCATTGTTGCGGATATTCTTGAATACAGAGCAATTTCCAAGCTTAAATCCACTTACTGTGAGGGTCTTGTCAAGGTCATTGACTCTGACGGAAGAATCCGTTCAACCCTCAATCAGACCGAAACAAGAACAGGCAGAATCTCTTCAACAGAGCCCAACCTTCAGAACATTCCCATCCGAAGCGAGCTTGGCAGTCAGATGAGAAAATTCTTCATTGCCGATGAGGGCAAGGTGCTTGTTGATGCCGACTATTCACAGATTGAGCTGAGAGTTCTTGCTCACCTTTCCTCTGACAAAACAATGCTTGAGGCCTTCAACAACGGTGAGGATATACACACAATCACCGCCTCCCAGGTTTTCAATATGCCCGTTCTTATGGTTACTCCTCTGATGAGAAGCAGAGCAAAGGCGGTCAATTTCGGCATCATTTACGGCATTGGTGCATTTTCACTTGCCAAGGACATCGGTGTCACCCGCAAGGAAGCGGATAATTACATCAAGGGCTACCTTCACCATTACAGCGGAATCAGAGCATATCTTGAAAAAACCGTTGAAAAGGCAAGGGAGGACGGCTTTGTCAGCACAATGTTTGAAAGAAGAAGATACCTTCCCGAGCTGACCGCGTCAAACAAGATGCTTCAGGCCTTCGGTGAAAGGGTTGCCAAGAATATGCCCGTTCAGGGCAGTGCCGCCGACATAATCAAAATTGCAATGATCAGAGTCAGTGAACGTCTTGAAAGGGAAAAGCTTGATGCAAGACTGATTATGCAGGTGCACGATGAGCTGATTGTTGAGTGCAGTGAGAAGGACAGAGGTGCTGTTGAAATTGTGCTCAAGCAGGAAATGGAAAATGCGTGCAGAATGAAGGTGAAACTCCTTGCTGACGTGCACTGGGGGAAGACCTGGCACGAAGCCAAATCCTGATTCAGACACACGATAAGGGCACAAGAACAGCAATCAGAGTGAAATAAAAAAGTTATTTCCGATACTGATTCAGGATTTTTACTGAATACTATACAGAGATAAAAAAAGAGATGAAACGTCGGGTTTCATCTCTTTTTCTGATTGCTTCGGTCTTTTTTCTCCCTCTCGCAGTACCTTCGTACAGCTTCGGAGAGAAGAAAAGACCGTCTTGCACCCTTCTCGTGCGTCTGAATACCTTTGAAAAAATCATGGACAGACTTTATTGTGTCGGTTAATAAAAACTAAATAAAATGTTTGATAAAACCAAACCGCCTTGTCACATCGAGTTACAAGGCGGTTTCTGTCTGCTTGACCTTTTTCGGAGTACCTTTGTACGCCTTCGGGGAAAAGAAAGTTTCCTCCGCTCATGCCGCGGGGGCATTTCCTTTGCCAACAGCAGCAAAGGAAAGAAAGTGCCGCTTGCTTTTTTCACAGACGAGCAAAAAAAGCAAGACAAAAATGCCCTGCCTTTTAAATTTACCTGAGCACGAAATTCTCAGCTTGAAACAACCGATTCTCAACCGTCCGCTTCTGCTTCCTTTAAAACAGCCGCTCCTCTTCTTACCTCCCGTCCTTTCATATTCTGATTCACCGGTGACGAGTCCGCACTGTCAGGCTTCAGAAAGCGATTCGGTAAGCGAGCTGAAGGAAACTGTTAATTTGTTCTTTGCTTATAAATTATGATTGAAAGGGAGTTTATGTCAGACATTTTGTAACCTCCTTCGGACTCATTTGACGGAAAAAAACTCACTCATAGCAGAAGCTGACAGCTAAAGTAAAACCGTAACTCAAACAAAAGAAACTCTCTCATAACTCAAACCATCGTCACGACGGTAAACAATAAACATCCGACAATCCGCAAACAAAAAAACGGTTAAAGCCTTAGCCTTAACCGTTTTAATTTATTCTCAGCCGATGAACAGATTCATAATTGAAGGGCCTTTTTCAATGAAATTCTCGGGGCGGTTTGCAGTTTCTTCATTGAAGGTATCAACACCCTCAAGATGATTTTTGTGCTGATAAATCAGATAGGGTACGGGATCTCTTGCGTGAGTCTTGGTCACAATGGGAGTGGGATGGTCGGGGAGAATCATGATTTTGTAATCATCATATTTCTCAAGACCTTCAAGAAGGGGAGCAAGAACAAGTGAATCAATAAGCTCAATGGCTCTGACCTTGTTTTCGGGCTCGTTTCTGTGACCGCACTCGTCGGGAGCTTCAATGTGGATATAAACAAAATCCTTGTCCTCAAGCTCCTTGAGGGCATACTGTGCCTTTGCGGAGAAGTTTGTGTCAATATATCCTGTTGCTCCGGGTACATCGGGGGTTGACATGCCTGCGCTGATGCCGATGCCTTTGAGAAGGTCAACGGCAGAAATGACGGCACCCTTGACATTATAAAGTGATTCAAAGGAGGGGAGGATGGGTTTGTTGCCCTCACCCCAAAGCCAGATTGAGTTTGCGGGGCGCTTGCTCTCGGCAATTCTCTTGAGGTTGGTGGGATGATTTTTGAGCACATCATAGCTCTTTTTCATCATTTCGATGAGAGGCTTTGCATTTTCACTTTCTGAGATATAAGGGCCGACAACTCTGTCACTGATGTCGTGGGGAGGAGTCATTGAGCCAAGGTCTGTTGTGCCCTGATGCACAACAAGACAGTGACGGTAGCTTACACCGCTGTAATATGTATAAGTATCATTGCCGAAGGCCTGCTCAACGGCTTTGATAAGCTCACTTGCTTCCTCGGAGCTGATGTCACCGGCAGAGTAATCCACCATTGTTTTGTCCTCATAATTTTCCTCATCGGAAAGAGTGACAAGGTTGCATCTGAGTGTGACATCGTCATCCTTCAGGCTGACACCGATGCTGACGGCTTCAAGGGGTGAGCGTCCTGTGTAATATTTTTCAGGGTCGAAGCCCATAACGCTCATGTTTGCAACGTCGCTGCCGGGCTTCATTGAATCGGCAACGGTTTTCACAAGACCCACACGGCTGTGCTTTGCAAGAAAATCCATATTAGGCTTTTTTGCGCACATCATGGGAGTTTTCATTTCAAGTGCGGGTACGGGATAATCTGCCATACCGTCGCACAAAACAACAACATATTTCATTTTTGCTCATACCTTTCTCTGTGCAGACAAATATAATAAGATAATATCACAAGCGTCCCCGGTATTCAAGCATAAATAAAAAATTCTGTATGACTGATTTGTGATGGGGCAATAATAATTCATAGCCGCGGCTCACAGGATCAGTTTTTCTTCACGGCCCTTAGGGAGACGGAGTCGGGAAATAAAATTTTTTCAAAAAAGTCTTGACATTTCTCTTCTTTTACGCTAAAATATATCAGCGTCAAAACAACATATGATCCACTAGCTCAGTCGGCAGAGCACTTGACTTTTAATCAAGGTGTCCGGAGTTCGAATCTCCGGTGGATCACCAAAAAAAGAGAAGCTTGAAAAAGCTTCTCTTTTTTTATCCAATCCGAAGGATTGGTATGTAATTGCCGCAGGCGTATGTAATCAGCGAAGCTGTATGGCATCAAGCCGTAAGACTTGTATGTTTTCTCCTTCGGATTGATTACATACCTTTCTGTGAAAGGATTACATGCATCACTTTGTGATGTTTACATCCCGTCTGCGACGGATTACATACAATGCTCCGCATTGATTTTTACGGGTAAAGTTGATATAATGATTTCAGAGGTGATTGCATGAAGGATAATCCGTTGATGAAATATTCAGAACAGCTGGCTGTTGAAATCGAAAAACTTTGCAAATCATTAGACAGAAAAGATAACTCAAATACAATTTTTCAGATTCGAAAATCTTCTTCAAGTGTGTTTGCAAATGTTTCTGAAGCTCAGTATCCTCAAAGTCTTCCTGATATGCTTTCTAAATTCAAAATAGCACGAAAAGAATGTGTTGAGACTGAGAGTTGGTTAAAATTATTATATTCAACAAATGCAATTGATGAAATAACATTCAAAAAATTCAGAAATCTTTGTGGCAGAATACAGAGAATGCTAACATCGTCTTGCATTACCATTGAAAAGAAAATCTGATTGTTTTTTTTGTTGCTGTTTAAGTTGTAAACACAAAAAGAGAAGCTTAAAAAAGCTTCTCTTTTTTTATCACTCATCCACCTTCTCCAAATACGCCTGATTGATGTATCCCTCGGTGCCCTTATAGTCAACAAAGAGCCATTGGGGATTTTCCTCATCCTTGCCCTTGACGGTCACCTCTTCCCCGTGACCGAGGATGCTGATTGCGTTATATGATGTTGAGGGACCCTCTCTGAAATTCACGCCCTGAGCGGCTGTTACCGTGGCGGTGTATTCCTCAAGGGGTACAACCGTCAGCTCAGAGGGAGATTTGACGGTGGTGCTTTCGGATGCTGCTTCGGTCTGTTTTTGTGTTGTTGATTCGGCTTCGGTTTCTTTTTCCGTTGTCTGCTCAGTTGGTGCTTCGGTTGTGGTTTCCGTCTGCTTTTGTGTTGTGCTGACCTCGGTGAATTCCTCGGGTGAGCCCGTTGAAAGATAAACACTGTCAAGCCAGCCGTAAACATCCTCCTCGGGCACATAAACATAAACGAAGGTGCTGTCACTGCTGCCGCCCGTGATGTGCACACAGGTGCCGTCGGGGAAAAGCCCCACTGCACCGTAGGACTCGGAGGGCCCCTTTCTCATAATCAGGTCAGATCCCGAATCAACATAAGCAACATTTGTTTCATAGCTTATCTCGGGCTTGACCGTTGCCGAGGAATCATCATAAACAGCTGCCGCGTCTGAGGTTGTGTCAGTCTGCTTTTCTCCCGTCACGGCAGAAAAAATTGCATCAATTGACGGTGCAAAATCAAAATAATCAGAAAGAACAATTGCCGAAGCGGTGACAACAGTTAAAATGATTACCAATGCAAGAAGGTAGGATGAAAGAGATTTTTTCTTTTTTTCACTGCCTTTTTTCTGAGGGATAAGGGGAAGGTCATCGTCAAAAATACCCGAGCTTGTGTCCGTGTCATCGGCGGTGAAAATTGTGTCAGGCTCCTTTGGAATTTCTCCGTTTTTCTTCTGGGATGTGCCGCAGGAGGGGCAGAAGCTTTCGTTCCCCGACAGAACATAATTGCATTTTTTACAGAACATAATAAAACTCCTTTTCTTTTGATGTGAAAAAATTTTATCACTGAGAAAAAGAAAAGTTTGTCATATCTTATGAAAACAGAATTTTTATTACGGGGAAAAAAACAGCTTTCTGAAAAGTCCTTTCTGACTGTTGTTAAAGTTACAGCAATCACAAAAATAAAATCCGACGAACGAATTCCGTCGGATTTTTCCATATATTTGCTTTTTTATTTATTCTTTTTTTTGACAGGAAAATTATTCCTCCTTCTGCTGATTTTCTTCAATATAAATTACAATTGCTGTGCAGTTATCCGCACCCTCTTTACTTGCACAGCGGGCAACAAATTCATCGGCGGTCATTTTTTCTGACAGCATAAAAGCAATTTCCTCCTCACTCAGCTCATTCGTCACACCGTCAGAGCAAAGAAGAAAGCTGTCTCCCGCCGAAAGAGGCATCCGTTTTCCGCTTGCGGCATTTCTCAGGTCATAGGGATTTGCACCGATTGAATAAATCAGGCATCGGGAATCGTTGGGGCCCACGGGCTGACCTGTCAGCTTTTTATAGGTGGCAAGGTTGTGTCTTATGCTCAGCTCCGTCAGCTTTTTGTCCTTTGTCAGAATGAAGGTGGGGGAGTCTCCGATGTTTGAAAAAAGAAACTCATTTTCATCAATCACAAGCATGGTCAGGGTGTTTCCGCCTTTGAGCTGATTGTTTTTGAGAAAGGATTTCACATCTTGCTGAATGCTTCTGACAGAGTTCTTCAGCCATTGAATTTTGTCCTCAGCTTCTTTGTAGCCTTCAGTGCAGCTGTTCAGCGCTTCAAGGGTACAGACTGCCGAAAGATCACTGTTTTCCAATGAGCCGATTCCGTCACACAAAGCAAAAACAGCGGGGAATTTTTCCGCACTTACGCTTCTTAACCGATAGCTTTCATCCTCACTTGCAAAGGGAATTTGACCGCACAGTGAAAAATTGTCCTGATTTGTTTCACGGTCACCCACATGGGTTGCTGCTGAAAAGCTGTATTTTAAGGGAGTGTTCACGATTATATCGCTCCTTTCGTTTCTCAACTTTATTATATCACACGTGTAAAGTCCTTTTCTTTTTTTTTGAAGGAAAAATGGGGTCTTTGTGAAAAATTAATTTTTTTGATATAAAAAAATCCGACGGAGCATGATGCTTCATCGGATTTTCCTTGATTGATTTATTTCATTTCAGCCACAAGAGCGTCTGTGTGAGCAAGGTTGATTCTTTTTGAACAGATGCTTGTTTTGATTTCCTTGCCGTCAGAGGTGAGCACATCGGGATCAAATTTGCCGTAACCGCAGGTGACAATTGTGCCGTCGGCAAGAACAACATTGCCGCAGTATCCTGTGTCGGCGTTGGCGTAATATTCGGGTTTAGTCTGGCCCTCGTCATAAATATGAGCAAGCTTGATTCTGTACTGACCCTCACTGCCCTTTTTGAGGTCCTCATAGGTGCCGACCCAGGCAACAAGACCTTCACTTGTCCACCCTCTGTTTCTGTCCTTCATTGATTTGGCGCTCAGCTTTGCCTTGAGTCCTCTTTCAATTGAACGGAAGGTGATGTAAAGTCTGCCGTCGGCAGTGTATTCAGCCTTGTGACGCTCACCGTTGAGTGCGGCAGGTGCTTCCACGGGCTCACTCCAGGTTTTGCCCTCGTCCGTTGAGAAGGAGATGAGAGAGTTGATTTTTTTTGAATTGCTTCGGGTAATCAGACAAAGCTCATCACCTGTGCCGCCTTCGGAGCGGATAACCTCAACCTCACACATGTTTGAGGATTTTTCAATGCTTCTGTGCCGGGCAAAATATTTTTCGGGTGTGCTCCAGTGCATATTGCCCTCTTCGTCAAAGGTGAGAATTGTTTTGTAATTATAAAAATCGGAATCATGGAAAAGACCCATCCATTTGTCAACAAACTCTCCGTTTTCTTTGAGTCTTGTCAGACTTGACATTGCAACAATGGGGATAACGGGACAGCTGCTGTTTTTGTCATAAAAGCGTTCAAATTCAGTCCAGGTTTTGCCCTCGTCACAGGAAAGGGAGCAGTTGAAGCCGCCGTCGGTTTTCATGCCCGGCCATTTGGGATTTGCGGAGATGAGAATGATTTTTTCACTGCCGTCGGTGAACTCAAGGCGGTAAACTGTGGGTGTTTCAAGAGAACTTTCCCAGCTTGCAGGTGTGTTTTCAACCTGAGAGGACCAGGAAACGCCTGAATCAAGGCTGAGCTTGTTGAGGATGGCACCCTTTCCGTGTCCTGCGGGATAGGCGGTGAAAATTGAGCCGTCTCTGAGAAGAACGCTGTCGGGATGGGCGGCATAATCAAGGGAGCTGTCAACCACTGAAAGCTGATAAAGGTATTCAAATTCCGTGCCCTTTTTGTCTTCTGGCATAACACTCAGGTCAAGGGTCGGGATTGTGTAATCCGAGCCGCTGAATTTGCCCTTGAAAAGTGAAAGGAAAAAGTTTTTGATTTTGTTGCAGATGCTTTTGATGCCGTCGGCAATTGAGGGGAAAAAGTCACAAACCTTTCCTGTTTCCTGAACGGCGGTGCTGTCCTTTGCTGCTGCGGCGGCAGGTACGGTGCCTGTCAGAAGCAGAAGCATTGAAAGAGTCAGAGCAAAGCTCCTTTTGCAGATTAATCTGAGCTTCATTTTGTTTTCTCCTTTTATATTGTATTTTTAAAGGGCTTCTTTAAGAAAGAAACCCTTTATTCTTTATCAGTATGTGATTGTGTAATCCTTGTCGAAGCTAAGATCCATACTTACGTCGTATGTCTTGCCGAGGAACTTGACAACAATTTCGAATTTGACGGGAGTGTAATAGCTTGCCCAGATCATATTCTTTGTGTCTTTGTTGATTTTGCATTTGAGAACACAGTTTGTATATGTTACGTCAAAGGAGCTGAGCATTGATGAAACGGGGGAGTTCATAATGTCCGCTGTTTCAATCACGTCAAAGCCTGCGCCGACGCCTGAACCCACTGCGGGATTTTTCTGATCGATAACCTTGATCATGATTTCATATTCTGTGCCGTTGTCTGTGCAGGTTGCTTCAACAACGTCAGCTTCTGTGAGCTTGCTTACATAATCCTGGCCGGGAACGATGAATTCGTTTCTGATGTCTTCGGGAGTTGTGTATTCAACGGGCTCTGTGTCGTCACCCATATACTTGTTCATATAAGTGTCAGCCATTGACTGAAGAGCTGAGGGAACAACAAGGTTTGAAGCGGAACGCTTTTCAAAGTTCTTTGTAACCTTTGTTGCACTGCCCTTGACCTTGTTTGCAGATTCGTTGTAAAGAGCAAGAATTTCTGCAACGGTTGAGGGTGTTGAAGAGCCGGGCTGAGCTGCTGAGGTTTCAGGAGCCTGAGTTGTTGTGGGATCAACGGGAGCAGCCTGATTTGAGGGAGCTGTATCAGAAACTGTGGGAGCAGCTGTTGAGGGAGGAGTTACTTCAGCCATTGAGTCTGCTGTGGGGATTGCAGTTGTCTGAGGAGCCTGAGTCTGAGGAGACTGAGTGTCAACCACCTGCTGTGTGCCTGTTTCAACAACTGTCTTCTTTGCTGAAGCACCGATGATGTAACCGATGCTGAAAATGCAGACCACAAGAAGAATGCTGATGATGAGGTTTGCAGAGTCTCTGTTTTCGTAATAAGCACTTCTGATGCCTTCTTTGATTTTATTCATTTTAAAAAATCCTCTCTTTGTGATTTTTTTATCAATTTACATAATACAATAAAAAATTTTATTTTTCAATATAAATATATAAACAAATGAAATTTTTCTTCTTCAGTCAGCGGACTTCATTTTGATGAAATGTCTGATAAGATAAACTGCCGTGCCCACGGGAATTGAGAAAATCACAATTTTGATTATCAGATGAATGGGGATGTAATCATAAATTCCGTCACCGAGGATTGTGAAAAGAATCACTCGGGGCATAATGCCCACAACGGAGGCAATGAAATAACGGACAAAGCGGCACCTTGATGCGCCCCAGAAAAGACTGACAAAGTCAATGGGAAAAACGGGCAGGGCACGGATACCCAGAAGAGCGGGAAAGTTATCGTTGAGCTTTTTTTCAAGGATTTTTCTTCCGCCCTTGCTTTTTGCAAGAAGCTTGTTCACATAATCTCCGCCAAGGAAAAGCCCGAGGAAATAAGTCACCGTCACCTCAAGAATAATTCCGATGAGGCTTATAAGACAGGCTGTCGGAGTGGGAAAGGCCATACCGATTGAAATATAAATCAGCGAAGCGGGGATGATGAACAGCACTGACTTGACAAGATAAACGCCCCATATTGTCAGCACCGCAAGAACAACGTTTCCGCTTTGCTCAACAATTGCCCTGACGTCAATGTTTTTCAGCTCGTCATATTCAATCACCGCCACAACAAAAATTGTCATGGCAACTGCCGCTCTTAAGAGGGCAAGCAGGGTTGCTTTTGTTTTTTTGTTCATATAATTCTCACTTTCAGATACAATAGATTTTCATTTTAGCATAAAAAGCCTTGAGGTGCAAGAAAGAGGATGGGAAAAATTTTTTCTTTTTATTCTGCACATTCTTGAATTGTTCATATTGTTAATATATAATGTTGTAAACAGAAGTATAACATTCTGCTTTAAGGAGGAAATCTTATGTTTATTTTAAGAAAGCTTTTCGCAGTTGTCCTTTCCCTCATTCTCTGTCTTTATTCCCTTGCGGGTCTTTCAGGGAATGTCAGTGATGATTTCACTCAGGGAAAGTATAAGAACGTCATCCTTCTGATCGGTGACGGTATGGGCGTCAACACCCTTGAGGCCACAAAGGCACAGCGCGGTGCTGAGCTCACCATGGAAACAATGGCCGTCAGAGGTCTGAGCGAAACCTACCCCGTGGGTCTTAAGGTAACAGACTCGGCAGCAGGCGGCTCGGCTCTTTCCTGCGGCATCAGATTCTGGAACAATTCAGTTGCAGTTTTTCCCTTCAATCCCTTCACAATCAATGACGGCAATGTGCCCGTTTCTCTGACAGAGCTTGTCAAAACAAGATCAATGGCAGCCGGTGTTGTCACAACTGACCAGACAAGCGGTGCAACTCCCGCATCCTTCTCAGCTCACGCTCTTTCAAGAGATATGGAAAAGAATATCTCAAAGGATCAGCTGAAAAGCGACCTTGATCTTATCTGGGGCGCTGCATCAGAAAGCATCAACGCTGAAAACACAGCCGATGCAGGCTTTGTTTATGTTACAAACGAGGATGAGCTGATGGCTCTTGAAGAGGGAACACGCTCCTTTGCACAGTTCAATTTTGATGATCTCAAATACTGCACAAACGAGTATAACACACCCACCGTTGAGGAAATGACAGTCAAGGCAATTGAGCTTCTTTCCGCTGATGAGGACGGCTTCTTCCTTATGGTTGAGGGCGCCTGCATTGACAAGCATTCCCACAATAACGATTTTGAAAATGCAACCCTGAGCACAGTTGAATTTGACAAGGCTGTTGCCGCCGCTTTGGAATTTGCCGAAAAGGATGGAGAAACCCTTGTTATTGTCACTGCTGACCACGAAACAGGCGGAATCATCTTTGATGAGGAAAAGGGTGAGTATGTTTACACCTCAGGCGACCACACAGCAACACCCGTTCCCGTTTTTGTTTCTGCTGATGATGCAGGCTTCACTGAGGGTATGACGGTGAAAAACCGTGAGATTGCTGTTCAGATTGCAAGAGTTCTCGGCTTCGGTAAAAACGAATTCCCCGCAGTAAGATAAGAGGTTATATATAATGAAAGCAATCGGTAATATCATCTGGGTTATTTTCGGCGGCTTTGTCACAGCACTCATCTGGAATGTTTACGGAGTGCTCTGGTCACTGACAATTATCGGCATCCCTTTGGGAAAGCAGTGCTTCAAGTTTGCAAGACTCTCCTTTATGCCCTTTGACAAAAAGGTTGTTGAAAAGGATTCGGGCGCGCTCAGCTTCATTTCAAATATATTCTGGGCAGTTTCAACGGGCATCCCCATGGCTTTGGAAAATCTTCTCATCGGCATTCTTTTCTGCATCACCGTTGTGGGCATTCCCTTCGGCAAGCAGTATTTCAAGCTTGCAAAGCTTTCCCTTGCTCCCTTCAGCTTTGAGGTTGAAAGGGATTAAGGTATATCAAACTTAACATTATAAGAGAACAGTGACGGCTGTTCTCTTTTTTTGTTTTACGGAAAAACTGTCGGGAAAAATCGGATTTTGTCGAAGGTAAAAATATTATGAAGAAATTATTAAAGATTTCACTTTTTTTAAAGGCTTTTCAATCTAAAAGCCATATTTTTACTTGCATTGCGCTTGCGGTTTTGTTATACTCGGTATAGTGAGAAGTTTATAATCTTTTGCAAAAATTCACAGAAAAAGCGCTTTTTAAAGGCTTTTTGGAATGAAAAAACAGAAATATGAATTTAAAGAAAATAATTCATATTTTATTAATAAAAATCGTGTAAGGAGATGAAGAAATTGGCAACAGGTAAAATCGGTTTAATCGAAAAGTTTGTTCTCAGGCGCCAGGGTGCCGCAGATGCGGACATCTCTGCCTTTGAAAATGCCGGAACAGGCGAAAAAATCACATCCTATGTATCGGACCCGGATTTGCGCAGCATATCAGTTTTTATGATAAATGAGATGCGTAAGCTTGACTGCGAGTGCGGAGAATTCTTTGAAAAATCAAAATGCCGTTACACCGTGCCCTCGGAGAAAAAAAAGAAAGGCAAGAGGAAAAGAGCAACCTATCAGGCGGCTCTTGCCGACCTTACAAATCTGATTGAAGAAAACAAGGACAGCGTCAGCTTGTCATTCTTCACTTACAGTCAGCTTCTTGACAGCGTCACAGAAGCCTCAGAAGCAATGGGTGACATCGGCCAGAGACCTGAAATCAAGGCAATGCACGACATGAAAAGAGCTCAGCTCAGACGAGAGTATGCTATTCCCGCAAACAAAAACAGAGAAAATGCTCTTTCTCTTTCCGATGAAAAAATCAGAATTCTCAATCTTCTGATCAATAATACTTCATCCCGCCTTAAATACCATATGAACCGAATCGGTATCTATTATAAGGCAGCACAGCGCTCTGACCCGGCATTACCCGTCAAGTGTGTGAATGCAGGCGTGCTTCTTAATGAAAGCGGAATTGATATGTTCTCCTTTTATACGCAGGAGCTTGAAAAGGCAGAGGCTATCAAGAAGGAGCTGCTTAAATTAGAAAAAGAAAGGAAGGCAGACAGCAATGAAGTTTAAAAATCCTTTCAGCAAGAAAAACAAGGCTGACGCTGAGCTCAACGGCGCTGCTGAAATCCAAAAGCTTCCTAAGCCTCAGAAGCCTCCAAAGCCCGAGAAGCCTCCCAAGTCATCTAAGAAGAAAAAGAAGACTTACGATGAATCCGAATACAAAACTGCAAGTGAAGCCATTATCTGGAAGGTCTGCAACGAAAAAGGCCAGCTGAGAAAAATCATGGACAGCATGCTTGAAGGTTATAATTCGGAAAACAAGCCTCTGACCGGGCAGGAGGCCGAAAAAATTGTTTTTGCAATGCTTGACCATGCATCAGCCGAGCGCACCAATTATATGGATGAGTTTTACAGAATCTGTAAAAACGGTAATGAGGCAATCAAAAACAACAGGCGCATTATGGAAATAGATGCTCTTGAAAACCGTGTAAGCTTGGCTAACGAAGAGTTTAAAAATGCCAAGGCTGCCTATGAAGAGTTCAAGAAAAATTATGAAGATGATAAAGATAAAGAGAAAGAAAAGCAGGAAAATGCTGAAGAAATAAAGTTAAAGCGTGAAGCCAAAAGAGCAGACCTTAAGGAAAAGGAGTTTGCCTCAAAGCAGGAGCTTAAATCTTTGCGTGCCGAGCAGAAGCTTGAAAAAATCAAGCTCAAGATTGAAAAAAAGGAGCAGCGTGATTTAATCAAGAACGAAAAAGCTCGTATCAAGCTTGAAAAGCAGAGAAGAAAGAATAATCCGCGTGCAGCCTCCGACGGAAGAGCTGTTCCCGCTCCTAAGCCCAAGAGCGTCAGGGTTCACGGTGAGGAACATATGCCTTTCTCACAAAACGGCTTTAAAATTTCCGACGATTCCTCCGAGAATATGTCCTTTGGCGTCAGAGACGACGCTGACAAGCAATGAGACGGCTGTTTTCTCTGGGAGTCTGCGGTACGGTGGCCTTGATTGAGGCAACATGCTTTTTCAACATCTGGCTCAATCTCGACATTGACAGCTATGTGATTCCCTATGTTGCGGCAATCAGCTGTCTGATAATGTTCCTGAGTGCACCTTATACTTTCGTAAATTATTCTGTTCGTTTTTTTCTGGACAGACGCACTCCCCGCGGCAAATCTCTTTTTGTTTGTGCAATGAGCGTTATTCTTTCTGTGCTGCTCGGACTTTGCTGGCTGCTTTTTGCAAGGATTGTGCTTGATATTTATCAGGATGATTATCTTGTTGCCGAGGATATGGATCGTTTCTGCTTTTATGCACCCTATGTGGGTATGATTGTTGAAGCTCTTGCTCTTCCCCTTCTTTTCGTCAAGATAAAGGGAGGAGGAAAGGCGCTCCGAAAGCCGAAAGCTCCCAAAAAGCCGAAGGCTCCCCGCAGGAAAAAGGGCAGTAAGCTTACGGCTGAAGGTGCTCAGCCTTCTTCCGCTGATTCGGCTTTAAACACAAACACAGCTTTTAACCCGGTCTTGACAGCAGCCGATACTGCTGCTGATACAAATTCACCTCCCTCTGTTGAGACGGAGGAATCCTGAGTAAAGGAGAATAATATATATGAAACTCTTCAAAAAGAAGAAGGACAAACTTTATAAGGATCGTCCCGTAAGAGATGAGATTGCACGTTCTTCAAGGAAGCTTTCTTCCTTTGTCGAATACATAACCATCACCAAGTTTCTGGCAACTGCGGTCATCATCTATTACATCTTTTCTGACCTTGCGGCAGTATATGAGCTTCTTGTTGACCGTTCCTTTGATATGAATGGTGCGCTTGCTTTTGCTCTTGCGATTACAACAGCAACCCTGCTGGAAGGCTTCCCGATTATCTTAAGCTTCGGTCTGTCAGAGCTTTTCGAAAGAAAAAAGGTCAGTGAGACAGTCAACAAGCGTATTCTTGCTCTGCTTTTGTCTGTGATAGGCTTGGCGGTCACCTTTGCCGTTATTATCGGCTTCAGAGTTTTGATTATCTTCATTACTCTTAAGGACGCCGACAAAGTTGCAGTCAACGAAATTCTGATGCAGGGATCACCCTTGCAGCTGAGACTTGCAGATATTTTACAGTATCTTGTCTTTGAGTCCAGTGATCCGGAAGGCTTTGCAAAGAATGTATATATGGCTATTTTACCCTTATTGACGTCTCTGTTCGCAATGGCCGACTCTTTCAGCTATCTCTCACCGAATTACGATCAGCGCCAGCAGGACAAGCTTTCAAAGCTTCTCAAAAAGAAGAATGATGCTGAAAATATTTATAATGATTTAAAAAGTAAGCTCAAAAGCAGCAAGCTTGCCTTATGGAATGAGCTGAACATTGCAAAGGAGTTTCCCGAAGAAGGCTCTGAGGATCATAAGACCTTCGTCAATGACTGCGTTCAGAGAAGTATTACCAACACACGCCGAAGCTGTATTCATTCTTATGAAACGGAGATTGAGCATTACAACAAGGCTGTTCAGAGTGTAATACGCACTTATCTGATTGAAATGTCAAAAAGAAGCACCGTACCTCAGCTTATCAGTGATATTGACCTTGATGAGATTATAGCAAAATATGATAAAGGTCGTTCAGGAGCAGAGTCCTGGTCTTATGATAAATTCATTACTCACTCTTCAGATAAGCTTAAAAAGAATCTTAATGATGAGGGATTCAGTTCAGACGAGGGTCGAGGCTCTCAGGACGGCGGAAAAACCATTGTCGAGCCCCAGTTTGTCAAAGTGGAGAAATTCGAAGAGCAGGAGACAAAAACTGTTTTCGTTCCCGACATTGCAGGCAGTTACATTGATTATGCAAAGCAGCTTCTTTCTGAAGCAGGTCTTGATTATGATCCGAAGTTTGTACATCACGATACGGCTGTCGGAACGGTTGTGGACTATGATCCGAAAAACGAGGCGGTCAAAAAAGGCTCTGTTGTCAGAGTTGTTGTCAGCAGCGGCCCCGAGAAGCAGATGCCGCCTCAGGAAGAACAGGTTGAGGTTCACATTGAGTCTGAGCAGCCTCAGGAAGAACAGGTTGAGGTTCACATTGAACCGGAGCAGCCTCAGGAAGAAAAGGTGCAGGATCATACAGACCTCGACAGTTTAATTGCTTTATCAGAAAAAATTGTTCATTCCTTTGACGGACAAGACGCAGATGAAGAAAAGAAAAATACTCAGTAAAAGGAGAGTTTAAATATGAAAAGAATTATAATTGCACTTATGCTTGTTCTTGCGCTTGCCTTCACCCTTGCGGGATGCGGTAAGGATAAAGCCCCCGAAGGACCCTCAGGTCTTGTTATCATCGTGGGTAATCACGCAAACTCAAAAATTGCAGCCGATGAAATTATTGACGAGATGATGACGGAAGATCCGGAGCTTTTCACAAATGCTTACAGCGTTGTTGAAAATGACCGCTATTTCACTGCAAAGGCTAACATTGCCGTTATTGTTGCCGACGGTGATCCCGAAATTGAAAGTCTTGAAAAATACGGCTTTGAAACAGGTTATCTGAGTGAAAGCAACACTGAAAAGAAGACTGTTGCAAACATCGAAGACAACAATGACATTCTTGTTGAAATCTTTGAATCCGAAGTCCTCAAGGCTCAGCAGGAGCAGGTTGACCTTATTGCAGCTTTTGACGTTGCTGTCAATTACCTCAACGGACTTTCAAATGTAACAGAAAAGAATATCCTTATTCTTGACACAATGCTTCCCACAAAGGGTCTTATAGACGTGAGAACACTTGACTTTGAGAATATCAGCGGAGAAGAACTTTTCAATAAGGTTATGGATGTCAACGGAAACCGTATGCCTGACTTCAGCGGTATCACAGTTCAGGTCAAGGGCGCAATCAACACCTGCGGTTTTCAGGATAAGAGAATTTCAGAGGTCTGCACAAACCTCCTTGATTTCTGGAAGGAATTCTTCGGCTCTTCACTCAAGGGTGATATTGTTGAAAGCTACGGTGCATCAGGTACTGAAAAGCTTTACAAGGAGGACGGAAGCGGCTATCCCTATGTTTCACCCATTGCCGTAACACCTCCTGATCCTCTTGATCCTGTTATCTTCGGTGAACAGCAGGTAAGATTCAACAGCGGTGATTGGACCTTTGTTAATCCCGATGAAGCAAAGGAATACATCAGAAAGGCCAGTGCTGAATCAATTAAGAAGGCTCTCAAGAGTGATCCCGATGCAATCTTCTATGTTGTGGGCTCAATTGCCGTTGACTCAAAGGGTAACAAGTTTGAAACTCACGAAATTTCAAGAAACAGAGCTCTTGTTGTTGCAGATATTCTTATTGAATGCGGCGTTCCCGCAAAGAATCTCCGTGTTCTTGACTGCGGAACAAACGTGCTTAAGGGCTTGCGTGATGCTGACGAATTTGCAGGCGGCTCCTGGAACGATGATGAGGCTGCAAAGAACAGAGTTGTTGCCGTTATCCACGGTGATGATTCAGCAGATGCTTTCAAGGTAATCAAGCCCTTTATTGACAGCGAGCACCTTGTAAAATAAATAAACTTAAAGGCTTTCTCCCGGGAAAGCCTTTTATTTTAAATCTTGTTTTTTCCCTTGGGGCATTGTATAATGAAAGGGAAGAAAATATTCGTAAAGGAGAAAAATGTATATGAAAAAAGTAAAAAGATTTTTAAGTCCGTTACTCATTCTGATTATGCTTCTGAGTCTCTCCTCCGTCGGCTTTGCCGAAGCTGGGGCTTCAAAGGAGCTCTGGGACACCGTCTGGGATAACACAGATCAGGTCAGAGCTGCCGCCGTGACGGTTTTTGTGGGCAGTGATGAAAATGACCGCATAATTGCATGGTATTCTGACAGCGCTGAGGGCTATGTTGAAACTGAGGATCTGAGAGGATTCAAAAAATTTGACGCTCAGTCAAAGGCAACCCCTCAGGGAGATTACCGCCTTTGGGTCACTCTGAATGATCTTGACTTCGGCCGCTATGCCTATAAATGCCACAGCGGTGAATTTGAATCTCCCGTCGGCTTCTTTACCGTTGAGGAAAATGACAGCAGCACCGTGCTTTATGTTTCCGACATCCACATTTCAAAGAATGATGCCGAGGATGACAGTGAGCTTCGTGATTCGGCTTACCTTTGGAATGAAATGCTTGAAAAGGCAAACAAAACCGCTCTTTCCGAGGGGAATATCATTGATGCAGTTGTTTCAGGCGGTGATCAGGCCTCTGAGGGTCTGAGGGTTGAGTTTGAAGGGCTGAGCGCTCCCGCTCTCATCAAATCTCTTCCTCTTGCCATAGCCGTGGGAAATCATGACAGAAAAAGCACCGGTTACAGATATTACACTGCAAATCCCAATGAAGCAGATCAGACCTTCAGATCATATATCGGCACTGATTACTGGTTCAGACAGGGTGACGCCCTTTTCCTTATGCTCGACTCCTGCAATGTTTCAATGAAGGAGCATTATAAATTCATCAAGCAGGCAACAAAGGAAAATGAGGATGCAGTGTGGGTTATTGCCGTTATGCATCACGATATGTTCGGCGGAAGAGAGCCCTGGCTTGATTCAGAAAACAAAATGCTTCAGCTTTTATGGACTCCCTTCTTTGATCAGTTCGGAGTGGATCTGTGCCTTTACGGACACAGCCATTATTACAGCGTTTCAAATGTAATCTACGGCAGAAAGACCGTTGAAAAAACAGGTCACAATGCAAAGCTTAACGATCCGAAGGGTACGGTTTATCTTTCCTCAGGCTCGGTGAGCCGATATGCTCCCGTGCTTGACGATGAGGGCAATGTGCCTCCCGTGGGAGAAAATGCAGGCTATACCCGTCTTGAAGAAAATGAGGGAATTTATAATCTCATTGACATCAGCGGTGACAAGCTCACCGTCAGATCCTTCTCTGCAGAAAGCAATGAGGAATTCAACCGTCTTGAAATTACAAAAACCTCCAAGCAAGGAGGTCACCGCTATAAAAATTCCGCCTGGTATCTTAAGCCCGTAGCCTTCTTTGTGGGCAGAATCGTCAACATCATAAATAATTATGATATGTACAGCAGATACAAGGATCAGGGCTTCGACGTTTCACTCAGGGAAGGTCTTATCGGAAGCTGAGATAAATTTACATATAAAAGCAGGAGACGATATTATGACGAACGGATATATTTACAAATGGTTTGCATTGAAGGCCCAACAGGGAGATGAGGAACTTCTGATATCGGAAATTTCAGTTCATGTTCACAACTGTCAGCTGCTTCATCTTATACCTGATTGCAAGGCAGCAATTGAGTTTATAACAGAGTATAGGGATGAGAAGGTAATTGAAAATAAAAAGCTGTTGCTTCCCGGTGTAGTCTTTGTTAAGGCTGCCTGCACCGTAAGTGATGAAGATCCTGATAATTACATAATAGACAAGGGAGCTCTTTATGTCATAAAGCATGCCCGCGGCTTTGAAGGCTTTGCAAGCAGCGATAAGCAGCCGTATGCCCTTGAAGAGATTGCAGTTCGCCGTCTGAATCTTGAAAACAAGGCCTCAGAAACTGACCTTCAGAACGCAGACTCCGTCAGAATTCTCTCAGGAGCCTTCAAGGGTTGCAAGGGAACAGTTGCTTCTCTGGACAGAAAAAACGGTATTGCCACCGTTATAACCTCAGCTTTAGACAAGAGCTTTCCCCTTGAGCTTGAATTCGGTCAGCTTGAGAAAATATAATCCTTTCCCTTGCCCTGAAGAAAGGGCAGGGTTTTGTATTTAACAAGCTTCTCATTGACTTTGACAGGTCAATATACTATAATCTTTCTGAGATTAATGAAGAATTTTTCAAAGGAGAATACGTATGACTTTTGAGGTTAAAGGAAACCAATTCATAAAAGACGGTGAGCCCGTCAAGCTTATCTCAGGCGCGGTGCATTATTTCCGCAATATGCCTGACACCTGGGAGGACATTTTCAAAAAGCTCAAAGCAATGGGCTGTAACTGTGTTGAGACTTACTGTGTGTGGAATATGCACGAGAAGATTCAGGGGCAGTATGATTTCAGCGGAAATCTTGACATTGCTCAGTTTATCAGAAAGGCTCAGCAGCAGGATTTGATGGTTATTGTCCGTCCCGGCCCTTATATCTGTGCGGAATGGGAATTCGGCGGTCTTCCCTGGTGGATTCAGACTGACGATGATATGGAAATTCGCTGCAGCAATAAGTCATACATAAAGCATTTTGATGCTTACCTTGACAGACTCTTTGCCGAAATCAGACCTCTGCTTGTAACCAACGGCGGCCCTGTGATTATGATGCAGGTTGAAAATGAATACGGTTATTACGGAGATGACAGAAAATATCTTGCTTATCTTCGTGACGCCTATATTCACAGAGGAATTGATGTGCCCTTGTTCACCTCTGACGGAACATCGGAGGCAAATCTTCTTGACGGCAGTGTTGAGGGCTGCTTCTCAACTCTTAATTTCGGCAGCCGCGTTGAAGAAAACTTTGCCGCCCACGACAAGCTCTTCCCTGATATGCCCAAAATGTGCATGGAGATGTGGAACGGCTGGTTTGACGCCTGGGGTGATGACAAGCATCACACAACGGGTGCAGAGGATTATGCAAAGGTTGTTGACGATATGCTGACAAAGGGCAGCGTCAATATGTATATGTTCATCGGCGGCACTAACTTCGGCTTCACAAGCGGTGCAAACCATTATGAGCGCTTTGCTCCCGATGTGACAAGCTATGATTATGACGCTCTGCTTTCAGAGTGCGGTGACGTTACGGAAAAATATTTCAGGGTGCGTGAGGTTATTCAGAAGCACACCGCCCACAAGCTTCCCGATGTGCCCGAAAACAGAAGAAAAAAGGCATACGGCAAGGTGGCTCTGACAGAAAAGTCGGGCATCTTCAAAAACCTTCCTCTTCTTTCCGAGGCTTGTTATTCCGACGTACCCAAGCCAATGGAAAGCTACGGTATCGGTTACGGCTTCATTGCTTACCGCACCACACTTAACCGTGATTATGCCAATGTTACCCTTTCCTTTGAAAGCCTTGGTGACAGAGCACAGATTTATATCAACAAGACTCTTATCGGTATCGTTTATATCAATGACAGCCTTGAAATCAACATCACCGCAAAGGCGGGGGATGTTCTGACGGTGCTTTGTGAAAATATGGGCAGAGCAAATTTCGGTCCCAAGATGATGCGCAAAAAGGGCATTGCGGGCAGATGTCTTCTTGACAAAAAAATCCATTTCGGCTGGGAGGTTTATCCGCTGACAATGGATAATCTTGACAGGGTTGATTACACAGCCGCGGAAACGGAAGAAAAGTCCGCCTTTTACAGAGGCTTCTTTGATGTTGATGATTGCGCTGATACCTTCCTTAAGCTTGATAATTTCACAAAGGGCTTTGTAACACTCAACGGCTTTAACCTTGGCAGATATTGGGAAATCGGTCCGCAGAGAACCCTTTATGTTCCCGCATCTGTGCTGAAAGAGGGCAGAAATGAGCTTGTGATTTTTGAATCAGACGGAATCAAGGGTGAGCCCGTTGCCGAATTCTGTGATAAGCCCGTTCTTGAATAAATGATAATTTAATATGAAATAACCTCCCCGAGTCCGTAATAAGCGGATAAAGGGAGGTTTTTTTGTTCATTGCTTGTATAATAAAACAGTATATGCTACAATAAGCCTTGTAAATATGAGGGCAGTGACTTACTGCTTAAATCACGGAGGTTGAAAAAATGAAGAAGAAAATTTTAATCGGAATTCTGCTTGCACTGTTCATTTTTATTGCCGGCACACTGTCTCTTTCCATCAGACCGGAATACAGCTCAGTTAATTATAATCCCGCGGACAGTCAGAATGAAACAAACAAAACAATCAGCTTCAATTCTGAGGGCAAGCTTAAAATTTTGCACATCACCGACACACACCTCAAGGATAATCATAATTTTGACCCGACAATCTGGATGGTTGAAAGAGCCTGTGATGAAGAAAAGCCTGACATTGTTATGCTCACAGGTGACATTGTTTTAAACTGTGACAATGCCGAAGACACTAAAAAGCTGATTAACGGGCTGATGAACATTTTTGATTCAAGAAACATTCCCGTTGCCGTAACCTTCGGCAATCACGATTCTGAGCAGGGCGCAATGACCCGTGAGGAGCTGATGGCTTATTATAACACCTTCTCCTGCTCTGTGTCTGTTGATGACGGAGAAGCTCTTTCAGGCTGCGGTACATATAATATTCCCGTGCTTTCCTCTGACGGAGAAAAGGTGAAATTCAATCTGTGGGTTTTTGACTCGGGTGATTATGATGAGGAAGGCCGATACAGCTGTGTAAAGCCTGATCAGATTCAGTGGTACAAGGAAACCTCAGAAAAGCTTAAAAGGGATAACGGGGGAGAAGCTGTTAATTCCCTTGTCTTCCAGCATATTATTGTTGCTGAGATTTATGATGTGCTTCAGAAATCCGATTCCTGGAAATCCTATTCCTATAAGCATTTATACAACGAGGACGAGTATTATCTCTTTGATCCCGACAGAGTAAATTACGGCACTCTCAGAGAATATCCCTGCCCCGGATATAATAACTACGGTCAGTTTGATGCAATGGTTGAGCAGGGTGACGTGCTTGCAATGTTCACAGGTCACGACCATACAAACGCCTTCGGTGTTGAGCATCAGGGCATTGACATTGTCAATTCTCTGAGCACACGTTACATCGGACTTTTCCACTCCACTCAGTGCGGCTACCGTGTAATTGAACTTGACGAAAGCAACACCGCTGAATATGAAACAAGGGTGGAGCGTATGTTTGACAATTATGATTTTGAAACTGTCAGACAGGAAAAGGAAAGCGGTGATGAATTTACCTATAAAATGGCACGTGAATTTGCTTTCAAGGGTAAGCTTCAGAAAATTGCAACTGTCCTTTACGGCAGATTCATCGAAGCCGTAACAGGCAGACAGGTGACCTATCCCGATTGATGAAATAAAAAAAATGACCTCCTTGTATTCGGTAATACCGTTTTACAGGGAGGTTTTGGGTACTGCTTGCAGTTTTTTAAACACTTAACATCATTATAAGCTTACGCCGATTGCCTGAAAAATTTTGTTTACTTCAGGAGGGGTAACTGTAATAGTATCTTTCCCATTGGCAAAACTTATAAAATATTGGTTATTTATGTTTTTTTTAATATTACAAATCGTTGCTGTATTGATTATTATTTCTGTCCCGTTATAATCTTTGATTTTTATAAATGCCATTTTAATTTTCTCCTTAATAATAAAGTATATAAATTTTATCATAACCGACTTTTAAAGTCAATGCTCACAAAAACGCAAAAAAGGTAAGGAGGTGTGCTTGATTTGTTTTCGGCTCAGCCTATTTAGATAAAAAAGAAAGTGAATAAATCTAAACGGTTTAATATTAAATAAAATAAGCACCTGATTTCAGGTGCTTTTTTGGTGGAACAATGTCCGAAGAGTGCGAACATTGCTCCATAGCAGCCTTTTCACCGTTGAAGGCGGCTTCAATATCATCAAACGGAATGTCATCCACGGTGACGGGCTTATTGCTTCCGTTGATTATCAGAGTCAGATGGTCATCATAAAGATATATTGAATGAACGAAGATATTTATAATGGCTCTTCTCTTCATCATATCGTTACCGGGGAGCTCACAGACATAGTTGAGAAAGGCTAATACCTGAGCCTCGGTGAGGATAACTCTCTTGTTCTGCTCTTCTGCAAGCTGTGCCTCGAGCCTTTCCTTTTCCTCCTGACGGCGGTTTATTCGTTCTGTAAGAGATATCGCATCGCCGCCTTTTTCAATGGATATCCACATATTTTCGATAGCATCATCAATTTCCTTGATTGAGCTTTTGAGATATTTTATTGACATGTTGTCGGGGTTTCTGCTGCACTCATCGGAAACCTTTTTGGCAATATACTGCATCCTTTCATCTGTCAGAAGCTTCAGGCACTCGTCGATAACAAGGTTTTCAATAAACTGCTTATTGATTGACTTCTTATCGCAGTTCTTTTTCCGTGCGCCCTTGCAGGTATAATAGTAATACATCATACCCGATTTTCCTGTTCCGCTGACTCCAATCATCATTTCCTTGCAATGACCGCAGAAAAGCTTGGTGGTTAAAATATAGGCATCATCACCTGTTGTTTTTGCCTGAGCATGTCTGTTTCTTTCCAAAATTTCCTGTACCCGATAGTATAAATCATCCTCGATGATTCTCGGCATACCGCCGGGAGTCTCCTTTCCGCTGTATAAATAATAGCCGATATAGCGTTTGTTACTGAGAAGCCTTGTAAGGCTTGTTAAGCTGAATGGATTTCCGATTGAGGTTTTGACCTGCCTTCTGTTAAGGTCCCTGATTATTTCAGTTTTAGGCTCACCCCGTGCATAGCGTTCATAGATTTCTCTGACGATTTCTGCCTCAGCCTCGTCAATATAAAAGGTGCGATCTTTCTTGTTTACCTTATAGCCGAGCCCCGGATTGCTTCCGTTTGAAAGGCACTTTTCAGCATTGAGTGCAAGACCTCGGTTTATCTTCTGTGCAAGCTCAACAGAATAATACTCAGCCATACTTTCAAGCAAGCCCTCAACGAGAATACCTGAAGCATCTTCGGTAATGTTTTCTTTAGCTGAGAACACTCTTACACCGTTCTTTTTGAGCCTTGCCTTATAAATTGCGCTGTCGTATCTGTTACGGGCAAAACGGTCAAGCTGATAAACAAGCACCCCCTCAAAGGTGCGTTTTTCACTGTCGGCAATCATTCGCTGAAAGTCCGTACGGTTGTCAGAGGTGCCGCTTTGCGCTCGGTCTATATATTCACCGACAACATTATATTTATGAGCCGCCGCATAATCGTAACAGATTTTCAGCTGTCCTTCAATTGATTGCTCCGTCTGTCTTTTGCAAGAGAAACGGGCGTATATTACAACATTCATTTTAGTCCTCCTTATTTGATGTTTTCATTTTATTTCTTTTTATATTTATTGTCCAATGTGCGAAATTCCCCGATACCAAAACGATATCGGGGAGCATTTATTTTAAGCATACTGGGGATGCTGTTCTATCCATTTATTATAGTAATTTCTGCCTTCTTCACTTTCATAAAATGCCTTTATTTCAGAAGCCACCGCCGATGCAAAGGAATCAAGCATTTCCTTTGATACTTCAACCTGATTGTAATCAATATTGTTGCAGGCGCTTACCTTTGCCTTATCGTCAAAACCGACACAGATACAATTTATCTTGTTACCTGACATTGAATTCCCCCTTTCTTAGCGTGCATCCCGGTCTTTATTTCTCTGACGCTGTAAAAAACGACTGTAATACTCACAAGCCTTGAGGAGAAAATCCTCACGCTCTTTGGGAGTAGTACAGCCTTTAAGATATTTATCAACAGCCTCGACCTTGATTTTTATAACCTCTTTCTGATTGGCCTTGGGCTTTACCATTATCGAAAAGATTTGGTCCATATCAAGAATCCCTGCCTGAGAGAGGTTTTTCATCTCCTGAGCCTGAGAAAGTGACGGAGTTGCTTCCTCGGTTTCAATGGTTTCAAGAAGCCACCTCTGCTCATCTTCGGTAAGATAGGAAAGCTCAACTGCAGGTGTAAGAGCAATTCTTTCCTCATCAACCATTTTTAACAGCTCGGGGAACAGGTTGTTGAGACGGATATATCTCTGCACCTGTCTGCCACTATCTGTATCTGAAATTAAATCCGCACTTTCCAACCTCCCGACAACTTGTCGGGAAGTTGCCCCTTGATGTTTTATTGCGTCAAGCTTCATCTTATATGCCTTTGCTTTTTCACTCGGCAGTATCTTTTCTCTTTGCAGATTACTGTCTACAACGGCTATCGCGATTTCGGCAGGAGTCATTGTTACATAGGATACGGGAACAACCTGAAGACCGAGCTCCTTCGCGGCGTGTAGTCTTCTGTGACCTGACACCAACTGAATTACGTCACCGCGTCGACCCTGACGGCTTACCACCAGTGGTGTCAGAATTCCGTATTCCCTTATGCTTTCAATGAGGCTTTTCATCTCCTCATCATCACGCACCTCAAAGGGATTGTTTTCAAAGGGCACAATTCCCTCGGGATTTACATAGCTTAAGCCCTGAATGTTATTAACTTTATTCATTTTTATCTCTCCATTCCTAATTCAAATTTTGCTTTTTTCATCGTTTGTTTTACTTCTAAACGGTGTTCGTTATCTATCATTATTGCAACCCTTGAGTTGCTTTTTATAATGTCATTTGCTATTGCAATATCATCACGGATGCCGGCAATTTCACCTGAAAGCTCTCGTCTTTCAGCTCTGTATTTTTCCTTTTCCTCGGGAGCAGCACGGCGGATCTTATTATCAAGCTTCTTCCTTTTACAAATAAGCTCATCCATCTTTTGTTGCGATTCACTGACAAAAGAAAAGAGCTCATGTGCAGCTTCAATGTTGTTGGCCGTCATGAACTCATATTGCTTAATATATTTATCGAGTTTCTGTATTTCGAATCTCAGATCAGGTGAAATGGGCACATACTTTTCTTCCGTTTTTGTCAGCATCAACTCAAAAATATCGAGCAGTGTTCGCCAAATACTCAGGATACCGTCTGTCCAAGTTGCCCTCTTGTTTCTTTTCAGAATATAGGAAACCGGATAGTAAAATTTAATTCTCGGCGGATGTGTGTAGCGGTTTTCCGCTATCCTTTGGAGAAGCTTCTGTCTTGTGTAATCCTCACCAAAGGACTTTAAGCGTATAGGCTTGCTTCTGCCCGGCACAAAGATTGACGGGTACTCATTAAAAATTCCTCGGTTGAAGCGGTAGCCCATATCAATCATATTCTGCATAAAGGACTGCGGACTATAGGAGTGAGCAATCGCAATGTCGATATCGTCCTTTACAATATCCGTCTGAGTAAGACCGCCGTTTCTATGAACCCAATAAACCGAGCTGCTGCCGTGAAAGGGTGCTTTTTCAAGAACGCTCTTGCCGAACTCTTTGCACACCTCATCCGACACCTCGCGAAGAGCAAGGATATCTGCCGTCTGATATCTGAACTTTTCTCCGTCAACAAAGGATACGGAGTTGAATACAAAATGATTGTGCAGATGTGTTTTGGTGTTCAGATGAGTGGTAACAATGACTTCATATCTGTCACCCCATAAGCGCTTTGCAGTTTCAACACCGATAGCGTGACACTCCTCGGGGGTTACCTCACCATCTTTAAAGCTTTGGTAGCCGTGATATGCTACCACCTTATCCTTTTTACCGAACTGACGTTTGGTTTCTGACATCATTTCATAGGCTCTTTCAACCTCGCAGTTGATACCGGTAACGAACAATTCATTGTCCGTTTTCTCCTTATCACTTGCATAGTCGATTACATTTTTTAAGGAAGTTTTATCGGGATTCTCTGCATAGTCCAAGACCTTTTTCAGAGAACCCGACACCTTCCAAAGACTTGTAGTTGCCATTATTTATTCCTCCTGAATATTTCCTTCGGCTCGTAGCCAAGACAGACCTGCCTGATATATTCCGACAGGCTGAGCCCACATTTATTTGCCTTGGCGGTAATCTTGATTTTTTCTTTTTGAGTAACTCTTACATAGATACTCTTGTTTCGTGTTTCATCCATAAAAACACTCCTTTACTTAATATTCGGGGTTTAAGGGACCGCCCTTCCCAACGGAAAATGCTATACATTTTCCCTGCTTGTTACACTATAGGACATAGTCCTACAGCGTAAGTTTTTCTCTAAGCCGAACTTTCATATTGGCAATTAAAATTAAGGTACATTAACGTTCCTCCAATCTGCCTTATGGCGATATTTATGTAAAATAGTGCAAAATTTTAGGGAACAAATTGCACTCATTTCAAGTCAGTTTGTTCCCTAAAGTTTTTATTACGAGCCGAAGAAGAAATCGATTGCATATCCGCTTCTGCATCAAAAGCCGCACCGCCTTATATACTTAGAGTTACTACATACTTAATTAAAGCTATATATTCTTCTCTTCGGTCAGTATATAGTCTCATTTAACTCTCAGTCTTATTTCTTTCCTGAAAACGGAATACGGAAAGTTTATTTTTCGGTTGATTGAGGCAGCTTCGGATAGATGATATTTGCTCTTGCGAAGCCTTGCTTTTTTCGTTCAATCAGGCCGTAATCATCAAGCTCCTTGAAGATTTTAGTTGCTGTGTTATGCCCGATGTTAAGCAGCTTGCCGGCTTCATCAATGGTAAGAAAAACAACCACCTTGTTCTGCTCATCAATCCAGGCATTGCTTTCAGATAAGCTCGCTCTATCGAGAATAATCGCATAAAGGAGCTTCGCATTGTTTGAAAGCTCATGATATTTTTTATCGCAAATCAGCACCTTCGGCATACGGTAAAAATTATGCTTTTGCATTTCGGCACTCGAATAATACTTCATAATTTCTTGCTCCTTTTCGAGTAGTAATTAGGGCATTCAATTATTTCTGCCCTGAAGCTTTGCTTGCAGATGCACACACATCTTCTGCAAAGCGGGTTGTGAGTGATTCTGTTTCTGTTGTTCAGGAAAAATGACCATTCTTCCTTTCTCTTTTTCGTCATCGGCGGCATACATTCAATCCTTTCTTTTAGTGTAGTGTTTCGGGTTGATTTTTGAGAAAAAATTCCTCTGTAAGGCTTTTAATTTTCATAGCAATATAACTTCATTCCTGATACACAAAAGCCTCTTTTCTCGTTTTCTCAACTTAAGTTTTGTTTTCAGAGCATAAAAAAAGCACCCGGTACCGAAGTACGAGTGCAATACAAATTATCCCTCTATATAGTAATGGGAATATGAGTATCAAAAATGTTCCTGATTTATGAAACTTTTTTGTTTTTATATTTTTTGTTGTATTCCTTCCTGAAATCAGGGTCGAAATCAAGATACTGCTGTTGGATACGCTTTATCCTCTTGTGAATGGCTGAATGAGTTTTGAAGCCGAGAATATCAGCAATTTCTTCAAGATTTTTTCCTTCTATCTTAAGCTTCAGAATTGCTAAATCGATTTCATCCAACTCTTCATAGAAGTCTGCAACAAAAGCACTGCTTTCAGCCAATTCTGCAGGTGAATAGCTGTTGATTCGTTCAACATCCATGGCATAGTCGGCAGCAAGAGTTGAATAGGTTACCTTTGTTTTTGCTTTCTTATGGTCGTATTTTTCTTCAAACTCTGTGCGAGGGAAGTTTGTTTTAATATCAGAGAAATCTTCAGGAGTACCATAGTTTCTGCACACCTGAACAAGAGTGTCGTAATCAACCGTTTTCATAAGTGTATCCATCGCATTATCAACAAAACGGTCAACCTTTGCAATATCTCCCTCTGTAAGAGCCTGCGGATTATCAATTTCCTGCCCGGTCATAACAGCCTTAACGGTTTGAAGTCCTCCTGACAAAAAATCGTCTGACAGATTATCAAAGATGCTCTGCACAACCTCAGGATGCTCATTCACCATCGCAGTAACAGAGCCGCTGACAATATCACTAACACCGCTTCTGAGAACCTCAGGCGGATAATCATTTGTGTAGCATTTTGGTGATGCCTTCTGTCCATGCTTTCGGCTGATTTTCTGCCAGATTTTATTGAAGATATTCTGTGTGTAGTTCTTGTCCTCAATTTTCTCCTGACTCCATTTATCAAAGTCATAGGGCTTACGGCTGCTCCAATCATTTGCAAGAAAGAACTCACGCAATTCCTTCTGTGTAGGCAGCCTATCAAGGTCAAGCAATGTTTTTCTTTTACGAGGTTCCATATAATTACCTTCTTTCGTTTTAATTTCAAGGCTATTATATCAGAACAAATGTACGCTAATCAACCCCTCAAACCACCATAGTCCGTTTTATGGGACTGTTTAAGGGAAATATTTTATAAAAAGCCTTTCATTAAATTGTAATTTATGATAAACTACAATCAAAACAAGAAAAATACTGCAATCGCAATATTTTTGTTGAAATGTGTTGAGAAAAAGACTGTATCGTGATATAATGTTTTAGTATATTAAATTATCACTACTGTTTTTAACGAGGTGTAATATGGCTGCAAGTTATAAAAAGTTATTCAAACTACTAATTGACCGTAATATGAAGAAAAAAGAACTCGCAGAAAAAGCAGGCATCAGCATTGCAACCATTACAAAAATGGGCAAAGACGGTGCTGTTGTTTCTAGTGATGTTCTTGTAAAAATATGTACCGCTCTTGAGTGCACTATGGACGATATAGTAGAAATTGTTCCAAGCAAATTATAAGACAGGAGATATTTATGAAAAGTTATAATGTGATTGACCTGTTTTGCGGTGCTGGTGGTTTATCTTATGGTTTTGAAAAAGCTGGATTTAATATCTTGCTCGGCATAGATAACGATGTAAAGGCATTGGCAACATTTGAGCGAAACCATAACGAAGTCAAGTCTATTTGTGGGGATATTACCGAAATAACCTACAAGAACAACATTGCACCTTTGCTGAATGGTAAAAAAATTGATGTTATTATCGGTGGGCCTCCTTGTCAAGGTTTTTCTTTGTCTGGCCCTCGTAATTTTAATGACCCACGAAATAAACTGTACCTCAGTTATATTCGTTTGGTTGAAGAAATCCAACCGAAAGCGTTTGTAATTGAGAATGTGCCTGGACTTGTTGGGCTGTTCAATGGAGAAGTCAAAGATAATATCATCAAAACCTTTGCTAAAATGGGATATGAGGTGAAATATAGAATCCTCTGTGCTGCGGACTACGGTGTTCCTCAGAACAGAAAGAGAGTTGTATTTGTCGGCGTTAAGGGCGAAAACACCTTTGAATATCCGGCAATTCAAACAGAGCAAGTAACTTGTGAAATGGCGTTGAGCGACCTACCCCCTCTTGTTGATGTCCTAGGCGAGGATGTCCAGAGTTATGAGACAGCACCTCAGAATGCATATCAAAAACTTATGAGAGAAAAATCTGGCGAGGTTCGCAACCATGTTGCTGCTTCCCATAGTGAAAAGGTTCAGCACATCATTTCCCTCGTTCCCGATGGTGGAAATTATAAGGACCTACCTGTTGAGTTCAGAGAATCAAGGAATTTCCATGTTGCATGGACTCGTTTCCATAGTCAAAAACCTGCACCGACCATTGACACTGGACACCGCCACCACTTCCACTACAAGTACAACCGCGTTCCGACTGTTCGTGAATGTGCGAGATTGCAGTCTTTTCCTGATGATTTTATTTTCTTAGGCAACAAAACGCAGCAGTTTAGACAAGTTGGCAATGCTGTTCCTCCAATTATGGCACAGCGAATTGCAGATCAGATTCTCCAACTCTTAGAAAGTGAGGGTAAATAATGGAATACAAGATACCGGAACAGTTTTATTTTAGAATTCATCATGCAAGACCTCGCTTTAAGAACGACGTTGAAAATGTTTTGATTTATGTTGCAGAAAATATTGCAAAACTCACTCCGATGTCAGAATCGGATTTTGCCCAGAGATTAAACCAAGCAATTTACGGTTATCCGGGTAATGCACATAAAGAATTAAAGACCATCAACAACTGGAGAACAGAAATCTCCTCTTTATTTGGTTTTGTTCAGCATAACGATAATGATATTGCTGAAGCTGGCAGACGTGCGAAAGAACTTGCCGAAGATGGTGACTTAGTTGCATTCTTCAAAACATATCTTTATTCATTCCAGTACCCTGGTGCACACATCAAATCTCATGCCATTCTAGAACAGATTGAATATGGCATTCATTTCAAACCTGCACAATACATTCTCCGCTTGCTCGTCCATATCAAAGAGGTTGAGGAAACAAATATTGGTTTAACAAAGGGCGAAATTTGCCATTGTGTGTTTAATGATTTGAGAGTGACAAGAGATGGTGAAGATGTTTCTCTTGTGTGGGAGCGCATCAAGGCAAACAGAAAGAATAAACTCACATATGATATGACAGGTGATGTCATTCGTTATGCCGGGGATATCGTTGATTATATGGAAATTGCAAACCTATTAAAAACATGGGACAGCAGAACATATTATCTTAACGATTTGGAGACAGAAACCATTGTGAAGTTCATTGAATCCAAAGAGTGGTTCTCTGGTTATGACCGCATGATAATGAAGAGGCAAGGTTCTCTGGATGCTATCAACAGAGTTTATTATGACTGGTTTGCATATGTAAACCGTGATATGGACACCACTGACTTTAAGACAGACATTCTTGCATACATAGCTAGTGATCAACAGGAGTATGAGGCGCTCAAAAATACTGGTAAAGAAATTACTGATAGAATTGAACGTGAAGAAGAATTTACAACCAAGGATATCGGTGACATGGGAGAAAACCTTGTTCATGGTCATGAGTGCATGAGAATCAAAATTGGTGGTCGCGAGGATCTTATTCATCTTATCAAGAGAATACCAACTCAGTTCGCTGTTGGTTATGACATTAGCTCCGTGGAGTTAGATGAGAGAAAGAGATACATCGAAGTAAAAACAACTATTAGTTCCAAACCACTGCATTTTAATTCCGTTCACCTTACCAGAAATGAATGGAACACCGCAAGTACAACAAGAGAAGCATATTATGTGTATCGCTTGATGATAAGCAAAGGGGTAACAAAGTTATTCCTGTTGCAGGACCCCGTTGGACTTTATAAACAAGATAAAATTAACATGATACCGAATGACGGTGCAGATATTACATTTGACCCGAAAACGGTAGGAAGATTCGAGGATTTGTTAGTATGGAGACATTAAAAGTTGCATCGTTATTTTGCGGTTGTGGCGGAACCGATGTCGGCCTGATTGGAGATTTTGATTTCCTTGGTAAACACTATGCTAAAAACGACATTGAGATAGTGTATGCTAATGATATTGATGTTAATGCTTGTGCTATCTTTGAAAAGAATTTTGGTATTACTCCCGATAATCGAGATATTCGTACCGTTACTTCTGAAGAGTTACCAGCATTTGATATTTTGACAGGTGGATTTCCGTGCCAATCTTTTTCCATTGTAGCCCAAAATCCTCCGCGATTAGGTATAAAGGATGACCGAGGAATGTTGTTCTTTGAGATGTGCAGAATCCTTAAAGAAAGGCAACCGAAATGCTTTGTTGCCGAAAATGTCAAAGGCATACTAACTGCAAATAAAAAGGCGGCATTTCCTCTCATTTTGCAGGAGTTTGAAAACAGCGGTTATTATGTGAAATATGCCGTATTGAATGCTGCCGAATATGGAGTCCCACAAAAGCGAGAAAGAGTTATCATTGTAGGTTTTCGAAAAGATTTAGGTATTGATTTTTCATTCCCCACGCCGACAATCAGTGACGAAGAAGAATATGAGTCACTGCAATCTGTTATCGAAACAGAGGTTGCTGAAAAATACTATTTCAGTGAAAAGGCAGTTGCTGGTATGATGAAGAACAGAGAGAGTATGAACAAAGGTAGAGCCCAGGATGTAACCAAACCGTGTAATACTGTTGGAGCACATCTTGCAAAAGTCTCTTTGAACAGCACTGACCCCGTTTTGCTCGTTGATGGAAAATACCGTCGATTTACTCCTAGAGAGGTCGCAAGAATTCAGTCATTTCCCGAAACCTTTCAACTTATAGGAAGTGAGGGTGCACAATATAGAGCATTAGGAAATGCTATTCCACCGGTAATGTTTTGGTATATAGCTAATCGTCTTTGCGATACGCTAAAAGAAACGAACGATCTTTAATTTAAGCATAAATGCACTTTGTAAAATTACAATAAAGGAGCTGTTTATATGGCACAAATTGATGTAAATAATTTTGAGAAGCTCAACAAGCAAAGACATACTCTCCATGATAAGGTATATGCAACATATTCAACATTTGATTCTTTTGGAAAGCATTATGTACAAATAGACACCTATGGTCGTTCAGATAGAGATATTGCTGGAAAAATAAGCCAATCAATACAGTTGGACAACGAATCAGCAAAATATATATTCGAATTATTAAGGGCAGAATTTAATTTTGATTGACCTATTGTTGCATAACGGAGGATTAATATGGACACACATGATAAATTGCGAGAAATACGTAAGGAATATAAATCTTACCTAACAGAAAAACATCCTGAATGGACTGAAAGTACAGTTAATACGCATGTCTCTGATGCATGTTTTATTTGGAATAACACAGTAATTCCAGGATTTTGGAAAGTGTTTGTTTCTGATGAAAGTATGAGAGCAGCAAAAGAAAGCATAAAAGATTATTTAAAAAACGAAACAAAAACAGATAAGTATGAAGAAAGAACAAACGGATATTTTAGAGATCTCTTATTGTTAAAAGAGTTTTTTGATACACAATTTGGTGGTGTTGCAAAACGCATTGGAAGTGAATTTGACGCAGAAGAATTGATGTATGAAATCGCAAAACGATATTATGATGGATCAAATTCCAGAGACGAAGCATTAGATGAACTGTGTGAAAAAGTCCCCAATTTCAATAGAGTATCTCATAAAATGTATCTGGATTTATTTGCTTGTATGATGGAAAATCGACGTTATACAAGACGAGGAAATTTAGAAATTACAATTTGTTTGATACGTAATATTGGCAGAGATTATGGCCATGATAAGATGCTTAATGCACTTATTTCTACTCGCGAAAATATCATTTATTATTATGGTCAAACTGGAAATAAATCAAATTGTATGAGAAAGTGTTGCCAGCGAATTTGCAATGAAAATGAATTTGATTTATCATTTGGCGAAGAAATTTTTATTGGCATAACTCCGAAGAAAAACAATGCAGAATCCCTTGCAGATAACGATATCGATTCTATCCGATATTGGATATATTCTCCGGGTGATAATGCGTGCAAATGGGATGTTTTCTATGGTGCCGGCATCATGGGTATCGGTTGGAGTGCTATTGGTGATCTTACATCATTTGGAAGCAAAGATGAAATGAAGAAAAAGATGAAAGAAACTTATGGTACAGAATATACATACAGAAATGCCGCTCATGCTACTTGGCAGTTCGCTAATGAAATTAAACCAGGAGATATTGTTTTTGTAAAAAAAGGTATGTATAAAATCATTGGTCGTGGTGTTGTTACTGGTGAATATCAATATCGTCCCGATCTCGAAGATGATGAGTATGAATATGGACATATCAGAACTGTTGACTGGACACATAATGGTGAATGGGATCATCCTGGACAGGCAGTAATGAAGACACTTACTGACATTACATCATATACTGAATACGTTGAAAAATTAAATGCATTATTTACAGAGAATGTTGAAGACATTGAAGAAATAGAAACAACATATCCTCCTTATGATGCAGACAAATTTCTTGAAGAAGTTTATATGGATTCATCTGACTATAATACTCTGGTAGGCCTTATCAGAAATAAAAAGAATGTTATTCTTCAAGGAGCCCCTGGCGTAGGAAAGACCTATGCGGCAAAGCGATTAGCATATTCAATGATGGGCAAGAAAGATCAAGATAGAGTAATGCTGGTACAATTTCACCAGAGTTATACATATGAAGATTTTATTGAGGGCTTTAGACCCACCAGTACTGGTAATGGCTTTGAAATAAAAAAAGGCTCTTTCTATAATTTCTGTAAAAAAGCTGGAGACGATCTGGAGAATGAGTACTTTTTTATTATCGATGAAATCAACCGTGGAAATCTAAGCAAAATATTTGGCGAACTTTTTATGCTCATTGAAAATGATAAGCGTGGAAATTCGTTACAATTACTTTATTCAGATGAAAAGTTTAATGTGCCGGGCAATGTGTATATTATCGGCATGATGAACACAGCAGACAGAAGTCTTGCAATGCTCGATTATGCACTACGCAGAAGATTTGCATTCTATCCAATAAACCCAGGTTTTGATTCCGATGGCTTCCGTAATTATAAATCTAAACTTGACAATGAAAAATTTAACAAATTGATTTCTTGTGTTGAAAATTTGAATAATGTTATTTCAGCAGATGATTCCCTCGGAGAAGGTTTTTGTATTGGTCATAGCTATTTCTGTAACATAGAAAGTGTTACAGACTCAATACTCTCCAATATCATTGAATATGAACTTGTTCCTTTGTTAAAGGAATATTGGTTTGATGAGCCTATTAAAGTAAGAGATTGGTCAAGCAATTTAAGGAGTGCTATTAAGTGATTTCAATAAAAAATATTTACTACATGCTCTCATATGCATTCCAGATTCTCAATGAGAATGGCTATAAAAAACTTGCTACAGAGGATTTTGAGAATGTTGGAGATTTATGTGCTGCAATATTGATTCGAGGTATCACGTATCAGCTAAAGTGTGGCTTGGGACGAGAGTATATATCTGAAACAGATACAATATCTGCGATTCGTGGTAAAATTGAAATTACAGACTCTATAAAAACTCAAAGTATGATACGAAATCAACTGGTGTGTACATACGATGAATTTTCAGTAGATTCCACATTAAACCAAATTATAAAATCAACAGTAATGCTTTTATTGAAAGCGGATATTACAAAAGCAAGAAAAAAGGAACTTCGTAAACTTATGGTATATTTCAATGAGGTTTCTGTTATAGATGTCCGCACAATAAATTGGTCAATAAATTATAACAGAAACAATCAAACTTATCGCATGATGGTTTCGATCTGTTATCTCGTTGTAAAAGGATTGCTGCAAACCAAAAGTGAAGGTTCAGTAAAAATGATGGATTTTTTCGATGAACAACGTATGTGTCGATTGTATGAAAAGTTCATTTTTGAATACTACAAGAAACATTATCCTCAAATCAAAACATCTGCCTCTCAAATCGATTGGGCATTAGATGACGGTATTGACACAATGCTTCCTACAATGCAGAGTGATATTATGCTTTCCTACAAAAAAGGAGAAATCAATAAAACCCTGATAATTGATGCAAAGTATTATGCTCGTACCACACAGGTACAGTACGATGTTCATACCCTGCATTCAAATAATCTGTATCAAATATTCGCTTATGTAAAAAACGAGGCAATAAAAGGTAAAGAAGTTTCAGGTATGCTTCTTTATGCTAAGACTGATGAAGAAATATCACTAAATAATGACTATCAGATGAGTGGTAATAAAATTTCAGTAAGAACCCTTGATCTCAATTGCGATTTTGAAGTAATTTCAGCACAGTTAAATAAAATTGCGGATGAATTTTTATCCTAACTAAAAAGAAGAGATTTTTATGATTAAAGAACTTATACACGACCCGATTTTTCTTAGCCTGAAATCGGAAGTCGCAACAAAAGAAGATTTACAAATTGCCGAGGACTTGCTCGACACACTCATTGCTCATAAAGAGGGGTGTGTCGGTATGGCTGCAAATATGATAGGTATTCGCAAACGCATCATTGCATTTGATAATGAAGGTACATATATGGTTATGTTTAATCCTGAAATTATCAAAAAATCAGAGTCGTACGAAACAGAAGAAGGTTGCCTTTCTTTACTTGGTGGTCCTCGCAAGTGCAAGCGTTATAAGAGTATAAAAGTACAGTGGCAGACGGCTGAAATGCAGACTCGTATCAAAAACTTCACAGGCTTTCCTGCACAGATAATTCAGCATGAAATTGACCATTGCAACGGCATTTTGATATAATAAACATCAAGGAAAATGATTCATATGATAGAGTATTCAGAAAAAGAAAAAAAGTTAAAAGGATATACTTTTATAGATTTATTTTGTGGTATTGGTGGATTTCATTTAGCACTATCTTCTTTAGGTGCTGAATGCGTATTTGCTTCGGATATCAACAAAGAAGCCTGTGCGGTATATGAAAAAAATTTTGGTTTAAAACCGCATGGAGATATAACAAAAATATCTGAAAATACGATACCATCACATGATATTCTTTGTGCTGGTTTTCCTTGTCAACCTTTTAGTATATCAGGAAATCAACAAGGTTTCGATGATGAACAGGGACGTGGAAAGTTGTTTTTTGACATAGTAAGAATAGCTAAATATCATAAACCGAAAATACTTTTGCTTGAAAATGTTAAAAACTTTGAAAATCATGACAATGGTAAAACAATTCAACGCGTAAAAGAAGAATTAGACAATATTGAGTACAACGTTTTTTATAAAACCCTTTGTGCTTCCGATTTCAAAATACCACAGCAAAGAAAAAGAATATATATTGTTGCTTTTCGTAAGGATTTAGATATTAAATCATTCGATTTTCCAGAAGGTGAAAATGGCTTTATAGTGTTAAAAGACATTTTGATTAAAAAAGCTGAAAATAAAATTAAAGGTAACTATTACATCGATAGACCGTATGTAATAAAAAAGCATTCTAAGCAAAAAGAGAATAAACTAATAAGAATTGGCGAAATAGGCCTAGGCAGACAGGGCGAAAGAATTTATTCAATAAATGGCCAAGCTACCACACTATCTTCTCAAGGCGGTGGGTTAGGTGGAAAAACAGGAATGTATTTAATTAGAAATAAAGTAAGAAAATTATATCCTCGTGAATGTGCACGTTTGATGGGATTTCCTGATGATTTTAAACTATCTCAAAGCCAAGAGCAAAATTACAAACAATTTGGCAATAGTGTAGTTGTTGATGTTATTCAATCAATTGTTATGGAAGTTATAAAAAAAATAGAGGTGTGAATCATGGAAAATAAAGCTTCGTTTAAATTAGCTTATTCTGCTTTAAAAATGTTTGGCAAACAACTTTATTCAAATGTTGGTGCTGCTATTTCTGAATTGGTTGCAAATGGATTCGATGCAGACGCCAATAATGTTCACGTTGTAATTGATGCAAGAAATAAATCTGCCGCTACCATAGAAATTTTAGACGATGGAGAAGGAATGTCTCCTGAACACATAAAAGAGAATTATGTAAAAATTGGATATAATAAAAGAGAACACGAAAAAAACGCTGATAAAGCTATGGGCAGAAAAGGAATAGGCAAACTAGCGGCTCTTTATATGTCTGATAAATTTGTGATTATCTCAAAAAACATAAAAAATGACTATTCATCATGGGAGCTCGATGTTACAAAAATAAAAAATGTCGACGATGCTCCTGACTTAATAGAAATAGACGACGCAAATATTCAAAACGCACAATGTTATGACATTTGGAACACCCAAAAAACAGGTACGTTTATATATTTGGAAAATGTTGATTTGCGTGGATTCGGACAAAGAGGACTAGAATCTATTCAAAAAAGATTATCTAATTATTTTTTGCTAGACGAACTCAAAAAGAACATATATATTATGGTAATTCTCAATGACAAAGATCCTCGAAAATTTGTAAGAGTTGAAAAACAAATAGCCTTCAAAAATATGGTTTGTATATATTCTTCTGATATTGATCGGTTTGAAAGTCTTAAAAGCAATGTATTTACGATAGGATATTCAAACAAACTAAAGCAAGAAAAAGAATATGAACAAACGACAGTAGTTAAGAAATTAGAATCGGCAAAAGATAATTTCAAGGTTACTGGACAAATAACAGTTGATGGAATAACTAAAGACTATATTTTATCCGGTTGGATTGGTGTTCATTGTACTATTGATGAAGACAAAGCGAAAAAGAACGATAGTGCGTATTTTAAAAGTTCGTTCTATAACCCAAATCAATTAAGACTTTATGTGAGAAATAAATTAGCTGTTGCTAATATGAGAGAATACCTTGGTATAAAACAGGCCTTCGCCAATTATATTGAAGGCGAAGTATCTTTTGATATTTTGGATGATAATGAAATGCCTGATATAGCAACAGCAGGTAGACAAGATTATGATACTGCTGATCCACGTTTTCTGAAACTATGTGAACTATTGAAAGTAATTGGAGATAGTTTGGTTAGAAACAGACAAGCATTAGCTGATAAGTTAAAAGAAGAGCGTAATGCAAGTGATATGAAAATTTCTACAGCTGCAAAGAAAAATTTTGCTGTAGATTTTGCCAAAACTGTACATAAATTACCTATTGCCCAGGAAACTAAAAGCGAACTTATTAACACTACAGTAAATAGATTGGAAGGCGATCTAGAAGCTAAGGGACAATATACAGTTTTTATATCTCACTCAGGGCAAGATAGATTTTTATCTGATTTTTTCTATCATTATCTAGTTAAGAAGGGATTTAATGGCAATATGAAAGACTTGGATAACTGTGAAGTCTTTTATTCGAGTGCAGGTATGGATAAAGATTCTATAAAAAGTTTGTCAAATACTATTAGAGATTTTTTAATCGCAAAAAACAACGATGTGCTTATGATTACCTCTTCAGGTTATAACGATAGTGAATTTTGTATGTTTGAAGGCGGTGCAGTATGGGCGACAAAAGCTGATAAACATAGACTAATTGCCATAGATTATGATACAATTCCTAGCTTCTTAAAAAATGGTAGTCCAGAAATTTGTTTTAGTGATACTGATAATAAAAGTTATCAATTCACTGAACAGTTGTACGAAGACATTTTAACAATTTTGACACGCATAATGCTTCACCTTAATCAGAACAGAATTATACGCGGAGAGAAAGAAATATCAATACCTAAAAAACCGATTTTTCCAGATAAGGTAGAACTAAAGAAACTTGGTAAAACCATTAGAGACTATATGGATCCTACGATATTAGAGTATTGGGATACATATGTATTAGAACAGGTCGATAAATATATTCATTTTCGTGCAGGAAAAAAACTTTTAAACAAACAAATTGAAGACCTTGAGGTCAAATTTTGGAAAGAATACAATGAAGAAGCAGCAAAGACTGAATAAAATATTTAGACTGTGCTCATTCTGTGTTATCCTATGTACTGCTTTATACATTGCCTGTTTATTTTAAAACTTTTATATTAAGTTTGTTATTTTCTTTCCGATTTTACAAGCCATTTCCTTAAACTGAGCTGCGCCGCCGAAGTTGTGGGTGACATAGGTTACTACAACATCCGACTGCTGAATCATCCACTTGTTGCGCCAGGAGATTGCGAAGCGTTTGGGGACTGTTTCAAGGCCTTCGGGGTAGATGGTGTTTGTTAAGTCATCGTACTTGTTTTTCTCTGTTGGGAGATAGGCTAAAACTACGCTGTAGGTTATGGTATAGGTTTGAGATAAATCCTCAAGCTGGCGGCGGACCATAGTGTCAAAGTTGCCGTTGTTACCTACATAAAACACATTCACATTTTTATTTTCAATTAAATCTATCAGAGTCGACCTCAGGGTCGGCTCTATTTCTTTTGGTGTGTCCTTGTGACCAAAGAAGGTACAAACCATAAAATACCACCTCTTAATATGGATATATCGCAATTATATCACATAAACTACAATTATGCGATATATCCCACACGATTTATCGTAGATTTTATTAAACTTAAATCAGCGATATATCGTAAAGGTGGTATGGACATGACTGTTAAACAAGCGGTTGAAAAGAGAATCATTGAACTCTGTAATGAAAGAAATATTGCAATAAATGCACTTGCAAACCTTTCAGGTGTTGCGCCTTCAACTTTTTACAGTATGCTTAATGAAAAGAGTAAGAACCCCGGTGTTGCATCAATCAAGAAATTATGCGACGGTCTTGAAATAAGCATCAGAGAGTTCTTTGACAGTGATTTGTTTGATGATTTGGAGCAGGAAATAAAATGAGTGATGCCACCCATAAAGGGTGGCATTTTTACTTATCTTTTCTCTGCAAATTAAACTCCGTTATGTTCACAATATCCCTATGTTCATTAAGAATATTCTTAAACATATATTGCGGTATGTGACCGTCCTGATAAAGCTGTTCGATGAGCTTAAGTGCTGCGAAAAGTTCTGCAGGTGTAGCATCTTTCATATTTCTGACCTCTTTATTTGAAAAGGATATCGTGACAGATGATTTCTCTTGCCTGTGCTTCAATGTTTTGCATTCGTCGCACCCATTCCATTTGATTCTGCTCTTTGAGTTGTTCGGTGATATTTTCGGCTTTTATCATCTGCTCGACGAGGGTGTTGAACATCTGTTGAGCCTGGGTGTCGATTTGGGCGCAGTGTTGGTAGAGGGTGCCTTGAGTCAGGAGGGTGGTGAAAAGTACGGGGTTATGCTTTTGTAAGTAGTCTTTATATATCATACCCCATTTGCCGAGGCGGATGGTTGATTCTTCTGGTGGGATCCTGAAGTTGGGTATTTGATAATCGCCCACTTGACGGTATGTAATGTTTGCCATAATTTTCATCCTTTCTTGTTATCGATAAAAGTGTCGTATGTGAATCTTGCTCCGAGTCTGAAGCCGACGGTGAAGCTGTCTGCGTTGCAGAGGCTTGAAAATTTGATGTAGGTTGCTACATAGTCGGTGAAAAGCTCCCTATCCTTGTCCGCGAGGAGTGATGTCAGTTGTTCCTCTTTGTCGGCAAGCTCACTCAGGCTCTTTTTAACCTTTGCCGTCAGGTTTGTTGTACACTCCTGCGGCTCGATGTTTCCGTAGTAAAAATCTTCAATAAAGTCAGACATATTATCACTCCTTATCTTTCGGATTTGTTGATAATTTTAATGAGCAGCTCGTCAACATCTTCTGTGGGGATACCGTCCGAGAGAAGCATATTGCGAAATTCGTTCATTCCGTTGATTAACAGGTTACACTCAAAGTCCGTGAGCTTCAGTTTGGTTTTCTTATTAAACATAAAAATGACCTCCTTGTATTTGGTAATACCATTTTACAAGGAGGTCTGTGTTTTGTCGAATGTGTGGAATATTATGTCTTTTTTACAATTGTTAGGTTTAGAAATTTGTCTTTTTTATTCTTTACATTATTAAATTTTGTTTTCCATTTTAATCGCTCTTCAGATTTTTCTAACACATCATTAATTGAACATTTAGAAAAGAATCGTATATTTTTTTCCGAATACAACTTGTCTGAAAAATAAGCCAATAGTGTTTCGACACTTCTTTGACAATCTTCGGTTTCAAAATCAACATCATATTTTTTGAAGATTTTATACAAGCTATCTTCAATATAGAAATAGTCTTGAGGTGGTTCATAATCTACAATTTCATCATTTATCATTATTGGTATTGGCGCATAGTCAATATTATTTTCTTTTAAAATCGTTTCAAAATAAGAAAGAATTATCTGAGCGTTAATATAATCCTCATCATAATTGCTAATTTCTTTGTACGCCATTTTTAGTTCATTTAACGTTTTAAGTTCATCTTTGTGCATATATTTGATGCTATATTCTTTTGAAATATCACATAGAACATCATAATTTGCTTTTGAATAT